>NZ_LMGA01000002.1 GCF_001427025.1 Mesorhizobium sp. Root554 | reverse complement strand
AACGTGACCAATCGTGCCAATGTTCACATGAGGCTTATTACGCTCGAATTTACCTTTTGCCATGTGAGGCCTCCATTCTTGCTAGCCCGTTCGGGCGTTGATTCACTTTATCAATGTAACCCGTTGGGATTACGCGTATTTCTTCTGAACTTCCTGAGCGACGGCAGTCGGCACAGGCTCGTAATGGTCGAACTGCATCGTGTACTGGGCGCGGCCCTGCGACATCGAACGCAGATTGTCGACGTACTTGAACATGTTGGCCAGCGGCACCATGGCATTGACGACGACGGCCACGCCGCGCGTCTCCTGGCCCTGGATCTGGCCGCGGCGGCTGTTCAGATCGCCGATGACGTTGCCGACGTAGTCTTCCGGCGTCACCACCTCGACCTTCATGATCGGCTCCAGCAGCTGCACGCCGAGCTTAGGGGCAGCTTCGCGGAAGGCCGCGCGCGAGGCGATTTCGAATGCCAGCACCGAGGAGTCGACATCATGGAACGCACCGTCGATCAGCGTCGCCTTGACGCCGATCATCGGGAAGCCCGCGAACGGACCCGACGACATGATGCTGCCGATGCCCTTCTCGACGCCTGGGATGTATTCCTTCGGCACCGCACCGCCGACGATCTTGGACTCGAATACGTAGTCCTCGCCCTCTGCGTTCGGCTCGAAGATCAGCTTGACGCGGGCGAATTGGCCCGTACCGCCGGTCTGCTTCTTGTGGGTGTAGTCCTGCTCGAAGGTGCGCGTGATCGTCTCGCGATAGGCCACCTGCGGCGCGCCGACATTGGCCTCAACCTTGAACTCGCGGCGCATGCGGTCGACGATGATGTCGAGGTGGAGTTCGCCCATGCCGGCAATGATGGTCTGACCCGATTCCTCGTCGGTCTTGACGCGGAAGGACGGATCCTCGGCAGCCAGACGATGCAGCGCCAGGCCCATCTTTTCCTGGTCGCCCTTGGTCTTCGGCTCGATGGCGATCTGGATGACCGGCTCGGGGAATTCCATGCGCTCGAGGATAACAGGCTTCAGCGGATCGCAGAGCGTGTCACCGGTGGTGGTTTCCTTGAGGCCAGCCAGGGCGACGATGTCGCCAGCGAAGGCCTCTTCGATGTCGGCGCGCGAATTGGCGTGCATCTGCAGCATGCGGCCGATGCGCTCCTTCTTGCCCTTGACGGTGTTGTCGAGCGAAGCGCCCTTGACCAGCTTGCCCGAATAGATGCGAGCGAAGGTGAGCGAACCGACGAACGGATCGTTCATGATCTTGAAGGCGAGCATCGACAGCGGCTCGTTGTCATCGGCGTGACGCTCGATCTCGGCGTCGGTCTTGGCGTCCACACCCTTGATGGCCGGAACTTCGGCCGGGGACGGCAGATAATCGACAACGGCGTCGAGCAGCGGCTGAACGCCCTTGTTCTTGAAGGCCGAGCCGCAGAACATCGGGAAGAACTTGACCGCGATGGTGCCCTTGCGGATCAGCGCGCGCAGCTCGTCATTGGACGGGAATTTGCCTTCGAGATAATTCTCAAGCGCGGTCTCGTCCATTTCGACGGCGGCTTCGATCATCTTCTCGCGGAATTCTTCGGCTTTCGCCTTGAGGTCAGCCGGGATCTCGACAACGTCCCAGGCAGCGCCCAGCGTCTCGTCGCGCCAGACCAGCGCGTTCATCTCGACCAGATCGACGACGCCCTTGAATTCGGTCTCCGCGCCGATCGGCAGCTGCATGACGACAGCCTGCGCGCCAAGGCGCGAGCCGATCATCTCGACCGAGCGATAGAAATCGGCGCCGATCTTGTCCATCTTGTTACAGAAGATCATGCGCGGCACGTGATACTTGTCGGCCTGGCGCCAGACCGTCTCGGTCTGCGGCTCCACGCCGGCGTTGGCGTCGAGCAGAGCGATAGCCCCGTCGAGCACGCGCAGCGAACGCTCGACTTCAATGGTGAAGTCGACGTGGCCGGGGGTGTCGATGATGTTGAAACGGCGCTTCTTGCCGTCGCGGCCTTCCCAGAAGGTGGTGGTCGCAGCCGACGTAATGGTGATGCCGCGTTCCTGCTCCTGCTCCATCCAGTCCATGGTGGCAGCGCCGTCGTGCACTTCGCCGATCTTGTGCGACTTGCCCGTGTAATAGAGGACGCGCTCGGTCGTCGTCGTCTTGCCGGCGTCGATATGCGCCATGATGCCGAAGTTGCGGTAGTCTTCGATTTTAAATTCGCGGGCCATGCTTACTGCCTCTTTATCCTACGTTCCGCGCTTACCAGCGGTAATGCGCGAAAGCGCGGTTGGCTTCCGCCATCTTGTGGGTGTCTTCACGCTTCTTCACGGCGGTGCCGCGGTTGTTGGCCGCGTCCATCAGCTCGCCGGAGAGGCGGTCGACCATGGTGGTCTCGTTACGGTTGCGGGCGGCGGTGATCAGCCAGCGGATCGCCAGAGCCTGACGGCGCTCGGGACGCACATCGACCGGAACCTGATAGGTGGCGCCGCCGACGCGGCGCGACCGCACTTCCACATGCGGCGCGACATTGTCGAGCGCCTGATGGAAGACCGTGACCGGCTCCTGCTTGGTCTTGGCCTGCACCTGGTCGAGCGCGCCATAGACGATGGTCTCGGCGACCGACTTCTTGCCGTCATACATGACGGCATTCATGAACTTGGTGACGATCAGATCGCCGAACTTCGGGTCCGGGTTGATCTCACGCTTTTCTGCACTGTGACGACGGGACATGGCTCTTGTCTCTCAATCTCGCTAGCCCGGCGCACAAAAAAAGCGCCGAAGCCGGAAAACCCTTACTTCGGACGCTTGGCACCGTATTTCGAACGGCGCTGTTTGCGGTTTTTAACGCCTTGCGTGTCCAGCACACCTCGGATGATGTGATAGCGCACGCCCGGAAGGTCCTTCACGCGGCCGCCGCGGATCATGACCACGGAGTGTTCCTGAAGGTTGTGGCCTTCGCCGGGAATGTAACCGATCACTTCAAAGCCGTTGGTCAGACGAATCTTCGCAACCTTGCGCAGAGCCGAGTTCGGCTTCTTCGGCGTCGTCGTATAGACGCGCGTGCAGACGCCCCGCTTCTGCGGGTTCTGCTGCATGGCCGGGACCTTGTTGCGCGTCGCCGGCGCAATGCGCGGCTTGCGGATCAGCTGGTTGACGGTAGGCATTAAACCCTCTTGTCTCTCAATTCCGTGTCTCAAGCCCGTTCCGGGCAGCTTCAAGCGTCATCACCGTATGCCATCAGCTCATACGCAAATTCGGGCCGCAAACCGCGTCTTGCGGTTCTGCCCGAACAAACAGCAGAGGAAGCGGAACCCGCTTCGTGCACGCCGGCAATGTCTTTTCGCTCGTAAAACGAACCCTGTTTGAGGCAAACTCCAAGGCGCGACGCCTTGAAAAGAAAAGCCTCACATCGGCTCAGACTGGGCGGCTTCTACTCGTAACACCGCCGACCGTCAACCCCGCGCCCGCCAAATATTGCGCCATAACGGTCCTTGGCCAGCGCTTGGCAGCCATGCGGGAAACGCATGTAATTTTCTTTCTTTCCCTTGCAAGGGCGAGGAAGAAAGTGTCCCGATTTTATCTGTCGCCTCCCGCAGCTTCATGCGAAAAGGGCGGCAACAGCAATTTTCGGCTTCGGCCGGCAGGAATCAGCCATGAAAGAGCCTGTCAACGACAATGAAGACCGCCCGGTCACCATCATCACCGGCAGGGTGTGGCGGCGCAAGGGCGGCGCGTCGGAAGGCGTGCATGTGATGCTGGTGGCGCCCGACGACGATTCGGCGGTCCGCCGCGCGCTGGAATCACTCGCCGCGGAAGGTTACGCCGAGGCCGAACTCGACCAGATTGGCGACCTGCAAGGCGAACCGGACGAAGAGCCGCACATGTCGGCCTATCAGGGCGCACTCGAAGGCGAAGTCTCCATCGTCACCTTCGACGAGCCGATTTGAGCGGCAACCCGGCATGAGCGCACATGACGGCCAGGAATGCACCGAATCGCGCGGCTGGGTCGACCGGGCCATCGCCGCAATCGAATCGGACCAGCGGCGGTCGGCCGATACGCATCTGTGGAAGCTGGACCTGCCCGCCTATCCCGGCATCGACATCTATCTGAAGGACGAGTCGACACATCCCACCGGCAGCCTGAAGCATCGGCTGGCGCGTTCGCTGTTTCTCTACGCGCTGTGCAACGGCCACATCCGCGAGGGAACGCCGGTGATCGAGGCATCGTCGGGCTCGACCGCCGTGTCGGAAGCGTATTTCGCCCGCATGATCGGCGTGCCGTTCTATGCGGTGATGCCGCGCACCACCTCGTCGGAAAAGGTCGCGGCAATCGAACATTATGGCGGCAAGCGCCACTTCATCGATGAGGGCCATCGCATCTACGAGGATTCGGCGGCGCTGGCGGCGCGGCTTGGCGGCCACTTCATGGACCAGTTCACCTATGCCGAGCGGGCGACCGACTGGCGCGGCAACAACAACATTGCCGAATCGATCTTCGAGCAGATGCGGGGCGAACGATTCCCCTGCCCTTCCTGGGTGGTGATGAGTGCAGGCACGGGCGGCACGACGGCAACCATCGGCCGCTATATCCGCTACAAGCGCCACTCGACCCGGCTGTCGGTCGCCGATGTCGAGCGCTCCGCCTTCTTCGAAGGCTATGCCACCGGAAACCGTGATTGCCGCTGCGGACAGCCCTCACGCATCGAGGGCATTGGCAGACCGCGCGTCGAGCCGTCCTTCGTGGCGGGCGTCATCGACCATATGGTCCGGGTGCCGGATGCCGTCTCGCTCGCCGCGATGCGGGTTCTGTCGCGCAAGCTCGGCCGCCGCGTCGGCGGCTCGACCGGCACCAACTTCGTGGCGGCCTGCTTCCATGCGGCGCGCATGGCGGCCGCTGGCGAAGCCGGCTCCATCGTGACGCTGATCTGCGATTCCGGCGAACGCTACGCCAACACCTACTATTCGGACGAATGGCTGCGAGCAGCGGGGCTGGACCCCTCGCCTTTCGAACCGCTGATGGAAGCGTTCCTGGCGGGTGGCGCGCTCGACATCGCTATCGAAGAGAGCAGCGGCCCGACAAGCTGAGCACCGCACGGCCCGTCCGCGACGGCCGCTTGCCGGCCCGCCGCATTCTGCTAAGACCGCTCGCAATGCAAATTCGAGGGAGCATTCCTTGCAAGGCACATCCGGCCCCATCCGCATCGGCATCGTCGGCGTCGGCAAGATCGTGCGCGACCAGCATCTGCCCGCTCTCGCCAAGGACGTAGGGTTCGACCTGATCGCCGCAGCCAGCCGCCACGGCAAGGTCGACGGCATTCCAAATTTTTCCACCATCGAAGCGATGCTGGATGCCGTGCCCGAGCTCGAAGCCGTCTCGCTGTGCATGCCGCCGCAGTTCCGCTACGACGCGGCGCGCACCGCGCTGGAAGCGGGCAAGCATGTCTTCCTTGAGAAGCCGCCCGGCGCCACGGTCAGCGAGGTGGAACATCTGAAGGCGTTGGCCGCGAAAAATGGCGTATCTCTGTTTGCGAGCTGGCATTCGCGTTATGCGCCGGCGGTTGAAGCGGCAAGAGCGTTCCTCGCATCGGCAAAGCTGCAATCGGCGGCGATCATCTGGAAAGAGGATGTGCGTCGCTGGCATCCGAACCAGGACTGGATCTGGCAGCCCGGCGGCTTCGGCGTGTTCGATCCCGGCATCAACGCCCTTTCCATCGCCACCCATATCCTGCCGCCGATGTTCATCGCCGAGGCTGTCCTCGACTTTCCGCAAAACCGCGACGCGCCGATTGCAGCGCAAGTGGCTTTCCGTACATCGACCGGCCTCCCCGTGACGATGGATCTCGACTGGTTGCAGACTGGCCCGCAGAGCTGGGACATCGTCGCCGAGACTGATCGGGGACAGATGGTGCTTTCCAGCGGCGGCGCGAAACTCGCCATCGGAGGCAACGCTGTGCAGGATGAGCCGGAAGCGGAATACCCGCTGCTTTACCGGCGTTTTGCGGAGATCACCCATGCCGGCATCTCAGATGTCGATCTGGCGCCGCTGCAGCACGTGGCCGACGCCTTCATGCTGGGCAAGCGCAACGTCGTCGAGGCATTCGAGGACTGATCCTCAGCGGCGCGCGTGACGCTGTTCGTGATCGAGCAGCCAGCGCTTGCGTTCGATGCCGCCGCCATAGTTTGTCAGCGACCCATCGGCACCGACGAGACGATGGCAGGGAACGACGATCGACAGCGGATTGGCGCCGTTGGCATGGCCCACAGCGCGCGCCGATCGCGGTTTGCCGAGCTTTTCCGCGAAAGCGCCATAGCTGAACGTCTGGCCGGGTTCTATGCGTCGCAGTTCGGTCCATGCCCTGTTCTGGAAAGGCGTACCGTCAAGCCCGATACGGATCGTATCGAGCGTCGAGAGATCGCCAGCGAAATAGGCGGCAAATGCCGCTTCGATTTCGGCAGATGCGGGCAAGACGACACGCTTTTCTCCTTGGATGCCGCGTTTTCGCAGCCAGCGCTCCATCCGATGTTCGCAGTCGGAGAATTCGGCCATGCACAGAGCGCCATCTGCATTGACAGCCAATGTCAGGCCGCCGAGCGGCGTGGCGATCGAAGCGAAAGTGAGCGGCCTTAGGGCTGAACTATCGAGCATCATGGAAGATAATCCCTACCGTATGGCGAAGGCCGCCGCGGATACGGCTCACGCCATGGCGCAGATTGACGCGATAGTCGCCTTTCGTCCCCCGCACCGGGCGGTTATAAACCGCAAAAGCGACGGCATCGCCCTGCCTCAGCGGCACGACTTCGACACGGCTCTGCATCCGCGGGCGCTGTTCGGTCAGCACGAATTCACCGCCCGTGAAATCGCGCCCGGGCTGCGACAGCAGGATCGCCACCTGGATCGGAAAGGCGAGATCGCCGTAGAGATCCTGATGCAGGCAGTTGAAGTCGCCTTCCCTGTACCGCAGCAGCAAGGGCGTCGGCCGTGTCTGCCCGGCACGATGGCACAGATCGAGATAGTCCTGGTGCTGAGGCGGATAGGATTGGCCGAAACCCATGCGCGCATTCCAGCCGTTGGCGACTTTGGCGAGACGCGGATAAAGCGCCGAACGCAAGCTGTCCAGAAGGTTTGGCAAGGGGTAGCTGAAGTAGCGGTATTCGCCCTTGCCGAAGCCGTGGCGCGCCATGACGACATGGCTGCGGAAGTGTTCTTCCTGCTCGTACAGAGCGGCCAGTTCGGCGCATTCCTCAGCGGTGAGCAGATTTGGAATGACGGCGCAGCCATGACCGTCCAGTTCGGATGCGAGCGCCGGCCAGTCATAGCCGGCGACGCGTTTCGCCCCGGATTCGGCTGCCTGCTCGACCGGGGCGATTTCGGCGATCTGGTTCATGACGTGCTCCTGTCGTGAAGCACCGACAATTCGCGCGGGCGAGACGGTGCATGTAACCGTCAGCTAAACTCTGAAGACGGGAACCGCATTCCGTTTCTTGCAAAGGTGGCGGCGCCCGGTGATACGCCGACAAAGAAAAGGGGCCCGTGCGGGCCCCTTTCCAGTTCGATAATCGAAACCGCTTACTGCGCCGCGGTCGTCATGTCGGTCAGCATCGGCTCGGCGACTTCCGCGCCCGAGGCCTTGCGGCGCTCGTCGAGGATGAGTTCGTCGCGCGCGGTGGCGATGCGCCGTATCGCGCTCATCTGTCCGCCGGTGCCGGCCGGGATCAGGCGGCCGACGATGACGTTTTCCTTCAAGCCCTGCAGCATGTCGGTCTTGCCGGCAACCGCGGCCTCGGTCAGCACCCTGGTCGTCTCCTGGAAGGAGGCGGCCGAGATGAAGGACGGCGTCTGCAGCGATGCCTTGGTGATGCCGAGCAGAACCGGCAGGCCTTCGGCCGGCTTCTTGCCGTCCTCGACCAACCGCTCGTTGATCTCGTCCAGCTCGATCACGTCGACATGGTCGCCCGGGATGTAGGTCGAGTCGCCCTGCACGGTGATTTCCACCTTCTGCAGCATCTGACGCACGATCACCTCGATGTGCTTGTCGTTGATCGACACGCCCTGGAGACGATAGACTTCCTGGATCTCGTTGACGAGGTAGGAAGCCAAAGCCTCCACGCCCTTGATCGCCAGGATGTCGTGCGGCGCCGGGTTGCCGTCGAGGATGTAGTCGCCCTTCTCGATGACGTCGCCGTCCTGAAGATGGAATGGCTTGCCCTTCGGGATCAGGTATTCGACCGGCTCAAGCGTCGAGTCATGCGGCTCGATGATGATGCGGCGCTTGTTCTTGTAGTCGCGGCCGAAGCGGATCGTGCCATCGATCTCGGCGATGATGGCGTGATCCTTCGGACGACGAGCCTCGAACAGTTCGGCAACGCGCGGCAGACCGCCGGTGATGTCCTTGGTCTTGGCGCTTTCCATCGGGATACGCGCAAGCACGTCGCCTGGACGGACCATTGCACCCGGCTCGACCGAAAGAATGGCCTCGACCGAGAGCAGGAAGCGGGCGTCTCCACCCTTCGACAGCTTGCCCACCTTGCCCTTGGCGTCCTGCACGACCATAGCCGGCTTGAGATCGTTGCCGCGCGGCGTGGACCGCCAGTCGATGACCTCGCGCTTGGTGATGCCGGTGGATTCGTCGGCGGTTTCCTGTACGGAAATGCCGTCGACCAGATCCTCGAACTGCACCCTGCCCTCGATTTCGGTGAGGATCGGACGCGTGTAGGGATCCCACTCGGCGATACGCTGGCCGCGCTTCACCTTGTCGCCATCGTCCACGAAGATGCGCGAACCATAGGTGACGCGGTGCGTGGCGCGTTCCTTGCCGGCCTCGTCGAGGATCAGCACCGCCATGTTGCGGCCCATCACCACGAGGTTGCCGTCGGAATTGCGAACCACGTTGCGGTTGCGGATTTCGACCTTGCCCTCATAGGAGGCTTCAAGGAACGAGCTATCCACCACCTGCGCGGTGCCGCCCATGTGGAAGGTACGCATGGTGAGCTGGGTGCCCGGCTCGCCGATCGACTGCGCGGCGATAACGCCGACAGCCTCGCCCTGGTTGACCGGAGTACCACGGGCCAGATCGCGGCCGTAGCAGACCGCGCACACGCCGGTCCTGATCTCGCAGGTCAGCGCCGAGCGGATACGGACCGACTGCACGCCGGCCTTTTCGATCTGCTCGATATCGCGCTCGTCCATGAGCGTGCCCGCCTTGACCAGCACTTCGCCCGAAACCGGGTGCGTGATGTCGTCAAGCGAGGTACGGCCGAGAACGCGCTGGCCAACGGAAGCAACGACCTGACCGGCATCGACGATCGGCTGCATGGTGAGGCCCTTATCGGTGCCGCAATCGACCGAATTGACGATGCAGTCCTGCGCCACGTCGACAAGACGGCGGGTCAGGTAGCCTGAGTTCGCCGTCTTCAAGGCGGTATCGGCCAGACCCTTGCGGGCGCCGTGGGTCGAGTTGAAGTACTCGAGCACGGTGAGGCCTTCCTTGAAGTTCGAGATGATCGGGGTCTCGATGATCTCGCCGCTCGGCTTGGCCATCAGGCCGCGCATACCGGCAAGCTGGCGCATCTGCGTGGGCGAACCGCGCGCGCCGGAGTGCGACATCATGTAGATCGAGTTCATCGGCTTCTGGCGGCCATTATCGTCGAACTCGACCGCCTTGATGCGGCCCATCATCTCGTCGGCGACCTTTTCCGAGCATTTGGCCCAGGCGTCGACGACCTTGTTGTACTTTTCGCCCTGCGTGATCAGGCCGTCATTGTACTGCTGCTCGTATTCCTTGGCCAAAGCCTCGGTATCGGCGACCAGCTTTTCCTTGGCGGCCGGGATAAGCATGTCGTCCTTGCCGAACGAGATACCGGCGCGGCAGGCATGGCCGAAGCCGAGCGCCATGATGCGATCGCAGAAAATGACCGTCTCCTTCTGACCGCAATGGCGGTAGACGGTGTCGATCATCTTGGAGATGTTCTTCTTGGTCATCTCCTGGTTGGCGGTGTCGAACGGCACGTTGACGTTCTTCGGCAGCAGTTCGCCGATGATCATGCGGCCGGGGGTCGTGTCGTGAATCTTCGACACTTCGTTGCCCTCGGCATCAACCGTGCGGAAACGTCCCTTGATCTTGGCGTGCAGCGTGACGGCCTTGGTCTCGAGCGCGTGCTGGAGCTCGCCCATATCGGCAAACGCCATGCCCTCGCCCGGCTCGTTCTGATTGACGATCGAGAGGTAGTAGAGACCGAGAACCATGTCCTGCGACGGCACGATGATCGGCGCACCGGAAGCCGGGTGCAGGATGTTGTTGGTCGACATCATCAGCACGCGGGCTTCGAGCTGCGCTTCCAGCGACAGCGGCACGTGGACCGCCATCTGGTCGCCGTCGAAGTCGGCGTTGAAGGCCGTGCAGACCAGCGGGTGAAGCTGGATCGCCTTGCCTTCGATCAGGATCGGCTCGAACGCCTGGATGCCGAGACGGTGCAGCGTCGGCGCACGGTTCAGCAGAACCGGGTGCTCGCGGATCACCTCGTCCAGGATATCCCAGACTTCCGGACGCTCCTTTTCGACCAGCTTCTTGGCCTGCTTGACGGTCGAGGAATAACCCTTGGCGTCGAGACGGGCGTAGATGAAGGGCTTGAACAGCTCCAGCGCCATCTTCTTCGGCAGGCCGCACTGGTGGAGCTTCAGCTCCGGACCGGTGACGATGACCGAGCGGCCGGAATAGTCGACGCGCTTGCCGAGCAGGTTCTGGCGGAAACGGCCCTGCTTGCCCTTGAGCATGTCGGACAGCGACTTTAGCGGACGCTTGTTGGCGCCGGTGATGACGCGGCCACGGCGGCCGTTGTCGAACAGCGCGTCGACCGCTTCCTGCAGCATGCGCTTTTCGTTGCGCACGATGATGCCAGGCGCGCGAAGCTCGATCAGGCGCTTCAGGCGGTTGTTGCGGTTGATGACGCGGCGATAGAGGTCGTTCAGGTCGGACGTCGCGAAGCGGCCGCCATCCAGCGGAACCAGCGGACGCAGGTCCGGCGGGATGACCGGGACGACCTTCATGATCATCCATTCCGGGCGATTGCCGGATTCCATGAAGTTCTCGACGACCTTGAGCCGCTTGAGGAACTTCTTCTGCTTCAATTCCGACGTGGTGGTGGCCAGGTCCGAACGCAGGTCGCCCGCGATCTTCTCCAGGTCCATGCCGGCCAGCAGATCGTGGATCGCTTCGGCGCCGATCATCGCAGTGAAGCTGTCCTCGCCATATTCATCGACGGCCAGCATGTACTCTTCTTCCGAGAGCAGCTGGTTTTCCTTCAGCGCGGTCAGGCCGGGTTCGGTGACGATGTAGTTCTCGAAATACAGGACGCGTTCGATGTCCTTCAGCGTCATGTCGAGCAGCGTGCCGATGCGGCTCGGCAACGACTTCAGGAACCAGATATGGGCGACGGGCGCAGCCAGCTCAATGTGGCCCATGCGCTCACGGCGCACGCGTGACAGCGTGACTTCGACGCCGCACTTCTCGCAGATGACGCCCTTGTACTTCATGCGCTTGTACTTGCCGCACAGGCATTCGTAATCCTTGATCGGACCGAAAATGCGCGCGCAGAACAGGCCGTCACGCTCGGGCTTGAACGTGCGGTAGTTGATCGTCTCCGGCTTCTTGATCTCACCGAACGACCAGGACAGAATCTTCTCAGGGCTGGCGAGCGAAATCCGGATGGAATCGAACACCTGCGCCGGCGCCTGCGGGTTGAAGAGATTCATGACCTCTTGGTTCATGCCATTCTCCTTTGCGGGGTCCTCGAAACCCCTTTGCATTTAACTGCGGACGCGAAATCCGCTTGAATCGGCCTGAGGCCGGAATTGGGCGACCGCGGAACGCTCCGCGGTCGTAAATGCCTGCCGTTATTCGGCGGCGTCGGGCAGCCGTTGCGCCGTATCGTCGATCTTGGTGTTTTCCAGCTCGACGTTGAGGCCCAGCGAACGCATTTCCTTGACGAGAACGTTGAAGCTCTCCGGGATGCCAGCCTCGAAAGTGTCGTCGCCACGCACGATGGCTTCGTAGACCTTGGTGCGGCCGGCCACGTCGTCCGACTTCACCGTCAGCATCTCCTGCAGCGTGTAGGCGGCGCCGTAAGCCTCGAGCGCCCAGACCTCCATTTCGCCGAAGCGCTGGCCACCGAACTGCGCCTTGCCGCCCAGCGGCTGCTGGGTGACGAGCGAGTACGGACCGATCGAACGCGCGTGGATCTTGTCGTCCACGAGGTGGTGAAGCTTGAGCATGTAGATGTAGCCCATCGTCACCTTGCGATCGAACGGCTCGCCGGTACGCCCGTCATAGAGCTGCGACTGTCCGGACGTATGAAGACCGGCCTGTTCCAGCATCTCGTTGATGTCGGCTTCATGCGCGCCATCGAACACCGGGGTGGCGATGGAAACGCCGCGCCGCATCTGGTCGCCGAGGCGAACGATGGACTCGTCGTCATAATCGCGAACCGGCTCGTTGCGGTCGTTGGCAGGGATGATGTCCTCGATGGTCTTGCGCAGCGGCTTGACGTCGCCGCCAGCCTTGTAGGCATCGACCAGCTCGCCGATCTTCCTGCCCATGCCGGCGCAAGCCCAGCCCAGATGCGTTTCCAGGATCTGGCCGACATTCATGCGCGACGGCACGCCCAAAGGATTGAGCACGATATCGGCATGGGTGCCGTCCTCGAGGAACGGCATGTCCTCGACCGGAACGATCCGCGACACGACACCCTTGTTGCCGTGACGGCCGGCCATCTTGTCGCCGGGCTGCATCTTGCGCTTCACCGCGACGAAGACCTTGACCATCTTCATGACGCCGGGAGGCATTTCGTCGCCGCGCTGCACCTTCTCGACCTTGTCCATGAAGCGCTGCTCGAGCGCCTTCTTGGAATCGTCGTACTGGCCGCGCAGCGCTTCCAGTTCGCCCTGGAGCTTTTCGTTGTCGAGCGCGAACTGCCACCACTGCGAACGCGGATATTCGTCAAGGATTTCCTTGGAGAGCTTGGTGCCCTTCTTGAAGCCCTTCGGCCCCGCGATGGCTTCCTTGCCGGCCAGCATGTCGTTCAGGCGCGAATAGACGTTGCGGTCCAGAATGGCCTGCTCGTCATCACGGTCCTTGGCGAGACGCTCGATTTCCTCGCGCTCGATGGCCATGGCGCGCTCGTCCTTCTCAACGCCGTGGCGATTGAAGACGCGCACTTCCACAACCGTGCCGAAGGTGCCCGGAGGCATCCGCATGGAGGTGTCACGGACATCGGAGGCCTTTTCGCCGAAGATGGCGCGCAGAAGCTTCTCTTCCGGCGTCATCGGGCTCTCGCCCTTCGGCGTGATCTTGCCGACCAGGATATCGCCCGGCTGCACTTCCGCGCCGATATAGACGATGCCGGCTTCGTCGAGGTTCTTCAGCGCCTCTTCCGAAACGTTCGGAATGTCGCGCGTGATTTCCTCCGGACCCAGCTTGGTGTCGCGGGCCATGACCTCGAACTCCTCGATGTGGATCGAGGTGAAGACGTCGTCGGCGACGATGCGCTCGGAAAGAAGGATCGAATCCTCGTAG
Organism: Mesorhizobium sp. Root554; assembly: GCF_001427025.1. Lineage (GTDB taxonomy): Bacteria > Pseudomonadota > Alphaproteobacteria > Rhizobiales > Rhizobiaceae > Mesorhizobium. Next base: position 7,326 of record NZ_LMGA01000002.1, on the reverse strand, counting down.
TTGTAGCCGTTCCACGGCATGAACGCGACGAGCACGTTGCGGCCGAGCGCCAGATCGCCAAGCTCGGTCGATGGACCGTCGGCGATGATGTCGCCCTTGTTGACCCGGTCACCCATGCGAACCAGCGGACGCTGGTTGATGCAGGTGTTCTGGTTCGACCGCTGGAACTTCATCAGCCGGTAGATATCGACGCCGGACTTGCCGGGATCGAGGTCTTCCGTGGCGCGGATGACGATACGGGTGGCGTCCACCTGATCGACGATGCCACCGCGGCGGGCGCCGATGGCGGCGCCGGAGTCACGGGCGACGATCGGCTCCATGCCGGTGCCGACGAACGGAGCCTCGGCGCGCACCAGCGGCACGGCCTGACGCTGCATGTTCGAGCCCATCAGGGCGCGGTTGGCGTCGTCGTTCTCGAGGAACGGGATCAGCGCGGCTGCGACCGACACCATCTGCTTGGGCGAAACGTCCATCAGGTCGACGTTTTCGCGCGGCGCCATCATCACCTCGCCGGCGTTACGGCAGATGACGAATTCGTCTACGAAGCCGCCATTCTTGTCGAGCTCGGCGTTGGCCTGGGCGACGTGGTGCTTGGCCTCTTCCATGGCGGAGAGGTAGACAACCTCGTCGGTCAGCTTGCCATCGACGATCTTGCGGTACGGGCTCTCAATGAAACCGTACTTGTTGACGCGCGCGAAGGTCGCCAGCGAGTTGATCAGGCCGATATTCGGGCCTTCCGGCGTCTCGATCGGGCAGATGCGGCCGTAGTGGGTGGGATGCACGTCGCGCACTTCGAAGCCGGCGCGCTCGCGTGTCAGACCGCCCGGTCCAAGCGCCGACAGGCGGCGCTTGTGGGTGATCTCCGACAGCGGGTTGGTCTGGTCCATGAACTGCGAGAGCTGCGAGGAACCGAAGAACTCGCGCACGGCGGCGGCCGCCGGCTTGGCGTTGATCAGATCCTGCGGCATGACGGTGTCGATCTCGATCGACGACATACGCTCCTTGATGGCGCGCTCCATGCGCAGCAGGCCAACGCGATACTGGTTCTCCATCAGCTCGCCGACCGACCGCACGCGGCGGTTGCCGAGATTGTCGATGTCGTCGATCTCGCCCTTGCCGTCGCGCAGTTCGACCAGCGTCTTGACCACGGCAAGGATGTCTTCCTTGCGCAGCACGCGGACCGTGTCCTCGGCCTTGAGTTCCAGACGCATGTTCATCTTGACGCGGCCGACAGCCGACAGGTCATAGCGCTCACTGTCGAAGAACAGCGACTTGAACATGGCTTCCGCCGTTTCCAGCGTCGGCGGCTCACCCGGGCGCATGACGCGGTAGATGTCGAACAGCGCGTCCTGACGGCTTTCGTTCTTGTCCACGGCAAGCGTGTTGCGGATATAGGCGCCGACATTGACGTGGTCGATGTCGAGGATCTGGATTTCCTTGTCGCCCGCTGCAAGCAGCACCTTCAGCGTCTTTTCGTCGATTTCGTCGCCGGCCTCGAGGAAAATCTCGCCGGTGGCGAAGTTGACGATGTCTTCGGCGAGATAATTGCCGAGCAGATCCTCGTCGGTTGCCTTGATCGCCTTCAGACCCTTTTCGCCGAGCTGCTTGGCCTGGCGGGCGGTGATCTTCTTGCCTGCCTCGACAACAACTTCGCCGGTATCGGCGTCGACCAGGTCGCCAACGGCCTTCAGGCCGCGGAAACGATCGACGTTGAAGGGAATGCGCCAATGATCGCCGGCGCGCTTGTAGGTGATCTTGTTGTAGAAGGTCGAGAGGATTTCCTCGCCGTCCATGCCCAGCGCCATCAGCAGCGACGTCGCCGGAATCTTGCGGCGACGGTCGATGCGGGCGTGCACGACGTCCTTGGAATCGAACTCGATGTCGAGCCACGAACCACGATAGGGAATGACGCGCGCGGCAAACAGAAGCTTGCCGGAAGAGTGCGACTTGCCCTTGTCGTGGTCGAAGAAGACGCCCGGCGAACGGTGCATCTGCGAGACGATGACGCGCTCGGTGCCGTTGACGATGAAGGTGCCGTTCAGCGTCATGAGCGGCATATCGCCCATGTATACGTCCTGCTCCTTGATGTCCTTGATGGACTTGGCGCCGGTATCCTCATCGATATCGAACACGATCAGGCGCAGCGTCACCTTGAGCGGCGCGGCATAGGTCAGGTCGCGCTGACGGCATTCGTCAACGTCAAACTTCGGCGCCTCGAACTCATACTTGACGAACTCCAGCATCGAAGAGCCGGAAAAATCCTGGATCGGGAAGACCGACTTGAAAACGGCCTGCAGTCCTTCGTCCGGACGCCCGCCCTTGGGCTCGTCCACCATCAGGAACTGGTCATAAGACGCCTTCTGAACCTCGATGAGGTTCGGCATCTCCGCAACTTCAGGAATCTTTCCGAAGAACTTGCGTACGCGTCTGCGGCCATTGAAAGTCTGGGTCTGGGCCATCGTCGCTCCTTCACTGCCTCTCGGGCATTGCCCTCTGGGGGCTCGTTCACGTGACGGACCTCGCCGCGGTCCGCCTCTGTCTGCCGGCCGCATCACTGCAGCCCCTGTCCAATGCCCGCAGCGGTGACGGCGGGCAAAAACGGTAAAAACCCGTTTCCTGAAAGCCGTATCCGGCCCTCAGGAAAGAGGTTCTCCCAACTTCCCCTCAACGCGGGGACCGGCGGACGGACGAACCGTCCGCCGGAAACCACACCGCTTACTTCAGGTCGACCTTGGCGCCGGCTGCTTCCAGCTGGGCCTTGATCTTGTCGGCGTCGGCCTTGGAAACAGCTTCCTTGACCGGCTTCGGAGCGGCCTCGACCAGGTCCTTGGCTTCCTTGAGGCCCAGGCCGGTGATGGCGCGCACTTCCTTGATGACGTTGATCTTCTGTGCGCCGGCGTCGGTGAGAATGACGTCGAATTCCGTCTTCTCCTCAGCCGGAGCGGCGGCAGCGCCACCGCCAGCAGCGGCGGCAGCCGCCACCGGAGCAGCAGCGGAAACGCCCCACTTTTCTTCCAGAAGCTTCGACAGCTCAGCCGCCTCGAGGACGGTCAGGCTGGAAAGGTCGTCAACGATCTTTGCGAGATCAGCCATTTTAATTTTCCTTTAGTTGGTTCGAACGTGTTGTTTGATAGTGAGGAACGGCCTACGCCGCCTCGTCCTTCCGGGCATAAGCGCCGATGACGCGCGCGACCGAAGACGCAGGCGCATTGACGATCTGGGCGATCCGGGTTGCCGGCGTGACGATCATGCCAACCAGCTTGGCGCGCAGCTCATCGAGCGACGGCAGCGAGGCGAGCGCCTTCACACCGTCGGCGTTGAGCGAGGTGGTGCCCATCGCGCCGCCGAGAATGACAAGCTTGTCATTTCCCTTGGCGAAATCGGACGCAACCTTCGGCGCCGCAATCGGATCCTCCGAATAGGCGATCAGCGTCTGTCCCTTGAACAGGTCGATGATGCTTTCGGATTCCGTACCCTGAAGAGCGATTTTGGCGAGACGGTTCTTCGCGACTTTGACGGTGCCGCCGGCTGAGCGCATCTTCGTACGAAGATCGTTCATCTGCGCGACGGTGATACCGGCGTAGTGGGCCACGACCACTGATCCGGCGCCCTTGAAGGCGTCGTTCAGGCCCGTGACGAGTTCGCGTTTTTCCGCTCTGTCCACTGCCTATCTCCAGTTGACCCCTGCCCCATGCATTCGGAACAGGCGTCGGTTGCCTTTTGCCGGGCGGGCTCTTCCATTTCTGGATCACCCGAACGGCGGTTCAGAGGATCCTGCCCCCTTTCCCGACGGTCCGGTCACCCGGAGCCGCGCAAAAAGGCAAACACGGTTCGAACCTTTCATCGGAGCATCCGCTCCTTTGTCCGGTCGTCACCCGTCTCATGCAGGCCATGCGATTAAGGCCGTGGCTGAAAAGCTTCGGGCCGCCTGCAATCTCGGACAGGATTTGCCGGACATCTTTCGATTTCCGGCATCCGGGCCCGATATTCTGGGCCTGGAATTCTACAACAGATCAGCCTCTTACGGGGCGATCCAAATCAAACGAATCAGGACGCTGCGAGCGTCGAGACGTCCAGCTTCAGGCCCGGACCCATCGTCGAGGTGACCGACACCTTCTTGACGTAAACGCCCTTGGCGCCAGCCGGCTTGGCCTTGTTCACAGCGTCGGTGAAAGCGCGGATGTTTTCCTCCAGCGCCTTGACCTCGAACGATACCTTGCCGATGCCGGCCTGAACGATGCCGGCCTTCTCGACGCGAAACTCGACTGCGCCGCCCTTGGAAGCCTTGACGGCCGCGGCGACGTCCGGGGTCACGGTGCCGACCTTCGGGTTCGGCATCATGCCGCGCGGGCCGAGAACCTTGCCCAGACGGCCAACCAGCGGCATCATGTCCGGCGTGGCGATGCAGCGATCGAAATCGATCGTGCCCTTCATGACGATGTCGACGAGCTCTTCAGCGCCGACGATGTCGGCGCCCGCAGCCTTTGCCTCATCAGCCTTGTCACCACGGGCGAACACGGCGACGCGCACGGTGCGGCCGGTGCCGTTCGGCAGATTGACGACGCCGCGGACCATCTGGTCGGCGTGGCGCGGATCAACGCCGAGATTCATGGCGATCTCGACGGTTTCGTCGAACTTCACCTTCGAACGGTCCTTCAACAGGGTCAGGGCCTCGCCGAGCGCGTAGGCCTTGTTGGGATCGACGCCCTCGCGGGACTGGGCAATACGCTTTGCAATCTTGGTCATGATCTCAGCCCACCACTTCCAGGCCCATCGAACGGGCGGAACCCTCGACCATACGCATGGCCGCCTCGATGTCGTTGGCGTTCAGGTCCTTCATCTTCTGCTCGGCGATAGCGCGAACCTTGTCGCGGCTGATCTTGCCGGCGCCGACCTTGCCCGGCTCCTTGGAGCCCGACTTGAGGTTGGCGGCCTTCTTCAGGAAGTAGCTCACCGGCGGCGTCTTCATGACGAAGGTGAACGACTTGTCCTGGTAATAGGTAATCACGACGGGGATGGGCGAACCCTTCTCCATCTCCTGGCTCTGCGCGTTGAACGCCTTGCAGAACTCCATGATGTTGATGCCACGCTGACCAAGCGCCGGGCCGATCGGGGGCGACGGCGTCGCCGATCCCGCGGAAACCTGGAGCTTGAGCTGGCCTGCAATTTTCTTAGCCATCTCTAATTCCTGCCTTCTTTCATGCCGGCTCCCTCTTTGAGGACAATGCCGGCGGTTGCAGTCCGGTGGTGCGGTCCGGGCAACCGGCTAAGCCGCCCTCGCCTCCCACCTGTTTTTCCAAGCGCCAGACCTTCGAACCCGCTTGGGCTTGCGTCCAGACACTTGCACGGCGCCCGAAGACGCCACCATCCATCCGCCTTGCGGCGAACGGAACCAGTCAGCCCTTTTCGACCTGACCGAACTCCAGATCGACGGGCACAGCACGCCCAAAGATCGAAACTTCCACCTTGAGGCGGGCGCGCTCCTCGTCCACTTCCTGGACGAAGCCGTTGAACGAGGCGAACGGACCGTCTGACACGCGAACGGACTCGCCGATCTCGAACGTGACCGAAGGCTTCGGCCGCTCCACGCCTTCCTGCACCTGATGCAGGATGCGCTCGGCCTCCTTGTCGGTGATGTGCATCGGCTTGGCCGTATGCTTGTCCTCACCCAGGAAACCCGTCACGCGCGGGGTATTCTTCACCAGGCTGATAACCGCGTCGGTGAGCTCGGCCTTCAACAGCACGTAACCCGGAAAGAACTTGCGCTCCGCATCGACCTTCTTGCCGCGGCGTACTTCCACCACCTTCTCGGTGGGCACGACGATCTGTTCGATCTTGTCGCTCAGGCCCTTCTGCTTGGCCTTGTTTTCAATGTCTTCGGCGACCTTCTTCTCGAAGTTCGAATAGGCGTGAACGATATACCACCGCGCAGTCATATGTAATTCCCCGTAGTGGCAGTCTTACTGGCCGATGCCGACGCCGAGACCGAGCAACTTCTCGATCGCGAAACCCATGATCATGTCAGCGCTGAAGAAGAACACCATCGCGATCAACGCGAAAACCAGAACCATGACCGTCGAAATCATGGTTTCACGCCGCGAAGGCCAGGTAACCTTTGCGGTTTCCGTCCTCACCTGCTGGAGGAAGACGAAAGGGTTCAGTGTCTTCGAAGCCATTAGCCGCTCTGCTTTCAAGGTCCGTTGGCCGGACCTCCTGGATGATCCCGCGGGCCGGGACGTGCCGCATGGACAATCGTTGCCGCAGATGTTGCAGCCGCTTTATCCATGCAAATCGGACGCGTAAAGCCGATCTCTCAGCTCCACGCGTCGCGTGTCTGTCGTGCCTACATAAAACCGATTCTTGATCCACGCAAGTGGCAACAACCCGCTTTATGCCCAAACGCCGCATCGGAACCATCCAGTCGTTCCGTCCCGGCTATGGACGCTTCTATGCCCTAGAAAGGCAGATATGGCAAGCTTTTCGCTATGTTCAAGTGCAAGCCATGAGAAATGGCAGGGGCAGTAAGGCTCGAACTTACGACCTGCGGTTTTGGAGACCGCCGCTCTACCAACTGAGCTATACCCCTATTCGGCTGCTTCATTTCACAAAGATGTTCGCGTTTCAAGAACCGAGAGTGGTTTTCGAACGCCTCATTTCTTGGAAGGCGGTTGATAAGGCCCGCCGGGAACGCCCCAGCCCCATTTCGGCATGGGCTCGTTGAGCTCGGGATCCGCGCCATCCTGCGAATTCAGCCTTGCGAGCCGCGTGCCCCATTCAAGATAGGCGACAAGCGCCGAGCGGAATTCGGGGTCGTCGGGCAATCCGACCTCGTCGGCCGCATCGAGAAGCAACGCGATCCATTGCCGGCGCTGATCTTCGGTCAGGTGGCGCCCAAGGTGATGCCTGATCATCGCAGCATGGCCACCGAGCTTGTCGCTGTAGATTGCCGGTCCGCCGAAAACCTCGCCGATGAAGGCTGCGACATGCGCGGGATGATCGCCCGACATATGGCGAAAGATCGGCTCCAGGAGCGGATCGGCCAGAACCTTGTCGTAAAAAATGCCGGTCAGGCGATTGAGCGCTTCGGCTCCCCCTACCCAGTCGTAAAGCGTCGGCACGTCCGTGGTCATCGCAATCTCCTCGCTCGCGGAGCAGCATATGGGAATGGAAAGAGCGCCTTGAAATAGAAAGGGCGACCCGAAGGCCGCCCTTTCCGATAGTGCCTGTCGTTTTCTTTGTTACTCGACGATGCTTGCGACGATACCGGCGCCGACGGTGCGGCCGCCTTCACGGATGGCGAAGCGCAGCTTCTCCTCCATGGCGATC
>NZ_LMGA01000001.1:3717042-3728831 GCF_001427025.1 Mesorhizobium sp. Root554 | reverse complement strand
CTCGGCCTGGGCCTCGGGCGTTCGAGCCCTTTGAAAGGTCCACCGGACCTTTCAATTCGCCTGCGGCGAACCGGGCTCTCACCCCTCGATCCCCTCGCGGCCGGTGACCGTCATCATCGTCCCCGTCATGGTGGCGATGAGCTTGGCCTCCCCATCGGCGGCAATGGCATAGGCCTGTCCGTCGGCGACGATGATGGTGCGGCCGGGCTTGGTGACGGAGCCGCGAAACAGGAAGCGCTCTCCCCTGCCCGGCGCCAGCAGATTGACCTTGAACTCGATGGTTAGCACGCCCGCATTTTCCGGCATCAGGGAGAAGGCTGCATAACCGCAGGCGGAATCCAGCGCCGCCGAGATGATGCCTGCATGGAGGAAGCCGTGCTGCTGCGTCAGCCCCGGCGCATAGGGCATTTCGATCTCGATGGTGCCCGGCGTCACCAGCGTCAGCTCGGCGCCGATGGTTTTCATAACCTGCTGACGCTCGAAAGACGCGCGAACGCGCTCTTCGTAGTCAGCGGACGGAACGATCTTGGCTGCCATGCCCGATACCTTCGCTTGAACGATCCAGCTTATTGCAGAGCCGGGGCAGGCAGGCAATCGCTTTGCTGCGCCGCAACAAGGCTCAGTTGAGCAAGAGGATCGAGGCGTTCAGCGAGGTCGCGAAGGCCACCCACAGCGCGTAGGGAACGAACAGCCAGAAGGCGACGCGGTCCACCCTGCGCGCCGCCGCCATGAAGGCCATGATCGCGATCAACAGCAGCACGATGATGGCGAGCGCGCCGGCAATCCGCTGTGCGCCGAAAAACACCGGCGACCAGAGGAAGTTGAGCACGAGCTGCGCCACCCAAAGCTTCATCGCCGCGCCATGCGGCTCGCGTCTCCATATCCGCCAGCCGGCAATGGCGATCAGCACATAAAGCANCCATTCGCCCGGCAGCGTGGCGTAGCCGATCAGCAGCCCGCCGCCGAGCACGACAATGAGGAAGACGAGAAGCGAAATGTATTTCTGCACGAACACACCCGATCGATCCGCAGGCCGCTGCAAGAGATGGAACAGCGTCCGGATCTGTCAACGCAGGGAAAAATCAGCCGGCGCGGCGCAGCGCGCAGAAGTAGAAACCGTCAGTGCCGCTCAGCGCCGGCGACAGCGAAATGCCAAAGGCGCCGAAGCGCGCCTTGTCGCCATGGCTGGGGAAATGCCGGTCCCACAATGCGCGGTGGTCGACCAGTTCGAAATTTTTGGCACGCGCCAGGAAGGCGGCGATCTGCGCGCCGTTCTCGTCGTCGAAGACCGAGCAGGTGACATAGGCGAGCAGTCCGCCCGGTTTCACATAGGTGGATGCGGCGTCGAGAATGGCTGACTGCTCCGCCATGCGCGCCTCCAGCTGGCGCTGGGTCAGCCGCCATTTGGCATCCGGCCGGCGGCGCCAGGTGCCGGAACCGGTGCAGGGCGCATCGATCAGAACGATGTCCATATGCGCCTCAAGCGGCGTCAATTCGCCGGGCTTGGAAACGACCTGGATGTTGCGGTTCTCGGACCGGCGGATGCGATCGAAGATCGGCGCAAGACGCTGCTTTTCGGAATCGTGCGCGAAGATCTGGCCGCGATTGTCCATGATGGCCGAGAGGGCCAGCGCCTTGCCGCCGGCGCCTGCGCAATAGTCGAGAAGCTGCATTCCGGGCTCGGCGCCGACGAGTTCGGCGGCGATCTGCGAGCCTTCGTCCTGGATTTCGAACCAGCCCTTCTGGAAGGCCGGCTCGGCCTGGACATTGGGATGGCGGCCGTCGCCCTGGATGGGCGCTATGCGGATGCCCTGCGTCGCGAGCGCGGACGCCGCAGCACCCGTCTCCACCAGTTCCTGGATCACCTTGGCGCGGTCGGATTTCAGCGTGTTCACCCGCAGGTCGAGCGGCGGACGCTCGGCCAGCGCAGCGCCCTCCTTCACCCATTCCGGCCCGTAGGTCTGTTCGAAAAGCGGCGCGCACCAGTCGGGGCAATCGGCCTGCACGGCGGGCGGGGCATCGGCGAGCGTGGCGCGGGAGGCGGCCTGGAGCTCATCGGCATCGAGCGGCGACGGCGCGAACTTGTCGCCGTCAAGCGCCGCATTCAAGGATTGCGGCGTCTGCCCCCATTCCAGCAGCAGGGCGCCGAAACCGACGGCGCGCGGCGTGTCCGCACCGAGCAGCCAGGCGGCGCTGCGTTTGCGGCGCAGGGCGTCATAGACGATGTTGCCGATGGCGGAACGGTCGCCGCCGCCGGCGAAACGATGCGAGACACCCCAGTCGCGCAAGGCCTCGGCCACCGGCCGGTGCCGCCGCTGGATGTCTTCCAGCACTTCGATGGCTGCCGCCAGCCTTCCGCCAAGTCGCATTCGGTGATCCCGTCGTCGGTTTGCCCGTTTGGGTTCTGCTACAGGCGAAGGCCGCGGACGGCAAGCCCGATGGCCACGCGGAGGCCCTTGCGAAGCGTGAAAAGAAAAAGCCGGGCAAGATGCCCGGCTCCAAATCCGTGTCTCAGCGCTCCGGGAACTCAGGCGAGATCGAAGCGGTCGGCGTTCATCACCTTGGTCCAGGCCGCGACGAAGTCCTTCACGAACTTCTTCTTCGCGTCCGCCGTGGCGTAGACCTCGGCGAAGGCGCGGAGCTGCGAGTGCGACCCGAAGATCAGATCGACGCGCGTCGCCGTCCATTTGGCCGCCTTCGTCTTGCGGTCATGGCCCTGGTAGAGGTTGTCGCCGGCCGGCTGCCATTCCGTATCCATGCCGAGCAGATTGACGAAGAAGTCGTTCGTCAGCGTACCGATCCTGTCGGTGAAGACGCCGTGCCTGGCGTCGGCCGCATTGGCGCCGAGCACGCGCAGGCCGCCGAGCAGCACGGTCATTTCCGGGCCGGTCAGGCGCAGCAACTGCGCCCGGTCGACCAGCGCTTCCTCCGGCTGCATGAACTGCGGCTTCTTGCCGTTGATGTAGTTGCGGAAGCCGTCATTGCGCGGTTCGAGCGGCGCGAAGGACTGCACGTCCGTCTGTTCCTGCGAGGCATCGGCGCGTCCGGCCGCGAAGGGAACCGCGACATCCACGCCGCCATCCCGGGCCGCCTTTTCCACCGCGGCGGCGCCGGCCAGCACGATCAGGTCGGCCAGCGATATCTTCTTGCCGGAGTGCGCGCCGTTGAACTCGGCCCGGATCGCCTCCAGCCTGTCCAGCACCGTCTGGAGCTGGGCCGGCTGGTTGACCTCCCAGTCCTTCTGCGGGGCCAGCCGGATGCGCGCGCCGTTGGCGCCGCCGCGCTTGTCGGAGCCGCGGAAGGTGGAAGCCGAGGCCCAGGCGGTCGAGACCAGCTGCGGAACCGTCAGGCCCGAAGCCAGAACCTTCGCCTTCAGCGCCGCGATGTCCTGCTCGTCGACCAGGAGGTGATCCACGGCCGGGATCGGGTCCTGCCAGATCAGGGTTTCTTGCGGCACCAGCGGTCCGAGATAGCGCACGCGCGGACCCATGTCGCGATGGGTCAGCTTGAACCAGGCGCGGGCGAAGGCGTCGGCGAACTGTTCCGGGTGCTCATAGAAGCGGCGGGAAATCTTTTCGTATTCCGGGTCGAACCGCAGCGAAAGATCGGTCGTCAGCATGGTCGGCACATGCTTCTTCGACGGGTCGAAGGCATTCGGAATCGTCGCGGCGGCGTTCCTGGCCTGCCACTGCTTGGCGCCCGCCGGGCTGGCCGTCAATTCCCATTCGTTCTCGAACAGGTTCTTGAAGAAGAAGTTGCTCCACTGCGTCGGCGTCTGCGTCCACGTCACTTCCAACCCGGCGGTGATGGCATCGGCGCCACGACCGGATCCGTAGGTGCTTTTCCAGCCGAGGCCCTGGTCCTCGAGCGCGCCCGCTTCCGGTTCCGCGCCGACCAGCGAGGGGTCGCCCGCGCCGTGGGTCTTGCCGAAGGAGTGGCCGCCGGCGATCAGCGCGACGGTTTCCTCATCGTTCATCGCCATGCGGAAGAAGGTTTCGCGAATGTCCTTCGCCGCCGCGACCGGGTCCGGATTGCCGCCCGGTCCTTCCGGATTGACGTAGATCAGGCCCATCTGGACAGCGCCCAACTGTTCGTCCAGCTGGCGCTCGCCGCTGTAGCGCTCGTCGCCGAGCCACGAGCCCTCGGGACCCCAGTAAAGCTCTTCGGGCTCCCAGACATCCTTGCGGCCGCCGGCGAAGCCGAAAGTCTTGAAGCCCATCGATTCCAGGGCGACGTTGCCGGTCAGGACCAGTAGGTCGGCCCAGGATATCTTGCGGCCATATTTCTGCTTGATCGGCCATAACAGGCGGCGCGCCTTGTCGAGATTTGCATTGTCCGGCCAGCTATTCAGCGGCGCGAAACGCTGCTGGCCGGCGCCGGCGCCGCCACGGCCGTCGGTGATGCGGTATGTGCCGGCGCTGTGCCACGCCATGCGGATGAACAGGCCGCCATAATGGCCGAAATCGGCCGGCCACCACTCCTGCGAATCCGTCATGACGGCGTGCAGGTCCTGGATAACCGCGTTCAGATCCAGGCTCTTGAACTCCTCGGCATAGTCGAAATCCCTGTCCATCGGATCGGACAGGTCGGAATTGCGGTGCAGGACCGAGACATCCAGCTGCTTCGGCCACCAGTCCCGATTGGACCTCGGCGACTTGCCGCCTCCATGCGCGACCGGGCATTTGCCGGCGGGGTCGTCAGTCTTCGCGTCCATATCTGGCCTCCAAAAGATTTTGTCGAATTCGTCCGTCGCAGCGCATGGGTCCATCGCCATGACATCTGCGCGGGTGCAGGTCTGAGCGATGTTCGGGCTGGAATGATTCCAGACTAGCCGCTGCCTCCAATAAATTCAAATTGCCTTTCCTGTTCACTGCAATAACTTTAAACTATGATACAGATCACCATCCGGCAGATGGAATATTTCGAGGCGCTGGCGCGGACGCGCCATTTCGGACGCGCTGCGGAAAGCGCCGGTGTCAGCCAGCCGGCGCTGTCGGCGCAGATCGCCGAGATGGAGCAGCGCCTCGGCTGCCGTCTCTTCGACCGTTCAAGCCGCGGCATTTCCCTGACTGAAAAAGGCCTGGAGCTGGCGCCTGAAGTCGAGAGGATATTGGGAGAAATCCGCAGCCTCGAAGCCATGGGAGGGCTGAAGCGGAACGCCATGGAGGGCCGTCTTCGGCTCGGAATCATCCCCACCGTCGCGCCCTATCTGCTGCCCGTCGTCCTGCCGGCGCTGAAGCGGCGATATCCCGCCCTGCATCTTGAACTGAGGGAAGCGGTAACCACCGTGCTGCTGGAAGAAGTGCTGGGCGGCCGGCTCGACGGGCTGATCGCGGCAACGCCGCTGGATGCGCCCGCATTGACGGTCGAGGAGCTTTTCCACGACCGCTTTTTCCTCGCCGTTCCCCGGTCCGATCCTGCTTTCGTGACACCGCCGGTTGCGCCGGAAAGCGTTGCCTTGGAGAGGCTCATGCTGCTGGAGGAAGGCCATTGCATGCGCGAGCAGGCGCTGGCCGTTTGCGGGCGGGTGCGCCCCGCCGTCATGGCGAACTACGGCGCCACCAGCCTGACCACGCTCATGCAGATGGTCGCGCATGGGCTCGGCGTTACCCTCATCCCGGAAATCGCCGTCAGTTCCGCCTCGGAAATGCGGGACCTGCGCATATTGCCGTTCGCCGATCCCGTTCCGGAGCGCACATTGTGCGTGGCGTGGCGGCGCAATGCGCCACGCGGGGACGATTGCATGGAACTGGCCCGGTTCGTGCGGCAGATCGGTTTTTCTGCGAAGGCCTGACCTTCCCTTACACTGGCGCCAAGCCGTGTCCGTTCAGGCGGTCTTTTCTTCCACCAGCCCCAGTTCCTCCATCATCGCCTCGCGCATGATGAATTTCTGCGGCTTGCCGGTCACCGTCATCGGCAGGCTGTCCTTGAAGCGGATGTGGCGCGGCACCTTGTAATGGGCGATCTGGCCATCGCAGAAGACCCTGATCTCGTCGGCTTCGGCGTTCTCGCCCGGCTTGAGAACGATCCAGGCCGCGAGTTCCTCGCCATATTTCTTGTCCGGGATGCCGAAGACCTGCACTTCCTTGACCTTGGGGTGGCGATACAGAAATTCCTCGACCTCGCGCGGATAGACGTTTTCGCCGCCGCGTATGACCATGTCCTTCACCCGGCCGACGATGTTGCAGTAGCCTTCGTCGTCGATGGTCGCCAGATCGCCGGTGTGCATCCAGCCTTCAGGGTCGATCGCCTCGGCGGTTTTCTCGTCGTCCTCCCAATAGCCCTTCATCACCGAATAGCCGCGCGTGCACAGTTCACCCGGCGCGCCGACCGCAGCGGTGGCGCCGTCAGCGTCGATCACCTTGCATTCGACATGCGGCTGGATGCGGCCGACGGTGGAAACGCGCTTGTCGAGCGGATCGTCTGTGCCGCTCTGGAACGAGACGGGGCTGGTCTCGGTCATGCCGTAGGCGATCGTCACCTGCGACATGTTCATGAGCGATATCACCTTCTTCATCACTTCGATCGGGCATGGCGAACCGGCCATGATGCCGGTGCGCAGGCTGGACAGGTCGAAGGATTTGAAATCGGCGTGATCGAGCATGGCGACGAACATGGTCGGCACGCCGTAGAGGCCGGTGCAGCGCTCGGCTTCCACCGCCTTCAGCGTGGCGCCCGGATCGAAGCCTTCGCCCGGAAACACCATGGTCGCGCCCTTGGTGACGCAGCCCATCGTCCCCATCGACATGCCGAAGCAATGATAGAGCGGAACCGGGATGCAGAGACGGTCCTCAGCGGTGAGCTTGATGGCCGAAGTGACGAAATTGCCGTTGTTGACGATATTGCCGTGGGTCAGCGTCGCGCCCTTCGGCGCGCCCGTCGTTCCCGAGGTGAACTGGATGTTGATGGCGTCGCCGGGTTTCAGCCCCTCCGAAATGCGGTCGAGGCTGTCATGCTCGTCGCGGCCGCCCATGGCCAGCACGTCGCCGAAATTGAACATGCCGGGCGAGCTTTCCTCGCCCATCCGGATGACCGCCTTGAGCGTCGGCAGCCTCTTCGCCGTCAGCTTGCCGGGTTCCGCCTTTTCCAGCTCCGGCGCCAGCGTGTTCAACATGCCGAGATAGTCCGACGTCTTGAAGCTGGCCGCCGTGACCAGCGCCTTGCAGCCGACCTTGTTCAGCGCATATTCCAGCTCGGACAGGCGATAGGCCGGATTGATGTTGACCAGGATCAGGCCGACGCGCGCGGTGCCGAACTGGGTGACCAGCCACTCCCAGCGGTTCGGCGACCAGATGCCGATGCGGTCGCCCTTGCGCAGCCCGAGCGCCAGAAGGCCGGCGGCCAGCGCATCGACGGCATCGGAAAGCTCCTCCCACGAAAACCGCTTGTCTTGCCCAAGGAAAACAGCGGCGTCGCGCGAGCCGTTGGCAGCCGCCGTCTCGGAAAACAGCGCCGGAATGGTTTTGTGCAACAGCGGAACGGTGCGCTCGCCCGACACATGCGACTTGCCGCCCAGCGGGGCGATGAAAGCCCTGTGATGCGGCTCGTTCCTTGGGCTTTGCAGCGCCGTGTTGTTCGCCATGACCATCTCCTCCGCAACCACAATGAATCTAGCAGCCATGTGGCGCGAGGCAATGCCGCCAGGTTCAAGACATGTCGGCGCGCGCCATTCTTTCCGCGATGTCCCGGATCAACGCCTCGTCCGCATCCTGGCGCGGCTTGCGCGACGCGACGAGGCAGGCTTGCGAGCGCAGGATGACGCCGTCCGCCAGCACCTTGAGGTGGTTGGCGCGCAGCGTCGAGCCGGACGAGGTGATGTCGACGATGATGTCGGCCGATCCCGCCGCCGGCGCGCCTTCGGTGGCGCCGAGGCTCTCGACGATGCGGTAGACCTGGATGCCGTGCTTGCCGGAAAAGAACTGCTGCGTCAGCCGCCAGTATTTGGTGGCGATGCGCAGCCTGCGGCCGTGGCGCTGGCGGAAGTCGGCGGCGACGTCGTCGAGGTCGGCCATGGTTTCGACATCGAGCCAGATGTCGGGCACCGCGACCACCACATCGGCATGGCCGAAGCCGAGCCGGGCGAGGATTTCGGCGCGCGTCTCCCATTCGGCGAGGTTTTCGCGCACCAGGTCTTCGCCGGTTATGCCGAGGTCGACCGCACCCTGGCCGAGTTCGCCGGCAATCTCCGAGGCAGACAGGAACATCACCTCGATGTCGCCGCGACCCTCGATGCGGGCGCGGTATTTGCGCTCGTCTTCCGGCAGGCTGACGGCAAGCCCCGCCGCCGCCAGCTTTTCCAGCGCCTGCTCGCGCAGCCGGCCTTTGGAGGGGATGGCGAGGGAGATCGTCATGTGCCGCTCTCCCGCGCCGCTTCGATGCGGTCGAGCCAGACGGAGAAGCCGACGCCGGGGATCGGCGCGGTCGCGCCGAGCAGCGTCAGCAGCCGGTCGTAGCGGCCGCCGCCGGCCAGCGGCCTGTCGCCGCCGTCGACGGATATCTCGAACACCAGGCCCGTGTAGTAATCGAGCGGACGGCCGAAAGCGGCATCGTAGACGATCGCGCCGGCATTCCGCCCGTGTCCGGCGATCGCAGCGGCGCGGGCGGCGAAACTGTCCAATGCCGCGCCCAGCGACAGCCCGGCATCGGCGGCGAAACCTGCCAGCGCCGCTGCCGCGCCGTCGAGCGGAACCTTGATGGCGAGGAAGGCCTTCAGCGCCGCGAACGGCTCGTCCGACAGACGCACCGAGCGCAATTGCGCTTTCTCGATCAGCCGGCGGGCAATGTCGGCCGGCGTGCGGCCGGCGGAAGCCGACAGGCCCACCTTTTCCATGCCCTCGGCCAGATGGGCGGCAAGCGCCCCGGCGTCGCCATCGACGGCCAGCGCGGCGACTTCCGGCGGAAACTGGCCGTTGCGTGGCGGATTGGCGAGATCGGCAAGAGCCGCCTCGAGCATGGCGCGCGAGCCGAAGGCGCGGGCGAGCCGCATGCGCCAGCCGCGCGGCAGGCCGAGCGCCGCCAGCACCGCCTCGAACACCGCCTGGTCCCCCAGCGTCGTCACGAGGCCGGCTTTGGGCAGCGCGAGTTCCAACAGCGCGATGGCGTCGGCGACGGAACGGGCGTCGGCTTTCGCGGTGTCGCGGTCGCCCAAATCCTCGATGCCGGCCTGGAAGAATTCGGCGGGGCCATCGCGGCGCTGGCGGAACACCTCGCCCAGATAGGCATAGCGGCGCGGCGTGCCGGCCTGGCTGGCGATATGGTCGAGGCAAACGGGAATGGTGAATTCCGGGCGCAGGCACAGACTGCGGCCGGTCTCGCTTTCGGTCAGGAAGATGCGGCGGCGCAGATCCTCGCCCGCCATGTCGAGGAACGGATCGGCGGGCTGCAGCACCGGCACGTCGACGAGCGCCGCGCCGCGCATGGCGAACAACGCCTCGATGGCGTCGGATATGGCGGGGCGGCGGGCGGTCATTGAGCAGCCCCTGCCCTTCTCCCCTTGTGGGAGAAGGTGGATTGGCGCGCANCAAGACGGATGAGGGGTACTGGAAGGAAGGAGACGCCGACGCTCCGGCCAACACCCCTCATCCGACCTCGCTTCGCTCGGCCACCTTCTCCCACACGGGGAGAAGGGAAGATCGCAGCCTCACCGGCCACCGTCGCGCTCCGCCTTCTGCGCGTCTAGAATCTTGCGCACCTCGGTCACCAGGTCGGCCTCGGCCACCGTCACCTGTCCGGGCCGCGCCTCCTTGTATTCGGCGTGACCGGAAATGGCAGCGGCCTGCCGTGCGCCCTCGATCAGGTCCTTGATCTGCAGCTCGCCCCTGGCGCGCTCGTCGCCGCCCTGGATGATGGCGACGGGACAGCCGCGCCGGTCGGCATATTTCAGCTGCGCCTTCATGCCGGCGCCGCCGAGATACATTTCGGCGCGGATGCCAGCCTGCCGCAGGTCGCTCACCATCTTCTGGTAGCGGCCGAGGCTTTCCGTATCGCGGTCCATGACAAGCACAACGACCGGCTGAATGACGTCGGATGTATCGAGCTTGCCGAGGTTCTTCAGCGCCGTCATCAGACGCGAGACGCCGATGGAAAAGCCCGTCGCCGGCACCGGCTCTCCGCGAAAGCGCGACACCAGCCCGTCATAGCGGCCGCCGCCGCCGACCGAGCCGAAGCGGACGATCTGGCCGTCTTCATTGGGGATTTCGGCGAGCAGTTCGGCCTCGTAGACGGGACCGGTGTAGTATTCGAGGCCGCGGACGACGGAGGGGTCGATGCGGATGCGATCTGGGCCGTAGCCGGCGGCCCTAGTCAACTTCGCGATCTCAATTAGCTCATCAACACCACTGGAGCCGTTATTGCTGGGGGTTGCCAATACTTTTGAGCGCGAAAGCAAGACAATCTCGTCTTCAGTGGGATCGACATCCAAAATACCGAGCACTCTTTCGGCCTGTTCCGTCGTCAGCCCCGCACCCTTCGTAAAATCACCGCTCTCGTCTTTACGCCCCGCCCCAAGCAGCGCCCGCACGCCATCCAGCCCAACCTTATCCAACTTGTCGATCGCCCTTAGCACCGTCAGCCTGCGTCCGGCGTTCTCGTCGCCGCCGAGGCCAATCGCATCCAGCACGCCGTCGAGTACCTTACGGTTGTTGATGCGGATGACGTAGTCGCCCCGCTTGATGCCCAGCGCCTCCATCACGTCGGCCATCATCATCGCCATCTCGGCATCCGCCGCGACACCCGGCGCACCCACTGTATCGGCGTCGAACTGCATGAACTGGCGGAAGCGGCCCGGCCCCGGCTTCTCGTTGCGGAATACCCAGCCGGACCGATAGCTGCGATAGGGTTTCGGCAGGCGCTCGTAGTTCTCGGCGACGAAGCGCGCAGTCGGCGCAGTCAGATCATAGCGCAGCGACAGCCACTGGTCGTCATCATCCTGGAAGGAGAAAACACCCTCGTTCGGGCGGTCCTGGTCGGGCAGGAATTTCCCTAGCGCATCGGTGTATTCGATCATCGGCTGGTCGACCGGCTCGAAGCCGTAAAGCTCATAGACCTCGCGGATTTTCGCCATCATCTTCTCGACGGCGCGGATGTCGTCGGCGCCGCGGTCGGCGAAGCCGCGCGGCAGGCGCGCCAGCATTTTCTGCGATTTATCGGCCATGATCTTACCCGGCATTCCTTGCTGCGCGGGTCGATAAAATTTACCGCGCCCACGCCGCGCGTGTCCTAGACGATGCCGCCGGGTGCGGCAAGGGCGGCCTTGCCCTTGTGAAGGTGCCGAGCGAAGCGGAGGCTATCCGGGATCCATTGATGCTGTGATCGTCGGGCACGGCCCGGTCCTTGTGCTGGCTCGATCGGCCGCGGTCGCGACCCTCCACCCGGCCGCGCTCAAATGCCTTCCCTTCTCCCCTTGTGGGAGAAGGTGTCGCCCTCGGGCTTGCGAAGCAAGGACGAGATCAGGCGACGGATGAGGGGTGCTTGGCGCACCCTACCCCTCATCCGTCTCGGCGCTGCGCGCCGATCCACCTTCTCCCACAAAGGGAGAAGGCAGAAGCGCCACGGCTCCACAACAGATAAATCCGTCCACGTCCGCAAAACCGCATCCATACTTTGCTGCCCGAAGCGGAGGACAGGATGGAAGGCTGGGACAGGAACGCGAACCGGGACCGCGATGTGCTGGAGCGCATCGTGGCGCTGCTGTTCGCGCTCGCCGTTCTGGCCGAGCAGGCATCGAGCCGGTCGTGGTTCGTGCGCCGCCGCGTCCTGGCGATTTTAAGTCCCGCCGAGGAAGCCGCGTT
>NZ_LMGA01000001.1:3387970-3717032 GCF_001427025.1 Mesorhizobium sp. Root554 | reverse complement strand
GCCGGCCAATGGATGGCCGCCACCGGTGATGAGGACGGGCCCGACGACGCCGTGCGCCTTGCGATGCGTTTGCGGGCGGTTGCCGCCGCGCTGGCGCTGTGTCTCCTCTCGGCGAGGCGGTTCGCGCCGGCCGATGCGAGCGGAGCACGGGCGCAGCGGCGCAAGCCGGCCATGCGGATGGACCGTCCGGCAGCGGCAATGCCCACTCCCGACACATCGTGAAGCCAGCCGCCTCGCCGTCCACGCACGACATGCTGCGCGGCGGCCGTTTCCAGATCGCGGCGGACCTGCCGCATCTTCCATGACAATGGCCAGACGGGCGAAAACCCGGGCGTGGGAAGGATGACGTGTGTCAGCACTTTACCCTCCCCCTTGTGGGAGAAGATGGCCGGGCCGAGCGGAGCGAAGGCGCGGTCGGATGAGGGGTGTTCCAGACCCATTCGGGCGCACTTTGCCTATAACCCTCATCCGTCTCGGCTCCGCCTCGACACCTTCTCCCACAAGGGGAGAAGGCAGATGGCGCGATCACGCCACGCTCAGGATGACGAAGGTGGCGGCTATCCTGAAAGGATGTGACCCACCGCGAATGTGGCGTTTAGCCCCAATCGCCCACCGTCGCCTGGATGACGGCAAGGGCGGCGACGGCGGCGGTGTCGGCGCGCAGGATGCGCGGCCCGAGCGGAATGGCGGTGACGAAGGGCAGCGCCCGCAGCGTGCGGCGCTCGTCGTCCGAAAAACCGCCCTCCGGCCCGACCAGCAGAGCGAGTTTCTTTTCGCCGATGGACCGAAGCGCCGGCAGCGGGTTGTCGGTCGCGGCATCCTCGTCGCAGAAGATCAGCCGCCGTTCGCTGTCCCAGCCGGCCAGCAGGCGCTCGAACTTGACCGCCTCGCGCACTTCCGGCACGGCGAGGATACCGCACTGCTCGGCGGCTTCGATGACGTTGGCGGCAAGGCGGTCCGTGCCTGCCTTCGCCACCTGTGTGTGCTGGGTGATGACCGGCTGGAGAGTGCCGGCGCCCATTTCCACCGCCTTCTGCACCAGGTAGTCGAGCCGGCCCTGTTTCAGCGGCGCGAAGCAGTAGACGAGGTCGGGCAGCGGCGGCTGCGGCCGCTGCGGGCTGGCGACCTTGAGGCGCAGCGATTTCTTCGTGCGCGCCGCGACCGTGGCCAGCCATTCGCCGTCGCGGCCGTTGAACAGGAGCACCTCGGCGCCTTCGGCCAGTCGCAGCACATGCATCAGGTAATGGCTCTGCTGCGGGGCAGGCTCGACCTCCGCCCCCTCGGCAAGATCGTCGGGCACGAAAAGCCGTTGCAGTCGGTAATTGGCGCGCATGGGCGATCCATGCGGCAGGCTGGCGGGAGCGTCAAGAGCGGCTTCGGTTCAATCCTCCGCGCTCGCGTGCCACACCGGGCGGTACCCCTGACGCAGCACGGCGAGCGAGGTCGCGGGGGTGAGCAGGGCAGCGCTTTCCAGCCGGTCCAGCGCGACCGGCGCGCCATAGCCGCCGAAGGACCAGGGCAGCCCCCTGCCCTGACGGATGGCGAAGGCCTGCCCGTCCGCCGCGATCATCGCGCCATCCGGCAGCAGGCCGAGTTCGTTGCGGGCAAGCGGAACCGGCCTGCCGCCCGAGGCCAGCCGCTCCCGGTGCAACCGCGCATCGGCCATCGGCGCCCTCGGTTCGGCAATGTCGAAGGCCGCGCCGAAGCGGCTTACATAGTCGATAGCCCGTTCGCGGCGGCAGAAGAAGCAGGGCCGGTGGCCGGCGGCGAGCGCCGTCACTTCGTCGAGGAAGAACAGTTCCGTCCAGCCGGGCTTCGGCTCGCCCTCGACCAACCGGTTGCGGCCCATCGGCTCGCGGCGGCGGCCCTTGAAGTCGCATGCGCATATGATCCAGGCGCGCAAGGCCCAGCGCTTGCGCAGCAGCGTCTTCGTGTCCGGATCGTGGATGATGCCGCGATTGCCGGTGAACAGGCCGCGCTCGGGCACGGCATGGATGGCGCCGAACGGATCTACCCGGTTCTGCAATGGCCGTTTCCTTTGAGGCCTGTCCTGCGCCGTCACGAGATTTTTCCCAAGGCAATGCCGGCGCCACTTGGCCGGCTCATGGCAGCAATGATATCGCTGATCGGGCTCATTTCATGTCAGCAGGTTTTCAATGCGGGTGCTGGTCGTCCAGAATTTCGACAATACGGGCCTTGGCCAGGTCGGCACGGCGCTAGTCGAGGCAGGAGTGGCGATCGATCTGCGCAAGCCCTACCTTGGCGATCCGTTGCCTTCGGATGCGGCCCGGCACGACGCCGTCATCGTACTGGGCGGCGAGCAGAACGCGCTGGCCGACGACGACTATCCCTATTTCCCCGACCTGCTGGCGCTGCTTCGCGATTTTGCCGAACGGGACCGCGCCGTGCTTGGCATCTGCCTCGGCGCGCAGTTGGTCGCGCGGGCGTTCGGCGGCGAAAACCGCATCGGTGGCGCCATGGAATTCGGCTGGTGCGGCGTGGCGCTTGCGCCGGAAGCGAAAACGGACTTGGTCCTCGGCAAGGTTCCGGAACGCTTCCCGATCTTCCAGTGGCACGACGACACCTTCTCGCTGCCACCCGGCGCGGTGCGCCTTGCCGGCAACGATGCAACGGCGAACCAGGCATTCCGGATCGGGCGCGCGGTCTATGGCTTCCAGTTCCATTTCGAGGCCGACAGCGAGATGGTGCGTGACTGGAGCACGACCTTCGCCCCGACCATCGCCGCAAGGCACCCGGACTGGCCGCAGCGGCTTGAAGCCGAGATGGCGCGCAAAGGCCCGGGGGCGGACGCCGCCGGGCTGGCCATCGCCCGCGCCTGGGTGGACATGGTCTGACCAGTCGGACCAACCGTTGCAGATTTGGCACGCCGGCTGGAATCCACTGTGGACGATCACTTTTCCACTTGGCCTGAGGCCGTGCCCCGGCCTAGAAGCCGCGCCGCGCTGTAGCGGCAATGACACCGAACAACCCTTGGGCTGAACCTTTTGTGTTGCTTCAGCGACACAGAGGCAAGGGGAAGTTCAAAACCACCGAAACCCTGACACAGCAAACGCGTTTAGCAACGCATTCGTAACAAACGGCATGCAGTGATGCAGAAAGCCAAACCAGAGATGACTTCCGTGAAAGCAGCGCTTCTGTCCTTTGCCATGTTGTCGGCCATCGCGCTTTGCGGTTTCGGCATCTACACCGCCGATGCCTCCAACGAACACAATGCCGTGGACGGCTACGGCGTCACCGCATCCCTGCGCTGAAACCTGCCATCGTCCGAGACCGTCAGGATCTGCTTGACGGCGCCATCGACGCGCAGCGCCGTAAGGCGTCCGCTGCCGCAGGCATAGGTGTCGAGATTGACCCGGTTGCGCCGGACATCGGGCTGCTGCACCGGCGTATGGCCATGGACGACGATTTTCCCGTGCAGGCTGCCATCGTTCAGGAACTCGTCGCGGATCCACGTCAGGTCCCGGTTTGACTGCTGCGCGAGCGCAATGCCCGGCCTGACACCGGCGTGGCAGAAGAAAAAATCGCCTGCCTCGAAGGAAAACGCCAACGAGCGGATGAATTCCAGATGTGATCGCGGCAGAGCTGCAAGCAGATCGCGGTGGCCTTGCGCGACCGACCCGTCCCGCAAAAGCTCAACGCCGTAGGATCGCGCCGTCTCAACACCACCGTAACGGACGAACAGTGCGTCGGGGTCGGGATTGGCGAGGAAATCCAGCAGCCCCAGTTCATGATTGCCGGTCAGCGTGATGGCGCGGTCGTCCCGCTGCTTCGCCGCGATCAGGAAGTCCAGCACGCGGCGGGAATCCGGGCCGCGATCGATGTAGTCGCCAAGGTGGATGACGCGCCAGTCGAAAGGCTTGTCCCGCTCCACATCCGCGGCGATCCGCTCATGCATCGCGGACAGCAGGTCGAACCGGCCATGAACGTCGCCAATGGCATAGAGCCGCACGCCTTGGGGCGCGCGTGCCTGCAGAAAATCGACGGCTGTCAAAGCGGCCTCCGCTGTCGAATGCCGTCCTACCGGTGCAGCATGTCCTTGCCAACCGTGTTGATGTCGCGCTTGCCGCACAGCGCCATGGTCAGGTCGAGCTCGCGCCGGATGATCTCCAGCGCCTGCGTCACGCCGGCCTTGCCGCCGGCGCCGAGCCCATAGAGGAACGGCCTGCCGATATAGGTGCCCCTGGCGCCGAGGCATCGAGCCTTCAGCACGTCCTGGCCGGAACGGATGCCGCCATCGAGATGCACCTCGATCTTGTCGCCTACCGCATCGGCGATCTCCTCCAGCACGGAGATGGAGGACGGCGCGCCGTCGAGCTGGCGGCCGCCATGGTTGGAAACGATGATGGCGTCGGCGCCGGTCTTCGCCGCCATTTCCGCGTCCTCGCGGTCGAGGATGCCTTTCAGGATCAGCTTGCCGCCCCAGCGCTCCTTGATCCACTCGACATCCGCCCAGGACAGCTTGGGGTCGAACTGCTCGGCTGTCCAGGCGGACAGGGATGACAGGTCGGTAACGCCCTTGGCGTGGCCGGCGATGTTGCGGAAGGTGCGGCGCTGCGTGCCCATCATGGCGCGGCACCAGTGCGGCCGCGTCGCCATCTGCCAGATATGCTTGGGCGTGAATTTCGGCGGCGCCGACAGGCCGTTGCGCAGATCCTTGTGGCGTTGGCCGAGGATCTGCAGGTCGAGCGTCAGCACCAGCGCCGAGCAGCCCGCCGCCTTGGCGCGGTCGATGAGGTTGAAGACGAAATCGCGGTCGCGCATGACATAAAGCTGGAACCAGAACGGCTTCTTGGTGACGGAGGCGACGTCCTCGATGGAACAGATGCTCATGGTGGACAGCGTAAAGGGCACGCCGAACTCTTCCGCCGCCTGCGCCGCCAGCATCTCGCCGTCGGCATGCTGCATGCCTGTCAGGCCGGTGGGGGCTAGCGCCACCGGCATCGACACCTTCTCGCCGATCATCGTGGTTTCCAGCGAGCGGTTCGTCATGTCGACAAGCACCCGCTGGCGCAGTTTGATCCTGGCGAAATCCTCCTCGTTGGCGCGATAGGTGCCCTCCGTCCAGGCGCCGGAATCGGCATAGTCGAAGAACATTTTCGGCACGCGCCGCCGCGCACGCTCCTTGAGGTCGGCGATGGTGAGAACTGTGCTCATGGGTTCAATCCATTGTTAAAAATCGTGCTTCAGGAGCGTTTACGGGCAGGTTCGAGATCGCCGCCGCGCTGGCGCAACCGAAGCCGCGACACGCGCTGCCAGTCGCCGGTGCGCTCGGCTTCCGCCATGGAGCGCTCGACATAGCTGATGTGGGCCATGGCGGCTTCGCGCGCGGCGGCCGGGTCACCGGCCTTCACCGCCGCATGGATGGCACGGTGCTGCGCAAGCAGTTCGTCGCGGGCGCCGGGCAGGCTGAAGACGAGCAGGCGGTTGTGGAACACGCCGTCGGACAGAAGCCGGTAGCAGGAGCGCAGCGTGTGCAGCAGTATGACATTGTGCGCGCACTCGCCGACCGCGTGGTGGAACTCGACGTCGATTTCCGCCTCGTCGTCGAAATTGCCGGTGCGGTGCGCCTCGTCCATGCGCGCCATGATCGCGTCGAGCAGTGCAAGATCGTCCGGCGTGGCGCGGCGGGCCGCGTATTCGGCGGCGACGCCCTCGATCTCGCGCCGGTATTCGAGATAGTCGGCAGTCGCCTTGCGATGTGTGGAGATCAGATCCATCACCGGCTTGGAGAACACCTGCCCGATGACATCGGCGACGAAGGTGCCGCCGCCCGGCCGGCTGACCAGCAGCCCGCGTGTCTCCAGAAGCTTGAGCGCATCGCGCAGAATGGGACGCGACACCTCGAACTGCCGCGCCAGTTCGCGTTCGCCGGGCAGACGGTCGCCGGTGCGCAGGACGCCTTCCAGAATGAGCGTCTCGAACTGCCCGACCACCTCGTCGGCGGTGCGTGAATGCTCGATCCTGGAGAAAATATCACTCACTGAAAGGGCCTGTTGCGTTCGCGCCCTCGCATGCGGGCCGTTGCCAACTGGTAAAATTATTTATCCAATCTGGCAGCGGCAGTCAAACCGGTTCCACCGCATGGGATTTGAGGATACCAGCCTTGATCCAAAGCAGGATTTGCAACGCGTATCGCCAACTGGTAAATCCTTTTTACCATTCAGCAAAGGGCACTTCATGTCCGGCATCGTCATGCCTGCGCCAGACAAAGGGACGCTTGCGCGCCGCGCCGAGATCGTCGGCGACATGCGCATCATCGTTCCCGGCGAGGGCGTCGTCGACACGGTCAACGAAATGCGGGCTTTCGAAAGCGACGGACTGACCGCCTATCGCCAGCTGCCGCTGGTCGTGGTGCTGCCGGAAACCGTCGCCCAGGTGTCGCGCATCCTGAAATATTGCGACGAGCGCGGTATCCGTGTCGTGCCGCGCGGCTCCGGCACATCGCTGTCGGGCGGGGCGCTGCCGCTGGAGGACGCGGTGCTGCTGGTGATGAGCCGTTTCAACCGGATCCTGGAAATCGACTATCCGAACCGCGCCGTGGTCGCGCAGCCAGGCGTCACCAATCTCGGCATCACCACCGCGGTCGAACGCGAGGGTTTCTACTATGCGCCGGACCCCTCGTCGCAGATCGCCTGCTCCATCGGCGGCAATGTCGCGGAAAATTCCGGCGGCGTGCACTGCCTGAAATACGGGCTGACAGCCAACAACGTGCTCGGCATCGAGATGGTGCTGATGAACGGCGAGGTCGTTCGCCTCGGCGGCAAGCATCTCGACAGCGAAGGCTACGATCTGCTTGGCGTGATGACCGGATCCGAAGGGCTGCTCGGCGTCGTCACCGAAGTGACGGTGCGCATCCTGAAGAAACCGGAGACGGCGCGCGCCGTGCTGATCGGCTTCCCAAGCAGCGAACAGGGCGGCCAATGCGTCGCCGACATCATCGGCGCCGGCATCATTCCGGGCGGCATGGAGATGATGGACCGGCCGGCGATCCACGCGGCGGAGGATTTCGTCCACGCCGACTATCCGCTCGATGTCGAGGCGCTGCTCATCGTGGAACTGGACGGGCCGGCGGTTGAGGTCGATCACCTCATCGGCGCGGTCGAGGCCATCGCCTTCCGCAACGGCTCGACCACCTGCCGGGTCTCGCAGTCGGAGGAGGAACGCCTGACCTTCTGGGCCGGGCGCAAGGCGGCATTCCCGGCGGTGGGGCGCATTTCGCCGGACTACTACTGCATGGACGGCACCATCCCGCGCAAGGAACTTCCGAAAGTGCTGCACGGCATGAAGGAGCTGTCGGCGAAATACGGATTGGGCGTCGCCAACGTGTTCCATGCCGGCGACGGCAATCTGCATCCGCTGATCCTCTACGATGCGAACGTGCCCGGAGAATTGGACAAGGCAGAGGCTTTCGGGGCCGACATTTTGCGGCTCTGCGTGCAGGTCGGCGGCGTGCTGACCGGCGAACATGGCGTCGGCGTCGAAAAGCGCGACCTGATGCCGGAGATGTTCAACGAGGTGGATCTCGACCAGCAGATGCGGGTGAAATGCGCCTTCGACCCGAACCATCTGCTCAACCCCGGCAAGGTGTTTCCGCAACTGCGCCGCTGCGCCGAGCTGGGACGGATGCACGTTCACCGCGGCCTGACGGCGTTTCCGGATATTCCGAGGTTCTAGTGGCGACTTTCACCCCCGGTTCCAGCGAAGAGGTTCTGGCCGCCGTCCAATGGGCGGCAGGAGAGGAGATGCCGCTCGAAATCGTCGGCCACGGCTCCAAGCGCGGCATAGGCCGGCCGCTACAGACCGAACACACGCTCGACCTTTCCCGATTAACCGGCGTAACGCTCTATGAACCGGAGGAACTGGTGCTTTCGGCCAGAGCGGGCACGCCATTGGCGGATATCGAACAGCTTCTTGCAGAGAATGGCCAGCAATTCGCCTTCGAGCCGATGGACTACGGACCGCTGCTCGGCGGCGCGCGGGGCAAAGGCACGCTGGGCGGAATGCTTGCGGCAAACCTTGCCGGCCCGCGACGCCTCAAGGCGGGCGCGGCGCGCGATCATATCCTCGGCATAAACGCGGTGTCCGGACGCGGCGAGGCCTTCAAATCGGGCGGGCGCGTGGTCAAGAACGTCACCGGTTATGACATGTCGAAGCTCCTGGCCGGATCGTGGGGCACGCTGGCCGTCCTGACCGACGTGACCTTCAAGGTGCTGCCGGCGGCGGAAACCGAGACGACTCTTGCCGTGCGCGGGCTTTTCGACGAGCAGGCCGCGGCGGCGATGGCCCTGGCGATGGGATCGAGCGCCGAGGTTTCCAGCGCCGCGCACCTGCCTCAGAGGATCGCCGCGCGCGTTGCCGGTGGAATGATCGGCGGCGGGGCGGCGACCTTGTTGCGTGTTGAAGGTTTCGGGCCGTCCGTCACCTATCGGATAGAACATCTCAAAAGCCTGCTGAAGAACGCCGGACCGCTCGATGAGATTCCCGACGCGGCTTCGCGCGCGCTGTGGCGGGACATACGCGACTGCGCTCCCTTTGCCGACGGTGGCAAGCAGCCGCTGTGGCGCATTTCCATGGCGCCGGCCGAGGGCCACCGGATGGTCATGGCGCTGCGCATGCAGGCGGCGGCGGAGGTATTCTACGACTGGCAAGGCGGATTGGTCTGGCTGCGCATGGAGGCTGGCGATCCGGAAGCCGGTCTCATTCGCGGACTGGTGCGGCAATTCGGCGGCGGCCACGCCACGCTGGTGCGGGCCACGCCGGCCGATCGCGCCGTAGTGCCGGTGTTCGAGCCGCAACCGCCGGCGCTCGCCACGCTTTCGGCGCGGCTGAAAGCGGAGTTCGACCCGAAGACCATTCTCAACCCCGGCCGCATGACCACGGCCCAGGAACCGTAATGCAGACCAATTTTTCCCTTGCCCAGCTTGCCGATCCGCATGTGGCGGAGTCGGAGAAAATCCTGCGCGCCTGCGTGCATTGCGGCTTCTGCACCGCCACCTGCCCAACCTATGTGACGCTGGGCAACGAGCTGGACAGCCCGCGCGGACGCATTTACCTCATCAAGGACATGCTGGAAAACGGGCGGGCGGCGGACAAGGAAACCGTCACACATATCGACCGTTGCCTGTCCTGCCTCTCCTGCATGACCACATGCCCCTCCGGCGTGAACTACATGCATCTGGTCGACCATGCCCGCATGCATATTGAGCAGACCTATCGGCGGCCATTGGCGGACCGCACCATCCGCGCGCTGCTGGCTTTCGTGCTGCCCTATCCGGCCCGCTTCCGCGCGGCGCTGAGGCTGGCGAAGCTTGGCAAACCGTTCGTCGGGCTGTTCAACAGCATGCCAGCATTGAAGCCGCTGGCCGCCATGCTGGCGCTGGCGCCGGCCAGCGTACCCGCCTCCTCCCCCGTCTCGAAACCCGGCCGCCATGCGCCGCAGGCCAAACCAAATGGCCGGGTCGCGCTGCTCACCGGCTGCGCGCAATCGGTGCTGGAGCCCGGCATCAACGAGGCGACGATTTCGCTGCTGACCCGGCTCGGCGTCGAGGTCGTCATTCCCGAAGGCGAAGGCTGCTGCGGTGCACTGGTACACCATATGGGCCGGGAGAAGGACGCGCTTGCCGCCGCGCGGCGCAACGTCGACGCCTGGACGCGGCAGATCGAGCAAGGCGGGCTGGACGCCATCGTCATCACGGCTTCCGGCTGTGGCACGACGATCAAGGACTATGGCTTCATGCTGCGTCTCGACCCTGCCTATGCGGAGAAGGCGAAGACAGTCTCCGCGCTGGCCAAGGACGTCACCGAATATCTGGCAACGCTGGAACTACCGAAACCGGTGGTCGAACCCGGTGTCGTCGTCGCCTATCATTCGGCGTGTTCCATGCAGCATGGGCAGAAGATCGTCCGGCAACCCAAAGAATTGCTGGCGAAGGCCGGGTTCACCGTGCGCGAACCGCGCGAGGGACATCTGTGCTGCGGCTCCGCCGGCACCTACAACATCCTGCAACCCGAGATTTCCGCCCGACTGCGCGATCGCAAGGTCCGCAACATCGAGGAAACCGGCGCCGACATCGTCGCCACCGGCAACATAGGCTGCATCACGCAGATCGCCTCGGCGGCGCGGATGCCGGTGGTGCATACGGTCAAGCTGCTCGACTGGGCCTATGGCGGCGAACGCCCGGCAGGTGTCTGAAATTCGCAGCGCCCTGTATCGCTTTCATGGAAACGTTGTACGCCATCCTGATTTTCGTGGCGATCGTCGTGATCATGTTGGCGGGCGGCCGGAGGAACACATCTGACGTGGATCATTACATGGGCTTTGAAAACCTGCGCTCCCGGCGCAAACCCGGACCAAACCGCCAAAAGAATAAGGGCAACGCCATGGAAGTGGCGCTGCCCTTATTCCGACTGGCCGTATCCCTCACACGGCCTGTCCCCCTTTAGTCCCAAAAGACTACATCACAACGACCTTGGTGCCAACGGTCACGCGGTCATAGAGATCGACGACATCTTCGTTGCGCATGCGAATGCAGCCGGATGAAACCGCGCCGCCGATGGTCCATGGCTGGTTGGTGCCGTGGATGCGATAGAGCGTCGAGCCGAGATAGAGAGCGCGCGCGCCGAGCGGGTTTTCGATGCCGCCGGCAAGATAGGTGGGGAGATAGCGGCCCTTGGCCCTCTCGCGGGCGATCATTTCCGACGGCGGGCGCCAGTCAGGCCATTCGCGCTTGGCGCTGACCTTGTGGGTTCCGGCCCATTCGAAGCCCGGTTTGCCGGTGCCTACGCCATAGCGCCGCGCCTTGCCGTCTCCTTCCACCAGGAAAAGGAAATTCTGCCTGGTGTCGATAATGACCGTGCCTGGCTTCTGGCCGCCGTCGTAGTCGACCTCCTGCGGCAGATAGATCGGGTTGATCTGCGGGCGGCTGGCCGTTCTGTTTGGCCGCACGGCGGCGGTTCGCGTTGGATCGGGGCGCATGGGGGCCGACCGGACTTGTCCCATGCCAGGATCGCGATAGCGGACACGCGGCGCCTGTGGCCGCGCCTGGCGCACGATGCCTGGCGCGCCTTCCAGCTGCAGCACCCAAGGCGCTGAAAGGTCGGGGCTTACCACCACCGGCGGGCGTTGCGCATATCGGTCATTGGCCATGGAAGGCGAGGCGACCGCCAGAACGCCTGCCACGGCACAAAGCGAAGATAAAAACCTGTTCATCGGATGCACTCTCAACTCGATCGTCAACCTTGCCGGAAACGGGTGTCCAGTTCCGGCTGCGGCGTTCAATCTGAGGCGGCGGGAGCAACCGAATGGTGAATCGCGAACGATTAAAATGCCGCTTTGTCAGTAAACCTTTTGGTGTGGTTACCGGGGGGTTCAAGAATCTGGTAAAGCGCCGGTAAAGACGCTGTGCAGGAGCCAGAAATGGCATCGAGTGATCAAAATGGCCTGATCGCCGGACCGGACGGCGCGATGCGGTGCTTCTGGCACGGCAATCTGCCGGACTATCTCCACTATCACGATCACGAATGGGGCCGGCCGGTCGCCAACGACACGAGGCTGTTCGAAAAGATCTGCCTCGAAGGCTTCCAGTCCGGCCTTTCGTGGCTGACGATCCTGCGCAAGCGCGACAATTTCCGCGAGGCCTTCGCCGGTTTCGATTTTGATCGCGTCGCCAAATTCACCGATACGGACGTCGAGCGGTTTCTCGGCAATGCCGGCATCATCCGCCATCGCGGCAAGATCGTCTCGACGATCAACAATGCCAGGCGCGCACGGGAACTTGCGGACGAGGCCGGCTCGCTGGCCGCATGGTTCTGGCAATTCGAGCCGAAGGCGGAGGAGCGGCCTGAGATCGTGGATCTGGCGCATCTGCGCGCCAATCCGACGACGGCAGTCTCGACGAGGATTTCAAAGGAACTGAAGAAACGTGGCTGGAGCTTCGTCGGGCCAACGACGGTCTATGCTTTCATGCAGGCGATGGGACTGGTCAATGACCATCTCGAGGGGTGCATGTGCCGGGAAAGCGTGGAAGCGGAGCGCAAGGCCTTCAAACGGCCCTGACAGCCGATCATCCGACGCCGCGCGTCAACGCAAGCCCGACGACGATCGCTGCCACGGTCGCGAAAGCCGGATAGATCACCAGCAGGGCGGTGACCAGCGTATCCCTCGCCGTCGTGGTTTTCACCGCGTCGGAGGCGATGTCGAAAGGTCCGGCTGGCCGGCTGGCGATCAAACCGGATTCAGCACGGGGCAGCCGTGCCGCACCCGAGCGTACCTCGTCTCGATCGAGCATCTGAAAATCGCCTGCCGTTGCCATGGCAAAGCCCCCTAGCCTGATGCGAAATCATCGGCCGCGATTGTGTCGGCACAATGCTGCGAAAATGGCGGAATTGTTTCGTTTTTGGTCTTGCTGCCACGCCCGTTAAGATGCCGTGAACGCAACCCGGCAGACGGTTCCGGCAACGCAGCCTGATCTTCATCAAGCCCTGTTGAACTGTGGCTCAGGATTTTTCGCTTGATAGGCTGGCGGCATTTCGTCCATCAAGCGCGGCGGCCCGCAACCGCCGCTCAAGGAGAAGTGCCACATGGCGCGCGATACAACGGATTCCCAACCTATCCAGGGAATTGACGAGCTTGCCGAATATCTCGCCGCAGGCTGCAAGCCGCGTGACAAGTGGCGCATCGGCACCGAGCACGAGAAGTTTCCCTTCTACATAGACGGCCACGCGCCCGTACCCTACGGCGGCGACAAGGGAATCCGCGCCATTCTGGAGGGGATGCAGCACAAGCTCGGCTGGGACCCGATCATCGACGAGGGGCGCGTCATCGGCCTGGTGGAGCCGACCGGCCAGGGCGCGATTTCGCTGGAGCCGGGCGGGCAGTTCGAGCTGTCCGGCGCCCCGCTCGAAAATATCCACCAGACCTGCCGCGAGGGCAACGCCCATCTGGCGCAGCTGCGCGAGATCGCTGAGCCGCTCGGCGTGCGCTTCCTGGGCCTTGGCGGCAGCCCCAAATGGTCGCTGGCGCAGACCCCTAAAATGCCCAAATCCCGCTACGAGATCATGACCCGCTACATGCCCAAGGTGGGCACGCAGGGGCTGGACATGATGTACCGCACCTGCACCATCCAGGTGAATCTCGACTTCGAGAGCGAAAGAGACATGCGCCGCAAGATGCAGGTGTCGCTGAAGCTGCAGCCGCTCTCGACCGCGCTGTTCGCCAATTCGCCGTTCACCGATGGCAAGCCAAACGGCTTGCGCAGCTGGCGCGGCGACATCTGGCGCGACACCGACAACCAGCGGTCTGGCCTGCTCGAATTCTGCTTCTCGCCGGATTTCGGTTTTGCCGACTACGTCGACTGGGCGCTGGACGTGCCTATGTATTTCATCATCCGCGACGGCCGCTACCATGACATGACGGACGTGACCTTCCGCCAGTTCATGCAAGGCGGCGCACGCACGGAGATTCCCGACCCGGTGCCGACCATGGGCGATTGGGCGAACCACCTTTCCACGCTATTCCCGGATGTGCGGCTGAAGCGCTTCCTCGAAATGCGCGGCGCCGATGGCGGCCCCTGGCGGCGCATCTGCGCCCTGCCCGCATTCTGGGTCGGCCTGCTCTACGATGAGGCGGCGCTCGATGCTGCCGAGACTTTCACGTCGAACTGGAGCTACGAGGAAGTGCTGGCCATGCGCAACGCCGTGCCGGAACTCGGCATCGGCGCGCCATTCCGCAACACGACCCTGCGCGAGATGGCGCGCGACGTGCTGGCGATTTCCCGCGACGGCCTCAAGCGCCGCGGCCAGCTCAATCAGGATGGCTATGACGAGACCTCGTTCCTCTACACGCTTGAGGAAGTGGTCGCGCGCGGCACCACCAGCGCCGAGGAAATGCTCAACGCCTATCACACGCGCTGGGGCGGCTCCATCGAGCCGGTGTTCATGGAATACGCCTACTGACCGCCGGCTGGCCGGCCTGCGTTTCACCCTTCAATCGGTCAGGGAAACACTCTAGGGTTATTTCCTGAGCAATCCGAGGAGGAACCCCATGCTTCCCTTGATCGACATGCTGGCCAATGCGCAGAACGGCCAGGGAATTGACCAGCTCGCCAGGCAGTTCGGGCTTTCGCAACAGCAGGCGCAAACCGCCGTCGAGGCGCTGATGCCGGCTTTCAGCCAGGGGCTGAAGCGCAATGCCTCCGATCCGTACGGCGTCGGTGCTTTCATGAGCGCGCTCGCCAGCGGCCAGCACGCGAAATATTTTGAGGACGCCTCGAAGGCCTTTTCCCCGCAGGGCGTGCAGGAAGGCAACGGCATACTCGGTCATCTGTTCGGCTCGAAGGACCTTTCGCGCGCCGTCGCCGCCCAGGCTTCGCAGGCGACCGGCCTCGGCCAGCAGACGCTGCAGCAGATGCTGCCGGTGATCGCCTCGATGGTGATGGGCGGCCTGTTCAAGCAATCCACCAACCAGATGCAGGGGGCGGGCGGCTTCGGCGGCAACAATCCGCTGGGGCAGATCATCGAGGAGATGATGAAGCAGAGCGGCGGCATGGGCGGCGGCCAGACCGCCCCGCAGCAGCGCCAGGCGCCACAATCGCAAAATCCACTGGATCAATTCGGTGACAACCCGTTCGGCAAGGTGCTGAAAGACATGTTCGGCGGCGGCGCCCAGCAGCAGGCACCGCAAGGCCGGACGCAGCAGCAGGCGCCGCAGAATCCGCTTGGTGACAGTCCATGGGGCAAAATCCTGCAGGATATGCTGGGCGGCCAGACGGGTGGCCAGGCAGGCGGTCCCGCCGGAACCTCGACAGGCCGCCCCGCGCCGCAGCAGCGGCGAGCGCCTGAGCCGCAGCAGAACCCGAGCGGACGGCAGCGCAACCCTTACGACGACATTTTCGGCAAGATGTTCGAGACCGGCAGCCAGCAGCGCGACGACTACGAGAAGAATATCGGCTCCGTGTTCGACCAGTTCCTGAAGGGCATGGACCGGCGGTAGTCGCGCACAAAAAAAGCCCGGTCCGCGAGGACCGGGCCAGCAAGCAGGCTACCGGTTGTGGGGAACCGGTGGGAGTGTGGGAGCCTGCGTAACTCTTGCCGCTTGGGCGACACCCGCGGCGATGAAACTCAAGCCACCTGCCGGGCGAAATCCTCGATGGTGCCGGTGCGTGCGCCGGTGATGCAACGAAGCTTGACCGTGGGATCGCTGCCGAACGGCACGTCGATGGCGACGTGCAGATCAGAACGGGTAAGCCCGATATCCGCGAGTTCCGCGTCGGACATCTCGCCGAGGCGATAAAAGGCGCGACGGTTTTTCCAGGCTCGGTAGAAATTGGCCACGGCAATGACTACGCGCGTCGCAACGGCCGGGCGCGAAGTGATGCGCGAGGTTTCGCCAGCGAAGTCATACGTCGTCATTGTCGTTCTTCCTCATCTCAGGGTCGCGAAAAGGCCTTCCGCCACGCGATGCGCGGCGGCTCCAATCCGATTCACATGGATTCATGTGGACGGTGACAATCTCCCACGGGAGAATTGATTAATCCAACGAATGTTTCTAATCTATATCATCAACTGTCATGATGGATTAGATCGATGAAAGCGCCGCTTGATCTCGACCAGTTGCAGACCTTTGTCACCATCGCCGACACCGGCAGCTTCACCCGGGCGGCGGAGGAAGTGCATCGCACGCAATCGGCCGTCTCGATGCAGATGCGCCGGCTGGAAGAGCGGATCGGCAAGCCGCTGTTCGAGAAGGAAGGCCGCACCAACAAGCTGACCGAGGAAGGCGAAAGGCTTCTGTCCTACGCCCGCCGGCTGCTCTTCCTGAACCGCGAAACGCTTGCCGCCTTCGATGACACCCGCCTGGAAGGCACGATCCGCATCGGCACGCCGGACGATTATGCCGACCGCTTCCTGCCCGAGATCATGGCCCGTTTCGCCCGGTCCAATCCGCGTGTGGAGCTGACGGTCGTCTGCGAGCCGACGCCGGGCCTCGTCGAGCACATCAAGCGCGGCAATCTCGACCTCGCTCTGGTGACGCACAACGACGCGCGCGGCCAATCGGAAGTGGTGCGGCGCGAGCCGTTGCTGTGGGTCACGTCGGCCAACCATGCGACGCATGAGCAGGAAGTGCTGCCGATGGCCTTCGGCCGGCCGAACTGCATCTGGCGGCGGGCTGGTTGCGACGTGCTGGACGCCATGAACCGCGACTACCGCATTCTCTTCACCAGCTTTTCCGCCACCGTCATCACCGCCGCGGTGCTTTCAGGCCTGGCGATCTCGGTGCTGCCGGAATGCGCGCTGCGGCCCGGCATGCGGGTGCTGGGCGAAGCCGACGGCTTCGGCGCCCTGCCCGATTGCCGCATCGGCATCATGCGCGGCCAGACCAGCCGGCCGGAGATCGTCGATGCGCTGGCGCGGCACATCTCGGAGAGCCTTGACAATATTTCCGTGCCGCTTGGCGAGGATGCCGGCAGCTTCGATTTCGCCCTGCTGGCCGCCGCCAGGATGAAACGCGGGAAGCCGAACCAGCTTGTGCCGGGTTGGTAGCACGCAGCATGAGCTGCCCTTGACGGACCGGGTCCACGGGCGGTCAATCGCGCCATGAGCGAAGCAACCGAATCACGCACAAACGCCACCGAATATACGGTGAGCGAGATATCAGGCGCCTTGAAGCGCGCGGTCGAGGACCAGTTCGGCCATGTGCGGGTGCGCGGCGAGATTTCCGGCTATCGCGGCCCGCATTCGTCGGGCCACGCCTATTTCGCGCTGAAGGACGACCGCTCCCGCCTTGAAGCTGTGGTGTGGAAAGGCACGATGAGCCGGCTGCGCTTCCGCCCTGAAGAGGGCATGGAGGTGATCGCCACCGGCAAGCTCACCACATACCCGGGATCGTCCAAATACCAGATCGTCATCGAAAGCCTGGAGCCGGCCGGCGCCGGCGCGCTGATGGCGCTGCTTGAGGAACGCAAACGCAAGCTGCAGGCCGAAGGGCTTTTCGACCCGGCGCGCAAGCAGCTTCTGCCCTACATGCCCCGCGTGATCGGCGTCGTCACCTCGCCGACCGGCGCGGTGATCCGCGATATCCTGCACCGCCTGGCCGACCGCTTCCCGTTGCATGTGGTGGTCTGGCCGGTGCGGGTTCAGGGCGAGACGGCAGGCGCGGAAGCGGCCGCGGCCGTTGTAGGTTTCAACGCGCTGGCGGAAGGCGGATCG
Organism: Mesorhizobium sp. Root554; assembly: GCF_001427025.1. Lineage (GTDB taxonomy): Bacteria > Pseudomonadota > Alphaproteobacteria > Rhizobiales > Rhizobiaceae > Mesorhizobium. The sequence continues at coordinate 3,699,806 of NZ_LMGA01000001.1, read as the reverse complement.
ATCGCGCGGCCCGATCTTCTGATCATCGCGCGTGGCGGCGGCAGCCTGGAGGATTTGTGGGGGTTCAACGACGAGGCGCTGGTGCGCGCCGTCGCCGCCTCCGACATTCCGGTCATCTCGGCGGTCGGGCATGAAACCGACTGGACGCTGATCGACCTTGCGGCGGACGTCCGCGCGCCGACGCCAACGGGCGCCGCCGAGATTGCCGTGCCCGTGAGGGCAGACCTCGAAGCGACGCTCGCCAATCTCGGCGCGCGGCTCAAGGCCTGCACTGCAAGAACGGTGGACCGCAAGCGGCAGGCAGTGCGGGCTGCGGCGCGCGCCCTGCCCTCGCCCGACCAACTGCTGGCCGTACCGCGACGCCGGTTCGACGAAGCGACGGGTCGGCTCGGCCGCGGCCTCACGGTCGGCGTTCATCGCAAGCGGGCGCGGCTCGATGGCGCGCGGCTCTCGACCGCGACCCTGATGCGGCGTATCGCAGAATGGCGCAAGTTGACCGAGCGGGATGTGCTGCGGGGGCAGGCTGCCTTGCGCGGCATAGCAAACACGAGGCGGGCGGAACTGCGTCGCGCCTCCGATCAATTGCCGAAATGTGCAAAAGCAGCCCTGGCGCGAAAACGGCAGCGATTCGACGCCGCGCAGGCCCGCATCAGTTTGCAACCGCTGCAAAGATCGAGACGAGAGGCCGCGGACCGGCTGACAAGCGCCGCGCGCCGGCATGAGCAAGCGCTGACCGTGCGGATGGAACGCTTAAGGGCGAGGCTGACACAGGCCGACCGGCTGCTCTCGACACTCAAACTATCGGAACAGTCGATCCTCGAGCGCGGCTACGCACTGGTGCTCGACGATGCGGGCAAGCTGGTCAGGCGCGCCGCGGAAGTCGTGGTGGGCGGCGGGCTGGAACTTCGCTTTGCCGACGGCACCATACATGCCGTGGCAGCAGGGGACGCCGAAGCGACGACCGCAGCGCCGCCGGCGGCAAAACCGCGCCCAAAGCCGAAGGACCCCGGAAACCAGGGATCGCTGTTCTAGGCTCAGACCCTAACGTGGAACATTGCGACAGGCGGCTGGTGGCATGTGTCCCGGCATCAATGACGCTCGGGTGTTCCGCACCCTTGCCTATCCAGCTTTCCGGAGCGGATTCTTGTCGCCGGACTGTTCGGCCTCGACGGCGTCTTCCAGCCGCGAAGCGATGAGCTCCTGAATGTCGCCGACTTCCTCCTGGATATCCTCCAGCGGGATGCCGGCCTCAGCCGCCTTGGCGCAACACTCTCTCGCGAGCGCCTCGGCCTGCTTTTCTATCCTGATCGGTTCGCTGGGAGCTTGGCATTTCTCGCCAATCCACTCCTGAAGAAACTCGATCGCATGTTCGCTCATAATGAATAACCTGCTCCGGTTACGCCACTTTGATCGCCGTAAACGTACGGCATCTCAAAAGGATGCCGCCCGGTCAATTGAATCCGAGTCGCCACGGCGAGGCAACCCGGCAAGCCGGATTTAAGGTACGAAGCCCGATTGAAGTCGATTTCCAAAGTCAATTCAGTTCCTTGGGAGGTGGTACCGTTGGCTGGGATCGAACCAGCGACCTCCGGATCCACAATCCGGCGCTCTAACCATCTGAGCTACAACGGCGCAAGCGCCTGAGCATGATCAACGAAGCTCTGTCTTCGTCTGCCGCTCCTTCAATCGGCGATGCGTCACTTACGAACAATCGGACATAAATTCAAGGCTCTTGGAATGCCAAAAAGGCGTAGCACCCATGCGCCTGCAAACAGGCAAAGAAAAAGGCCGGCGGGAGGAGGTGCCGGCCTTTTCCTATAAATGGCCAGCGGGAGGTGCTGGCCGCTATCCCGGCGGACGGAGGGAGGAGGAACCGCCGGCCGGGTATTCACAATTGCCTCTGCGGCTTCAGGCGACCTTGAGGTCCTTGAACGCCTTTTCGAAGGCGGTCTTGATCGGCTTGGAAACATCCTCGGCGGCCTTGGTGCCGGCAGCCTGCAATTCCTTGGCCTGATCGACGGTCATTTCAACGCGCTTGCGCAGGAACGAGGTCTGCAACTCAACGACTTCGGACAGCGACTTGGCGCCAAGAAGCGCTTCGAGATGCGAGAAATTGGCTTCCGTGCTGGCACGAAGGGCGGCGATCGCCTTGAGCGAAAAATCGTTGGAAACGCCCTTTACGGTCTCGTAGGTGTTTTCGAGCACCTTCTGGGTTTCCTCGGCGCCGGTCTTCAGCTTGGCATAGGCTTCCTTCGACTGCTCGACGCCCTTCTCGGTGAAGGCGCGGAACTGATCGGTGGCCTTGGCGGCGTCGAAGCTCGGGAACTCAACGGTATCGGCGGTCTTGATCTTGGACATTTTCCATCCTTTTCGGCGTCAGCGGCTTTGGCAGAAAGCCGTCTCGTTCATCTATGATGGGCAATATAAGGCAGTTTATGGTGCAATGCAATATTTTTGTTGCGCTGCACCATAATCACAAGTTTCCACCGTTAACCACGTGCCGAATTTCCGCCGCGGGCGTAGACTGCCTTGTGGACCTTCGGGCCACAGGCTTTTATTAACAAAGCGTTAACTGCACCGTTCCGATTTGCGAGAGCCGCCGAAGCGCATGCCTTCAGAAAGCTACTCTTTCCTTGATGTCACCGTGCTGGACGCGGTGCGGAAGCGTTTCGCCGCCGGCGATGCGCTGGCTATTCTGTCGACTGACATGGAGGAGGTCATCTGGGCCAATGGTCCGGGGGCGGCGCTCTTCGGCTATTCCGACATTGAAAGCATGGTCGGCGCTTCGCCGCACCTGCCGCCAGTGGCCAAACGGCATATCCTGGCTGTGGAAGGTTTCCCGGACATCGGCGTCGACCATCCGATCACGGTGCGGCTGGCCGGCGGCATCATGAGCCGCACCGTCGGTTTCATGGCCAGCGCCATGACGCTGCCGGACGGCGAGAAGGCGATCCTGCTTGCCGTACCCGCGGCACAGGCCGGGTCTTCCGGTGCGCCGGATATGAAGCGCCGTGCTCTCAGCGGCTTCACGCAGAAGGGGCAGTTCCTTGCCTTTGTCGACGGCAATGGCGACATCGAGGCGGCATCGGCCGGTTTCGAAGCGCTCGCCATTCCGCGCGCCACGCTGGCGAAGCTGGTGGCCGAGGTGGCTTATCAAAGCGACCGTATCGTCAAACGCCTGATCGCCGCAAACGACAGAAGCTACCCGTCGGGTCTCGCGCGGCTTGCCGACGAACCCGTGCGCCACCTCCTGGTGGTTATCGACGAGGAGCAGTTGGCCGACGAGGATGAGACGAAAGAACCGTTCCAGACGCAAGCCGAGACTGCCGAAGTCGGCAAGGATCGATCAATAACGCCAAGCGTGGGCACAAGCGATCCGGAAACGGCGCCGCGATCTGAACCGGTGGCGCAGGCTGCAGGGGGCGCTGCGCCAGCCGATGCCGGTACGTCATCGAAACCCGGAAAAAGTACGTCAGTCGGAGCCGGGCATCACGACCATTGGTATTTCAGCGAAGAGCGAGGCGATCCGACGCCATCGGACCCGCAACAACCTTCGGCGACCGAGGAAAAAGCCTCCGCGGATGGTTCGGACATCGGCCACGAGGACGGAGAACCGGCGATAGCCGGCTCCGGGACAGCTGCGGACGACGGCGAACCCGTCATGGCAACCCATGCTCCTGAAACCGTCGGTAAGAAGGTCGAAGAACCTGCTCCCACGATCGATCGCAACGCCACGCCTCGGCGCTTCGTCTGGCGCACGGACGCGGAAGGCAGGTTCAGCGCCGTCTCGCCTGAATTCGCCGCTGCTGTCGGACAGACGGCTGCCGACGTTCTGGGCCGGCGCTTCAGGGACGTCGCAGTCGCCTTCGGGCTCGATCCGAGCGGCGAAATCAGCGGCCTCCTGGAACGGCGCGACACGTGGTCGGGCCGCTCGGTGCTCTGGCCGCTGGCAGGAACCGGGTTGAAGGTGCCCGTCGATCTGGCGGCGTTGCCTGTCTATGGCCGCAGCCGGACCTTCGAAGGCTTCCGCGGCTTCGGTGTCGCGCGCCCCGGCGATGCCGTCGATGACCCCGAGAAGATCGGGCTGGCGCTGGTGCCCAATGCAGCACCCGACGGCGAACAGAATGGCGGCCAGCCGGCGCAGCCGGACAACACCTCGGGACCACTGGCACCACCGCCCCACGGCGAAGCGTCGCCGGACGACCCGTTCAAGGGTGAAGTACCGGCATTGAGCATCGTGCCGAAACAGGACCGCCGTTTTGCCGACAAGGTCATCAGGCTGGCCGAGCACCGTCAGCCCGCCAACGACAAGGGCCTTTCCACGGTCGAGCGCAGCGCCTTCCGTGAAATCGGCGAGCGACTGAAGAAAGACAACGGCGCCATCCCGGTGGAGAAAAAAGAGACAGCATCCGGGGAGACGCCCGCCGAAAGCGGGGTGGAAAACACGCAAGTCGATATCGAGGCTGGTTCGGAACCGCATCTGGCGGCCACGGCAGCGCTGGAACCGCATGGTTCCGCCCCAGGCGAAAGCGCCGAACCCGTTGTTCCCGCGGCGCCTACGGCATCAACGGAGCCCGCCGAGGAAGATCCAGACCGGGATTTGCGCACCCCCGCGACCGAGCCCGGCAAATATGGCGGCGGTTCGCTGCTCGATTTTGCCGAAGAGGAAGACGCCGGCGCGATCGACGACGGCGCGAACCTCGACGAGATCGACGACACGGAGAATCAGGCAGACCTCGCCAGGCTGGACGGGGTCGATTCCCCGTCGAATTCGAATGACCGGCAATCCGGCCGCTCCCTGCTGGATTTCGCCGACGATGATGACAGCACCGCCGCCGCCGATTTCCGCGATGCGCGCGACGACGAAACCCTGCCCGTCGAAACGACGGCCGCCACGCCAGACGACGATGAGCGCCCTGCGCGCCAGTCGCCGCCCCTGCGCGCCGAAGGGTTCCTGCCCTCGGCCTTTGCGGCCACAGGCTCTGATACCTCGCTGATGGCCAGACTGCCGGTGCCGGTGCTGATCCATTCGGGAGATGCGCTGCATTACGCCAACGAGGAATTCTTCGCGCTTACAGGCTACAAGTCCCTGGCCGGGCTGGAGGCGGTGGGTGGCCTCGATGCCCTTTTTGTCGATACTTATACCGACGATACCGCCCTGGATACGGCGGATCGATCCCTGCGGCTGAGGACGGCTGACGGACGAGAACTGCCCGTCGATGCGCTGCTTCGCTCGGTGCCATGGCGCGACGGCAAGGCGTTGATGATGGTGATCCAACCGACGACTGAACCGAAAGGCAGCGTCGAAGGTCCGTCCTTCGCGGCAAGCAGCGCCGGCGTTACGCAGCCAGACGTTTCCGAACTCAAGGCGCGTGTCGCTGAAATGCGCACCATCATCGACACCGCGACCGACGGTGTCGTCCTCATCGATCCGGAAGGCAACATCCAGTCGATCAGCCGGCCGGCGGAGGCGCTTTTCGGCTTCGACAGCGACGATGTGGCCGGCAAGCCGTTCGCATCGCTGTTCGCCATCGAAAGCCAGCGCGCCGCACGCGATTATCTCGCCGGCCTTTCCGAACCTGGCGTGGCGAGCGTGCTCAACGACGGACGCGAGGTCATTGGACGCGAGGCGGAAGGACGTTTCATTCCGCTGTTCATGACCATCGGCAGGTTGCCGGAAGACAGCGGTTTCTGTGCCGTGGTGCGTGACATCACCCAGTGGAAGCGCGCCGAGGAAGACCTCACCCAGGCCCGCGCCGTCGCCGAACGGGCTTCGTCGCAGAAGACCGATTTCCTCGCCCGCATCAGCCACGAAATCCGCACGCCGCTCAACGCCATCATCGGTTTTTCGGAATTGATGGTGGACGAGAAGTTCGGCCCGGTCTCGAACGACCGCTACCGTGACTATCTGCGCGACATCAACCGTTCCGGCAACCATGTGCTGGATCTGGTCAACGACCTTCTGGACATTTCCAAGATCGAAGCCGGTCAGCAGGAGATGGACTACGAGGCAGTGTCGCTCAACGACACGCTCGCTGAAACCGTGGCGCTGATGCAGCCGCAGGCCAACCGCGAACGTGTCATCATCCGCTCCAGTTTCGCCTCGCGCGTGCCGGAGGTGGTTGCCGACCTTCGTTCGATCCGCCAGATCGCGCTCAACGTGCTGTCGAACGCCATCCGCTACACGCAAGCGGGCGGACAGGTGATTGTGTCTACCGCATATGAAGCCTCCGGCGACGTGGTCATGCGGGTGCGTGACACCGGCGTCGGCATGAACCAGGCGGAAATCGAACAGGCTCTGAAACCGTTCAAGCAGATCAATGCGCTGCGGCGCGGGCGCGGCGACGGCACCGGCCTTGGCCTGCCGTTGACGAAGGCTATGGTGGAGGCCAACCGGGCGCGGTTCACCATCAGTTCGACACCTGGCGAGGGGACGCTTGTCGAGGTCGCCTTCCCGTCGACCCGCGTTCTTGCCGATTGAACGCAAGCCTAGGAATACAAAAGAAAAAGGCGCCGCAAGGGCGCCTGAAGTAGGGGATTTGTCACGACGGGCCTGAGTGAAATCGGTCCGCCAAAGCGGAAACGGGATTTCTCCCTCAAGTTATGTGCGACTATCGAGGCCGGAGCTTAACAAAACCTTACCGGTCCGCCGGAAAATTTACGAATGTGTACCACTCGTGAAATCTAGGTAAATTTCGGCGACACCATTCGTTAACCATATTGCTGCCGCCAAATCCGGCTATGTCGCCAGTTCCGACCTGTCGCGGAACAGCGCAAGTGCCTCGGGATTGGCCAGCGCTTCCTGGTTCTTGACGGCCCTGCCATGGACCACGTCGCGCACGGCAAGTTCGGTGATCTTGCCCGACTTGGTGCGCGGAATGTCCGCAACAGCCAGGATGCGCGCCGGGACATGGCGCGGGCTGGCGCCAGTCCTTATCTTGTCGCGGATGCGTTTCTCCAGGCCGGCATCGAGTGTGACGCCTTCCGCCAATCTGACGAAAAGCACCACCCGCACATCGTCCTCGAAATCCTGGCCGATGCAAATGGCCTCGGCGATCTCCGGCAGTTGCTCGACCTGATTGTAGATTTCAGCCGTGCCGATACGAACGCCGCCGGGGTTCAGCGTCGCGTCAGAGCGGCCGTGGATGATCATGCCGCCATGCGGCGTCCATTCGGCGAAATCGCCATGGCACCAGATATTGTCGAAACGCTCGAAATAGGCGCCGTGATATTTCGTGCCGTCAGGATCGTTCCAGAAACCGACTGGCATGGATGGGAACGGCTTGGTGCAGACCAGTTCGCCCTTCTCCTCACGAATGGGCCTGCCGTCCTCGTCCCAGACATCGACGGCCATGCCGAGGCCGGCGCCCTGTATCTCGCCTTCCCACACCGGGAGTATGGGAACGCCGAGCACGAAGCAGGCGACGATATCGGTGCCGCCGGAGATCGAGGCAAGATGGATGTCCTTCTTGATCCCGTCATAAACGAAGCGAAAGCCTTCGGGCGAAAGCGGCGATCCCGTCGACGAGATCGTCCTCACCGCGGTGAGATCGTGCGTGCGGATCGGCTCGAGCCCTGCCTTGCGGACGGAATCAATGAATTTCGCCGATGTGCCGAAATAGGTCATCTTCTCCGCGTCGGCGAAATCGAACAACGCGTTGCCGTCGGGATAGAAAGGCGAGCCGTCGTAGAGCAGGAGCGTGGCGCCGGATGCCAACCCCGAAACCAGCCAGTTCCACATCATCCAGCCGCAGGTGGTGAAATAGAAGAAGCGGTCGCCCTCCATCAGGCCGGCGTGCAGGCGATGCTCCTTCAGGTGCTGGATCAGTACGCCGCCGGCGCTGTGGACGATGCATTTGGGAATGCCGGTCGTGCCCGACGAAAACAATATGTAGAGCGGGTGCGAGAAAGGAAGCCGTGCGAACGAAACCGTCTTCGCCGTGAAGGGCGCAAGCGCGTCTTCGAGCGCCGCGCCGTTCGGGATCGTCGCCGCCACGTCGACGGATGTGCCGAGATAGTCGACGATCAGCACTTTGCGGACCGTGGGAAGCCTGGCGGCGATGGCAGCGACCCTGGCGCCCGTTTCCTGCGGTTTGCCATTGTACCAGTAGCCATCCGGCGCGAGGAAAACGACTGGTTCGATCTGGCCGAAGCGATCGAGCACGCCCTGCTCGCCGAAATCGGGCGAACAGGAAGACCACACAGCGCCGAGCGAGGCAGCCGCAAGCATCGCCGCGACCGCTTCGGGCATGTTCGGCATCATCGCCGCGATGCGGTCGCCCTGCTTGACGCCCAGCGAGACAAAAAGCTGCTGCTGCCTCGAAACAAGCGCGTGGAGGTCGTTCCAGGTAAGCCGGCGTTCGATCTTGTCTTCGCCGCGGAACACGATGGCCTCCGCAGCGCCCTGCTTGCGAAGCAGGTTTTCGGCAAAGTTCAGGCTGGCGTCGGGAAAGAAGGCGGCGCCGGGCATTTTCCCGCCGTCGATGAGGACGCGGTCGCCTTTGTCACCGACAACGCCGCAGTAATTCCAGATTAGGTCCCAGAAGCGCTCGCTCTCGGCGATGGACCAATCATGCAATTGTGCGTAGGAGGACAATTTCCGCCCGGCCATGGCGCTGGCCGCCTGCATGAAATCCGACATGGACGCCGTGGCGATCTGCTGCGGAGACGGAACCCAGAGAGGTTTGTCGGACGTCACATCGCACTCCATGCTTTCTTCCCGGCCTAAAAGCACAAAGCGCTACTGCGACGCAAGGCTCGCGCCAGTCAACGTGCAAAAACGCAAAGCCGCCATGGCCGGGTCATAAAGACTTGTAATGCGTCAGGCACGGGTTACACCTTTGCGGCGATTCTCGGCGAGACGATAACAGGCGCGATGTCATCAGTTTTTATCCGGCGCAGCTTACTGGCGATCGGCTTTGCCGTGGTCGTCGCCGCGTTCGCGCTGGTGGCCCTGCCCTATTTCGCGTCAACGCGGATCGTGCGCGACCGCATCGCCTGGGAAATGAGCGCCTGGAGCGGTTTTCGCGTGGCCATCGACGGCACCCCGCAAATCCAGGTCTGGCCGAAATTCCAGGCGATCTTGACCGATGTGACGCTGTCGAAATGGTCGGAACCCGACAGTCCGCCCGTCATCGATGCCGAACGGGTCGAAATCGATCTATCGGCGATGGCGGCGCTGCGCGGCGACGTGGTGTTCTCGACCGCCCGGCTGATCAGGCCGACACTGCGGGTCGAGCACACTGCCCAGGGTTTTTTCCTGCCTGCCCTGCCGACTGGCGGACGCATCACGCGTTCGATCGACACCGCGCGCGACGTGGTCGAGGCCAATCCGGCGAACCCCGATACCGGCCGGCTGCCGAATGATCCGTTCGGCACAGTCGAATTCCGGGATGGGCGCGTCATTACCGCCGCCGATGGCAAGGAAACGGAAATTCTCACCAGCCTCAACGGCCGTGTCGGCTGGGCGACGCTGAATGGCGGCGGCACGGTTTCGGCCAACGGCATATGGAATGGCGAAAGCGTGTCGGTCGATATCGCGTCGGCGAAACCGCTGCTGCTTCTTGCCGGCGGCACCGCGCCTCTGACCGTTTCGGTGAAATCGACGCCGGCTACATTCTCGTTCGATGGCACGGTCAATGTGTCCGAAAACTCCTACATCGACGGCCTGGCCAAATTCTCGGCGCCGTCGCTGCGCAGGGCTCTCGACTGGTCCGGAACGACCACGGCTTCGGGGGCTGCTATCGGGGCATTATCCGTATCGAGCAAAGTCAGCGGCGGTATGGGCAGGATCAAGCTGGACAGCACCGAGATCAGCCTCGACAAGAACCCCGGCATGGGCGCGCTGGACTTTTCGTTTTCCGAGCCGGTACCGGTTGTCGCCGGAACACTGGCGTTCGAAACGCTCGATCTGAGCGCCTTTCTGGCCGCTTTTACACCGATTGCCATGCCCGGAAGCCCAGCCCCACAGGAGCCGTCCGGCATGGGCAACACAGCGCGCGTCAACCTGGATCTCAGATTGTCAGCCGCCAGCGCCAGCGCCGGCGCGGTTCAGATGACCGATGTGGCGGCGACAGCGCAGGTGAAGGACAGCCTTTCCGTGTTCGATATTTCCGACGCGACGGCCTTCGGTGGCACGATTCAGGCCAGCCTGCGCTTCGACCGCAAGCCGGAAGGCACGCAGGCGGAGATTAAGCTGCTGGCATCCGACATCGACGGCGCGGCCTTCGGCGCAGCGGCAGGAATGCAACGGCTGGTGCCGACGGCGAAGGGCACCGTTTCCGTGATCCTCAAAGGACCCGGCAGGACATGGGACGGCATCCTCGAAAATGCCGATGGCTCGGTCAGCGCCAATTTCGGTTCCGGCTCGCTCGGCGGACTGAATTTGCCGGAATTTCTCAAGCGCAGCCAGGAAGGCGGCTTCTTCCCGCTCAACGAGGTCGCCGACGGCAGCGTCCCCATCGACGGGGCTGAGCTCAAAGCGACAATCTCCAAAGGCGTGGCACGGCTGGACAAGGCCGAAGCGAACTCGCCGCAGCAGAAGATCTGGCTATCCGGCATCGTGCCCTATGCCGGACGTGGGCTCGCCTTGTTCGGCGGAATCGTGCCGCGCAATCCGCCGGCGCCGCCGGCCGAAGCAGCGAACGGCCAGCCTGCTGCCCGCCAGGCAACCTTCTTCGTCGGCGGAACCTGGAACACGCCGTTCATCTCGCCGATCAACCGCGAGCAGACAGCCAACTAGCCCCTGAGAGCAGGATCAGCCGCGCAGCGCGATCTGCTCGTCGCGCAGACGCTGGACCTCGCGCTGCTTGTTGACGACGGAGGCGATGACGACGCCGGTGGCCACCAAGCCGATCAGGATGGTGCAGGCGGCGTTGATCTCCGGCGTCACGCCGAGACGGACCTGGCTGTAAATCTTCATCGGCAGGGTGGTGGCGCCCGGACCAGACGTGAATGAAGAAATGACAAGGTCATCGATGGATAGCGTGAAAGCCAGCATCCAGCCCGAGACGATGGCTGGCAGGATCACCGGCAGCGTGATCTGGAAGAAGGTTTTGACCGGCGGCGCGCCGAGATCCATGGCCGCCTCTTCCAGCGACCGGTCAAAGGTCAGCAGCCGCGACTGCACCACCACGGCGACGAAGCACATCGAGAAGGTGATGTGGGCGAGCGTCAGGGTGAAAAATCCGCGATCGAGATTGACGGCGACGAACAAAAGCAAAAGGGAAAGTCCGGTAATGACCTCCGGCATGACCAGAGGCGCAAAGACCATGCCGCTGAACAGAAGCCGGCCCTTGAAGCGTGTATAGCGGGTCAGGGTGAGCGCGGCGAGCGTGCCGAGAACGGTCGCCACGGTTGCAGATATCAGCCCGACCCTGATGGTGACCCATGCCGCGTCCATCAAGCCCTGGTTGTGGAACAGCGAGACATACCATTTGGTCGAGAAGCCGCCCCAGACGGTGACGAGTTTCGATTCATTGAAGGAGAAGACGACCAGCAGCACGATTGGCAGGTAGAGAAACGCGAAACCGAGCACGATGGATGCGATGTTGAAGCGGCTCCAGACGGTGTTCATGGCCTATCTCCCCTGTTCCTGGGCCTTGGCCTGCATGTGCTGGAAAAGGACGATCGGCACGATCAGGATCAACAGCAGGACGACCGCCACAGCCGACGCGACCGGCCAGTCGCCATTGGAATTGAATTCGTTCCACAGCGTCCTGCCGATCATCAGCGTCCGCGAGCCGCCGAGCAGGTCGGGAATGACGAATTCGCCGGCTGCGGGAATGAAGACCAGCAGGCAGCCGGCGACAACGCCGGGCAGCGACAGCGGGAAAGTGATTTTCCAGAATGCCGTGATGGGCGGACAGCCAAGATCCTGTGCCGCCTCGATCAGCGAATGGTCCATCTTCTCCAGCGACGAATAAAGCGGCAGCACCATGAACGGCAGGTAGGAATAGACGATGCCGATGAAGATCGCGGCGTAGGTGTTGAGGATGACCAGCGGCTGGCTGATGACGCCGACGGACAGGAGAAACTGGTTGAGGAGCCCTTCGGGCTTGAGGATGCCGATCCAGGCATAGACCCTGATCAGAAACGAGGTCCAGAACGGCAGGATCACCAGCATCAGCAGCGTCGGCCGGATCGTCGCGGGCGCGCGCGCCATGCCGTAGGCGATGGGGTAGCCGACCAGGAGCGCCAGAACGGTAGAGATCGCGGCAACGACGACGCTGGAAATGTAGGCGTTGAAATATAGAGGGTCGCCGGCAAGCCACAGATAGTTCTCGAAATCCAGCTCGCGCAAGCCGGCGAGCAGGGAGCCAAAGCCTTTTGAGATATCGAATGTCGGGACATAGGGCGGCATCGCCCTCGCCGTATCCGACAGGGAAATCTTGAAGACGATGACGAACGGTATGAGGAAGAAGAAGAGCAGCCAGACATAGGGAACGATGATCACCAGCCGGTTGACGATCGACTGGAGAAAGCTCGTGGGCGGTCCGCTGGAAGGCGTTGCCACAGTGCCGGCCGTTGCGGTTGCGTCCGTCATGGTCGCCTCCTACCGCGTCAGCACAATACCGGCATTCGGCCGGAATGAGATCCAGGCGCGGTCGTCCCAGGTCAGCGGATCGTCGATTTCGCGCGTCGCGTTCAGCATGGAGGCCCGCACCATCTGCCCGTCGTCCAGCCGCACATGGTAGACGGTCATGTCGCCGAGGTAGGCGATGTCGTAGACCTCGCCCTCCAGCGCATTGACGGCATCGGCCGGCTTCTTCGACGACACCCTGATCTTCTCCGGCCTGATGGCGAAGGCGACGTCTGCGCCGGCAACGGTATCGGCAGCATTCTCAACCAGAATTTGCGCGCCGCTGGCGCCGGTGATGCGCGCCGTGTCTTGCGTGCGATCCGCCACCGTGCCCTCGAACATGTTCACATTGCCGACGAAGTTGGCGACGAAGCGCGATGCCGGCGCCTCGTAGACCTCGGCCGGCGTCGCCACCTGCATGACCTGCCCCTTGTCCATGATGGCGATGCGGTCGGCCATGGTCATCGCCTCTTCCTGATCGTGAGTGACCACGACAAAGGTCAGACCCAATTCCTGTTGCAAATCCATCAGTTCGAACTGGGTTTCCTCGCGCAGCTTCTTGTCGAGCGCGCCCAGCGGCTCGTCGAGCAGCAGCACCTTCGGCCGTTTCGCCACCGAACGCGCCAGCGCCACACGCTGGCGCTGGCCGCCGGAAAGCTGGTGCGGCTTGCGCTTGGCGAATTGCTCGAGCTTGACCAGCCTGAGCATCTCGGCGACGCGCTTGTCGATTTCCGCGGCAGGCATCCCTTCCTGCTTCAGGCCGAAGGCAATGTTCTTTTCCACCGTCATATGCGGGAACAGCGCATAGGACTGGAACATCATGTTGACGGGCCGCCGATAGGGCGGGATGCCGCGCAGATCCTGCCCATCGAGCAGGATGCGCCCTGAGGTCGGCTCTTCGAAACCGGCCAGCATCCGCAACAGGGTCGACTTGCCGCAGCCCGAAGCGCCGAGCAGCGCGAAGAACTCGCGCTCGAAAATAGCCAGCGAAAGATCGTTGACGGCGATGAAATCGCCAAACTTCTTGGTGACGTTTTCGAAGACGATATAAGGCTTGGCGTCAGGATCGTTCCACGGGGCGAATTTCCGGCGGATGCTGCCAAGCGATTTCATGTCCCACTCCGTCCTGCCTTGCTCCGTCAAAGGACGAACCCCGACGATGGACTGCCGGGGTTCGAATCTGATCGCCTATTGGCCCGTGACGATTTTCGTCCACGACCGGGTGATCAACCGCTGCGATTTCGGATCGTAGGGCTTGACGGTGAACAGCTTGGCCATGGTCGCCTCGTCCGGGTAGATCGCCTTGTCGTCCAGCACTTCCTTGTCGATGAAAGGCTGCGAGGCCTTGTTGCCGTTGGCGTAGAAGACATAGTTCGAGGACTTGGCGATGACTTCCGGCTTCATCATGTAGTTGATGAAGGCGTGCGCCTCCTCGACATGCTTGGCGTCGGCCGGAATGGCCATCTGGTCGAACCACATTTCGGCGCCTTCCTTCGGGATCACATAGGCGATGTCGACGCCCTGATCCGCCTCGGCGGCGCGGTCGCGGGCCTGGAACAGATCGCCCGAGAAGCCGACGGCCAGGCAAATGTCGCCATTGGCCAGCGCGTTGATCATTTCCGAGGAATGGAACTTGCGGATGGAAGGACGGATGCTGAGCAGCAGTTCCTCGGCCTTGGCGATATCATCCGGCGAGGTCGAGTCCGGAACGAGGCCGAGATAATTCAACGCCGTCGGAATGATGTCGGTCGGCGAGTCGAGGAAATAGACGCCGCAGCCAGCCAGCTTGGCGATATTCTCGGGCTTGAAGACGGAATCCCAGCTGTCGATCGCGTCGACGCCCAGCGCTTCCTTGATCTTCTTGGTGTTATAGCCGATGCCTGTGGTGCCCCACATGTAGTTGACGGAATATTCGTTGCCGGGATCGAACTTTGCGACGCGCTCGGACACCGCGTCCCACATGTTGGTGAGGTTCGGCAGCTTGGACTTGTCCAGCTTCTGGTAGACGCCGGCCTCGATCTGCCGCGCCAGGAACGGCGTTGCGGTCGGCACCACCACGTCATAACCGCTGCCGCCGGCCAGCAGCTTGGTTTCTAGAATCTCGTTGGAGTCGTAGACGTCGTAGACAACCTTGATGCCGGTTTCCTTGGTGAAATCGTCAACGATCGAAGAGTCTATATAGTCCGACCAGTTGAAGACATTGACCACGCGTTCCTGGGCCTGTGCGCCAAACGTGACCAGAACTGCGACGGCGGCCGCGGAAAGCCAAAGCGCTTTGCGGATCATGGAATTCTCCTTTTGAGATTGAGGCGTCTTCTCGCGACGCGAACCCCGCATGCACACGCCCTCGCACCGGCACAGCCGGGTTCAGGACGTGATGATCCGAGCGCGAACGGACCTACGCAGAAACTTGGCAAGATACGCCTGTCTGGTTGTTGCCGAGATTGGAGACTGCCCGCCGCGCCGCGCCATTGTCAATGACAAACCTCGGAGCGAGCGGGAGGGGGGACGGCTCGCCGACGCGGCGGCGCAATTCACTGAAAATCGAAGGCGCTAAGCCCACTCACCATCTCGTCGAGACCGAGCGGCCGCGTCACCGGCGGCGCGGCGCGCGACAGGCAGCCGGTGCGTTCGCACAGGCGACAGGCAGGGCCGATCGGCGTGGCCTCCATGGCATGCTGGTCACGGTTCGAAGCGGCCCCTGACGACAGGGCGGAAAGCGCCCCGCCATAAACGACGTCATTGCGGAAGCTGAGGTCACAGCCGAGCAGGATCGCGGTGCGGCGCGGCCGTTCGTTGAACGCGCCCTGTGGACCTTCGAGGGTGCGCGCGATGCAGAGAAAGCGGGCGCCGTCCGGCATCTCGACGGCTTCGACAAATATCTGGCCTGGCTGGGTGAAGGCTGCATGGACCGGCAGCTTCGGACAACCGCCGCCGAAGCGGCTGTGTGGAAAGCCCTGCGCGCCAGCGCGGCGGAAACGGTTGCCGGCATTGTCGACCTCAAGCATGAAGAACGGCACCCCCGCCGAACCAGAACGCTGCAGCGTGGTCAGGCGATTGGCCGCCTGCTCGAAAGACACGCCGAAACGGGAGCGCAGGACATCGATGTCGCAGAGGCTGCGCAGCGCAGCCTGCTGGAACGGCCGATAAGGCATCATCAGCGCGTGCGCAGCGTAACGACCGAGCTCGAAACGGGCCAGCCGCCGCGCTTCCGCGCTGGCGAACTTCATCATCTGGATTTCCGCCGCGACCGCGACGTCCATGCGGATGAGGCAGGCTTCCATCGCGATTTCACGCAGCCGGTCGAACGGCGAGAGGCGCTCCGAGATGAACAGGCGCTGCGAATGCCGGTCATAACGACGACGCCAGTTTGGCATTGTGGCGACAGGCAGCACCTTGACGACGATGCCGTGCTCGCGCCTGAGCCATGAGGCCAGCGCCGCCATCAGATCGTCGCCCGGATCGAGCAGAGCGGAAAATGCCTCAGCCTCGGCCTCGATTGCCGCAAAATGATTTGAACCGCGCTCGAAAACCTCCTGCACTTCATCGAGCGGCAACCGTGCGCTCGAGATGGCTGTGCCTCTACCCTCGCGCGCCAGCAGTTCGTTGAGATCGGACAGGCGCTCGGCTTGCTCACGATAGGCGCGGAACAGCTTTATCACCGCGGCGGAAGCGTTCGGCGCGCCTTCGGCGATCTCGATGAGTTCCTGATCGCCCGGCAGTTCGCCCGCCAGCAGCGGGTCGGAGAAGACCTCGCGCAACGCCGCGATGGAGCCCCGCGCCTCGCCCTGCAATTCCTCCGGCTCGACCTTGTAGACCGACGCCAGCTTGAGGATGAGCTGGACCGTGATGGGCCTCTGGTTGCGCTCGATCAGGTTCAGATAGGAGGGCGAGATGCCCAGCCCCTCCGCCATCGCAGTCTGGGTCAGGCCCTTGGCGTTGCGGATGCGACGGATACGCGGTCCGGCAAAGATTTTCTGTTCAGCCATATCTGTGCCTTTGACAGCTATTTACAGACCGCATCAACACTGAATCCACAACATGAATTTTACAATTTTGACAAATTTACAACGCCGTTCAGTCAAGCACAATACAGGTTTTCTCTAATTTTCGCGGCCATATCACGGTTCTTCTGGCCTCTTTGTCGCTTGAATGTCAATCAAGTCACAACATTCCACCAAGGCAGCACACTCGCCTCGCCTTTGAACAGTTCGATCGGAGAAACTTATGACCGATTTTTACAATCTCGTTCCTTCCGCGCCCGAAAGCCGCTTCGAAGGCATTGAACGGCCTTACTCCGCAGAAGACGTCAGGCGGCTGCGCGGGTCGGTCCAGATCCGCCACACGCTGGCCGAGAACGGGGCCAACCGGTTGTGGAGGCTGATCAACGAGGAGGATTTCGTCAACGCGCTGGGCGCCATGTCCGGCAACCAGGCCATGCAGCAGGTGCGCGCCGGGCTGAAAGCGATCTACCTGTCCGGCTGGCAGGTCGCCGCCGACGCCAACACCGCTTCGGCCATGTATCCCGACCAGTCGCTCTATCCCGCCAACGCCGCGCCGGAGCTGGTCAAGCGCATCAACCGCACGCTGCAGCGCGCCGACCAGATCGAGGTTTCGGAAGGAAAGGGCCTGTCAGTCGATACCTGGTTCGCGCCGATCGTGGCTGATGCGGAAGCCGGTTTCGGCGGACCGCTCAACGCCTTCGAGATCATGAAGGCGTTCATCGAAGCAGGCGCGGCCGGCGTCCATTTCGAGGATCAGCTGGCCTCGGAGAAGAAGTGCGGCCATCTCGGCGGCAAGGTGCTGATCCCGACGGCGGCGCATATCCGCAATTTGAACGCCGCGCGGCTGGCCGCCGACGTGATGGGGACGCCGACGCTGATCGTGGCGCGCACCGACGCCGAGGCCGCCAAGCTTCTGACCTCCGACATCGACGAGCGCGATCGGCCCTTTGTCGACCAGGACGCCGGGCGCACGGTGGAAGGTTTCTATCAGGTGCGGAACGGCATCGAGCCGTGCATCGCCCGCGCCATCGCCTATGCGCCCTATTGCGACCTGATCTGGATGGAGACCGGCAAGCCGGACCTCGACCAGGCGCGGAAGTTCGCCGAGGCGGTACACAGGGCGCATCCGGGCAAGAAGCTCGCCTACAATTGCTCGCCTTCGTTCAACTGGAAGAAAAACCTCGACGACGCGACCATCGCCAGGTTCCAGCGCGAGCTCGGCGCCATGGGCTACAAGTTCCAGTTCATCACATTGGCCGGCTTCCATCAGCTCAACTTCGGCATGTTCGAGCTGGCGCGCGGCTACAAGGACCGGCAGATGGCTGCCTACTCGGAGTTGCAGGAGGCGGAATTCGCAGCGGAAGCCAATGGCTACACCGCGACCAAGCACCAGCGCGAGGTTGGCACCGGTTATTTCGACGCGGTGTCGATGGCGATTACCGGCGGCCAGTCTTCGACGACCGCCATGCATGAATCGACCGAGCACGCCCAGTTCAGGGCGGCGGCCGAATAACAACCCCAGAGGAAACGCCCGAGAGGGCTTCGACAACCAAGGAGAAGAAAAATGGCATCGATAAGCCGGGTCAAGGAACGCACCGAGGAGCAATCATCGGCGATGAGCAGCAACCAGCAGGCGACGATCCGCATGCTCGCCAACGATCTGCACAGGCTGAACCAGTCGGTGATGAATGCGGTGGAGGCAGGCGTGTCCGTCGAACTGGTTCGCTCCGCGCGGCATCATGGCGGCGACGGCAATTGGGGCGATCTCCTGATTCCGGTGATCGTCACCCAGCAGACCGTCGGCTGACCTCCTGTCCTTTGATTTTTAAAACATATCACCTGAGACAATTGCCGCCAATTCAGGTGATATGTTTGTTTCTTTCGTCAAAAAGCTCTCGTTCGAAAAAATGTGACTGGATGGCCCCGCCTATTTTTATGCACCCTTCGCAGGCGGTCCCGAGCTGCACTTGACATCACCAATGATCTCAACCATCTGTTCGCAAATCTCAACCTGACATTGAAAGTTAGTCTGACAATGCTGTTCTTGACAGCCAACAAAGACGACTAGCAAAGAATGCGGGGGTGAGGCGGGGGGATGATGGCTGATTTTTCCAGGGTTCTCGTCGTCGGCAGATCGCGGATCAATCTCGTCGTCGTCTCGAAGATCGTCGAACGGTCCGGCATGAGGCCAATATCGGAAACGCCCGAAATGGCCTCCAAGACCCTCAAGACCCTTGTGCCTTGCGCCGTGGTGCTCGATGGCGGTGCAGACAACAGGGATTGCGACGCGCTTCTCTCGGACCTCGAGGCGATGCGTCGCGCGTCCGGCAACAAGCCCTCGGTCATCCTGCTTTCGACCAAGACCGGAGCCGACGGCGACATGGAAGTCTCCAGCGTGATCGACGCGGTCGTCGCCAAGCCGATCACGCCCGAACTGCTTCAGCCGGTGCTCAGCCGGCTTGCCGGCCAGCACCGGTAGCTGCCTTACCCAATCTCCCGGACAATCTCCGGAAGTTGACCAAGGTCGGGAATCTGCCTGAACCGTGGCGCATCCAGCGGCGGCTCGACCTGTTCCAGAACCCAAGTCAGATCGTGCGGAACATGTATGGCCCAGCTTCCGGCCTCGATGGCCGGTATGATGTCCGATTTGACCGAATTGCCAACCATCATGCTTTTCCGCGGACCGTCGCCGTGACGGGCGAAGACGCGCGAATAGGTCTCCGGCGTCTTGGCGCTGACGATCTCCACAGCCTCGAACAACTCGCCCAGTCCCGATTGCGCCAGCTTGCGCTCCTGGTCGAACAGGTCGCCCTTGGTCACGAGCACGAGCCGATACGTTCCGGCCAGCGCCTCCAGCGCCTCGCCCGCATGCGGCAGTATCTCGATCGGATGCGCCAGCATTTCGCGCCCGGCAGCCAGAATCTCGGCGATTCCGGCGGCAGTGATCCGGCCTTCCGTCACTTCGATGGCGGTCTCGATCATCGACAGGGTAAAACCCTTGATGCCGAAGCCGTAGACACCGATGTTACGCTTCTCGGCCTCGAGCAGGCGGTGCGAAACATGCTCTTCGCCGGCATAGTCGGCAAGCAGTTCCGTCAGGCGCTTCTCAGTGAATTGGAAGAACTGCTCGTTCTGCCAGAGCGTGTCGTCGGCATCGAAGCCGATTGTGGTCAGATTCCCAGATTTCATCGAATTCCGAAGCCCAGTCTTTCCAGATCATGACCTAATGCGTTTTGTCGCGGGAATGAAGCGCTCGCCGACGTAAATCGCCTCGCCAGCTTCCCTTCTGCCGGATGGCGCGGCTATACTTCAAAATCCGCAACCTGTCTGGTGATTGATGCCGCCTGTAAAGAAGGAAGCCCGCCCGAAGCGAGCCCGTACGCCCGCTTTCGTGAAAAACCACAGGGGCGTGAGGAATTGGAAAGAGGCCAGCGCCTGGCTGGAATGGCGCGGTATCGAAGACATCGAATGCATCACGCCCGATCAGGCCGGCGTGGCCCGCGGCAAGATGATGCCATCGAAGAAATTCACCTCCAACACGTCGCTGGCGCTGCCATCGGCGCCGTTCATGATGACGATTTCCGGCGACTATCCGGAGAACGGCAACGGCTTCCAATACCCGGAAGACGACGGCGACCTGAAGCTGGTGCCGGACCTGTCGACGCTTTCGGAGGTTCCCTGGGAAGACGATCCGACCGCGCAGGTGATCTGCGATCTCGTGCATCAGGATGGCCGCGCCGTCGAATTCACGCCTCGCAACGTCCTGAAGCGGGTGATAGCGGCCTACGACGAGCGCGGTCTGAGACCTGTCGTGGCGCCGGAGATCGAGTTCTACCTGGTGCGGAAGAATCCGGATCCCGACTACCCTTTGACCCCGCCGGTGGGGCGCTCCGGCCGCGCCATCGGCGGAGGCGCGGGCTATTCGATCGCCGGCGTCAACGAGTTCGATGAACTGATCGACGACATCTATCATTTCTCGGAGAGCCAGGGGCTGGAGATCGACACGCTGATCCATGAGGAAGGCGCGGGCCAACTGGAAATCAACCTGCGCCACGGCGATCCCGTCGAACTGGCCGACCAGGTCTTCCTGTTCAAGCGCACGATCCGCGAAGCGGCGCTGAAGCATGAGATATACGCCACCTTCATGGCCAAGCCGATCCAGGGACAGCCGGGATCGGCCATGCACATCCATCAGTCCATCATCGACAAGAAAACCGGCAGGAACATCTTTTCGAAAGAGGATGGTTCTGAAAGCGACGATTTCTTCCATTTCATCGGCGGCATGCAAAAGCACGTGCCGAACGCCATGGCGATGTTCGCGCCCTACGTGAACTCATATCGCCGTCTGACCCAGGCCGCTTCGGCGCCGGTCAACAACAAGTGGGGCTACGACAACCGCACCACGGCCTTCCGCGTTCCGCGTTCCGATCCATCGGCACGGCGTGTGGAAAACCGCATCCCCTCGTCGGACGCCAACCCCTATCTCGCTCTGGCGGCATCGCTGGCATGCGGCCTCATCGGCCTGATCGGCAAGACGAAGGCGGAGCCTCCGGTCCTGACCACGGCGAACGAAGCTGAAATCGACCTGCCGCGCGGACTTCTGGAGGCAGTCGACCTGCTGGAAGCGGATGAGGACCTGAAAGCCATGCTGGGCGCCACCTTCGCCTCGACCTACGCCGCCATCAAGCGGGCCGAGTTCGAGACGTTCATGGAGGTTATCAGTCCGTGGGAACGGGAATATCTGCTGCTGAACGTTTAAAAGTCAACGTCGATCGGAGACAATAGACATGGCAAAAGCTGAACGCACACCGGTCATGTTCGTGCATGGATTGTGGCTGCACTCCTCCAGCTGGGAAGGCTGGGCCGAACGGTTCAGGGAAGCCGGCTACGAGCCGATACTGCCAGAATGGCCGGGTGTCCCCAACAGCGTTGCCGAGGCGCGCAAACATCCGGACCAGCAGGCCGGTGTAGGATTGATGGAGATTTCCACACATCATGCCGACATTATCCGCAAGCTCCCGAGCAAGCCGATCCTGATCGGGCATTCGGTCGGCGGATTCATTGTCCAGCATCTGCTCGGTCAGGATCTGGGTCGTGCCGCCATCGCCATTTGTCCGGGGCAGATCAAAGGCGTGTTCGCCATTGCCCCAGCGCAGGCCCGCTCCACCATCGCGTTTCTGAGCAACCCTGCGAACACGAAGCGGGCGGTGTCGCTGAACCCCGCCCAGTTCCGCTTTGGCTTCGCCAATGCGGTGTCGCAGCAAGAATGCGACGAGATGTATAGCAAGTGGACGATACCGAGCCCAGCCAGGCCGCTATTCCAATTGGCGCTCGGGAATTTCATTCCAAACTCACCGGCAAAGGTCGACACGGCCAATGCAAAGCGCGGTCCGCTGCTACTGATGTCCGGCAAGCTGGACCACACCGTTCCGGATGTTTTGACCCGTTCGACGTTCAAGCAGTATCGAAACTCGTCAGCTTCGACCGAATACAAGCGCTATGATGATCGCGGCCATTCCCTGATCTGCGATAGCGGTTGGCCGCAACTGGCTGAAGATTCTCTGGCCTGGCTAAAGGCGAAGGGGCTGGGAGCATAAGCCACAGCATCCTATGATTGCCTATGATTGCCTATCAATCCCCCATCTCCCCCGGCCGTTCCTGGTATGAGGACAGTATCGGCGAGCGTCCGGTCTATGCGGCGCTCGATGGCGACAAGACAGCTGACGTCGTCATCGTTGGTGGCGGTTACACGGGATTGTCAGCCGCGGCGCATCTGGCAAAAGCCGGCGTCAACGTGGTTCTGTTGGAGCAGCACCGGGTCGGCGACGGCGCATCCGGGCGCAACGGAGGACAGCTTGGCACCGGCCAGAGGGCATGGGCCGAGGAACTCGAAGCCGATTACGGTTTGACGCGCGCCAGGGCACTATTCGACGTCGCCGAGGAGGCCAAGGCGCATCTTCTGGAATTCACGTCGGCGAACGGCATCGACATCGATTATATACCGGGACAGCTCTCGGTCGCCCACAAGCGGCGTTATGTCGATGATTACAAGGCGCATGCCGAGATCATGGCGGAGCGTTTCAATTACCCGCATGTCGCCTTCATGGACGCTGCCGAAACAGCCGAGCGGCTTGGCTCCAACCGCTATTTCGGCGGTACGCGCGACACCGGCACCGGCCACATCCATCCGCTCAAGCTGGTGATCGGCACGGCGCGGGTTGCCGCCGAAGCCGGCGCACAGTTGTTCGAGAATACCCCATCGACGGGCATCATCTCCGCTGGTGGCAAAGTGCGGGTGACGACGCCGAAAGGCACGGTGAAGGCAGACAAATGCCTGATTGCGGTCAACGCCTATGGCGGCGATCTCGAGCCGGTGAGCGCAGCGCATATCATGCCGATCGGCTCGTTCATCGGCGCGACCGTGCCGCTTGGCTCTGAGTCAACCGTGCTGCCCGGCGGCGAGGCGGTCGACGATTCCCGCTTCGTGGTGCGCTACTTCCGCAAATCGAAAGATGGCCGGTTGCTGTTCGGCGGACGCGAAATCTACGGCGTCAACGACCCGAAGGACATCCATATCCATATCCGCCGGCAGATCGGCGAACTCTATCCGGCGTTGAAAGATGTCGAGATCACCCATGGCTGGGGCGGCTATGTCGGCATAACGCTGCCACGCAAGCCTTTCGTGCGCGAGGTGATGCCGAACGTCATCTCGGCGGGCGGCTATTCCGGCCATGGCGTGATGCTGTCGAACTTCGTCGGCAAGCTCTACGCAGAAACCGTTTCAGGCAACCGCGACCGGCTCAAACTGATCGAAGATTTGAAGATTCCTGCCTTCCCCGGCGGCCGCCGCCTTCGCGCCCCGCTGCTCTTCCTGGCGCTCAACTGGTACGCACTTCGCGACCGAATCTAGTTTTCGATGTTGATTTCGCGACCAAGAGCGCAGAGATGCCACAATTTATCATTTAAATTGTTGCGGGGGTGCAATACAAAGCGACGTTTCGCGTATTGCCCGCTTGTGGGACCGATGCACATTCAAGGACCTTGTCCTTAAGCATGAAGAACATCGGCCCTTTTTGAGAGGTGGCTGAAGTGAAGGGGCCTTTCCGTTTCGGCTCGCCAAAACAGCAGCGTTTGTCGATGCAGTACGGCTATGCCGCGCGGCCGTCGCTCTGGCACGACATCAAGTCGCAGTCGCATCTGATCATCGCGGGTGTCGGCACCGTGGCGCTGCTCGGTGTTGCCGGCGGTGCACTTTGGTTTGCCATGCCAAGCGGCGAACGGCAGGCCTTTGCCGATCCCAAGCCGGCGCAAACCACTGAATTCGCTTCAGTTGCAAAGCCCGCCATCGTGGCGGGCAAGCCACAAGCGGCCGATGTCGCCGCAATACCTGCGAAAACGCCTCCTTCTACGCTCAGCAAGACCGCATCGGCCGAAGTCGCAAAACCCGTTGTGGCTGCTTCCGGCGTCAAAGCCCCGCGTCCCATCGACGAGGAGGCCAAAAGCGCCGTCGTCGCGACAGCGCGCGACGCAGAACCGGAACAGGGCGACACCGACCAGGAACTCGCCTATGCGAATTCGTCCGACAAGGGCGACGCCGGCCAGGCGGCGGAGAAGCTGGCCCATCCGGACGGGGCCGAAACAGCAGCCATACCGACGCCGAGGCCAAAGACGCCTGCCAAGCAAGCGAATACCGAGAAGGCAGAGGCGGAAACAGACGGCAAGAGCGGACAGATATTGCGCGGCGTGACCATGCGCAGCGGTCCCAAGAAAGGCGCTTCCGCTATCGGCACGATCCCGGCGAAAACCTCCGTCGAGGTGCTTTCCTGCAACCAGTGGTGCCAGGTGATCTACAAGGGCAAGCGCGGCTGGATCTACAAAAGCTTCGTGCGCACCGGCGGATAAGAGCGGCGCAATCCCTACCTTCCAATTCGCTAGGCTGCACCGAAACGATAGTGCAGCCGGACGCCCCCTTTCGGCATCGATTGCGCGCTGACCAGCGTGGGGCTGGCCGTAAAGCCGGTTGCCGGAAAGAGCGGCCTTCCGCCCCCAAGCATCTCGGGGATGACGTAGATTTCAATTTCATCGAGCGCGCCGCGTTCCAGGAAAGCCATCTGCAACCGCCCGCCGCCAAGCATCCAGACATCGCCATCGTCCAGCGTCCGCAACTCGGCTATCAGCGCGTCGATATCCGCCCTAACCTCCATTGGACCTTTCGGGTCGCTGATGGGCTGCGAGGTGACGACCAGAACCCGCTTGTCACCATAGGCCCAGGGCGCAGGTTCGCGCGCGATGAAATCATAGGTTCCGCGCCCCATCACCACGGTACGGATGCCCTGCAGGAACAGGCGATAGTCGTGCTCGCCGAGATCCATGTCATCGTACTTGAACAGCCAATCCAGACTGTCATCTTTCGTCGCAATGAAGCCATCCAGGCTGACGGCGATATACCCCAGGATTTTGGCCACTGATCATGCTCCTTGCAATATAAACGAATATTCATTTATATTAGACCATGGGACGAACCAAGAGCATTTCCGACGATTCAGCGCTGGATTCTGTACTGGACCTGATTGCCGAAACCGGCCCGGCGGGATTGACCTTCGCCCGCGCGGGACAAGCTGCCCGGCTTTCGCCAGCAACGCTGGTGCAACGCTACGGTAATCGGGATGCTCTGCTCGAGGCGGCGCTATTGCGCGCATGGGATCGGCTGGATGCCGAAACCGCGGACGCGGACGCGGAAGAACCGCTGACACCGGACGGCGCGATCCGTATCCTGCTCCGCCTGATGCCGCCTGAGGCCGCCGAGAAAAACGCGACCGACGGCCTGCTTCTGCTGCGCGAAGACATCCGCAATCCAGTCCTGCGCGCGAGAGGGGCTGACTGGGGAACGCGTCTCGCCAACATCCTGGGAAGACGCCTCGACGCCGCTCAGGAAGGCGAGCGCCTGGGCTGGCAGATGGCGAGCGTCTGGCTTGGCGCCCAGACCTGGTGGGCGTTTACGCGAAATGGCGCGCCCGATGTAGCGATCCGCAAAGCGCTGGAAGACTGGTGCGGAAGCGCGCTGGCGAAGAACCGCAACGCGCCCCGTTGAAAACCCCAGCTGAAATCGACAAAGCCGCCAAAAACCTAGATGCAGCGACCGCCATCCACCTCCAGCGCGACGCCGGTGATGAAGGCTGCTTCGTCGGATGCAAGCCAGAGGGCCGCGTTGGCGATGTCGAGTGGCGTTGACAGCCGGCCGAGCGGAATCGAGGCGCGGAATTTCGCCCGAATTTCCGGTGTGTCGGCGCCGAGGAATTTTTCAAGCATCGCGGTCTCACCCGCCACCGGACACAGGCAGTTGACGCGGATTTTCTTCGGCGCGAGTTCCACCGCCATCGACTTCGTCGCGGTGATCGCCCAGCCCTTGGAGGCGTTGTACCAGGTCAGTCCTGGCCGCGGCCTGAGGCCTGCCGTCGATGCCGTGGTGAGGATGACGCCGCCACCCTGCTTTTCCATCAGCGGCACCACGCACAGCGTCGAGTGGTAGATTGCCTTCATGTTGACGGCGGTGACCAGATCAAACGTCGCCTCATCGACCTCAAGCAGATCACCGTTGCGGTGGGTGTAGCCGGCATTGTTGACCATGATGTCGACGCGGCCGAACGCATCCAGCGTCGCGGCGATCATCTCGTCGAACTCGGCGCGCTGGGAAACGTCGGTCTGCGTCCAGATGGCGGCTTTGCCGATCTCACCGGCCACGCGCTCCGCGGCCTTGCCGTTGAGGTCGGCGATCACAACCCTGGCGCCCTCCTCGGCGAAACGCCGGGCCATACCTTCGCCAAAACCCGATGCCGCTCCGGTTATGACTGCAACCTTGTCCTTCAGACGCATCCGATCCTCGCCGCTTGTTTGACTTCACTCATGATGGAATACCACCGTCTTGGTGGCGGACATGTCGTAGAGCGCTTCGAAGCCCTTCTCGCGTCCGTGGCCGGACCGCTTGAAGCCGCCGAACGGCAGTTCGATGCCGCCGCCCGCGCCATAAGCATTGACGAACACCTGCCCGGCCCGCACGCTTTTGGCGACGCGATGCTGGCGGCCGCCGTCCTTCGTCCAGATGCCGGCCACGAGGCCGTAGTCGGTGCCGTTGGCCAGGCGGATCGCTTCCTCCTCACCGTCGAAGGGAAACAGCGCCAGGACGGGGCCGAACACCTCCTCCTGCGCCAATGCGGAGGCAGGATCGACGCCGCCGAACAAGGCGGGCGCGAAATAAAATCCGCCGGAGGGCGCATCCTTGTGAACCGTGCCCCGAGCCAGGATCTGCGCGCCAGCTGCTTCGGCCTGGGAAACCATGGCTGCGACACGCGCCTTCTGCTTGCTGTTGACGAGCGCGCCGAGATCGAGGTCGGCATCGTGCGGCCCCGCCACCAGTGCCGAAAAGCGCGTCGCCAGCATCGCGGCGAGATCGTCATATATGCGGCGCTCGATGAGAATGCGGCTGCCTGCCGAGCAGGTCTGCCCACCATTTTGAATGACGGCGTTGACCAGAACCGGCGCGGCCTTCTCGATATCGGCATCGGCAAAGACGATCTGCGGTGATTTTCCGCCGAGCTCCATAGTGACGCCGTGATTGTTCTGCGCCGCGGCCTGCTGGATGGCCGTGCCGGTGCCGGTGGAACCCGTGAAGGTGACATAGTCGACTAACGGATGAGCGGACAGCGCCGCGCCCGCGTCGCGTCCATAGCCGGTGATGACGTTGAAGACGCCTTCCGGAAATCCTGCTTCCAGAGCCAGTTCCGCCATGCGGATCGTGGTCAGCGAAGCGTCCTCGGCGGGCTTCACCACCAGCGTGTTGCCCATGGCCAGCGCCGCGCCAGCCACGCGGGCGAGAATCTGCAGCGGGTAGTTCCACGGGATGATGCCGGCGACGACGCCATGTGGCTCGCGCAACGTCAGCGCCGTGTAGCCGTCGAGGAACGGAATGGTGGTGCCGTGGATCTTGTCGGCGGCGGCGCCGTAGAATTCGTAGTAGCGCATCGTGGCGACGACATCCGCCCGCCCCTGCCGGAGCGGCTTGCCGGTGTCGCGCGATTCGAGCGCGGCCAGTTCGCTGCCGTTCTTTTCCACCAGTTGGCAGAGGCGGGTGAGCAGACGTCCGCGTTCGACCGCGGACATTTTCGGCCACGGCCCGCTGTCGAATGCCGTGCGTGCGGCTTTGACCGCGCGGTCGACATCGGCGGCATCCGAGGCCGGTATCGAGGCGAAGACCTGTCCGGTCGACGGCGAAACAACGTCGATGCGCGCGCCGGACCCAGCATCGACGGCCTTGCCGCCGATCAACTGCCGGAAAGCAACGCCTTCGGCGACCGTCGTCGAAAGATGCACGTCCATCGCGGTATCTGCTCCCTTTAGCTTCCTGCATCCGACATCTGTGTTGCCGGCGCAAGCACTGAAGACTATTGCGCGTCATTCCCTGTCCACATTGGTCCAATAATGAGCGGCTGATGTGACACCGTGGCGCAAGCAAACGATGACGTGCAAGCGAGAAACAGCCGAATTGGGCTGGCAAATTTAAATCGATTAGATTATATCCGCCGGAAAACCGGACGGTTTGGAACAAGCAGCGCATGACCAGTCAGATCATTCCCGTAGAGCCTTTCGACTTCATCATCTTCGGTGGCACCGGCGACCTTTCGGAGCGGAAGCTTCTGCCCGCCCTCTACTACCGCCAGCGCGACCACCAGTTTTCCGAGCCGACGCGCATCATCGGCACCTCGCGAACCAGGATGAGCGACGAGGAATTCCGGGCCTTCGCGAAACAGGCCATCACCCAGCATGTGAAGGCTGAAGACATCGACGCCGGCGAGCTGGACAAGCTGCTGGCGCGTCTTTCCTATGTTTCGGCCGACGCGCGGAGCGGCGAGGGTTTCGGCGATCTGAAGCAGGCGCTTGGCGACAGCGACCGCATCCGCGCTTTCTATCTGGCCGTCGCGCCGTCGCTGTTCGGGGACATCTCGCACCGGCTGCAGGAACACGGCATGGTGACGGCGAATTCCCGCATCATTCTGGAAAAGCCGATCGGCCGCGACCTCGATTCGGCCCGCGCGCTGAACGACCTCGTCGGCGAGGCTTTCCACGAACACCAGATCTTCCGCATCGACCATTATCTCGGCAAGGAAACGGTGCAGAACCTGATGGCGCTTCGCTTCGCCAACATGCTCTACGAGCCGCTCTGGAATTCCGCCCATATCGACCACGTCCAGATCACCGTGGCGGAAACCGTGGGGCTCGAGGACCGCGTCACCTATTACGACAAGGCCGGAGCGCTGCGCGACATGGTGCAGAACCACATCCTCCAGCTTCTTTGCCTGGTGGCGATGGAAGCGCCCGCCTCGATGGAGGCCGACGCGGTCCGCGACGAAAAGCTCAAGGTGCTGCGGGCGCTGAAGCGCCTGAACGGCAACGAGGCGCCGAAATCGACGGTGCGCGGCCAATACCGCGCCGGTGCTTCCGCCGGCGGACCGGTAAAGGGCTATGTCGAGGAGCTCGGCAACGACAGCAACACCGAAACCTTCGTCGCCATCAAGGCTGAAATCGCCAATTGGCGCTGGGCCGGGGTGCCTTTCTACCTGCGCACCGGCAAACGGCTCGCCACCCGCGTGTCCGAGATCGTCATCGAGTTCAAGCAGATCCCGCATTCGATCTTCGGCGAGAGCGCGGGCAACGTAAATCCCAACCAGCTCGTCATCCGCCTGCAGCCGGACGAAGGCGTCAAGCAGTTCCTGATGGTCAAGGATCCCGGCCCGGGCGGTATGCGGCTGCGCCAGATTCCGCTGGACATGAGCTTCGCGCAATCCTTCCAGGGTCGCGCGCCGGAGGCTTACGAGCGGCTGGTCATGGACGTCGTCCGGGGCAACCAGACGCTGTTCATGCGCCGAGACGAGGTGGAAGCAGCCTGGACGTGGATCGATCCCATCCTGCATGCCTGGGAGCAGAACGGCCAGGACCCGCAGGGTTATACAGCCGGAACCTGGGGTCCGTCCGCCTCCATCGCGTTGATCGAACGCGACGGCCGCACCTGGCACGAAAGCACCTGAAGGGATGTCCGCAACTTATCAATGGAATGCCTTCCCCGACCGGCAAAGCCTCGCCGAGGCCTTTGCAACGCGTATCGCCGGTTTGTTGCAGGCCGCCGTTGACAGCAAGGCCGGAGCCGTACTCGCGGTTTCCGGAGGCAGCACGCCCGGCCGGTTCTTCACCGCCCTTTCCAAAGTCGACATCAACTGGAGCAAGGTCACGGTAACGCTGGTGGACGAGCGGTTCGTGCCGCCAACCTCACCGCGTTCGAACGCTGCGCTGGTCGCGGCGAACCTTTTGCAGAACAAGGCAGCGGCAGCGCGCTTCGTGCCGCTTTACCACGCGGACGAAGATGTCGCCGTAGCGGCGGCCGAGGCCGGCGCAACGATCAACAAACTACCCCTGCCCTTCGACGCCGTCGTGCTCGGCATGGGAACCGATGGCCATACCGCCTCATTCTTTCCCGACGCGGAGCATCTTGACGTCTTGCTGGACCCCGCATCGGGGGAGTTCGTCATGCCGGTCCAGGCGCAAAGCGCTGGCGAGCCGAGACTGACATTGTCGCTTGCACCGATCGTCGCCGCCGGTTTTCTCGCATTGCATATCGAAGGGGAGGAGAAACGCGAGGTGTTCGAGACGGTCATGGGAGCGGGCGAGATCAAGCCCATCCGCGCCGTTATCGAAGCTTCGCCCCGAACCGTCCAGGTTTTCTGGGCGCCCTGACCGACCAAACGGGCCCTGCCTGTGGCGAGGCCCGACAAGGACCATAGCCATGACCGCCAGACGTGACATCGAAGCCATCACGGACCGTATACGGGAACGCTCCAGACCGACGCGAGAGATTTATCTTGGCCGTATCGCCGAGGCGTCGAGCCAGGTCGCCAACCGCGCCGTTCTGTCCTGCGGCAACCTCGCCCATGGCTTTGCCGTGTGCAGCCCTTCGGAGAAGGTGGCATTGGGCGGTGACCGCGTTCCCAACATCGGCATCATCACCGCCTATAACGACATGCTTTCGGCGCACCAGCCGTTCGAGACGTTCCCCGCGCTGATCAAGCAGGCTGCGGCCGAGGCGGGCGGCATCGCCCAGGTGGCGGGCGGCGTGCCGGCCATGTGCGACGGCGTCACCCAGGGCCAGCCAGCCATGGAACTGTCGCTGTTCTCGCGCGACGTGATCGCGATGGCGACCGCCGTCGGGCTTTCGCACAACATGTTCGACGCGGCCATATTCCTCGGCGTCTGCGACAAGATCGTGCCCGGCCTTCTGATCGGCGCGCTGACCTTCGGGCACCTGCCGGCTGTTTTCGTTCCCGCCGGGCCGATGACAACCGGCCTGCCGAATGACGAAAAGGCGCGCGTGCGTCAGCTTTATGCCGAGGGCAAGGTCGGGCGGGAAGAACTGCTCGAAGCGGAATCGAAATCCTATCACGGCCCCGGCACCTGCACCTTCTATGGCACCGCCAACTCCAACCAGATGCTGATGGAGATCATGGGCCTGCATACGCCCGGCGCTTCGTTCATCAACCCGAACACGCCGCTGCGCGAGGCGCTGACCCGCGAGGCGACCAAGCGCGCGCTGGCGATCACCGCCCTCGGCAACGACTACATACCGGTCGGCCGCATGATCGACGAACGTTCCATCGTCAACGGTCTGGTCGGCCTTCACGCCACCGGCGGCTCGACCAACCACACGATCCACATGATCGCGATGGCGGCGGCGGCTGGCATAAAGCTGACATGGCAGGACATCTCCGACCTTTCCGAAGCCGTGCCGCTTCTGGCGCGCGTCTATCCGAACGGGCTGGCTGACGTGAATCACTTCCATGCCGCTGGCGGCATGGGGTTCCTGATCCGCGAACTGCTCGACGCCGGTATTCTGCATGAAGACGTGCAGACCATATGGGGCGAAGGCCTGCGGCACTATACGGTCGAGGCGACACTGGGCGCGGACGGCGCGGTGGCGCGCCAGCCAGCGCCGATGCAAAGCGGCGACGAGAAGGTTCTCGTGCCCTACACCAAGGCATTCCAGTCGACTGGCGGACTGAAGGTGCTGAACGGCAATCTCGGCCATGCGATCATCAAGACCTCCGCCGTCAAGCCGGAGCGCCGCGTCGTCGAGGCGCCGGCAAAGATCTTCCACGGCCAGCAGGAACTGAACGACGCGTTCAAGGCCGGAACACTGACCGGCGATTTCGTCGCGGTTGTCCGCTTCCAGGGACCGAAGGCGAACGGCATGCCGGAACTGCACAAGCTGACCACGGTGCTCGGCATCTTGCAGGACCGTGGTCAGCGCGTTGCGCTGGTGACGGACGGGCGCATGTCGGGCGCCAGCGGCAAGGTGCCGGCGGCGATCCATGTAACGCCCGAGGCGCTGGAAGACGGACCCATCGCCCGCATCCAGGAAGGCGACATCATCCGGCTGGACGGCGAGGCCGGCACGCTGGAAGTGCTGGTGCCGGCGGGCGACTTCGCCCTGCGCCATCCGGCCAGCGCCGATCTGAGCGGCAACGAGTTCGGCATGGGCCGCGATCTGTTCGCAGGCTTCCGGCAACTGGCCGCGCGCGCCGACCATGGAGCGAGCGCGTTCGGCAACGTCTGAGAGCTGATCCCCGGCAAAAAGGGCGCCTCGCAACGCCCTTTTTCATGAAACGCCGCCTTACTGAACGGTGATTTCGGCCCGGCCGCCCGGCCTGACCGTAACCGGTCTTTCCCGCTCGCCGCCATTGTCAGGCTGGTGACGAATGACGACGTAGTCGCCCGCCTTCATTGTCTGGTTCCATTTGTCGCCATAGTTCAATCCCAGCGACGTTCGATTGCCCTGGATATCCTTTTTCGCGGCGACGATCTCGATCGAATAAGCTCCGGGAGCGCTGATCGACAGCACGCCGGCATTCATATCCACCTCGACCTCCTTGGTTTCGCCAACACGAATGTTGAAGGGCTGCTCGACACTGGCAAGGTCGGCGGTGGCGACGGCGACATAATCGCCGGCCGGCAGGTCGAATGTGCTGTCCGGCCCGTAGGAATGCTCGACGTCCTGGCGGGTGCCGTCGGTCTTCTTCTGGGCCTTGACGATCTGGAAGGCGAGGCCCGGCATCTCGATCTTGTCGCCGCCCAGAGCATAGAACGCGTTGATGACGACGCGGCCGACGCCAACGACGATATCCTTCTCCACCGTCTGGCCGGCCGCAAGCTGCACGGTCTCCGTCGCGTTGCCCTGCCCGATGCCGACAGTGACCTTCTGCTCGCCGGCCGGCACGACGATCTTCGTTTCGCCATAGGTGGTGGTGGTGCCGCCGGGATAAGCGAAATCGACGCGGGCGCTGACATTGATTTCAGCGCCCTGGCTTGCGCGCGGCCGTATCACCAGCGTTCCGGCATTGAGGACAAAGACCTGCTTGTAAACCTGCCCCGGCTCGACCTTGAGCTTCTGCTCGACCTTCGCCTCGCCATTGCGGGCGACGACGAGGTAGTCGCCGGGGTCGAGGTCACCCTTGTAGGCGCCATATTCCGTGGTGAGGTACTCG
The DNA here is from genome assembly GCF_001427025.1 of Mesorhizobium sp. Root554. Lineage (GTDB taxonomy): Bacteria > Pseudomonadota > Alphaproteobacteria > Rhizobiales > Rhizobiaceae > Mesorhizobium. The sequence continues at coordinate 3,666,639 of NZ_LMGA01000001.1, read as the reverse complement.
CCCTGCGAGCCGTCGTCCTTGGCCTTGTAGATTTCATAGGCGTTGCCATCCGTCACCGGATCGCCACCGGCAGAAAAAACGGTTGTCGGCAGGAAGTTGAACTCCGGTTTCTGTGCCTCCGGAACAGGTTCCGGAGCCGGAGCGGATTCAGACGCCGGCGCCGGTGCTGGTGAAGAGGCCGGCGGCGTGGATGGCGCCTGCTTCGGCGCAGAGACCGTTTCGGCCAGCGCCTGCTGCAAAGACTTCTCGTCGGACGCCTGGATGTATTTGCCGCCGGTGCTTTCAGCGAGGCAGGCGACCTGCTTGCCCTCTGCATCCGTCAGGCCGAAGCCGACGACGTTGACGGTGAAATCGACGCCGGCCGCCTCCAGCTCCCGGCCCAGCGCGCACGGGTCGCCCTCGCAGGTTTCAAGACCATCCGTGATGAGAACGACCGTCGCCTTGTCTTCGGTATACTTCAGCGCCTCGGCGGCCTGCTTGACGGCATCGGTCAGCGGCGTCTTGCCAAGGAACTTCATCGAATCGGCGGCAGAGGCGATGGCCCCGGCCGAGCCTGCGCGCGGCGGCACGATCAGCTCGATATCCTGGCACGAATTCTTGTCGCGGTGGCCATAGGCCATCAGGCCGATTTCGCGATCGCCTGGCACGGATTGCAAGACCGTGCGCAGAGACTGGCGCGCGATTTCCAGCTTCGGCTTGCCGTCGATCTGCCCCCACATGGAGCCGGAAGCATCGAGCACGATGATGACGCGGTCGGCGGCGGACGCTGCCGAAGTGTAAAACGCCGCAAGGCACAGCGCCGCAAGCGATCTCATGAACAACGACATCCGAATCCCCGCATCTGACAGCGGCGCAGGCTAAAGGAGCCTCCGGACGCGGACAAGGCAGCGACTTGTTTAAAACATGCAACGTTGACTTCCCCAGCGATCAATAGGTCGTGCGCCGTTCCTCGGAAGGCGGGCGGCCGAATTGCAGCCGGTAGCTCTGGGCGAAATAGGAATGCGAGGTAAAGCCGGTGGCGATGGCGACATCGAGGATCGGCATGTTGGTCTGCCGCAGCAGTTCGCGCGCCCGTTCGAGCCGCAGCCGCATGTAGTAGCGGCCGGGCGTCACCTTCAGATGGCGCAGGAACAGACGTTCGACCTGACGGACGGACAGGCCCGCCGATTTCGCCAGCTGCACGGCCGAAAGCGGTTCATCGAGATGATCGGACATCAGCTCGGCGATGCGCCGCAGCTTGTCGGACTTGCCGGTCAGGTCGCGCTCGGGGCCGACGCGCTGGCGGTCGCCTGCCGAGCGAATGCGCTCATGCTGGAACTGATTGGCGACGCCATTTGCCAGGCCAGGGCCGAAATCGCCGCGGACGATTTCCAGCATCAGATCCATCGAGGTGATGCCGCCGGCGCAGGTGTAGCGCTTGCGGTCGATCTCGAAGACGTTGCCAGTGCAGTTTATGTCCGGAAACCGTTCCATGAAGCCGGCGCGGTTTTCCCAGTGGATGGTGCAGCGGTAACCGTCCAACTGGCCGGCCTCGGCCAGAAGATGGGAGCCGACCGACAGCGCGCCGAGCGCACCGCCACGGCGGCCCCAACCGCGCAGAGCTGAAAGCACCTTGCTTTTGCCCGGAAATTCCGTGGTCAGACCGACTGAGACGAAGAGAATATCGACCGGCGGAATGTCGGCCACTGAATAGTCGATCTTGATCGGCAGGCCGTTGGACGCCATGACGGCCTCGCCATCGGCAGAGATCGTGGTCCAGCCATAGAAATCGCGGCCGAGCAGGCGGTTGGCCGACCGAAACGTGTCGATCGCCGCCGCCAGCGAGAACATCGGGAATTTGTCTACCAGAAGGAAGGCGAATTGCCTGCCGCCCTGGACGGGGCCTCCCGCGAACGGCTGTTCTACAGAGAGAGAGGATGGCGGCAAAGCGGTGCCTCGTGGTCAGAAAGTTGGTCTGTCCAGACCGGCTGCGAGATAGGCCGAGACAAGGGTGTTGGCCATGAGCATGGCGATGGTCATCGGCCCAACGCCGCCGGGAACTGGCGTGATCGCGCCGGCGACCTTCGCTGTCTCGGCAAAGTCCACGTCGCCCACGAGCCTGGTCTTGCCCTCGCCTTTCTCCGGCGCCGGAATGCGGTTGATGCCGACATCGATGACGGTGGCGCCGGGCTTGACCCAATCGCCCTTGACCATTTGCGGCCGTCCGACAGCCGCCACCAATATATCGGCGGTTCTGGCGAGCGCCGGCAGGTCCCTGGTGCGGCTGTGGGCGACGGTGACGGTGCAATTGGCGGCCAGAAGCAGATTAGCCATCGGTTTGCCGACAATGTTGGAGCGGCCGAGCACCACTGCGCTGAGGCCTGACAAATCCTTGCCGCGCACGCGCTCGATCAGCAGCATCGAGCCGGCGGGCGTGCAGGGCACGAAAGCCGTAGCCAGTTCGCCAGTGGTCAGCTTGCCGACATTGACGAAATGGAAGCCATCCACGTCTTTGTTCGGCGCGATGGCCTGGATGACCTTGCCGGCATCGATATGCGCCGGCAGCGGCAGCTGCACCAGTATACCGTGAATGGCCGCGTCGGCGTTGAGGTTTGCGATGATGCCGAGAAGTTCGGTCTCGGAAGTCGTCTCCGGCAGCGTGTGCTGGACGGAATGAAATCCGCATTCCTTGGCGGTACGGGACTTGGAGGCGACGTAGACCTGGCTGGCCGGGTCCTCCCCGACGATGACCACGGCGAGGCCGGGAACGCCCTTGCCTTTCGCCGCGAGATCGGCGGCAAGCGCCTTCACCTTGGCCACCACTTCTAGGGCTAGGCTCTTTCCATCGATAGTTTCAGCCATGGGATATCCTGCAGGTCAGTCGGTTCGAAACGCCATTGTCACGAAAAACGACGCCGGCAATCCCGACAATGCGCCCTTTGATGCCGTAAACCCGAAATTGCCCGGATTCCAGCAGCGAACGGTCTGGCACATCAAAAATGACGGGAATTTTGGCGCGCAGCGGAGCGGATTTCGCCAGCGCAGTGGCGATCAGCTCTCTTTGCGAACGGCGCCTGAGCCGGACGACAGTTTCTGCTTCAGAACGCGCCACAGGAACAACGGATTGCCCACCACATAGCGCCGCCACAGCCGTCCCGGCTCCACCAGAAGACGGAAGACCCATTCCAGCCGCAGGCGCCGCATCCACAGCGGTGCGCGCGGCACGGTGCCGCTGAGGAAATCGAGCAATGCGCCAACCGCGATCGGCAAGGTGCAATGGCGCGCGTCGATATGATTGGCGATCCAGAGTTCCTGCCTCGGCACGCCCATGGCGACCAGGAGAATATCGGGGCGCAGGTCGGCGATGCGCTGAATGATCTGCGGTTCCTGCGTGGGCGTGAAGAAACCGTCGTGGATGACTTCGAGCTTGTGCTGCGGCGTCATTGCGGCAAGCCGTTCCGACGCGGCCTCGGCATTGGCCCGGGAGGCCCCCAGCAACGCGACCGTCAGCGGCTTGGTGGAAGCCTGCAGGAAAGCCGGGACGAAATCGGTGCCGTTGAGATTGGCTGGAAACGGCGCGCCATAAAGAAGCTTCGCCGCCATATCGACGCCGATGCCATCGGGAAGCACGAGAAAATCCTCAAGCGCCCCGGCAAAAGCCGGATCCGCACACGCAATGTTTGCATTGTGCGCATTGAGGAAGGTGATCTTGGTGAAACGGCGCTCGCGCAGCAGACCGGTGAGCAGCGAAATCGCCTCGTCCCAACCGATGCTGAGAACGGGGATGCCGAGGATCGATTTGACGGGCCTTTCGCCTGCGGCAGCGTGGACGGCGTGCATGTTCATGAAAAAGCCCGCCGGGAAAGTGTTGCAGTGTTGCCCGGGATCATCCCAGCAGGCGCACAGCCGCGCGCCGCCACATCCTGAACGAGCAGGATGACAGACATCGGGTCAGCCCGACGCGCTGACGGAACAGGAAACAGTACCAAATGCAGATGCATCTCTCTCAATCCACTTCATGCAGGTAGCAAAACGCAATGAACCCTTGATTAAGACCCGGCAATCTTGGGTTGAAAACACCGAGTGAGATGCTGTTGCCGCGCAAGGTGATTAACAAATCCTTTCCGCCGACAAGGCGGTGCGAGCAGCAGCCATATCCGCGCATCTTCGGTTCGGGCTTCCCGCGGTTAAAGCAAAAGTCTAAGCAGGGCTTCGGCTCAGGAGACCACATTATGACGATCAGGCTCGTTCTCGCCGGTTGCGGCAATATGGGTTACGCGATGCTCGGCGGCTGGCTGAAATCCGGCAAGCTCAAGGCTACAGACGTGCTTGTGGTCGAACCGAACGAAACCTTGCGCCGACGCGCTGAGGACCTCGGCTGCCCCACAGTTTCGGAGGCCAGTGCGATCGCCGCCGGCGCAAGCCCCGAAATCGTGGTTCTGGCGGTCAAACCGCAGGTGATCCGCAAGGTAACCGAAGAGTACAAGCATTTCGGCAATGGACGCACGACGTTCCTGAGCGTCGTGGCCGGCACGCCGGTCGCCACGTTCGAGCAGATTTTGGGCACACGCACGCCGGTCATGCGCTGCATGCCGAACACGCCGGCGGCCATCGGCAAGGGCATGATGGTGGTATACCCCAGTCCGCTGGTTTCAGCGAAAACGAGAGGCTTCATCGCCGACCTGCTGTCGGCGAGCGGCGAAGTGGCAACCGTGGACGACGAGAGCCTCATGGATGCGGTGACCGCCGTGTCCGGTTCAGGCCCAGCCTATGTTTTCCATTTCATCGAGTGCCTGACGGCCGCGGCCGAGGAAGCCGGCCTGCCTACGGAAACAGCTAAGTTGCTGGCCAGGCAAACGGTCTATGGCGCGGCGTCGCTGGCAGCCGAAAGCAAGGACGATCCAGGCACGCTGCGCCAGCAGGTGACGAGCCCGAACGGCACCACAGCGGCGGCGCTCGGGGTTTTGATGGGCGAAGACCGGCTCAAGACGCTGGTGATCGAGGCAGTCGAGGCGGCAAGGGTCAGATCGATGGAACTTGGCGAATAATCCCTAACAAGGGAAACGATCAAGTTCCGTAAAGCATCTCGTCCTGCCGCTTGCGCAGCGCAAACAGGCGGGTGGTCGAGTCCGGAGCGGCATTGTCGACGGTCAGAAGTTCGCCCTTGCGGACCGGCTTCAGCACCTTGCCGCCTTCCAGCAGGCCGACAGGCACGGCGCGGCTGGCGCGGGCTTCCTCGACGGTCATCGTCCATGAGCGATAGCATGTCTCGCCGATGGCATCCAAGGTGTCGCCAGCCTTCAGGTCGCGCTTGGCGACTGCGCAGACTTCCGCCACCGGCCTTGGCAGCGGCACCATGTCGGGACGGCCATACAAGGCGATGCGGGCGGCGGTCAGCGGCACCTCAAGCGAGGTCAGGTGATAAGGCCGGAAGAAACTGTAGTAGGGACCGTGGCCGATATGCAGATCGTCCATGCGCTCGATGATGCGCGGATGCGTCGCCTCGACGACGACAAAGACGCCCGGCGCCACGCCCTTGCCGATCGTATAGTCCACCACGCCCTTGCGGCCGAGCACGCCGCCGTCCTCGCGCGGAATGAGCACCTTGGCGAGATCGTCGCGGTTGACATTGGGTCCGTGCATCCCCGGCACGTCCGGCACGAGGCCGGTGGCGTTGGCGATGGCGCACATCTCGACCATGGTCTTGGAGCCATCGACGAACTCCACCAGCATGCGCGGGTTCATGTTGCGGCGCGCGGCTTCCTCGCGATAGTCGTCCGGCACCGCATCGTGATTGAGCGGGTTGTTCTTGCCCTTGCCGGCGGAGACGATGGTGTAGCCCAGCGCCGAAGCGAATTCGATCAGTTCCATGCAGGACGAAGGCTCGTCGCCCGCGCCGACCGAATAGACGACACCCAGCCGGTCTGCCTCCTGCTTCAGCAGGCAGCCGATGGTGACGTCGGCCTCGACATTCATCATCACCAGATGCTTGCCGTGCTCCATCGCCATCAGGTCGAAATCGGCGGCGACGCCGGGTTTGCCGGTCGCGTCGATGACAATGTCGATCAGCGGATTTGTGACCAGGTTTTCGTTCGAGGTGATGGCGATCCTGCCGGCTTCGATTGCCGCTGTGACGCCTGAGGGAGTGTCGGCCTCGCAGGCCATGGCCTCGTCGCCATAGGCGATGCGAATGGCGTCACGCGCGGTATGCGGACGGCGCGTGGAAACGGCGCAGACCGAAATGCCGGGCATCAGCATGCCCTGGGTCACAAGATCGGTGCCCATCTCCCCCGAACCGATGACGCCTATGCGGACCGGACGCCCTTCGGCGGCGCGTCGTGCAAGATCTCGGGCAAGCCCCGTCAGGGCGACATTGGTCATGAGAAGTTCCGGACAGGCTTTGATTGTGGCCGCAATAGCAGCCAACACCCCTTACTTGTCAACGAAACAGGCCTTGCTCTAGATTCTTGTCGCCCGTTGGCGGCTGGTCACGATTGCAGATCGCCTGAAGCGGGAAGCGTCTGGATTTTGTTGAAGACGCCGAAAATGTTCTTTAATTCATTGAGCAGCGACGGCGTTGGTAAGAAACTGTCGCTCACGACAGTGGAGATTGAGCATGGATAAAGCGGTAAAAAACCCTGGCCCCGACCATCCCATTACAATCGAGCGCAACCCGGACCGAATCATCGTTACCTTTGCGCGGCAGATCATCGCGGACACCAAGGACGGGCTGATCCTCAAGGAGGCGGACTATCCGCCTGTGCACTATGTTCCGCTGAAAGATGTCAATGTGCCGCTGCTCAAGCGCACCGACCACACCACCCATTGCCCCTATAAAGGAGACTGCTCGTACTACACCATCGTCGTCGGCAAGGGCGGCGAGAACGCGGTGTGGCAATACGACAAACCCCACGAGGCAGTCGCCGCGATCAAAGATCATGTGGCCTTTTATCCGGATCGGGTCGAGATAACCAACCAACCGCCCGTTGGCAGGCCAGCGCTGGGCCGTACATCGGCTATCGGTGGACGATGGACTGGTGCTGCGAGAGAGGATTGAACTCTCGACCTCTCCCTTACCAAGGGAGTGCTCTACCACTGAGCTACCGCAGCTTCCGGACGCGGCGCTTCTGCCACATCACTCCCTTGAGCGCAAGTTGTGTGTTGTGGGCTTTTGTGCTGCCGTTTGCGACATGACCGCGCCATAATGCCGGCTCTTGCTGCGCGGCATGGGAACGGACGATGAGCGACAACCCCAGGACATCAAAGGCGGCCACCGCGCCCAAAAGTCAGGGCGACCAGCGCAAGGCGCGGCTGGCGGAGCAATTGCGCGCCAATCTTGCAAAACGCAAGGCGCAGGTGCGATCGCGCCGGACCGGACAGGCAAACATGCGCCCAGAGGGCATCGAGACCTCGGAAGACAGCAGCGATGGTTAGGGCGATACCGTTCCACACCCAGACTGTCGGTTTTGAGCAACGCGCGCGGAAAACATTGCGCAGTTCCTCTGCGCCATCACTCCAGGCAATCCTATTTCTTGAACCGGATCGGGCAATGGTTTAGACGGACCGATCTACGCTCAACCGATTAAAGCCGGAAAACCCGGCCAGGGGACGTTGTTTTATGGATCGTATCAGGATTGTCGGCGGCAACCAGCTTGCCGGAACCATCCCCATCTCCGGCGCCAAGAACGCGGCGCTGCCTTTGATGATCGCTTCGCTTTTGACCGACGAGACGCTGACGCTGGAGAACGTGCCGCATCTTGCCGATGTGGAGCAGTTGACTCGTATTCTCGGGAATCATGGCGTCGACTATTCCGTCAATGGCAAGCGCGACCATCAGAACGGCAATCCGAGCGGCTATTCGCGCACCATCAACTTCTCCGCCCGCGACATCGTCGACACCACTGCGCCCTATGATCTGGTGTCCAAGATGCGCGCATCGTTCTGGGTGATCGGCCCGCTGCTGGCGCGCATGGGCGAGGCCAAGGTCTCGCTTCCCGGGGGCTGCGCCATCGGCACGCGCCCGGTCGATCTGCTGCTGGAGGTTTTGCAGTCGCTCGGCGCTGAAATCGACATCGACAACGGCTATGTCATCACCAGGGCGCGAAATGGCCGGCTTGTCGGAAATCGCCACACCTTTCCCAAGGTGACTGTCGGCGGCACCCATGTCGCGCTGATGGCGGCGGCCCTGGCCAAGGGCGAGACGGTGCTGGAGAACGCCGCGCGCGAGCCGGAAATTGTCAACCTCGCCGAATGCCTGAACGCCATGGGCGCGAAAATCCACGGCGCCGGCACCTCCACCATCACCATTGACGGCGTCGACCGCCTGACCGGCGCCAGCGTGCGCGTCATCCCCGATCGCATCGAGACCGGCACCTATGCGATGGCGGTGGCCATGACCGGCGGCGATGTGCTGCTGCAAAACGCGCGGCCCGACCTGCTGCAATCCGCCCTCGATATCATCGGCCAGACCGGGGCCGAGATCACGCCGACCAATGAAGGAATCCGCGTCAAACGCAACGGCGGCGGCATTTCCCCCGTTGATGTGACCACCGAGCCCTTCCCCGGCTTCCCGACCGACCTGCAGGCGCAGTTCATGGGCCTGATGACGATGTCCAAGGGCAAGTCGCGCATCACCGAGACGATCTTCGAAAACCGCTTCATGCATGTGCAGGAACTCGCCCGTCTCGGCGCCCACATCACGCTGTCCGGCCAGACGGCCATCGTCGAGGGCGTGTCGAAGCTGAAGGGCGCACCGGTGATGGCGACGGACCTTCGCGCTTCGGTGTCGCTGGTCATCGCCGGCCTCGCGGCCGAAGGCGAAACCACCGTCAACCGCGTTTATCATCTGGACCGTGGCTTCGAACGGCTGGAAGAGAAGTTGTCCGGCTGTGGCGCGGTGATCGAGCGCATTTCGGCCTGACGGCCATCGGTTGAGGCCGGGCTGCGCCCACCACGGTTGCGCGGCCCGCAAAGACCGCCTAACAGAAAGGCGATCGAAACCTTCGCAGGTGCGAAATCCCTATGTCCGCACTCAAGCTAGCCGCCCTCGACGAACAGGACCTCGACATCATTTCCGCGCATGTGCAGGACGCGGTGATGAAGATCGGCGACCTGGAATATCTGCCGGCGCGGCAGCGTTTCGTGCTGCCGATGAACCGTTTCGCCTGGGAGGTGAAATCCGGCCTCTTCCGCCGGCATAATGAGCGGCGGCAGAGCGTGCTGCATTTCGACCGTGTCATCGGCGCCAAGACCAGCGGGATCGCGCGCGACAAGCCGGACGAGGTGCTGTCGCTGCTCGCCGTCAGCTTTGTGCCGCTGCAGGCGCCGTCCGGGTTGGTCGAACTGATCTTCTCCGGCGGCGGCGCCATCATGCTCGATGTCGAATGCATCGAGGCGCGGCTGGCCGATCTCGGCGGTGCCTGGCAGGCCACGTCCCGCCCCTTCCACAAGGCCTGAGCGATGGCCATCACGCTCCGCCAGTCCGATGCCGGTTTCGAACGGCGCTTCGCCGCCTTCCTGACAACGAAGCGCGAAGTGTCGGCCGATGTCGATGCGACGGTGCGCGAAATCATCGCCCGCGTCCGCGCCGAAGGCGACGCCGCGCTCATCGATTACACCAAGACATTCGACCGGGCCGATCTTTCAGCCGTCGGCATTGCCGTGTCGCGGGAAGACATCGCCGGGGCTTATGCAGCCGCCGATGCCGATACCATCGAGGCGCTGAAATTCGCCCGCGACCGCATCCGTTCGCACCATGAGCGCCAGCGGCCGAAGGACGACCGCTATGTCGATCCCGCCGGCGTCGAACTGGGTTCCCGCTGGACGGCCATCGAGGCGGTCGGTCTTTATGTTCCGGGCGGTACGGCCAGCTATCCAAGCTCGGTTCTTATGAATGCCGTGCCGGCCAAGGTGGCGGGGGTGGAACGCATCGTCATGGTGGTTCCGGCTTCCGGCGGCGCGGTAAATCCGCTGGTGCTGGTGGCGGCCGATCTCGCCGGCATTTCCGAAATCTACCGCGTCGGCGGCGCTCAGGCTATTGCGGCGCTAGCTTATGGAACCGAGACGATCAAGCCGGTGGCCAAGATCGTCGGCCCGGGCAATGCCTATGTCGCAGCGGCCAAGCGGCAGGTGTTCGGAACGGTCGGCATCGACATGATCGCCGGCCCTTCCGAAGTGCTGGTCGTGGCGGACGGCAGCAACGATCCGGAATGGATCGCCGCCGACCTTCTGGCGCAGGCCGAACACGACGTGTCGGCGCAATCGATCCTGATCACCGACGATCCGGCCTTCGCCGGCCGTGTAGAAGAAGCTGTCGCGCGCCAGATCAAGACCCTCTCGCGCGCCGAAACGGCGGCGGCGAGCTGGCGCGATTTCGGCGCGGTGATCCTCGTGGAGAATTTCGATCGGGCTTTGCCGCTGGTCGACCGTATCGCCGCCGAGCATGTCGAGCTGGCCATCGAGAATGCGGAAGGCTTCCTGTCGCAGATGCGCAATGCCGGCGCCGTATTCCTTGGCCGACACACACCCGAAGTGATCGGCGACTATGTCGGCGGTTCCAACCACGTTCTGCCAACGGCGCGTTCGGCGCGTTTCTCTTCCGGCCTTTCGGTGCTCGATTTCGTCAAGCGCACGTCCATATTGAAGCTCGGCCCCGACCAGCTTCGCGCCCTGGCGCCAGCGGCCATCGCGCTGGCCAAGGCGGAAGGCCTCGACGCGCACGGCCGCTCCGTCGCGATCCGGCTGAACATGTAGGCACCGATGTCGCCCTCCGGCCAGAACAACGCCAGGCTCATCGATGTCGAGCTCGACGAATCGATCGGCCGATCGACGCCGGATGTCGAGCATGAGCGCGCGGTAGCGATCTTCGACCTGATCGAGGAAAACAGCTTCCAGCCCGTCAATGACGATGGTAGCGGGCCCTACAGGCTGAAGCTGTCGCTGGCGGATTCGCGTCTCGTCTTCGCGGTCAGCCGCGAGGACGGCGACACGGTGGTCACCCATATCCTGTCGCTGACCCCATTCCGGCGCATCGTCAAGGACTACTATTTGATCTGCGAAAGTTACTACGACGCCATCCGCTCCTCGACGCCGAGCCATATCGAGGCCATCGACATGGGCCGGCGCGGACTGCATAATGAAGGCTCGCAAACGCTGAAGGAGCGGCTGGCCGGCAAGATCGACATCGATTTCGGTACGGCGCGCCGGCTGTTCACGCTGGTCTGTGTCCTTCACTGGCGCGGGTGACGGGAAAGCCGTGGCGTCAGGCGAACGCATCCCGCAATCCATCCTCTTCATGTGCCGCATGAATGCGGTCCGTTCGCCCATGGCCGAGGCGCTGGCGCGGCGCATGCTGCCCTCCGCGACCTTCGTCGCTTCCGCCGGTGTACGCACCGGCGATCGTGATCCTTTCGTCGACGCGGTGTTGGCGGAGGACGGCCTTTCGCTCGAAAATCACCATTCGAAAACCATGGAGGAGATGGAGGACGACTATTTCGACCTGATCATCACGCTGACTCCCGAGGCGCACCACGCTGCCATCGAACTGACCCGTTCGGCAGCCGTTGAGGTGGAATACTGGCCGACACCCGATCCCACGGCGGCCAGCGGCACCCGCGATCAGATCATGGCGTCCTACCGCGATGTGCGCGAGCGGCTGAAGGCGCGGATCGCCGCCCGCTTCCTTTCTGCGGTGGCAGGCGGCGAGGCCGATTAAGCGTGTTCACAAAGCCACTATAATCATATAGGTTCCGCGCCAATTCCAGCCGGGTCGCTGGAAACCAATCCAAACCAAAGGGTTCGAATGCCGAAGGAAGAAGTCCTCGAGTTTCCGGGTGTCGTGACGGAACTGTTGCCCAACGCGATGTTCCGCGTGAAGCTCGAAAACGAACACGAAATCATCGCCCATACAGCCGGCCGCATGCGCAAGAACCGCATCCGTGTACTGACGGGCGACAAGGTTCTGGTCGAAATGACCCCCTACGACCTGACCAAGGGCCGTATCACCTATCGTTTCAAGTAACGCGTCCGTTCCGGCTGGAATCGCGATGGCCAATTCGCAGAAGCTTGTGCTTGCCTCGGCCTCCCCGCGCCGGATCGAGCTTTTGCAGCAGGCCGGCATCGAGCCGGACCGGATCCTGCCAACCGACATAGACGAAACACCGCTGCGGGCCGAACATCCGCGCTCGCTCGCCAAGCGGCTGGCGAAGGAAAAGGCCGAAAGAGCGTTGCTTTCACTGATGGGCGAGGCCGGCTACCAGCCGGGCTTCGTGCTTGCCGCCGATACGGTGGTGGCGGTCGGCCGCCGCATCCTGCCCAAGGCGGAAACGATCGACGACGCTTCCTACTCGCTGCAATTGCTGTCCGGCCGCACGCACCGGGTCTACACGGGCGTCTGCCTGATTGCGCCAGGCGGCAAGGTGCGGCAGCGTCTTGTCGAGACACGGGTGCGCTTCAAGCGGCTGCCGCGCGCCGAGATCGACATGTACATCGCGTCGGGCGAATGGCGCGGCAAAGCCGGCGGCTATGCCGCGCAAGGCTTCGCCGGTTCCTTCATCGTCAAGATGGTCGGGTCGTTCACCAATGTCGTGGGCCTGCCGCTGTATGAAGCGGTGGCCCTGCTGGCGGGCGAAGGCTTCGACATCCACCGCGGCTGGCCGTCCAGCCGCCTTTCCTGACCGACACGGAAACGGCATGGCAAGACCATGATCAGCAAAGACAGCGCCGTAACCCCGTTGAGGCCACGCCGCCCCTGCCCCGAATGCGGCAAGCCTTCGACGCGCGAAAATTATCCGTTCTGCTCGCCGCGCTGCAAGGACGTCGATCTCAACCGCTGGCTGAAGGGCGCCTACGCCATCCCGGTGCGCGACGACGAGGACGACGAGGACGGAACCGCGTCAAAACCAGCCGAGGAGTAGGCTGGCTGTGGCTGTCCGCTGCCCCCGTTTCTCCAAGCCGCCAGGCTGCTGAATCATCTCCGCGACGATTGCTTTTCCACCATCGATATCAAGCGCGAGCATCCCGGCGTGGACCGGCACGAATTTCTCACGCGGAACCCATGGTACGGCGGCCGGAGCGGTCTTTCATGCATCGTGGAAAATCGGCTCGGCAGCGCTGGACAGGCCGGATTCTCGTGCTATAACCCACGCGCTTTCGAGGGTACGCAACGCCCGGCAAAGCTTCCGCAAGCGGCGTCAAACCGCTTCCCGGACAGGCCCAGGTAGCTCAGTTGGTAGAGCAGCGGATTGAAAATCCGCGTGTCGGTGGTTCGATTCCGCCCCTGGGCACCATTTTTATCCAATGAAATCAAAAGATTGAAGGATGGCTTTTGGCCCTCAAGCGCGGAAGATCGTGATGGGTTTCATATGGGTAAAATACTGGCAGTTCTGAGCAAAAGCCGACGATAGCCTTCGCTGGCGAATGCCCGCTTGGCGCCTTCAAACCGGTCATTGCGGGCGATCTTGTAGCCGCCAAAAGCCGAAATCCTATCGCAACGGCTGCCGCACCGAGGAAGGTACAGACACTGAGGGACGAGACCAATTCGGAAAGCCGAAAGAGATCGGTACCATCTGGCCCCGCAAGGGCAATAATGGGGGCGGATTGCTCGCCTTCGACATCATGCCGATTGAGCTGACCCAGCGCCAAAGCATGATCTTCATCCTGCCCGTCGGCGACAGCCAGACCGAGCTGCCGTACTAATGATCCTCATAACTTCAAAGCGGGACCGCGCGTGACGATCCCGTTTTGCAGGATGCCGATCTCGTGCGCGCGGGACCGGAAGAAATCTCCATCACCACCGAACTTGCGATGAAGATGACCGGTATCGGCAAACCCACGATGTGCCTTTTCGCAACTCGACTCAGAGCAAAGCGACTTAGCGCGCCGGGATTGACCCACCGCTATGATTGAAGCCTTGCAATTGCACCAATTAAAGCCGGCTTCTGGTTCGTCAGTTCCTGATGGGCGCGAGAGCCCTGGCAGGCACGGCCTTAACGCCTTGCGCCTTCGCGAGCTCATCTTCTATGCTTGCCTCACAGATCTCTGAATTGGCTGACGGAAGGAACGCGGCTTGTCCCAGGAAGAAGACGGCGGATATATCCGGGCGGCCGAGAGAACCTTGCAAATCCTGTCCTGCATGAACCGGAGGCCCAACTCGACCATTCTGGACCTTTATCGCGATACGGGCCTGCCCAAGCCGACACTCGTGCGTTTCCTCAAGACTATGGTGCGCGCCGGGTATGTCATCAACGACGAGCGCCATTCGGGATATCAACTGACGTCGCTCGTCAGTTCGCTATCGAGCGGATATCACGGCGATCCGCTCTTTATCGAAGCCGGTCGTCCGTGGGCGATTCAGCTTACGCGTCAACTGCACTGGCCGGTATCGATCGCGGTCCTCGACGCCAACTCCATGGTCGTGCGCCTCTCGACTGTACCTGACAGTCCCATGTCCCCCTTCCATTCCACGATCAACATGCATCTCAACCTGTTCACGAAAGCGCTCGGACGCGCCTATCTCGCTTTTTGCAACGACGAGGAAATCGAATCTTTTGCCAAGATCGCGGCGCGCAGCGAGGACCCGATGGCGTCGAAGATCGCCGCCGACAAGGACTATTTGAAGATGCTGGTCAAATCCATTCGCCGCGCCGGTTACGCCTTGCGCGACACTCGCGCCGAGCCGCGGAATTCAAACACGCTCGCGGTGCCGATTTTTCTTGACGGCAGGGTACGGGCCACTCTCGGCATGACGTTTTTTCGCTCTGCCATCAAGTCTCACGAACTGTTTCGCGATTATGCGGTCAAGCTGAAGCAGGTGAGCGCACAGATCACTGCCGATACCGAAAGGCTGCGCGGCACCGAGGCCGGCTCCGAACAACTGCGCGCCATTGTCTGATCCTTATAAACAATAAGATGTCGAACTGCCGTCAACCCGACCTTTCCAGGAAACCGAGGGTTCGACGGTTGTAGGCAAAGGACTGGATCCGCTGGCCGAAGCCGGAAGGTAGTTTTCCAACACCGCCAAGGAGCGACGGGCGCGGATTTTCGCAATTCGACTGCGCCGCCTTGGGCAGATGCCGCTGCATTCCGGATTTCGCCTGTCGGAACGGTCCGCCACCGCCTTTGAATGCACCGCAAAGATGTTTGAGCTTAAGGGCTGGAGTAAACATTCATGAAGTTTGACACCATCCACCCCAAAGGCGAGCCCGTACGGATCCCGCGCGTTTCCGACAGCGAGGCGATCGCACTGGCCGATGCTTATGAAGCGGCGGTCCTTGGCCCCACGCCCCACACCATGCGCGCCCTGATTTCATCAGGTTCCGCGGAACTGACAAAAGCGCGCGATGCAGTCGCCGCAGCCGAAGGCGCCGCACCCCGCAACGCGCTCGACGGCGCGGACTGGTCCGCTCGGATGGAGCGAGGCGTAAGCGCTTCGTGATGAAGGCGATCGCGATAACCCGCCCGGGCGGCCCGGAAGTCCTCGAAATCGTGGATAGGGAAAAGCCGGTTCCAGCGGACGGCGAAATCCTTGTCCGCGTGGAGGCCATCGGCCTGAACAGGCCCGACGTCCAGCAACGCCGGGGCCTCTATCCTCCACCACCAAATGCCAGCGATCTGCCCGGGCTCGATATCGCCGGGGCAGTCGAGGCTATCGGCGCCGGCGTTGACGAGGCGCTGCTCGGCATGAAGGTCTGCGCTCTTGCGAACGGCGGCGGCTACGCGGAATTCTGCTGTGTTCCCGCCGTGCAGGCCATGCCCATCCCCAAAGGCCTGAGCATGGTTGAGGCCGCGTCATTGCCGGAAGTCTTCTTCACCGCCTGGAACAATGTCGTCTGGCTCGGTCGCCTTAGCCATCGCGAGCACCTGCTGGTTCAGGGCGGCACCAGCGGCGTCGGCATCGCCGCGCTGCAGATCGCGCGTCATCTCTTCCAGGCGGAAACCTATGCCACTGCCGGAACCGAGGAAAAGCGCGCGGTCTGCCTGGAACTTGGCGCGAAGGCAGCCGTCGACTACCACGATGCTGACTGGCCGGACCAGATCCGTGCTGCGGCGGGCGGCAAGGGCATGGATATGGTGCTCGACGGTCAGGCCGGGCCCTACACGCAACAGCAACTCGACCTGCTCGACTTCGACGGCCGTCTGGTGTTGTTGGCCAGCCATCTTGGCGAGGTGTCGGAAGTCAACACGCGCGCCCTGGTACGCCGGCGGCTGACCCTGACGGGATCGACACTGCGCCCGCGCCCGGCAGAGTACAAAGGCCGCATAGCGTGCGAACTCGTCAGCCGGGTCTGGCCCCTGATCGAGACCGGCACGATCGCCACACGCATCCACGAAGTCTTCGACTTCGACCATATGTCCGCTGCCCACGCCATGCTCGACCGAAATGAGCAGATCGGCAAAATCGTTGTAACCGTGAGATGCTGACCGTCGACCATGCGCTCGATCTTCAGGCCCATGCCATCCGCATCGCACCCGATTTGAGATTGGCCGGCTAGCGTCGTCGCAAGTCGATCGAACGACGGGCTTCTTCCAGACCTTTCAGGATGTCCGGCAGACGGTTCGCCGCCTGTTCCTGCAGCGTGTGATAAATCGAGTGGCCATGCGCATCGATGGCGACCGTCACCGGGCCGAAACCGTCGAGGCGGAACCGCGAAAGGCGGAATTGCTCGATGAGATCGTTCCAGCCGGTCTCGATACGTTCAGCGACCCCATTGCTGAGCAAAGGCGAAGCTCCGCCGGGCATGGAGAAATAGACGCAGCCCGCGTCTTTCATTGCCTCCACGCAAGCGTTGTCCATACCACCCTTGCCGCCTATCGAGGTCAGCTGCAGCTCACGGATGATGCGCGGCATGAACGCATCGAACCGAGTCGAGGTCGTGGGGTTCACATAATTTGGCAACCAACGGCCGGCTTCCTCGCGGCACGAACTGCCAAGATGGAACATGGCGCCGCCAGCGAGCGGGAACGGCATCTGCCGTTTGCCGTCGAGCGCTTCGAGCAGGCGTTGGTGCGCCGGGAGTCCTGCCGTCGCGGCGACCTCACCGTCGAGCAGGACGGTTTCGCCTACCATGAGGCTCTTCGCCTCGACGCGTGAAAGCGGCAGCGTGAGACGGCGGATATTATCTGCGGCGCTATTCAACTCGCGTTACCGTCCCGTCGTCGGCAATCCGCAGGGTGGTGCGCCGGTTGATCCAGCAATTGAAGCAGACGGCGACCGGCACGAACCCGTGCCCATGTGCATAATCGACGTGGACGGCGAGCGCGGTGGTATCGCCCCCCGTGCCCATCGGTCCGAAGCCGGTCCTGTTGACGGCAGCCAGGAGGCGCGTTTCCATGTCACGGACCATCGGGTCGTCGTGAACGCTGCCGATCCTGCGCAACGTCGCGCGCTTGGCCATCTTGGCCGCGTGGTCGAAAGAACCGCCGATGCCCATGCCGATCACCACCGGCGGACAATGCTGCGAGCCGGCCGCCAGCACGCATTGCATGAAGTATTCCTCGATCTCGGCGATCTTCGGGTAGCTGAACACCTTCAGGTCGGCCCAGCGCCCGGAACCAAGCGCCTTGGGCGAGCAGGTGATTTCGATGTAGTCCGCACCGTCGAGGATATCGAAGGACAGGATGGGCATGTCCCTACCCTCATAGCTGCGCTCAAGCGTAAGCGGATGGGTGATGAACTTCAGGATCGGTGGCTGGATAGTCGCGACGAGGTCGGCGAACCCGTCGACGAAAGCACGACGGATGTCGCCATCCAGCGTCAGCCGCGTTCCGACTTTGACGAAATATGTCGGGAACCCGGCATCGGAGCAGGCGTGGCGATCTTCGCGCTCCGCCGCCAACGCCGCCGCCCGCATGAAATCCAGCGTCTTTTGCGAGGCGGGATTTGTCTCGCGCGTTCTGGCCTCGGCGAGCGCGGCAAGAGTATCGTCCGGAACCTTCTTCAGCGACCAGCCATAAAGGTCGCGCGCCGCCTTGCGGACGATGTCATAGGTTATCGGCAAGCCAACCTCCCGGACCGGAACAGTCCTGCATATTCTCTCGGCTTACCCGTGAACATGAGGCAAGCCGGCCGCGCGACCGTTTCGACGACCGGAACATCGCACCGACTTCGCTGTTGACCGGCAGATATCTCATGCCAACGGCAGGTAGAGCGGACTGCGCTCTATCGTTTCGCCGGGAACAAGCCGATGTTCCGTCAATGCCTCGCGCGCGAACACCACGCCATGACCTGGAGTATCGGATGGCGTAATCCTCCCCTTCACGATATCGGGCGCTTGGCGGCTCGCGCCGAAGTCGAAGAGATTCAGACCGAAAATATTCTCCACATGCATGGCGTTGGGAAGGGCGGCTGCCAGATGAACGGAAATCTCCATGGCCCCGTGCGGGGAGATCGGGATCCCCATGGCGGCGCCAAGCGCCGCGATCTTGAGGAACTCGGTGATCCCTCCGACTTTCCACACGTCCGGCTGGAGAATATCTGCGGCGCCTTCACGACAGTAGTTCCAGAACTCAAAGCGGTTGCAAAGCTGCTCGCCAACGGCGATCGGGACGCCCGTCGCCGCGCGCAGCTTCGCATGCGGGTCGATCGTATCGGACAGCAGAGGCTCTTCGACGAAAAGCGGCCCGACGTCCGAGAGTATGCGGATGCGCTGGAGCGCCTCGGGTAACGACCACTTCTGATTGGCGTCCAGCATGAGGACGCCCTCGTCGCCAATAACTTCGCGTACCGCCCTGCATCGTTCGAGATCGTCGTAAGGTCCAGGTCGGCCGACCTTGATTTTGAATGCCTTGTAGCCGTCGGCCAGTTGGTGGCGGACCTGCGTCACCAATTCGGCCGTCGACAGACCCAGGTTTATGGCGCTGGCATAGACATCCACGCTTTGTCTGGCGCCACCGAGCATTCGATAAAGCGGCTCGCCAGCCGCCTTTGCCTTCAGGTCCCACACAGCGATGTCGATGGCGGAAAGCGCAAGCGTGGTGATGCCGCCCGGCCCAGCGGCATGGCATTCCATCCATAGCTGTTGCCAGATCCGTTCGTTATTGCGGGGATCCGAGCCAACCAGCATGGGAGCGAGGTAACCGATGATCAGGGCGTGGGCCGCCGCGGCGCCGACGCCCGCCGTCGTGGCCCAGCCCACTCCCCTCTCGCCGCCGTCGGTCTGGAGTTCCACAACAACCAGTTCCCGATGCGTCATCTTCACTCTGCTGGAAGCAAAATGCGTCTTGAGAGGCATGCGATAGGCGTGGCAAATGACACGGGTTATCTTCATGTTGAAATCTCGCATTCCCAATCTCGTCCGGTGCGGCAGCCAATGTGCCTGCAGCGCGACATCGTCGTTCAGTGTCTCTCCCGAGATTTCGCTTGCCGAAACGGCCCGAGACTAGCTCTCATCGATCCAAATGACTGATCTATCATCGCGGAAATTTATCAAACGCCCTCTCCAAAAAAGAATGCCCCTTTCCTTATGCAGAATTTGAAGCTCAACGCCGACATGGCCGCCGGATTGCTGTTCGCCGGGTTTGGCGCATGGTTTGCCGCCTCGGCTTTTTCAGGACTCGCGCTTGGAACGACATTCCGCATGGGACCAGGCTTCTTCCCCGCCGCCGTGGGCCTTTTGCTCCTCGTTTTCGGTGTCGTCATAGCGATCAAGGGCTGGCGGGTGCAGAACGAGACCGTCAGCCTGGAAAATGTGCCGTGGAGAGCCCTGATCCTTTTTCCCCTGGGGCTCCTGCTTTTTGGTCTGGCCATGCGGCCGCTGGGTCTGGTGATTGCGCTGCTCGGGCTGTGCCTGTGTGCATCGATGGCGGTGAAGGGCATGACCCCAATCCGCTCCGTCGCTCTGTCGGCAGCGGTCACGGCCGTCTGCGTTGGCATTTTCAGCTTTGGGCTCGACATCGGCCTCCCATTGCTCGGCGACTGGCTGCGCTAGGAGACACATTTTGGATTTCCTCTCTAATCTCGCACTCGGGTTTCACGTCGCATTGGCGGTGAACAACATCTTTTTCTGCTTCGTGGGCGTGCTGGCGGGCACGCTGGTCGGGGTTCTTCCTGGCGTAGGCCCGCTCGCAACCATCGCAATTTTGCTGCCCGTAACCTTCTCGATGGAGCCGGCCTCGGCGCTCATCATGCTGGCCGGCATTTATTACGGCGCCCAGTACGGAGGATCCACGACAGCGATCCTGCTCAACCTCCCCGGCGAAGCTTCGTCCGCGATCACCACGCTGGACGGGTATCAGATGGCGCGAAACGGAAGGGCGGGGCCAGCCTTGGCGGCCGCGGCCCTGTCGTCTTTCTTCGCTGGAACCATCGCAACGGTGATCGTCGCGCTCTTTGCCGCGCCTCTGAGCAAGGTGGCGATGGCCTTCCGGCCGCCTTCCTATTTCTCGATGATGGTGTTGGGGCTTATCGCCTCCGTCGTCCTCGCCCGTGGGTCGGTGCTCAAAGCGATCGCTATGGTCTTGCTGGGCCTTCTCATGGGCACTATCGGCACCGACATCTATTCGGGCACGGCCCGACTCAATATGGGCATGCTTGAACTTGCCGACGGCGTCGATTTCGTCGGGCTTGCCATCGGTCTGTTCGGTATCGCCGAAATTCTGAAAAACCTTGAAGGACATCAGACCCGCGAGGTCCTGACCAAGAAGGTGACCGGGCTCATGCCTTCGCTGAGCGATCTGAAGCGCATCATTGCCCCAACGATCCGCGGCACCTTGATCGGCTCCGCCCTCGGCATCCTTCCCGGTGGCGGCGCCATGCTGTCTTCCTTCGCAGCCTACATCGTCGAGAAGAAGGTCTCGAAGAACCGCGACGAGATCGGCCACGGCGCCATCGAAGGCGTGGCCGCGCCCGAAAGTGCCAACAATGCCGGCTCGCAGACGGCCTTCATTCCCATGTTGACGCTGGGCCTGCCTTCCAACGCGGTCATGGCGCTCATGATCGGCGCGATGATCCTCCAAGGCATCCAGCCCGGCCCGGAAATCATCGTCAAACAGCCCGATCTGTTCTGGGGGCTCATCGTGTCGATGTGGATCGGCAACCTGATGCTGGTGCTTCTCAATCTGCCGCTCGTGGGTCTGTGGGTCCGGTTCCTGACCGTCCCCTATCCCGTATTGGTGGTCGCCGTCATGGCCTTCAGCGCCGTCGGCATCTATTCGGCCTCGGGGACCCTGTTTTCCATGGGCGAACTGGGGCTCTTCGCCCTTCTCGGCTACGTGTTCATGAAGCTTGGCTGCGAGCCTGCGCCGTTGACGCTTGGCTTCATCCTCGGCCCGATGCTCGAAGAGCAACTCAGGCGCAGCATGTTGATGTCGCGCGGCGATCCGACCGTTTTCCTCACCGAGCCTATCAGTCTCGGCTTCCTTGTCGCGGCGGTGCTGGCGCTGCTCATAATCTGCGCGCCGGCCATCGCAAGACGCCGCGAAGAAGTCTTTGTCGAGGACTGAGACCATGTCCGATGTTCATTCGATGCGACCCTTCGACGGGATCAGGGTGCTTGATATCACGCATGTGCTGGCGGCCCCGTTCGCGACCTATCAGCTCGCCGTCTTCGGCGCGGACGTCATCCGTATTGAAAACCCCCACGATCCCGATCAGACCCGCACCGACGGCGTCGATCCTGCCCTGTCGAAGGATCGGATAGGGACGCACTTCATCATACAGAACGGCGGCAAGCGCTCACTGACACTCGACCTGAAGAGCGAGGCGGGACGCGACGTTCTCCGCCGCCTGGTGCCGACGGCGGATGTGCTGGTGGAGAATTTCCGGCCCGGCGCAATGAAGGCATTGGGTCTCGGATATTCGGATCTGCGCGTTTTGAACCCGCGCTTGATCTATGCCTCGATATCCGCCTTCGGACAGGAAGGTCCTCGCTGCGGACAAACCGGCTACGACCAGGTCATCCAGGCTGTGTCCGGGATGATGATGGTCAATGGCACGGCTGAAACCGTACCGATGAAGGTGGGAACTCCGGCAATCGACTATTCCACCGGCGCTATGGGGGCCTTCGCCATTGCCGCCGCGCTGCTGCAACGCGAGCGGACCGGTAACGGCCAATATATAGACCTGTCGATGCTCGATACAGCCCTCATGCTGCTTGGCGCGCACCTCACCAACCACAGTCGTTCAGGCCGCGAGCCGAAGGCCGGCGGCAACCAACATGAATTCGCGACCGTTGGCCTCTACGATACCGCGGACGGCAAGCTACAGCTCGCAGCCATCAATCTGCGGCAGCAGCGCCGGCTATGGGAGTTGCTGGGACATCCTGAACTCGTCAAGTCCGACAACGAGCAGCGGCGCGCGGACGCGCAGCGCGAGCGCGAGGTGCTGCAGCCGATCCTTCTCAGCAAAACCGCGCAGCAGTGGGAGGAATGGTTCCAGGCAAACCACATACCCGCCGCGCGTATCTGGACCCTGCCCGAGACACTCGCCCACCCGCAACTGCAAAGCCGCGACATTCTGCATCGTTTCGACAACGAGCCGGGAATTGCCGGCTCGATAACCGTGCCGAAAGCCGCGTTCAAACTCGCGCATGGCGGCGCCCGCATGGACCGCCCGCCGCCGCGCATGGGCGAGCACTCCGAGCATCTGCTTGATGAACTCGGTTACACCGCAAAAGAAATCGCCGCGCTTCGCAAGGCCGGCACAATCTGAAAAACGACGGGAGGAAATTCATGAAAGTCGCATCGCTTGTAACGTCCATTTGCCTGAGCCTCGCTCTCCTTTCCAGCGCCAGCGCGCAGGATGCGAAATATCCCAAGGACATCGTCCACATCGTCGTCGGCTCATCCCCGGGCGGCACCGCCGATACGGTCTCGCGGCTCATTGCCGACCAGTTGGGGAAGACATTCGGCCAGACCTTCGTCGTCGACAACATGCCAGGCGCAGGTGGTGCGCTGGCCGCGACGACTGTCAAGGCCGCCGCGCCTGACGGCTATACGATCGGTTTCGTCTTCTCTTCCTTCTCGATCCTTCCCTCGCTGAACCCCAAGGTCAATTACAACCCCGTCACCGACTTCGCTCCCATCGCCAAGGTATCGTCGGCGCCGAACGTCCTGCTCGTGAACCCGTCATTCGGGGTCAAGACGCTTGCCGAGTGGATCGAGAAGGTAAAAGCCAACCCCGGAAAGTTCGACTATGGCAGCGGCGGTATCGGCTACAGCCAGCATCTATCCATGGAAATGCTTCTGCAGGCCATCAAGGGAGAATCCGTCCACATCCCGTTCACCGGAAGCGGCAATCTGCTCGCCGCCCTGATCTCCGATCAGGTGCCATTCGCCTTCGATACGCTGACGACCGCCGTGCCCCATATCAATGCCGGCGAACTGATCCCGCTCGCCGTAACCAGCGCACAGCGCTCCGAGGTTCTGCCTCAAGTTCCCGCCGTCGCCGAACAGGTCCCCGGCTACGAGTTGACGGCCTGGAACGGATTCGTCGCGCCGAAGGGAACGCCCCCGGAGATCGTCAAGGCGCTCAATGAAGCCATCCTCGCTTATCTTGCGACAGACAAGGCGAAGGAATTTTTCGCCAAGGTCGGAACCAAGATAGACCCCAGCACGCCCGACAAATTCGGCGCCGTCATCGGTGATGATTACGAAAAATTCGGCAAAGTGATCTCGGAAGCAGGCATCAAGGCACAATGACTCGGTTGACCGGGAGGCTTTGGTAACCGTGATGAAAAACGTTCCGTCGAAGGATCTCGACCGGTTTCTGCAGGATCTTTTTCATGCGTGCGGATTGTCGAAAGATGCCGCCGGGCGGGTCGCAGCCGCCTTGATCGAGGCTGACCTTTCCGGACGCCCGTCGCATGGCGTCCTGCAAGCCGAGAATTATCTTGCTCGCCTTGCATCGGGCGCCATGTCGACGGCCGAGGTCCCGATCGTCGTCAGTCGTTCGGGCGGCGCCATCGTGCTCGACGCGGGCGATATGGAAGGGCATCTTGCTGCGGAGGAAGCGATCGGCATCGCCATAGAAGCCGCGCGCGAAAATGGCGTCGCGGCGGTTGCCGTGCGACGCGGCCAGCATACTGGTGTTATGGGGCGCTATGTGCGCATCGCCGCGCAAGCCGGTTGCGCGGCGGTCGCCATGGGCAACACAAGGCCGGTCATGCCCGCTCCCGGCGGCATCGAGCGGCTGGTCGGCACCAATCCTTTGGCTGTCGGCATTCCCGCAGCCGAGGGACCGATTGTCCTGGACATGGCGACGAGCGCCGGAACGTACGGCCGCATTCGTCATGCCAAGGCCATCGGAAAACCCATACCCGGTGACTGGGCGCTCGATTCGTCGGGAAACCCGACGACGGATCCGGAAGCCGCGATGGCTGGGTTCCTGCTGCCGATGGCCGGAGCCAAGGGCTTTGCCCTGTCGTTCGTCATCGATCTCATGGCAAGGCTTTTCTCGGGCGGAGACAGCTGGATCTCCAGTCCAGACGCCGCGGGAGCATCCCCTCCACCGTCCTCGTCCTATATCTTCATCGTTCTCGACGTCTCGCGCTTCCGGGATCTCAACGGCTTTCTCGATGAAACGGCGCGGGCAATCGAGAGGGTAAGAACCTCCAGCCGCGCCGAGGGCGTCGACAGGCTGTTCACACCAGGAGAGCGCAGTGCCGAGGCGCTCGCTCACAACGACGGCACGATCGAAATTGCGGGCCCCGTCGCCGACGCGCTTGTCGCGCGCGCGCGCCGCTTGAACGTGGACGTTCCGGAGTTTCTGAGAAACTTGAGCTCGCCGTGAAGGCACGCAACGCGGTGCATTCATGCGTGTTCTCGCGGGACGCATCTTTCCATCAGGGGTTATTCTGCGGACATGAAATCACTCAATGCCGAACTCGCCGCGTGGGCGCATGATTTTTCTCTGGAGCACGCGCCTCAGGACGTCGTCGATGCGCTCAAGCTCCGGCTCCTCGACATACTGGGCGTTGTCATCGCATCGTGGGATCATCCAAGCGTCTCGGCAGCGATCCGCGCGCAGGACGAGGCAGACGGCGGAGGCCACGGCGCCTTTTCTCTCATGGGAAATCGCGAAACCTCTCTGGCAGGCGCTGCATTCATCAACGGCGTCGCCTCGGCCGTCCTCGAATTCGACGATACGCATGTGGCGAGCAACATTCATGTTGCCGGCGTGATAGCATCGCCGGCGCTGGCCATTGCCCAAGCCAATGGCCTGTCCGGGCGGCAACTGCTCGAGGCCATGATCGTCGGATCGGAAATCCTGTGCCGCCTTGGGCTGGTGTCTCCAGTCAGGATGCATGAGCTGGGCCTCCATCCGACGAGCCTCTATGGCGTCTTCGGGGCCACCTATGCGGTTTCGCGGCTGAACGGTCTTTCCGTTCAGCAGACCATCCATGCGGTAGGGACCGCAGCCAGCCTGTCAGCCGGCTCGATAGCTTCCTTCGAAGACGGCAGCTCGACCAAGACGCTTCACGTCGGGTTCGCGGCCGCCGCCGCTATCCGTTCGGCAGCCCTGGCCAGGCAAGGCATTTCCGGACCGAGCGCGGTTTTCGAAGGCCGATTCGGTTGGTTCAGGAGCTATGTGCAGTCCCAGCCTGAATTTCGTTTCGGTCAGGTGACTGACGGACTGGGATCACGATGGGAGGTGCTGAACATCGCCACCAAGCTTTATCCGGTCGCCTATACGCTGATGCCATTCATCCTGGCAGCGCTGACATTGCGCGCCTCCCATCCCCTCGATCTGGACGCGATTGCCCAGATCCGTTGCGAAATCATGCCGCGCTCGTTCCACACGGTTTGCGAGCCTGTCAGCGAAAAGCGCCGGCCGGCAACCTCGTGGCACGGACGGATAAGCCTTCAGCATACGGTTGCGGAAGCCCTGGTGCTGGGCCGTTTCGACAAGAACGCCTTTTCGCCGGAGAGCCTGAAGGACCCGCGTATCAACGCTCTGGCCGACAAGGTCGTCCACATCGCCGATCCGATCGCGGCCGCGGACACTTCACGCTCGCGCGGCGTCCTCACCATCGTATTCAATGACGGGAGCACGTTGCAGCACACCGTCGTGGACATGCCCGGTACGGCAAGAAACCCGGCATCGAAGGAAGTCCTCGTCGACAAGTTCCAGGCCAACGTCGCAGGCGTCATCACTGCGTCCGCGGCCGACGATCTCATAGACAAGATCTTGACCATAGACACCGTTTCCGACGTGGGTTCTCTTCTCGCACCGCTGCGATCGATTGCCTCCTGAACCAATGTAGTCCTCCAGAAGAAGGAACACTCGCCCAGGAGTCGCGTGGCAGCAACTTCACCTTCGTTTGCGTCTCGCAGAGCGTTCAGACGCTGCCGTCAGTCTAGCGATTCTTCCAGACCGGCTTTCGCTTTTCAGCGAAAGCTTTCGGCCCTTCGATGAAGTCTTCCGTGTCGCTCAAGGTCGAGTGAATGGGGTAGACCGTCCTGATGGCCTCCTCGAGCGTTGGCTTGTCCAGCGATGCATGGACGGCCTCCTTGGCAGCCCGCACGGCGACGGGGGCCTGTTCGAGAATTTGCTCCGCCCAGGTCAGCGCCACGTCCAGCGCCTTCGAAACCGGGGCGACTTCGTTGACGAACCCGAGCTTGCGCCCCTCCTCCGCCGTGACACGGCGTCCCGTCAGGATGATGCCCAGTGCTTCCTTCTCCGGGATAATGCGCGGCAGTCTTTGCACGCCGCCACCGGAAGCGATCATTCCGACCTTGCCCTCCGGCAGTCCGAAATAGGCGTTCTCCGACGCGATGATCAGGTCGCAGGCCAGCGCCAGCTCGAAACCGCCGCCGAGCGCAAGACCGTTGACGGCGGCGATGACCGGTTTGGCCAGATCGAAGCGCATGGCAAGACCGCCGAAGCCGGTATGCGGCCGCGGCCCACGCTTGCCGGCGGCTTGAGCCTTCAGATCGTTGCCGGCGGAGAAGGCGCGATCGCCAGCGCCCGTCACGATGCCGACCCACAGATCGTCATTGGCGGCGAAATCGTTCCACACCGCTTCAAGTTCGTGGCTGGCTTCCCGGTTGAGCGCGTTCGCCACTTCCGGCCGGTTGATCGTCACGATCCGGATACGGCCTCTGTCCTCGACCTTGCTGTAGAGCAGTCCGTCCATCTCTTACCTCCCTTTTGGCCAGCCCTCAGGCTCCGGCCTCTGCCGGCGACCAGTGAATGAGCGTCATCTCACCGTCTGGCCCGGCTGGCACGAAGCGGCCCTTGAGCGCCATGCCGATTGTCACGGCCGATGGATCGATCTCGACCACATTGCCAACGATGCGCACCCGGGGCGCCTGGTCGAGCGTCACGAACCCCACCGTGTAGGGCACGGACGGGTATCCTTTTGCCGTGGGGCGGCCGACGATCGTGAAAGTATAGAGCGTTCCGCGCGGCTCGACGCGCGTCCATTCGACATCGGTCGACCCGCAGTTCCGGCAGGTGATGCGTGGCGGCCAGCGATGAGCATCGCAACGGCTGCATTTCTGGATCCTCAACTCCCCGGCGCGGGTTCCCTCCCAGAAAGGCGCGAAATTCGGATTGCCAAGGTCCGGGACCGGGACCTGATCAAGTTCAAACATTCTGTCCTCCCAGCACGGCGAAGCTGCCGTCGCCCAGTTGTCCCCAGCCGGTCACGGCGACAAGGCGGGCGTTTTCGACCTGGCGGACGCCGCATTCGCCGCGCAATTGGCGCACGGCCTCGACGACGTGGTTGAGACCCGCCTGGTGCGCCTCCGACAGCATCCCGCCATGCGTGTTGACCGGCAGCTTTCCGCCCAGCCGGATGCCACCGTCGGCGACCAGGGCGGCGCCTTCGCCATGTTTTGCAAAGCCCGCTTCCTCAAGCTGATGCAGCACCTCGAAGGTGAAGCAATCGTAGACCATCGCCGCGTCCATATCCTGCGGCCCCATGCCAAGGTCGTTCCAGACCTGGTTGGCTGCCTGCGTCAGCCCGATGTCCAGAAACGGATCGCGATTGGATGTATCGTCGGGAGAAGCGCCTTGCGCTTCGGCAACCGAAAGGATGCGGATGTCGCGTGCCTCGTTGCGGGCGGAGACGATGACCGCGCTGGCTCCGTCGGTTTCAAGGCAACAGTCGAAAAGCGTGTAGGGATCGGCGATCAGCCGCCCGCCGAGATAGTCGTCCATGGTCAGATCGCGCCCATGCATCTGCGCATTGGGGTTCAGGTTGGCATGGGTGCGGGCGGCAAGCGCGATCTCGCCGAGCGTGCGGCGTTCCAGCCCGTATTCATGCTTGTATCGCTGGCACAGCACCGCATAGCGCTGTGCCGGCGTATTCATGCCGTACACATATTCAAGGTGGCGGCGGAAAGGCTGTCCGGGCAGGAAGGACGGGCGGTCGGCCTTGCGTGCTCCGGAGCTTCCCTTGAGACCGCGGAACAGCAGCACATGATTGGCCGCGCCGCTCAGCACCGCCATCGCGGCGACCCGAAGCGCCGACACAGCGCTGCAGCCACCCATGTCGATCATGACGCGAAAACGCGGGTTCAGACCCAGCTCCGCCTGGATGACGTCGTCACCGATATGGCCCGGATAGGGGATTATCCCGTCGATCTGCTTCGGATCGATGCCCGCGTCGGCAGCCGCCGCCAGCACGGCTTCGATCGCCAGAATCTCTGCCGGGCGGTCGATCTTCTTGCGATATTCGGTATTGCCGACGCCTGTAATACAGGCCTGTTCTGTTCTGCCGAGCACCGGCCGTCCTCCTCGTTTTCTTGCTTGATCAGTGCCAGACGGCACGCGCATCGACGATCGATATATGCCCGCCCGATATCATGACCGGATTGAGATCGACCTCCTGCAGCGCCTCGCCTTTATCCAGCGCCCAACGGGCGAAACTGGCCAGGAACGAAACCAGCGCCTCGCGGTCCGCTGCGGGCTGGCCGCGGTAACCGTCGAGAAGCGTGTTCAATTTTTTATTCCTCGACAGGAGATCGCGCAGCATGAAAGGGGTCGTCGGCAGCACGGTCGCGGCGACTTCGCCGTGAATTTCCGCGAATGTGCCGCCGAGGCCGACAACCAGAACCAGGCCAAAGGACGGATCGCGCTTGATGCCCACCAGAAGTTCGAGCCCCTGTTCCATTTTCTGGATGAGCACGGAGCTACCGGTCAGCTTCTTGCGCTCGGCGATTTTCCTGAAGGCCTCTACCGCGGCTTCCACTGCCGGCCCGTCGGCCAGGCGTATGGCAACCCCGCCATCGTCGGATTTGTGATTCAGATCGGGCGAGCTGAGCTTTAGCGCCACCGGAAAGCCGATCCGCCCGGCGCGTTTTGCGGCCTCGCCTGGATCGAGCGCCTCGACGACATTGAAAGCAGCGCATGGCAAGCCAGCCTCGCGCAGGTCACCCAGCGCCTCGACAACGGTCCATATCCCCGAAGCGGCAGCCGTTGCCGGCGGCGTGTCTGTCGGGGCGCCGGACAGTATCTCGAGCAGCGCCGCCGCATCCTTGCGGCCTGCCTGGCTTTCGCTGAATTTCGCACACGCCTCCGCTGCGCGCACCGCCAGCGGAAAGTCTGCAAAAGCCGGGACATCGGCGCTGTCGAAGATTTGCTTGACCGCATCCGGCATGCCGACCCAGGCGACGAACAAATCCTGCGTGATGGCCTTGGCTGCCGTGACGATCGCCTCCGCCACGCCCTCTGCGAAGACGCCGCCGGCTCCCATCGAAAGAAAGATGGTGTCGATGCTTTCGTCCTTTGCGATCGCGGTGATCGCGCGGGTCATCTTTTCGGGGTTGCGCCAGGCGCCACCGATATCGGCAGGATTGTGAACCCCGGATTGCCCGGTGGCGTCCGCGATCGCTGCGACCATCGACGACGAAAACTCCGGCATTTCCCAATCAAGCGCGTAGACCTGATCTGCGCTGAGCGAAGCCGCGCCGCCGGAAACCGAGATGACCGCCGCCCGCCGCTTGCGGAGCAGATTACCGGGCCGCTGCGGGCGCTGCGCCATCGTTCGGGCAATGCTGAAAAACTCGACGAAATTCTCGGTTTCGATGATGCCCGTCTCCCGCGCCACCGCGGCGTAGACCTCACGTGTTCCGGCCACGCGGCCGGTATGAGACTGGACGGCCTCCCTGCCCTTTTCGGACTTGCCCACCTGCAGCATGGTCACCGGTTTGCCGGCCATTCTGGCCGCCAGTGCCGCTCGCCGGAAGGCAACACCATCGCCGATCCCCTCCAGGAACAGCATGATCGACCGGACCTCCGGATCGTCGGCCATCGCCTGCATCAGCTCCTCGACACCGGTCGCGCTTTCGTCGCCGGTGCTGACAAGCCAAGAGAAGCCGACCTTGGAATTGCCGAACCACTGCAGCATGGCCGACAGCGTCGCGCCGCTCTGGGAGAGGCATGCGATACTGCCTGGCGGGATACGCCCGCCGACCGTCCCTGACGCAAAGCTCCCATTCAGGCTGAGCGTGCCGTTCATCAGCCCCATCGAGTTCGGCCCGATGATCCTCATCCCGGACGTTCGGGCGATCTCGGATATCCGCTGGCGGAATAGGCGTCGTTCGGTTTCATTGCCGCCCTCGGCCGTCACCACGACGCTCGTCGCCACCCCCAGTTTCGCAGCTTCCTCCAGTGTCGGAAGGACGAATTTGATAGGCGTCACCACGAAAACCGTGTCCGGAGGCGAAGGCAGATCCGAAAGGGACGCATAAACCGGCAGGTCGAGCAGTTTAGTGCCTGCCAGCCTGGGATTGACCGGATAGATCGTCGCTTTAGCGCCGCCCTCGACCAGATTTGCCAGCACCCTGGCGCCGTAATAATTGCCGCCCTCGATGTCGGAAGCTCCGGCGACCGCGATAACCTTGGGAGAAGACAGCGCGGGAGCCGAGCAGGGAGCGGACTTCAAAAGCATTTTCGATGCGAGACCTGTAAAGACAACGTTGTCTTGGCATTAATCTGCGAATTTGCCGCTGTCAAGAACAAGCCATCAGCGAGGCGCCGCGCCCAGCGGCTGTGCGGTCCCGGCAATAAGTCCTCCCGAACCGTTGAGCCCGGCGAAGGATTCGCCGATGACCAATGAATGCGGAATGACCGCACCCGGATCGCCGGCGGCTGAGGCATCGTGCGATATGATGAAATCCAGCGCCGCGCTGCCTGCCCGGTCAAAGTTCATCTCGACCGTCGTCAGTCGAGGCGTGCATAGGGTCGCCAGCCGCGTATTGCCAAGCCCCATCACCGAAATCCGCCCGGGAATGTCGATCCCCTCGCCTCGAAGGTAATTTATCGCTCCGAAGGCGATCGCGTCGGACCCGCAGATCAGCGCACTGAAGTCGGGATTGCGGGCCAGCATTTCGGCAGCCCCGAGCGCTCCGGCCTCGGGAGTCGAATCGATGTTGGCGATCGCATAATCGACCATATGCCCCGACAGATAACTGGTCATCGCCTGCATCCGCTGCTTGGTCATGTCGTTGCGGGCCGGGCCAAGCAAAATGCCGATCTTGGTGTGCCCATTCTGGACGATGAATTTTGCCTTGGTTATGCCGATAGCTTCATTATCTGCTGAAAAAACAGGAACTTCTATGTTTCTAGGCATCAGCGAGGCGACAATGGTGCCGGCCCGGTTCAGTTCCTCGACGGTATCCGCAAGGGCCTTTTGATGCGTCCATTGGTCGAACCCGCCGCCGGCGAGGATGACGCCGTCCACCCGATATTCCAGAAGCTTGCGCAGATACTTGATCTCGAGCAGCGGATCGCGCTGCATGTTGCAGACGATGGCAAACGTCGAGTGAGCGGTCTCTGCTCGTTCGGTGACGCTTTCGGCGATGATGCCGTAGTGCGAGTCGAGCATATCGCCGATGACAAGCCCGACCACACCCTGTCTGCCACCGCGCAACCGCCTGGCCACGAGATTGGGAACATAGCCGACGAGCTTTGCCGCCGCACTGACCCTATCCTTCAGTTTCTGATCGACCGGATAGCCGGAATTGCGCATGACACGCGCAGCCGTACTGACGGAGACGCCCGCCGCTTTCGCCACCTCGATCAGGGTCGCGTTCTTTGTGTCCTTGTCGTCTGTCGCTCTGCTCAAGTGACTATCCATGCTGTTGGCGCCGGGGTGTCCGATGCGGCCGAAGCCCGCTGCAGTATGGCCGAACATAGCCTGTTAAAACAGGATAGACAACGTTGTCTTTCTTCGCTAACGTATTTGAAGAAGCCTGCTGCGATGGCCCGTGGGCAACAAGGGAGACCGCCGCGGGCCCTGCTGCGCCGGTATGCGTCGCTTGCTGCTCAGCCCCGGCAAAATACTGAAAAGTCCATAATACTTGGAGGAGTGAATGGGACAGATTATCCGCACCTTGGCCCTGGCCGCGACCATGGTCGTGTCTTCGGCAGTTTCGATCGGAGCAGCGAGCGCGCAGAGCGCCGACTATCCGAACAAGCCGATCAAATTCATCATTCCCTACGCCCCCGGCGGCGGCACGGACGCCGTGGCCGCTGCCTTCTCCGACAAGCTGGGCCAGAAACTCGGCCAGCCGATCATCAAGGAGAACCATCCCGGCAGCAATTCCGTCATCGGCACGGCCTTGCTGGCTGACTCCGCACCCGATGGTTATACATTCCTCGTCGTCACGGGAGCCTTCGCCAACAACCCGTTTCTTTATGCCAACCTGCCTTACAAGACCGAGTCGCTGACGCCGGTTTCGATTCTGACCTCCTACCCTTTCGTGCTGGGCGTTCGTAGCGACCTGCCCTTCAAGGATGTAAAGGAACTGGTTGACTACGCCAAGGCCAATCCGGGCAAACTGACCGCCGGCACATCCGGCCGCGGCGCCAGCGCCCAGCTGGCCTTGGGCCTCTTCAACGAAAAAGCAGGCATTCAGATTCGCGAGATCCCGTTCAAGGGCGCGGGCGAAAGCCTGAACAATGTAGCGGGCGGCTTCGTCGACATGGTGTTTTCAGGCTACGAGACGGTGCGCCCGTTCGTCGAAAGCGGAAAGATGAAGTTCTTTGCTCATACAGGCACCGAGCCCATGGGTACGGAAAAAATCCCGCCGATTGCCGCGACCGTTCCGGGGTTCGAGTATCAGAACTGGCTGGCGCTGATCGCACCGGCCGGGACCCCGGCTGCGATTACCGACAAGCTGAACGGCGCCCTCACCGAAATATTCGCCGAGCAAGACGTCAAGGACAGGCTCGCAGGCCAGAACATCGAGGCTATCGCCAGCACGTCGGCCGAGGCGAAAGACTACCTGGCAAAGGAGATGGCAACCAGCAAGGCCATCGTCGAAAGCATTGGACTGAAGCCCGAGTGAGCTTTTGAATTATCGATCGGCGTCGAGTGCTCTTTGCACACGACGCCGATTTGAGCGGGTCAGAGGACGTCAGGTGAGGTCGGTAAGGTGATTTCCAAATTAAACGGACGGGCCGATGTCGAGGCCGGGATACTCTTCACTTTGTTCGGGATCCTTACTGCAGGCTTGTCCTTGCAGTACCGACTGGGCAGCATCGCCACCATGGGCCCGGGGATGTTTCCCCTGATACTGGGGACCATCCTGGCAATCCTCGGCCTGGTGATCCTGACCAAAGGTCTGCTGGCGAGAGGTGAAAAGTCGAAGAGCCTCCCGCTCGGACCCGTGATCATGATCACGGCATCGCTTCTGGTCTTCGCATTCCTGGTGCTGCCGGTGGGTCTGGTCGCGGCTATTCCCGCGCAGGTGGTGATTGCGCTGTGGGCATCGGAACACTTCACCTGGAAACGGGCAGCCGCTTTGAGCGCCGGCCTGCTTGTCTTTTGCTACGTTGTGTTCGTCCATTTCCTCGGCATTGCCGTGCCGATGATCGCGGTTTGATCCGATGGAATTCCTTCACAATCTCGACATCGGTTTCGAGGCGGCTCTCTCGCTGACCAATCTAACCTTCTGCTTCATCGGCGTTCTTGTCGGAACCGCGATCGGAATCCTGCCCGGGCTCGGCCCCTTGGCGACGATTGCCATGCTTTTGCCGCTCACCTACGCGCTCGAGCCGGTTTCCGGCCTGATCATGATTTCCGGCATCTACTACGGCGCCCAATATGGCGGCTCCACCACCGCCATTCTGGTCAATCTGCCCGGCGAATCCTCAGCGGTGGTATCCTGTCTCGACGGGCACCAGATGGCGCGCAATGGACGCGCCGGCTCAGCTCTCGCCATAGCCGCATTGGGATCTTTCTTCGCCGGCACGGTGGCGACACTGCTGATCGCAGCGTTCTCGCCGGTGCTGGCGCAAGTGGCCTTCCTGTTCGGTCCGGTTGAATATTTCGCGATGATGGTGCTCGGACTGACCGCCGCGACGCTGCTTGCACACGGCTCGTTCATCAAGGGCGTGGCGATGGTCCTGACCGGCCTGATCCTCGGTCTTGTCGGAGCCGACGTGAACAGCGGAACCTACCGCTTCACCTTCGGCTCGTTTGCCCTGACGGAGGGCATCGAGTTCGTCGCCGTGGCCATGGGGTTGTTCGCATTCACCGACATCGTCGCCAATATCCGCAACGACCAGGCCCGCGATGTGACCGCGCCCTCGTTCGGCAATCTCTGGATGACCCGCAAGGAGTTCATGCAGGCGGCGTTCCCGGTGGTCAGGGGCACGGCGATCGGCTCGGTGCTCGGCCTGCTGCCCGGCGGCGGCGCGATGATCTCGTCCTTCGCGTCCTACGCCGTCGAAAAGCGCGTTTCGAAACGGCCGGAGGAGTTCGGCCACGGCGCCGTGGCGGGTCTGGCCGGACCGGAGGCTGCGAACAATGCCGGCGCCCAGACCTCGTTCATCCCGATGCTGACGCTCGGCATTCCCAGCAACGGCGTGATGGCGCTGATGATCGGTGCGCTGATGGTCCACAACATCGCGCCAGGTCCCTATGTCATGGTTTCGAACCCGGAAATCTTCTGGGGCCTGATCGCCTCCATGTGGATCGGCAACGCGATGCTGGTGGTGCTGAACCTGCCGCTCATTCCGTTGTGGGTGAGGCTGATCCAGGTGCACTACTGGATTCTCTATCCGATCATTCTCACAGTGTGTTGCGTCGGCCTCTTCAGCATCGAGAACCGGGTCCTGCCGATCTATTTCGCCGCGGGATTCACGCTGCTGGGCTGCCTGTTCTGGCGTATGCGCGCCGAAGCGGCGCCGCTGCTTCTGGGCTTTATCCTTGGGCCGCTGATGGAGGAGCACTTCCGCCGCGCGCTGCTGTTGTCGAATGGCGATCTGGCGATTTTCTACCGCAGCCCGCTCTCCGTCGCGATGCTGTCCATCGCGGCGGTGATGTGCCTGATCGTGCTGCTGCCGCAAATCCGCCGTGGCCGCAAGGAGGCCTTTGTCGAGGAGGCCTGATGGCAGCGGCAGAATGTGGCGTCAAACGGTCCGCAATGCGCCCGGCTCAAGAGCCATTCTTTTTCCATCGAAAGGACGGGTATGAGATTCATAAGTTTCGATCACAACGGCCGGCACGGCTTCGGGCTGCTGCGCGGCGACGGCGTCGTCGACCTGACGGGCAAACTGGCGCCGGAGATTGTCACGCTGAAACAGGCAATCGCCGCGGGCCTGCTGGCGCGTGCCGGCGAATGGACGGGCACGCCGGCGGACCTGCCGCTCGCCGATCTAAGCCTGCTTCCGGTCATTCCCAATCCGGGCAAGATCCTGTGCGTCGGGCTCAATTACGAAGACCACCGGCGCGAGACGAAGCGGCCGGATTCGGAATACCCGACACTCTTCACGCGCTTTGCGGATTCGCAGGTCGGTCACGGACAACCGCTGCTCAAGCCCTCCTTCTCGAGCCGCTTCGACTACGAGGCCGAACTTGCCGTCATCATAGGCGCACCGGCTCACGGAGTATCCGAGGAAGGCGCACTGGATTTCGTGGCCGGGTACGCCTGCTACAATGACGGTTCGGTTCGCGACTGGCAGCGCCACACCAGCCAGTTCACGCCGGGCAAGAATTTCCCCGCGACTGGCGGATTTGGACCGGCACTGGTTACGCCGGATGAAATCGGCGACTACCGGCAACTTCCCATCCGGTTGCGCCTCAACGGCAAGACCATGCAGGACGCCACGCTTTCGGACCTGATCTTCCCGATCGAAAAGCTCATCGCCTATTGCTCGGCGTTTACGCCGCTGTCGCCCGGCGACGTGATCGTCACCGGCACACCCGGCGGCGTCGGAGATCGCCGTGAACCGCCAGTCTACCTGCAGGATGGCGACCGCGTAGAGGTCGATATCGGCGCGGTCGGCTGCCTTATCAACGGCGTCGCGGTAGCCCGCTGAACAAGGCAGGGCCAGCAGGCCGAACATCGTGATGGCAAGCCAAAATCCCATGGAAACAACGACACTTGGGCGAACCGGACTTCAGGTCAGCGTCGTCGCCTTGGGCGCGGGCGGCCACAGCCGCCTGGGCTTGCGGACCGGCGCCACGGAAACCCAGGCCGCCGATCTGGTTCGCGCTGCCGTTGATCGCGGGATAACCATCGTCGACACAGCCCCGGTGTATGGCACCGAAACCGCAGTGGGCGCCGGACTGGCGCGACTGAGGGATGGGGTCGTGGTTTCGAGCAAGATCCGCCCGACGGTACCGGGGTCTTCCTACGAAAGCAGCGATTTCATCGCGCCCGCCATGGTTCGGGACAGTGTGGAGGCAAGCCTCAAGGCGCTGCGCACCGACCGCCTGGATATTCTGCACCTCCATGGGGTGCGCCCGCACCAGTACGAATACTGCCTGAACCACCTCGCGCCGGAAATGCTGCGGCTGCGGGACGAGGGCAAAATCCGCTTCCTCGGCATAACCGAAGGCTTTGGCGTCGATACCGAACGCGAGGTCATGCGGCGCGCCGTCCATGACAGCGTCTGGGACGTGCTTATGATGGGCTACAATTTCGTCAATCCGTCGGCGGCCGAGCTCATCCTGCCCGCCGCCAGATCAAACAGGCTGGGCGTCATGTGCATGTATGCCGTTCGCGGTGCGCTCGCGCACTCCGACAGCCTTAATATCCTTGTGGACAGGCTGATTGAACAGGGAGAAATCGATCCGGAGCAGCTCGACCGCAAGGCGCCGTTCGGCTTCCTGCTAGGCGGTGGCGTCGCCCACTCGCTTACCGAGGCCGCCTATCGGTTTTGCCGGCACACGCCCGGCATTGAGGTTGTCATGACGGGGACCGGAAATCTGACCCACCTGGAGCAGAACATCAAATCGATCTGCGGCAAGCCGCTTCCGGCCTCTGTCGTGCAGCGTCTTGGAGATATCTTCCGTCACGTCCGGACGGCCACCGGCGATCCTGTCTGAAAATCGAGGTCCGCCGCGGAGACGATGTCCTTCACAAGGCCTATGTGACGATCAACGGAGTGGATATGAGCGAACCTACCAGCGTCGATTTCGCAAGCCTTCTGGAAAGCCGCTACCGGGCAGCGCCATCCTTCGACCTGCCTGCGCTGAACCAGACCATCGAATGTCTGTTGAAGCACCGGTCCGTTCGCGACTTTCTACCCGATGCGCTCCCGGAAGCGACTTTGGAGACGCTTGTCGCCGCGGCACAATCTGCGCCGACATCTTCAAACCTGCAGGCATGGAGCGTGATCGCGGTCACCGATCCGGCCGTTAAGGCCAGGCTCGCGATGCTTGCCGGCAACCAGAAACACATCGAAGCCGCGCCCCTGTTCCTGGTTTTTCTGGCCGACCTGTCGCGGGTGGCCGCCTTCGGCGAGCGCCGGGAGATGAATATGGAGGGCCTGGATTTCCTCGAAAGCCTGCTGCTGGGTGTCATCGACGCCGCGCTGGCGGCCCAGAACGCCCTGGTCGCGGCGGAATCTCTGGGTCTTGGAACCGTCTGCATCGGCGGCATGAGGAACAAGGCGCTCGAGGTGGCAACGACGCTCGGCCTTCCCAGCAGATGCTTCGCGATATTCGGCCTGTGCGTTGGCCGACCAAACCCGAACCGCCCGGCCGCCGTCAAACCGCGGCTGCCGCAAAAGGCGGTCCTTCACCGCGACCGCTATGATGCCGGCGGGCAGGATGAAGCCATCGGCGGCTACGAGACCCGGCTTGCCGCTTTCAGGCGGGAGCAGGCATTGGACGCGATCAATTGGACGACGCAGATAACCAACAGGCTCAAGGACGCCAAAAGCCTGCACGGCCGCGACGTGCTACGGGAATCCTTGCGGCAGATGGGATTTCCTCTGATCTGAATTGCCGATGGAAGCAGATGCCGAAGCGATCTACCAGTTTCCGAATACAGGCAAAGCCGCGTCGGCTTCACAGGTGACGAGTGGCAAGCGTTGGCTAGTGGCGATGGAGGTAATGCGTCCCACGGTGCGGTCGGCAACACTGGTTAGACAAGCGCAGCCATAGCCGTGGTGGTCACTGTTGAAACAAACTGCTCGGTATCAAACCCAGGCACACGGTCCATTACGGCCGTCGTGGCCGGATTATCGTCGCCCTGTTTCGCCAGAACCCAGGTCCTGTCGCGATCAACCAGCTACCAGTCACCCGGTGTGAGATTTGCCAACCAGCCGCAGCGACGGCTGGCGCTGCCCGTAGGCTCCGGGCACCGCACCATGGGGAAAGAGCTGCCCATGCCGAAGCCTTCTGGATGCAAGACCAGCAGATCCTCACGCTCGACATATTCGTAGTTGGTCCCTTCTTCGCGAATGCGAATGAGGCTTTCCTCGGATGCGAAGTACACATCGCTGAACCTTCCATCGGGATAGATTACCGATGTTGCCGAAATCACGATAGGTTTGCCGCTCGCGCCGCAAGCCTCGCCGCGATCTACCCACTTGCCCTGCAATCGTTCCGGAACGTCGTCCGTTCCCGCAAGAGCGATCACAGGACTGACGGATACGCAGGCAGCAGCGAGCAGCAAACGAAGGAGCATCGGAACACCTCATGACTTGTCCGCCACGGACCAGCATCTTGGCTGCGAGTGCATCGGCGATCAATTTCCCGCGTTTCGCCACGCCGAACAATTCGATGAACGACTTACGTGATCGCCGCAAGGATTCGGCAGACCTATGCGGACGCGCCGACGTCGGACAGCGGCGAAGCCGGGACACGACGTTTCACTCCAACGGCCTTTCGCGTGCCATTGGAAGCTGACGTCATCGGCCTTAAAGGCGCGCGGTGATGCCACCATCGACCGCCAGGATGTGGCCCGTCACATAGGTCGCAGCGTCCGATGCGAGGAAGACCGCCGCTCCCGCCAGTTCCTCCACGTCACCCCAACGCGCCAGCGGCGTGCGATCCTCTATCCAGGCGCTGAAAGCAGGGTCGGCGACCAGTGCCGCATTAAGCTCGGTGCGGAAATAACCCGGTGCGATGGCATTGACACGGATGCCGTGGCGACCCCAATCCGTCGCCATCCCCTTGGTCAGCATCTTCACGGCGCCCTTGGAGGCGGTATAGGGCGCAATGCCGGGGCGCGCCAACTCGCTCTGGACCGACGCGATATTGATGATGACGCCGCGTCGCCGCGGGATCATGGCGCGGGCGACCTCCTGCGCGACGAAAAAGACCGCATCGAGATTAAGTGCCATCAGCTTGTGCCAGGCGTCCTCCGGAAAATCTTCCAGCGCGCCGCGATGCTGCATGCCGGCATTGTTGACAAGGATGTCGACGGGACCATGCCTGTCCTCGATCACGGCGATCGCACGCTCGACCGCCGCGCGATCCGTGACATCGAAGACACTGTATGCGGCGACAATCCCCTCGGATGAGAGGTCCGCAACTGCGGATGCAAGCGCCTCGGCGTTGCGACCGTTCAGGATGATCTCCGCCCCGGCTATTCCTAGGCCGCGGGCTATGGCAAGGCCGATCCCGCGGGAGCCGCCGGTGACAAGAGCCCGACGTCCGCCGAGGTCAAAGGGCTTGGTGCGCATATCCGATTCTCAATCCAGCTTTGTTCCGTTGGCAGCAGCGACAATATCGGAAATCATCGGCACGTAGTGGTCCGCACGGCCCGTTGCCGCGGCGCCGGCGAAAGTGTTCTTGACGGCGTTGCCGATCGGATTGGCCAATCCAGCCGCATCGGCCATGGCCTCCAGATAGCGCAAGTCCTTGGCCGCGTTGCCAATGGAGAATTTGTGCGCGTTCTCGTCGCGGTCGAGCACGTAGCGCATGAAGGTCTGGTAAAAACCACAGTCCATGCGGCCTCCGCGTATGACGCTGTCGAATGTCGCAGGCTCGATGCCAGACTTCCTCCCGAGTGCCAGTGCCTCGGCATATATCGCCGCGTAGCCGAGTGAAACGAAGTTGTTGAGCAGCTTCATCTTGTGGCCGTCACCGACCTTGCCGACGTGCACGATCTTGCCCGCCCACGCGGCAATGACGGGTTCGATGCGGGCAAAGACCGCATCGTCAGCACCAACCATGCAGTCGAGCGTGCCATCCATCGCCTCTTTTGGCGTGCGGGATAGTGGCGCGTCGGCGTAATCGACTTTCAAAAGCGCAAGTTCTGCCGCGAGCATCAAGGTTGAATTCGGATCGGACGTACTGCAGTCCACAATGGTAAGGCCTGGGCGCGCGCCGATTGCCAGGCCCGCTTCGCCCCGCACCAGCGATTCGACCTGCGCGGAACTGCCGACGCAGATGAAGACGATATCCGAGGCGGCGGCAACTTCGGCCGGCGTCGCAACCTCGCTGGCGCCCAGGGACAACAGGTCATCGACCGCATCACGGCGGCGGTGCGCCATGACAGTCAGGGGAAACCCTTTCGTCACAAGGTTGCGCGCCATGCCGTGTCCCATCATGCCAAGACCGATGAAACCCGTGCTGATGCGTGCCGTCATTGATCCTGCTCCACTGTTCGACCCGGATTGAACTGCGGCAGAAGGCGGCGTCAAAACGGCCGCCTTCCGCGAGGTTCGATCGTCCCCTATCCGTTATAGGAAGCGGCGTGCTGCTTTACTTTTTCCACGTCGTAATCGCTGATCCTGTCAATAAGATCGGTACGAACAATCTCATCGGCCTTGTCTATCGCCAGACCCAGGAACTTCGCCTCACGCACCAGTTCGTCGGCATGTATAAAGCCCATCTTGGTATCCGGATAGGGTGGCTCGAAATGCGCCATCCGGCGCTTGATCGGAT
The DNA here is from genome assembly GCF_001427025.1 of Mesorhizobium sp. Root554. Lineage (GTDB taxonomy): Bacteria > Pseudomonadota > Alphaproteobacteria > Rhizobiales > Rhizobiaceae > Mesorhizobium. Next base: position 3,625,642 of record NZ_LMGA01000001.1, on the reverse strand, counting down.
AGAGCAGCGTCTTGAGCGCATCCTCTTCACTCGCGCCGCGCGGAGCCAGTTCCGGATACATCTTGAGGAAGACCTTGGCCCCGGCCTCGGGATTGGCGAGGATAAATTGTGAAGCCCGCGAGATGGACCGACCAAAGCCCACGGCAAGCTCCTGGTTCTTTTCGATGAAGTCGCGATTGGCGGAAACGTAGAGACCGCCGATCATCGGCGTCTTCTCGGGACGCGCAAGGATACGGATCGGTATTCCTGCCGCCTCCACCTGCCCGAAGCCGGTGTCGAAATAGGCCAGTGCGTCAATGGTGCCGCGTTGCAGCGCCACGCCCGCCGGGACGCCAGCGCCCGTCGCGACCCAAGAAACGTCCTTGTCGGGATCGACGCCGACATTCGTCAGTGCCGCGCGGGCGATCGGATAATCGGTCGTGCCAAGCGCCGACACCCCGATCGTCTTGCCCTTCAGATCTGCGTAGGTCTTGGCTTCGGAGTCCGGCAGGACGGCGATGTCCCAGCGGTACGGGTAGCACCATTCGTAGAAATTCTGGATCGGCGGCAACTCACCCTTGGCAAAGAGCGGCAACTGGAAAGGTCCGGTGCCTACGCCAAACTCCACATTGCCCTTGTCGAGCGCGATCTGCACGTTGGAGTTTGATCCGAGCATGATCGGTTCGAGTTGAAACCCTTCCTCGGCATTGTAGCCAAGGCCTTCCGCGATGATGGAATTCACCACGGAGACATTCATGGCGGTGACGCTGATGCCCCAACGGACCTTTCGCAGGGTCCCTTGAGCCAAAGCCGGCGCGGCCAGGGCCATCGCAGCGGAACCCGCTGCCAGTTTGAGAAATTCGCGACGCGTGTTGTTCATAGTTTCCTCCCTTGATAATTCTATCGATCGAAACCCCGCGGCGAGCGCATCTACCAACGGATGATACGGGCCTTGAGCCAGCTGATCCCCAGATGCATGGCCACCCCCACCGCGCCAAGGATCACCAGCACCGCGAAAACCGTTGGGACGTCGGTCACGGCCTCGGCCTGCATGATGGTGACGCCGATCCCCTGCTGCGCGCCGAGATATTCCGCCACGATGGTTCCGAGCAGGGCGTAGACGATGCCCATTTCGAGGCCGGCGAAGATGTAGGGCGCGGCAGAGGGGAGTTTGACGTTCCAATAGGTCTCGAGGCGGGAGGCCGACAGGGATTGCATGAGGTCGAGGCGCCCACGCTCAGTCGACTGGATCCCCGCAAAGGTGTTGACCAGGACTGGAAAGAACGTCAGCAGCGCAGCCATCGCGATCTTGGAGCTGTCACCGAATCCACACCAGATCACGATCAGCGGAGCGATGGCGACCTTCGGCAATGACTGCAGCGCGAAGGCGTAAGGCATCAACAGTTTTTCCACCGTGCGGAATTCGGCCATGAGGGAGCCAAGGACGATGGCGAGAAAGCCGCCGATGAAATAGCCGATCGCCGAATTCGACAGCGTGCTCCACAGTGGCAGGTAGTAGCCGGAGCGATCCGTGACAGGCACCAGAAGACCGTCGGCGAGCGACCGAACCACATCCTCGATCGATGGCAGCACATAGCTGGGAATACCCGTGCCGTGGACGAGCAGTTCCCAGCCGCCGAGCACGACGGCGAGCCCTGCCATGCTGATGAGGCTGCTGCGGCCCGGCCATCGCTTGCGGTTGGGTCGGCGCTTCTCCTGCGGCGCCGAATTCATCGACGCATCGGCGATCCTGCTCATTTGCCTTCTCCCTCGTTCAGCAGCTTGCGGACCTGGTGCGAAAGCTCAATGAAGGCAGGATGGCCGACAGCGTCGGCGAAGTCGCGAGGACGGTCGAGCGGGACCGTCAGATCGGCGATGACCCGGCCTGGGCGCGGCGACATGACCAGGACACGATCGGCAAGGAATACCGCTTCGGAAATCGAATGGGTAATCAGCACAATGGTCTTGCCGGTCGCCAGCCATATGCGTTGCAGTTCGGCATTCATCCGCTCTCGGGTCAGCGCGTCGAGCGCGCCGAAGGGTTCATCCATCAAAAGAACCTTGGGTTGGCGAATGAGGGCCCGGCATATGGCGGCGCGTTGCTGCATGCCGCCCGACAGTTCATTGGGATACTTGGCCCCAAAGCCGCCCAGCCCGGCCATGTCCAGCAATTCTTCCGTGCCTAGCGCCGGACCGCGCTGCTTGCCGCCAACACGCAGCGGCAGGCTCACATTGGACGCGATTGTGAGCCACGGCAGCAGCGTGGCATTTTGGAAGACGACGCCGACATCACGAGACGGCCCGCTCACCATATGGCCGTTCAGTTCGATGCGGCCACTATCAGGCAGGTCGAGGCCAGCCAGAAGTCGCAACAACGTGCTCTTGCCGCAGCCCGACGGCCCGACGATTGCAATGAATTCACCGTCGCTGACATGCAGGTCCGTATCGACCAGGGCGGTGACTTCGCCGCCATCGGCCGTGGGATAGGTGCGACGCAGTTGCCGTACCGCGATCATCGCCTGTGTTGTGTGCTCAACCGCAGTGTCGACTGCAGGGGTCGAGTGGGCTGAAACGAATGTCATCGCCTGACTTGCTCCTTCGTGCGCGGCTGCGTCGCCATTGAAAGGGAACGATTCTGGAAGTTGAGCTCCAGACCCTGTCGGGGCCATTCGAATGCGGCAAGTACGCCCGTGCCCGACAAGGTGACGAAAGCCGTGCGCATGTCCGGATCGCCGAAACAGATGTTGGTGGTGAAAGGATCCGGCATGGCGATGTGCTCGACCAGGTGTCCGCGCGGCGAGACGACCGTGATGCCGCCATTGATCATTGTGGCAATGCAGACATTGCCTTGAGCGTCGATCGCCATGGAATCCAGGAGCTGATATCCAGGCAAACCAATCAGCAACTGCTCGATGCCGCGAGCGTGGCGCTGTGCGGGCGCTATCTCGCCCGGTCCGACCAGATCGAAGCTCCACACGCGCGCCGTGTTCGTCTCGGCAACGTAGAGCCTGCTCTCGTCCGGTGAGAGCGCTATGCCGTTGGGCTGCATCATGGGATAGACGATCTCGCGGATCTGCGCGCCATCGACGCTCGCATAATAGATGCCGCCATAATCCATGTCGCGCTTGCGGCGCTTACCCATGTCGGTGAACCAGAACCCGCCATCCCTGTCGAAGACGATGTCGTTGGGACCACGCAAAGGACCCGACGGACCGCGATCGTAGAGGACCGACACTTGACCGGTGGCGAGGTCAATCTTTTCGATGCGGCCGCCCGCATAGGCGTCCGCTTGACCTAGCGCGACGAGCTGCCCGTTCTCCCGGGTCCAGTTCTGGCCGCCATTGTTGCAAACATAGAGGCATCCGTCAGGGCCAAGAGCCAGACCATTGGGACCGCCGCCCGTTTCGGCAAGGGTGCTCTTGGTGCCATCCGGGGCGATGCGGGTGATGCGCCCGGCAGCCATTTCGCCCACAAGCAGCGTGCCGTCGTCAAGCGCTACCGGCCCTTCAGGAAATTCCAGCCCCGATGTGACTGCCCGCACCGCCGCTCTGGTGACCAAGCGACCCTCCCCAATATTTTGTTTTGTGCAGAGTGCCGGGCAAGTCCATACTCGTCCAATACCGTTTGGCTTCGAAGGTATAACGTGCGCTCATGTTGACGTTTCGACAAATGATGATCTTCCGGGCCGTCATGGAGGCGAACACCCTGACGCAGGCGGCGCGGGCTATGAGCCTTTCGCAACCTGGCGTGAGCAAGAGCGTCCGCGACATCGAAGGCCTGCTCGGATTCCCGCTGTTCCGGCGTCAAAGTGGAAGGTTGACCCCGACCAAGGAGGCCCGCGCGCTTTATGGGAACGTTCTTGTGGCTCTCAGAGGCATGGATTCCGTGAGCCGGGCGGCAGAAAACTACCGTGACGCGCGCTCCGGCTACGTTCGCATCGCCGCGACAGCTACGCTCGCGCACAGCCTTGTGCCGCCGGCGATCGAAGATTTCCGACGGCGGCGACCGGCGGCACGCGTGGTCCTTTATACGGGCATCAATCACGAGGTGGTGCGAATGGTGGCCGATCTCGAAGCGGATTTCGGCCTCGTGCTGATGCCGACCAACCATGCAGGTACAGAGGGGCGCGATCTTTGCGCAGCACGCTTGAAGGCCGTCATGCCGGCGGGACATCCGCTGTGCGCTCTGGAGACCGTGGGTCCGCACGATCTAAAGCCTTACCCGCTTGTCAGCTATAGCCGCACCCAGCCCATCGGCCTTGAGATCGATGAACAGTTCCGGCAGGCCGGGATCGAACGACAGATTGCGATTGAAATCATCCAGTCCGCGACTGCCTGCAGCATCGTCGCGGCTGGCGCCGGCGTCGCGGTTGTCGACGGTTATTCGCTGGTCAACGGGGCGTTTCCTGATCTTGAGGTCCGCCCATTCATGCCGGCGGTCGACGTGGTTGCCCGCATCCTGATGCCGCCGGCGCAGGAGCCGACCCGCCTTGCCAGGGCGTTCCTGCATGTCTTGGAAGAAACCGCCGCGAAAGCGGTGCAAACGGGTCTGATGACATCGGCTTCTGGAAGCACCTGACGGCGCTTCCATCGCCAGATGGGTTCGGTAACGCGTTCATCATCACCGGACAGGATCGGCTACGAGGTGACCATGCAGCAGCTGGAAATGCACAGCTGGCGATCACGTCTCGCCGTCGAAGCGGACGGGATACGTGCCGGAAAATTGAATAAGCCCGCCCCGAAGTTTTCGGGGCGGGCTTATTCACAGTGCGGTATGACAAACGCGCAGACCTGTCCATGGCGAATGTCAGGGACGAAGGCTCCAGTGAACCCAAGTGACCTTATCTGCTCGGCGCAAGCACTTACTTCCGGCGCTTACACCCAATGACGTCATCTGCTTGCCGGATCAGAGGTTGGCGAGCAGATCGTTGATGCGGCTTTCCGCGCTGGTCAGGGCATCATCGACGGACTTGTCGCCGTTTATGGCTGCGCCGGCTTCCTCGCCGATAATATCCTGGATCGGGAACTGGCGCTGGACGGCGGCCGGCAGCGAGCGGCCGGTCTGCGCGATCTCCGCGATGTTTTCACGATGCGGCAGCGCCTTGAATTCCGGCTTGTCGAAGACGGCCTTGACGGACGGCAAATGGCCGGTGCGGGCCCATTCGTAATCGTTGTCGGCGAGGAACTTGAAGAGCTTGCCGATCGCCGCCGTCTGCTCCGGTGTGCGATCCTTGTGCGGCAGAACCCAGCTGTGCCCATCGGCATAGGTGCTGTCGCGGCCGGGATAGAGCTGCGGAACCGGGTAGACGGTGTAGCCGTTGGCGAGCGGGGTTCCTTCCTTTTCCGACTGGGCGACGTAGTCGCCGATCAGCCAGGTGCCGTTGACGGCAATGCCGCCATCGCCATTCTGGAAGGCCGTTACGGCGGCCGCATAGTCGAGCCCCGTCGTGGTCAGGCCCTCGTCCTTGATCTTCTTCATGAATTCAAGGGCGGCCTTGGCTTCCGGCGTGTTGAGCTTGATCTTGGTTGGATCGGCGAAGAAATCGGAATTCTGCTGCTGGAGCAGCGTGTAGAGGATGCGGGTGTAGGCGGCGGTTTCGTTGGCGTAGATCTGGACGAGATAGGGCTTGCCGGTCTTTTCCTTGAACTGCTTGCCCTGGGCGATCAGTTCGTCGGCCGATTTCGGCAGGATCGGCGTGCCGTCCGCGTTGACCAGGCCCGCTTCCTTCATCAGGTTCAGATTGACGTGGAAGAGCATTGTCCAGTTGTCGAAGGGCAAGCCGAACATCTTGCCGTCCTTGGTGACGCCGTCGCGGGCGGCGTCGGTGAAGCTGTCGGGCGAAATGCCCTCGGCGGAAAGAACCTCGTCGACAGGATCGATCAGGCCGCGCGACTGGTAGTCGGAGATGGCGGAATAGTGCATCGACACCACGTCCGGCGCAGCGCCCGAAGCCAGCTGGGCGTTAAGCTGGTCGTAGCCCGGCCATTCGACCGTGGTGACGTTGACGTCGATATCCGGATTGTCCGCCTCGAACTTGTTAACCAGCGAGGTGATGATGCCGCATTCGCCGACCGCCTTGGAGACGTCGGTGACGGTTCCGTAGTCAGCATCGCAGGCGCCGAAGAAGCGCTGCAGCTCGATCTTCGTCTCGGCCTGCGCCGGGGTGCCACAGCTCAAAGCGATCAGGGCTGCCGTGCTCAATAGAAAACGTCTCATGGTCTGTCTCTCCGGTTGAAGGGGCCTTGCCCCCGGTTGAACTTGCCGCGGCCGGTTTGCTCCCGGCCGCGGCCGCAATCACTTCACGGCGCCACCTGAAACCGCGGTGACGATATGGCGCTGAAAAATCAGGTAGACGATCAGCACCGGCAGGCTGGCGAAGACGGCCTGGGCGCTGAGGAAGCCGAGCCCTTCGGTCTGGGCGAAGTTGATCTGCGACGAAGCAATGCCGATGGTGAGCGTGAACATCTCCTTCTTCGTGGCGGAGATCAGCGGCCACCAGTAGTCGTTCCAGGCGCGCAGGAAGGTGAAGATGCCGAGCGTCGCCTGGGCGGGCAGCGTCAGCGGCAGGAGCACCTTCCAGAAGATGCGCAGCGGCGAGGCATTGTCGAGCAGCGCCGCCTCGTCGATCTCCCTTGGGATCGCCTTGAAGAACTGGGTCATCAGGAAGACCCCCAAGGCAGATGACAGATCGGGCAGGATCAGGCCGACATAGGAATTGTGCAGGCCGGCCCAGTTGAACATCTGGTGGCGGGCGATGATGACCGCCTGCTCCGGCACGGCGAGACCGAAGAGCACGATGACGAAGATCGTCCTGCGGAACGGAAATTCGAGGCGGGCAAAAGCGTAGCCGGCGAGCGACGACAGGACGAGCACGCCAAAGGTCTGCCCGGTCGCGACCACGAGGCTGTTGAAGAACCAGCCGAAGACCTGAGACGAGTGTAGAATGTTCAGGTAGTTGACGAGCGTGTAGGGCAGCTCGAAAACGGAGTCCGTTCCGAGCTTCAACTCCATATTGTCCTTTATCGACAGGCCGAGGAGCCAGGCGACGGGCGCCATCATCGCGACCGACAGGACGGCAGCAATCGTCAGCGGCGTGCGGTTGGCAGTCATGTTTTCGGGACGATAGGTGGACCGATCCGCGCTCACTCGGACGCCTCCGACTTGCGGGCCGAAACCACATACTGCGCCATCGCCGCCACAAGAATGATGAGGAACAAGAGTTCGGAGGCCGCCGCCGCCTTGCCGACGTCCCATCGCAGGAAGCCAACCTCGTAGATATACATGACCAGCGGGCGCGACGTGCCGTTCGGGCCGCCATTGGTCATCAGTTGCGCCTGACCGAACAGTTGGAACTGCATGACGATCTGGATGACCGCGACCAGCATGATGGTGCGGGCGATCGAAGGCACCGTCACGCGCGTCAGCACCCGCCAGGGGCTGGCATTGTCAAGGGCCGCGGCTTCATAGAGATCGTTCGGAATCTGTTGCAGGGCAGCCAGAAACAGCATCATCGGCAAGCCGATACACCACCACACGGTGGCGACACCGACGGAAAACAGCGACCAGCCGCTCGTCGACAGGAAGTTGACAGGCTGGACGCTCAAAGCCTCGGAAAGGACGGCCAGAAGTCCGTCGCCAGGGATGAAGACGAAGCGCCAGATCAGCGTGACAATGGTCACCGACAAAACGGAAGACGAGAAGAACAGGCCGCGCAGGAACGAGGTCATGCGCGTCGTCCTGTTGAGTGCGAGCGCCAGAAACAGCCCCAGCGCCACCAGCACCGGAACGCTCACCAGGACAAAGACAATGGTATTGCGCAGCGCCTGCAGGAAAACGGGATCGACCAGGACACGGCCATAATTTGCAAGGCCGACGAACCGGCCTGGCCCGAAAAGATCGACCTTGTGCAGGCTCAGCCACACGCCCCAGAAGAGTGGAAAGGCGAGCAGCACGACAAAGACGGCGAGATAGGGAAGAACGAAAAGGCCATTGCTCCATTGGCTGCGGCGATAGCTTTCGGCCATATCAACCGCCCTCCCCATGATGGGCGGCGCCGGCGGCGTCGAAAAGATGAATGGCCGAAGTGTCGAGCGCGATCTGCACCATATCGCCGCTGCGCGCTTCGCTGCGTCCGTCGGCTTCGACCGTCAGCTTCGTTCCATCCGTGAGATGTCCGTAGATCAGGGTCCGGTCGCCAAGGCGCTCGACGACTTCGGCCTTGAGCGGAATGCCCGGCTGGCCAGCCGGCAACACGGTGACGTCTTCGGCCCGGATGCCGAGGCTTGCGCCGCTCAGCGAAAAGCGCGAAGGCGGGCGGATGACAGCCCCAACACTCCCCAAGCCACCGGTTTGGATCGTCAGCATCTCGCCATTACTCGTGGCGCTTTCGACGGGAAAGAAGTTCATGGCCGGCGAGCCTACGAAGCCGGCGACGAAGCGGCTCGCCGGGCGCTGGTAGATCTCCATCGGCGTGCCGATCTGCTCGATCCTGCGGTTGTGCAGGATGACGATGCGGTCGGCGAGCGTCATCGCCTCCACCTGATCATGCGTCACGAAGATCATCGTGCTGCCGAGCCGGGTGTGGAGCTGGGCGAGCTCCAGCCGGGTGCGCCCACGAAGAGCCGCATCGAGGTTCGAGAGCGGTTCGTCGAACAGGAAGGCCTTCGGCTCCTTGACGATGGCGCGCCCGATCGCCACCCGCTGGCGCTGGCCGCCCGACAGCTTTGCCGGCTTGCGACCGAGAAGATGGGCGATTTCGAGCGTCGCCGCCGCCTGCAGGACCCGGCGTTGGATTTCCGCCTTCGGCAACCCGATATTCTCGAGGCCGAAGGACATATTCTGCGCCACTGTCATATGCGGATAAAGCGCATAGGACTGGAAGACCATGGCAACGCCGCGCTGGCCGGGCGGCAGCGTATCGACGCGTCGCTCGCCCACCGAGATCGAGCCTTTCGTCACGTCCTCAAGGCCCGCGATCATGCGCAGCAGCGTGGACTTCCCGCAGCCCGACGGGCCGAGGATGACGACGAACTCACCAGCCCTGATGGACAATGAAATATCGTCCAGCACCGTCAGTTCGCCGTAACGCTTGGTGACGTCGGTGATTTCGATGGATGCCGACATTGTTCCTCCTCCCAGCCGAGCCGGCCTAGGCCCCAAGCCGGATCATCCGGTAGCTCAGCGGCGTGATGCTGGCGACAAGACGGCCGCCCGCTGCCGATGCGCCCGAGGCATCCCTGGGCGCTATCGTCTCGGCGCCCGGACCATTGACGGCGCGCAAATCGTGCCCCTCCATCACTTTGTCCATGATCACCTTGCGGTCGCCGAAACCTTCAAGTGCGAGTTCCAGATCGACCGCTTCCGTCTGGTGGCGATTGACGATGAACAAGGTCAGCGCGCCGTCCGCCCCGGTTTCCACGGCGGCGACGTCAAGGTAGGGAACGCTTGCGGCGAATCCGGTTGAATATCCGGGGCACTCCAGCGACAGGTTCAGCGCCTTGCCGCGGCCATATCTGGACGCGTAGGCATAGGGGAAGAAGGTCGTCTGCCGCCAGGCCGGGCCACCCGGAACGGTCATGATCGGGGCGATGACGTTGACGAGTTGGGCCAGGCAGCCGACCTTCACGACGTCCGACCGGCGGATGAAGGTGTTGAGTATGCAACCGACCTGCAGCACGTCCTCGAAATTGTAGATGTCTTCCAAAAGCGTGGGGGCATGCGGCCAGCCGGCTCTGCCTTCCACCACCTTCCGGTCGGCCTCGCGCGAGTGGTACCAGACGTTCCACTCGTCGAAGCTGATGTAGACGTCCTTCTTGGAGCGCTTTTTGGCTTTGGTATAAGCAATCACGCCGGCAATGGTGGTGATGTAGTCGTCGAGACGCGCGTTCTGCGCAAGATAATCTGCTGTGTTGCCTGCGTGATTTTCGAAATACATGTGCAGGCTGATGTAGTCGATGACATCGTAGGTGTAGTCGAGAACCGTGGCTTCCCAGGCGGGATAGGTCGCCATCTTCGGTGATGACGAGCCGCAGACGACGAGTTCCAGCGACTTGTCGAAGGCGCGCATGGCCTTTGCGGTTTCAAACGCTATACGGCCATATTCGTCGGCCGTTTTCTGGCCGATCTGCCAGGAGCCGTCCATCTCGTTGCCGAGGCACCAGATCCTGACGTTCCAGGGATCTTCCCGGCCGTTCTTGCGGCGCAGGTCCGACCAGTGGCTGCCACCCGGATGGTTGACGTATTCAAGGAAGGCGCGAGCGGATTCGAGGCCGCGCGAGCCAAGATTGACGGCCAGCATCATGCTTGTGTTGGCGGCCTCTGCCCAATCGGCGAACTCGTGGATACCGACCTGGTTGCTCTCGGAGCTGTGCCAGGCGAGGTCAAGACGCACCGGACGTTCCTCGCGTGGACCGATGCCGTCTTCCCAGTTATAGACCGAAACGAAATTGCCGCCGGGATAGCGGACGATCGGAACATCGGCTTCACGGACGAGGTCGATGACATCCTGCCGCATGCCGTTCTTGTCGGCCGTCGGATGGCCCGGCTCGTAGATGCCGGAATAGACGGCACGACCAAGATGCTCAACGAAGGAGCCATAAAGCCGGGGATCAACAGTACTGACGACGTAACCGCTGTGAGCGGTTCCGACTGCGCGCATACGTGCTCCCCGCGTGCTCGAAAAGGAGATTCATATCAATAAATTGCACAGGACGGTGCGAGCGTCGAGGATTATCTGACGGACGAAATGAGCGCGGAAACGTCTATCCGAACGACCGATGGCGGCCACGATCTGGTCGGGCTGTCACGTCGTTGAACGCACCTTCGGCGCCAGCAACAACCGGTTCAAAGCCGCTTTTCGCGTCGCCGGCGCATTGTTGGGACACCCATAATCCACGACTTAAGGCTGGACACTTCGGCATCGTACCGGCATGTTGCCGCGTATCAAAAATACCGCCAATACAAGATTTTTGCGACAAATTGAGACTATCGCCTCATCAGGTCCATTCTGACGAAGGCTTCAGGATTGCCTTTTGCATAGGGCGTTATCAACAACGGGGGTTGGCGTGCCGGCTGAAGAATACGTAGCTATACGAGATCGCGAAACAGCGGCCCATCTGATGGCCTTCACTGCCGGAGTTCGCAGCGATCCGCCGTCATGCCTCCTGCAAAACCCGCGGGATTCTGTCGATTTCCTGCTGGCGCAGCGTGTTGTCGGGCGGCTTATTACCGCTATCGACAAAACCGGAGATCCAGCATTCGGCGAAGTTCGGCAAATCGCCCTGGAAACCTATGACAAGTGGACCGGTCATTTTAACTTCCTTTTGGAAAAGCTCGCCAAATTTATAAAGCTTTACTGCTACGACATGGATGTCGTTCTTTTTAAATGTCATTGCTTTTTCTATACGAATGACTTCAACATCCGGGCGACCGGCGATCTGGATATTGCCGTATCGAAGCCAAGCGTCCTGCTCGAGCGGGTCAACGCTGATAATATACCGCATCTCCGAGACCGGCTGCCGTTGCACGAAGTCGCCAACCTCGATTTCGAAGGCGCGCATATCGACCTGCACCGCTACTACCCGGCCTGGGAGATCACGCCCTACATAACGCATCTGGTTGAAGACGGCGGCGGATGCACGCTGAGCACCCACCGCGCTCATGAAACCGGCCTGCCCGTCGCGGAGTTGATCGCGAATGGCCTGGCGGTCGACCCACACGGCGCACGTTTCTTCGTGCCGTCGCGGACCACGGCCGCGACCATCACGCTGGCGGCCAGCCATCGGGACTTCGTCACGCAGGCGGCATGGTATCTCAAAAACCATCCGCCGCAGCGCTTGTCGGATCTCTGCGAGGTCCGGGATGCGCTGGATGATCCTGGTTTTTCGAAGGCGGAGTTCATCGAGCTTATCAAGCGGCAAGGCTTGCGGGACGCGCTACGGTGGTTTGCCGGCAACACCGAGGAGATCCTCGGCGACACAAGGCTTTCGGCGATCTACCGCGAGGCGTTCGGCGATGTTGAGTCCAGCGCCATCGGGGACGACTGGATGCTGCATCTGGTGGCCGGCGGCTTCTGGCTGCCCTTCACCCGCGATGCGGTGCGCGACCTGACAATCCTCGTCCCGACGCACGAGGTGACCGACAGCCTCAAGGTTCCGGCGATGACGCTGGCCGACGGCGAGCGCAAGGTCTTCGCGCTGGATGATCCGGCCGTGCAAAAAGAGATCGGCGTCGTGCTTGTCGGCCATACGCTGCTCGACAACCACACGCTGGAAATCAGCCGCGACGGGCTGGTGCTTTCCCTGGCGTTCAAGGCGGGCGTCGAGATTCACATAGAATATCGCTCCTACTTCGAACTCAACGGCGAATGCCTAGAATGGGACAATCTCTATACTCCTGAAGTTGAGTATCTTTGCGGATCCGAGGCCGCCTACAAGGCCATGGTCGGCAGTTCCTACGAACCGGGTTCGAGGATGATGCGGCTGCAATACAGACTCCCGGAAGATCAGCGCGATGATGAGCTGAACATGGTGGTCGCCGTGTCGGCGCCTGCCATGCCATGGGAATCCGAGCGCGGCTACATGGCGGCGCTGCGAATCCGGCTGACGTGATCTGTCCGCCGGCGACAAATTTGTCGCCTATTGCGCGCCTCCTGCCACAACCGGTCTCAAATAACCCGATGAAAAGCGCAGCGCCGCCTCTTGCGGCGGCTGCGTTGATTCGCGTTGCCGCCAAATGCTCCGCAGCAAAATCATTCAACAAAGCAAATTGACGTGATATAATCCAAGATTAGGTGCTACATCGTGGGTAAACAGCGGCCCGAACAACAAGCTCGACTTGCATGGTCTGCGATATCGTCAAGTAGGCATATCAAAGGCAGCTTGACTATACCGATGCAATGATTTGCAGTGGATGCGGCGGTAAATATAATATACAATATAAAATGATAAAGCATCCAAAAATAGAAATGTCTATTTGGGAGGATATGACACATGGATGCCTATTTGGTCAGCAAGACGTCCCCTACCCAGCGCGACGACAAGACTTCGTCAGCCCTGTCTGCTTTGCAGAATTTTGTGGTCCTTGTCGGAACGGGAAAGAGCGCGCCCGTTTCGAATGAAATTTCTGCAGATGAGCAGAAAAATCTGGTCGGATTACTGCAAAAATATCATTTATCATATTTGTTTGCTAAATTGGGTGCCGACTATAATCTATTGAGTATAAGAAACGATATTCAATATAATGCTGAATCTGCCAAGCAGCGAGGACGCATCTTCGCTGCAGAGATGGTCGAAATTCTGGATCTTTTTCGCTTGCGGCAGATTCCATGCTCGCCGTTCAAAGGGCCGTTTCTGTCAGCGATGCTGTACAATGACAGCTATGCGAGAGATGCCTCAGACATCGACATCCTGATCGAGCCGCACCAGGCAGCGCAGGTCGATCGCTTGCTGCGCGACCGCGGATATAAACAGGACGGGTTTGAATATTTCTACGACGGAAACGCGCCCGAGTGCCCGGATTTTCCGCTGCAGACAACCAGCAGACGCGGGCTCGCGGGCTATGGACGCACCGTGGATGACGTGCCTGTGTTCATCGAGATTCATACCTCTGTTCGCTATCTTTCACGATCGGGCCAGACGGCGATCCTGATGCGGCGCAAGCCTTATGATCTCGACGGCTTCAAAGCACTTGGCCCCGATTACGACTATGGCCTCCTGCTTTTCTTCATGGATAAATACAAGGACCTCGAGCACAGCGATTTCTTTGGTTTAAGAGATATAATGGATATTTATTGCTGCATTAATTTGCTGCCAAAGGAAATTTGGGCAAAGACAATCAAGCTTGCAGAAGACTATGACTGTCTGGAGCGTATCTGCGACGTCGTCAGCGCCGTGACTGATAGCGGCCTTCAGCTACCGATTTCCGCCGATTCGTTCTGGAGTACGGGCGCTCCCGTCTCTCTTCCTTCGCCCGCCAAGTTTCCCTATTTGAACTGGGACATTCTGCTGTCTCCAAACATGAAGGGCGCATGGCACGTAGGCAGGCAGCACCGGGCAAGGCGCTACCTTGAAAATGGTCCTTTCCTCACGGTCGCCGGCGAACCGGAAAGTCTGGCGCCCGATCAGGAGAACCCGATCGAAAATGAACTCGGTATCGACCTGAGATGCCGCATTCATCTCGTCCACGACCGCATGGCCGTGGAGATCATTTACCCCGCCGGGGCGCTGGATTTCATTGGCAGCCATGCTTTGCGCGTTTCGCTGTCCCGTCCCGACGGCGGCGATCCCTATCCCGGACTTGGTTATGTCGCTGTGTTCGATAGGGCCGGAACGGTAACGCTCAGACATCTGTCCGGCTGGGGGCTGGGGCCGCCCGACAGCGTCACCGACGGGAGCTGCGCAGCGATGCTGGAGCATGAAGGTGGCAATATGCTGCAACTGCTGATGGCTTCGCCGAGCGCGGAGGGCTGGACCAAGTCGCTTCCTATCGTCCTCGAATTCTCGATCCGTCGATCGTACTATGCTTTCCCCGACAATGCCGGGTTCGCGTTCTACACCGCCGGCTCGAAAGGCCCGCTGGTCATTCGGGCGGAGTGAAACAAAAATGGCTTTCGAAAGCGACGGCGAACCGCCAAAAAACATCCTGATAACCGGCATATCCGGCAGCATCGGGCAGAAACTGTACAGTCACCTGCAACAGCTCGAACGATACAATATCACCGGGCTCGACAAGGAGGCGAGCAGCGGCGGGATCCATAAGGCTGACCTGACGGATGCGCCGGAAACCTGGAGTAAATACCTGAGCGGCATCGACACCGTGGTGCATCTGGCTGCCTACGCCAGAAATTACGCATCCTGGGGTGACGCCATCGGTCCGAATGTCGATGGGCTTCTGAACCTTTACTGCGCGTGCCAGAAGCAGGGCGTAAAAAGGGTCATTTTTTCCAGTTCCGTCTGGCCGATGGCCGGATATCGATTTGCCGACAACATCATTCGGGGCGACACGACCCCTTCGCCCATGAATGCCTATGGCGCGACCAAGACCTTCGGCGAGCGCGTCGGGCGCAGCTTTCATGAGAACTACGGAATCGAAACTGTCGTTCTACGGCTGGGGGCCTGTCTTCGGCAGAATAATCGCCCCAGCGTTCAAATGGTACGCGGCGACTGGCAGCAGAGTCATTGGCTCAGCGACCGGGACATGTGCCAGGCGTTCCAATTGGCGATCGAACGTCCCAGCCCCGGCTACGGCGTGTACAATGTCACGTCGGCGATAACCGGGTCTCGCTGGGATATCCAAAATACGCGTGATGAACTGGGTTATTCCCCCCAGGATCAACACACGGTGCGCGTGACTGCCACCCGCAAATTCCAGGCATTTGTCGCGCGTGTCTCGTTTGAAAAGCTGCCGTCGCTGCTGAAGCGGATTGTCCCGCCGACCTGGTAGCGATCGAGCGGCGCCCGGCTGCTTCATGAACGAAAGAGAGCCACGGTCATGACCGGGCTCTGTTTCAGGGTCGGCGAATTTACTCCGCCCCGGCCAGCGTCAGCTCGCTTCCGGTGATGGCCTCACCAATATTGGGATTGCCTTTGCCGGTTTCGATCAGTGCCTTCAGGCTGCCGTTGATGTAGGTCCGCCACCCGTCGGTGCAGGCGTCGTAACATTCGTTTTCAGGGACGAGGCCGACATGGGTGAACCTGACTTCGGTCCTGCCGTCGCGCCGGGCGATGTCAAACACCATATCGGTATCCTTCCACTCGGTGTCATCGTCGGTGAAGCTGAAATAATTCTCGGCGACGTGCCAGGCAACCCTCTTGCCGACGACCAGTTCCGTCACTTCGATCTCGCAACGGTGCAGGTCGCGGAAGCGGTATTTGTAGCTGACGCCCACTTGATCGGTCGCACCCTCGACGTTTTCCGACCACCAGCCCCGGACATTGTTGATGGCTGTGAAGACCTCCTCCGGCGTCTGATCAACCGAAAAGCTCGTGGTGTAGCTCTGCTGCGTATTCATGGGATCGCTCCTGGTTAAGTTGAGGACCCGACTATGATCAATCGCCGCGGCGGTCGAGAGTTACAAGTCTGGCGGGATTCGGCGCTATATCGACGCCAACCCAGCCTTCAACACAAGTCGCTGGGCGCTCATCCTCACAGAGGCTGAATATCAGGCCGAACATGTCCAACGACCCGCAAATCCACCGATCTCATCCTATCTGAAGGAATCCACCTGGGCGGCTTCCCACGATCAATCGTATCGGACCGGTTGCTGGAAAAGCCTAGGAACCTTAAATCGCGACGTTCGTTTTGCCCTGCCAGTTCCGGCAAGGAGGACACTTCATGAAAACGCTCGCCGATGTTTTCGAACATACGCTTCAGGACATTTATTACGCTGAAAACGCAATCACCAAGGCGCTGCCCAAGGTTGCCAAGGCGGCGACGGACGCCAAGCTGAAAAAGGCCGCAGAAGACCACCTTGAAGAGACGAAGGGCCAGATCGCAACGCTCAAGAAGGTCTTCACGTCTATCGGCAAGAAGGCCGAGGGCGAAAAATGCGACGCCATCGAGGGCCTGCTGAAGGAAGCCGACGGGATCATGAAAGAAGCTTCCGGCACGGCGCTGGATGCCGGCTTGCTGGCTGCCTGCCAGGCGGTGGAGCACTATGAGATTGCCCGCTACGGCTCATTGCGGGAATGGGCGAAGGTTCTTGGCCACGACGAAGCGCACAAGCTGCTGAGCGAAATACTCGACCAGGAAAAGGCGACCAACAACAAGCTCACCAATCTCGCGGTGACTTCGGTCAACAAGTCCTAGGCTGCCGCGGCCCGGCCTTGCGCCGGGCCTCCCGTCTCACAACGTCTTTCATAGCTTACGTTCGGGCGCACCCGGCGCGGGTGCTCCAGCAGTGCCGCCCGGCAGCTTCGGCGCGGTGGCATTTGGCGGGTCGCGGCCTTCGGAATGGCGTGTCTTGTCATCCGTGTCGCCGCGGGGAGATGCGTTGCCAAACCCTTCGGCGGGCGGCTTGTTGCCTGCCGCGTCCTGCGAGAAATCGTCGTGAGGATCGGGACCGGTGGCCGCCGGATATTTCCGCGCGCCGGTTTCGTAAGCGTCTTTCGGTTCCATCATGGGCTCCCGTGGCTGTATGCAGGACAACCCGGCCTCGGCGCTTAAGTTCCTCGCGATCTGCGCCCCGCGTCAGCCGCGCGCCGAATTCTTGCCCGTCAGCAGCCGCTCCCACTGCAGCGCGTCGTTGACGATGAGATCGAGGTCGTCGAGCCGCGGCACCCAGCCCAGTTCGCCACGCGCCAGATCGGAATTGGCGACGACCGCGGCCGCATCGCCCGGACGGCGTTCCCCCATGCGGACATCGAAGTCGTGGCCGAAAGCACGGCGCACGCTGTCGATGACATCGAGCACCGAATAGCCATGGCCATAGCCGCAATTCGCCACCAGGTTCGCGCCGCCTTCCCGAAGCCGCTGCAATGCCAGCCGATGCGCCGCTGCGAGATCGCTGACATGGATATAGTCCCGAATGCAGGTGCCGTCCGGCGTCGGGTAGTCCGTGCCGAACACCTGCATGGATGCACGTTTGCCGAGCGCCGTTTCGCAGGCGACCTTGATGAGATGGGTGGCGCCGGGTGTGGACTGGCCCGTGCGGCCTTTCGGATCGGCGCCGGCGACGTTGAAATAGCGCAGCGCGGTGTAGCGCAGACCATGCGCGGCGGCGGCGTCCCGCAACATCCATTCGCTCATCAGCTTTGACAGGCCGTAAGGCGACTCCGGCGCAAGGCGGGCATCCTCGCGCACAGGCTCCATGCCGGCTCCGCCATAGACGGCTGCGGTGGAGGAGAAGATGAAGTTGGCGACGCCGGAACGCACTGCCGTTTCGAGCAGCGTGCGCGTCTTGCAGGTATTGTTCTCGTAATAGCCGAGCGGATCGGCGACCGATTCCGGGACAACGATGGAACCGGCGAAATGGATGATGGAATCGACGCCGTGCTCGCGAATGGCCGATGCGACAAGTTCGCGGTCGGCGACATCGCCGACGATAAGTTTCGCCTCCGGCGCCACCGCCCATTCGAAACCGGTGGACAGGCGGTCGAGAACTACCACCCGCTCGCCGGCGTCGAGCAACTCCCAGACCATGTGGCTGCCGATATAGCCCGCGCCGCCCGTGACCAGAACCGCCATGCCGCCGCTACCCTTGTTGTGCCGTAAACTGTCTCAAATGCCGCGAAGGTGCCCAAAATGCCGCAAAACCTTTAAGAAGCCATGGCAATGCGTGCAAATACCAATGTGCGCGGTCAACCGGAATACCGAACCACAGCCATGCGTTAGGCGATAATGGGGCGTGGCATTTTGACCGAACGCCATGATGGACGCGGCCCGGACCAATGATTATTATCCGGCCAAAAATTAGCCCCTCCGCCTGCCATTGAGCCTGATACTGGAATGTCGGAATGAACTACCAACGGTTTTTCGAAGAAGCGATCGACCAGTTGCACGCAGAACGGCGCTATCGGGTGTTCGCGGATCTGGAACGCATCGCCGGCCGCTTCCCGCGTGCTCTGTGGCGCGCCAACGACCGCGCTCAGGAAATCACCGTCTGGTGTTCGAACGACTATCTCGGCATGGGCCAACACCCGGACGTTATCGCCGCAATGCAAGCCGCTGCCGGCGGCATGGGCACCGGCGCGGGCGGCACCCGCAATATCTCCGGCACCAATCGCCCGCTGGTCGAGCTCGAGCATGAACTCGCCGACCTGCATGGCAAGGAGGCGGGGCTGGTCTTCACCTCCGGCTTCGTCTCGAACGAGGCCGCCATCTCGACCATCGCGCGCCTGCTGCCCAATTGCCTCATCATTTCCGATGAGTTGAACCACGCCTCGATGATCGAGGGCGTGCGCCGCTCCAATGCGGAGAAGAAGATTTTCCGCCACAATGACGTCGCGCATCTGGAAAGCCTGCTACAACAGGCCGGCCGTGAACGCGCCAAGCTGATCGTCTTCGAAAGCGTGTATTCGATGGACGGCGACATAGCGCCGATCGAGGCGATCGTCGATCTCGCGGAAAAATACAACGCCATGACCTATATCGACGAGGTCCACGCAGTTGGCATGTATGGACCGCGCGGCGGCGGCATCACCGAACGCGAGGGGCTGGCCGACCGGATCGACATCATCGAAGGAACGCTGGCCAAGGCGTTCGGAACGCTCGGCGGATACATTACGGGCAAGCAGACGGTGCTGGACGCCGTGCGCTCCTACGCGCCGGGTTTCATCTTCACCACCGCGCTGCCACCTGCGATCGCGGCCGCGGCCACGGCGGCCATCCGTCACCTCAAGACCTCGCAGACCGAACGCGATGCGCAGCAACGGCAGGCGACGCGCACCAAGGAAGTGCTCTCGGCCGCCGGCCTGCCCGTGATGGAATCGCCGACGCATATCGTCCCGATTCTGGTCGGCGATCCCGAGCTTTGCAAGATGGCCAGCGACCGCCTGCTCGGCGTCCACGGCATCTACATCCAGCCGATCAACTATCCCACCGTACCGCGCGGCACCGAGCGGCTGCGCGTCACGCCGACGCCGTTCCATTCCGACCAACTGATCGCAGAATTGCAGGACGCGCTGGTGGAGACCTGGGATGCGCTCGGCATTCCCTATGGCGCGACGGGACGCCCCGCCGTCGCCAAGAGCGACCGCATCATCCCGCTGCTGGTGCCTAAGTCGGGGGGCTGAACGGCAAGTCATTCCAGCCTAAGGTCAGGATCGAGACAAAAGGCAGCCAGGGTGACCCGGCTGCCTTTTTCATTGTCTGGAGAGGCTATGCCGGTGGCGACGCCTCAGAGGACCGGGCGCACCCAGCCATGCTTGTCGGCAGCGGTGCCGCGCTGGATGCCGACCAGTTCGCTGCGCAGGCGCGCCGTCACCGGTCCGTCGCCGCTGTTGCCGATGGAGAACGAGCCGCCGTTGAAGCGGATGGTGCCGATGCCGGCCACGACCGCCGCCGTGCCACAGGCAAAGGCCTCGCGCAGCTTGCCGCTTTCGGCGTCCTTGCGCCACTCGTCGAAAGAGTAGGGCTTTTCCTCGATGCGCAAGCCATTTTCGCGAGCCAAGGTCAGGATCGAGTCACGCGTGATGCCGGGCAGGATGGTGCCACCCAGCGGCGGCGTGATCAGGCTACCGTCGTCCATGACGAAGCAGACATTCATGCCGCCCAGTTCCTCGACCCAGCGATGCTCGGCTGCATCGAGGAATACAACCTGGTCGCAGCCGTGCCTGGAGGCTTCGGCTTGCGCGACCAGGCTGGCGGCATAGTTGCCGCCGCATTTCGCGGCACCCGTGCCACCCGGCGCGGAGCGTGTGTAATCGTCGGAAACCCAGACCGACACCGCCTTGTAGCCGCCCTTGAAATAGGAGCCGACCGGCGAGGCGATGACGCTGAAGATATACTGCGTTGCCGGACGCACGCCGAGAAACGCCTCGTTGGCGAACATGAAGGGCCGCAGATACAGGCTGCCATCGCCCCCCGGCACCCAATCGGCGTCGGCGCGCACCAGCGCTTCGACCGCATCCAGGAACAAATCTTCCGGTACGGCCGGCATGGCGAGCCTCTCGGCCGACATTGCGAGGCGGCGGGCATTCTCCTCGGGCCGGAAAAGCACGATGCCCTTTTCCGTCCTGTAGGCCTTCATGCCCTCGAAAATCTCCTGCGCGTAATGCAGGACGGCTGCGGCGGGATCGATCGAGAAAGGCGCGCGTGCCTTCAGCTCGCCATCGTGCCAACCCTTGTCGGCGGTCCAGGTCACCGTGACCATGTGATCGCTGAATACCTTTCCGAACCCCGGATTTTCCATCCGCGCCGCGCGCGCGTCGGCGGATGTTGGTGAAGCATGGGGTATGGATTTGATCGCGGTCTTGTCTGTCATGGGTCTACTCTCTGATACCGGACGTGATTTGCGCGTTTCGCGTGCAAAGGCAAGGCCGGAATTCGGTCGCATCCTTAAAGCCGCCGCATCCAGTCCGCCAGCCGCATCGCCGCCTCTTCGAGCTGGTCAAGCCGGCGATGGAAGCAAAGACGCAGGAACGGCTCACCCCCCGGACCGAAGGCGGAGCCGGGCGCCAATCCGACATTGGCGTTGTCGACGATGTCGAATGCCGCGCTGCGGGAATCGTCGATGCCATCGATGGCGAAGAACAGGTAGAAAGCGCCGGCCGGCACGGTGAAGCGCGCCCTGCCCGTCTGGCCGAGAATGCCGCAGACCAGATCGCGCGCCTGCCGCGCGCGCTCGACCTGTTCGAAGACGAAGGCGTCGCCTTCGTCGAGCGCCGTCACCGCCCCGCGCTGCATGAACTGCGCGACGCCCGAGGTGGAGTACTGAACGAGGTTCTCGAAGACCTGCTGCAGCGATGGATGGATCTTGACCCATCCGATGCGCCAGCCGGTCATGGCCCAGTTCTTGGAGAAGCTGTTGACGAAGAGGATACGGTCGTCATCGGTCGCGACGTCGAGAAAGGAGGGCGCCCTGCCGCCGCCATAGTGGAACAACGAATAAATCTCGTCGGCGATGATCCAGAGCTTCCTCGCTCGCGCCAGATTGAGGATCGCTTTCAGCGTCTCGCGGTCGGCGGTCCAGCCCGTCGGATTGGACGGCGTGTTGACGAAGATCGCGCGCGTGGCGGGCGTGATCGCGGCGGCGATCTTCTCGAGATCGCACGACCATCCGTTTCCGGCATTGTCCAACGTCACCGGAACCGGAACCGCCCCGGCAATCGCGGCAGCGGCGGCAAAGTTCGGCCAGGCAGGGGAAAGATAGATCACTTCATCGCCAGCGCCCGCCACCGCATCGATGGCGAGCTGGATGGCGTGCATGCCGGAACCGGTAACGATGAACTCCTCGCTGGCGAAAGCCTTGCCGAAATGCCGGCGGTAGTAGTGCGCCAGCGCGTCACGCAGTTCCGGTATGCCCTTTTGCCAGGTGTAGAAGGTTTCGCCCGATGCGAGCGCCTGCCGTGCGGACTCGGTGACAAATGCCGGCGTCGGCATGTCGCCCTCGCCCGCCCACAGCGGAATCATGCCGTCGCGGCCACGGCCGCGGTTCATCACCGCGACGATGCCGCTTTCCGGGGCTGCGCGCGCCTGGGCGCGAAGGGATTCAAACAGGACCATGTTTTGACCGATGCATCTTGGCTAAGTGCTAGCCGGTTTACGGCTCCGCGAAAATACAAGACCCCGGCCGAAAACGACCGGGGTCTTGGTCCAGAACAGAAAAGCTGTTCAGGCAGGGCGCCTGGCGAGCAGGTCGCGAATCTCGGTAAGCAAAGCGACATCTGCCGGCGGCGGCGCGGCTTGCGGGGCCGGCTTCTCACGCTCGAGGCGCCTGCGCATGTTGTTCACCGCCTTGACCATCAGGAAGATGATCCAGGCCAGAATGATGAAATTCAGCACCACGGTGATGAAGCTGCCATAGGCGAACACCGCGCCCTGTTCCTTGGCGGCTGCGAGCGAAGTGGCGGTGACCGTGGAGGACAGGCCGACAAAGTAGTTATTGAAATCGAGGCCGCCGAAAATCGCGCCAACGATCGGCATGATGATGTCGTTGACAAGCGAGTCGACGATCTTGCCGAAGGCAGCGCCGATGATGACACCGACCGCGAGGTCCATGACGTTGCCCTTGGAGATGAACTCCTGGAATTCTTTCAGCATTTTGTCCCTCTTGCTCCGTCCAGCTTCAGAAGATTGACGGTCGTTTCCCTATCCCGCTCCAATCGCGGCCAAATGCACCATAACAAAAACCATAGATTGCAAAACCCAAAAATAACGCGGCCAAGAAGACCTTTTGACAAGGCACGCGCCAGTGGACTTGGCTTCGAAGCTGTGATTGCCTCCACCGAGCCGGGAGGCTGGCTGTTGGAGGAGCACCGGCGTGCAGGGCTGGTTCATCGTCATCATAGCACTCGCCTATGTGACGCTTCTTTTTGTCGTCGCCAGTCTCGGCGACCGTCGTTCGACCGCCCATGGGCCGGGTCGTCCGCGGCCATTCATCTATGCGCTGAGTCTTGCCATCTACTGTACGTCGTGGACCTTCTTTGGTTCGGTCGGTCTCTCCTCCGAGCGCGGACTTGAATTTCTGGGCATCTATATCGGACCGATGCTGGTTTTCCTGTTCGGTTTCCCGCTGCTTTCCCGCATCGTGCGCCTCGCCAAGACCGAGAAAATCACCTCGGTCGCCGATTTCCTCGGCGCACGCTACGGCAAGAGCTTCACCGTGGCGGCAATCGCCACACTGATCGCGATGATCGGCGCCGTGCCCTATATCGCCCTGCAATTGAAGGCGATCTCAGGCTCGGTCAGCCTCATGGTCGAGTACTATACCGGCGCACCGCCATCCTTCGATCCGTTCGTCAGCGACATATCGCTGATCGTGGCCATGCTGCTGGCGCTGTTCGCGGTGCTGTTCGGCACGCGCCATGCCGATGCGACGGAGCATCAGGACGGGCTGGTGCTGGCGGTGGCGGTCGAATCGGTGGTCAAGCTGGCGGCGTTCCTGGCGATCGGGCTGATGGTCACGTTCGCCATATTTGGCAGCCCAGCCAAGATGTTTGAAATCCTGGCGGCAGATCCGCAGGTGCGCGACGCGATGAGTTATCGAACATCGCTCGCCACCTGGCTTGTGCTGACGGGTCTCAGCGGTTTCGCCATCTTGATGCTGCCGCGCCAGTTCTATGTCACCATCGTGGAAAATCGCAGCGAGCACGAACTTCGTACAGCGAGCTGGGTGTTCCCACTCTATCTGATCGCCATCAACCTGTTCGTGCTGCCGATCGCGCTGACCGGTCTGGCGATGGTCGGCGGACGCACGTCGAGCGATCTCTACGTGCTGTCCCTGCCACTGCTCAGCGGTCATGACGGGCTGGCCATGGCTGCCTTCATCGGCGGCTTGTCGGCGGCAACCGCCATGGTGATCGTGGAAAGCGTAGCCCTTTCGATCATGATCTCGAACGACCTGATCATTCCGCTGTTCGTGCGTCGGGTCCTGAAAACCTCGACCTCGGAAAACGAGGACTGGTCGACGCTCATCCTCAACGTACGCCGAGCCTCGATCTTCATCCTGCTGTTCATCGCCTTCCTGTACTATCGCGCCAGCACAGACAGCGCGCGCCTGTCGTCGATCGGCCTGATGTCGTTTGCGGCGATTGCGCAATTCGCACCGGCCCTGATTGGCGGACTGATCTGGCGCGGCGCCAACGGGCGGGGCGCAGCACTCGGCATGGCCGCGGGCATCATCGTGTGGGGCTACACGCTGCTGTTCCCGACGCTGGCGGCGCCGGACAATGCCATCGTCGTCAACGGGCTGTTCGGGATCGAGGCGCTGCGGCCGCAAGCCTTGTTCGGCACCAGTGCCGAGCCGCTGAACCATGGCGTGCTGTGGAGCCTTTCGGTCAATGCGCTGTTCTTCTTTTTCGGTTCGCTGTCGCGGACTTCGGTGCCGCTGGAGCGCATCCAGGCATCGATCTTCGTGCCGCGCGAGACGGGGCCGATGCCGAACCTGCGCCGCTTCCGCACAACGACAACGGTAGACGATCTCAAGGACACCATCTCGCGCTATCTCGGCGTCGAACGCACCGAACGTTCCTTCCAGACATACCAAGGCAACAACGGCCTTATCCTGCACGGCAATGAGCAGGCAAGCATGGACGTCATCCGCTTTTCGGAGCAGCTTCTGGCCAGCGCCGTCGGCTCATCGTCTGCCCGGCTCATCCTGTCCTTGCTGTTTCGCCGCAACGACCGCGAATCCAAGGATGCGTTCCGGCTGCTGGACGATGCGACGGAAGCGCTGCAGCACAACCGTGATCTGTTGCAGACGGCTCTCGATCAGATGGAACAAGGCATTACCGTCTTCGACAAGGATCTCCGGCTGATCTGCTGGAACCGGCAGTACCGGATGCTGTTCGACCTGCCCGACGATCTCGGCCAGGTGGGTGTCTCGCTGGACCAGATCCTTCAGCATCTGGCCCGGCGGGGCGACATACCGCCGGCCGGTCAAACGGCCATGCTGAACCGCCTGACCAATTTCGACGGTCCCTGGCAGGTCGAGATGAAGACGACCGGGCGCATCCTCGAGCTGGTATCCAATCCGATGCCGGACGGGGGCATCGTCGCCACCTATGCCGACATTTCGGCGCGCGTCGAGGCCGACATTGCGCTGAAGCGCGCCAATGAATCCCTGGAACTGAGGGTCAGGACGCGCACCGCCGAACTGACCCGCGTCAATGAGGAACTGGCGCAGGCGCAGATGCTGGCCGAGGAGGCCAATCTCGGCAAGACGCGGTTCCTTGCCGCCGCCGGACACGACATCCTGCAACCGCTCAATGCGGCGCGGCTCTACTGTGCGTCGCTCATCGAAAAAGCCGGCAAGGGTCCAGCCAGCCGGGCGGCGGTCAACATCGAATCGTCGCTGGAGTCGGTCGAGACCATTCTCGGCGCGGTGCTCGACATTTCCCGACTCGACGCCGGCGCCATGAAACCGGAGGAGACCGCATTCCGTCTCGACGGGCTGCTGCGCCAGATCGGCACCGACTTCCAGCCCATGGCGGCGGAAAAGAAGCTTCGGCTCATCATCATGCCCTGCTCGCTTACGGTGAAAACGGACCGCAACCTCTTGCGCCGGCTGATCCAGAACCTCGTATCGAATGCCATAAAATATACGCGTGGTGGCCGCGTGCTTGTCGGTGTGCGCAGGCGCGGCGAACTGCTGGAGGTCCAGGTCCTGGATACCGGCATCGGCATAGCAGGTGACAAGCTGAACGCGGTGTTCCGTGAATTCACCCGGCTGGACGAAGGCGCGCGCGAGGCCGCCGGCCTGGGGCTCGGCCTGTCCATCGTCGACCGCATCGCGCGGGTGCTCAGGCTTGAAATCCGCATCTTTTCCAATCCGGGTAAGGGCACGCGCTTTTCCGTCATCATGCCGATCGAGACGGCAACCGCGTTACGATCGGAAGTGGTGGCGAAGCCGGCGCAACGCTCGCCCGCCACGCTTTCGGGCCTGCGGGTCCTGTGCATCGACAATGACATCCGCATTGTGGAGGGCATGCGCCTGCTGCTCGAGGCCTGGGGATGCCGCGTCGCGACGTCGTCAGGAGTAGGCCATCCGGACGCCATCGAAGGCAGGCCTGATCTCGTCGTCGCGGATTATCATCTCGACGGCGAGACCGGATTGAGCGTCATTGCCAGGCTGCGTGCAGCCTATGGCGAATCATTGCCGGCTGTGCTGGTGACCGCCGACCGCTCTTCGGAGGTGCGGGCTGCGGCCGCTGAAATGGATGTGCCGGTGCTGAACAAGCCGCTGAAGCCCGCGGCCCTGCGCTCGCTGATGGCCCGGATCAGGCCGACTGCAACGGCTGCGGAGTAGCGGCGTCAGCCACCGCTCTGCAAGGGATCGCCGCCGATCTTGGAAAGCTGGATGACGGCTTGCGTGCGGCTATCGACGCCGAGCTTCTGCAGGATCGCCGACACATGCGCCTTTATCGTCGCCTCCGAGACGCTGAGTTCATAAGCGATCTGCTTGTTGAGTAGCCCCTCGGCCAGCATGCCGAGCACGCGCGTCTGCTGCGGCGTGAGTGTCTGCAAGCGCTTGATGAGTTCAGAAATCTCCGGATCGCGCTCGATACCGAGATCGACGCCGACAGGCGCGGCGATGTCGCCGGCAAGCACAGTCAGAACCGCCCGGCGGATTTCGTCCATGCTTGCCGACTTGGAGATGAATCCGGATGCACCGAGATCGAGCGAGCGCCGGATCGTCACCGGGTCGTCATGTGCCGAGACCACCACCATCGGCACGGTCGGATGGATGCCACGGAGCGATATAAGCCCTGAAAGCCCGCTGGCGCCAGGCATGGAAAGGTCGAGCAAGACGAGATCAATGTCCTCATTGGCAAGGACCAGCGCCTTGGCGCTTTCGAAATCACCCGCCTCGTGAATGGCGCTGACATCGCCGATTCCTGCCAGCGCCTCGCGCAACGCACCCCGAAACAGGGGATGATCGTCGGCAATGACGAAGCTGTGACCTGCCGGCATCCTGTCTCCCCCGGAGGCTCCGAACTGGAACCCTACCAAATTTTGCGGCCGTCTGTCAGGCGCGCATCCCATGATCCCCATCGCCTGACACCGGCGCGGCGGATTATGCGGCTAAACACGGTCATTTCAAGCAGCAAGCCGACGCAACCGCTCTGCACGGTCTATTCCGTATGGCTGGAAGCCCGCTTCACGTCTTTTGCGGCGGCGTCTCTTCGCTTTCCAGTTCCTTCACGATGCCGAGAAACTTGCGGAAGAAGCGCTCCATGTAGCTCATGGTCTTGTCGAAATCCTCCTCGCTGGGAAGGGTAGATTCGAGCTTTGCCGCAAGCGAACCCTCAAGCTTGGCCACACGCTCGTCCAGCATCTTGACCGAAGACTGCAAGCGGTCGATCTCGTCCTGGAACGCCGTGCGCTCATCCGCCGCCATGCGGCAGACCATTTGCCCGTCACGCTCCTCGCATGTGGAGAGAGCACCAGTGCTTTTGTCCATGCGAACATAATGGTCGCCGGACTTTTCAAGCTGGTAGCGCTCCGAATCCTGAGCATTGGCGGAGGCCACGAGAAAAGAAGTCAGGGTGGCCGGAACAATGAGGCATCGTACAAGCATCGCGTTCATCCGAGGTCTCCAGGATCAATCGCCAAAAAACTAGCCGGTCTTTGTGCCGGAAATGGGGATGAAGCTTCACACTCCCTTTCCCGGCTCGCACATTCGGACTATAGCGCAGCCATGCCGCGAATGATTTACAAGATTGCGCCCGCAGACCTTTGGCGCGAGGCCGAAAGAATGGGCCGCTTTACCGGCGCGCCGATCGACGTCAGCGACGGATTCATCCATTTCTCCACCGCCGCACAGGCGCCGGAAACCGCAGCCAAGCATTTTGCCGGCCAGACCGATCTGGTGCTGGTTGCCATCGACGCAGATCGTCTCGGGTCGGCGCTCAAATACGAGACGTCGCGCGGCGGCCAGCTTTTCCCGCATCTTTACGGCCCGCTCGGGCTGGATGCGGTCCTTTGGGTCAGACCATTGCCTCTCGGGCCGGACGGCCTGCATCAATTCCCGGACATGGAGACGGAATGAGCGTGTTGGACCGGATCGGCAAGAAGCTTCTTTTCTCCGTCGATCCGGAGACAGCCCACGGTCTTTCCATTGCAGCCTTGAGGTGCGGCGTGCCCGTGGCCGCCCGTCCGCCGCGCGACACGCGATTGAATGTCGACATCTGCGGCATGAGCTTTCCCAATCCGCTCGGCATGGCGGCAGGTTACGACAAGAATGCGGAGGTGCCGGACGGGCTGCTTTCGCTCGGCTTCGGCTTTGCGGAAGTCGGCACGATCACGCCGCTGGCGCAGCCGGGCAATCCGAAGCCGCGCATCTTCCGCCTCGAGCAGGATGACGCGGTGATCAACCGATTGGGCTTCAACAATGAGGGCCATGACGCTGCAAAAGCGCGACTGATCGCGCGGAAGAGCCGGCCCGGCATCGTTGGCGTCAACATCGGCGCCAACCGGGACAGCACGGACCGCGTCGGAGATTACGAAAAGGGCGTCACGTGTTTCGCGCCGCTGGCGTCTTACCTCACGGTCAACATCTCGTCGCCCAATACGCCGGGCCTGCTCGGCATGCAGGCGCGCGAGCAATTGTCGGAACTGCTTTCGCGAGTCATGGCGGCGCGCGCGGCAGCATCCACGCAGCCGCCGGTGTTTCTCAAGATCGGGCCGGATCTGTCCGAAGCGGAAATGCAGGACATCGCAGCGGAAGTATTGGAGCAGCGCCTCGACGGCGTGATCGTTTCCAACACGACGACGACGCGGCCACCCCTGCACAGCCGCGCCAACGGCGAGCCGGGCGGACTTTCTGGAACGCCGCTTTTCGAACGCTCGACGGCGGTGCTGGCAAGGATGCGCAAATTCCTTGGCCCGCAATGCGCGATCATCGGTCTCGGCGGCGTCAATTCCGCCGAAACGGCGCTGGAGAAAATCCGCGCCGGCGCCGATCTGGTGCAGCTCTACACCGGCATGATCTATGCCGGGCCGTCCCTGCCAGGCCAAATCCTGAACGGGATGGTGCGCATCCTCGACAAGGAAGGCGTCGCCTCGATCGACAAGCTGCGCGATAGCCGGCTCGACCACTGGGCGGGCAAGCAGATCTAACAAGCTGGCTTGTCAGAACGCCGTTCTGACCCGAATGCGCAGTACCGCCAGCAGGCTAAACCCGCGCGCCAGCAGAAATATGTTCAGCGCCGCCCAAAGCCCGTGATTGCCGAAGGCCGGGCCCAGCGTCAGAAGCGCCGCGCAGAAAATCAGAAACGACAGAAGCATCATGTTGCGCATGTCGCGCGACCATGTCGCGCCGATGAATACGCCATCCATCTGAAAGGCGAGCACGCCGCTGAGCGCCGTGAACGCTACCCAGGGCAGGAAAATCGCGGCTTCGGCCTGGACGTCGCGCGCGGTGGTGATCACCGCGATCAGGTCGGTTCCGAAGACAAGCAGCGCCAGCGTTGTAATCCCGGCCAGGCCGAAGCCCCAGATCACCGTGAGCCGGATGGCGCGCCGAAAGGCGCTCTCAAGACGCGCGCCGATCGCCCGTCCGACCAGTTGTTCCGCCGCCGTGGCGAACCCGTCGAGGAAGAAGCCCGCAAAGAGAAAGAAGTTCATCAACACGGAATTGGCGGCGAGCGTCACCGTGCCATACTGGGCGCCCTGCCTGATGAACAGCGCGAAGGCCGCCAGGAGCGAGAAGGAACGGATCATGATGTCGCGGTTCAACGACATCATGACTCGGAATGCCGAGAGATCGAGGACTCGCCCTTTCGGCAGGCGCGGCGCGGCTCGGAAGCGCTGAATGACGATTGCCAGGCCGACGGTCATGGCGATGAATTCACCGCAGACCGTAGCCCATGCGACACCGGCGACACCCCACCCCAGTTCAAGACCCAGAATGATGCATAGGACGATGTTGATGCCGTTGAGGACGAATTGGAGGATAAGCCCCAGCGTACCTTCGCCCCGTCCCAGAATGTAACCGAGTATGGCGTAGTTGATGAGCGAGAACGGCGCCCCCAGCATCCGTACATGGACATAAATCGCCATCGCATCGTTGACGCGGGGCTCGGCGCCCATGAACCACTTGCCCGCGGCCGTGAGCACCGGCGAAAGCGCCGCCAGCACGATGCCGGACACCAGCGCTATGAGCGCCGCCCGCCAGAAGACAGCCTGTTCCTCCAGCGCATCTCCCCGGCCAAAAGCCTGCGCGACAAGACCCGTGGTGCCGGAGCGCAGGAAATTGAAGGTCGTGAAGACGACATCGAAGACCAGCGCACCAGCCGCCAGTCCGCCCAGAAGGGCTGCGTCGCCCATCTGACCCACCACCGCCGTCGCCACGATGCCGAGCAACGGCGTCGTCAGATAGGCGAGCGTCATCGGCACTGCGATGACAAGCACGAGGCGGTTGGTGACGGTGAAGGCGCGCGCCTGCCCGCCCATCGGTTCAATCTGGTTCAGCTTGGATATCCCTGAGGTCGAAACCCGGCTCTTGAACGAAACGATGATGTGTCCCAGTTTCAGGGGCAAGCGCAACCACCTGCCTTCATCTGCCAATAAAATTCCGGCGTTGGCGTATCCCTGCTCGAAGTGAATGCCGCTGAACATCGTCCATCATCCCGGCTACGACGCCGGCTTCGCCGCCAACCATCGTTTTCCCATGAGCAAGTATCCCCTGCTGATGGAGGCGCTGCAGACGCGCGACCTGATCGACCGGAGCTACCTCCACATGCCCGAGCCGGCGAGGCCTGAATGGCTGAAACTCGCCCATGACAGCGCCTATGTCGATCAGGTCATTACCTCGACCGTTCCGCCAAACATCGAGCGCGAAATCGGTTTTGCCGTCGACCCGCGAGTGTCGCTGCGCGCGCAACTGGCCAGCGCCGGCACCGTCATGGCGGCGAGGCTGGCGCTGGCGCATGGCATCGCCTGCAACACCGCCGGCGGCAGTCATCATGCACGCCGTGCCCAGGGCGCCGGTTTCTGCACGTTCAACGACGTGGCGGTGGCGGCGCTGCTGCTTCTGGAAGAAGGCGCGGCGCACGACATCCTCGTCGTCGATCTCGACGTGCATCAGGGAGACGGGACCGCCGATATATTGCGCGACGAACCCCGCGCCTTCACCTTTTCCATGCATGGCGAGCGCAACTATCCGGTCCGCAAGATTGCCTCGGATCTCGACATCGCGTTGCCAGACGGCACCGAAGACGAGGTCTATCTCGAAACGCTCGCCGAAATCCTGCCGCAGCTTTCCCGTCGCAGGACATGGGATATCGTCTTCTACAATGCCGGTGTCGATGTCCATGCCGATGACCGCCTCGGGCGGCTGGCGCTGAGTCGCGACGGCATCCGCACCCGCGACCGCATGGTTCTGTCGCATTTCCGCGACGCCAGCATTCCGGTCTGCGGGGTAATTGGCGGCGGCTATTCCACCGACGTGCCGGCGCTCGCCGCTCGCCACGCCATCCTGTTCGAGGAGGCTGCCGTTATTTCCGGTAGCTGAACAGGCGCAGGATGATGAAGGCCGGGATGACGATCGCCGCGCCGAGAAGCAGATAGCCGATGAACTTGTCGATGGCGCGGAAGCCCATGCGCCAGATGTCGAGGAAGAAGTCCTGGATGCTCCGCAGCACGTCGAAGGGCGACCATCCGAAGGCGCTCATCACCAGCCCGACCAAAAAGGAGACGACCAGCAGTTTCAGAAACACGCGAAACGGCGAGTCACCAAGAAAGCGCGCCAATGCGGACAAGGTTCGTCTCCATCGTTCAACAGGTCTGGAATCAGATACGCACTTGCAACCAGCCCCGCAAGCCGTCGCCGGCTACACCGCGAACGGAACCGCTCCGGTCAGGCGAGCACGCCGGCTGCTCTCAGCATGCCTTCGGCCTTGTTGACTGTTTCCACCGTCAGCGATCCCGCCAGCTTCGGCACGCGGCGGCGGAGAAATTCCACCACGGCTTCCGGATCACGCCTGCCATCCATGGCGCACCAGATGGCGGCGAGAAGCGGCGATAGTTTCTTTTCGGCCTGAGCGCGGGCCGAGACGAAACCATCCTCGCCATAGCGCTCCAGCCGATAGTCTGGATGGCGGCAGGGATGACGCGAAGGTGACGCAAGGGATTCCGCCAGCGCAGCTGCACCATCGTTGATGTCGCGCCGCGCGCCTTCCATCGTCGAAGGAAGATCCCTGCCTGCCAGGTAACCCAGAATCGCCTCCGCGAACATGAACTGCCAGAGCCTCATGGAGTAGTCGATGTACCGGCCCATTCCGTCCGGCGACCTGTCGTGCGGACCGCACAGGACTGAAAGATACGCCTCCAGGAAAGGTCCGTCGCCGAATGTCCGTTGCAACCTGCGCAGGCGCCATTTCTGACGCGCGACCGTATCGCCCCACAAGTTCAGGATCGAGTCCGCTATGCAGTCGTAGCCGATGCGCACAGACTGCAGGTAACCCAGCGTGTCGGCGGCCTTCATCCCCAGGCAGTCATTGTGCATGCCGCCGCTAAAGTCGAACGAAGTCGCGCTCAAGAGGTAATGCAGGCGGGTCTCGTCGAGTTCCTGCCGGACCGTTATCAGACGATCTTCTCCGGAAATGGCGACGCCGGTGAGTATGCGATGCAGCGTCACTCGTTCGTCCTCCACCAGAGACGCGACGGTGTTGTTGGCGATCTTTCGGCGAAAGTCGTCCAGCATGGATTTTGACAAGAAATAGAACTGCCAAAATCTCCCGTCCTTCAGCATCGTGCCCGGTTCGCCTTGGGCTGCCTCCTCGTCATTGTCTACGAGCAGATAGATATCGACGTCGGAATTCTTGTTTGCGAAGCCATCGGTGATCGAGCCGCCCAAAAAGGCGCAGCTGTGCGCCGGCAGGTCTTTTTTCGCGATCTCTTCGCGGATCATGCTCAGCGGGCCGACGATCTCTTCCACAGCGGCAAGCTGGGCCTGAAGTCTTTGCGCCTGGACTGTCATCAGCCTGTTCCTCCTGCTTCAACGGGGCGGCCAGCTTGCCACTGACCGAGGACGATCCTGTTCTGCGCCAGCTTGATGGTTTCCTCGCGGTGGGCGACAAGCACGCGCGTGATGGTGAGGCTGCGAAGCGCCTCGTTCACCTGGCGTTCGGTCTCGGCATCGAGATGGCTGCTGGATTCGTCGAGCAGCAGAATGCGAGGCCGCTTGTAGAGCGCCCGCGCCAGCAAAACACGCTGTCTCTCGCCGCCGGACAGGCCGCCCTGGGTATCGCTGATGACTGAATTGTAGTTCATCGGCATGCGCGAGATGAATTCGTGGGCGCAGGCGAGCCGCGCGCATTCATTCACCCATTCCTCGTCCGCGCTGGAATCGAACATGGAGATGTTCTGGAACAATGTGCCTATGAACAGGCTGTCGTTCTGCAACACCGTGCCAAGCTGGCGGCGGAGATTCAGAAGCCCGATAGCCGAAGGCGCCATGCCATCGTAGGTAACAGCGCCTTCCACGGGCGGCACGAGCCCGGTCATGATCCGCAAAAGCGTGGACTTGCCGCAGCCGGACGAGCCGGTGATGGCGAAGGATTCGCCCGCACCCACGTCGAAGGAGAGGTGCTGAAACAGAAGCGGGTCGCGCTCGGAATAGCGGAAGCTCAAATCGCGGACGGAAATCTGTCCAGTCAACTGCATCGCTACGGCCGGCGAAGCCAGCCTGTGGGGCTCGGGATCGGCGTCGATGATCTCGGCCATCTCATCCAGATGTTCCTGGATCTTCTGGATGTCGATCATGCGGTCGATGAACTGCCGGACCTTGGTGAAGAAGATGGCCTGCAGGAATGCTATCGCCAGCAGCATGCCGATCGAGATCGTTCCCTCGATGACCAACAGCGCGGCAATCGCGGCGCAGATGATGCGGCCGCCGGTGATGACAATCTCGCCGGCGAAGCTGTCGGTCTGGCGGTAGGATTCCAGCTCGATATCGACCCGCGACAGTTCCTCGTAGGTGTTGCGCCACATGACGTGACGCAGTTCCTCGGCAGTGAACAGCTTGACCGATTCCACGCCCTGGACGTTTTCCAGCAGCAGGCCGGCTTCGGAGCTGGAGCGGGCGGACTGGGCGCGCAAGGCGTTCTTGGTCTTGCCGAGTTTGCTGAGCTTAACAGCGAGATACACGGCCGAGAACAGCATCATCACCAGCCACAGCGGAAAGCTGTAGAGGATTATGACGACCGACAGGACAAGCATGCCAACGGCGTCGAAGATGGTCTCGACCAGTTCAGCCGAGGCAAGCTCGCGCACCGGACGGATGGCGCGGATGCGCTGCAGGATGTCCTGTGGCGAGCGGGCGAGGAAAAAATCGAACGGCAACGCCATCAGACGACGCGACAAGGCGGCCGAGAGTTGCAGGTCCAGCACGCGGATAATGCGCATCGCCGCGCCGCTGCGCGAATAGCGGGCAAAGGCGCTGAAAAAGGCGACGCCGCAGAAAATGCCGGTTATCAGCAGCAGGATCGGGATGCTTTGCGACAAGACCGCCCGGTCTATAAGCAGTTGGAAAAACAGCGGCCCGGACAGTTCCAGCGCCTGCACGAACAGCGAGAGGAAGGCCAGGCGCGCCATCATGCCTTTCTGCTCGCGGGCCAGCCGCCAGAGATCGGCAAGCCGGATGCCCCGGTTGGGCAGTTGCCCGGTAAGGGGGTTCGAAACCTCCAGCTCTACGGCGATGCCTGTGAAGGCGCGGCTGACGCTGGCGGCATCGACGGTCTGCGGCCCCAGCGCCGGATCGTGAATTTCGAACATGTCGCCATCCACCTTGGTGACGACGACGAAATGATTGAAACGCCAATGCAGGATAGCCGGCAGCCGTAGCCGCTTCACCGCCGCAAGATCGCAGCGGACCGGCCGGCAGGCCAATCCGGCCATGGGCGCGGCATCTATCAGGTCACGCAGCGACATGCCGCGGTTGGACATCGGAGCCGTCTGCCGCAAAGTGGCGAGGTCCACGGACTGACCATGATAGCGCGCAATCATGGTCAGGCAGGCCAGGCCGCATTCGGCATTGCGAGACTGGAAGACGGTCTGGAACCCGCGCTTGCCGAAGAAGGTCATGCGCCCGTCCGACCCGGCAGGATGTACTGATAAAGCGGCCGCGAACCGACCAGAATGCGTGCGCGGAACGGCATGCCCGGAAGAAGCGATGGCGGTGGAGCAGACACCATTTCCAATCGAATCCGGTACCGAGACGCAGGCTCGCCTTCTCCCTTGCCAAGATCGATCGTGTTGCCGGTCACCGTCGCTTCGAACCCGGTTGATCGCGACAGGGGCGAGGCAGCCGGCCATATCGTGGCATGCGCTTCAGGCTTGATGGCGGTCGCCTTCTGCGGGTCCGTCAGTACAAAACCGACAAGTTTCGCCTGTGGGTGCTGGATGGAAATGACCGGCTGGTTGGCGGCAATTTCATCGGTCTCGCGAAGAGAGGCCAGAGACACCGTCCCGGCAGTCGGGGTATGCAAAGCGAAGGCGTTGCCACCAATGTCGGGGCAGCCGGTTGGCTGCGAAGCCGGCCGAACCTGTTGTGCCGAAGGCTGAATGCACGCCACCGCAGCTCCCCCTGCGATCTCCTGTCCATCGTTGACGTAGAGCCGGACAACCGTCCCTGGCATGGAACTGGAAATGACCGCATCGGCCGGGGTGCGCTCAATCACGCCGGATGCGTCGACATAGACGGGAAAGGGATAGATGAGGCAGAATACGAAGATTAGCAGACCGAGAACAGATGCAACCGAAACCACTGTGGAAAGGACGTTATCGTCCTTGGGACTTATGTCGCCAACCACCCGCAATTCGTTGCGGGCCTGCAGCGCCTCGATACGAAACAAGGAAGCCCGGCCTTTAGGGCTTTGCTTGCTTTCCAACTTCTTGTCTGTCGGTTCGTCACCTATATCGGCCAAAAGGATCGCTTTTCATCACAGCCACTCTGTTCAAGCGCGCTGACCGCTGCGCCACGCCAGTACCTCGGCATTTCAGTACGTGTACCGAAAAACCCCGGCGCGGGGTATAGACCGTCGTTTCACCTTAATAACGGTGACGACCCGAAGAAACCTCCGGGCCGCCATCTAAAGTCTAGATGATGTGGCCTGCGCCGAAAACAGCCTCGACTTCCGTCTCGGTCAATTCAGCGATCTCGAGCTCAACTTCCTTGGTCTCTACGACTTCGTTCATGTGATTCTCCTCTGGGATCTAGAGATGGATCGACAGGCAAGCGGATGCCGGCCCGGTCGAAGGCTTGCAGCGCCGACCAATCCTGTCAATCTAGAAAATGGGACAATGACTGGAAATTTGGACGTTCCCTTGGGGAACTCCGAGTCCTCAAACGCATCTATGCGGAAAGCAGGTCGGACAGCCTATTGCCGGACCTGACTACAGCTCTCCCAGCATATTGTAGGGAGTGACTGCCTAAGCGAACGGCGGCCCGGAGGCCACCGTTGCATTGTCGACTAACTTCAGATCGCATGACTCGCGCCGAAAACGGCTTCGACTTCCGTCTCGGTCAGTTCGGCGATTTCGAGCTCGACTTCCAGTTCGGTTTCATTGGTCATGTTGCATCTCCTTTTTAATTGCGAGAGTAACAATGAACAGACAGACCGCCTGTCCAAGACATCAGGCTTGCAGCCCTGCCTGTCAGTGTCAATCTAAAAATTTGGACTAAAGTGGAAAATTTAGACGTTTTCTGCGGAACCTTTTCCCGCCATGCGCAAGCGTCAACGCATCGTCATCCGGTAATTCGGAAGACCTCGCACAAGCACCAGGATGGTCCTCAAAACATATTTCAAGGACCGAACCTGCGTCGGCCGTGAAGCAACGGCGGCCGTAGGCCACCGCCGCCTTGTCAGAAGACGTTAGATTTTCGGATGATTGGCGCCGAAAACGGCTTCGACTTCAGTCTCGGTCAGCTCGGCGATTTCAAGCTCGACTTCCTTGGCTTCGACTTCCAATTCAATTTTGGTCATTTTGCATGTCCTCTTCGATGATTAGAGATCGTCGTCTTCGGCAAGCAGTTCGTGCTTGCCCAGACAGGCTTGCAGCCGACGCCGCCCCTGTCAATCTAAAAACTGGGACGATTTCTTCAAAATTGGACGGAGCTTTGCGATCAACTGGGCCCGCATACAAGATGGTTGCGGTCACAAAGAAATGGCCGCCGGAATACCGACGGCCATCGTATGAATTTATGGAACGTCTTAGCCAAGAGAAGTCGCGTGCAGAGCGCCGTAAATCTCTGCCACTTCGTTATCGTTCAACTCGACGATCTCAAGTTCATCCCGCTCAGCGGAAATTTCTTTTTCCATGCTCATTTCCGATCTCCTATTTGAAGGCAGCCGATATTAAGCAAGCAAAGTAATAATCGCACTTTTGAGCGTTGCAATTTGCATTATTGCTGTCAATCTCAAAACAGGGACACCTGTTGAGAATCTAGACTGCATCAAGCAGCGCGGCCTTTGAAATCGTCAAGGAAGATCGAAATCAGATCAGCTTGTCGAGCGTGATCGGCAGATCGCGAATACGCTTGCCGGTCGCGTGGAAAACGGCATTGGCGATCGCCGGGGCGACGCCGACGATACCGAGTTCACCAACGCCCTTGCCGCCCAATGCCGAAGCATGCGGGTCGGGAATGCCGACGGAGATCACCTCGATATCCGGGATGTCCGCATTGGTGGGGATCAGGTAGTCGGCCAGATTGGCGTTCATCAACCGCGCATGGCGGCCGTCCACCAGACCTTCCTCCAGCAAGGCCTGACCGATGCCCATGATGATGCCACCCTTGATCTGGCTTGCAGCAAGCCGCGGGTTGTAGAGCCTGCCGGAATCGAACGCCGAGACCGCCCGCGACACCCGCACGGTGCCGAAATCCTCATCCACCCGCACCTCGATGAAATGCGCGCACCAGCTGTGGAGCGAGAAATCACCGGCCGTCGGCGGCGGCGCCATGGCGATCGTCGTGTAGTTCTTGTAGCTGTCCTTGGGATCGATGCCGATTTCTGCGAACGTATCGCGGGTGGCGTCGATCTCGGTCTTGCCGATCGCCGCCAGGAACGAACCGATGGAGATCACCGCCCCGTCGGCCAAAGGCGAAGATATCCTTCCATCCGCCACGGTCAGCGTATTCGCCTGCAATGCGCGGAACGGCGACGCAGGATGGGTAAGCGCCAGCTCGACGAGCTGTTCGCGAAGCGCCACGGCGGTCTTGTGGACTGCCGAAGTCATGACGCCGGCCATGCGCGAGCCGCCGGTGACACCGGCGCGCGGCAGCGAGGAGTCGCCGAGTTTCACCGCCACCTTGTCGAGCGGCAGACCGAACACTTCGGCTGCCGTCTGGGCGATCACCGTATAGGCACCCTGCCCCATGTCTATCGTGCTGCTGGACACCTCGACGGTGCCATCGGCAAGCAGCCGCACCCGCGCCTCACCGGCGGCACGGCGCACGGGGTAAGTGCCCGCCGCAACGCCCCAGCCGATCAGATGATGGCCATCGCGCATGGAACGCGGCTCAGGCTTGCGCCGCGACCAGCCGAAGGCTTCGGCGCCGGCGGCAAAGGCTTCGCGCAACTGCCGGGTCGACCATGGCTTGCGCGTATGCGGGTCTTCCTCGGCATAGTTGCGCAGCCGGATTTCCAGCGGATCCATGCCGATCTCGTATGCGAGTTCGTCAATGGCGCTTTCAATGCCAAAGGCGCTGGGGTTCTCGCCCGGCGCGCGCTTGGCGCCGGGCATCACCGTATTGACGCGCACGACACGCTGGTGCGACGACAAATTGGGCGTCGCATACATCAACGCCGTGACGACACCGAGCGGCTCGACCCAGGTCTCGTTGATGGACGTCTCGCTCGCGCCAGTATGGACGATGGACAGGAGCTTGCCCTCCTTCGTCGCGCCGATGGCGATTGTCTGGCGGGTCGCGGCGCGGCCGCCGATGCTGCTGAATATCTGCGGCCTCGTCAAAGCCAGCTTGACCGGCCTGCCAAGCATTTTCGCGGCCATCGCGCCGATGGCGTCATGAGGTCCGCAGAACGCCTTGGAGCCGAAGCCGCCGCCGATATAGGGCGAGATGATGCGGACATTCTCGAAAGGAATGCCGAACCATTCGGAATAAGTGCGGGCCATGCCATCCAGCCATTGGCAAGGCTCCCATATGGTCAACTTGTCGCCCTGCCATTCGGCGATCAACCCGTTGGGCTCGATCGGCATCTGGAATTCGCGCGGCATCTCGTATTCTTGCTCGATTTGCACAGGCGCGGAAGCGAAAGCGGCTTGCGCATCGCCCCATTCCCTCGTCATCGGCTCGGCAAGGAAACCACCGCCTTCGGCGACGTCCCGAAGGCCCGACACGGCATCGGCTTCTTCGTAGACGATATCGAGGAGATGGGTAGCCTGCGTCGCCTGCTCGAACGTCTCGGCTATGACAAGAGCAATATACTGGCCGGCATAGGCGATCTCGGCGGTCAGCGGCTGGTAGTCTGGCCGGGCGGGCGGATTGCCCAGCCAGTCGGATGCCGCCTTGAGCGTCGGGGCGTTGTCCGGCGTCAGCACCTTCAAGACACCCGGAGCAGCTTCCGCCATAGCCGTGCCGATGGAACGGACGCGGCCGGCGGCGATGGTGCTCGGCACCAAGACGGCGTGGGCCACGTTGGCGGGGCGGTGTTCGAGCGCATAGGTGGCGGCGCCGCGGATCTTGGCCGACCCGTCGAAGCGCGTGACACTTGCGCCGATGACGCTGCCGCTGGCCGTTGAGGATGAGTCGGATGAATCGCCGTAACGGCGCGTGGCTTCGGCAGCGCTCATGCCAGTTCTCCTGTCTTCAGAAGGGCGCGCGCGACGACGCGCGGGGCCAGTTCGATCTTGTAATGATTGTCGGCCTGCGCAATCGCGCCTTCCATGGCAAGCAGGCTGGCGCGGCGCACGGCATCAGGTTCGAGCACCTTGCCCTTCAACGCGTCCTCGACGTTGCGGGCACGCCAGGGCCGGGTTGCGACGCCGCCGAGCGCGACCCGCAGGTCGCGTATGGTGCGGCCGTCCGGCTCGAATTCGATGCCGACAGCGGCGCTGGCGGCGGCAAATTCGTAGGACTGGCGGTCGCGAACCTTCAGATAAGTCGAGCGGCGCGCCGCAACCGATGCAGGTATGGACACCGTGGCGATGATTTCGCCTGGCCGCAAATCGGTCTCACGTTCTGGATGGTCTCCAGGCGTGAGCAGAAAATCCTCCAGCGCAACTGTGCGCGCACCAAGTTCCACCTGCGCATCGAAGGCGACCAGGGCAACCGCGAGGTCCCCCGGATTGGTTGCGATGCAGGATGGGCTGGCGCCCAGCACGGCATGGTTGCGGGTGACGCCGCCAAGAGCGGAACAACCGCTTCCGGGATTACGCTTGTTGCAGGCCGGAAATCCCGAGGGATCGCGGAAATAGGCGCAGCGGGTGCGCTGCAGCAGATTACCGCCAATGGTGGCCATGTTGCGCAACTGCGCCGAGGCGGACTGCCACAGCGCCTCGGAAACCGCAGGAAATTCCCGTATGATCCCGGCATTGTCGGCAACTGCGCTCATCTTGGCCAAGGCGCCGATCCTGGCGCCTTGGAGGCCGACCTCGATCGAAGCGAGGCCGGGGAGATGGCTTATGTCGATCACCGTTTCCGGCGCGGCCACACCGCATTTGGCAAGATCGAGCAATGTCGTGCCGCCGGCCAGAAGCATGGCGCCGGGGAGAGCGGCGGCATTGCGCGCTTCGGCCAGCGAGGCAGGGCGCTGATAGGTAAAATCCCTCATTGCACGGCCTCCGCTGCCTGTCGCACAGCCGCGACAATATGGGGGTAGGCTCCGCAACGGCACAGATTGCCTGACATGTATTCGCGGATTTCCTCATCCGACCCGGCATGGCCCTCGCGGATGCACGAGACCGCAGACATGATCTGTCCGGGCGTGCAGTAGCCGCACTGGAACGCATCCTGTTCAAGGAAAGCGGCCTGGACCGGGTGGGCTTTCTGACCCGGTTTCGACAGACCTTCAATGGTGGTGACCTCGCGGCCCTCGACCTGCGCGGCGAGCGTCAGGCAAGCCAGAACGCGCTCGCCATCGATATGCACGGTGCAAGCGCCGCACTGGCCCTGATCGCAACCCTTCTTGGTGCCGTTCAGTCCAAGCTGTTCGCGCAAGGCGTCAAGCAGCGTGACCCGCGGTTCAAGCTGCAGGGCTTCCGGCCTGCCATTGACGTTTAGAGTGATGTCGATTTTATTGCTCATGGGCGTCTGGCTCCGATTGCTTGACGCGGACGGTTGAAACGGCCTCAGGGACCTGCTCTTCATTCGAATGTTGACTTGAAGACGCGGAATCCTAAGTGGAGGGTGCCTCCGTTTAACAGTTGGGGCGGACCACCATGCGTTTCAAGCCCAAGGACAAAATAGAATCCGCCTCGCCGGAAGAGCCGGGCCGGGCAGACGCCGTCTCTGACACCGAGCCAAGGCCTTTGCGCGCCGATGCGCAACGCAATCGCGACAAGCTCATACAGGCCGCCGCGACCTTTTTTGGCGAACAGGGTGTCGATGCCCCTCTGGAAGAGATCGCGCGACGCGCGGATGTGGGCATCGGCACACTTTACCGGCATTTCCCGACGCGCGAGCACCTGGTAGAAATCGTCTACAGGCGCGAAGTCGAGAGCCTGATCGCGGCGGCTGGCGAACTGGCGCATGAGCACAAACCCGACGTGGCGCTGGAGCTGTGGATGCAGCGTTTCGTCGATTACATAGCGACCAAGCGCGGGCTGGCCAAAAGCCTGCGCATCCTTCTCACCAGTAATTCGTCCCTGTTTTCCGATACGTCAGGCAAGGTCGCCCGGGTGTTGGATATGCTGGTGAGCGCTGCGGTGACAAGCGGATCGATCCGTCCGGACATCAACAGCCAGGATATCTTGCATGCCCTTTCAGGCATCTATTCGGCGCCGGAAAGCCCGGACTGGCGCGACCGTTCCCGACGGCTGACCATGCTGCTCATGGATGGCCTGCGCTGGAGAGGCGAAACGCGCTGAAGCCGGCTAACCTTCGGCCTTTCGGGTGCGTGCAATCTCAAGCAGCCTCTTACGATCGTGGCCATGCTCGGCGATCAATTCCCTGGCCTGCTTCGGTGAAAGGTCGGTGTTTTCGGCAAGAAACCGCACATCCGGATCGTCGCCGCCGGGCGTCGGAAGCCTTTCGCTCTCGTCGGCCATGTCCTTCCTTTCAGCGCTGTCCGAAGCCTTGACCCCAGCGGGGTTTTTCCCATTCGAAATTCGAACGGACGGCGCCGCATTTCGTTCCGTCTCTGTCAGAGGCGGGAACCCGTCTGCGCATCGAACAGATGAACATCCACAGGGTCGATGCGGACCGATACGGCCTGCCCGAGGCGCAGCGCCAGTCCGCGTTCGCGGAACAGGCAGGAGAGCGTTTCGCCGGAACACCGCAGCCTCGTGAAGATTTCCGACCCGGTCGCCTCGACAAGCAGCGCCTCACCACTGATGCCGGCGGTCGCGAAATGAATGTGTTCGGGCCGGATGCCATACAAAACATCACGCCCCTCAGCTGCACCCGCCGCAGCCGCCGAGACCGGCAGTTCCAACCCCTTCGTGCTGACGAAGCGGCCGCTCCCAACCTTGCCGGCAACGAAATTCATCGCCGGGGAGCCAATGAAGCCGGCCACGAACATGTTGGCTGGCCACTCGTAAAGCTCCAGCGGTGCGCCGGCCTGCTCGACGATGCCGTCATGCATGACGACGATCTTGTCGGCCATGGTCATCGCCTCG
The DNA here is from genome assembly GCF_001427025.1 of Mesorhizobium sp. Root554. Lineage (GTDB taxonomy): Bacteria > Pseudomonadota > Alphaproteobacteria > Rhizobiales > Rhizobiaceae > Mesorhizobium. The sequence goes on along the minus strand of NZ_LMGA01000001.1, from coordinate 3,582,766 downwards.
ATCTGATCATGGGTAACATAGACCGTCGTGGTGCCGAGGCGCTGGTGCAGGCTCTTGATCTCGCCACGCATCTGTACGCGCAGCTTGGCATCGAGGTTGGATAGCGGCTCGTCGAACAGGAAGACCGACGGATCGCGCACGATGGCGCGTCCCATGGCCACGCGCTGGCGCTGGCCTCCCGAAAGCTGCCGTGGATAACGTTCGAGCAGCTTTTCGAGACCGAGAATCGCGGCCGCATTGCTGACACGGCTCGCGATTTCCGCAGCCTCGAAATTCTTGATGCGCAGCGCAAAGCCCATATTGTCAGCGACAGTCATGTGCGGATAGAGCGCGTAGTTCTGGAATACCATGGCGATGTCGCGGTCACGGGCGCGCAAAGCATTGACGACGCGGTCGCCGATCCTGATCGTCCCTGAGCTGATCGTCTCCAATCCTGCGATCATGCGCAGCAGGGTCGATTTTCCGCAGCCAGATGGCCCGACCAGCACGACGAACTCACCATCGCTGATATCCACGGACACGCCGCGAATGACCTTGACCGAGCCGAATTCCTTGCGGACGTCCTGAATTTCAACAGAGGCCATTCTCACCCACCCTTTACGGCGCCGGCCGTGAGGCCCGCCACGATCTGCCGTTGCGCGAATATGGTCAGCACCAGCACCGGCAGCGTCACCACCAGCGCCGCGGCCGCCAGTGGCCCCCAGCTCACCTGTTCATAGGACAGCATGTTGTAGACGGCGACCGGCAGCGTCCGCGTCTCGCGGTTGGCGAGCACGACGCCGAAAACGAAATTGTTCCAGGAGAAGATCACCGACAGGATCAGCGCCACGACAATGCCGGGCTTGGCGATGGGAAGCGCGACGAGCCGAAAGACCTGCCAGGAGCTGGCGCCGTCAATGCTCGCCGCTTCTTCCAGTTCCATCGGTGTTGTCTCGAAGTAACCGATCATCACCCAGACAACGATGGGCACCGTCACCACCAGGTGGATAATGATCTGCGGCCAGATTGTGCCGACGAGACCCACCCACTGAAACAGCAGATAGAGCGGTATGAGATAGGAAAGACCCGGCGTCATGCGGGCGATCATGACCACGACAGCCGCCTTGTCGGCTTTGAGCCGCGCAATTCCGTAGCCGGCAGGAACCCCGATCAGCAAGGCGAGCAGCGTAGCCGTGCCGGTCACCAGGATCGAATTCCACAGATAGAGGAAGAAATTGTTCTCGCGGAACACCTGCACATAATTCACCCAGGCGAAACGTTCGGGGATCAGGATCGGCGGATAGGCGCCGTTGTCGATCTCGAACTTCAGCGACAGCGAAATCATCCAGATGAAGAAAAGGATCGCCGGCGAGACCATGACCAGCGCGACGAAGAAGAGGCCGAGGCGGTTGAGGAAGCTGCTGTTCATTTCCCTTTCACCTCCGACCATTGCATGCGCTGGCGCAACATCAGGAGGACGAGCGAAAGCGCCACGATGATGATGAAGAAGATGATCGCCATCGCCGACGAATAGCCGATGTCGTAGTAGGCGAAGGCGGTGTTGTAGAGGTAGATGTTGATCGTTTCCGAAGCCGTTCCGGGACCGCCCTGGGTCATGGCGAAGATGATGTCGAAGCTCTTCAGCGCATCGATGGTGCGGATGATGGCCGCGACCATGATGAAGGGCATGATCATCGGCAGCGTGATAAAGCGGAACTGCTGCCAATAATTGGCGCCGTCGATCTCCGCGCTTTCGAAAGGTTCGCGCGGCACCGAGGCCAGGCCGCCGAGCACGATCAGCATCACCAGCGGCGTCCACTGCCAGGTCTCGACCGCGACCAGCGAAGGGATGACGGTGTTGGGATTGAAAATCCACTCCTGCGCCGGAATGCCCACCAGCGACAGCAGATAGTTCAGCACGCCGAGCTGCGGATGGAACATCATCGTCCACACCAGCGCGATGGCCACCGGCGTCGCCATCATCGGCATGACGAAGATGGCGCGAAGAAAGCCTCGCAGCGGAAAGCGCGCATCGAAAATCAAAGCCGCCAGCGTGCCGAGAAACAGCGGCGCAACGACTGACAGCAGCGTGTACCAGAGCGTGTGGACGAGCGATTCCCAAAAGCGCGGGTCGCCCCAGAGACGGACGTAGTTTGCCGCACCGACGAAGCTTCGCGGTTGGCCGAGCGTCCACTCGTTGGCGCTCATCCAGATGGTGAACACCCACGGAAAGACGATGACAGCCAACACCACAACCAGCGCAGGCAGGACGAACGGCCAGTAGTTCGGGGCCAGCCGAACCGGCTGGCCCTCGACGTCGTAAGCGGTGGGCGCGGTCGCGTCGGCCATCAGGCCTTTTCGCTCTTTTCAAGCACCGGCTTGAAGGCTTCCGTCGCCTTCTTGAGTTCGGCGGCAGGATCGCCGCCGGAAATCAGATTGGTGAGCGCCACGCCGAAAGTATCGCGGAATTCCGTCACAGGAACGATGACCGGCAGCGCCAGCCGGCTGATCTCGCCGGACCCCGCGACAGCGTCGACCCACTCGCCCGGCATGGTGACGCCCTCGCGGACTTTCTGATCGCCGAGTATGGACTTGCGGAACGGCACGCCGGCGCCTGCCTGCAGCAGCCGTGCGCCCATGATCGGCGAAACAGCCCATTGGCAGAACAGATAGGCGGCCTCCTTCTTCTCGCTGGCGGCGGTGACGCCGATGCCGTCGCCGAACGTGCCCGACGCATGCGCCTTGGGGCCTTTCGGCATGACGCCATAACCAACCTTGCCGACGACGCGCGATTTATTTGGGTCTTCGAGCGGTGGCGCGAAGCCGACGCCATCGAACCACATGCCGATGCGGCCCTGAAGGAACGCTGATTGCGATTCCGCCCAGTTGAACCCTGCGACGCCGGGAGGAGCCGAGACCGTCATCAGGCGTTTGTAGATGCTCGCCGCCTCGATGGCTTCGGGGGTTTCCGTCTGCAGCACGCCTTTATCGACGGTATATTTGTCGAAGCCGAGCATCAGCGAGGTCCAGACCGGCACATTGGCGTTCTTCAGCCCGCGCGCAACGAAGCCGAATGTGCCGGCGTCCTTGTCGGTCAGCGCTTCGGCGGCCTTGGTCAACTCCTCGAAGCTCGCCGGGTATTGCAGGCCCTTCTTCTCGAACAGGTCCTTGTTCCAATAGATGATCCAGTAGTCGACCGAGAACGGCAGCGACCGCAGCGCGCCATCGCCGTCCTTGGCGAACTCCAGACCGGCCTCGGCGAAATCGGCCTCGGTGAGCCCGGGATCGGTCAGCGTCGGGTCCTTGACGAAGCCGCCGATATCGGCGAGCCAGCCGCCCTTCTCAAATTGGCGCTTCTGCACATGATAGGACAGGTGAACAACGTCGAAGCTGGGTTTCCCGGCGCTCAGTTCGATCACCGTCTTCTGGCGCTGCTGCTGTTCAGGTGTGGCCTCCGCGTTGACCTTGATGCCGGTGAGTTCTTCGAACTCCGACATGTATTTCAGCAGCGTGTCGCTGCGCGGGCTCTTGACCAGATTGACCTCGAGCGTCTGGCCGGAAAACTTCTTCCAGTCGACCTCGGCGGAAAATGCCGGTCGGGCGCCGATAAGACCCGCGGCACCCAGGCCGGCGGCGCCGGCAAGGAACTCGCGTCTGCTTGGCTTGAATGTCTTGAACGTCATGTCTTCCTCCATCGTTTTTTTAATTGTGGACATTCCACCGACCCGCGAACACGCCTCCTCCCGGCGCAGCCCAAGGCGGCATTCGTCAGATATCGACAGCCCTCCGCCGCGCGACTTCAATGTGTTTGGTGATGGCCTGCGCGGCCGCGTCCTCATCGCGCCGCTCGAACGCCGCTATGATCTCCAGATGCTGACCCATCACCTCCGGAATCATCGGCACATAGAGGCGCGTTTCCGCCAGCCTGATCAGCTTTATCTTGAGCCAGTTCACGCGATAGGCGTTGGAGAGTATCTCGTTGTTCTGCAGTCCGATGATCGCCTCATGCAGGCTCAAATCGACCGCCTCGGCGTCTTGCATGAGGTTGGCGGCATCGCCGTTCTCGTGCCTGTGCAGGATGCGTTCATGGCTTTCGCGCAAGGCGGCGATCGCATCATCGGAAGCGTCGCGCGCGAACAGGCGCGCAGCCGGCTCCTCCAGAAAGGCGCGGAACTGGTACGCATTGCGAACCAGAGCGAGATCCACCTGCGGAACCTGCATGCCGCGCTGCGGCACCGTGCGGATCAGCCCTTCTGCCTCGAGTCGCGGCACAAGTTCCCGGATCGAGCCGAGAGGAAAACCGGTGATCGCGACCAGTTCGCGCTGGGTGATGAACTGTCCCGGCTTGATCTGCTGCTCCAGCAGGCTCCTGGTGTAGCCGACATAGGCCTTGTCCCGGAGGTTCTGGCTTTCAGACGGAGGCGTTGCCGCGGGACTGTTCACCCTGTCGTTTCCTATGCCGCAAGGATAGCATCAAAGGCGTCCGCCGCCTTTTTGGCAAGCGCCGGCTCGAGATCGCTGATCGGCGGCCGCACCTTGCCAAAGCGGGCATCCTTGCGGACATGGCCGGTCAAAGCCTTGACCGTGGGCAGCACCGGGAAGCTGGTTATCATATCGACCAGCCGAACTACCTTATCGCTGTCCTTGCCTTCGTAAATCACCGGGCGGAGCAGCGCCGGCGCCATGTTGGCGAGACCACAGATCGAGCCTTCTGCACCGGCCCTGGCGGCGCGGGCCAGCAGCCGTTCCTCGCCGATCAGGATCGCCAGATCGCCATGCTCCGCCAGGAAAGCCTCAGCATCCTCCCATCTGCCGGAGGAATCCTTGACCCCGGAAATGACGCCGGGAAAAGCTTTTCTCAGCCTCGACACCAGCGACACCGATATGGGCACGGAGGTCTGGCCGGGTATGTGGTAGAGGATGACGCCGCGTGCCGAAGCGCCGATCTTTTCGATCGTGCGCGAAAACCATGCATAGAGACCTTCGTCTTCGACGCCTTTCAGATAGAAAGGCGGCGCGAACAACAGACCGCGGGCGCCGGCGTCAAGAGCGACACGGGATTGGGCGACCGCGTCGTCGGTGGTGACTGCCATGACACCGGCATAGACCCTTTTGGCAGGCTCGATGCCAGCGCCTGCAAGGGCGCCCATGACCGCGGCGCGCTCCATCAGGCTAATGCCGTAACCTTCCCCGGTCGTGCCGAAAACAGTGACGCTGTCGCAACCTTCCGCAAGCACGTTGCGGGCATGGGTCACAAGGCGGGCAAGGTCGATGCCTCCACCCTCGTCAAAAGGCGTAATGAGCGCCGCCGACAATCCGAAAATCTCTTTTGAACGCATGTTTCCGCCCTGATGCCACACCTAACATGTTAGCGACATGTCAAGTAGTGTCAAGGCTCGATATTTCGACGAAGGAGTAGCGGCACGGTCGCCGTGAACATGCTCAAAATGGCCTGGGACTTCGCCTATCGACTTCGAAGCCGTTAGATGTGCAGGCCCGAACCACGCAGGTCGCGGGACTGATTTCGCCCGCAAGCCTGCCCCGCCAGACGGTGCAGGAAGGCGACCAGCAACTCCCCCGCGGCAGCAAGTTCGCCACCGTTGTCGAGCCTCAGATCGGGAACCGGATGCTCGAATGCATAGGCGGAGCGCGCCAGTCTGGCGACGATTTCGGCTCTGGTTTCACGGCCTCGCGCCGACAGCCTTTGAGCCAACACCTCTGGCGCTGCGTGAACCAGCACTACGGCGATGTCCTCGAAACGCGCCCGGATTGCCGGGAGCGCGCCGCGCGACCCGTTGGCGACGGCGATGCCGCCATTGGCGGTATGCGCGCGCGCCGTATCGGGAATGCCATACTTCAATCCATGGGCTTCCCATGTCACCGCGAAAACGCCGGACGCCGCAGCCGCCTCGAATGTGGCGGCGCACATTGCATCGTGATCTTCGGCGGTGGCGTCAACCTGACGCGTCACCGCGCGGCGGACGAAATGGAGAAGGGGATCGCCGGCCAACCGCGTCTTGGCATAGTCCATGAGGCTGTCCTTGCCGGCACCACTGGGGCCGACAATCACGACAAGCTTTCCGGTCCGCCCGCAAGCAGGGCCGGCATCCTGAAGGACATCGCGCTCAGGCAACGCGCCGCCCCTCTCGCCAGACAGATCGTACGACGGGGACGCCCTGCTTGTGGCGAACCCTGACCAGATCGGCCCGCAAACCTTCGGCGATGAGGCCGCGGTCTTCCAGCCCCACGGTTCGCGCCGGCGTTGCCGTCACCAACCGGATCGCCTGCGGCAAGTCCATGCCGCCCTCCTCCGAAGCCAGCAGGAACGGCGCATGGATGAGGCTGATCGGCACGTAGTCCGACGAGAGCACGTCCAGAACGCCGGCATCGGCCAGTGACTTGGCCGAAATATTGCCGGAATGCGACTTGCCACGCACGATGTTGGGCGCGCCCATCATCACGGACATGCCCGCCTCGTGCGACGCCTGGGCCGCCTGGATGCTGGTCGGGAACTCCGCCAGCCGAACGCCGAAGCCTTTCGATTCCTCGACATGCTCAAGCGTCGCGTCGTCATGGCTGGCGATGGCGATGCCGCGATCGTTGCAGGCCTGCGCAATGGCCTTGCGATTGCCGGCCGAATATTTCGCCGAATCCTGCTGCCGGCGGGCCATGAAGCGGTCGAATTCCGCGTCGCTCAGCCCGACCTTTTTCTTGTAGTAAAGAATGTACTGGTCGAGTGTCGCGAACTGCCGCTGACCCGGCGCATGATCCATAAGCGAGGCCAGTCGCACCTGCGGATCGCCGCGGAAATCCTCGAAATGCTCCAGCACGTTGCCGGCCGAAACTTCGCAGCGCAGATGGATCAGGTGACTGGCGCGCAGCCGCTCCTCGTTGCCTGCCTGCTCGATCGCATGGCCGATGGCGCGCATCTCCCCCTTCAGAAAACCGCCGTCTTCATCCGAGCCCAACCGCAGGCAATCGAAGACGGTTGTGATACCCGAACCGACAACCTGGGCATCGTGCGCCTGCAGGGCGGCCATGCTGTCCCACCGCACGCCCGGCCGTGGCGAATAGTGGGATTCCAGATGGTCCGTATGCAATTCCACCAGACCGGGAACGATATAGTCGCCCTCCATGTCTTCGCCGCCTGTATGCGGCCCGGCAGCGGCACCGCAGATCATGCCGTCGCGGAGAACCACAGAGCCGGAAATGATTTCGTGTTCGAACACCAGTTTCGCGTTTTTGAGGACGGTCTCTTGCATGTCAGGCGATCTTTCTCGCCGTCGCGGCGGCGAATGCGTGGCGGCTCAAAACGACGAACGGAGCGCCCGTTTCCGGTTCGTTGAAAATGCACAGGCTTTCGATCGATATCGGCTCCGCCAGCACCGGTTCGAACCAGGCCTGCAGGGCCGCCTGCACGGGGGCTTCCTCACCGGCATCGACCGGGCCGGTCAGCGTCATGTGGAAGCGGAATTCTTCCTTGACGTATGGGTATCCGTAGCGAAGCAGGTACGCCTGCTGCCGCGCCGTCAGGGCGTCCGGCTTGCGTCTTGCGATTTCGGCTTCGTCCAGCGGCGCCCGCAACGGGTTGAAATGATCGACCGCCGAAGCGGCAAGATTATCGATCCGGCTGTCTCTACGCTCGGGACAGAGGGCGAAGAAACGGCCGATCCGCACGATTTCGAGCTTCGGCAATTCGAAGGGTCTCAGATCCGCGCAGAAAGTTTCGGCCAAGCGGCCAAGCTGGTCCGGCGTGGCGGCGGGGCTCAACCTGAACGGTGCGACCAGCGTGCCGTGGAAACCGTAGCGACGCGGCTCTCCGACGAGACGTTCTCCCTGCAGCGCGGTCACTCCGGAGACGTGCGGCAAAGGCTGCATGCCGCCGCTGAAGGCGTCACGGCCCAGCCAACGCGACGCGGCCGCGGTCAGCGGGTGCGAGGGAGGTGGCGTAAAATACAGGGCGTATCGCATGGCCGATTCACACTTCAGAGAAACAGCTTGCGCAGCTGTTGCGACAGAAGGTCGATCAACGAGACCGTCACCAGCATGATGATGAGCATTGCCGCGGCCTCGCCATAGTAGAAGCCGCGAATGGATTCGAAGAGGACCTGGCCGATGCCGCCGGCGCCGATGACGCCGAGCACCGTTGCGGCGCGGACATTCGATTCGAAGCGGTAGAGTGCATAGGAAACCCACAGCGGCATGACCTGGGGGATGACGCCGAAGACGACCTCCTGCAGGCGAGTCGCGCCGGTCGAGCGGATCGCCTCGACGGGCCGAGGATCGACAGCCTCCACGGCTTCGGAGAAAAGCTTGGCCAGGATGCCTGTGGTGTGGATGAACAGCGCCATGACGCCAGCGAACGGTCCAAGGCCGACAGCGACCACGAAAAGCACCGCAAACACCAATTCGTGGATGGAGCGGAATATGTCCATGAGGCGGCGGACCGGCTGGACGATGTACCAGGGCGCCATGTTGCGGGCCGAAAGCACCCCGAAGGGGATCGCGAGAACAGCCGCCAGAAACGTACCCCACAGCGCGATCTGGATGGTGACGCCCATTTCCGCGAGATAGTAGCGCCATTCGGAGAAGTTCGGGTTCGCAAAACCCGCCGCATAGCTGGCCATGTTGTCGGCATCGGTGAACAGATAAGTCCACCGCGACATCTCGGCTGGCCCCCAGCTCCAGATCAGCAGGAGCGCCAGGGCGATCCAGATGAAGGCTGTCCACAGCGTGCGCGTCCAGTCGCGCGCGATTTCCGGGCGAGGCGCCTTGAGGGGAGGACTGTCGGCGAGATGCGTCATGTGTGCCTCGAATGCATGCCGCCGGCCGGATTTCCGGCCGGCGCAGCGTCAGAAGATGTCAGCTCTGGTTGCTGGCCTTGATCTTGGCTTCGTAGCCGTTCTTTTCGGCTTCTAGCTTTTCGATCTTGGCCTTCTTGTCATCCGCCGAGAGCTTGGTGTCGGCCTCGATCTTGGCGATCGACTTGGTCAGCTCCATCACGCGGATCGGCAGCAGCTGATCGTTGCTGGATTCGCGGAAGGGCGCCCATTCAAGACCGGCCAGGACTTCCCTTTCCTTGGCTGCATCGCCCTTCGACTTGTCGGTGCCGTAGGTGAGGAAGAAATCCTTGATCTTGGCCTTCGTCTCCGCGGAAAGATCCTTGCGCCAGACGATCGGATCGGCCGGGATGAGCGGCGATTTCCAGATGATCTTGATCTTGGCGAAGGCTTCCGGATTGTTCTTTTCGATCAAAGTCATGTTTTCGGTGTTGTTGGCGGCGGCGTCGAGCTGGCCGTTGGCCACCGCCATGGCGTTGGTCTCATGGTTGGAATTCGTGACGTTCTTGAAGCAGGTCTTGGGGTCGACCTTGTTGGCCACAAAGATGAAGGTCGTCGGCACCAGGTAGCCGGAGGTCGAATTCACATCGCCGAGACCGAAGTTCAGCGACTGGTCGCATTTCAGCAAATCCTCGACTGAATTGAGCTTGCTGTCCTTGGGCGCCAGGATCAGCGACCAATAGCCGGGCTCGCCTTCGACGCTGACCGTCTGGACGAAGACTTCGCCTTCGGCGCGATCGACCGCTTCCATGGCCGACTTGTTGCCGTACCAGGCCAACTGCACCTTCTTGAACCGCATGCCTTCGATTACGCCGGAATAGTCCGATGCGAAGAAGGGCTTGATGTCGAGGCCGGTGCTCTTCGCCATATCGGCCAGGAAGGGCTCCCATTTCGGCTTCAAATTCTGCTGGGATTCGGTCGATATGATGCCGAAATCGATCGTCTCGGCATGGGCCGCAGTCACCGTGAGGGCAAGCGTGGCCGCCGCTAAGGTCTTCAAAAAGACGTTCATGGATTTTTCCTTTTGGGTTGGGATTGTTCAGGCTGCAAACACGCCGGCTGGCTTCAGAACCGGCCTGACGGGACGGGACGGGGTTTTCTTCGGCGCCTCGATATCCGGAAGGACCAGTTCCTCGGAACCGTCGCCGTAAAGTTCCACCAGCATGGCGTTGGTCAGTTCCGCCGATGGGCCGTCGAAGACGATGCGACCGTCGCGAAGGGCGATTGTGCGCGGGCAATAGCGGCGGGCATATTCGACCTGATGCAGTGAGACGACGCAGGTGATGCCGTTTTCCCGGTTCACCGTCGCCAGCACTTCCATGACGCGCCTCGCCGAAGACGGATCCAGCGATGCGATCGGTTCATCGGCGAGCAGGATTCGGGACTTCTGCACCAGTGTGCGGGCGATGGCCGCGCGCTGCTGCTGGCCGCCGGAAAGCGTCGAGGCGCGCTGCCAGCCAACTTCCGGGATGCCGACCCGCGCCAGCGCTTCACGCGCTGCTCGTTTCTCTTCGCCCGTGAACAGGCCGAACGTGCCCCGCCAAAGCGAGATCCGTCCCAGATTGCCGAGCAGTACATTCGAAAGCACCGACAGGCGTCCGACGAGGTTGAACTGCTGGAACACGACGCCGACATCGCGGCGCAGCCGCCTGGCGCCATGCGCCAGCCGTCCGCCGCCCTGGATTTGCGAACCCATGATGTCGATCGCCCCGCCGCCATACTGCGCCGTCTCCAGGCCGCAAATATGCCGGATGAGCGTGCTCTTGCCGGAGCCAGACGCGCCGATCAGGGCGACCATTTCGCCGCTGCCGATGTCGAGACTGACATTGTCCAGCGCCAGCTTCTTGCCAAATGTCTTGGAGAGATTTCTGATGGATATGGCACCCATTGCGGTCTTTCCTTTGTTGATTGCTGGCGGTGACGATGATGATGGGCAAAAACCGTTCCGGTTGCCGTTATCCGCCCGATGTCCCGAGCGGTTGGGCCCAGTCCTGCTCCGCAACTAACGGTCGCCCGTGACGCGAGGATTGCGGTCCGATGTCAGTTTCATGACCGTCCACAGGCGCGTGATGCGCAGCCGCCGGTTCGTAGCGGTCGAGAAATTGCTCGGCAGAAAGGGTGCGGAAATCTTCCAACCCGGCGCGTAGCTGCGCATGATCCCAATCCCACCAAGCCAGAGCGCGCATCCTGGCCGCGATGTCGGCCGGAAACCGCATCCGGATAAGCCGGGCCGGCACGCCGCCGACGATCGCGTAGGGCGCGACATCGCGGGTGACGACGGCGCCAGATCCCACTACAGCGCCATCGCCGATGGTAACGCCGGGCAGGATGACGGCGCCGTGGCCGATCCAGGTGTCATGGCCGATGACCACCCGCTTGGCGCGGCGGGCGGCGAAGAAATCCGGCTCGTGTCCGGCGTCCTCGAAATAGTCGCCGGCGCGATAGGTGAAGTGGTGCAACGTCGCCCGCGTCATCGGATGATGCGTGGCATTGATGCGAACGGATGCAGCGATGTTGGCGAACTTGCCGATGGTGACGCACCAAGTCTGGCAGTCCTGCATCAGATAGGAATAGTCGCCGAGAACGGTTTCGGAGAGGCGGCAGCCTTCGTTGACCTCGGTAAAACGGCCAAACTCGCAATCCTCGACCACGGCGGTTGGATCGATCCGAGGCGTTTCTGACAGGCGCGGCATGGTCAGGCAGCCCTCCGGTCGGGTGCGAAGCCTGCAACGTCGATGATTGTATCGGCGACAGCGGCACGCACTTCCGCGTCATGGAATATGCCGAGAAGGGCTGTACCGGCCCGCTTCTTCTCGTCGATCATGTCGACCACGACGGCGCGGTTGGCGGCATCGAGCGAAGCGGTGGGCTCATCCAGCAGCAGGATCGGATGATCGGTGATGAAACCGCGCGCGACATTGACGCGCTGCTGTTCACCGCCGGAAAATGTCGCCGGCGGCAGACGCCACAGCCGCTCCGGCAGGTTCAGCCGGGCCAGCAGAACCGCCGCCCGTTCCCTCGCGGCGCTGCGCTCGACGCCGCGTTCGACCAGTGGCTCGGCAACGATGTCCAGCGCGCCGATGCGCGGCACGACGCGCAGGAACTGGCTGACGTAACCGATGGTGCGCTGCCGAACCTCGATCACCTTACGCGGCGATGCCGTCGCCAGATCGATGTCCTCGCCGTCATGCCGCACCCGTATCGATCCGCCATCGGCGGCATAATTGCCGTAGAGCATTTTCAGGATCGAGCTTTTGCCGGCGCCAGAGGGACCGCCGAGGACGGCGCAGCGGCCTGACATAAGCTCGAAACTGGCTCCGGAGATGACCGGAAGCGCCAAACCGCCGCGCAGATGCATGGTGAAGGTTTTCGAGAGGCCGGAAACGGAAAGCAAAAGTGACATCGACGCTGCCTCAGACCTGCAGGATGGAGGAAACGAGAAGTTGCGTGTAAGGCGCCTGCGGGTCGTCCAGCAGCCGGTCGGTGAGGCCTTGTTCGACAATCCGGCCCTCTTTCATCACGATCATGCGATGGGACAGAAGCCGCGCCACGGCGAGATCGTGGGTGACGACAATGGCGGCGAGGCCGAGGTCCGACACCAGCCCGCGCAGCAGGTCAAGCAGGCGGGCCTGCACCGAGACATCGAGGCCGCCGGTGGGCTCGTCCATGAACACCAGACGGGGCGACGTAACGAGATTGCGCGCGATCTGAAGCCGCTGCCGCATGCCGCCGGAAAAAGCGCGCGGCTGGTCGTCGATGCGGTTGGCATCGATCTCGACACGCCCCAGCCAATCGGTCGCAGTTTCGCGGATGCGGCCATAATGGCGCTCGCCGACCGCCATCAGGCGCTCGCCGACATTGGCGCCTGCCGACACCGTCATGCGCAGTCCATCCGCCGGGTTCTGGTGGACAAACCCCCAGTCGGTTCGCAGCAAGAAGCGGCGCTCGGCCTCTCCAAGCTGGTAGAGATCGCGGACCATGCCGTCGCGCATGCGATAGGAGACCGTGCCCGAGGTCGGCGCCAGCCGGGTGGAAATGCAATTGAGAAGCGTGGTCTTGCCCGAACCGGACTCGCCGACGATGGCCATGACTTCGCCCGGCCAGACGTCGAAATCGATGCCTGCGCAACCGATGCGGCTGCCATACATCTTGCCGAGCGAACGCACCGACAGCAGCGGCTGGTCGCTCGTTTCGTGCTGTCTTTCTTCAGTGGAGACCAGAGGGCTCATCACGCTGCCTCCCCGCCCATTTCACCACGATGCCCTTCGACTCGGCGGGTTTCGCAATGATCGGTATCCGAGCACACAAACATGCGGCCGCCGCGATCATCCAGCACGACCTCGTCCAGATAGACGGCCTCGGCGCCGCAGAGAGCGCAGGGCTTGTCGAAACGCTGCACTTCAAACGGATGATCTTCGAAATCGAGGCTGACGACTTCGGTATAGGGCGGCAGGGCGTAGATGCGCTTTTCCCGGCCGGCTCCGAAAAGTTGCAGCGCTTCCGACATGTGCATCTTTGGATTGTCGAATTTCGGCGTCGGCGACGGGTCCATGACGTACCGGCCTTCGACCTTGACCGGGTAGGCGTAGGTGGTGGCGATATGGCCGTTGCGGGCGATATCCTCGTAAAGCTTCACATGCATGAGCCCGTATTCCTCAAGCGCGTGCATCTTGCGCGTTTCCGTCTCACGCGGCTCCAGGAAGCGCAGCGGCTCGGGAATGGGCACCTGATAGACGAGCACCTGCCCCAGCCGCAGCGGCGTTTCCGGAATCCTGTGGCGGGTCTGGATGATCGTTGCATCCGCGGTCTTCGTCGTAGTCTCGACGTCGGCGACGCGCTGGAAGAATTTGCGGATCGACACCGCATTCGTTGTGTCGTCGGCCCCCTGATCGATCACTTTCAAGACATCTTCAGGACCGAGGATGGCGGCGGTGACCTGCACCCCGCCGGTGCCCCAGCCGTACGGCATCGGCATCTCGCGGCTGGCGAAGGGGACCTGATATCCGGGTATGGCGATCGCCTTCAGGATCGCCCGGCGGATCATCCGCTTGGTCTGTTCGTCGAGATAGGCAAAATTGTAGTTGGAAGCTTGATGATGCGCGTTCATTCCGCCGCCTCCCGGATTTCGATGGTGGGCGGGGTTTCGACAGCGGGGGCGCCCAGACCCGCCTCATATTCGGCGCGCATGGTGCGAACCAGTCCGAGTTCGGCCTGGAAATCCACGTAATGCGGGAGCTTCAGATGTTCGACGAAGCCGGTCGCCTGGACATTGTCGCAATGCGAGACGACGAATTCCTCGTCCTGGGCCGGCGCAACCACATCCTCGCCGAATTCCTGCGCACGCAACGCCCTGTCGCACAGCGCCATGGCCATCGCCTTGCGTTCCGACTGACCGAAGACCAGCCCATAACCACGGGTGAACTGCGGCGGCGCCTTCGCCGACCCCTTGAACTGATTGACCATCTGGCATTCGGTCAGCTTCACGCGCCCGACCGCTACGGCGAAACCGAGTTCCGGAAGGAAGACTTCGACCTCAACCTCGCCAATGCGGATCTCGCCGGCGAAGGGATGGCTACGGGCATAGCCGCGCTGCGTCGAATAGCCCAGCGCCAGCAGGAAGCCTTCGTCGCCGCGCGACAGGGATTGAAGCCGCATGGCCCGCGACAGCGGGAATTCCATCGGCGTCTGGTTTATGTCGCCAGGCTGACCGGTGGCCGGAAAATCCTCTTCGATCAGGCCTTCCGCGCCTAGAATGTCGGCAATCCGCGTTACGGCTTCCGGAGGGCCGTCGCGCGTCGCCCCCGCAGGAATTTCCGGGTCACCCTCAAGTTCGGCGTCGAGCAAACGGTGGGTGTAGTCGAAAGTGGGGCCTAGAAGCTGGCCGCCGGGCAAATCCTTGTAGCAGGCCGAGATGCGCCGCTCGACCGCCATCGCGCCTGTATCGACCGGCTCGGAATGACCGAAGCGCGGCAACGTCGTGCGGTAGGCGCGGACGAGGAAGATCGCCTCGATCAGATCCCCACGCGACTGCTTGATGGCAAGCGCGGCCAAGCGGCGATCATAGAGCGAGCCTTCGCTCATCACACGGTCGACGCCGAGCGCCAATTGCTCTGCAATCTGATCCAGGGTCAGCGACGGCACAGAGCGGTCACCGCGGCGACGGTCGGCCAGCAGGCTATGCGCATTGTCGATGGCGGCTTCGCCACCTTTCACAGCGACATACATGTCTATCCCTCCGCGTTGACGAGACGCGCGGAGCGCGGCAGGCAGAGGACCGCTTCCGCATCCGCCAAGATCACGTCCACCCCGCGCGGGAACCGCTCGCCGTTGGCCCGCCACTGGTCGGCGAAACTGGCCGGCAATCCCCGCGGCGCGATGCTGGCGTGGCCCTTGATTCCCGGGCCCTGGAACGTCATCTCGCTCCCGCCTGCGAGGCTTGGCAGTTGCATCACCAGCGTCGTTGAACGGTCTGGATATTCCTGCGTGCCTTGGGCGAAGCGATCGAGCGGCGGCATGGCCGCAATATCGGTGACCAGCGCGAAAGCAGCGTCCACAGGCTTCGGAGCCGAACGCGCGCCGGTGTGGAACACCAGCCAGTCCACAACCGCGCCATGGCTTGCCAGGCGCGAATCCAGCCAGAAATCGGCGTCCGCATCGAACAGGGTGCAGGCGATTGCGGCGGCGGCCGGCGACAGAGGCGCGGGCGGCGTCACCATCGGATTCAAAGGCACGACGCGCGCCGGCCTGGCCATGGCATCCATGACCGTGCGGAACACCGCCTGAGCATCCATGACCGGCCGGGCGAACCCGCCTTCCAGAGCCGAAGGTTGCGCGAACATCAGTCTTCTCCCCGCACCAGAGTGAAGAAATCGACCCTGGTGGCCGCAGTTTCCCGCCGCCGCCGTTCGTCGGCCTGCGCAAGCGCCTGCTCGATCGGGGCGATGAATTCGGCGTCGATGAGAGTGGCCCGCGCGCCGTCTTGACACAGCGCATCGATCACCGCCGCCTGACGGACTTTCTCCGGCACCCGGCCGAGCGCCATGGCGTGGCCAACGGAGCCATCCGCCAACTTCACCGTCGCCCGCGTAACGGTTGCTTCGCCGACATTGAACGCTTCCCCCGTGCCACCAATGCGGCCGCGCAGCATGACCAGACCGGTCTCAGGTCCACGCAACAGGCTATGGGGCGGCTCCGCGCCCAACGCGGCGTAGCGGGACCGCAGCGTTTCAGCGTCGCTCAACGCCAGAACCCGCATTCTTCTTTGCCTGGCCATTGTATCGCCGGCCGCCTGCGTCTTGTTTTTCATTGTCTATTGATCTATACAACTCGATGACTTATCGGACTCGTAGCGGGTTGGGATGACAGACACATGACAGGGGCTGGGACGACGGGGAAAAGACGGGCGATCCAGCGCGGCGTTGGTGTCGCGCTGTGGCGTCAGATCGCCGATGACATCCGGGGCGGACTTGCCGCAGGAACCCTCGCCGGAGCGGAAGGACGGCTGCCGCCCGAAGCAGCTCTGGCCGAGCGGTTCGGCGTCAACAGGCACACAGTGCGGGCGGCCATCGCCGCGCTCGCCCACGAAGGCGTGCTGCATCCGGTCCATGGTCGCGGCACCTTTGCACGCCGGCAGAAGCGTCTCGTCTATCCGATCGGCGAACGCACGCGCTTTTCGACAGGGCTGGGGAGCCAGGCTCGCGAGCGCCACACCGACATATTCGCCGGCGTGCAGGAATCCGCCAGCACGGAGATCGCCAAAGCGCTCGGTCTCGAAGCCGGCTCAAAGGTTATCAGAGTGGAAGCGCGCGGGAGCGCTGACGGCGTGCCGGTATCGCGCGCCACATCCTGGTTCGATGCGCAGCGTTTCCCTACCATTGCCGAAGCTTATGCCGATGCGGGGTCGCTCAGTGCAGCCCTGCGCAAATTCGGCGTCGAGGACTATCTGCGCGCTTCAACGCGGATCGAGGCGCGCCACGCCGACGAGGCCGATGCACGCGACCTGCGGCTTTCACCCGGCGCCGTCGTGATCGTCACCCACGCGATCAACGTGGATATGAAGGGCGATCCCTTTCAGTATTCGAGAACGCGGTTCCCCGCTGACCGCGTCGAACTCGTGGTGGAATCGCAAGGCAAGACGACCGTCGATTGACCGCGCCGAAGGGGGTGACGGGTCAGGTAGCGGCGTTCCTGTCCTGTTTGACCAGCCGGCCGATGGCGGCCAGCAAGAGCAAGGCGGCAAGACCGAGGACCACGACGATCAACAGGGACGCCGGCACGCCCAGTCGAACCATGACTGCGGCAAAGGCGAATGGCGCGACCGCCGACACGATCAGCCGGGCGGCCATGGCGCGGCCCTGAAGGCGACCGTAACCTTCGCTGCCAAACAGCACCAGTGGCAATGTGCCAGTGACGATGCTGAACAGGCCGTTGCCCATGCCGAAGATGACCGCGAATGCCATCGCAGCTGCAGTGGATGGCGTCGCAGCATCAAGCACCGCCACCCCGGCGGTCATGAGGCCAGCCGAGATTGCCGCCAATCTTAAAGGCGGTTGCTGGCGCATGATCATGGTCACAAATCGGCTCAGGACCTGGGACGGTCCGAACAGCGTGCCAACGACCGCAGCCATCGTGCCGAGACCGAGGCCGGAAAGCAGCGGAATCATATGGACAAGGATCGCGGCGCTGATCAGGCTTTGCAGCGCGAAGGCGCTGACCATGATGATGAAGCCCGCGTGTCGCCTCGATGGCCCCAGGGAGCCGGCGAGATGGCGGACGGGCGGCTCGGCAGTCGATGCCACGGTTGTCCGTCTTTTGGACAGCCAGGCATGTAACGGGACCGCGACAACCAGATTCAGCGCCGCAAAGATCAGATAGACCCCCTGCCACGGCATATAGGCGTGCAGCGCCGTGGTAACCGGCCAGAACACGGTTGAAGCGAAGCCGCCGATAAGGGTCAGATGAACGATGCTGCGCTGCGCCGTTCCGGGGCCGATCTGCACCAGCAGGGCAAACGCGGCACCATATTGCACCAGGTTCGACGCTACCTGGATGGCGATGAGCGCGAGAATGAAGGACGGACCGTTTGGCGCACAGGCGCAGGCAATAAGCGCGATTGCTGCCAGGATTGAGCCGGCGGTCATCGCCCGCCCCGCGCCGAACCTATCGATCCAGCGCCCCAGCAGCGGCGCCGCCAGTCCACCCACCAGCAGGGCTGCCGAGAGCACCGCGAATATCCACTCGGTGGACCAGCCGAAATCGCCGGCCATGTCGTCAGCCAGAATGCTGAAACTATAATACAGCGTTCCGTAGCCGATGATCTGGGTGATGCCGAGAGCGACGACAACTTTGATCGCAGATCGCCTTTCAATCGGCAGCGGAGTCGAATCTTCCTCAATCGGCACTCGGACCGGAACCATCTCAGGGTCGGGTGGAGCGGTCATTGCCAACACCTACGGTTTCGCCATCGGCGGATGCTTGTCCGGTGCGGGAGGCGGAGAGGCAACGTCCAGCTGTCCTGCGCAACAATCATCCATCAGGAAACGGATAAGCCCTTTCAGGGTATCGTATCTGGCGGTGTAGATGATCCACCGGGACTCTCGGCGTGTGGCGAGAAGCCCTGCCTGCTCCAGTTCCTTGAGATGAAAGCTGACATTTGACGCAGAGACTTGCGCCTTTTCGGCTATGGCGCCGGCCGCCATGCCTGTGGCGCCGGCGACAACAAGCAAACGCAGGATCCGAAGCCTGGTTTCCTGCGACAGCGCATGAAAGGCCAGCAGGGCCTGACGTTCTTCCATATTTCTATAATCCTATGAATGTTGAAATATGGATATTCCCCTTTCCTGGACCGGGCAAGATGAGTTGCGACAATTCGACCGTACATGGAGAGCGGTTCGGACTTTGATGCGATTACGACCAGCCGGGTGGCACGCGGTGTCACCGAGATAGCACAAAGCTTGATCTTGCCGATTGCCCGGACGGTTGACCTCATGATACGAAGCCGCCAGCGCGGGCATGATGTAGTGGTAGCCTGGAAGCTTCCCAAGCTTTTCGTGCGGGTTCGATTCCCGCTGCCCGCTCCAGCTTCCAATCCTCAAACCCCACGGCGCGCCCCGCGCGGAAGCACGGCTTCGTCAGTAAATATCGAAGTCGAAATACTTCGCCTGGATTTTCCTGTAGGTGCCGTCGGCGATGATCGCATCCAGCGCGGCGTTGAGGCTGTCGCGCAATTCGGTGTTATCCAGACGAACGCCGATGCCAGCTTCGGCCGCCGTGCCTTCGATATCGCCGAGCATCCTGCAACATGCACCGTCAACGCCGTTGAGCCAACTCATCAGGAAGAACTTGTCGGAAAGGACGGCGTCGAGACGTCCGTTCATGAGATCAGCCATCGCCTCCTCCTGCGACGGGTAGAGCTTCACGTCGGCGCCGGCCTTGCCGTAGACCTTCTGGGCATAGTCGCCGAGCACGGTGGAAGCTTGCGCGCCCAACGCTTTGCCCTTGAACGCGGCTGCCACGGTGCCGGAAAGGTCGCTGGCCTTCGGAGCCACAAGGGAAAAGGGCGTGGCATAGTATTTATGCGTGAAGGCGATCTGCTTCTTGCGTTCATCGGTGATGGTCATGGAAGCGACGATCATGTCGAACTTGCCGGCCTGGAGACCGGGAATGAGGCCATCCCAGTCCTGGGCGACGATCTCGCATTCCACCTTCAGCCGCGCGCAGAGCGCATTGGCGATGTCAACGTCGAAGCCAACGATCTTGCCATCCGCTGTTACGCTGTTGAAGGGAGGATAAGCGCCTTCCGTGGCGATCCTCAGCTTCGATTGTGCGTTGGCCGGAAGGCAGGTCGCGGCGACCATGGCCAGGCCGAGCAGAGACGCGAGCAATCCTGAAATTTTCATGCTTTTCTCCTGGCGCGATGCGGCAAAGCTCGGTGCCTGCGGCGACGCCGTGGCCGCTTCAGCGCGCGGCGCGGAAATGTTTCGACAGTTTCAGGCCCTGCGCCTGATAATTGGAACCAAGATCGGTTCCGTAAAGTGCCGAAGGCCGCTTCAGCATGTACTCATAAACCAGCCGTCCGACGATCTGCCCATGATCGAGGATGAATGGCACCTCGTGGCTGCGCACCTCAAGCACCGCGCGGCTGCCGGTGCCGCCGGCGGCCGAATGTCCGAAACCCGGATCGAAGAAGCCTGCATAATGGACGCGAAACTCGCCGACCAGCGGATCGAATGGCGTCATCTCCGCTGCATAGAGCGGCGGCACGTGCACCGCCTCGCGCGACACCAGAATGTAGAACTCGTCCGGATCGAGAACGAGCTCGCCGGCGCCGCTCTTGTAGAGCGGTTCCCAGAAGCCGGAGACATCCTGGGCGGCGCGCTTGTCGACATCGACCAGTCCGGTGTGATGCTTGCCGCGATAGCCGATCAGCCCATCCTTGTCGCCGGCAAGGTCGATCGACAGCGCGATGCCTCCGCCGGAGATGTTGGGCGGGTCGACCGCCACCAGCGTCTCGGCGTGGTGCAGCGCGTGCAGTTCCGTTTCCGACAGCAAAGCGTTGCCGGTCCGGAAGCGGATTTGCGACAGGCGTGACCCGGCCCGCACGACGATCGGAAACGTCCGCGGACTGACTTCGAGATAGAGCGGCCCCTTGTAGCCGGCGGCGATCTTGTCGAATTCGTGCCCGCGATCGGTCATGACCCGGGTGAAAATGTCCAAACGTCCGGTGGAGCTCTTCGGATTGGCCGAAGCGGAAATCTCCCCCGGCAGCGCCAGGCTTTCGAGCAGCGGCACGATGTAGACGCAACCGGTCTCCAGAACCGAGCCCTCGGTCAGGTTGATCTCGTGCAGCTTCAGGCGTTCCAGCTTCTCGGCGACCGTGCTGTCCGGTCCCGGCAGGAAGGAGGCGCGCACCCGGTAGGCGGTTGCGCCGAGCCTCAGATCGAGGCTGGCCGGCTGAATCTGGTCAGCGTCGAGCGGGCGCTCGCTCTTGAGCGCGCCGGCCGCAAACAGCGCCGCTATATCCTGGTCTGGGAGAATTCCGGTCTGCCGCAAGGCTCTGGTTCCGCTGATAGGCCGATCGGAGGCCGCTGGCCTAACCTCTTAATCAAGCCGGCGATTGACGCAAGCCGGCCCCAGGTCTAAAGGACCTTTATCCCGTGGTGATTTGGCCGGTCGGCTTGCAGCCACGTTAAACAAGTCGCTAAAGGACCGTCGGCGAGAGCCATAGGACCGGTTGCGACTTTCGCGGCCGGTTTTTTTGTGTCGGAACAGGGATCATGACTGAGAAAAAGCGCAACTGGAAACCCGCAACGCAACTCGTGCACGCCGGAACGCTTCGTTCCGAGTTCGGTGAACTGTCGGAAGCGATGTTCCTGACGCAGGGCTACCACTACAAGAGCGCCGAACAGGCTGAAGCGCGTTTCAAGGGCGAGGAACCGGGCTTCATCTACTCGCGTTACGCCAACCCCACCGTCGACATGTTCGAAAAGCGCATGTGCGCGCTGGAAGGCGCGGAAGATGCGCGCGCCACCGCCTCCGGCATGGCGGCCGTCACCGCCGCGGTGCTTTGCAGCCTGAAGGCCGGCGACCATATCGTCGCGGCCCGCGCCCTGTTCGGCTCCTGCCGCTGGGTGGTGGAAACGCTGGCGCCCAGATACGGTATCGAGACGACGCTGGTCGATGGCAGGCAGACGAGGAACTGGCAGGATGCAGTGCGTCCCAACACCAAGCTGTTCTTCCTGGAAAGCCCGACCAATCCGACGCTGGAAGTGGTCGACATCGCCGCCGTCGCCGCCATTGCCAATTCAGCCGGCGCGCGGCTGATCGTCGACAACGTCTTTGCCACGCCTTTGCAGCAGAAGCCGCTGGAACTCGGCGCGCATGTCGTCGTCTATTCGGCCACCAAGCACATTGACGGCCAGGGACGCTGCCTGGGTGGCGTCGTGCTATCCGACAAGAAATGGATCGACGAGAACCTGCACGACTATTTCCGTCATACCGGCCCCAGCATGTCGCCGTTCAACGCCTGGGTCCTGCTCAAGGGCCTGGAGACGTTGCCCCTGCGCGTGCGCCAGCAGACGGAAGCGGCCGGGAGGATCGCCGACTTCCTGGCCGAGCATCCCAAGGTTTCGAAGCTCATCTATCCGGGCCGCGCCGACCATCCGCAGGCCGACATCATCGCCAAGCAGATGACCGGCGGTTCGACGCTGATCTGCTTCGACCTGAAGGGCGGCAAGAAACCGGCTTTCGCCTTCACCAATGCGCTGGATATCGTCACCATCTCCAACAATCTCGGCGACGCCAAGAGCATCATCACCCATCCGGCGACGACGACGCACAAGAACCTCGCCGAAGAGGCGCGGGCGGAACTCGGCATAGGACCGGGGACGCTACGGCTGTCCGTCGGCCTGGAGGACACGGACGATCTGATCGCCGACATCGAACAGGCGCTGGCGAGCGCCTGAGTTTTGGTGCCATTTCGGACGGCTGCGTTCAGACGCCCGAAATGGCTTCCTCGGCGGCTTTGGTGCGGATGTCCATTTCGTTGCCGCGCCAGTTGACTGCGCCGCCCAGCCAACCGCGCAGCCATACCGCCGGCAGGATGGCATCGCGCACCAGCATCGCCGCAAGCAGACGCGGCGATGCCTGCCAACCCTTGGCGAGCGCCAGGGCGTATTCCGGCAGGTAGATGGCGGCGAGCACGACCATCGCGACAACTGGAATGCTGAGCCCCAGGCTCCAGGCAGCACATAGCGCAAGCAGTAAAGGAACCGCCGCGCCGATCAGGATTTCCGGCGCGAAGAACAGTGGGAACGTCACCCTGCGCAACCGCGCCCAGCGTATCTGCCGCGACCAGATTTCGGGCAGCGTGCGGCGGCCGAGCGGCTGCTCGAAGGGCGAACTGACAAGCCTGACCTGCAGGCCGAGGCCATTCACAAGCTTGGTCGCGGCCGCGTCCTCGGCGATCTCGGCTGCCAAGGCATGGATGCCACCGTTGGCATCCAGCATTGGCTTGTTCCACAGCATGCTCTTGCCCTGCGCGAAGCCGTAGCCGATGGCCGCGCCGGTATATTGCCAGCGGGCCTGCAGGGTGTTGAGGAAAGCGCATTCGACCTCGGCCCAGAAGCCGTCCGGCCGCGAACCGATGGGCGTCGAGCAGACGAGACCGGTGTCGGCGTGCCACGCCGCCATCATCTGCTGCACGTAGTCCCGCGGCATCAGCACGTTGGAATCGGCTAGGATCACCCATTCGTGGCGAGCCGTCTTCCAGCCCTTGACGCAGTTGTTGAGCTTTGGGTTGCCGCTGAAGCGATCGTCCCCGACCAGCAGTCGCGCCGGCACCAGCGGAAACCGCGCCATGACACGCTCGATCACCGGGGCGACCGGATCATCGGCATGGGCAATGCAGAAGATCAACTCATAATCGGGCCAATCCAGCGAGAAGGCCCGCTCCAGCGTTTCCTGCGTGAACGATTCCATGCCGCGCGACGGAATGACGATCGAGACCGGCGGCGCGTCCGCTTGCGGTGCCAGCAACTCGCCCTGTGGCCTGAGCCGGGAAGAAGCGAGAAGAATGCCGACGACATTGATGGATATCAGGGTGAGAGAGGCGGCTGAAGCTGCGACTGTCAGTTCCATGGGCACCTGGTCCGTGGCAACGGTTCCGCTTGACGGCCCCGTTCCTTGAATGCCTTCAATCGGACACGAGTCGCCAGATCGCGGCTGCCGCGAAAACATCATCGTTTCATGTCAGGGCGATGACATGGCCTGTCGGATATTGTTGACCTGCAGGCACCGGCGGCCGAAGAGTCGTTCGCTTGGCATTGGAGACGCGAATGTATCGGGCGGTCACGCGCAGCATCGAGGTGCAAGTCCAGCCGTTCTATATGGAAGAGCAGTCGGACCCCTCCGAAAAGCACTATGTGTGGGGCTACCGCATCACCATAGACAACCAATCGGACGAACTCGTGCAGCTTTTGTCGCGCTACTGGCAGATCACGGACGAATCGGGCCACGTCAAGGAAGTACGGGGAGATGGGGTGATCGGCGAGCAACCCGAACTCAATCCGGGCGACAGCTATCAATACACGTCAGGCTGTCCGCTCTCGACGCCGTCCGGCATCATGGTCGGCCGCTACACGATGCGAAACGCGGGCGGCGAACTGTTCGAAATCGCCATTCCCGCTTTCTCGCTCGACATTCCGCGCGGCAAGCGGACCCTAAACTGATCCGTTTGCCGCGGGCAGATTCCTGCTTATTGCGCTGGCGCAAATTCGGCAGGGTCGAATTCGTATCGTGTCGAACAGAATTCGCAATCGACACGAATTTTGCCGTTTTCGATGCTGCTATCGATCTCCTCGGCCGAAAAGCCCTTCAGGATGCCCCGGACCTTGTCTTGCGAGCACGAGCACTGGTCGATGACACGCGCGGCGCCGAAGACGCGGACGCCATGCTCGTGAAACAGCCGGTACAGCAGCCGCTCGGCGCCGACGGTCGGATCGATCAGTTCCGTGCGTTCGACGGTCGCCAGCAGCACCAGCAATTCCTGCCAGGAATTGTCGATGGGATCGTGCGTGGCTTCGACGGGATCGCCGTCGCCGCCCGGCAGGTCGGGCACGCGCATGCGTTCCGACGCTTCCGGCAAGAACTGCGCCAGCAGACCGCCGGCGCGCCATTGCTCGCGCCCGCCGGGCATGACCTGCTTGGCCACCGCCAGCCTGAGGTCGGTCGGTATCTGTTCGGACTGCCGGAAATAGGTGCGCGACGCCTCTTCCAGCGAGGTGCCGTCGAGCTGGACGATACCCTGGTAGCGTTGGGTATGAGCACCCTGGTCGATGGTCAGCGCCAGCACGCCCGAGCCAAGCAGAGCCTCGTCCGAAACATCGCCGGCGGCGACGAGTTCGTCGATCCGTTCCGCGTCAAAACGGGCGTAAGCGCGCAGCGCGCCGGGCGTCGTGAAATCGGCAACCAGCATGTCGAGCGGGCCGTCGGTGCGAGTCTGCAGGATGAACTTGCCGTCGAATTTGAGCGAGGTTCCCAGCAGCACCGTCACCACGCAGGCTTCGGCGAGCAGACGAGCAACCGGGTCCGGGTAATCGTGCCGCGAGAGGATGGCGTCGAGCATCGGGCCGAGTTGCACGGCACGGCCGCGCACGTCGAGCGGGCCGACTTCAAACGGCACGACATGGTCGTCGCCGGCATGGCCGAACTCGCCAAGCCTGGGTTCGCGGTCAGTCAATTGCGTAGCTTCCAGCATGGTCAATCTCCGGGCGCGGCGATGCGGCCCGGGGTGCCAGCATGGCTCGAAACGCCTTCAATGTGCGTGATGCCGCGCAGATAGGCATCGCGTCGCTCCGGATCAAGCGCCCAGACACCAGGCCAGCACCGCCTTCTGGGCGTGCAGCCTGTTCTCGGCTTCATCGAGGACCACCGATTGCGGCCCGTCGATCACCTCATCGGTGACTTCCTCGCCGCGGTGGGCCGGCAGACAATGCATGAACAACGCGCCGGGGTTGGCTCTGGCCATGAGCGTCGCGTTGACCTGATAGGGCAGGAACACGTTGTGGCCCCGGGCGCGGTGCTCCTGGCCCATCGACACCCAGGTGTCGGTGACCACGCAGTCGGCGCCGTCGACAGCCGCTTCGGCTGACTTGGTGAAATTGACAGTGCCACCGTTGCGGCGCGACCAATCGACGAATTTCTCCCCCGGCTCGCTGCCTTCCGGCACGGCGATGTTGAGATTGAAGCGGAAGCGTGCGGCAGCCTCCAGCAGCGAATGCAGGACATTGTTGCCGTCTCCCGTCCAGGCGACAGTCTTGCCGGCCACGGGACCGCGGTGCTCCTCATAGGTCATGATGTCGGCCATGAGCTGGCACGGATGGGTCTCGTCGGTGAGGCCGTTGATGACGGGAACGGTGGCGGCCTCGGTCAACTCCAGCAGCCGGTCGTGCGACGTGGTGCGGATCATGATCGCGTCAACATAACGCGACAGCACGCGTGCGGTATCGGCGATCGTCTCGGAACGGCCAAGCTGCATTTCGGCGCCGGTCAGCATGATCGTTTCGCCGCCGAGCTGGCGCATGCCGACATCGAAGGAGACGCGGGTTCGCGTCGATGGCTTGTCGAAGATCATGGCCAGCATCTTGCCATCGAGCGGCTTTGAACGCTCGCCGGCTTTCAGCCGCTGCTTGCGTACGACGGCATCGTCTAGCATCGTGCGCAGGTCGCTTTCCGAAACGGTGGAAAGGTCGGTGAAATGGCGTAGTTCCATGCGGCTCGTTCGCTTACTTCGCGGCCGCAGCAATTGTCTCGGACAAGGCCTTGGCAGCTTTATGGATACGCGCCAGCGCCTCGTGAATCTCGGCATCGCTGACGTTGAGGGGCGGAAGCAGGCGAATGACGTTGTCGCCCGCCGTGACGGTCAGCAGATGCTGGTCACGAAACGCGGTGTTGACTTTGACGTTCGGCATCGAACATTTGAGGCCGAGCATCAGGCCGACGCCGCGTATGTCTTCGACGACGTCAGGAAACTCGTCCGCGACGGCGCCAAGACCCTGTTTCAAAAGCAGCGCCTTGCGGCTCACCTCGTCGAGGAAACCGTCTTCCAGAACGACGTCGAGCACGGCGTTGCCGACAGCCATGGCCAGCGGATTGCCACCGAAGGTCGTGCCGTGGACGCCGGCGGTCATGCCCGCGGCCGCGGCGTCGGTGGCAAGGCAGGCGCCAAGCGGGAAGCCGCCGCCAATGCCCTTGGCTATGGCCATCACGTCCGGGTTCACGCCGCTCCATTCATAGGCGAACAGCTTCCCGGTGCGGCCGATGCCACATTGAACTTCGTCGAAGATCAGCACGAGGCCCTGCTGGTCGCAAATCTGGCGCAGCCGCTTGAGCGTCTGGGCCGGCACCTGGCGTATACCGCCCTCCCCCTGTATCGGCTCGATCAGGATGGCCGCGGTTTCCGGCGTTATGGCCTTTTCCACCGCTTCGATGTCTCCGAGCGCGACCTGGTCGAAGCCTTCCACCTTGGGCCCGAAGCCCTCCATGTATTTGTACTGGCCCCCGGCGGCGATCGTCGCCAACGTGCGACCATGGAAGGCGCCTTCGAAGGTGAGAACCCGGAACCGTTCCGGCCGGCCGTTGACGAAATGATAGCGGCGCGCCGTCTTGATGGCGCATTCGAGCGCTTCCGCACCCGAATTGGTGAAAAACACCTTGTCCGCGAACGTTTCTTCGACGAGCCGCTCGGCCAACCGGCGCTGGCCGGGGATCTCATAGAGATTGGAAACGTGCCAGAGCTTCTGAGCCTGCTCGGTCAGGGCGGCGACGAGATGCGGGTGGCCGTGACCCAGGGAATTCACGGCGATGCCGGCGGCGAAATCGAGATATCGCTCGCCCTTGTCCGTCACCAGCCAGGCGCCCTCGCCATGGTCGAAGGACAGGGGGATGCGGGCAAAGGTCTCGTAAAGCGCCGAACCGCTCATTATATGCGTCTCCGGAACCGGAAAAATCAAAAAGCCGCCCGTTCGGCGGCCTTTTGCGGCTTATCCTGTTTTTCAGTCACGAAGTCAACGAAAACGTCTTTTAAGCCGGCCGTCCACCCCTTCTGGAGAACCTGTTCGCCAACAGGTCGGCAAGTTGGGGAAAACCGAAAAAACCGAATCGTGTTGCCCTCATGACTCTTGTCACCGAGTCAGCGCATAGAGTAGTTGTGAAGAAGAAATAACTAGATTTCGTGCGGCGGATCTAATCACCCTGTAGATGTGGTGTCCGCCCGGTGTGAGCCGGGTCGTGAATCGATTCCAGCGCCGTGTGGATTCAAAGGAGTGCCGTCTCATGAACTGGACCGACGAGCGCGTCGAACTTTTGAGAAAACTCTGGTCGGAGGGTCTGAGCGCAAGCCAGATCGCCGCCCAGCTTGGAGGCGTCAGCCGCAATGCCGTCATCGGTAAGGTACACCGCCTGAAGCTCTCCAGCCGTGGCCGCGCAACCGCGGCGCCGGCTCGCCAGAAGAAGGCATCGCAAGGATCGACGATCACCAAGTCGGTCACGCGGGCTGCCTCGGCGACACGGCACGTCACCACCTCGATCGGCGCCACTGCGCTGCAGGCGCAGTTCGACGCTGAGCCGGTGGCGCGCCACTACATCCGCCCTGTAGAAAACGTCGTCGTGCCGATCTCGCGGCGGCTGCACCTCGTCGAACTGACCGAACGCACCTGCAAATGGCCGAATGGCGACCCGTTGAGCGAAGAGTTCCATTTCTGTGGCAACGATTCAGCCGATAGTGGCCCGTATTGCACTTATCATTCGCGCGTGGCTTTCCAGCCCGCATCGGAGCGCCGGCGCAGCCGGTAAGGCAATCGGCAATCGACAATCGACAATCGACAATCGACAATCGACAATCGACAATCGACAATCGACATTGCTCTGCCAGAGCCGGGCAGAGCGCAAGAGCAATAGCCTACTGCCTACTGCCGTCCTCACAGCCAGCCGTTCTTGCGGAAGCGCCAATAGAGAACGACGCATATCGTGCCGATGGCCGTCAGAACGGTCGGATAGCCGTAGCTCATCCGCAATTCCGGCATGTCGTTGAAATTCATGCCGTAGATGCCGGCAAATGCGGTCGGCACAGCCAGTATGGCCGCCCATGAGGCGAGCTTCTTGGTGATCGCCGTCTCCTGGCTCTGGCCAACGAGAAGGCTCGTCTCGAAAGCGAAGGCCAGCACCTCGCGCAGGCTGTCGATCTTTTCCTGGACCGTGCGGATATGGTCGGTGACGTCCCGGAACAGCGGGTGCATTCCTGGTTGTATCTGTGACAGGTCGGCGCTTGTCAGCCGGCGGCAAACCTCCACCAGCGGCAGCGCGGCATTGCGGAGCCGCAACAGGTCGCGCCGCAGCATGTAAAGCCGTTCGATGTCGCCAGCGACCATCGGCCTGACCAGCACCTTGTCTTCGATGTGCTCCACCTCGTCCTCGATCTGTTCGAGCACGGGCATGTAATTGTCGACGATGAAATCGAGGATGGCGTAGAGGACGAAGTCCTCCCCCTTGGCGAGCGCGTGAGGGCAGCTTTCCCAATGCTGGCGCACCGTGGTGTACGAGGTCGAGGGACCATGGCGAACGCTGACGATGTAGCCCTTGCCGACGAAAAGATGCGTTTCGCCGAAAGTGACCCTGCCATCGACCAATTGCGCCGTGCGGGCAACGATGAACAGCGCCTCGCCATATTGCTCGAGCTTCGGCCGCTGATGCGGATGCTCCGCATCCTCGATGGCGAGTTCATGCAGGTTGAACTGGGCCTTTACCCGCAGAAGAAGCTCGCGGTTCGGTTCCAGAAGACCGATCCAGACGACATGGTCCTTCTTGCGCGACCATTCGCCCGCTTCTTCGATCGGAATGTCGGCTATGCGCTTGCCGGCCGTATAGACGCTGCATGCCACGATGGCATCGGCCGAAGATGCGGGAACGAATTCACGGACATATTCCATCACGCCTCCCTCGCGGCATTGCCTTGGGTACGGTGCTAGGACCTGTACAAGCCTAGCGCAAATACGAGGTGTTGGCGACTATTTGGCAGGCTGATGCACCGGCAGGACGACACGGTCGGTCTTGTCTTCCTTGGGCCGCTCGGCCGGCATCTGGTCGCCGGTGACGATGTGATAGATCGTTTCCGCGATGTTGGTGGCATGATCGCCGATGCGCTCGATGTTCTTGGCGCAAAACAGCAGATGCGTGCAGGGGGTGATGTTGCGCGGATCTTCCATCATGTAGGTGAGCAATTCGCGAAACAATGACGTGTACATGGCGTCGATCTGCTCGTCGCGATCGCGCACGAAGCCGATGCTGTCGATGTTGCGCGAAGCATAGACGTCAAGAACGTCCTTCAACTGCTGGAGCGCAAGGTTCGCCAGCGCTTCGATGCCGCGGAAAAGGCTGTTCGACTGCCGTTCCTGCGTGACGGCAACCACCCGCTTGGCAACGTTCTTGCCGAGATCGCCAATCCGCTCCAGATCGGCCGAAATGCGGATGGCGCCGATGATCTCGCGCAGATCCGTTGCCATGGGCTGGCGCCGGGCGATGATGACGATCGCCTTTTCGTCGATCTCGCGCTGTCCTTCATCGAGAACGACATCGTCCTTTATCACCTTCTGGGCAAGGTCCGGATCAGCGTTGACCAACGCCGATATCGCCTGTTCGACCATGCGCTCGGCATGGCCGCCCATCGCGGCAATGCGCTTGGTCAGGTACTTGAGTTCCTCGTCATAGGCGCTGACGATATGCACTGACTGCATGGCGGAAAGCTCTTCCAGGGCGGCTGTTGATTCGTGTCTTCAACTGTCGCTGATACGCCGGGCACATGACAGAATGAAGAAGGCTTCCGGCCATAGATAGCGCCTGTCGGCCCGCAAATCTACTTTGCTGGCAAATGGACGGTGAAAGCGGCGCCCTGCCCGAGTTCTGATTTGATCGACAGCCGGGCACTGTGGCGCGTCAGGATGTGCTTGACGATCGACAGGCCAAGACCTGTCCCCTTCTGCGAACGGCTGGCATCGACATCGACGCGATAGAAGCGTTCGGTGATGCGCGGTATGTGTTCTTCGGCGATACCGGGTCCAAAGTCGCGGATGGTGACGTCGACACTCGGTTCCGGACCTGACGCGCCGCGGTCGATCGAAACAACGACACGGCCGCCGGATTGGCCGTATTTGCAGGCGTTTTCCATCAAATTCTCGAAAACCTGAAAGAGCTCGTCCCGGTCCCCCGCGACCTCGAGCGGTCCCTCGATGAAATTCTTCTCGACGACGATGCCGTTTTCCTTCGCCAGCGGTCCGAGGGAATCGATGACGCTGCCGACGACCTGCCGGATGTCGACGCGGCTGCCGGGCGCAAGATAGGGCCGCATTTCCAGCCGCGACAGCGACAGGAGATCGTCGATCAGCCGCGCCATGCGACCGGTCTGGTTCTGCATGATCTGCAGGAACTGCTCCTGCGCGGCGGGGTCCTTGCGGGCCGGGCCGCGCAGGGTCTCGATAAAGCCGGCGATGGAGGCGAGCGGCGTACGCAACTCGTGGCTGGCGTTGGCGATGAAGTCGGCGCGCATGCGGTCGATGCGGCGGGTTTCGCTCTGGTCCTTGAAGACCAGCACGTACAGTTCCGTGCCATGGCCAACGGGAGACGCGCTGACCCTATAAGCGCGTTCCACCGGCAGTTTCTCGATGTACTCAGCGGTTTCGACGGCGGCAGTGCCCGAAAGCACCGCTTCAATCAGTACCTGCATTTCCGGCGCGCGGAATTTCAGCGGCAGCGACAGACCGGGCGCGAGGTTGCCAAAGGCGGCCATGGCGGCGGCATTGGCGTGGATGACGCTGCCATAACGGTCGAAGATGATGAGCGGGTCGGCCACGGCGGCGGCTAGATATTCCCCGGAGAGGTCGCGCAGGCTCATGGCTTCGGCTGGACCGGCGCCAGGCAGGGGAAGCGACCGTTCGCTGGTGGGCGCAAAAGCGGCGATGGCGAGAAGCACAACGACGATGGCGGGGGCGATATAAAGCGCACTGCCGGCGACGGAGGACGCGACTACAACGCCCGCTACGCCGCCAGACAGCAGCCATCGGCTGCCCCAGAGGCGGCGCACCGCTAGCTGAAGCAGGCCGTCGCCCGTTCTGTCCGCTCTGTTGGTGTCACCCATGCGCTCCATCCCGGCGCCACGAACTTCCCGCTGGACCGCCAGCGAGCATCCCCATAGCATGAACCATCGCACTGAAAAGGGTACGTGTTCATGAAAAAGGCCAATGAAAATTCGCCATCCTCGGATTTGCCTCCGATCAAGATCAGGATCGACGGCAAGACGCGGGAATTCGACATGGACGACCCTGAATTGCCCGACTGGATCGAAGACAACAAGCTGACCGCTGGCGGCTACCCCTACGACAAGAAACTGAAAAGGGGGGAATATGAGGAGACACTCGAGGCGCTGCAGATCGAACTGGTCAAGGCGCAGACCTGGATGCAGGCGACCGGCGCCCGCGTGCTTGCCCTCTTCGAAGGCCGTGACGCTGCCGGCAAAGGCGGCACGATCTTTGCGGTCCACGAGTACATGAACCCCAGAACGGCGCGCAACGTGGCGCTTGCAAAGCCGACTGAAACGGAACTCGGGCAATGGTACTTCCAGCGCTATGTGTCACGCTTCCCTACTGCCGGCGAATTCGTCAGCTTCGATCGCTCCTGGTACAACCGGGCCGGCGTGGAGCCGGTCATGGGCTTCTGCACGCCCGAGCAGCACCAGAAATTCCTGGACGAGACGCCGCATTTCGAGCGGATGATCGTCAATGACGGCATCCATTTCTTCAAGTTCTGGCTCGATATCGGCCAGGAAACCCAGTTGGAGCGGTTCCACGATCGGCGTCACAGCAAGCTGAAGAGCTGGAAGTTCTCACCCATCGACATTGCGGGGATCGAGAAGTGGGACGACTACACGAAGGCGCGCAACGAAATGGTGCGCAGGACCCACAGCAAGGAATCGCCATGGACAATCGTGCGCGCCAACGACAAGCGGCGGGCGCGCATCGCCGTCATTCGAAGGCTGCTTTTGTCACTGCCCTATGACGGGCGCGATCTCGACGTGATCGGCAAGGAGGACAAGAAGATCATCGGCGAGGGCCCTGTCTTCCTGAAAGACTAGGACCGGAAAGCACCGGCGACCGGAGAGGCGGTCTGGGTCGGCACCTGTGGTCGGTTCGGTTCTGGCACGCGACCCTTGTTGTCGTGCGGCGTCTTTTCCCAGTGATGCGGCTTTCGCCACAATTGCCAGACCGCGCGCCAGCCGGCTGCCGACATCATCAGCCAATAGACGGGCGTGAACAGAAAGACCTTCCATAAATCATGTCTCTCGCCCTTGCGAAGCGAGCGCCAGCCGAGCAGCAGAAAAGACAGGTAGCCGCAGGCGATGTTGACGACGTCGACGGCAAGCAGGGCCATCTTGAACGGTCCCGGATAGTGGCCCATGCCGATCTCCACCGCGAGGTAAAGGAACGTGCCGAAAAGCAGCGGATGCAGGAGAACCGAAGCAAGCATGCCGGCAAACAGGATCTGGGCGACCATGAAGGAACCCGGTCCAAGTTGCCGCATCAACTGCATCGGGTCGCGCATATGGACCAGCCATGTCTGCAACCAACCCTTGAACCAGCGGGTGCGTTGCGGCAGCCACACCGCGAAGCGGGTCGGGGCGGCTTCATAGGTCGGTCGTCTGATCACGTCGGCGCGGTAACCGAAACGCGCAAAGCGCATGGCTATGTCCGCGTCTTCAGTGACGTTATAGGGGTCCCAGGCTCCAACCTCTTCCAGCGCCTGGCGCCTGAAATGATTGGAAGTTCCACCCAGCGGCAGGACCATGCGCCCGCCAGCAAGCCATGGCAGCAGCCCACGGAACAGGCCGGCATATTCGAAAGCGAACATGCGGGCGATGATGCTTTCGCCGCGGTTGGAAATCTCGAGCGGCGCCTGCACGACGGCAAGATCCGGCCCCTCGGCCTCGAATTTACGCCAGGCCTCGACCAGTTGCATGGGATCGGGCTGGTCTTCCGCGTCGTAGAGCACGATGAAATCCCCACCGCTCATCGGCAAGGCATAGGACAGAGCCTTCGGCTTGGTTCGCGGACCTCCAGACGGAACTTCGACGATTTCAAAATGCGGTGGCAGCGGATTGGCGCGGATAGCGGCCAGTGTCTGCCTGTCGTCCACCTCGCAGACCAGTTTGATCTGCAGCCTGTCGCGCGGCCAGACAAGACGGTCGAGCGATGCAATCAGGTTCGGGATGATTTCCGCTTCCTTGTAGAGCGCGACCAGCACGGCAAACATCGGCGCTTCGTCTGCTGAAGGCGCCTTCGGTGGTTCTGCCTCTGTCTTCGTCCGCGGCACAAGTACGACGGCGAGCCGAAGAACGACGCAGGCGAGAAAGAAGAAAGTCGCCAGACCGTGCAGGAAGGTGATGGTCGGCCCGAAGGCGAGCAGCAATGCGACAGGCAGCAAAGTCGCAAGTGTGCCGATCACATATCCCTGCCAGCCATCAAGCACGACGCTCGCCGACATTTTGGGAAAGCGTTCGGAGAGGCCCGATGTCGCAATCTTCATCAGGGCAGGTCGCGCCCGCTTCAGCAATGCGGCACGAAGCTTGCCGGCATCGGTCAGCTTCAGGCGGCTGGCCAACACCGGCAAGCGGCCGATATGGTCGCGCAGCGCCGCCGGACTGACGGTCTGGGCGGGCACCAAAAAGGCGACCCGTCCCTCCCGCTCCTCTATCAGCCGCACCGGAACCCCGGCACTCGGCCGGCGCAAAAGACCCAGGCAATCCTTGGCTCTCACGATCAGCTGCGCCGGATCGATATCGGCAGCGACAC
Source organism: Mesorhizobium sp. Root554 (assembly GCF_001427025.1). GTDB lineage: Bacteria > Pseudomonadota > Alphaproteobacteria > Rhizobiales > Rhizobiaceae > Mesorhizobium. The sequence continues at coordinate 3,548,556 of NZ_LMGA01000001.1, read as the reverse complement.
CGAGGCCCAGTTCATCCCCCATGCTCTCGACGAGTTCGGTCGCCTCGATCACGCCATAGGCCGTCAATCCGGTCTGGAAGCTGCGACCCTCCCTGCGGGCCCGCGCGGCGATGTCGACCCGGGTGCGCAAAGGCACGGAGAGGCGATCCAGGACCGCCCGCCATTCGATCATCTCGGGAAAAAAGGTTTCCGCCAAGCGGAAACCGTAATTCGGCTTCGTCGCGCGCCTGATCAGACTTGCATTGCGCCCAACACGCGACGCGCCTATGCGGTGGCTAAACTCGAACAGCCCCATACTGCCCCCCGACCCCCTTCGGCGTTTGCCCGTCACGCAGAAGGTCACACTTTAAGCTTCAACGACCTCGATAGTTTTGTTGTTAAAATTTTACTTGTATCATTTTTGTACAAAAAGCGCGGCATTTGCAATGGAGTTCATCTTGCGTGGTCGAGTCTTGATCCTGACTGCGTTTTTGGCGCTTGCAGCGCCTTCCCTGGCCTGCGCGCAGACCATTGCGGCAGGGCCGCAGATCCCCGTCCTGTGGGACACCAAGGAACGGTTGCCCAAGCCAGATCTGTCTGCCCTTCCCCGGCTTCGCTTCCTCACCACCACGGATTTCCCGCCCTTCAATTTCTTTGACGATCAGGGTCGGCTGTCGGGGTTTCATATCGATCTGGCGCGCGCCATTTGCGCGGAACTCGACGTTGCCGAAAAATGCCAGATCCAGGCTTTGCCGTGGAAGGAACTGGATGGAGCGCTGCGGGCCGGCGAAGGCGAGGCCATCGTCGCCGGCACGGCAGTCACGGCCGCTTCCCGCGAAGACTATGCCTTTACCCGCCCCTACCTGCAATTTCCCGCCCGATTCATCATGCCGAAAGCGACTGCCGTCGCCGAGCCCATCTGGGAAAAGCTCCAGGGCAAGCGGGTCGGCGTCCTAGGCGCATCGGCGCACGAACGCATGTTGAGGGACTATTTCGATGCGGTGAAAGTTATCCCGTATCCGTCGCCGGAGAAACTGTATGACGGACTGAAGGCCGGCAATATCGACGCCGCCTTCGGCGATGGTTTGCGCCTTTCCTTCTGGCTGGCTTCGCCCGAATCCGACGATTGCTGCCGCTTTGCTGGCGGACCTTATCTTGCGCCCGACTATGTCGGCGCCGGAATGGCCATCGCCACCAGAAAGCAGGACGATGTCCTGCTGGCCGCGTTTAACTATGCGCTGCAGGAAATCACGGTAGATGGCACTTTCGCCGAGCTCTACCTGCGCTATTTCCCGATCGGCTTCTACTGATCCAGCATATGGCGGATCCGATCAGGTCAGTGTGCGCAGCCTGGCTTTGGCGCCGCGGGCGATGGCAGCCACGGTCAGCGTATCGATATCCAGTTCGCGCCGGATGAGCTGCAGCACCCGCACCTCCTCCAGCCGCATCTCGAGATCGACGGCGGCGACCTCGAAGGCGGCGGCATAGGCGGTGTCATGCAGCCGCTCCGGCAAGGCCGCGGCGGCCAGCGACAATACGCCTTCCAACCCCTCCTCGCCATGCAGTGCCTGCTGGCAATCCTGCGCGACGGAGATGAGGCGGTCGTGCTTGAAGTCCTCGAAGACCGGCCAGGTGTCGATCACGTGGCCGATGCGCGCCAGTTCGACATCGGACATATCCTTGTCCGATGCGGAGGCAATCACCATCAGATGGATCATGGCGTCGAGGGCGCTAAGCGAGGGCATGAAGGTCTCCTGTGTTAGGCAAGCACGTAGGAACGCGGACCGGCAGCCGCAAGGAAAAACGTCCGCTATCGTTGACGCCTCCTGCCCCGATGCTTAGACCATGCGCCAGCCGCACGAGGCGTGCGAAAATCACGGGACTAACGACATGGCAGGGTCAAACAGCATCGACCTCAATCCTCAACTCCTGGCCGCCGCTGGCGAAAGCAAGGCGTGGCCGTTCGAGGAAGCCAAGAAAATCATCGCCCGCTACAAGGACGGAAACTTCCCGGAGACCGTGTTGTTCGAGACCGGCTACGGCCCGTCCGGCCTGCCGCATATCGGCACGTTCGGCGAAGTGGCGCGCACCACCATGGTGCGGCACGCCTTCCGCGTGCTGACGCAGGACAAGGTCAAGACCAAGCTTCTCTGCTTCTCCGACGACATGGACGGGATGCGCAAAATCCCGGACAACGTGCCGGACCGCGCCGCGCTTGAACCTTATCTGCACATGCCGCTCACGGCCGTGCCGAACCCGTTTGGCGGGAACTACGAGAGCTTCGGGCATCACAACAACGCGATGCTGCGCCGCTTCCTCGATACGTTCGGCTTCGACTACGAATTCGCCAGCGCGACCGAATATTACAAGGCCGGCCGTTTCGACGCGGTGCTCCTGCGCGCGGCGGAAAAGTACGACGACATCATGAAGGTGATGCTGCCGACACTGGGTGAGGAACGCCAGGCGACCTACAGCCCCTTCCTGCCGATCTCGCCAAAGAGCGGACGGGTGCTTTACGTGCCGATGAAGCATGTCGATGCCAAGGCCGGTACGATTACGTTCGACGACGATGGCACCGAGACCACGCTGCCGGTGACCGGCGGCAAGGTGAAGCTGCAGTGGAAGCCAGATTTCGGCATGCGCTGGGCAGCGCTCGGCGTCGACTTCGAGATGTTCGGCAAGGATCACCAGACCAACCAGACGATCTACGACCGCATCTGCGTGATCCTTGGCGGACGCGCGCCGGAGCATTTCGTCTACGAACTGTTCCTCGACGAGAACGGCCAGAAGATTTCCAAGTCGAAGGGCAACGGGCTGACCATTGACGAGTGGCTCGCCTACGCGCCGACCGAGAGCCTCGGCCTCTACATGTTCCAGCGGCCACGGCAGGCGAAGAAGCTTTATTTCGACGTCATTCCGAAGGCGGTCGATGAATATTACTCGTTCCTGTCCGCCTATCCCCGGCAGGACTGGAAGGAGCGTCTCGGCAACCCTGTCTGGCACATGCATGACGGCCATCCGCCGGCGATCGACCTGCCGGTGCCGTTCGCGCTGCTGCTCAACCTGGTCAGCGCCTCCAACGCGCAGAACAAGGACGTGCTGTGGGGCTTCATTTCGCGCCATGCGCCCGGGGTGACGCCCGCCTCGCATCCGGAACTGGACCGGCTGACCAGCTTCGCCATCCGCTATTTCGACGACTTCGTGAAGCCGACCAAGGCTTTCCGCGAGGCCGACGAGGTGGAACGGGATGCACTGGCGAAACTATCCGACGCCCTTGGTGCCTTGCCAGCCGGTACGGATGGCGCGGTGATCCAGAATGCCGCCCTCAACGTCGCGCGTAAGATCGAGCGCTACCAGGACCACTCCAAGCAGGCGCCGGAAGGCGGTCCCGGTGTATCCGTCGCCTTCTTCCAGATGATCTACCAGGTGCTGATCGGGCAGGAGCGCGGCCCGCGCTTCGGTTCCTTCGCCGCACTCTACGGGATCGAAGAAACGCGCGCGCTTATCGCCGAGGCGCTGGCGGGAAAACTTGCGGCGTAGCCGAAAGTTCGGACGGTGGAGCGATGTCGGGCAGAGCCGGAACGACTTCTTCCGGCGAAGCGGCTTGCGTTGACACAGAGGGTGGCGCCGGAAGGCTGCTGGCGCCGGGCGACAGCATCATCCTGATGCGCTCAGGCGGCGGCCCGAAAATGCCTTTCCGGTCGGCCTCCGCCTTCTTTCCCGCTTCGATATAAGGGCCACCTGCGGCGGCTCTCGCCCAACCGTTTTCGACCAGCCACTGGCCGACATCCTGTTTGCCGATGCGGCATTCGGCGGCGATGATATCGCGGCCATTTTCCGGCGGCACCGTGCAGACAACGGCACGGCCGCGCAGGAAACCACGGAATGCCGTGCGCGCCCGCTGGCCGCAGGCCCATTCCTTGCCGGCATCGGTGCAGGTTTCATCGAGGCCGACCATGTCGATACCCGAGACGGCAACCGAATAGCCCTTGGCGTCGATCAGTCCGGCCGCCTTGGCGACGGGCTGGAACAGCGCGGTGCCCTTCCAGTCTTCCGGTTTCGTCTGCTTGGGCGGATTTGGCGGAGCGGCGAGGGCCAGTTCGCTAAGCGGCGCACGCGGCGCGATCCGCTCGAACGCGCCCTCTCGATGGCCGGTCTCGGCGGGCAATTCGGGATCCAAAGTACGTTGAGGAGCAGCCATCGGAACCGGCGACGACGCAACGACGGCCGCTGTCGAATTGCTACCGGCCGCATCCGCTTCGTCCATGGGGATATCCGCCGGAAGGTCTTCGGGTGCATCGATAAGGACGGGAACATCCTGGGCGGCGACAACAACCTGCTTGCCGGCCAGAATGGCCACACTCAAGCCGACCAGGATGAGGCCGGCCACGGCACCGTGAGCTGCTTTCATACTGTCTTACTGACTCGCCCAGACGATCCGCGCAACCCATTCGACATCGCGCATCGGCAGATCCCTGTTGGGATGCTCGGGGTTCAGCGACACCAGCGAGATCGCCCGCGCGGTCTGGCGCTCCAGAACCTTGGCCATCACCTCGCCGCCGCCGGTCTTGACGACGACGCGGTCCCCCTTGCGCACCGTCGCGCCGGGCTCGACGATCAGCACGTCGCCGTGGCGATAAAGGGGAAGCATGGAGTCGCCCTGGACCTTCAACGCATAGGACGTTTCAGTCGATTCCGCCGGCAATTCCACCAGGTCCCAGCCCTGCCCGACCGGAAAGCCGGCATCGTCGAAGAAGCCACCGGCCCCTGCCTGGGCGAAACCCACCAGCGGCACGGCGGATTTTCGAGGGACCTGCCTCGGCGAATTGCCGGCCTGGATGCGGTTTTCCACCAGTGCCAAAAACTCCTCCAGCGAGGCTCCCGTCGCTTCCATGATCTTGGCCAGCGACTCTGTGGACGGCCAGCGTGGGCGGCCGTCGGCAGACAGGCGCTTCGACTTGTTGAAGGCGGTCGAATCGAGCCCGGCGCGCTTGGCAAGCCCCGATGCCGACAGCGAGTAGCGTTCGGCCAAGGCGTCGATGGCGGCCCATACGCGGTCATGCGAAAGCATCGCGCGATCCCTGGAAAAGGAAAAAATACCTTTCGGTTCTAGCGCGGAGAACGGGGCTTGTCCACCACGCAGGCCATCGTCTGCGGAATATCAGCCGGCAGTCTTCGCCAGCGCCCGCAACCCGTTGTGGGAAGCCATGAAGATGCGCTCCGCTTCGGTTGGCGGACGCGGCGTGACCTGTTGTCCGAGCGCCGTCACCACCTCGTCAATTTCCAGAAAGCGGCGAGCTTTTCGCTGATAAACGCCGGCCGTGGTCATGACCATCGCCGCGGTTTCGCCAGTGTCGAGGACAAAGCGGTGGCGGCCGACGATCTGCGTGCCTTCCCAGGTTTCCAGAGAAGACACGATGTCGAAGCGCCGCCATAGCTTGATCTCACGCACGAAGGTCGCCTGGACGCCGCCCAGCATGGGCGACCAGCCATGTTCACGTGCGGCGCGCACGACCCCGGCGCGAAAGAAAATATCCATGCGGCCGAGATCTGCCAGCATCATGTAGCGCGCATTGTTAAGATGCATATTGAAGTCGATGTCGATTGGCAGGCAGCGGAAAGAAAGCCGGCTCTCATCGCCGAAGCGGTATTCGCCGCGCCCCTTCGACGTCGCCGCTACCCGAGCCAGACGCGCCCAAACGTACATACAATGCTCCTGTTTCCTTCTCCCGGGATGGAGAAGGTGATCCGAAGGATCGGACGATGGGTGGTATCCCTTGTCTGCCTGTCAACATTCTCTCCCGTTAACCGGGAGAGAAAAGCTGATCTACGCCGCCTTCTTCACGTCCGCCTTGGCATAGGGGTTGAAGCGTTCGTAGAAGGTCTCGCCCTTTTCGGCCATGTCGAGCAGAAGCTTCGGCGCCTTGAACTCGGCCCCGTATTTCTTCTGCAGGCCCTTGGCGATACGGACGAATTCCTTGACGCCGATGCCATCGATGTAAGACAGCGCGCCGCCCGTATAGGGTGCGAAGCCGAAAGCCAAGATCGAACCGACATCGGCTTCGCGCGGATCGGTTACGATGCCTTCTTCCATGACGCGCGCCGCCTCAAGGGCGATGACGACCAGAAGGCGCTGCTGCAGTTCCTCGTAGTCGATATCTTCCGCCTTCTTCTGCGGATAGAGGTCCTTCAGGCCCGGCCACAGCTTCTTCTTGGCGGGCTTTGGCGGATAATCATAGAAGCCCTTGGCGTTCTTGCGGCCGTTGCGGCCATGGGTATCGACCAGCGTGTTGATCAGCGCCATCTGCTTCGGATCGACAGCCTTCTCGCCAAGGTCGCGGATGGTCTGCTTCATGATCTTCTGGGCCAGATCGATGGCGGTTTCGTCGGTTAGCGCCAGCGGTCCGACCGGCATTCCCGCAGCCTTGGCGGCGTTCTCGATCATCGTCGCCGGCACGCCTTCGATCAGCATCTTGTAGGATTCCGACATGTAGCGCAGCACGCAGCGGTTGACATAGAAGCCGCGCGTGTCGTTGACGACGATCGGCGTCTTCTTGATGGCGCGGACATAGTCAATGGCGACAGCCAGCGCCTTGTCACCGGTCTTCTTGCCGAGGATGATCTCGACCAGCATCATCTTGTCGACCGGCGAGAAGAAATGGATGCCGATGAAGTTCTTCGGCCGCGCCGAATTCTTCGCCAGGCCGGTGATAGGAATAGTCGAGGTGTTCGAAGCGAACACCGCCGAGGATTTCAGCACGGCTTCGGCCTGCTCGGTCGCCTTCTTCTTGATCTCGGAATCCTCGAACACCGCCTCGATGACCAGATCGCAGCCGGTCAGGTCGGCATAGTCGGCGGTCGGCGTGATGAGGGAGAGAAGCCTGTCCTTGTCCTCCGGCTTGGCGCGGCCCTTCTTGACCTGATCGGCGATCAGACCTTCGGAATGCGCCTTGCCCTTTTCGGCGGACGCCAGGTCGCGGTCGAGCAGGACGACCGGGATGCCGGCCCTGGCGGTGACATAGGCGATGCCGGCGCCCATGAAGCCGGCGCCCAACACGCCGATCTTCCTGAACTTCGTTGCCGGCACGCCTTCGGGGCGGCGGGCGCCCTTGTTCAGTTCCTGCAGGGAAATGAACAGCGAGCGGATCATCGCCGCCGCTTCCTTTGTCTGCATGATCTCGGTGAAATAGCGCTGCTCGATCCGCAACGCCGTGTCGAACGGCACCAGCAGGCCCTCATAAACGCATTTCAGGATCGCCGCGGCGGCCGGATAATTGCCGAAGGTCTCACGGCGCAGGATGGCGATGGCCGGCGGCCAGAGGTTCGCGCCGGCAGCCGAATAGATCGGTCCGCCCGGCAGCCTGAAGCCCTTCTGGTCCCATGGCGCGACCGGGCTGAGACCATTCTTGATCAGCGCCTTGGCCGTCTCGATCAGCTTCTTCGGCTCGGCGATCTCGGCGACAAGGCCCATCGCCTTCGCCTTCTGCGGCGTCAGCATCTGGCCGGTAGTCATCATCTGCAGCGCCTGCTGCTGGTCGGTCAGCCTCGGCACGCGCTGCGTGCCACCGGCACCCGGAAAGATGCCGATCTTCACTTCGGGAAGCGCCATCTTCACCTTGTCGGAATCAGTCGCCACCCGGCCGTGACAGGCAAGCGACATCTCGAACGCACCCCCCATGCAGGTGCCATTGATGGCCGACACCCACGGCTTGCCGCAGGTCTCTATCTTGCGAAACAGGCCGCTCATGTAGCCGGCAGCCTCGAACAGCTTCTGCGCCGCCTTCTGCTCATCCTTCGTCTTTTCGCGCGCGAAGGTGTTGAGCATCTTCTGCAGCATGGTGATGTCTGCGCCGCCCGAGAAGGTGTCCTTGCCGGAGGTGATCACCACGCCCTTGATGGAAGCATCCACCACCACCTGATCGACGATGTTGTTCAGCTCGATCATCACCTCTTCGGTGAAGACGTTCATCGACTTGTCCGGCATGTCCCAAGTGACGAGAGCGATGCCGTCGGCGTCGGTTTCGACCGTGAAGTTGTTGTAAGCCATGTTCTATCTCCCTTCGGCCGAACTCAGACGCGCTCGATGATGGTCGCAGTGCCCATGCCGGCGCCGATGCACAGCGTCACCAGGGCGGTGTTCAAGTCGCGCCGCTCAAGCTCGTCCAGCACCGTGCCCAGGATGATCGCACCTGTCGCACCCAGCGGATGGCCCATGGCGATGGCGCCGCCATTGACGTTGATCTGGTCGTGCGGAATGTCGAAGGCCTGCATGTAGCGCAGCACGACCGAAGCGAACGCTTCGTTCAGCTCGAACAGGTCGATGTCAGAAGTTTTCATCCGGGCGCGCTTCAGAAGTTTTTCGGTCACATCGACCGGCCCGGTCAGCATCAGCACCGGCTCCGAGCCGATATTGGCAAAGGCGCGGATGCGGGCGCGCGGCTTCATGCCGAGCGACTTGCCGGCCTTCTTCGAGCCGAGCAGCACGGCGGCCGCGCCATCGACGATGCCGGAGGAATTGCCGGCGTGGTGGACGTGGTTGACCTCTTCGATTTCGGGATGCTTCTGCACCGCCACCGCATCGAAGCCGCCCATTTCGCCTGGCATGACGAAGGACGGGTTGAGCGAGGCCAGCGATTGCATGTCGGTGGTCGGCCGCATGTGCTCGTCATGGTCGAGGATGGTCAGGCCGTTCTGGTCCTTGACCGGGATGACCGAATTCTTGAACCAGCCCTTTTCCCAGGCCTTGGCGGCGCGCTTCTGGCTCTCGACCGCATAGGCATCGACATCGTCGCGGCTGAAGCCGTATTTCGTGGCGATCAAGTCGGCGGAAATGCCTTGCGGCACGAACCAGCCCGGAAAGCCGACCGACGGGTCCATGAACCAGGCGCCGCCGGCAGCGCCCATGCCGACGCGGCTCATCGATTCCACGCCACCGGCAATGACGATATCGTCCGAACCCTGGACGATCTTGGCAGCGCCGAGGTTGATCGCGTCCAGGCCCGAAGCGCAAAAGCGCGAAATCTGCAGGCCGGGCGCCTTGTCGTCATAGCCGGCTTCGAAGGCCGCGGCGCGCGGAATGACCGCACCGGCCTCGCCAACCGGATCGACACAGCCGAAGATGATGTCGTCGACGGTCGAGGTGTCGAGCCCGTTACGGTCGCGCACGGCTTCCAGCGTTCTGGCGGCGAGGCGAACGGCCGGCACTTCGTGCAGCGCGCCATCCTTCTTGCCCCGGCCGCGCGGGGTGCGGACAGCGTCATAGACGTAAGCTTCTGCCATGTTCGTTCTCCTTGTGCCTGTCCGGCTGTCGCTTAAAGCGAGCGGCCAATCAGCAATTTCATGATCTCGTTGGTGCCGCCGTAAATCCGCTGCACGCGGGCATCGCGGTACATGCGGGCGATCGGGTATTCATTCATGTAGCCATAGCCGCCGAACAATTGCAGGCATTCATCGACCACTTTTCCTTGAAGGTCGGAAAGCCAGTATTTGGCCATCGACGCGGTGACCGGATCGAGGCCGGCGCCAAGATGACGCGCCACGCAATCATTGTAGAAGACGCGGCCGATCGTCGTTTCGGTCTTCAGTTCGGCAAGCTTGAACTGGGTGTTCTGGAAATTCAGCACCGGCTGGCCGAAGGCCTGGCGCTCCTTGACGTAGTCTATGGTGACGGCGAGCGCGCGTTCAGCCATCGCGACGGCCTGACCGCCGATCAGCAGCCGCTCCTGCGGCAATTGCTGCATGAGCTGGACAAAGCCCTGCCCTTCGTCCGAACCCAGCAGGTTCGCCGTTGGCACGCGCACATCGTTGAAGAACAGTTCGGACGTATCGTTGGCCTTCAGCCCGATCTTGTCGAGGTTACGGCCGCGCTCGAAGCCTTCCACCTCTTCCGTCTCGACCACGATCAAAGACGTGCCCTTGGCGCCCTTCGACGGATCAGTCTTGGTGACGACGATGACGAAATTGGCGTTCTGGCCGTTGGTGATGAAGGTCTTGGAGCCGTTGATGCGGTACTGGTTCCCGTCCTTTTCGGCGCGCGTCTTGACGCCTTGCAGATCGGAACCGGCGCCGGGCTCGGTCATGGCGATGGCACCGATCAGTTCGCCGGTGGCGAGCTTCGGCAGCCACTTCTTCTTCTGCTCCTCGGAGCCGTAGTGAAGGATATACGGCGCGACGATGGCGTTGTGCAGGACGATGCCGAAGCCATCGACGCCGACATGACTGACAGCGTCGATGATGGCGCTCTCATGCGCGTAGGTGCCGCCCGCGCCGCCATATTCTTCCGGCATCGACGCGCAAAGCAGGCCCGCCGCGCCGGCCTTTTCCCAAGCCGAGCGATCGACGATCTCGTTCTTCTCGTAGGTGTCGTAGTGCGGCGCGATTTCCTCGGCCATGAAGCGCCGCGCCATGTCGTAGAGCATGACGACATCCTCCCCGGCCCAAGCAGGGGCGGGCAGCGACAGCACTTCGGCGGGATTGGTTGCCACGGTCTTCTCCCTGTTACCGCGCTCGCACAACTATACAGAATTCCGTTCAAGAATGAACGGAACTTCAGTTTCCTTTATCAGAACGCCTCGGCCGGCAGCGCCATCATCGTCTCGGCGCCGCTGGAAAGGCGGGCGAGATGCGTCGCTGTTTCGGGCATGACACGCTCCATGAAGTAGCGCGCCGTCACCAGCTTGGTCTCGTAGAACGAGCCCGACCCATTGGCTCCATTTGCCAGCGCACCCTGCGCGGCCTTGACCATCTGCGCCCACATGTAACCCAGCACGACAAGACCGAAGAGATGCATATAGTCGGTTGAGGCGGCCCCGGCATTGTCGGGGTTCTTCATGCCGTTCTGCATGAGCCACATGGTCGCTGCCTGCAGATCGTTGAGACCTTTCTTCAACCCCTTGGTGAAGGGCGCCATCTTCTCGTCGGCGCGGTTCTCCTCGCAGAAGTCACCGACTTCCTTGAAGAAGGTTTGCACGGCGCGGCCGCCGTTCAGGGCCAGCTTGCGGCCGACCAGATCCAGCGCCTGGATGCCGTTGGCGCCTTCGTAGATCATGGCGATGCGGGCATCGCGCACGAACTGGCTCATGCCGTGCTCTTCGATATAGCCGTGGCCGCCGAACAGCTGCTGCGCCATGGCGGCATGTTCGAAGCCCTTGTCGGTGAGCACGCCCTTCAACACCGGCGTCATCAGGCCGAGCAGGTCGTCGGCGGTCTGGCGGTCGGTCTCGTCGGGCGAGCGATGGGCTATGTCCGATTTCAGCGCCGTCCACAGCATAAAGGCGCGGCCGGCCTCGTTCCAGGCCTTCATCGTCATCAGATTGCGGCGCACGTCGGGGTGCACGATGATCGGATCGGCCTTATTGTCCGGCGCCTTCGGGCCAGTCAGCGAACGGCCCTGGAGCCTCTCCCGCGCGTAGGCGACCGCGTTCTGATAGGCGGCCTCGGATTGCGACAGTCCCTGCAGGCCGACGCCGAGGCGTGCCTCGTTCATCATCACGAACATCGCCTTCAGGCCGCCATTCTCCTGCCCGAGCAGGTAGCCGGTGGCCTCGTCATAGTTCATGACGCAGGTGGCGTTGCCGTGGATACCCATCTTCTCTTCGATGGAGCCGCAGGAGACGGCATTTCGATCTTTCGGATTGCCAGCATCATCCAACAGGAATTTCGGTACGATAAACAGCGAGATGCCCTTCACGCCTTCCGGCGCGCCCTCGATGCGGGCCAGCACCAGATGCACGATGTTGTCGGCCATGTCGTGTTCGCCAGCCGAGATGAAGATTTTCTGGCCGGAAATCCTGTAGGTTCCGTCGGCCGCCGGCGCCGCCCTGGTGCGCAGCAGGCCGAGATCGGTTCCGCAATGCGGCTCGGTCAGGTTCATGGTGCCGGTCCATGAACCCTCGACCATTTTCGGCAGCCAGGTCTGCTTCTGCTCGTCGCTGCCATGCTGGTGGATAGCGGCGATGGCGCCCTGGGTCAGCCCCGGATACATCAGCAGCGCCATATTGGCGGACGCCATATATTCGCCGACGGCGTTGTGCAGCGCGTAGGGCAGGCCCTGCCCGCCATATTCTTCTGGCACCGCAAGACCCATCCAGCCGCCCTCGCAATACTGGCGATAGGCCTCCTTGAAGCCGGAGGGCGTGGTGACCGAGCCGTCCTCGTGGCGGGTGCAGCCTTCCATGTCGCCAGCGCGGTTGGTGGGGAGCATGACGTTCTCGGCCAACTTCGCGCCCTCGGCGAGGATCGCCTCCAGCATGTCGGGCGTGGCGTCGGCAAAGCCCGGCAGATTGGAATAACGCTCGAAGCCCAGCACCTCGTTGAGGACGAACAGTGTGTCCCGGACCGGGGCTTGATAGATCGGCATGCTTATTCCTCCACCCAGACATTCCCATTCCGCGCCAGGCTGTAGGCTGCGGAAACAGATTTTCGAAGCAGCGTTAAAATATTGACGTTTGCGTAAACGTCAATATGGAAAACAAGCGAATTGGCCTAGTCACTTCGCCGCCGACACGCGATGACACTTTACGAAATGCGGGCACTTCAATGCGGATTGGCGGCCGCTTCTCCAGCGAATGGAAGCTGGTGCAAAGCGCGAAGCCACAATCAAAACACGGAAGCGTATAGCTGCAATCAAAGCGGGTGAACGTCCGCAGAAGGATCAATGTGAAACTGTGCGTTGTTCTCGCCGCACCAGTTTTCCAGTTCCTGCTTCAGCGACGGCCAAAGTGATCGCGCCCATTCTGGCGCGCGTCGTTCCCATTCCGTCTCTGTAGGAAGATGGGCCGACAAAACGCCCATCGGCAATTCCAGAACGAAAGAGCCACCGCTCCCTGAAACCACCAGTTCTTCTTTCCACCGAGGTTGAAAACGAAATAGCTGATCTTTCATACACAATGATTATGACTGCTCGGCACGCGGTGCAACGCCAAGTGAACGGAGCTCCGCTATCGCAGCTTTATGGTTCACGGCCTAAAAAGCTGATCCTGCTTTCCGATAAATATGCCGGTGCGCCTCTTTTCGCTTAGCTCGCTGCGCCGGATTGCGAAGAGCGCTCGGCCAGCATCTTGCGGACAACAGCCATGGCTCCGCTCAAATCCCCAATCGCCTCGTCGATGAGCGCGCGCTGCTTGTTGAGACGGGCGAGCTGCTTTTCCGACTTGTCCAGGGCCAGGCGCAACTGCTTGGCATTGGAGCCGGTCGGATCGTAGAGATCGATCATCTGCTTGACGTCGCGCAACGAGAACCCGACCTTGCGGCCAAGCAGGATGAGCTTCAGCCTGACATTGTCCCGGCGGGTGTACAGGCGCGTCGCGCCGTCCCGCTTGGGGTTGAGCAGGCCCTTGTCTTCATAGAAACGCAGGGTGCGCAGCGTGACGCCGTATTTCTTGGCCATCTCGCCGATCCGCACGAACTCGTCGCTGTCGGCATCCGGAAGAGTATTCGTATTGGCCGCGGATTTACCGGCCTTCGTGATTGTCATGGTCATTTTGCTTTCCCCGAGGCGGCATCGCGGCAGAGCCGGCGTCGCCATTTGGAAGCTGGGGCAGACTTCCAATCTGTTGGAACGATGGCAAGCGAGCCAGTTGGCTTTACTTACCTTTACGTAAACGTATATCTATTATGCCCGTTCTGCGCAAGTGCAATGTTGCCGCACGATCCCGGACTGAGGACAGAGGCACAGCCTCACAATTCTTTCAGCTTCTTAAGCTTGGTTAACGCCTTGTTTACCACGATGGGAGAATTGTGCGCATGTCGGTCACCCGTGTTTATCCTGTATCGAATTTTTCACGGTTTCTCGGAGCGCGGGTAGAACCCGGGAAAGTCCATCTTCCGCCGCATGATCAAGCGGCCGCCTTCGTCCCCGACGGGATTTGAGAAGAAACCGGTTCCGGCCGGCATTCGGAAACAGGCGGTTCGATGAACAGCAAGCGGTCCTATCTCGATACACTTAATGCCGGCAGGCAGCGCAGGCCGCATACGACGCTGGAACAGCTCAACCGCTCGCTGGAAACGCTGGAGCAGAGGCTCGGCCGTTCGCGGCAGGACGCCGACGAATATGGCGATCGCCGCGACAGCCTCCAGAGCGAACCGCGCTACGCGCGCACCGATCCTTATGCTCAACGCTCGTTCGAGACGGCGCGGCCGCAGCGCGTCCATGACGAGCCCCGATATCAGCAAAGGCCGTCAGGCCGGCGCCCTGAACAGAATTACCAGTCGCTGGCGCGCGACATCGACCGCGTGCGCGGCCAGGAAGACGGCGTCGCCATGGTTGGCAAGATCGCCAATGAATTGCGCGGCCTGCGGGAAGAACTGCGTCACCAGATGACCTCGGGCCTGCAACGCGAATTCGGAGCGCTGCGCAAGGATATCGACCGCTCACTGCAATCCGGTCCTTCGGCGAAACACGCGGCGGAACTCAATCTGGAATTCGAACGGTTGTCAGCAGCAATCCGGTTGCTCTCCGAAAAGGGCGAAGACCGCAATGTCAGCCTGCTGCGCCTGGAACTCGAACAGGTCAAAGCCGCACTGGATACCCTGGCGCGCGAGGAAAGCGTGCAGGCCGTAGACCGCCGCTGGGACGATTTCGACCGACGCTGGAACGCCTTCGAGGACCGGTTCGTGGGTGACGGCAAGGGCGCCGGCCTCGACGCTCTGAGCGAGCGACTTGAACAGATCAGCCGCGCGGTCAACAGCCTGCCGGACTCCTTGCCGCTGCGCTCGCTGGAGGACAAGATCCGCACGCTGGCAGGGGCTGTCGATCATTTCACCAGCCAGCAGAACGCCGGCGGCAGCCAGACCTTCGGCCTGATCGACGAGAGGCTGGACGAGATCTCCCGCGCCATCGTGGCCTCGACCGTGGCCTCAAAATCCAACATGTTCGATCCCGCGCCTTTCGAGCGCATCGAACAGCGTATCGACTCGCTCGCGCGTCAGATCGAGGAAGTCGCCGAGAACCGCCCCGCCAACGCCGTCATGGATCAGCTCGAGTCGCTCTCCAATCGCGTCGACGACCTGGCGACGCGCGCGCAGTTGCCTGAACAGGCCATAGACCGGCTGGGCCGGCAGATTGCCTCGATCGTTGACAAGATCGACCAAGGCGCAGCGCTGCCGGAAGCCGACCAGCTTTTGCAGGGCCTCGAGCAGCGCTTCGACATGCTGTCCAGCATGTTCGAACGGCGCCAGGGAGACGCGATTGAGCATGGCAATATGCTTTTCCGCGATCTCGAGCGCCGACTGGACGAGGTCGCCGACAGGCTGGACCGCCACACGCCGGAAGCCTCGTTCGACAGCGCCGGCATCATGGAAGCCATCGACGCCCGTTTCACCGCGCTGGCGCAACGGCTGGAGACACGCTCTACCGACAGCGCAAGCGAGGCTGCGATCCGCGGGCTCGAAAGCCGGTTGGCCGACATTTCAACCCGGCTGGATTCGTCCGCGGCGCAGTTCGCCGGAATCGACCCCGAATTGATCCGCAGCCTTGAGGCGCAGGTCTCTGGCCTGTCGGCGCATCTCTCCAAGCCCGGTACGCCGCTGCCGGAGTTCGAGGATATCTCGCCAAGGATCGAGAAGATCGAGCAATCCATCGCCGGGAGCCGCGACAGCATTCTCGAAGCTGCGCGACAGGCGGCGGAAAACGCGGTTCGCGCCATGGGCGCCGGCAGCGCCGAAGGCATTGCGGTGTCCGGCCTCGCCCAGGATCTCAAGCAGCTGGAAACGTTGACCCGCCGCTCCGACGAACGCAACACCAAGACCTTCGAAGCCATCCACGACACACTGCTGAAGATCGTTGACCGGCTCGGATCGCTGGAACCCGGCAGCGATGACAATGGCAACGAGCTGCCGGCGGCGAAACTGGCCGTCCATGACGCGCCGACGCTGGCGATGGACGATCCGATGCCCTTTTCGGCGGACATGGACCACGATGACCGCCTGACGGCGACCGCACGCGCCGTTTTTGCCCGCACGCCGGCGGAAGCCGCAGCGGAGGCTGCAAGAGCCGCCGTGGACGTCGATGCCGTCGAAACCAAGGAACAGCCGGAAGGACGCCGCAAATCCATTCTCGGCGGCCTTGCCAAGGCTCTCAGCGGCAGGAAGGATGCATCCGGCGAGCCTACCGTTAACGCTCCGGCCTCTGAAGCGCCTGCGGTCAGCCTCGACGAGCCGTTGGAGCCGACACTGGTCAACCGCCCGCTGGAGCCGGGCTCGGGCGCACCCGATCTCAGCGCCATCATGAAGCGCGTCCGCGACGAACGCGGTCAACCGGCGAGGCAGAACGAGGGCGACGCGGCCAAATCCGACTTCATCGCCGCCGCACGCCGCGCCGCCCAGGCGGCCGCCGCCGAAGCGGAAGTTCTGAAGAAGCAGTCCAGCCTCGGCGGGCCGGTCAAGGCGCTGCGGCTTGGCGATCTCCTGAAGGCGCGGCGCAAGCCCGTGCTGATGGCGGCCGCCGCGATCATGCTGGCGCTGGCCGGTCTGCAACTGGGCAAGGCCTTCCTGTCCGATCCCCAGGTCGCGTCGATCGATGTCCCCTCCGTCACAAGCGAGCCAGCGGCCGAAGCCACGACGGCCGAGGCTTCGAATGCTCCACCGCTTGCATCGGAGCAGGAGGCGCCCGCGCCGGAGATGGTGCGTGTCGTCGGCCAGGACGAACCGGCTGGCAACGCTGCCATCGACACCCTTCCTGCAGGCAAGGCAAAAGACGATATTGAAATGGCGAGCATGACGGCAGTTCCAGCGCCGGCCATGCCCTCAACGCAGACGGGCGAGATGCAGGCGAGCGAGGTTCCGGCTTCCACCGCCATGCCCGCAACGGCAGACACCACAGGCGCCGTGCCCCCGGCGCAGGAACAGGCGAGCGCCGCCAAAACGTTCGAGGTGCCGTCAGACATCGGCACGCCGGCGCTGCGCGAGGCGGCGGCAGGCGGCGACGCCAAGGCGCTGTTCGAGATCGGCTCGCGCTACGCCGAGGCGCGCGGCGTCAAGGAAGACATGCCGGCTGCGGCGAAATGGTATGAAGCCGCGGCCAATCTCGGCTTTGCACCAGCCGAATACCGCATCGGCAATTTCTACGAAAAGGGCATCGGCGTCGGGCGCGATATCGAGAAATCCAAGTCGTGGTACCGCAAGGCCGCCGAACAGGGCAACGCCAGCGCCATGCACAATCTGGCAGTGCTGTTCGCCATGGGAGCGGACGGCAAGAGCGACAATGAAGCCTCGGCGCGCTGGTTCCATGAAGCCGCCGACCTCGGCGTCAAGGACAGCCAGTTCAACCTCGGCATCCTCGCCGCCAAGGGCGTCGGCATGCAGCAGAACCTCGAAGAGTCCTACAAGTGGTTCGCGCTGGTGGCCAAGACCGGCGACAAGGATGCCGCTTCCAAGCGCGACGAGATCGCCAATGCGCTGCGGCCGGAACAGCTGGAACGCGCGCGCGCCGCCACCGAACTTTGGAAGGCCAAGTCGCTGAACGAAGCCACCAACAGCCTCGACATTCCCGATGCCTGGCAGGAAGCTCCGACGACCACGGCCAGCATTGACATGAAGAAGGCGGTGCAGAACATCCAGCGCATCCTCAACAAGAACGGCTACGATGCCGGCGGCGCTGACGGCGTCATGGGCCAGAAAACCAAGGACGCCATCATCGCCTTCCAAGGCGACAACGACCTGCCGGCGACCGGAAAGGTCGATGAAAAGCTGGTGAAGGCGCTGATCGCACGCAAATAAGGACGGCGGTGTCGTTTCCTCGACGGCGCGCCATATTTTCGCCTGTTAACCGATTGAGATGTTTTTCGTTTCGGCAGCGCAGCGCGGTTTGACTTCGCTGCGCCGCCGGCGCAAGAACGGACAAGCTTTTGAGCGCTTTCCGCGGGACATTTTCGCGCCGGGCGTGGAACTGGTCGAGACAGACGGGTGGGCATCTATCTTCCGATCGCGGAAATTTCGGTCAACATCTTCGTGCTGCTTGCAATGGGCGCGGCGGTGGGTTTCCTCTCGGGCATGTTCGGCGTCGGCGGCGGCTTTCTCATCACCCCGCTGCTGATCTTCTACAACATCCCTCCCGCGATCGCCGTCGCCACCGGCGCCAACCAGGTCATCGCCTCGTCCTTTTCCGGCGCACTGTCGCATATGAAGCGCGGCACGCTCGACTTCAAGCTCGGCGGCGTGCTGCTTGCGGGAGGCGTGGTTGGGTCGACTTTCGGCATCTACGTGTTCGCGCTGTTGCGCAGCATAGGCCAGCTCGACCTGTTCATTTCGCTCCTTTATGTCGTCCTGCTCGGCACCGTCGGCGGGCTGATGCTCTTCGAGAGCGTCAACGCGTTGCGGGCCACTCGCAGCGGCGCTGCACCGGTGCTTAAGAAATCCGGCCAGCATAACTGGATCCACCGGCTGCCGCTGAAGATGCGGTTTCGGGCATCGAAGCTGTTCGTCAGCGTCATCCCGGTCATCGGCATCGGCATGGCCATTGGCTTCCTGTCCTCGATCATGGGCGTCGGTGGCGGCTTCATCATGGTGCCGGCGCTGATCTACCTGCTGCGCGTGCCGACAAATGTCGTCATCGGCACCTCGCTGTTCCAGATCATCTTCACCTCCGCCTATACGACGCTGGTTCATGCCAGCACCAACTACACGGTCGATGTCATGCTGGCCTTCCTTTTGATGGTGGGGGGCGTGGCTGGCGCGCAGTACGGCGCCAAGGCCGGGCAGAAACTGCGCGGAGAACAGTTGCGGGCGCTGCTTGCGCTGCTGGTGCTGGCGGTAGCGATCCGCCTGGCCATCGACTTGTTCATCACGCCGGCCAATCTTTATTCCCTCACGACGGCGGACATAGGCTGATGCGCCGGCATGTCCTGCTCAGCCTGCTGCTTACACTGACCTTGTTGGGCGGCCTGCCCGCCAACGCGCAATCGCCGCATGTGGAAGGCATCCAGATCGGGCTGTCC
Source organism: Mesorhizobium sp. Root554 (assembly GCF_001427025.1). Lineage (GTDB taxonomy): Bacteria > Pseudomonadota > Alphaproteobacteria > Rhizobiales > Rhizobiaceae > Mesorhizobium. The sequence goes on along the minus strand of NZ_LMGA01000001.1, from coordinate 3,529,645 downwards.
ACCGACCGCGTTTCCATCACCGCCGGCTTTTCAGGCGCCGACCTGACCATTTTCGGCTCGCTCGAAGACGCCGACCCGCTGTTCGCGCGGCAGGGGCGCTATGACGTCGTCGTGGTGCTCGAAGGCCCGGGAAGGCCCGTGATGGTGCGGCGCAAGGACCGCGTCCTCGGCATCTGGATGAACCTCGAATCCGAGACATTCGAGAACGTGCCGGTCTCCTATTCCGTAGCGACTACCCGGGCGACGCAGGACATTACCGATCCCAACAGCTACAAGCGGCTCGCGCTGGGCGCCAACAACATCTACATGCGGCCAGCCGATACGACGGAAGCACCAGCGACGATCCAGGAATTCACCGCGGCATTGCGGCAACGCAAGGTCGCCAACGGGCTCTACAGCGAAAACCCCGGCGGCGTGGAGTTTCTGTCGCAGAACCTGTTCCGCGCCACGGTGCGGTTGGCCCCGAACGTTCCGGTCGGCACCCACAAGGCGCGGGCCTTCCTGTTCAAGAACGGCGCTTTCGTGAAGGAAACCTCGGCGCAGCTCGAAATCCGTAAGTCCGGCTTCGAACAGACCATCTTCCGCTTCGCCCATAATCACGGACCGAGCTACGGCTTGCTCTGTGTGCTCCTGGCCATGGCGACCGGCTGGCTCGGGCGGATGGTGTTCAAGCGGGATTGAGGCGGCGGGATCAGCCGGGCCGCAGCATGGAGCCGGGCAGCGCGAAGATGCGTTCGGCGCCGAGCATATAGGCCATCAGCGTCTCGCGCCGGAAAAGCCCCTGATATGCGCGGTCGAGCACGTTGAGCGACCCGGTATAGGCGCCAAAAGCCGGCATGATCAGGCGGCCGCCATCGCCGACGAAACAACGCCGCCTGACCGAGCGGCCGCGCTGAACGATCCGGGCGCAGGGATGCAGGTGGCCGGCAATCTCGCCCTCGACGGCGGCCCGCGACGGTTCATGGCGAAATAGAAGCGAGGCTACCGCCAGTTCGCGAACCGTTTCGCCAGGCAGATCCGCCGGTGCATCGGGATCATGATTGCCCGCCACCCAGAACCAGTCGCGGCCGGCGATCAGCCCTTGCAACCGTTCCCGGAAGCTTGGATGAAGGCGCTCTGCCCCTTGGCCATCATGAAAGGAATCGCCGAGGCTGACCACGATGGCGGGCTGATAGTCCGCGATCACCGCCTGCAGCCGGAGCAGGGTCGCTTCGGTATCATAGGGGGGCAGCAGCGCGCCACGCCTTGCATAGGAGGAGCCTTTCTCCAGATGCAGGTCGGACACGGCAAGCAGCCGGAGATCTGGGAAATAGAGCACGCCGCGCGGATCGCAGACCGCGCATTCCCCGGCAACCCCGACAAGGCCGGTATCGGCTATCGATCTTGCCAGCGCGGCCGCAGTCATTTCCGCTTCATGCCCTTTTCCTGAATGGTTCGGCGACCGTAGTCCGCCGTTCCAACGCCCTGGCGTTCGCTGCGCGCCGGTTTCGATGCTGTGCCGCGGATGGTAACCTTCGGTCCGTTGCGGGCAGGTCCCTCCGGCGCCGCATCCCCCATCGCTTCCTGCACCAGATCTGCAGCTTCCATCAGCAGCGATTCGTTCGCCCCGCCATTGACCGTTTCCCTGCCGATTTCCAGCATGATCGGCACAGCCAGCGGCGATATCTGTTCCAGTTCCTTATGCATGATTCGACCGCGGATGCGCGAGAGCATCTCGGCAAGTCTGCTGACATCCAGCAATCCCGCCGCCGCATCGGCCCGCGTCGCCTGCATGAGAATGTGGTCCGGCTCATGGCTGCGCAGCACGTCGTAGATCAGATCCGCCGAAACGGTGACCTGCCGGCCACTCTTTTCCTGCCCGGGAAAGCGCTTCTCGATCAGCCCCGAAATGACCGCGCAGTTACGGAACATGCGTTTCAGCATCCAGGAATCGTTCAGCCAGGCGTCGAGATCGTCACCCAGCATGTCTTCGTCGAACAGGTCCGCCAGAGACGGTTGCCCGGCCTTGAAGATCGCTCCCATATCGTCCAAGGCCCATACGGCCAGCGAATAATCGGTGGCGACAAAACCGAGCGGGCGGGCGTTGGCACGCTCCAGCCGCCTTGTCAGGAGCATGCCCAGCGTCTGGTGCGCCAACCGCCCTTCGAACGGATAGCACACCATGTAGTGGCGATTGCCGCGCGGGAAGGTCTCGACCAGGAGGTCGCCGCGTTTTGGCAGCACCGACTTTTCCTTCTGCAGACGCAGCCAATCCGACACCTGTTCCGGCAGAACGTTCCAGCGAGCCGGATCGGCCAGCATGCCGCGCACCTGATCGGCAAGGTAGGTCGAAAGCGGAAACTTGCCGCCAGCATAGCTCGGCACGATGATCTGCGCGCCGGCGCCGCCATTGGAGACGACGCATTCGTTCTCGCGAATGCCCTCGAAGCGCAGTACCTTGCCGGCGAAAAGAAAGTTATCGCCGGGCCTCAGCGTCTCGGCGAAATACTCCTCGACCTTGCCGAGAACCGGCCCGCCGCGCCCTGACAGCCCCCTGCCCTGGCGCACATAGCGCACGTTCAGCTCCGGCATCTCGACGATCGTACCGACGTTCAGCCGATACTGCTGCGCCACCCGCGGATGCGTGACGCGCCACAGCCCTTCTTTTGTCCTGCGGATGCGGGCATAGCGCTCGTAGCTCTGCAGCGCATAGCCGCCGGTGGCGACGAAGTCGATGACACGATCGAAGGTTTCGCGGCCCAGCCAGGCATAGGGCGCGGCGCTTGTGACTTCACTGTAAAGCAGATCGGCGTGGAAAGGTGCTGCACAGGCGGTGCCCAGCACGTGCTGCGCCAGAACGTCGAGCGCGCCATCCAGCAGCGGTGGCGTATCCTGCGCGCCGAGATAATTGGCATCGAGCGCTGCGCGGCATTCCAGCACCTCGAAGCGGTTGGCGGGAATGAGAACCGCCTTCGACGGCTCGTCCATGCGGTGGTTGGCGCGGCCGATGCGCTGTGCCAGCCGGCTCGCGCCCTTCGGTGCCCCGACATGAATGACCAGATCGACATCGCCCCAGTCGATGCCGAGGTCGAGCGTCGAGGTGGCGACGATGGCGCGGAGCACATTATCGGCCATGGCCTTTTCGACCCGCCGTCGCTGGCCGACATCGAGCGAACCGTGATGCAAGGCAATCGGCAGCGTGTCCTCGTTGACGCGCCATAGCTCCTGGAACAGCAATTCAGCCTGGCTGCGGGTGTTGACGAACAGCAGCGTGGTCTTGTGCCGTTTGATCGCCTCATAGATTTCCGGGATGGCATAGCGCGCCGAATGCCCCGCCCAAGGCACATGCTCATCGGAATCGAGGATGGATATTTCCGGCTTGGCACCGCCGGCGACGGTGATCAGGCCGGCCATGGGCCCGGAGGCATCCTGCCCCACCAGCCAGCGCCGCAACTCGTCCGGCTCGGCCACCGTGGCGGAAAGGCCGATGGCGCGCAGGTCCGGCTGAAAGGTTCGCAACCGCGCCAGGCCGAGCGACAGAAGGTGCCCGCGTTTGGACGTGACCAGCGAGTGCAGTTCATCCAGTACGACGTAGCGCAAATCCTCGAAGAAGCGGCGGGCATCGGTGCCGGCGATCAGCAAGGCCAGTTGCTCGGGCGTGGTGAGCAGGATATCGGGCGGTGCAAGCTTCTGGCGCTGGCGCTTGTGGGCTGGCGTGTCGCCGGTGCGGGTTTCGATCGAGATGGGCAGCCCGATCTCCTCGACCGGCTTGCCGAGATTGCGCTCGATGTCGACAGCCAGCGCCTTCAGCGGCGAGATGTAGAGCGTGTGGATACCGCGGTGCGCTTCACCGGGCTTGCGTTTTGGCCGCACCGCCAATTCTGTGAGCGACGGCAGGAAACCCGCTAGGGTCTTGCCGGCCCCGGTCGGCGCAATCAGCAGCGTGGATTGTCCCGCCTGGGCGCGCCCCAGCAATTCGAGCTGGTGGGGACGTGGCGACCAGCCTTTCTGCGCGAACCATCTGACGAAAGGGTCCGGCAGCAGGGCGGCGGCATTGTCGTTGACGAGAGAGGGCACCAAGGTCACGCAAATGACGTAGCGCGGGTCCCGTCAAAGGCCAAGCAAAATCTGGAACAAAAGGTGATCGACGAATAACCCGCTCAGGGACGGGCGTCGGCGTGCGCCACCACGATCAGGCCCTGCACGGGCTCGCTGCGATCTTGCCGGATGGTCTTTTCCTCCAGCGACAATATGGAGAGACCATTAGCCGCCAGCACCTGGCGCAGATAGACCTTTGAATGGGCATAACGGCGCGACGGCTGCAGCGCGAAATTACCCTTGTCCGCCAGTTTCTCGACCGAAAAGGCAAACAGGCCCTTGTCCGCCAGCGCGCCGGCAATTTTGCGGACCACATGCTCAAGGGCGCCGACATACATGAAGACGTCGGCGGCAGCGACGAGATCCGGCTCAGGACCATCATAGCGAAAATCCTGCAGGTCGGCCTTTTCCAGCCTGTCGTAAACGCCCTTCGCGCGTGCCTTGCGCAGCATCTCGGCGGAAATGTCGAGGCCTTCCAACCGATCGACCATGGGCCGGAGCTTTTCACCCATCAGGCCGGTTCCACAACCAAGATCGAGGGCCAGGCGGAAGCGGCGCTCGCCCTGGGCGCGGATGGCTTCGGCCAGAAATTCCGGCACGCGGTAAGCCAGCTTGTCGACCAGCGAGGCATCGAAACTGTCGGCGTATTGGTCGAACAACGCTTCGACGAAGGCACTCGGGGGTGCATCTGCCTGCGGCGCCTTGCCAATCAACGCCAGCTTGAGCGCCGCTCCCGGCCGGTCCGCCGGCTCCAGCTTCAGCACCATGCGCCAGGCTTCGGCCGCCGCATCGAGCGCACCAACGACCTCCTGCATTTCGCCAAGGCGAAACCAGCCCATCGCCCAATCCGGCGCAAGCTCGAGCGCGCCGAGCATCAGCTCTGCCGCTGCCGCGCGGTCGCCGGACGCATAGAGCATTTCGGCGTAATCGGCACGCCGATCGGCAAGCAGGTCGCCCGACGAAGCCTGAAGCGGTTTCATGGTTGCTGGTTTTCCGGCAGCGGAGATCGCCGCGGCTCCTATGATCCGGTACAGGCCTATTTGCAAGCCGGAGTCAGCAGCTTGGCGCGGACGGCTTCCCGCTGCGGAATAAACACCTATCTTCCAACGATGCGCGCCAAGGATTTGCTCTGTCCCAGCCCCGCAGGTCTGTATTGCCCGCCCGGCGATTTCTACATCGATGCGGTGCGGCCAGTGAAGCGCGCGCTGATAACCCATGGCCATTCCGACCATGCGCGATCCGGGCATCAGGCCGTGCTGGCAACGCGGCAGACGCTGGACATCATGGCGCTGCGCTACGGCGAGGACTTTGCCGGAACGACGCAGGCGGCGGCGCTGGGCGAAACGACCGATATCAACGGCGTTTCCGTTACTTTCCATCCAGCCGGGCATGTGCTCGGTTCGGCGCAGATCGCGGTCGAATACGAAGGCATCCGCATCGTCGCCTCCGGCGACTACAAGCGCATGCCCGACGCCACCTGCCAGCCTTTCGAAGTCGTGCCTTGCGATGTTTTCATCACCGAGGCGACGTTCGGCCTTCCGGTCTTCCGCCATCCACCGGACCAAGAGGAAATCGCGCGGCTGCTTAAGTCGATCGAGCAGTTTCCCGAACGCGCCCATCTGGTCGGCGCCTATGCACTGGGCAAGGCGCAGCGCGTCATGCGCCTCATTCGCGATGCCGGTTATGACATGCCCATCTACATTCATGGCGCGCTGGCAAAACTCAGCGATTACTACCAGAGCCAGGGCATCGATCTCGGCGTTCTTGAACCGGCGACGATGGAAAGCGGCGGCAAGGGCGATTTCGCCGGCGCCATCGTCATCGGTCCGCCATCGGCGTTTGCCGACCGCTGGGCGCGACGCTTTCCCGACCCGGTTTCCTGCTTCGCCTCCGGCTGGATGCGCATCCGCCAACGGGCCAAGCAGCGCGGGGTCGAGCTGCCGCTCATCATTTCCGACCATTCCGATTGGGACGAGCTGACGGCGACGATCCACGCGACCGGCGCACGCGAAGTTTGGGTCACGCACGGGCGCGAGGAAGCTCTCGTGCGCTGGTGCGAACTGGAAGGGATCGCGGCCAAGCCGCTGCATCTCGTTGGCTACGAAGACGAGGGAGACTGAGCGTGAACCGCTTCGCCGAACTCCTCGACCGGCTGGTGCTGACGCCATCGCGCAACGGCAAGCTGAAACTGCTCAGCGACTATTTCTGCACGGTCGAGGATCCAGACAGAGGTCTAGGCTTGGCAGCCATCACTGGCGACCTCAACATCGCCGCGGTCAAGCCGGCCATGTTGCGGGCGCTGGTGGCCGAGCGCATGGACCCGGTGCTGTTCGGCTATTCCTACGACTATGTCGGCGACCTCGCCGAAACGGTCTCGCTTGTCTGGCCGACGCCGCAAGACAGTATTCCGAACCGCGAGCCGACCCTTGCCGAGGTCGTCGAAAAACTGCAGTCGGCAAGCCGATCCGACGGGCCCAAAGTGCTGGCCCGGCTCCTCGACAATTCCGGCATTGCAGCGCGCTTCGCCATCATCAAACTGGTGACCGGCGGCTTGCGCATCGGTGTCTCGGCACGACTTGCCAAGCAGGCGCTGGCCGACTTTGGCAAGGCCGATGTCGCCGAGATCGAAGAGCTCTGGCACGGGCTCGCGCCGCCTTACAGCGACCTTTTCGCCTGGCTTGAAGGCAAGACGCCGAAGCCCGAAAACGCAGCAAAGGCGCTGTTTCGGCCCGTCATGCTGGCTCACCCTGTCGAGGACAGCGATCTGGCCAAGCTCGACCCGGCGGACTATGCGGCGGAATGGAAGTGGGACGGCATCCGCGTTCAGGTGGTTTCCGAAGGTGGCGTCAAGCGGCTCTATTCCCGCACGAGCGACAATGTCGCCGGCGCATTTCCCGATCTCGCCGACGCCGTCGATTTCGATGCCACGCTGGATGGTGAGCTTCTGGTCGGATCGCCCTCGGCAACGGGGACATTCTCAGATCTGCAACAGCGCCTGAACCGCAAGAGCGTGTCGCCGAAGATACGTGAGCGCTATCCGGCCTTCGTGCGTTGCTACGACCTGCTCCAGCACGATGGCGAGGATTTGCGTGGATTGCCATTCCGCGAACGGCGAACGCGGCTCGAGGCCTTCGCCGAAAAGCTCGAACCCACGCGCTTCGACTTGTCGCCGCTGGTTGCCTTCACCGCGTGGCCGGAACTGGAGGCGCTACGCTCGGCGCCGCCGCATCCCATCATCGAAGGCGTGATGCTGAAGCGCTGGGATTCCGCCTATGTGGCCGGACGACCCAAGGGCCCATGGTTCAAGTGGAAACGCGATCCGCATACGGTCGACGCAGTGCTGATGTACGCCCAGCGCGGCCATGGCAAGCGCTCAAGTTTCTATTCCGACTACACGTTCGGCGTCTGGTCGGGGCCGGAAGGCGGCGAAGAGCTGGTGCCCGTCGGCAAGGCTTATTTCGGCTTCACCGACGAAGAGCTGAAGCAGATCGACAAATATGTCCGCGACAATACGATCGAACGCTTCGGGCCGGTACGATCGGTGCGCGCCGACAGGAAGAACGGGTTGGTGCTGGAAATCGCCTTCGAGGGGCTGAACCGCTCGACGCGTCACAAGTCGGGCGTAGCGATGCGCTTTCCGCGTATCTCGCGGCTGCGCTGGGACAAACCGGCCGCTGAAGCCGACCGCATCGAGACGCTGCAGGCGCTGCTAGACTGAGCTGTTCAGCCAGCAACAAATCTTAGTGCTATTCGACCACCGAAACCCGTATCTGGTAGATATCCACCGACTTGCCCTGCTTGTCGAAATCGGAGCTGATGGCGATAGTTCCGGCTGCGCCGGGGTGCACGTCCGGCAAGCGGACATCGAAAAGATATTCGTTCTTCTCATGGCCGACCGCGTAGCGCTTGCGGCCGCAATCGCCCAGTTCGCCGAAATTGCAATCCACCGAAATCTGCGTGTCCTTGCCGTCCTCGGCGCGGGCGACGATGTCGAACACGGCGTGCTTGCCGGCAATTTGCTCCAATATGCCCTGGCCGACATCGAAGCTTACCGCCGAGCCGGAACTGCCGGAGCGTATCCGCAGGAAGGAACCGGAATCGTCCTGCATCACATCGGCTTTCGCGTCGGAGGGCGCCGAAACCAATGTCGGATCGCTTGGCGTGAAAACGTCGATCCAGTTGCGGGTGTCGTCGGCTTCGCCGGGTTTCAGCGGCGCCGCGTCGTTCCCGCCTACGCCGCTTGCCTGTGTCGCAGACGACTGGCCGGCTCCATCCGGCATTTTCAGAATGCCGGACTGAACCGCCCACCACAGACCCGCGCCGATAGCGACAAGCAGTGCGACGCCGGCTAGCGCACCTGTCGGGAACCGCCTGCGCGCACGGCTCGGATCGCGGTCCGGCGCTACGGCATCGGCTGCGGTTTCTGGCCGCTGCGAACTCGGCAGCGGCCTGTCCGGAACGATGTCCGGCAGCACGCGGCCGCCAGCGGCGGAGCGTTCCAGCGACGGTTCGCGTCGCTCGTCGATCGACGGCGCGGAGCCGGTGGCCGAAACCGGCGCATCCACCGAGGGGGCGTCGCCACCTTCATGGGCTCCCATTGGCGCAACCGCGGGCAGAAATTCCGATTCGATCTCGGCAATCTTGGCCTGCATCGCCTTGCGGCGCTTGATGGCATTTTCCACCGTGATGCCGGGATTGGCCTGAAGCGCCCTGTCGAGCGCAGCAAAGGCCGACCGGTAGACTTTCTCGCGAAATGCCCGGTCGTCGGCATCGCCTTTCTCGAAGGCGCTGCGAATCGCTTTTTCGATGGCGTCCAAGAACGGTTCCCTTCACCGATCACGTACTTATGATCGTTAGCCCCAGCAAGCCGATCAATCAACGGTCGACAATGGATAAGGTGCCATGCCGGCAAGATAAATCTCGGCACATGCCAATCCTGCATCGCAACCGGCCGCGGCAGCGCCAAGCCAGCAAGACGGCACCGAACTGTCGAAATTTACCATTCCAGGTCATGACGCCCGAGATGCCCCGGGCAATCCCCTGGCTGCCACATCGTCAGTCATTGCGCGCTCCGAGCGGGTTCACTCCTCTCGAAGCATTTCCCCCGCGAGTGGGCTTAACTTTTCCTGCCGACAATACCCGAGGCTGGCGCCCGAAATCGGGTTTGCAGCACCCACGACTGTCCTGTATTGAACCTTACGTTTACGGAAACGTCAGAATGGAGGGCCACCTTGGCATTCCCGGATATCCTGCGAAAAACCCTGCGCATTCCGGTGGTCGGCGCGCCGCTGTTCATCATATCGCATCCGCCGCTGGTGCTGGCGCAGTGCAAGGCTGGAATCGTCGGTTCCTTTCCGGCGCTGAACGCGCGGCCGGAAGCCCAACTCGACGAATGGCTGGCGGAGATCACCGAGGGGCTCGCAGCGCATGACGCCGCCAATCCCGGACGCCCGGCAGCGCCCTTTGCGGTAAACCAGATCGTCCATAAATCCAATGCCCGGCTGCAGCACGACCTTGGCCTCTGCGTCAAATACAAGGTGCCGATCGTCATTTCCTCGCTCGGCGCCGTCGAAGAAGTCAACCAGGCCATCCATTCCTATGGCGGCGTTGTGCTGCACGACATCATCCACGACCGGCATGCCCGCAAGGCAATCGAGAAGGGCGCCGACGGGCTGATCGCGGTCGCAGCCGGCGCCGGGGGCCATGCCGGCACGCTGTCACCCTTCGCGCTGGTGCAGGAGATCCGCCGCTGGTTCCAGGGTCCGCTGCTGCTTTCCGGCGCCATCGCAAATGGCGGCGCGATCCTCGCCGCCCAGGCGATGGGCGCGGACATGGCCTATATCGGCTCGCCCTTTATCGCCACGCAGGAAGCGCGGGCCGTTGAGGCTTACAAGCAGATGATCGTCGATTCCAACGCCGCCGACATTGTCTACTCGAACCTGTTCACCGGGATTTCCGGCAATTACCTGAAAGGCTCGATCCGGGCGCAGGGGCTGGACCCTGACAATCTGCCTGTGGCGGATCCGTCCAGAATGAACTTCGAAGAAAGCGCGGCGAAAGCCTGGAAGCACATATGGGGCTGCGGCCAGGGCGTTGGCGTTGTCGACGCCATCGTGCCGGCCGCGGAACTGGTCGACAGGCTGGCCCGCGAATATGCGCAGGCAAAAGCCAGGCTCACCGCCTGACGGCAAGGGCGCGACGCGGCAGCGAAGCCAACGGCTCACTTGCCATGATCGAGCCAAGGAAAGGCAACAACGCATCTTGAATTTGCGCGGGGTTGCGTCTATCACCGCCCCATCTTGGACGGCGACAGCCTCCGGGCCGCTTTAGCTCAGTTGGTAGAGCACATCATTCGTAATTGGCGGGTCCGCCAGAGAATGAGATGCGAAACCAGTTGGTTAGAGCTGGAGAGTTTGATTTAGTAGGGCCATAGTAGTGTGGTCCTTAATTGGTAGGCCGCTTTAGCTCAGTTGGTAGAGCATCGCATTCGTAATTAGCGGGTCCGCTAGAGAATGACGTTCGAAGCCAGTGCGTTGGGGCTGGTGAGTGAAAGTTAGTAGGGCCATAGTATGGTCAGTGTGAAGGGTTAAGCCGCTTTAGCTCAGTTGGTAGAGCACATCATTCGTAATGATGGGGTCAGGTGTTCGAGTCACCTAAGCGGCACCACTTCCCAGCCCGAGGAAGTCAAAGTGCGCAGATGACCGGTGGTCCATACGATCCGAGAGCCGTCGCCAACCTCATGCTTGACGAGGCTGACAGGTCGGGGATCAAGGTCACCAATCTCGCCCTTCAAAAACTCCTCTACTTCGCCCATTCCATTTTCCTGATCGAAGGCAAGCGACCTCTGGTCAGCGGCTATTTCGAGGCATGGCAGTACGGCCCGGTGCATCCCACGGCCTACGCCGCGTTTAAGACGGCTGGCAGTTCCCCTATCGACTTCCGGGCGACTGGGCAGAACGTGATGACCGGTGAGCGCACGGCACTCAGCCTACCCGAAGACCTGTCGGTTCGCCGACATCTGGCGCGCATCGTGTCGTCCTATGGCCAGCTATCACCGGGGCGGCTGGTGGACATCTCCCATGCCAAGGACGCGCCATGGCACTACATTGCGGACAAAGGGCGAACGTCGGTTGCGCTGGGACTGCGAATCCCCGATGATGTCATCGTTAACCGATTCAAGAATCACAAGGTTTCCGTTGGCGCGGCTCCGGTCGCGGGAGAGCCGGATGAAGATACGCCGCTTACCTGAGATCGACCTTGCCCGCGTCGCAACGCTGCCGACCGACCAGAAGCGCCGCGCCCTTGAGCATTTCAAGCTCGGGCATCCGACGATCACCTACAAGCCAGTACGCTCCCGGTTCGCAGACATCTTCAATGTCCAGCCCGATATGTTCGCCACTGCCGATCCGACCGCATGGCCGGTTCTGGAACGACTGATACGGGCGAAGGCGACGTCCGATGACGAATGCAGAGCGAACCTGCTCGTCGCCAAGGGGCTGCATGATTTCGCACGCTCCCATGCGCTGCGCAGCCGCTCTCAAGCTTTCTTCGCCCTGTCGCTGAGCGTCGGCGAGGAGGTGGAGTACTGGTTGCCGATGGTGACGGCGCTGGAGGATGCGCCACTGGTGATCTTCATCGATCCCCGGCGCGGCAAGCGCCTGACGGCAGAGGCGAGGCGTTTCGTCTTCTCGATGATGCATGAGCATATCCGGGTCGCCAATCCCGACTTCGCCGCCGCTCGGCTCGGCATTGTTCAGTTCGGCGACGCCGCTGATGACCAGCGTCCAGTGAAGATGAGCACCGACGAAGGCGTCGAGCTTTTCGGCTTCGACCAGCTCGACCAGATGGTCAGCGAGACTTACGAAATCTGGCGCGAAGTCAGCGAGGCACGCGAGCACGAGGTTCGCCGCAAGGCCGCTGGTGGTGGTCACGGCCCCCTGTTCGGATGAGGCGCCTCAGCGCCCTTCCAACCGCCGCCTGACGGCTTTCCGCACGCGATACCAATAGGTCTGCTCTGCGCCGTCGCTATCGTACCACGCGCGCTCATGGCGGGCGAAAGCCTCAAGCTCGGGGTCGGGATAGCGGGCGATGATGTCGTCGGCCACGCTCGCGATGTCATCAACGGGGATCAGTCTTGGCTTTATGCCGTCGGTCCAGACCATCCACAGCACGAGGCCCACGAAGATGACGGCCTGCCCGCCGAAGAAGATCAGCAAGAGCCAGTTGAAGACATATCCCAGAGTGTCGAATGTCGCCATGATACAGAACCAGAACACCCACTTTAGCAATATGGGATGTTATAGTTCTCGTTTGTGAGAATGCAAAGTTCTCATTTCTCGATTTGCGCAGCCGATTGCCGCTTTCGTCAGGAAGAGGTGCGCAATGGAGCTTCAGCGACTATTCGGTGCGAATGTGCGCCATCACCGAAAGGCCAAGGGCTGGACCCTTGAGCAGCTTGCCGGTCAGGTTGGCGTCTCCCGCGAGACGATCGGCAAAATCGAACGAGGCGTAGCCGCGCCGCTTTTCGAGACTGCGGAGAAAATAGCGATGGTGCTCGACGTTCCCGCGCCAGTCCTATTCGGTGCCGACACCGTGCCGGGAACAGGCGAGAGAGCGCGGCTGTTGACTGAGATCAACGGCACCCTTTCGAGGATGAACGAAGAGCAGCTTGGCCGGGCAGCCAAAATGCTGAAGGCGTTTGTGGGGTAGCGTTTCACCACCTGCAAATGGCCTCCGAGGTAGGCTAAGCACGCCTGCGCTTGGGGCTGCCCCCCCCCACACTGCATAAGCAGCGCCAGCGGGCATCTGAAGGCCGCTCAGAGGCCATCCGAGGTGTTGGTGGCTAAGGTTGCGCCCCACGGGTGGCAGCCCGGTACAGGGCCAACGGCTGAGTGAGTACAACCGATATGGTTGATATGGTCAGTATGGGCAAAGGGGGGCATTTAGGGGCGGCGGCAACAAGGGCTGGCGATGGGCAAAGCAACCATGCTGCCCATATCGCCCATTTTTGGCGGCGTGGGGTCAGAACGGGTCGCTTGTGCGTCCGTCCGAGTCGCTTGTGCGCCCGTCCTGCCAGTCTTCGAGATCGTTCGACCACGGTACTTTCTGGCCGGCATGTGCCTCGAACGCGCGCCGACATTGGGACAACGGGGGGAAGGTGTACCGCGTTGACCGCGACCGTGTCGCATTCGGCCCGTGACCATCTATGAACCAGCCGCTCTGCACATCCTTGATGCCAGGAATGATCGCTCTCAAGCGTTTGCCGAAATCGCCCTTATGCACGTACTGACCTCCCGGATGTGTCATGCGCATCTCATTAAACATCGCTTGCACGGTCGTTACTCCAGGGCCATTGCTGGGGGCGTCCGGTTGCGGAAGCAAGCCGTCATCAAGAATCTGGAAGATGTAGCGGAACTCTGGTCCTTGGGCGCGAAGGATCTGGTCGAACAACCCCGCCGTCTTGATCGTGCGGCGTGGGTCCGGTCCGGCGGCGACATCGCGATTCAGCAGGTCGTAGAGCATCCCTTCCCGGCCACCGGCGTTGAATTGCTCCGTCAGAGCCGCAAAATAGTCGCGGTCGCCGCGCCGCCTGTCGCTCACCTCGAACATCTGCCAGCGGCGGTCCGCAAGATCGGCGGGAACGATGGACGCCGCGTTCGAGGCCACCATGTAGATTGTCCGGTTCCGAATGCGAATGGGGTCGATGCCCTTAGCCTCCAGCATGATATAGGGTTCGGTTATCCGCGTTTTGATCGTCCCGGCATCTTGGCGATTTCCACCCCATATGCCTTCGTCGATGAAGATGAAGCGTCGTCCGAACAGATGCGCGTTGAAGCGCCCGCTAACATGCGATTCCTGGGTTATGGTCGTATAGTGCCGTCCCCACAGGCTTCCATAGCTATGGGCGAGGATGCCCTTGCCGACACCGGGCAGACCCGAGAGCACCGGGGCCGTTCCAAGTACGTCTCCTGGTCGTTGAACGCCAAGGGCAAGCCAATTCAGCAGCCATTCATTCAGGTCTGCATCACCGTCGCAGATGTTCTCCGCGATGTGTTCCTTGAGGATGCTCCAGTCGCCCAGTTCCGGCCTGATCGCGAAGCCAGTCCAGATGTTATACGTATTCCCGTTGCGGCCCGGCGGCAGACTCGGATTAAAGTCAATGCGCTTATAGTGATCGGCATCGGAACTGGAGAGCCAATAGACCGGCAACGGCACTTGTTCGACCGTTTTGCCTGTTGAGACAAGAACACTCTCTGACCTGTGTCGATCCCGTAGAACCTCCTTTGAAATCCACACGAATGCATTGTCCTCCTCGGGGTCGATCTGCTTTTCAACGATCATGGTTTTCGTGCCCTGGGTAACGATGCCGTATTTGGCATTCATCTCACGGATTTCCGGCTCGCTGGGACCGTTCCAACCGCCTTGCTGGGCCAGATAGAACAGGCTTCCGATGCCGACCGTGCCGTCGGGCTCGAAGCTGTCCCAGACCTTTCGGCACTCGCTTTCGCCCGGATATTTCGGAGACGACTTCGACCATTCGTTCCAAAGCTGGAAGCCGTTTTCGCCAAAAGAGTGCTTGAGCACGAAACCAATCCGAATCCAGTTGTCATAGTCGTTCGCGGAAACATGCCGAAGGGCGGCGTTCGCTTGCGACTCGTCGCCCTTGAGCACCACGTCCGGCGGCGAAGGATAGCGGAGGGGCCGGGGCTGATCGTCAGCCGGAAGATCGTCCGATTGCAACGCTGCGAGAGGCGGCGCATGCAGCTCCGCGATGGCCGCAGGCGTATAGCCATTCAGGGAACGTGGCTGAAGCTCGCTATCGAGCGGGACGGAGCTGCGAGAGAACGGCAGTGCTATGGGATTCCCGAGCTTCCCTGCCGAAACTGTATCCTGCTTCGGATAGACCTCAATTTCCCCGTTGGCTATGCCGCCCGTGCCCGGCTTGAAACCGTTCTTGCGCATTATCCGCGCTAGGAGCCGGCGGACATCCCGACAATTCTGTGGCTCTCGCCATGCCAGCCAAATATGAATGCCTGCACCGCCGCCAGAGCGCACAACGAAAGGCGTCATGCCCCGCGAGCGCAAATCCTCGACAAGCGGCAGGGTGCGCTTGGCCACCTCCTGCCAGTCCAGTTCCGAACCATGATTGTCGATGTCCAGCGCAGCGAGCCGCGTTGTTTCGCCGGAAAACAGATAGATGGCGATGGGCTGTTCGCCGCTCTGGTGAGCGGCGACAACATCTTGATTCAGGGCCTCCTCGGCCAAGAGATACCCCTTGCCAGTACGGACGTTGAACCGGCTGTAGCAGTCGGTTCGCCCATGACCGGCAAGGGAGACAAGGAAGGCGAGTAAAGTCTTGTGGCTCGACTCAGACATGACCCGCCTCCGGGTCGCATTGCCGTTCTTCAAGCCAGTGCATTACGGCGCTGAGACGATAGCGAATCGCGCCGCTCTTGGAGCCGGGGCGAAGCCTGATAAAGGGCGGGCCATAGCCGTAGATGCGGCCCTTTTCGAGATAGGATTCGCTGACACCCGTAAGGGTGGCCACTTGCCCGGTCGTCAGGAACCGCTCCATCTGCTGTTGCGGTTGCTGGTCCGAAGAAAAGATCGCGCCCTTACGAGCGCGATGCTGACTGATTGATTGCATATCAGTAGCTTTCTGAATGGCGCGACTGAGCGCGCACGGGTGAAAACGACGCCGGAGTAGGCAATCGGTCCCGTTCTCAGTTCTCAGCTACTTGACATGGCCGGGAGGAACCTCCCGCAAGAGTATGGTCCGTCAGGCCTCAGCGATGTCCGCCAATCCTGGGGTTACTCGCCACCGGACTTCTCCGGGCGATGGATGTCAGCTCATCCGCACACATTTCATTGCATAAGGTTGGCCGTCGTTCAATTGCGGCAATCGGCAATGAAACAAAAAGCCAGCAGGCCATTGAGATTACTATGCTCGGGTGGCGATACCCCATTCCGCCAGTTCGTCGCAGATGTGTTGCACGGCTTCAGATTGGAGAGCTTCGCGGACCTCATCATAGTCCCGAGCATGCAATCCAAATCGGTCCTGATACATTGCACAGAGCGCATGGACGGCGGGTACCTTCTCGGCTGGCGTTGCGCAGCCTAAAATCTCTACTGCCGCAAGCCTTGCAAGCGTGGGCACGGAGCGTGTCTCTGCGCGCGACGCGCTTGGCCCCGAGCACATCGCCTGTATCTCAACATCACATTCGTCCCTCTGTCTTTCGCGCACGATGAATATCAAAGCCTTTTCCAGGTTGCGTTCTTTTGCAGTCATTGGCCCGACTAGTGCAGACATCGCGGCGTTCAGCCGTTCCCACTGCCGCCCCTCGGTATCGGCATCCGTGTGGGCATTGATAATGGCGAGCAAAACACGTTCCAGCACGCTTGTTCCATCGCCCAAGGTCGTCCGGTATGTGGAGCCACTAACTGACATTGGCCAACTCCAAGATCCGGGCCGCAACCAGTTCAACCGGGACGCGCAACCGTTCGGCGTTGACCACGATATAGCCGCCCGTGACGTCGCCGTTGGCGCGGTGGTTCAGAAGCCGCTTGAGCGCGTAGTAGGGAACGTCAAAGCTTTCGGCGATGGTGATAAAGGTGCGACGCAGATCATGCAGGGTGAAGCTGACGCCTGACCCTGTGGTGACGCGAAGCAGGAACTTTTTGGTCTCCACGAGGTGACCGTTCTTGCCGGGGCCGGGGAACACCCAAGGTGAGCCGTCCGCCGCCTCCTTGCGCTTGGTCAGCAGGTCCGCAATGAATGCCGACAGCGGCAGGTTCAGCGGGTCGCCATTCTTGGTGGTGGGCAAGTGCAAGGTCCGCGCTTGCAGCTCCACATTGTCCCACCGGAGCTTCATCAGCTCTCCCCGGCGCATGCCAGTGAACAGTGCCGTGAGCAGAAAGTCGCGGGAATAATCCGGTTCAGCCATGACGGCTTGCCACCACATGGGCAGGTCCAGTGCAGTGACTAAAGTTTGCCGACGCCGCTCGCGATACCAAGCGCGAGCCTGCGAAAGGATCAGCACCGGGTTCGGCGGGAAATCGTCCTGGGTGGCGGCAATGAAGTTATAGACCGAGCGGAGGTGCCGCATCGCATTGTTGGCCGTCACCTCGCCATGCGCCTTGGCAATCTCCTGATGCTTGGCCAGCACCATTTGTCGGGTGATCTGGTTCATGGGCTTTTTGCGCCATGCCTTGAGGTAGAGCTTGGCGGTGCGCCCGTAATTGGTGACGGTGTGCGGCGACAGCTTGTTGCGCGCCTCGAAAAAGCGTTCGAAGGCCACGGCGAGCGTGACGCGCTCAACCGTTTCCTTGCGCTTTTCTTCATTGGGGTTGCGGCCCTCGGCCATTTCGCCCAGCAAGGCGAGCGCCTTCTTGCGGGCCACCTCCGGTGCAAAGAGGTCCGCGCGACCAATGGTGACGCGTCGGGTGTCACGGTTCACCTGCCCTTCGGCAAAATAGACCTTGGAGCGGCTGCCGACCCGAAGACCGAAGCCGGAAAGCAGCGTATCACGGTAGAGGACTTGGCCGTTGGCAGAGAACGGAATGTCGTCAATGGCGCGGCGGGTAAGACGTAGGCTAGGCATTTGAGACCTCCTGTTGGCCTCAACTCAAACTAACCAAATCATCTTGAAAATACAAGCAATATCAGATACTTATATAACATTTACCAACCCGATCCAGCACGATGAAACGCCGTCCAACGCCTGCGCACGCGCGATCAGACGCACATGAGCAACGGCAGGTTCAGTTTAGCCAGCAGCATGAAAATGAGCCCGCAGCGTTGGCCGCGAGGCTCGTCCTTGATAGTGCCCTATGTATTAGGTCCGGTCGTGGACCTGTGCGAGGGGGGCGACCCTCTTTGCCGTATCAACGCCCGTCTGAGCGGACTGCTTTGAGGTGTAGACTTCGGAGTGGCACAGGGTTTCGCCATTGGCACCCTTAAGACGCCAGAAGTACCCGCCTGCGTTCGCGCGAAGGATTTCAAACATGTAGATGGCCCTCCTTGGGCTGGAAATGTGACCCGTCCGAAGCGCCGGGTCATTGATCTTTAAGGAGGGGCCAGCTAGGGTAATGTTGTTCAAGACATGCCTAGCGGGCTTCGGCCCAGGTATTCGGAAATCGGCTGGTTTACGAGACCAGTCGGTTTTCCATCCATGTTACCTTCGGGGTGAGATACGGCCCCTTGGGCGGAAGTTCGTCTGGACTCGCCGGCAGAACTTCCGGAAACCGCGTCCCATCCTTTACTTCAGCGATCCGGCCCTGATTGAGCCCGAAGAACGCTGCGATATCGTGATGGCGGTCGCCCCGCTCGATCATGCCCCGAATAAGCGCCACGTCGCGCTCGTTGATTGTGAGGCCGCTCGGCCTCGCACGTGATCCCATACTTTGCTCCTGTTTCATCAAACGCCAGACTCTAGGCCCGACCCCCCCTATATGAGGGAGAGTCGCCAGATAGTCAACCACCAATCTTGAACTCATGTGCCGTAGCTTGTTACGGTTTTATTTTGTCTTGACATGGTAGCGTGCTACGGCTATTCTATGCCCATGATCCAACACGAAGAAATAGCAACTCCAATCGGTCTAACCGCGCGCCTGCTCGATGTCGCAGAAGTTTTTGCCGGGGTTGGGGTGTCGCGCGAGGAAACGGTGGTTCGTCCGGGGGAAAGGCTTCCGGTTATCGGCGTGCGCGACCTTCAGGACGGCGCTGTCGCTCCGCGCGAAGCGTTGGACACCGTCGGTTTTTCGTCCCTGTCCAAAGCTATGACCTATGCGGTTCAGGCCGACGATGTGCTCGTCACCGGACGCGGGACGCTGTTGAAGTTCGGCCTCGTGGGTGATGAGACCGCAGGAGCCATCGCCAGTGCAAACATCATCGTCGTGCGACCCGGCACCGATGTGACGGGGGGCGCCCTGTTTGCGATCCTATCGAGCGATGTCTTTCGCCCAAAGATCGAGGTTTTGCGAAGGGGGGCAACGACGCTGCTGTCCCTGTCGCCCAAAGACCTTGCCAAGCTCGAAATCAATCTGCCGCCGCTGAACGAACAGCAGCGCATCGCCGCCCTCGTTAAGGACGCGCAAATCGCCTACCGCACCGCCCTAGAGGCTGCCGAAATCCGCCGCTCACTCGCGCGGCGTCTGATTGACGCTCGCCTGTTTGGCGACAATCAGAACCATTGAGGAAAACATGGCCAAACTCACGCGCACAGAACTGGAAAATCATCTCTGGAAATCCGCCGACATCCTGCGTGGCTCCATCGATAGCTCCGATTACAAGATCTACATTTTCGGCTTTCTGTTTCTGAAGCGCCTTTCCGATCGTTTCGAGGAGGAGGCCAAGGAGGTAATCCGTCAGGGCCTGCCGGAAGATGTCGCCTATAGCGACCCAGACGAGCATGAGTTCTTTCTGGTTGAACGTGCGCGTTGGTCGTCGATCAAAAAGCTGACGACCGGCATTGGCGATCACCTCAACAAGGCCTGCGCCGCGATTGAGGACGCCAATCCCTCGATTGAAGGCGTGCTGGCCAATATCGATTTCAATTCTGAATCGCGCCTTGGCGATGCCAAAAACCGCGAAGGCGTTTTGTCGCGTCTGATCGACCACTTCTCTCGCATCGACCTTTCCAATGCCTCTCTGTCCGAACCGGACATGCTTGGTCGCGCCTATGAATACCTAATCGACAAGTTCGCGGACGACGCAGGCAAGAAAGGCGGCGAGTTCTACACCCCACATCATGTCGTGCGGCTAATCGTAGAGCTGCTGGACCCCAAGCCCGGCATGCGCATCAGCGACCCCACATGCGGCTCAGGCGGCATGCTGGTTCAGGTTGCGGAGCATGTAGCGAAGCTCGAAGGCAAGCGGCTGGGCGAAGCGCTCAACATCACGCTGCACGGTCAGGAGAAGAACCTTGGCACATGGGCAATCGCCAAGATGAACCTGCTGCTGCATGGGCTTCGCGATGCGCGGATTGAAAAGGGCGATACGATCCGCAATCCTCGCCTCCTCGATCAGGACGGCAACCTGTTCCTTTATGATCGCGTGATCGCCAACCCGCCCTTCTCATTGGATAGCTGGGGCGCGGAGGACGTTTCAGGCGACACCGAGAAGAAGGGCTATAACCGCTTCATCTATGGCATTCCACCCAAGAACATGGGTGATTTCGCCTTCGTTCAGCACATGGTGGCGACGCTCAATGCCAAGGGACTTTGCGGCGTGGTGATGCCGCATGGCGTACTGTTTCGTGGATCGGGTGATGGCCGCATTCGCGAAGCGATGCTGAAAGCCGATCTGTTCGAGGCAATCATTGGTCTGCCAGAAAACCTCTTCGCTGGAACCGGCATTACCGCAACGGTGCTGATCCTCAACAAGGCGAAATCACCCGCCCGTAAGGGTAAGGTACTGTTCATAAACGGCTCCAAGGAATTCGAGGAGCGGCCCAAAAAGAACATCATGGGCGAAGGCAACATCACGCGCGTCGTTGAGGCCTTTAGGGCTTGGACGGATGAAGACCGCTTCAGTCGCGTCGTCGATATGAAGGAAATTGAGGAGAATGATTTCAACCTCAATATCTCGCGCTACATCGACACCCTCGAGCCCGAGAAACCAATCGATGTTCAGGCCGAACTTACCAAGCTGTGGAACGCTGAGAAGGCGCGGGACGCCGCCGCTGAACGCATGAACGCCCTTCTAAAGGAGATGGGTTATGTCGGGTAAAGCGTTTACCCGATTTGGCCCGGTTGCTGCTGAATGGCCGATCATCCGCCTGCGGGAAGTAATTCGCGAACGCGTGAGTTGGATCGAAATTGATGACAGCACTCACTATCACCGTGTCACTGCACGGGTGAGAAACCAAGGCGTTGAACCTCGCGATAAGGTGCCTGGGAGTTACATAAAAACAAAGCGCCAGAAACTTTGCAGGGCCGACGACCTTCTCGTTGCGGAAATCGACGCCAAAGTTGGTGGTTTTGGGTTGATACCAATTGAAAGTGACGGGGCGATTGTCAGTGGTCACTACTTCTTATTTGAGATCAACCAATCCAGGGTAGTGTTGGATTGGTTTGATCATATCATTCGGGATGGCCGACTTCATCGACAAGTCGATGCTGTCGGCTCGACCAACTACGCGGCTATTCGTCCACGCGATGTGGGGGCATTTCAAATGCCACTTCCAGCGCTCGCTGAACAGAGCGCGATTGCCGAGGTCTTAGGCGTGGTGGTGGAAGCTATTGCAAAGACGAGGACGCTGATTGAGGCATTAGTTGAGAGCCGCAACGAGCTGACCAGAGACTTTCAGGGCAGCGAGAAGCAACCGAAATGGCATGTACAGGCGATCGGTTCACTTGTCCGGCAATGCCAATATGGGCTTTCGATCCCACTGGATGGCAAAGGCACAGTGCCAGTCTTGAGGATGCCGGATATCGGGGATGGTAAAGTAAACGTGGATGTCCGCGGGCTGAAGTCAACTGACGTGACACCCGCCGAAATCGCCTCATGCTCAATAAAGAAGGGTGACATTCTGTTCAACAGGACAAACAGCCAAGCTCTTGTTGGCAAAACAGGGATCGTCAGACATGACCCAAGCACGGAGGTCGTCTTTGCAAGCTATCTGATCCGCCTTGTCGTGAAAAATAGTGTAAATCCATACTGGCTTAATGCCATCTTGAACCTGCCACGAACTCAGGAGAGGTTAAAGACGCTCGCTACGCCGGGCGTTTCTCAATGGAATATCAATTCAAAAACGCTCAAGCGATTTTCGATTGCGGTGCCCCCAAAAGCTGAGCAGGACAGCTTTGCTGATCTGTATGAAACGATAGAAGCCCGACTAACGGCCGAGCGTGCAAAACTAGACGTGCTTTATCAAACTCAATCGTCCCTTGCCCAAGAACTCCTCTCGGGTCGCGTTCGCCTTCCAGACAGCATCATTGCGCGGCATCGCGGCAAAGCCGGCCAAGCGGCATGAGCGACACCAGCAAACAGCTTGAGCGCGAATGGGTGGAGGAACCCGCGGTCGATCTGCTGCGTGTTCTGTTCGATTATAAGCTCTTGGTTCCAGAAGAGGTGCGGCGGTTACGCGACGGGCTGGCAACCGAACCGGTTCTGACGGTTCGCCTTTCAGAATGCCTGAAGCGCCTTAACCCTTGGCTTGGCGAGGATGGCGTTCGCCGCGCCGTTGCGGCCGTCACGCGCGTTACAGCCGTCGATGTGATGGAGGCCAATGAAAGCGCCTATACGGCCCTCACCTATGGCGTGACTGCCCCCCATACTGAAGATGGCAGGCGGCAGGACCGCAATGTGCGGTTTTTCGATTTCGATAACCCGTCCGCCAATATGTTCGAGTTCGCGCGGCAAGTCGCGATCAAGGGCGCGCGGCAGGACATCATTCCCGATATCGTCGTTTACGTGAACGGCCTTCCTCTCGCTGCTATCGAATGCAAATCGCCGTTATTGGCCGATCCGATGGGCGAGGCGATCCGTCAGTTCCGCCGTTATGAAAGCCGCGATGAATTCGCCGGGCTTGGCGCTCCCCGCCTGTTCGAGACGGCGCAGGTTTCTATCGCTCTGGCGCGCGACGTAGCAAAGTACGGCACGACGCTGACGCCCGCTCGCCAATGGGCCGAATGGAAAGACCCCTATCCACTTACGCTCGACGCGCTCGCTGCTCAATTGGGTCGAACGCCAACCGGGCAGGACATCTTGCTTGCAGGGCTTCTCGCACCTGCCAATCTGCTCGATCTCATCCGCAACTTCGTGATGTTCGAAACCATCGACGGGCGGCGCATCAAGAAGCTGGCGCGCTATCAGCAATTCGTTGCCGTCGGCAAGGCGATTGAGCGCATCCGGACCGCACCCAATCCGCAGCGCCGTGGCGGCGTCATCCACCATACCCAAGGCTCCGGTAAATCGCTGACGATGGTGTTTCTTGCGACCAAGTTACGTCGCCTGCCCGAAGCCGAAAATCCTACGATTGTTATCGTCACCGATCGAAACGACCTTGACGACCAGATCACCGGACAATTCCAGCGCTCAGGCTTTGCCAACCCCATACAGGCCGAAAGCGGAGACGCGCTCCGCAAAGCTTTGTCCGGTGGCGCTGGAACGACCGTTCTGACGACCGTCCATAAGTTTCACAGCGCCGTGCCGAAACGCTCGTCGGTCATCTCCAAGGCGCGGAATGTCTTCGTAATGGTCGATGAAGCCCACCGGACGCAATATGGCGCGCTCGCCGCCCGGATGCGCGCAGGACTGCCCAACGCCTGCATGATCGCCTTCACCGGCACGCCCATCGACAAGAAGGACCGTAGCACCCGTGAGGTGTTCGGCGATTACCTGCACCGCTACCTGATCGACCAGGCTGTGAAGGATGGAGCGACCGTCCCGATCTACTACGAGATGCGCGATGCGCAACTTCGGATCGATGGGCGCGATCTCGAACGGGATATTCGGGCCACGTTCCCGGAACTGTCAGACGACGAGATTGAGAAGCTGAAGCGCGGCATGCGACTTCAAGAGAAACTGGCCGGAGCGCCAGTTCGTGTAGAGGCCATCGCTGGGGATATTCTCGCTCATTATCGAAGCACTATCGAACCGAATGGTTTCAAAGCCCAAATAGTGACGGTCAGCCGAGACGTCGCCGTGACCTACGTCGAAGCTTTGCGGCAGCTTGGTGCGCCCGAATGCGCGCTGATCATGTCCGCGTCCAACAACGACAGCGCCCGGTTGCAGGCGCATCACATATCCAAGCGCGACCGCGATACCTTGATTGGCCGGTTCAAGAAGCGCGATGACCCGCTGAGAATATTGGTCGTGTGCGACATGCTGCTGACCGGCTTTGACGCGCCGGTAGAACAGGTTTTGTATCTCGATGCACCTCTGCGGGAGCATACGCTTTTGCAGGCCATCGCCCGCGTGAACCGCACCGCGGATGGCAAGACCTATGGGTTGGTCGTCGACTATTGGGGCGACAATCGGCGTATTTCGGATGCGTTGGATATGTTCTCTGACGAGGACGGCATAGCGAGTGCTTTGCGCCCCCTGTCCGAGAAAATTCAGCTTCTGGAAAGTCGCCATCGTGCGGCTATTCGTCTGCTCGAAGGAATGGACCGTCAGGATGATGGCGCATGCGTCGAACTGCTGCGTCCAGACGATATCCGGGCCAAATTCGAACTCGACTTCCTGCGTTTCGCCGAAGCCATGGACATGGTCTTGCCGGACCCAAAGGCATTGGAAGAGCCCTATCCCTCGGATTTGAAGTGGCTCGCGCGTATTCGTGTTCTTGCGCGCCGCGCCTATCACGAGGAGCCGTTTGACCCCAAAGACTACGGCGCGAAAGTCGGCGAGATAATCACCAGCCATCTCTCGGTGACGGGCGTCGAACAGTTGCTGGTGAAGTTTGACATCCTCGACCCTGCCTTCCGTCCGCATCTGGAAAGCCTTCGGTCGAGTGATGCAAAGGCGGCTGAGATTGAGCACGCCATCCGCCAAGAAATCCACGTCCACCGCGACGAAAATCCCACGGCATACGCTTCTCTCTGGGAACAGCTAGAGAGGATCGTCAACGACAGGCGGGAGGCTCGCGTTTCCGCCGCCAGCGCGTTGACCCAGCTTGAAGCGATGGTGGGGCAAGCCGCAGATATTCGTTCGGGCGTGGCGGGCAGGAGCGACGGCCTCACCGGAACGGCTGTCGCCATCCTGCCCTTCATTGACACCGACCTGCCAGATGCTGAGCGCTCCCGGAGCGCTGCTGGTATCACCAAGGCGCTCGAGGAATATGCCGAGGTCGTTGACTGGCATCATAAGGAGGACGTGCAACGACAGATGCGCCGATCCATCAAGGAGCATTTGCGCAGCTTGGGATTGGATGCGCACAAGGTCGAAGCCACGACGGCAAAGATTATGGATGTCGCCCGCGCGCGGTATGCGGGATGACGGACGCGGCTCATCATTCCATCGTCTTTGGCGGCGAAACGTTTGCATTCCTCATTGAGCGGACATCGCGCCGTAAAACCGTAGCGATATCGGTTGGCTTTGATGGGGTGCGCGTCCTCGCACCCTCGGACCTGGATGATGATCGCGTCCTTGGCATCGTTCGCAAGAAAGGCGCTTGGCTGCTTCGCAAACAGGCGGCGTGCAGAGAGCTTGGCGGGCAGCCGGTCGCAAAGGAATTTGTGAGTGGCGAGACCTTCCACTATCTGGGCCGTCAGTATCGCTTGAAGCTCATTCCCGACGAAACTGCCGTTGTGACCCGAATTGCCGCGAGGGGTTCAACGCTCGTCGCGCCGGTACTGCCAAATGGTCATGCATCCGTTCAACGCGCTGCTGTCCGCAGCGGTCTCAGACACTGGTATCGTGCCCATGCGATCCAGCATTTTCCTGTCCGTGCGCGAATGATCGCAGAGACGCTTGGCATTCCGACACCGACCGTCAAAGTCGTTGACCAGTCGAAGCGCTGGGGAAGTTGCGATGCACGGGGGCGCATACGCTTAAACTGGCGCTTGGTCATGGCACCAATGCCACTGGTTGATTACGTTATTGCCCATGAGGCTTGCCACGTTCTTGAGCACAATCATTCACGGCGATTTTGGCGCTCGTTGGAAACGATCATGCCGGACTACGAAGATCGTCTAAGAAGACTTGATCGAATGGGGCACCAGTTCATTTGGTGACCGGGACAACCGCAAAGAATGGGACAGCCAATTGCCGAAACACCATCTGCATGCCTTCGTCAGCCGGGGCGCAAATGTGGGAGAGCTTCTCCTCCCCCACAAGCACGAAGACGGCAGCTACGTCGTATCGAAAACCCGTTTTGAGGACGACTACGTCCGGGTGGCCAAGGAGACGGATATCTTGCCGTGGCTGGAAAAGGGATACGGTCTGCGAATGTCAAACCCAGACAAGGGTATTACCGCTCCAAGTTTGATATCGCCGGAGTCGATTTATCGACCGGTGGCCCTGTAAAGGGTCTTGATTTGACTCAAAAAGGCGGCATGCCAACCGCCCGCACGGATGCAATCTGCCTCGCCTGTTGACGGGCTTGAGGCCCGCCGCGCGGACAGCATCAAGCACTTAAATCAGTTGCCCGATGAAGTAGGGAAGGGCCAGAGCCCCTTCGCATAAACGAAAAGATCACGCCCCCTCTCGGTGATTTCAGGCTCCAGCCATTGCGTGATTTCGTGATCCTGAAACCGGGCGTTCAGGCGAAGCTCGCTGTTCGCCGCTATTGCTGGCCGCTTCTTCATAAAGGGTCCGTTGCTGACGGACGAGTTAAGCGCTTGGGTTAACAAGGTCAGATTGCCGACAGTATGTATGATGTTTTGCCGCCTCGCAGCAGGCGTCAGCCCGTCAGTTTCGGTCGGTTCGGCTGGATACGGATAGTCAATTATGCTTCCTTGCTGAGGCAGCAAATGCTCTACGCTGACGTCTTCAGGGGCATGCTTGTATTCGTTCTTGTTGGTGCGCATCGCGTTGTCGATGGCCGTCAATAGCATGACTGCTCGATCTGGCCGGGATTTCACATAAGTCGGCTTCTCTAGCCAGCCTTTTTCGAACTCGGTATCATTCGGCCAACGCACGGTTACGTCGTCTGACCTCGTTAGCTCCTCGCGTACGGTAGAAGCCAGTTTTTCACTGGTAGGTTTGTCGTCAGCGCTGACCGCTGCCGCAAGGGCAACTTCTCTGACCTTAGCAAGGAGCGAAACAAAGAACTTATTGTAGTTCTTGTTCGTGAGTTGGCAGACAAAGCGCCGTATCATCCAGCATTCGATATCCGAAACAATCTGATTGCGGTCAGCAAGGGTCAACTTTTCGATTGGCAGCCCAAGAACATAAAGCAGTAGCGGATAGACGGTGCTCGTATCGAGAGACCGCAATCTCCCCGCAAAAATCGAGACCTGATCTGTGCCATTGGGCGAAATCAAACCTCGAAAAATGACCGCGTAGCGCTTTAACTCGTCCAGAAAACCTTCCAGGGTCTGGCCTGACTGGTCGCGCCAATCGCGGAACTCTTGGAAAATGTGACCTATGGAAAGCTCACGTCCAGTCTGCATCACGAGGAAATGGAAAATGAAGAGGTCAATGCGCGGCCTCGTCAGTCGGCCCTGCCGTTCAGGTGTGTGCCAATACCTATCTTCGCCATTGACGGACACAAGGGTTCGATCGTTGTCGAAGGATCGCCAATAGGTCTCATACAATTCGTCGGCATAGTTCGGATTGCTGCTGTGTGCAGGATCAACTGACGCCTGATGAAAGATTGTGTTGCGGATTAGATCGGACGGCAACAGCGGTTGGCCGCGCGCATTCAGCGTTTCGAAGATGATTTGTGGGTCATCGTTTTCTTCGAGTTCTATGACAACAAGCTGCAATCCCGTTCTCAGCGCTTGCAGTAGCCCGAAAATACGCCTGTCTCTTTCTTCCGCATCGGAGGCCGCCGCGTAATTTTCCACTTGGCGTCGAAAAAACGAATAGGCACCGATCAATCGCGGCAATTCGCTCTTTTGGGTCAAGCCGTGCTGCTTGAGCAAGGCTTCGGTCCCGCCTGCCATCATTATCGATCGGAACAGTGGTCGATCAGCATTCGTAGGCCAAACCTTAAAGCTGCTCTCTGAGCCGGGCTTCTCATCCTCGTTGATCGTCAGGCGTTTGAGCTTGTTCGCATGCACCGATCCTGCGGAATCAGCGAAATCGCGAAGGGCTGCCACGAAAACCTGCAATGTCGTTAGCCGCTGCTGCCCATCAATGACCTCCGACCGGGCGACCGCGCTCCCCACGATTTTTTGGACATTTAGGACAACTGCACCGAGGAAGTGCGACCGACGTGGAACGCCATTGTCGGCCGCAAGACACGCGTCCGCCTGCCGCTCGATATCATCCCAGAGGGGCTGCCACTGTTCATCCTCGTTCCAGACATATGCGCGCTGGTAGAGCGGAACGGTGTATCTGCGTTCTTTCTGAAATAGGTCATGGATGGAAAGTTTATCCGGCTTCATATCGCCCCCCAGCGCCACAACGTCTTGAAAAGTATTCACGCGTCTATCGCAAATGACTTGCTCGCAATCCACTAAAATCGCCACCCTCAACTCCCCGCCGTCGCCTTCGATGGAGAAAGAGCATCACACCAGCTGTTGCACGGCATGCAACAACTCCCCCTTGGAAATGCCCGTTTGGCAACGTGTAAGAGATTCTTACATGTTCAAAGCAGGCTGCGACGGCAAGTGGTTCTTTCGCAATCGGACCTCACGACCTTGGGCAACCAGCCCCCAAGATCAAGAATCCGCACAAACCGGGACATCCCGACGCCCACGGACTCCCGCTCCCGGCCCAAACTGTCAGTGCCGTTGATGGGGGGAGGTCCGGCGGGTGCGGTGCCGATTAGTAGGGCCAACCGCGAACTGTAGGCTTCTAGTAGTGTCGCGGGATCAAAGGGGTGGCAACAGGGTGATACCCCATGCTATCGCTCAACTCCTGAAAGTGGATTCCGGCCAATGGCTTGTCCAGTAGGGTCCAACGATTTCGTAGAGCGTCTAAGCATCTGATATTGTTACGAAAAACAATTCGTAATGATGGGGTCAGGTGTTCGAGTCACCTAAGCGGCACCACTTCCCTTTCCACGCAGCAGACCGGAGAGCCGGTCGCGCTTGGCTTCTCCATCGGAGCGCTGATGTCTTAATTCTTTCCACGTCTTGACCGCCTAAGGCCAGCTATTGTCGCCCGATGTCTATCCAGCCTTCCGGTTTCTGAAGCTGAGCAGCGCCGAACGGCTGGTCTCCGCCTCATGCTGGCGGGACCGGACCCGCATCAGGTCCTTCCAGCCGATATAGCCGACCAACCTGGAATCGTCCCGCGACACCACGGGCAGGTGCGAGACATTCGCCGTCAGCAGCTTGTCCGAAAGCGCCTCGAGATATTCATCCGGATGGGCCAGCATGATCTTGCTGCCGGCAAGCAGTTCGGCAAGCGTCGTCGTGCGGTGCCGGCCGTTGCGGCGCCAGCGCAGGATGGCCGGCGGATCGATCAGGCCGAGCACGCGGCCGACGTCATCGACGACCGGAAAACTCGGATGCGACGTATCCGGCGCAGTCAGGAACAGCGCCGCGCCGTGAAGCGTCATGGAGCCTGGAACCGTCTGCACCTTGGCCGTCATCACTTCGCTGACGCGCGTCAGCGCGAAGGGATCGACGCGGTATTCCCGCACCAGATGATGACCTCGCCGCGCCACTTTCTCGGTCAGGATGGATCGCTTCATCACCAATACCGTGACCGCATGAGCGGTCGCGCAAGCGGCGATCAACGGCACCAGTATGTGCGTGTTGCCGGTCAGTTCGACGGCGAAGAAGGTTGCCGTCAGCGGCGCGCGCATGGTGCCACCCATGGTGGCGGACATCGCCAGCAGCGCCCACAGGCCGGGATCGGCCGCGGGCAGGAAGCCCGAAAGCATGGCGCCCATGGCGCCGCCAAGGATCAGCAAAGGCGCCAGCACGCCGCCCGAGGTTCCCGAACCGAGCGCCACCGACCAGATGATGGCCTTGACCACCAGCAGCATGAGCGCTGCCGCGACCAGCGTATTGCCCTCCAGAAGCCTCGAAATGTTATCGTAACCGACGCCCAGCGCATCTGGCTCGATCAGGCCGCCGATGCCAACAACGAGGCCGCCCAGCATGGGCCACCACATCCAGTGGATCGGCAATTTCAGGAACGCATCCTCGCAGGCATAGACCATCTGCGTCAGCAGCGTCGACAGCAGGCCGGCGGCGGCGCCGATGGCGACCCAGCCGCCCAAGGCGGCGAGCGAGACGTCGATGCTGCCGGCGAAGGGAAACAGGGGCGCCGGCATGTGCAGCAGGGTGCGCTCCACCTCTGCCACGATGGCCGCAACCGCGACGGGAATGAAGCTGCGCGGCGTCCACTCGAACAGGAGCAGTTCGACCGCCAGCATGATGGCGGCGATCGGCGTGCCGAAGACAGTAGTCATGCCGGCCGCAGCGCCCGCCACCAGCAGGGTCTTGCGCTCATTGTCGCTGACCGGCAGCAACTGCGCGATCAGCGAGCCGATGGCGCCGCCCGTCATGATGATCGGGCCTTCCGCGCCGAAGGGTCCGCCGGTGCCGATCGAGATCGCCGAGGAAAGCGGCTTCAGCACGGCGACCTTGGCGTCGAGCCGCGAACGTCCGAGCAGGATCGCCTCGATGGCTTCGGGAATGCCATGGCCCCTGATCTTCTCGCTGCCGAAGCGCGCCATGAGGCCGATGATCAGCGCTCCGATCACCGGAATAAGTACGGCTGCATAGCCGAGATGGTTGTCGCCCGGCTTCAGGTCGGAAAAATCGAACTGCCCGAAATAGGCGATGTTGGTCGCCAGCTGGATGAGCTTCAACAGAATGATGCCAGCGACCAGAGCGACCGACGCCACCACCACCGCAATGGCGGCGATGAACAGGACACGGGCGTCGGTCGTGAAATCGCCGAGCCGGCGATGGCTGAATTGTCCGGACTGCATGGAAACCGCTTTCTTACTCGAGGCGCAACGGCCATATGTTTGGTGTCGGGCATCGCGCCCATTGCGGTAGACCTATATCGTAACACGATATAAATTCTCAAGCCTCTTGTTGCCGAGGAAATCGCCATGACGGATACACCGGACCCGAATGACAGACCTTCGAGGAAACGGCCGGCCATCCGGCAATCGGATTACGAAAGGCTGTCGGAATTCCGGCATCTGATCCGGCTCTTCCTGGAGTTCAGCCAGGAAAAGGCCAGGCTTGCCGGCCTGACCCCACGCCACCACCAGGCGCTGCTGGCGATCAAGGGGTATCCCGGCGGGGGTCCGGTCACGGTGGGCAAGCTGGCGGAGCGCCTGCGCATCCGCCACCACAGCGCGGTCGAGCTGGTCGACCGCATCTGCGAGGCAGGCCTGATCACCAGGGATCAGGACAAGGCCGACCACCGCCGCGTCGTGCTGAACCTCACGCCGCGCGCGGAGGAACACCTGGCCGACCTTTCGGCCGCCCATCTCGACGAACTAGACCGCATCGAACCGATGCTGCGCCGGCTGCTGAGGCACGGGGACGAAGACGGTTCCGCGCCGGCCGCTTGATTGCGGCCTCCGTCATGGGATTTGATTTCCCGAGGACGAAGGCGCGAAATCCGGATTGAATGCCTTTGCTTGAAGTATGCCATATGGCGTGCTATCTTGTGCCACATGGCAAGAAATGTGTTACGATTGGCTGCAACGAGAGCCGCCCGGAGCGAACCTTTCGACGGTCCTGCCTCGGGCCTTACCTGGAGCGAAGAGGAGGTGGCCGGCACGGCCGCCAAGGCCTATGCACGGATTGCCGCCGCATGGCGCTTGCGCAATGAGGAGGCGGCGGGCCTGATCGACGTTTCACCACGCACCTGGGCGCGCATGAAGGCAGGCAACTGGTCGGGACGCCTGTCGAAAGACCAGCTTTTGCGCATCAGCGGCGTCACCGGGCTCTACAAGGCACTGCATCTCTATTTCAGTGATCCGCTGGCCGACGAGTGGGTTGGGCTGGCCAATGCCGGGCAGAGCTTCGGCGGCCAGACACCGAAGGACGTGATGATTGGATCGGGCTTGCCGGCCATCCTGCAAACGCGCGATTATGTCGATGCGCTGCGGGGCGGCGTGTGATCCCGCCGCTGACGGCCGTCGCCCAGCCGGCCACCGTCCGCCTGATATCGACCGCCTACTTCAAGCCTC
Organism: Mesorhizobium sp. Root554; assembly: GCF_001427025.1. GTDB lineage: Bacteria > Pseudomonadota > Alphaproteobacteria > Rhizobiales > Rhizobiaceae > Mesorhizobium. Next base: position 3,497,843 of record NZ_LMGA01000001.1, on the reverse strand, counting down.
CGGTGCTGAAGGTGCTGGTCGATACGGATGAAGAGTTGCAAATCCTCGAGGACCTCGAAGGCTTGACCAACCGGCGGCTGCGGGCGGAACGGTCCGGTCTCGCCTCGCTGCATCCGCGCGAACTGATCTTCCAGGCCTGGGGCCGCACCTATATCAACGCCGCCTTCACTTATACGCGCGCCGAGGGCAACCGCTTCAACAGCGGCGACCGGGGCGCGTGGTATTCCGCCTTCGATGAGGGTACAGCCATTGCCGAGGTGGGCTTTCACCGCACCCGCGAACTCGCCAATATCGGCCGCTTCGAGGACGAGGCGATCTACCAGGCGCTGCTCGCCGGGTTCATCGGCGATTTTCATGATCTGCGAAAAATGAAGCCAAGGCCGGATTGTCTCGGTCCTGACCCGGCCTCGGCCTATCCCGCCGGTCAGCAACTGGCCCGGGAGTTGAGGCACGAAGGGTCGCGCGGCCTCGTCTATCCATCGGTACGCCGGCGCGGCGGCACCTGCCTCGTCGCCTTCGAGCCGCATGTCGTGCAGAATGTGCGCCCCGCTGCCCGGTGGAAATTGTCCTGGACGGGATCGGCCGGCTACACGGTGACGACGGTCTGACGACCCCGCCCCTGTGGGTCAGGCCGCTCTCTTCCTTGCCAGCCGCGCCTTGATGCTCTCGACATCGGCGCGCGGCGTGGCGGCGAACAGCGTCTGCGTATAGGCGTGCCGCGGGTTGGAGAAGACTTCGTCGCGCGGCCCGTATTCAACCGCCTCGCCGAAATACATCACCATTACGTCGTCAGCGATGTAGCGCACGACAGACAGATCGTGGCTGATGAAAACGTAGGTCAGCTTGAACTCGTCCTGCAGATCGGCCAGCAGGTTCAGCACCTGCGCCTGCACGGACAGATCGAGCGCCGAGACCGGCTCGTCGAGCACCAGCAGGCTGGGGTTCAGCATCAGGGCGCGGGCAATGGCGATGCGCTGGCGCTGGCCGCCGGAGAACATATGCGGATAGCGGTTGTAGTGCTCAGGCCCAAGCCCGACCTTCCTCAGCATCGCCATGGCGCGGTCGCGCCGTTCGCTCGCCGGGGTGTCGGTGTTGATCTTCAGCGGCTCACCGAGGATGTCGCCGATCTTCTGGCGCGGATTGAGCGACCCGTAGGGATTCTGGAAGACGATCTGCACCTTGCGGCGCATCTCCTTCGACAGGCCGTGACGGGCGATATCGACCTGCTCGCCGTCGATGAACAAGTCACCGGCGGTCGGCGCATCGATCAGCGTGACGATGCGGGCGAGCGTGGACTTGCCGCAGCCACTCTCGCCGACGATGGCGAGCGTCTTGCCCTGCTCCACCGTGAAGGAGACGCCCTTGACTGCATGGACAGTGCGCCCCCCTCTGAACAGCCCACCGGCGACGTTGTAGTCCCGAACAATGTTGCGGGCGTCGAGTACGATCCTGGCCATCATGCCGCTCCCGGCGCCGGTTCGAACATCATATCCGAAACAGTCGGTAGCCGGTCGCCGACAGCGTTCTCCGGCAGCGCCGAAAGTAACGCGCGCGTGTAATTGCTCTTCGGATTCTCGAACAGCGACAGCACGTCCGCCTCCTCCATCTTGCGGCCCTTGTACTGGACGATGACCCGATCCGCCGTCTCGGCGACGACGCCCATATTGTGGGTGATCATGATGAGGCCCATGCCGTATTTTTCCTGCAGGCCAACCAGCAGGTCGAGAATCTGCTTCTGGATCGTCACATCGAGCGCCGTCGTCGGCTCGTCGGCGATCAACAGCTTGGGATTGCAGGCAATGGCGATGGCGATCATGACGCGCTGGCACTGGCCGCCCGACATCTGGTGCGGGAAGGAATTCAGGCGTTCCTCCGGTTCGGCAATGCCGACCAGCGTCATCAGCTCGATGGCGCGGGCGCGGCGCTCGGCCCGGTCCATGCCCATGTGGAAGCGCAGCACTTCCTCGATCTGGAAACCGACAGTGAAGCAGGGATTGAGGCTGGCGATCGGCTCCTGGAAGATCATCGAGATGTCCTTGCCGACAATCTTGCGGCGCGCGGCAGGGCTGAGACCAAGCAGGTCGATGCCGTCGAAGGCCATGCGATCCGCCTTCACGATGGCGCTCGGCGGCAGCAGCCCCATGACCGCCAGCATCGACACCGACTTGCCAGAGCCGGATTCGCCGACGATCGCCAGCACCTCGCGTGGCTCGACCGACAGGTCGATGCCCCGCACCGCCATGAACGGTCCGGTCGAGGTGTCGAAGGAAACGGTTAGGTTCTTGATATCGAGAAGCGGCATCGCTCACGACCTCTTCAGCTTGGGATCGAGCGCATCGCGCAAACCGTCGCCGATCAGATTGATAGCGAGCACGGTGATGAGGATGGCAAGGCCGGGGAACGTCACCACCCAGGGCGCGCGCAGGATGAACTCGCGCGCCGAGGCGAGCATCGTGCCCCATTCCGGCGTTGGCGGTTGTGCGCCCATGCCGAGGAAGCCGAGCGCGGCGGCCTCCAGAATTGCGTTGGAGAAGGACAGCGTCGCCTGCACGATCAGCGGCGCCACGCAATTCGGCAGGATGGTGACCAGCATCAACCTGAGATGACTGGCGCCTGCGACCTTGGCCGAGACGACATATTCGCGGTTCTTCTCGGCCATGACGGCGGCGCGGGTCAATCGGGCGAAGTGCGGCTGCAGCACCAGCGCGATGGCAAGCATGGCGTTGAACAGGCCGGGACCGAGGATCGCCACCAGCACCAGCGCCAGAAGCAGCGACGGGAAGGCCAGGATGATATCCATCACCCGCATGATCAGCGCATCGACCCAGCCACGGAAATATCCCGCCAGGACGCCGAGAATGATGCCGCTGACGAGGGCGAAGACGACGACCACCAGGCCGATGAACAGCGAATAGCGCGCGCCGTGGATCAGCCGCGAAAGCATGTCGCGCCCAACAGCATCAGTGCCGAGCAGGAACATCGACTTGCCGCCCTCCTGCCAGGCAGGCGGCGTCAGCAACGAATCGCGGAACTGCTCGTCGGGAAGATGCGGCGCGACCAGCGGCGCGAAGATCGCCATCAGCACCAGCAGCGTGAACACGACCAGCCCGATCACCGCGCCAGTGTTCATCGAGAAATAGTGCCAGAACTCGACCAGGCCGCGGTTGCGCGGTTCCGGCGGAAGCGTGGCGGCGGTGCCTTCGCCTGCGGACTGATCGGTCATTGGCTACTGCACCCTGATGCGCGGATTGATGACGGCATAGAGCATGTCGACGAGCAGGTTCACCGCCATGACGATCAGCGCGATGATAAGCAGCCCGCTCTGGACAACTACGTAGTCGCGTTTGCCGATGGCATCGATCATCCATTTGCCAATGCCGGGCCAGGAGAAGATCGTCTCGGTCAGGATGGCGCCGGCCATCAGCGTGCCGACCTGCAGGCCGATGGTTGTGACCACCGGGATCAGCGCATTGCGGAAGGCATGCAGGCCGACGACGCGGCGCGGAGCCAAACCCTTTGCGCGGGCCGTACGGACATAATCCTCGCCCAGTACCTCCAGCATGGCCGAACGCGTCTGGCGCGCGATGACGGCGAGCGGGATGGTCGCCAGCACGATGGATGGCAAAATCAAATGGCTGACGGCGGACGAGAACGCGCCGGGCCGGCCGGCGATCAGGCTGTCGATCAGCATGAAGCCGGTGACGGGGCGGAAAAAATATTGCAGGCCGATGCGGCCCGAGACCGGCGTCCAGCCGAGATAGCCGGAGAAGAAGATGATCAGCAACAGCCCCCACCAGAAGATCGGCATGGAATAGCCGGTCAGCGCCACGCCCATGGTGGCCTGGTCGAACCAGGAACCGCGTTTTACGGCGGCGAAGATGCCGGCCGGGATGCCGATGGCGACAGCGATGATGAGCGCCACCACTGCCAGCTCCAGCGTTGCCGGAAACAGCGCCATGAACTCGCCCCACACGGGCCGCTTTGTGGCAATGGAGATACCGAAGTCGCCGGTCAGCACATTGCCGATATAGTCGAGGTACTGGACGATATAGGGCCGGTTGTAACCGAAGCGCTCGATCAGTTCGGCGTAGCGCTCCGGACTGACGCCGCGTTCGCCGGCGAGCGCCAGGATAGGATCGCCCGGCAGCAGCCTGACGAAGGCGAACGCCGCCAGCGAAATGCCGATGACAGTCGGCACGATCAGCGCCAGCTTATGGAGCAGGTAGCGGAACATGTTCAGTCAACCCGGCTAGGACCAATCCTAGAACGTTACCGATACGCTTATCGGATAAGACAACGGCGCTGGACGCGAGTCCAGCGCCGCGATCGCTCGATTGCCGAAGGTCACTCGGTGACGTCGACGCCGTCGAACCGGTGAATGCCGAGCGGATCCATGACGAAGCCCGAGACCTTCTTGTTCATCGGCATGAACACCTTGGAGTGGGCGATGGTCAGCCACGGAGCCTCACGCTTGAACACGACCTGCGCCTCTTCATAGATCTTGGTGCGTTCGGCCTGGTCCGTGGTGGCCTTGCCCTTCTGCAGCAGGTCCTCGAACTCCTTGTTGCACCAGATCGCGTAGTTGGACTGGCCAATGGCCGAGCAGCCCAGCAGGAACAGGAAGTTGTCCGGATCGCCATTGTCGCCGGTCCAGCCGAGCTGGAAGGCGCCGTCGCGGTCCTTGGCCTTGCCGCGCTCGCGATACTCCGTCCATTCGTAGCTGATGATCTCCGCCTTGACGCCAACCTTGGCGTAGTCGGCCTGGATCAGTTCCGCGACGCGCTGGGCGTTCGGGTTGTACGGACGGCTGACCGGCATGGCCCAGATCTTCATGGAAAGATCCTTCACGCCGGCGGCCTCGAGCATCTTCTTGGCTTCGTCAGGATTGTACTCGTCGTCCTTGATGGCGTCGTTGTAGGACCACATGGTCGGCGGGATCGGGTTCTTGGCCACCTGGCCGGCGCCCTGATAGACCGCGTCGATGATGGCCTGCTTGTTGACCGCCATGTTGAGGGCCTTGCGGACCTCGACCTTGTCAAACGGCGGCAGCGTGGTGTTGTAGGCCATGTAGCCGATGTTCAACCCTTCCTGCTCCTCGACATTGAGGTTGGTGTCAGCCTTGAGGCCCTCAATGTCGGCGGGCGCCGGGTACGACATGATATCGCATTCGCCGGCCTTGAGCTTCTGCGCGCGCACCGCCGGATCGGGCGTGATGGCGAAGATCAGGTCGTCGATCTTCTGGCGGCCGCCGAAATAGCCGTCCCATGCAGCGTAGCGGATGACCGCGTCGACCTGATAGTCGACGAACTGGTAAGGGCCGGTGCCGACTGGCTTCTGGGTAAACTGCTGCTTGGTGTCGGCCTTTTCGAGCTGGTCGGCATACTCCTTCGAAACGATCGACGAGAAATCCATGCCAAGGTCGGGAAGGAAAGCCACTTCCGGCTTGGTCAGCACGAACTTGACCGTCAGATCATCGACCTTGACGATTTCCTTCAGCAGGTCGGGGAAGCCCATGCCAGTGAAGTATTCCCAGCCGGTGCCGGGGAGATATTCGTACCAGGGGCTGTCCTTCTTCCACTGACGCTCGAAGGAGAATTTCACATCGTCGGCGTTGAGGTCGCGGGTCGGAGTGAAATAGTCGGTGGTCTGGAACTTGACACCCGGACGCAGCTTGAACGTGTATTCCAGCCCGTCGTCGGAAACCGTCCAGCTTTCGGCAAGGCCCGGCGAGATGGTCGTCTTGCCCTTGTCGAACTCGACCAGCCGCGAATAGATGGTGCGCGACGAAGCGTCGAAGTCGTTGCCGCCACTCCACGGCGAGGGATCAAAGCCTGCCGGCGAAGCTTCCGAACAATAGACGAGCGTTTTGGCGTTGGCCACGCCGCCCAGCATGGTTGCGGCCAGCAAGGCAGCCGCAAAAGCCAGTTTCGTTTTCATTGAGCACTCCCTGATTTTCTTACAAGCCCCTCTTCAGGCTCGTGAAGGCAGCATATAAGCACCGTTCATTTGGCTTTGGAACACCCTGCGGTTTACCCTAACGGAAGCAGCGGCGACGATCCGCCTTTAACCGGGTATTGCATTCCACCGGCAAAGCCCGAGTCTGCGAGGCAGCGCTATCGATGCCCGACAATGTGCCCCGGCAAGGATCTCTGCCAAGCTACCCCTGCGGCACCACTTGCTTGTCCCCGGATTGTCGCCATAGATAGAGTGGAGGAACCAGGCCAAGAATTCGGCCTTGCCCCGCAAAGTCCGGCAAGCGCCGGCAAAAAGAGCCGACCGACCAAGGTCGGCATCGAGGGAGGGAATCAGGTGGCAAAGTCAGGCAAGACGGCGGCGGCTTCGGCCAGCAACACACCCAAGAGCAATGCGGCGAAAAGCTCCGGGGCCAAGGCCAGCACGGCGAAGACAGGCGCGACAACGGCTGGAGCAGGTGCGAAGATCGCGGCCAGGCCCGTCAAGGCAAGTCCTGCCAAGAGCGCGAAGCCCGTGGCGGTCGCCGCAAAGTCCGCCCTGAAACCCGCGGCGGAACCGAAGACAAGCGCCACAAAATCAGCCAAGCCGACTACTGCCGCCAAAGCGTCGGCGGCGAAGACCGCCAAACCCGCTGCTGCAAAGGTTTCCGCCAAAACCGGCGGACCCACCAGGACCAGCGCCGCCAAAGCCAAACCTCCTGCTGCAAAGCAATTGATGCCAAAAGCAAGCACCGCAGCATCCAAGGCGCCAGCGGTGAAGGCATCGGTGGCCAAAGCGCCAGCGAAAGCAGCTCCGGTAAAAACGGCGGCCGCCAAACCATCGACAAAGCCGGCAACACCGAAAACGGCGGTTACAGCCACTGTCAAAGCGCCGAAGAAAGCTGCGGCGTCAAGGTCCCCAGTGCCGTCAAAGAGCGGAAATAGCGCCAAGGTCGCCGTGAAACTGCCCAAGGCCCTTGCCGCGCTCGCCGCTGGCCAGAAGAAAAAGCCCTGGCTGGACAATTACCCCAAGGGCGTTCCCGCCGAGATTGGAAAGCTGCCGGCCGATTCAATCGGGGACCTGCTGGGGGATGCCTGCAAGGCGTTTTCCACACGCCCGGCTTTCACCTGCATGGGCAAGACGATGAGCTACGGCGAACTCGACCGGCTCTCAGCGGCCTTCGCCGTGTTCCTGCAATCCAAGGGGTTGCAGAAGGGCGCGCGGGTGGCGCTGATGATGCCCAATGTGCTGCAGTATCCGGTGGCCATGATGGCCGTGCTGCGCGCCGGCTATATCGTGGTCAACGTCAATCCGCTCTACACGCCGCGCGAACTCGAGCACCAGCTCAAGGATTCCGGCGCGCAGGCGATCGTCATCCTCGAGAACTTCGCCGCGACGCTGGAGGCGATTGTCGCCAAGACGCCGGTCAAGCATGTGGTGGTCGCCTCGATGGGCGAGATGCTCGGCGGGCTGAAGGGCGCGATCGTCAATCTCGTCGTGCGGCGGGTCAAGAAGATGGTGCCGGCATGGTCGCTGCCCGGCCATACGAAATTCGCCGCGGCGCTGAAGGCGGGCGCGGGCCAGACGCCGAAGGCGGTGGAGACGAGAGCCGAGGAAGTCGCCTTCCTGCAATATACTGGCGGGACTACGGGCGTGTCGAAGGGCGCTATGCTGCTGCACAGCAATGTCGTCGCCAATGTCGCGCAGAACGCGCTGTGGGTGGAGGACGCCTATACGGTGAAGCCGAAGCCGGCGAACCTGACCTTCGTCTGCGCGCTGCCGCTCTATCACATCTTCGCGCTGACGGTGAACGCGCTGATGGGCATGCAGCAGGGCGCGCACAACATCCTGATCCCCAATCCGCGCGACATTCCCGCCTTCGTCAAGGAACTGAAGAAATATCCGATCAACATCTTCCCCGGCCTCAACACGCTGTTCAACGCGCTGCTGAACAATGAGGAGTTCCGCAAGCTCGACTTCAAGCCGCTGATCCTGACGTTGGGCGGCGGCATGGCGGTGCAAAAGGCGGTGGCCGAACGCTGGAAGGCGCTGACAGGGTGCCCGATCTCGGAAGGTTATGGCCTGTCGGAAACGTCGCCGGTAGCGACGGCCAACAAATTCAGCGTCGGCGACTACACCGGCACGATCGGTCTGCCATTGCCATCGACCGAAATCGCCATCCGCGACGACGACGGCAACGACCTGCCATTTGGCGAGGTCGGCGAGATCTGCATTCGCGGACCGCAGGTGATGGCCGGCTACTGGAACCGCGACGACGAGACCGCCAAGGTGATGACTGCGGACGGGTTCTTCAAATCCGGCGACATGGGCTTCATGGACGAACGCGGCTACACCAGGATCGTCGACCGCAAGAAGGACATGATCCTTGTCTCCGGCTTCAACGTCTATCCGAACGAGTTGGAGGACGTGGTGGCCCAGCATCCGGGCGTGCTCGAAGTGGCCGCCATCGGCGTGCCGGACGAAAAGTCGGGCGAGGTGCCGAAGCTTTTCATCGTCAAGAAGGATCCGGCGCTGACGGCGGAAGCGATAACCGCCTACTGCCGGGACAATCTCACCGGCTACAAGCGCCCGCGATACATCGAATTCCGTACCGAACTTCCGAAGACGCCGGTCGGCAAGATCCTGCGGCGAGAGCTCAGGGGATAGTCATGCCCCCGTCATGACGGCAGGGGTTGATCAAGAACGCCGCCGCATTCGCATTGGTCAATGGTCCGTCAGAGGAACCAATCAGGTCGCGCTGCCGTCTTCCACGAAGGCAGGCTTGGCCAGCTTGCGGGCATGGTCGCGCAAATCCGCAGGCCAGTCTTTGCTCAACGCCAGGAACCTGTCGCGGTTACCGGCATAAAGCGCGCGCGTCGCTTCCTCATAGCCTGGCTGGTTGCCCAGCATCGCGCCCATGAAGCGGTCGGCGGCCTGCTGCGCCTGCTTGGACGAGACTTGCCCGCCGGCTGCCTTGCGCGCCGCGTCGACCAGCTTGCGAAGCGTAACCGACGCGCCGCCCGGCTGCTCGCCGAGCCATTCCCAATGCCGTGGCAGAAGCGTGATCTCGCGGGCGACGACGCCGAGCTTCGGGCGTCCCGAAGAGCGGCGGGATTCACCTGCGACCGGCCCTTCGGTCGGCTGTTCCTCGGCTGATTTTTCCTCGGGTTGTCGTGTCTTGGCCTTCAGCCGACCGAGAATTTCCTCGTTGCTGCCACGCAGATCGAAATCGACCTGCCGGCCAGTGAGGTCATCAAAAATCAGAACCGTGGTCGCGTTGTCGAGATCCTGCGTCGCCTTGACCGCCAGCGCCACTTCGCCGGCGGGGCCGGACGCGAACATGTGCTCGCCCGAAAAGGCGGTGATGGTGTTTTCCATATTCTGGACTCCTTTCGGAGGTTTTTACCCGGATTTTATTCCATTGTCAATATTACCCGGATAAAATTAGTTGATCGCAACTACACCGAACCGGTCAATCCCGGGTCTGCTTTTCGAGCCAGGCCGGCAGTTCGGCGACCGAATCCAGAACTACGTCCGCCAGCGGCGTCAGCGATTCACGCGTGCCGGTTCCGGAAAGAACCGCCACGGCCAGACCGCAACCGCCGGCCCGCGCCATTTCAAGATCATGACGGTTATCGCCGACCATGGCGATTTCCACGGGTTTCAACCCTGTGAGGTCGCAGAAAGACACCACCGTATCGGGCGCCGGTTTCGGATTCGCCACGGCATCATAGCCGTAAGCCGCATCGAAGAGTTGCGCGACGCCGAGCGCCAGCAGCGTCTGCTCGCAGCCGGCGGTGGAATCGTTGGTGGCGACGCCCAACCTGTAAGGCTTGGCGTGCAGTGCGGCGAGTGCTTCGGCTATCCCCGGTAGGGCGACGGCCATGGCGGCGCCCTGCGATGCTGTCGTCGCATTGAAGTGGCGCAGCGTGCCGGCGAAATCGTCGCCGGCAAGGTGCGGGAACCACAGTTCGACAACATCGCGGTTGGTGCCGGCGGCAAAGACGGAATCCGGCCTGAAACGCTTCGCGGCAAAATCGAAGCCACCCGCATCAAGCAGTTCGTCGGCGCGCCGCCGGTCGCCTTCGGCGGCTTCCATCGCCATGAAATCCGCGACGCCGAACCAAGTGGCGTTGAAATCGACAAGCGTGCCGTCCTTGTCGAACAGGATGCCTTTTATGCCCGCCAAACGCCCCTACTCCGATCCACGCAGCCGGCGGATAGTTTCCACCAGACCGGCCGTGGACGCATCGCGGCCTGCGGCATTCTGCTTGCCCTCCACGACAGGCAGCAGGCCCGTCGCCAGTTCCTTGCCCAGTTCGACGCCCCACTGGTCGAAAGAATTGATGTCGTAGAGCACGCCTTCCACGAAAACGCGGTGCTCATAGAGCGCGATGAGGCGACCAAAGGTGCGCGGGTCGAGCTTGCGGTAAAGAATTGTCACCGAGGGGCGGTTGCCGGAGAAGACCCGGTGCGGGGCGATCCGGTCGACGAAATCAGGTTTCTGGCCCTTGGCCAGCATCTGCGCCCGCGCCTCTTCCAGCGTGCGACCCTTCATCAGGGCCTCGGACTGGGCCAGACAATTGGCCAGCAGCAGATCGTGGTGATGCTTGAGGTCCGGCTCGTGGCCGACGGCGGCGGCGAGGAATTCCACCGGGATGAAGTCGGTGCCCTGATGCAGGAGCTGGAAGAAGGCATGCTGGCCGTTGGTGCCGGGTTCGCCCCAGACAAGCGGCCCGGTTGGCGTCGGCACCGGCGTGCTTTCGATGGTGACGCTCTTGCCGTTCGATTCCATGTCGAGCTGCTGCAGATAGGCGGGCAGGCGCGACAGGCGCTGGTCGTAAGGGATGACGGCGCGCGCCGGGTACTCGCAGACAACCCGATGCCACCAGCCGACAAGGCCGAGCAGCGCCGGCAGGTTCCGCATCAGCGGCGCGGTGCGGAAATGCTCGTCCATCTCGTGCGCGCCGGCGAGGAATTCATCGAAGTTCACCGAGCCGATCGCGATCATCACCGGCAGGCCGATAGCGCCCCAGACCGAATAACGACCGCCGACCCAGTCCCAGAAGCCGAACACCCTTTCCTCGCGGATGCCGAATTTTGCAACCAGATCGAGCGCCGTCGATACCGCGGCAAAGTGATGGCCGACGGCATCCTTGCCGAGCTTCGCCTCGACCCAGCGCCGCGCCGTCTCGGCATTGGTCATTGTCTCAACGGTGGTGAAGGTCTTGGACGCGATGATGAACAGTGTCGTCGCGGGATCGAGCCCCTTCAGCGTATCGTGGATGTGTGCGCCGTCTATGTTGGAAACGTAGTGACTGCGCGGCCCATCGTGATAAGGCGCGAGAGCCAGCGTAGCCATGGCTGGCCCAAGATCCGACCCTCCGATGCCGATATTGACGACATCGGTGATCTTCTTGCCGGTGGCGCCGACGGTCTTTCCATCCCTGACGGATTCGGCAAAATCCGCCATGGCGACCAGAACATCCATCACGTCCTTCTTGATGTCCTGACCGTCGACGTGAAGCCCCTTGCCGTCGAGATCGCGCAGGGCGGTATGCAAAACCGCGCGGTCCTCCGTGATGTTGATGTGCTTGCCGGCGAACATGGCCGCGCGTTTTGCCTCAACACCGGCAGCTTCGGCCAATTTCTCCAGCAGTCGCATGGTCTCGCCATCGACCGCGCATTTCGACCAATCGAGCAAAAGGTCGCCATCGGTTGCGGAAAATTCGGCAAACCGCCTGGGATCGGCAGCGAACGCCTCGCGCATGTTCATTGATGCCCCGGCGCGGCGATCGCGCAGGGCGGACAGCGTGGACTGGAAAGATTTGTGGTCCATGGCGGGCTCCGCGATCGATTTCGAACTAGCTTTGCCCGACCCGACGCGCGGGCAGAGACGGCGCGCGACTATCGTGGGAAATTCCGGTCGTTTCAACCGCTTTTCGTCATCCGAAACGACGTGGCCGACCTCAATGGATCAGCGACGTAAATCGAAAAAATCAGAATTATTGATTGGCGCAATGTCTTGGGCCACGCCTACATTCGACTGGTCCACGGAATCATGGATCGGCCGCGCAAGCAGGTCAGCCTCGACGGAGCACCCCAATGCCACAGCGAAACGATACGGCCATATGGTCCGGCCTGTTCAGGATATCGGCCGAATCCGGCCAGACGCTGCAGGCGCAAATCCGTCAGGCCATCGTTGCCGCGATCCTTGACCGCCAGATCGCCGCTTCCATGCCGCTGCCGTCCTGCCGCATCCTGGCCGAAAAGCTCGGCGTGGCGCGCGGCACCGTCGTGCTGGCCTTTCAGCAACTGGTCGATCAGGGATTTCTGGTGGCGCGCGAGCGGCGCGGCCATTTCGTCAATCCGGAAGTGCTGACGACGCCGGCCAAGCCGCAGAAGACGCCGGAACAGTCCAACGAGATCGACTGGAAGCAGCGGCGCAAGATCGCCGCCAGCGACATGCCGCCGCCGGCCAAGCACGACAACTGGATCAAATCGTCCTACCCGTTCGTCTACGGTCAGTTCGACCCGGGGCTGTTCCCGACTGCCGAATGGCGCGAGTGCAACCGCATGGCGCTGGCGGTGCTGGAAATCCGCAACTGGGCCTCCGACATGGTCGACCGCGACGATCCGCTGCTGATCGAGCAGATACAGGCGCGGCTGTTGCCACGGCGCGGCATCTTCGCCAATCCGGACGAAATCATCGTCACGCTCGGCGCGCAGAACGCGCTTTACATGCTGGCGACGCTTCTGATGAGCAAGGGCTCGAAGGTGGCGATGGAAGACCCCGGCTACCCCGACGCGCGGTCGATCTTCCGCCTTGTCGGCGCAGACATACAGCCGGTTCCGGTGGACCAGTCGGGTATCGTCACCTCGTCCATCGCCAACGATGCCGGCTTCGTCTTCGTGACGCCGAGCCATCACTGTCCGACCATGGTGCCGCTCTCGGCCGAGCGACGGCAGGACCTTCTGGCGCGCGCCAACCGCCACAACCAGATCATCATCGAGGACGGCTATGACAGCCAGCTTCTCGACGAAGCGCCGCAGCAGGCGCTGAAGAGCATCGACCGGTCCGGCCGCGTCGTCTATGTCGGCTCGATGTCGAAGACATTGGCGCCCGGCCTGCGGCTCGGCTACATCGTCGCCTCCGCCGGGCTGATCGCGGAATTGCGGGCGCTGCGCCGCTTCATGTTGCGGCATCCGCCGGCCAACAATCAGCGCGCCGTGGCGCTGTTCCTGTCGCTCGGCCATCATGAAGCGCTGGTGCGGCGGCTGTCCGCGGCGTTCGAGGAACGCCGCAAGCGGCTGGTGCATGCGCTTTCCGCATTCCTGCCCGAATGGCGCTCCACGGATTCCGCCGGGGGGACGTCGCTTTGGCTGGAAGGCCCGCGCGGTACGGATTCGCGTGAACTTGCCGCCACGGCTGCCAGCCGCAGCGTCATCATCGAGCCTGGCGACCGTTTTTTCGACCAGACCGACCAGCCCTCCCGTTTCATGCGGCTCGGCATTTCATCGATCGCGCTGCAGCATATAGAGCCTGGAATCCGCGAACTGGCGACGGCGGCCGGGCGGCGGCCCGCGGCGGCCTGACGGCACAAGGCGGACCTGGAAGCCGGGCGCATGCGACGCCCGGTCCCATTTGCTGGCTCAGACGGCGCAAATATGCTGGCTCTTAAGCTGACAGGAGATGGCAGCATAGTCTTCCAATGAACGGGCAGTTAGACGACGGAGATAACCGTCGCGGGGAACACTGCCGAAAAAGTGGGAATGAGTTCGATGCCTGGTGCTGTCAAGAAGCAGGAGGCGCGGCCCGACCGAGGTCCGCCGCGCCTTGCCGAGCGTCATGCGCTGCAGGCGCTCGCCAGCAAACCTCCGACAGGCGTTTCCCGCGCGACAGACATGGCGGAAGGAGGAAGCTACCGGCCGCTCGGCCAGAACGATGTGGAGCGCATCCACGATGCGGCATTGCGGCTGCTGGAAACAGTCGGCCTCGCCAATGCCATCCCCTCATGCGAGACGGTGCTGACGAAGGCGGGCGCGCTTGCAGGCGCCGACGGCCGCGTCCGCTTCCCGCGCCGGCTTGTGCTCGACGCAATCGCCAAGGCCGGCCGCAATTTCTCGCTGCATGGGCAGGACTCCCGGCACGATTTGACGATGCAGGGCAAGCGCGTTCACTACGGCACCGCCGGCGCAGCGGTGCATTTGGTCGATGTCGAGAAGCGCGAATATCGGGAATCGCGGCTGCAGGACATTTACGACGCGGCCCGCATCGCCGACGGGCTGGACAACATCCATTTCTTCCAGCGGCCGATGGTGGCGCGCGACATCGCCGACCCGATGCAGCTGGATTTCAATACGCTTTACGCCTGCGTATCCGGAACGGCCAAGCATGTCGGCACTTCGTTCACAGTGCGGGAGAACGTGAAGCCGGCGCTCGAAATGCTTTACGCCATCGCCGGCGGCGAGGCGAATTTCCGGGCGCGGCCATTCGTTTCAAACGCCAACTGCTTCGTCGTGCCGCCGATGAAATTCGCCGAAGATGCCTGCGGCGTGCTGGAAGCCTGTGTGGAAGGCGGCTTGCCGATCCTGCTTGTGTCCGCGGTACAGGCCGGCGTCACCGCCCCGGCATCGCTCGCCGGCGCCGTGACCCAGGCGGTGGCCGAGGTTCTCGCCGGTCTGGTCTACGTCAACGCGATCAGCCCCGGCCATCCGGCGGTCTTCGGCGCCTGGCCATTCGCCTCCGATCCGCAGACCGGCGCGATGGCAGGCGGGTCGGCGGAACAGGCTCTGATGACCGCCGCCTGCGCGCAGATGGCGCATTTCTACGATCTTCCAGGCGGTTCGCCTGCCGGGATGGCCGATGCGAAACTGCCGGACCTTCAAAGCGGCTATGAAAAAGGCATCAGCAATGTGCTGGCCGGTCTGGCCGGGCTCAACATGGTCTACGAGGCGGCGGGGATGCATGCCTCCCTGCAGGGCTTCTGCCTGGAAAGCCTGATCCTCGACAACGACATACTGGGACAATGCATGCGTTGCGTGCGCGGCATCGACGTCAGCGAGGACGCGCTTTGCGTCAGCACCGTTGCCGAGGTCTGCCTCGGTGGACCAGGTCACTATCGCGGCGATGCGCAAGCCGGCGATGAACCCGAACGCGGCCATCGCCCGGCCTTGGCCGATCGCCTCTCGCCGAAAGACTGGGAGAAGGCTGGCAGACCGGATATCGTGCAGCGCGCCATTGACCAAAAGCAGCGCATCCTGGCCGAACGGTTCCCGCGGCATATTCCACGATCGCTGGACGACTGGCTAAGGTCGCGGTTCGGCGATCTCATCCTGCTTCCCCGCGCCAGCATGGGCGGCTGAAGCGAGCTTCAATCCGGCTCTGCGGCCGCCGCCACGCCGAGCTGCGCGCGCTGACGCGGCATGCCGAGCCCGGTGTCCGGCGGCTCACCGGCGGCAGGCCGTTCACCTTCGATCATGTGCATGGTCCGCCATTTACCGAAACGGTAGTAGGCAATCGACAGGATCACCGAGGCGATGAAACCGGCCGGGAAGCTCCACCACAGCGCTTCCTGCCCCATATAGTCCCTGGCCATATAGGCGAAGGTGGTGCGCACCAGCAGAACCGAGACAATAAGAATAATCAGCGGCGCCATAACCGCCCCCGTGGCCCGCACCGTGGCGAAAATGACGATGGTGATGCCGAACAGCACGAAAGACCATGAGGCGACGTTGTTGATGTGCGCGGCGATATCGATGGCGGCGCTGTCGTTCACGAGGAAAAGGCCCAGCAGAGGCCGGTCGAAAAGATAGAGCAGGCTGATCAACGCTCCGGTCAGCACGACGTTGAAGGCGATGCCGGCCCCCGCGATGCGGCCGATGCGGTCCCATTTGCCGGCGCCGACGTTCTGTGCGGCCATGGACGAGACCGCCGCGCCGATCGCCAGCGCCGGCATCTGGATATAGGTCCACAGTTGCGCGGCGATGCCATAGGCGGCTGCGACTTGCGAGCCGTAAGTATTGACCAGCCCCATCACGGTGAGCGCGGCGGCTGAGATAACGATCATCTGCAGGCCCATCGGGACGCCCTTGAAGATGACAATCTTCAAAATCCGCAGATCTGGCTTCAACAACATCAGATCGGCGCCAGCCAGCCGTAGCGGATGCTTGCGCGCATAGAGCAGGACGAGGATGGCCACGACACTGACCGACTGGCCAATCAGGGTCGAAAGCGCCGAGCCGGCGATGCCCAGTTCAGGAAACGGCCCGATACCGGCGATCAGCAGCGGGTTAAGGATGATGTCGAGCACCACGGCAAGCAGCATGAAATAGAAGGGCGTGCGGGAATCTCCCGCGCCGCGCAGGGCGGTCATCACGAAGCTGAGGAAATTCGCAGCCGGCACGGCGACGAAGATGATGCGCAGATAGGACCGCGCCAGCGGCAGCGCGTCCGGCGGCGTGCCAAGCAGATTGAGGATGGAATCGACCCAGATCCACCCGCACACCGCGAACAGCGTCGAGATGAGGAAAAAGAACGTGGCGCTGGTGCCGACGATCTTCCTGGCTTCCGGGAGATTTTTCGCGCCCACTGACTGCGCCACCAGGATCGTTGCCGCCATGCCGATGCCGAACACCGTGCCGAGGATCAGGAACAGAACGAGATTGGCGTTGGAAGTGGCGGTCAGGGCGGATTCGCCGAGGAAGCGGCCGACCCATACCGAATTCACTGAGCCGTTCAGCGACTGCAGCACGTTGGAGCCGAGCACGGGAAGGGCGAACAGCAGCAGCGTACGCGAAATCGGCCCGCTGGTGAGATCGACGGTCTGGCGGCGCACGGGGGATCGTTCGGTCATGGCAGGATGTGATCGGAACTGACTGGCTTTAGGGAGAAACGTGTTTCGCTGCTGGGTTCAATGTGCATCATCGACGGCAGGTTCCTCCCTCGACTTCGAGCCCGAGGAACAAGGCTACAGCGGGAATCGGCGATGAAGACATATCACGGCAGTTGCCATTGCGGGAAAATTGGTTTCGAGGCCGACCTCGATCTTGGCGAAGGCATCAGGAAGTGCAATTGCAGCTTCTGCCTGAAGCTCGGCTACAAGAAGTCATTCACTGGCTATGAGGCGCTACGTGTGACCCAGGGCAGCGAGACGATGCGCGATTACCAGGCGACGCCGTCGAACTGGCCCGAAGGCGACATCAACCATTATATGTGCCCGCATTGCGGCGCCCATACGTTCTCGCGTGGCTTCCTGGACTTCATGGGCGGCAATTTCTGGGCGGTGAACGTTGCCTGCCTGGACGACGCCACAGAAGAAGAACTCGCCGCCGCGCCGGTCATCTACGAAGACGGCAAACGCGACAAGCAAATGGAAGCACCGGCGATCACAAATTATCTGTAGGGCAGCCCCAAGACAAAGCAGTCGATTGATACCTCCAGCCCGGCTCTGGCCGGGCGGGGAAAGCCTTAGTGATTGTCGCGCGGCATGCCGCTCGTCTGCGCCACATGCTGGTATTTCACCGCCGGCTTCAGCACCATTCCTTCCGAGAACTGGTCGACCATGCCGCGCTGGATTTCCTGCCACGGAGTCTGGTTTTTTGGAAACTTGTAACCGCCTTCGTTCTGCAGTTCGGCCCGCCTGCGGGTGATCTCGTCGTCGGTGACGAGAATGTCGGCCGTGCCCTTCTTGAGATCGATGCGGACGCGATCGCCCGTCCGCAGCAACGCCAGCCCACCACCAGCGGCAGCTTCGGGCGAGGCGTTGAGGATTGACGGCGTGCCCGATGTGCCGGACTGGCGGCCATCCCCGATGCAGGGCAGCGAATGGATACCGCGCTTGATCAGATAGTCCGGCGGCTGCATGTTCACCACCTCGCCGCCGCCGGGATAACCGATCGGCCCGGTGCCGCGCATGAACAGGACAGTATATTCGTCTATCTGCTCCGCCGGATTGTCGATGCGGGCGTGATAATCCTCAGGCCCATCGAACACCACCGCCCTGCCCTCGAAGGCTTCCGGGTCGCGCGGATTAGACAGATAGCGATCGCGGAACTCCTTCGAGATCACGCTGGTCTTCATGATGGCGCTGTCGAACAGATTGCCCTTCAAATTGATGAAACCGGCCTGCGCCTTGAGCGGATCGGCCACCGTGCGGATAACCTTGGCTTCCATGTTCTGTGCAGCGGCACAATTCTCGCCGAGCGTCCTGCCATTGACGGTTCGCGCATTTGGGTGCGGCAAGAGCTTGCCGTCCATCAGTTCGCGCACGACGGCCGGCACGCCGCCGGCATGGTGGAAATCCTCGCCGAGATACTCGCCGGCCGGCTGCAGATTGACCAGCAGCGGTATGTCATGGCCGATCTTGTGCCAATCGTCGTTGGTCAGCGGCACACCAAGATGACGGGCGATGGCGTTGAGGTGGATCGGCGCATTGGTCGAGCCGCCGATGGCGGAGTTGATGACGATAGCGTTCTCGAACGCCTCGCGCGTCATGATGTCGGAAGGCTTCAGGTCCTCGTGCACCATCTCGACGATACGTCGGCCCGTCTCGTACGAAATCTGGCCCCGCTCACGGTAGGGCGCGGGGATAGCGCCGGAGCCCGGCAACTGCATCCCCAGCGCCTCAGCCAGGCTGTTCATGGTGCTGGCCGTGCCCATCGTGTTGCAATAACCGACCGACGGGGCCGACGACGACACGATCTCCATGAATTCGTTGTAGTCGATCTCGCCCGCAGACATACGCTGGCGCGATTCCCAAACGATGGTGCCGGATCCGGTGCGCTTGCCCTGGTGCCAGCCATTGAGCATCGGGCCAACGGAGAGTGCTATGGCGGGAATGTTGACGGTGGCGGCCGCCATCAGCATGGCCGGCGTGGTCTTGTCGCAGCCGACGGTGAGAACGACGCCGTCGAGTGGATAGCCATAGAGGACTTCGACGAGAGAAAGATAGGCAAGGTTGCGGTCCAGCGCCGCCGTCGGCCGGCGGCCGGTCTCCTGGATCGGATGACACGGAAATTCGAACGCTATGCCGCCTGCAGCCTCGATGCCGGAGCGCACGCGCTTGGCCAGTTCCAGATGATGACGGTTGCAGGGCGACAGGTCGGAACCAGTCTGCGCGATGCCGATCATCGGCTTGCCGGCCTGCAATTCGCCGCGCGTCAGACCATAGTTCAGATAGCGTTCCAGATAGAGCGCCGTCATGCCCGGATTGTCTGGATTGTCCAGCCATTCCTGCGAGCGGAACTTCTTCTTGGTGGGGGCGCCTGCCATCTTGGACTCCGTATTTGTAAGACAAATGGATATGGCAACATCGTCCGCCCGGCAAGAGCGATGATTGCCGCATGGACGGACAGGTCGTGCCCTCGATGCGGTGGACTTTTGGGCGATGGACAGAGGCCTTCAGCCGCGCTAGGCGTGGGCTACCATTTCAGAAGGAGGCGTCAATGGCTCTGGTTATCGAAGGTGAGGAGCGCATCGCCGCGCCGATCGGCAAGGTCTGGGAAGCGTTGAACGACCCGGCCGTGCTGAAGGAGAGCATTCCCGGCTGCCAGTCGCTGGAAATGAAATCCGACACAGAGATGGCGGCAATCGTGGTGCTGAAGATCGGCCCGATCAAGGCAACCTTCAACGGCGAGGTGACGCTGAAGAACCTCAACCCGCCGAATTCCTACACCATCCAGGGCGAAGGCAAGGGCGGCATCGCCGGCTTCGCCAAGGGCGGCGCGGATGTGAACCTGACCGAGGACGGTCCCGATGCTACGATCCTGAAATATGCGGCCAAGGCTGATGTCGGCGGCAAGATCGCCCAGCTCGGCAGCCGGCTCATCATGTCCACTTCGAAGAAACTGGCAGGGCAGTTCTTCTCCACTTTCAATGAAAAGGTCAGCGGGTAGACTCGCGATCCTTACTCGAACACGATGTTCGGAACCGCACTTGCGGATACGGTCTTTTCTTCCTGCAGCCGGTTCCAGACATTGGTCGCGATCTCGCGGTAAGTTCGGGCTGCCGCGCCGTCCGGCCGGGACACAACCACAGGGGTTCCGGCATCGGAATTCTCCCTTATGTCCATTTCCAGCGGCACTTCACCGAGGAACGGCACGCCGAGCCGTTCGGCTTCCTTCCTGGCGCCACCATGGCCGAAGATATCGTAGCGTGTGCCGGTATCAGGGGCGATGAAATAGCTCATGTTCTCGACGATGCCGAGCAGCGGCACATCCACCTTCTTGAACATGTTCAGGCCCTTGCGGGCATCGATCAGGGCCAGATCCTGCGGGGTCGATACGATGACGGCGCCGGCCAGCGGGACCTGCTGCGCCATGGTGAGCTGGGCATCGCCGGTACCGGGGGGCATGTCGACCACCAGCACGTCGAGCGGACCCCATTCGACCTCGCGCAGCATCTGCGTCAATGCCGACATCACCATCGGCCCTCGCCAGATCATCGGCGTCTCCTCATCGACGAGGAAACCCATTGACATGACCTTGAGGCCGTAATTCTGCATCGGCTTCAGGACCTTGCCGTCCACCGTCTCGGGCCGCCCGCGAATGCCGAGCAGGCGCGGCATGGATGGGCCGTATATGTCGGCGTCGAGGACGCCGACCTTCAAGCCGTTGGCGGCGAGGCCGAGCGCGATGTTGACGGCGGTGGTGGATTTGCCGACGCCGCCCTTGCCGGAAGCGACCGCGATGATCGCCTCGATGCCGGGGACGCCACGACGGCCCGAGGTCTGGGAACTCGGTGCGTGCGGGGCCGGGCGCGCTGCCGCAGGAGGCGGAGATGGCCGGGCGGCGGGCGGCGGCGGGACGGGACGCTGCGGGACTGGCGCCTCCATGCCCGAACCCTTCTTTTCAGCCGTCAGCGCCACCACGGCGCCGGCAATACCGGGTATGGCCATGACCACGCGTTCGGCCGCGGCGCGCAGCGGTTCCATCTCCTTGGCCCGGTCGGCAGGCACGGTAATGGAGAAGAAGACCTTGGAGTCGGCGATGAATATTTCCGAAACGAGCCCGAGATCGACGATGTTGCCGGTAAAATCCGGACCGTTCACCGTCTTCAGTTTCTCGATGACGGCTTCCTTGCTGACGGGCATGATGGTTCCTCGGCGCTTTCGAGCGCTTTCCTGCGGCTGAGATAGGACAGAATCGTCGCGGCACCAAGCGCCAGACGGCAGCTTCAGCCGGCCAGCCGCGTCAAACCGTATGTGGCAGCCGCGATGGCCGCCGTCGCCGGCAGGGTGACGACCCAGGCGATGACGATGTTGCCGGCGATGCCCCAGCGCACCGCTGAGACGCGGCGCGCTGCGCCGACACCGATGATGGCGCCGGTGATGGTGTGCGTGGTGGAAACCGGAATGCCAAGCCATGTCGCGCCGAAAAGGGTGAGCGCACCACCGGTTTCGGCGCAGAAGCCCTGCATCGGGTTGAGTCGCGTGATCTTGGAACCCATGGTGTGGACGATGCGCCAGCCGCCGAACAAGGTGCCCAGCGCCAGCACCGACTGGCAGGTCAGCACCACCCATAGCGGCACGTAGAAGGTGTCGCCGAGCATGCCTTGGGAATAAAGCAGCACCGCGATGATGCCCATGGTCTTTTGCGCATCGTTGCCGCCATGGCCGAGCGAGTACATCGATGCCGAAAAGAACTGCAGCACGCGGAAGCTGCTGTCGACCGCGAACGGCGTCTGGCGCACGAACAGCCAGGAAACGACAAGAATAAGAAACAGCGCCAGCAGGAAGCCGACGGCCGGTGACAGCACAATGGCTGCGGTCGTCTTGGCAAGACCTGCCCAGACGATGGCGCCGGTGCCCGCCTTGGCGACGCCAGCGCCGACCAGCCCACCGATCAGTGCATGTGAACTGCTCGACGGAATGCCGAGCAGCCAGGTGACGATGTTCCAGACGATCGCTCCCACAAGCGCCGAAAAGATCACCGCCGGGGTCACGATGTTCGCGTCGATGATGCCTGTGCCTAGCGTTTCAGCAACATGCAGACCGAAGAACAGGAAAGCGATGAAATTGAAGAACGCCGCCCACAAGACGGCATATTGCGGCCTGAGCACGCGCGTCGAGACAATGGTCGCAATCGAATTGGCGGCGTCGTGCAGGCCGTTCAGGAAATCGAAAAACAGCGCCACGCCGACGAGGCCGACCAGCAATGGAAAGGCGATCGTGGCATCCATCGCGGCGGCCTAGACGTTCTCGATGACGATGCCGCTGATCTCGTTGGCGACGTCCTCGAACCGGTCGACCACCTTCTCCAGCTGGCCATAAATCTCGGAGCCGATCAGATAGGCCATCGGGTCGGTCTTGCCGTGCCGCTTGAACAGATCCTTGAGCCCCTTGTCGTGCAGATCATCCGCCCGGCCCTCGACGCGCATGACTTCCTCGGCGATCGCCGTCAGCCGCGGGGCATTCGCGCCGGGCTTCGAAAGAAGCGGAATTGCCTCGGCCACCAGCTTGGCGGCTTCGACGATGACGACGCCCATGTCGCACATCAGCGGATCGAACTCCCGCTTCTCGAAAAGCCGCACCGTCTTGACGGTCTTGTGCATCATGTCGATGGCGTCATCCATCGACTGGATCAGATCCTTGATGTCACCGCGGTCGAATGGGGTGATGAAGGAGCGGCGCACGGCAAGCAGGACTTCGGCGGTGATGAGATCGGCCTCGTTCTCCAGCTCGACGATGCGGTCGCACCAGCGGTCGACATCGTCGCCGGCCAGCAGATTCTGCATCGCCTCGGCGCCGCTGACGACGGTGCGCGAATGGCGCTCGAACAGATCGAAGAAGCGATCCTCGCGCGGCAGCAGTTTCCGAAACCAGCCCAGCATGTCCCTCTCCGCAGACTTTCGTTCTACGCACATAGCGCGGCAGATGGATGCGGGAAACACATAGCCGGCTGAAAACTGAGGATAGAAAGGGAATGCAGACGTTTTCCAAGAGGGACCGACTGCAAAAACGATGCACGATTTCGGCCCCCTCCATGGTATTTTGGGCCGGCAGACTTTCAGCAGACCGTAACCAGACCTCCAGCACATGGTAACGACGATGGCCCAATCCAGTTCATCGCAACGTCAGCTTTCAGCGCCAGATATCGACAACGCCCGCAAATATATGGCCGCCGCCAAGGAAAACCTGAGCCAGCTTTCAAAGCTGGTTTCCGGCATAACCGGAAACCAGGCAGCCGCCATTCGTTTCAAGATCGGCCCCAAGGACATCGCGAAGACCGACGTTTCGCTTTTCGTGGCCGACTGGCAGCATCCAGACGTGGTGATCTTCGAAGATGAGAACGGCAATTGCCTGGGCATGTATATCGACCCGCCCGGCATATGCACGGATGAATGCTGAGTCTGGGGTCAGACCTAGCGGCGCCGCAGCAAGGCAGTTAACTGTAAGGACAGTCAGGCTGATGTGGCCCGACTGAGCAAGGGCTATTGCGGGTCGTGCTGGACAAGCTGGAATTCTTCATTGCGCTGGCCCGGGAACGGCATTTCGGCCGCGCGGCCGAACAGCTCGGAATTACCCAGCCGACCCTTTCGGCCGGCATCAAGCAGCTCGAAGACCAGCTCGGCGTCATGCTGGTGATGCGCGGCTCCCGTTTCCAGGGCCTGACGCCGGAGGGCGTGCAGGTGCTGCAATGGGCAAAGCGCATCGTCGGCGATGCACGCGCCATGAAGGAAGAGATGCGGGCCGCCCGCCACGGCCTGTCGGGCCACATCCGCATCGCGGCGATCCCCACCGCGCTCGCCATGGTGGCGCGGCTGACGACGCCTTTCCGGGAAAAGCACCCCGGCGTCACCTTCTCCATCCTGTCGCGGACCTCCATCGAGGTGCTGACGCTGCTCGGCAATTTCGACATAGATGCCGGCATAACCTACCTCGACAACGAGCCGCTCGGCCGGGTGAGCCGGGTGCCGCTCTATAACGAGCGCTACCAGCTCATCACCGCCATGGGAAACCCCTATTCGGATCGCGACAGGGTGACATGGGCTGAGGTAAGCCGGCTGCCACTCTGCCTGCTGACGCCCGACATGCAGAACCGCCGCATCATCGACCAGCATCTGACCGAAGCCGGCGTCGAGGTCCGACCGACGCTGGAATCGAACTCGATGATCGTACTGTTTTCGCACATCAGGACCGGCAAATGGTCGTCGATCATGCCGCTCAACCTGGCCGAGACCTTCGGCTTTGCCGAACCGATCCGCGCCATTCCCATCGTCGACCCCAATGCCAGTCACGCTGTCGGTCTTGTTGCGGCCTCGCGCGAGCCGCATACGCCGCTGGTTTCGGCGCTTCTGGAAGAGGCGATGACGCTGGCTGGCGCTTTCAAGGTGAAAGATTGAGTTAGAAGGGCCCCTTGATAGAAAAAACCTATCGTTCAACGAAAAGGCTTTATTGATTTATGCGATTTTGTCTGTTTTCGTTCGAAACGATGGCGCTTTTATAAGGCACCGTCTATCGGCTGCTTCATCGGCCGCGGCATTGACTGGTTCCAGGGAGGGCGCTGCATGTCCATGCAGCCTGCAAGTACCGAGATCGAGGCGCGAACGGCGTCCATCGTCCAGAATCTGAAGGATCTGGAAGGGCCGTTGCTGCCGATCCTGCACGGCATTCAGGCAGAATTCGGCTATGTGCCGCAGGGATCGCTGCCGGTCATCGCCCATGCGCTCAACCTGTCGCGGGCCGAGGTCCATGGCGTCGTCACCTTCTATCACGACTTCCGCCGTGAGCCGGCCGGACGGCACATCCTAAAGCTTTGCCAGGCAGAGGCCTGCCAGTCGATGGGCTCGGACGCGGTCGCGGCGCGACTGAAGCAGTTGCTCGGCATCGGCTTTCACGAAACGACGAAGGACGGCTCAGTGACGCTGGAGCCTGTCTATTGCCTCGGCCTTTGCGCCTGTTCACCCTCCGCCATGCTGGATGGCGAGGTCATCGGTCGGCTCGACAACGAAAAGATCGACGCGATCGTTGCCGAGGTGCGCGCATGACCCCGCGCATCTTCATACCGGACGATTCCGGCGCGCTGGCGCTCGGTGCGGAGAAGGTTGCCACGGCAATCAGGCAGGAACTGGCCCGGCGTGGCATCGACGCCAGGATCGTGCGCAACGGATCGCGTGGGGCGTATTCGCTTGAACCGATGGTGGAGGTCGCGACGGCGAACGGCCGCGTCGCCTACGGGCCGGTCAAGCCTTCGGATGTCAAAGGCCTTTTTGACGCCGGCTTCCTAACTGGCGCGCATCATAAAAGGTGGCTGGGTTCGCCAGACAAGATTCCGTTCCTCGCCGGCCAGACCCGGCTGACCTTCGCGCGCTGCGGCGTGATCGATCCGCTGTCGCTCGACTCCTACGAGCGTCATGGCGGTCTCAAGGGGTTGCGCAAGGCGGTGGCGATGCCGCCTGCCGACATCGTTGCTCAGGTGACCGAGTCCGGCCTGCGCGGGCGCGGCGGCGCCGGGTTCCCCACCGGGGTGAAATGGAAGACGGTGCTCGATACGGCGGCGGCGCAGAAATATATCGTCTGCAATGCCGACGAGGGGGACAGCGCCACCTTCGCCGACCGAATGATCATGGAAGGCGATCCATTCGTGTTGCTCGAAGGCATGGCGATCGCCGGCATCGCCACCGGCGCGACCAAGGGTTATGTCTACATCCGCTCCGAATATCCGCATGCCGTCGACAAGATGCGCCGCGCGGTGGACGTCGCGCGCAAGGCCGGCATCCTCGGTCCGGCGGTGCTCGGCTCTTCCCACGCCTTCGACATGGAAATCCGCGTCGGTGCCGGCGCCTATGTCTGCGGCGAGGAAACGTCGTTGTTGAACAGCCTCGAAGGCAAGCGCGGCGTGGTGCGGGCCAAGCCGCCGCTGCCGGCAATCCAGGGATTTCTCGGCAAGCCGACGGTCATCAACAACGTCATCAGCCTGGCCTCGGTGCCGATCATCATGGACAGGGGCGCGGAGTATTACAAGGATTTCGGCATGGGCCGTTCGCGCGGCACCATCCCGATTCAGATCGCCGGCAACGTCAAGAACAGCGGCCTTTATGAGGTCGCATTCGGCCTGACGCTGGGCGAAATCGTCGACGGGATCGGTGGCGGCACGGCGAGCGGCCGGCCGGTGAAGGCGGTGCAGGTCGGCGGGCCGCTGGGCGCGTACTTCCCGCGCGAACTGTTCGACACGCCATTCGACTACGAGGAGTTCGCCAAGCGCGACGGCCTGATCGGCCATGCCGGCATCACCGTTTTCGACGACACCGCCGACATGCTGAAGATGGCGCGTTTCGCCATGGAATTCTGCGCCGTCGAAAGCTGCGGCAAGTGCACACCGTGCCGCATCGGCTCGCAGCGCGGGGTGGAAGTTCTGGACAAGGTCGCCAGCGGCATCGAGCCGGAGAAAAACCTCGCGCTTGTCACCGACCTCTGCAACACGATGAAATTCGGCTCACTGTGCGCGCTCGGTGGCTTCACGCCCTACCCGGTGATGAGCGCGATCAACCATTTCGGCGATGATTTCAAACCAGCGCCGGTTCAGCAGGCGGCGGAATAGGAGCGGCAGATGAACGTGATGCCCGACATCAAATCGCTGGTCGAGGAAATCGACTTTGGCACGCCAGCCTCCAGCGCCGAGAAGCAGGTGACGCTGACCGTCGATGGCAGGTCAATCACCGTGCCGGAAGGCACTTCGATCATGCGCGCCTCGATGGAAGCCGGCGTCGAAATTCCGAAACTGTGCGCCACCGACATGCTGGATTCGTTCGGCTCGTGCCGCATCTGCCTGGTCGAGATCGACGGCCGTAACGGCACGCCAGCCTCCTGCACCACGCCGGTGGGCGAGGGCATGGTCGTGCGCACGCAATCCGATCGGCTGGATGCCATCCGCCGCGGCGTGATGGAGCTTTACGTCTCCGACCATCCGATGGGCTGGAACGAACAGGCCGGCACCGGCGCCAGCGAGTTCGATGCGGTGGCGGCATCGGTCGGCCTGGCCGAAAACCGCTACGGCGTCGAGGGCCGCAACCATGTCGAGCCCACCGGAGGCGGCGTAGCGCCGGGGCACGGTTCTCTTGCCATCGACTACATCGCGCGCGACGAATCCAATCCCTATTTCACTTACGATCCGGCGCAGTGCATCGTCTGTTCGCGCTGCGTACGCGCCTGCGAGGAAGTGCAAGGCACCTTCGCGCTGACCATCGAGGGCCGCGGCTTCGAAAGCCGCATGGTCGCCTCGATGAACGAAGCTTTCGTCGAATCCGAATGCGTGTCCTGCGGCGCCTGCGTTCAGGCGTGCCCGACTGACGCGCTGCGCGAGAAATCGGTGCTCGAAAAAGGGATGCCGGAACGTTCCGTCGTCACCACCTGCGCCTATTGCGGCGTCGGCTGCTCGTTCAAGGCCGAAGTTAAGGCGAACGAGGCCGGGCAGGACGAGGTCATCCGCATGATGCCCTACAAGGAGGGCAAGGCCAATCACGGCCATTCCTGCGTCAAGGGCCGTTTCGCCTATGGCTATTCGACCCACAAGGACCGCATCCTCAACCCGATGCTGCGCGAGAAGATCACCGACCCCTGGCGCGAGGTATCATGGGACGAGGCGATCGCCCATACGGCCAAGGAATTCCGCCGCATCCAGCATCAGTACGGCCGCACCTCGATCGGCGGCATCACCTCGTCGCGCTGCACCAACGAGGAGACCTACCTCGTGCAGAAAATGGTGCGGCAGGGTTTCCGCAACAACAATGTCGATACCTGCGCCCGCGTCTGCCATTCGCCGACCGGCTACGGGCTCGGCCAGACCTACGGCACCTCGGCGGGCACACAGGATTTCGATTCCGTCGACGAGAGCGACGTCATCATGATCATCGGCGCCAACCCGACGGACGCGCATCCTGTGTTCGCTTCGCGGATGAAGCGGCGCCTGCGGCAGGGCGCCAGGCTGATCGTGCTCGATCCGCGACGCACCGACATCGTGCGCTCCGCGCATGTCGAGGCGCAGTATCATCTGCCGCTGAAGCCTGGCACCAACGTGGCGATGCTGTCGGCGCTGGCGCATGTCATCGTCACCGAAGGCCTGTTCGACGAGGCCTTCATCCGCGAGCGCTGCGACTGGGCCGAATTCCAGGACTGGGCCTCGTTCGTGGCACTGCCTGAGAATAGTCCCGAGATTGTCGGCGAACTGGCCGGCGTCGATCCCGAGGCCATCCGCGGCGCGGCGCGGCTCTTCGCCACCGGCGGCAACGGCGCGATCTATTATGGGCTCGGCGTCACCGAGCACAGCCAGGGGTCGACGACGGTGATGGCAATCGCCAATCTTGCGATGGCCACCGGCAATATCGGCCGGCGCGGCGTCGGCGTGAACCCGCTGCGCGGCCAGAACAACGTGCAAGGCTCATGCGACATGGGATCGTTCCCGCACGAATTGCCGGGTTACCGCCACATCTCCGGCGAAGCCGTTCGCGATATCTACGAAAGCCTGTGGGGCGTGAAGCTGGACGACGAACCCGGATTGCGCATCCCCAACATGCTGGACGCCGCCGTCGACGGTTCGTTCAAGGGCATCTACATCCAGGGCGAGGACATTCTTCAATCCGATCCCGACACCAGGCATGTCGCCGCCGGCCTCGCCGCGATGGAATGCGTGGTGGTGCACGATCTGTTCCTCAACGAGACGGCCAACTACGCGCATGTTTTCCTGCCCGGCTCGACCTTCCTGGAGAAGGACGGCACCTTCACCAATGCCGAGCGGCGCATCAACATGGTGCGCAAGGTGCTGGAGCCGAAAAGCACCTATGCCGACTGGGAAGCGACGCAGAAGCTCGCCCAGGCCATCGGACTGGACTGGAACTACACCCATCCCTCCCAGATCATGGACGAGATCGCGCAGACGACGCCGAGCTTCGCCGGCGTATCGTTCGAATTCCTCGACAAGGTCGGGTCGGTTCAGTGGCCCTGCAACGAGAAGGCGCCGATGGGTACGCCGATCATGCATGTCGACGGCTTCGTGCGCGGCAAAGGCAAGTTCATCCGCACCGAATATGTCGCGACGGACGAGCGCACCGGCCCGCGCTTTCCGCTGCTGCTCACGACCGGGCGCATCCTGTCGCAGTACAATGTCGGCGCGCAGACGCGCCGCACCGGCAATGTTGTCTGGCATGACGAGGACCGGCTGGAGATCCATCCGCACGATGCCGAGAACCGCGGCCTGCGCGACGGCGACTGGGTACGCATCCAGAGCCGCGCCGGCGAGACGACACTCAGGGCGCTGATCACCGACAGGGTGTCGCCCGGTGTCGTCTATACGACCTTCCATCACCCTGACACGCAGGCGAACGTCGTCACCACGGATTTCTCCGACTGGGCGACGAACTGCCCTGAATACAAGGTGACCGCGGTGCAGGTGGCGCCGTCCAACGGCCCGAGCGACTGGCAGGAAGAGTATGACGAGTTTGCCCGCCGCAGCCGCCGCATCAAGGGTCATCTCGAGGCGGCGGAGTGACAGGCGCGCAGCGTTCCCCCCTCCCCCCGGTGGGGAGGGTCGCGCCGAAGGCCGTGGGTAGGGATGCACTGTCACCCGAGCGTCGTACCTGTGCGATCTTCTGCCCCTCCACTCCGTCTCACTGCCTTCGCTTTGCACGCCAACTTGCCGGGGCGAGCCACGGGTACCGCCGGTCTTTCGGCCCCCCACAAGGGGGCGGGTAAAATGCGCCCGCCCCTCACTTCCACCACCCGCCTTGCACACCGCGCGGATGGTACGAGGCAGGCCGACCGCATGGTCCCGGAAGAAACACCTGTGGCGTTGTCCTATGCCGGCACAACCCATGCGGTGATGATGGCTTCCCCCGCCGACCTGGAAGACTTCGCGCTCGGCTTCTCGCTGACCGAAGGCATCATCGCGTTGCCGGAGGAGATCGAAGCCATAGAGATCGAGGACCTTGCCGGTGAAAGTGGCGGCGCCGGCATCGACATCCAGATCCGCCTGAAGGACAAGGCCAACACCCGCTTCGAGGTGCGCCGCCGCAGGCTGGCCGGACCCGTCGGCTGTGGCCTGTGCGGCATCGAATCCATCGAGGAGGCGATGCGTTCGGTCAGAGCCGTCGGCGCGGCGGGACTTCGGCTTTCCGCCGACGATATCGTTTCCTCGGTCAAGCTTCTGTCCCGGCAGCAGCCTTTTCATGCAAAGACGGGTGCTGTTCACGCAGCCGGTTTCTACATTCCCGGCAAAGGCTCGAAGGGCGAGATCGTGCTGGCGCGAGAAGACGTCGGCCGTCACAACGCACTCGACAAGCTGGCGGGCGCGCTCGCCAAAGCGGGAATTGACGGTGCGTCGGGCGCGGTCGTCGTCACATCGCGCGTGTCTGTCGAGATGGTGCAGAAGACGGCAGCGATCGGGTCACCCGCGATCATCGCGGTATCGGCGCCGACGGCGCTGGCGATCCGCAACGCCGAGGTCGCCGGCATGACGCTCGCGGCCCTGGTGCGCGGCGACGATTTCGATCTTTTCACCCACCCGGAGCGGGTGACCATCGGAGTTCCAGACCATGTCGCATGACGAGCATCACACCGCCAGCACCGCCGAAAAGCTGGTTCGCATGGCCAACCAGATCGCGACCTTCTTCCGTTCGAAACCGCGCGAGGAAGGCGTGGCCGGTGTCGCTGAGCATATAAACAAATTCTGGGAGCCGAGAATGCGGCGCCAGTTTTTCGAGCTGCTCGATGAAGGCGGTAAAGGCTTCGACGAACTGGTGCTTGCTGCGGCGCCGATGGTGCGACCATCGACGGCGCCGGAAGGCGTGGGCATCGGCGCAGGCGCCGATGTGGAACGCGGCGCGCCCGGTGGCAAGGGAAGCGCGGCCGGCGAATCCAAGGCCGAGATCGCCGCCTCACAAAAATAGCACACAGCAATTTGTGGCACCGGCTCGCAGATTCTGATCCTCTTAGCTGGCAATCGCTTCCGCCGATGACGGCGCTCTGCTATCAGCCTCCGCACTCGAAGCGGAGAGCACGATGAGCCAGGACCTTGAAGCGCGGTTGAAATTCGCGGTCGATATCGCGAAGCAGGCCGGCGAACTCGGCATGAAATATTTCCGCGAGGTCGACAAGCTCACGGTCGAGAGCAAGGGACACCAGGACCTCGTCTCCAACGCCGACCGGGAGTTGGAACTGTTCATTCGCGCGGCGATCAATGAAGCTTATCCCGGCGATGGCATCGTCGGCGAGGAACACGCGCCAGTCGCCAGCTCGACCGGCTATGACTGGGTCCTCGACCCGATAGACGGCACCGCCAATTTCGTCCGCGGCATTCCGGCCTGGACGGTGGTGATCGCCTGCACCAAGGATGGCCGGACCGTGGTTGGCGCGGTACATGAGCCTTCTTCGGGCGAAACCTTCTATGGACGCAAGGGCGGCGGCGCATTCGTCAATGGCAAGACTATGCGCGCCAGCCCGGCCACCCGCATGACGGAAGGTTCGATCGGTATCGGCTTTTCCAATCGAGTTGAGGCAGCGAAGGTGCTGCCGCTGATGCGCGACATCATGGCGGAAGGCGGTGTGTTCTTTCGCAACGCCTCCGGGGCGCTGATGCTGGCCTATGTCGCCGCCGGCCGCCTGCTCGGCTATGCGGAAGAACACATGAATGCCTGGGACTGCCTCGCCGCTCTGCTGCTGGTGGAAGAGGCAGGCGGGACCATCGTCGAGCCAGACCCCGCCACCGTCCTTCAGGACGGAACGCTGGTGATCTGCGCCGGCAAGGGCATCTTCCCGAAACTTCGGCAGTTCAGCCTGGATGCGTTCAAGCTTTGATCAGAACCGGGCCGCCTTTGGGAAACCCGACGCCCACTGCCTGCCCGACTTCAAAGGATGCATCGACATCCGGCGATAGCACGAAGACGTTGCCGATATCGGCTTCGACCAGTAGTTCCAAATGGCTGCCTACATAGGTCACCTTGGCAAGCTTGCCGGCAATTGTGTTGGCCGCTCCGCCGGTTTTGATTTCCACACGACTTGGCCGGATCGCCAGCTTGGCTGGACCGGGCGTAAAATCGCGCGCAGCCATCTTGAGCTCGACGGAGCCCAGCTTCACGGTGGCCTGACCCTTGTTCACCGCAACGATCTCGCAGTCGAAGATATTGGCCTCTCCAATGAAGTCCGCCACGAAGGCATTGCTCGGCGCGTCGTAAAGTTCACGCGGCGTGCCGTCCTGCGCGATCACGGCGCGGTTCATGACGATGATGCGGTCGGAAACGGCGAGCGCCTCCTCCTGGTCGTGAGTGACGTAGACCACCGTCAGGCCGAGCTTGGTCTGGATCTCACGTATCTCCTCGCGCACATGCCGCCGCAGCTTGGCATCGAGGTTGGACAGCGGCTCGTCGAAGAGAAGCACCTGCGGTTCGAGAACCAGCGCGCGTGCAACGGCGACACGCTGCTGCTGGCCCCCGGAAAGCTCACTCGGCAGCCGGGATTCGAAACCCGTGAGACCGACCAGCTCCAGCCCGGCATGGGCGCGCGACGTGGTTTCCTTCTTATCATAGCCGGAGAATCCCAGGCCATAGGATACGTTCTGCAGCACCGTCATATGCGGAAACAGCGCATAGGACTGGAACACCATGGAGACGTCGCGGTCGGTCGCCGGCAAGCGCGTGACATCCTTCCCACCGATCAGGATGCGCCCGCTGCTCGGCATCTCCAGCCCGGCGATCATGCGCAGGGTGGTGGTCTTGCCGCAGCCGGAAGGACCGAGCAGCGTCACCAGCTTGCCTGCCTCGATAGTCAGCGAGATATCGTTGACGGCAGGCGTGGTTCCGCCGGGATAGGTCTTGGTGACGTCCTCGAACACCACCGAAGCCGCGTTGCTACGGATTTCCACCATCATCCCGCTCCCGCTATCGTCTGCTGGCCGCCAGTCGGAATGCCGACATTGGTGCGCACGCTCCAGCCGCCCTTGCTCTGCACGCCCCTGCGGCCGATGTTGCGGCGGCCGACCAACAGCTGCATCAGGCCGATCACCACAAGCATCACAAAGATCAGCACCGTCGAATAGGCGATGGCGATGCCGTACTCATTGTTCTCGACGCGGCCGACGATGTAGCTCGTCGACAGGTCGTAACGCGCGCTGACCAGGAAGATCACGGCGCTGATGGCGGTCATGGCGCGAACGAAGGAATAGACCAGCGCCGCCAGCATGGCCGGCCGCAGAAGCGGCAGGATGATGCGGCGGAACGTCTGGAAGGAATTGGCCCCCAGCGTGAGCGAGGATTCGTCCAGGCTGCGGTCGAGCTGCGACATGGAGGCGACGCCAGCCCGCACGCCGACCGGCATGTTGCGGAAGATGAAGGACAGCACAAGGATGATGCCGGTGCCGGTCAGTTCGATCGGCGGCACGTTGAAGGCGATGATGTAGCTGACGCCGATGACGGTGCCAGGAATGGCAAAGGACAGCATGGTTGCGAATTCGAAGGCGTTCTTGCCGCGGAAATTCTGCCGCACCAAGAGATAAGCGGTCAAAAGGCCGATGCCCGCCGTCAGCGGCGCCGAGATCAGGGCGATCTCCATCGTCGTCCAGAATGATTGCCAGGCGGAACCCGACCAGTGCAGGCCAAAGCCGGTCCAGCCGATGGAAAACGCCTTGATGTAATGCTGGAAGGTCAGGGTCTGATCGACGCCCCACAGCTTGACGAAGCTGCCATAGAAGATGGTCGCATAGACAACGACGGTGAAGAAGGTCCAGACGCCGGCGATAGCGTACAACACCCACGTCAGGGCCGAAGGCAGGTGCGGATGCACGCCGGAATCGCCCTTGCCGGAAACGGTGGTGTAGGAGCGCTTGCCCAGCCAGAACCGTTGCGCATAAAAGGCGCCCAGCGTGAAGACGAGCAGGACAAGAGCAAGGATCGCGGCCAGCCCCGCATCGTTCTGCGCGCCGACGATGGCGAAGAAGATTTCCGTCGACAGCACGTCGTAATTGCCGCTCAACACCAGCGGATTGCCGAAATCGGCCAGGCTCTCGATAAAACCGAGCAGGAAGGCGTTGGCCAGGCCCGGGCGCATCAACGGCAGCGACACGGTCCAGAAGGTCTGCCAGCGGCTGGCCCGCAGCGTCTGCGACGCCTCTTCCATGGAGGGGCTGACGCCCTCGACGACGCCGATCAGCACAAGGAAAGCGATGGGCGTGAAAGCCAGCAACTGGGCGATCAGCAAGCCCGGAAGCCCGTAGACCCAGCGCGTCGGCTGGATGCCGAGCATGCCGGAGATGCCTTGCGTCACCGCACCCGACAGGCCGAACAGAAGGATGATCGCCAGACCGATGACGAAGGCCGGCGTGATGATCGGCAGCACCGTCAAGGCGCGGAGCAGCTTGCCGTATTTGAACCCGGTTCGCGTCACCACCAAAGCGAAGACGAGGCCGAGGAAGGTTGTCGCCAGCCCGACCAGGACTGCGAGCAACAGCGAATTCCAGGCCACGCCGCAGCGCGTGCCGCCGAAAACGCAGTCCAGCCCCCAGATGCGCTCGCTGAACAACTTTCCGAGGAAAACCAGCGGCGAATAGCCGGTGTCGGTTTCCATCGCATTGGCGAACATCTGCAGGATCGGCATGAAAATGAAGATCGCGACCATGGTCACGACAAACCCGATGGAACTGACGACGAAGACATCGCCGCCTATCGCGCCGCGGGCGGCGACGCCGAGGGTAAACAGGAACAGGAAAGCGCCGGCCACCAGAAGCGCGCCGTAACCCATACCGAACTGGCGGTCGCCAAGTTCACCGAAAAGCCCGTTGAGCCAGTCGAACTGCCAGCCGCGCAGGCCGATGGAGAAGCCTTGCACCAGCAGCCAGCCGAAGCCGGCGGCCCCGACCAGGATCAGCAGCCTGCCGAAGAGTGGGTCCGACTTCGCCCGCCCCCACAGGAGAAAAGGCGCCAAGAGCAGGAAGCCCAAAGGCGCCAGCCAGAGCTTCTGCCCCTGCAGGTTCAGGAAGAGCGCCGGCGCGACCTCGCTGTCGAGCGGATAGCCGTCGAACAGCCACGACAGGCCGAAGAAGCCATCGACCCCGTACCATGGCAGGAGGGCAAAACCGACCCAGCCAACCGCCATCCAGAGGATGACGGTCGGGTGGAGCGGCCAGCGGTTCTCGCGGAAACGCACGGGTCTTTACTGCGGCAGCGAAGCCACCTCATCGTCCCACTTCTTCAAGAGGCGCTTGCGCTCCTCGCTGGAGCCGTACTTCTTGAAGTCGTAGTCGATCAGCTTGATCTTCGACAGGTCCGGCGCCTTGTCGGACTGCTTTGCAGCCTTGTTGGACGGCACCTGGAAAGAGTTCACTTCCGGCGCGCGCGACTGCACTTCCGCGGTCAGCGCCCAGTCGTAGAACTTCTTGGCGGCGTCGAGGTTGCGCGCACCCTTGATGATCGATTCCGAACCGATTTCGTAGCCCGTGCCTTCGCAAGGAATGACCGGAACGATCGGGAAGCCGGCAACGGTCTGCGCCACCGCATCATGGACGAAGACGATGCCGATCGTCGTTTCACCGAGGCCAGCCGCCTTGATCGGGGCGGAGCCCGACTTGGTGTACTGGTTGATATTCTTGTGCAGGGCCTTGAGATATTCGAAACCCTTGTCCTCCCCCATGATCTGGACGATCGTGGCGAGAAGGTTGTAGGCGGTGCCGGAGGAATTCGGATTGGCCACCTGGATTTGCCCCTTGTATTCAGGCTTGATCAGGTCGGCCCAGCATTTCGGCTCAGGCAGATTGTTCTTTGCCAGCAAATCCTTGTTGTAGCCGAAACCAAGCGCGCCGGAATAGACACCGACTGTGCGATTGCCCGCTGCTTCCGCCTGCTTGATCGCCCAGGGCTGCAACTGGTCGAGCATGGGCGACTTGTATTCCTCGGTCAGCCCTTCTTCCGCTGCCTGCAGATGCGGGTCGCCGGTGCCGCCCCACCAGATATCGCCCTTGGGATTGTCCTTCTCGGCGCGGAGCTGCGCATAGATTTCGCCAGCGCTCTTGCGCGTCATATCGACTGTGATGCCGGTCTTTTCCTCGAAGGCACGCGCCATGAGTTGGCACCAGGCTTCATCGACGCCACAATAGACGGTCAGGCTTTCCGCTTTCGCCGCAGATGTCGCGCCCCACAGTCCGAGCGCGACGACACCGGCAGCCAACAATGATTTGCTGGTCATTATATTCCTCCCTGTCATTTGCCGACTTACTAAAAAGCACGCCGGAAACAAACAATCTGATGGGATTTTAAGGGAATTGCAATTCCAAAGGAGACTCTCGGTGGAACATTTTTTCCATTCCACCGATCTCTGCCCATTTCAGCGGACAGCGCTACTGGAGATTGGGTCCAGCCGACTCCGCGATCGATATAAGCGACGAGACGAGAAGCTTCCGTTCTTCGCCGGAAAGAACCTTGGAATCGAAGAGGTTCATGCTTCGCAGGCCTTCGATGGCCAGATATGTCACCAGCAGAACCTTGAGGTCTGGCGTTTCGGATTTCAGCCGATTAAAAAGCTGCCGTCTGAATATCTTGATCGGTTCAAGGAAATCGGGATCCTCAGCGACGGCAGAAAATATCCATGACGGACAGGAGACGTTCTCCTCGCATTCCCTGGCCGAGAGCCTGACATAGAGCGACAGCAGGCTTTCCTTGCCGTCGCTGTTGGACGCAGCCTCTTCGAGAGATTGATCGAAATCATAGAGATAGTCTTCGACCAGGGCCTGAAGGAGCTTCGCCTTGGTCGGAAAATTGTAAAGCAGTCCACCCTTCGAAACGCCCGCCCGGGCGGCGACGGCATCGAGAGAGAGACTCCCCGGCCCCGTCTCACGCGCGACATCGGCTGCGGCGGCGAGGATTTTCTCCCGTGAGTTCGTGCGTTGGACTTTCATTGCGCTCCGTGACCGGTCTGCAAGCCAAGACTACCTACAGTAGCTTTGGTGCCGTTGACAAGACCGTCCGGACGGTACAGTTAGACGAACGTCCGAAACCGACTCCGAGCCGGGTTCGGAAGACCAAACCGGGTAACCGGCCGAGAGGGGACCATCGTGATAAAGCGCCTGATTATCGCCTTCGTATTGCTCGTTCTGATTTGCGGCGGCATCGTCGGCTTCAACATCTTCCGTGACAATGCGATTTCGCAGTTTTTCGCCAATATGCCGGTCAATCAGCTGACGGTCTCCACCGCGAAGGTGGAACCCGCGCCCTGGACCCCCGGCATCGAGGCGATTGGCACGGTGGCAGCCTCACGCGGCGTCGCCCTGACCGTCGAGACGACGGGCATCATCAAGGAACTGCTGTTCTCGGCCAACCAGCACGTCGAACGCGGACAGCTTCTGGTGCGACTCGACGACGCGGTCGAACAGGCAGACCTCGCTGCTTCCAAGACGCAGGCGGCCCTCGATCAGCAGGCGCTCGACCGCGCGGTCGAATTGCAGAGGCGCGGAGTCGGCTCCGACGCAACGCTCGATACGGCGCGCGCCGCCGCTTCGACTTCCAAGTCGCAGGTTGTGAAGTTGCAGGCGCTGGCGGATCAGAAACTGCTCAATGCGCCTTTCTCCGGCACCCTCGGCATCCCGAGGATCGAGCAGGGACAATATATCGCGCCTGGAACCATCGTCGCGACTCTGCAGGACCTCGATACGATGCGGGCTGACTTCACGGTCCCCGAGCAACAGCTCAATTCATTGAAGATCGGCCAGCCGGTCGCTTTCGGCAGGACCACCAACGATCTTACCTTCAGGGGAAAGATCACCGGTATCGATCCCAAGGTCGACCCGGCCAGCAGGCTGGTGTCGGTGCGAGCCGACGTCTCAAATCCGGACGGACAGCTCAGCCCGGGCCAATTCCTCCAGGTTCGTGTAGAGCTCCCCAAGGAAGACGGCGTCATCGCCATTCCGCAGACAGCGCTGACGACGAGCCTTTACGGGGATTTCGTCTATGTGGTGCGTCCGGCCAAACAGGCTGAAGCTCCAGCGCAGGCGCCGGCCCCGACGGATGCCAAAAGCGCTGAGGCAAAACCCGAGGCGGCGAAACCCGCGGAACAGGCGGCTCCGAAGGCTGATGGACCGTCGCTCGCCGCCTACCAGGTCTTCGTCAAGGCCGGCCGCCGCTTTGCCGGCATGGTTGAAATCACCGAAGGCGTTGCCGGCGGCGACGAAGTCGTCACGGCGGGCCAGAACCGTCTCTCGAACGGCGCTCCCGTCAAGGTCGACAATACCGTCGATCTTTCCAAACCGCAGGGTGCGGCGAAATGAGTTTTTCCGATATCTTCATTCGCCGGCCGGTGCTTTCGACCGTTCTGGCCTGCATGATCCTGCTGCTCGGCTTCCAGGGCATCTTCAACCTGTCGATCCGCCAGTATCCCAAGGTCGATGAAACCGCGATCACGATAACAACTGCCTATCCAGGCGCCAGCGCGGACCTGATCCAGGGCTTCATTTCCGCGCCGATCGCGCGTGCGGTCGCATCGACGGAAAATATCGACTACGTCACCTCCAGCAGCCGCCCCTCGGCCAGCACGGTGACCGTGCAGATGAAGCTCGGCTCCAACCCGGACGTGGCGCTGACGGAAGTTCTGTCGAAGGTGCAGGGCGTGCGCGGCCAATTGCCGGAAGAGGCCAAGGACCCGGTCATCGTCAAGGGGACCGGTGACTCGTTCGCGATGATGTACATTTCGATGCAGAATCCGAACATGACGCCGGAGCAGTTGACCGAGTACATCGAGCGCGTTATTCGCCCGCGCATGTCGACCGTCGAAGGCGTCGCGGAAGTGCAGATTTTCGGCGCCGCGGACTATTCGATGCGGGTATGGATCGATCCGGTGAAGCTTGCCTCGCGCGGGGTCACCGCGTCGGACGTGCTGACCGCCATCAACTCTTCCAACTTCCTGTCCGCTCCGGGCAAGGTGGAAAACGAATTCGTGGTCTCTTCGATCACTGTCCGCTCCACGCTCCAGACCCCCGAGGCGTTCGGCGCCCTGCCCCTGAGCTCGAAAGACGGCAATGTCGTAAGGTTGCGCGATGTCGCGAAGGTCGAGCTGGCAGCAGAAAGCACGGACACCAGGGTTACCTTCAACGGCAAGCCTGGCACCTTCCTCGCCATTTTCCCGACGCCGGCGGCGAACCCGCTGACGACGGCGGAAGCAATTCATGACATCGTTCCACTGATCCAGGAAAGCCTGCCGCAAGGCATGACGATCGAGATCGTCTACGATTCGACCGAGCAGATCAGCGCCTCCATCGACGAGGTCTACAAGACCATCGCCGAAGCGGTGGCGATCGTCGTGGTCGTCATCCTGCTCTTCCTCGGCTCGTTCCGGTCGGTCCTGATGCCGATCGTGACCATTCCGCTGGCCCTGATCGGCGTCTGCTTCATTCTGTTCGCAGTCGGCTATTCGATCAACCTGCTGTCGCTGCTGGCCATGGTTCTGGCCATCGGCCTGGTGGTCGACGACGCCATCGTGGTTGTGGAAAACGTCCACCGACACATGGAAGAAGACCACATGTCGCCCATGCAGGCGGCGTTCAACGGCATGCGCGAAATATCCTCGGCAATTGTCGCGATGACGCTGACGCTCGCCGCGGTCTTCGCACCGCTCGCGTTCACCGGCGGCTTGACCGGCGCGCTGTTCCGCGAGTTCGCCGTGACGCTGGCCGGTTCCGTTGTCATTTCCGGCATCGTGGCCGTCACGATCACGCCGATGATGTCGGCACGTATCCTCAAGCATGGCAAGCAGGGCCGGTTCCAGCGGATCGTCGAATCCACCTTCGGTTACGTCGAGAACCGCTATGAACGGCTGGTGAGCGGGTCGCTGAAGTATCGTCCGGTGACGTTGATGATCGTCATCGCGCTGGTTGCCGTGACCGGGTTCATGTTTACCAAGACATCCAGCGAGCTGGCACCGGAAGAAGATCAGGGCTTCCTGCTCTCCCTGGTGACCGCGCCCCGCTACGCGACTTCGGATTATACCGCAACCTACGTCAACCAGATCCTCGGCCTGGTGAAGGACATACCGGAAACCCGGGCTCAGTTCTCGGCTGTCGCGTTTGGCGGCGCAACCAATAGCGCCTTCGTCGGCTTCGCCTTCAAGGACTGGGCCGACCGCACCCGCAGCTCGAAGGAACTGCAGGCGGACATCCAGGGCCGCCTCGGCAATGTGGCCGGTGTGGAGGCCTTCGTCTTCGCTCCACCGACCTTGCCGGGTTCAGGCGGCGGCCTGCCGATCACCATGGTGGTGAGATCGACAGGCGATGCGTCGCAAGTCTTTGAGGCTGCCGAGCAGATCAAGAACAAGGCGCAGGCCTCCGGGCGCTTCATCGTTGTGCAGAACTCGATGTCCTACGACGCGCCACAGGTCACCGTAACGATCGACCGTGACCGGGCCGCGGCGCTTAACCTGCCTATTGCCGATATCGGCCGGACGCTGACGCTGCTGGTCGGCGGAGCCGAAGTGGCGCAGTTCGACCGCGATTCCAACAGCTATGACATCATCACGCAGGTGCCGCAGGAATTCCGCAACAACCCCGAAAAGCTCGGCGACTATTTCGTTCGCAGCGTTTCAGGCGACATGGTGCCGCTTTCAGCTGTGGTGAAAATTTCGACCAATTCGGCGCCAGCTGCGATCGAGCAGTTCAACCAGCTCAACTCGGCGACCATTTCAGCGCTGCCGCTTCCCGGCGTGACGACGGGCGATGGCCTCAAGACGATCGAGGACATCGCCAACCAGACCCTGAATGACTCGTTCTTCATCGACTATTCGGGCCAGTCGCGGCAGGAAAAGGAGCAAGGCAATACGATCCTGATCGCCTTCGGCGCAGCTATTCTGGTCATATACCTGGTGCTGGCGGCGCAGTTCGAAAGCTTCCGCGACCCGCTGATCATCATGATGTCGGTGCCGCTATCGATCTTCGGCGCCATCGTGCCGCTTAACCTCGGCCTTGGCACGCTCAACATCTACACGCAGGTGGGTCTGATCACGCTGATCGGCCTTATCACCAAGCACGGCATCCTGCTGGTCGAATTCGCCAACCAGCAGCGCGACGTTCACGGTATGCGCCGGCGCGACGCCATCATCGCCTCTGCCAAGGTGCGCCTGCGGCCAATCCTGATGACTACGGCCGCCATGGCGCTCGGCGTGGTGCCGCTGATCACATCGAGCGGCGCCGGCGCGGCAGCGCGCTATTCGATGGGCCTGGTGATCTTCACCGGCATCCTCATCGGAACGATGTTCACGCTGTTCGTCGTGCCGATGTTCTACACGCTGATCGCCAGCAAGGATTTGCCTCACCATGCGGAAAAGCCGGATCCCAAGCTGATGCCGGCTGCGCACGACTAAGTCCCGCCGGCCGACTTTCCGGCCAGAAAAGATAAAGGCGGTGGAGCGATCCACCGCCTTTTTTGTCCGGGGGACTGATCTGCTGCCCGTGCAAATGACGGCTTATCCTTTTGCCGCTTCCTCGATCTTGGCGACGTCGACCTTGACCATCCTCATCATCGCCGCCATCACCCGGCCGGCTTTCGCCTTGTCTCTCGAATCTGTCCGAAGCGGTTGCGGCGACACTCGATGGAACAAGCGCGAGATGCCGCCGTTGTGCCAGGGACGAACGACATATGCATGTCCCGGTTTTTTTCGGGCCGGCTGTTCGGACTGGGCGATTTCACGTCAGTCGCACTGGCCACAGGGCAAATCGTCGATTCCGTTAAAACGGATAGTGAAATTAAACCGTGGCAAGGCCGCACTGTCGCGTATATAAGGCCTCGTTTTCTGGTTCCACGCAAGGCGTGTTGACCCCAGCTAGGACAAGCTAATGCCTCCCTATCGTTCACGTACGACCACCCATGGCCGCAACATGGCCGGCGCGCGCGGCCTGTGGCGCGCCACAGGCATGAAGGATTCCGATTTCGGCAAGCCGATCATCGCCGTGGTCAATTCCTTTACCCAGTTCGTACCCGGCCACGTGCATCTGAAGGACCTTGGTCAGCTTGTAGCGCGGGAAATCGAAAAAGCCGGTGGCGTCGCCAAAGAATTCAACACGATCGCCGTCGACGACGGTATCGCCATGGGCCATGACGGCATGCTTTATTCGCTGCCTTCGCGCGAGCTCATCGCGGACTCCATCGAATACATGGTCAATGCGCATTGCGCCGACGCCATGGTCTGCATCTCCAACTGCGACAAGATCACTCCCGGCATGCTGCTGGCCTCGATGCGGCTCAACATCCCGTCCGTCTTCGTCTCGGGCGGTCCCATGGAGGCCGGCAAGGTCGTGCTCGGCGGAAAGACGCGCGCCATGGATCTCGTCGACGCCATGGTGGCGGCCGCTGACGATAGCGTTTCCGACGAGGACGTCACGGAAATCGAGCGCAACGCCTGCCCGACATGCGGTTCGTGCTCCGGCATGTTCACCGCCAACTCGATGAACTGCCTGACCGAGGCGCTGGGCCTCTCCCTGCCTGGCAACGGTTCGACGCTGGCTACACATGCCGACCGCGAACGCCTGTTCGTCGAGGCCGGGCATGTGGTCGTCGACCTGGCGCAGCGTTGGTATCAGCAGGACGACGCCAACGCCCTGCCCCGCAACATCGCCTCCAAGAAAGCCTTCGAAAACGCCATGTCTCTCGACATCGCCATGGGTGGATCTACCAACACGGTGCTGCATATCCTTGCCGCCGCGCATGAGGGCGAGATCGACTTCACCATGGAAGACATCGACGCCCTGTCGCGCCGGGT
Source organism: Mesorhizobium sp. Root554 (assembly GCF_001427025.1). GTDB lineage: Bacteria > Pseudomonadota > Alphaproteobacteria > Rhizobiales > Rhizobiaceae > Mesorhizobium. Next base: position 3,455,181 of record NZ_LMGA01000001.1, on the reverse strand, counting down.
GCCTGTGCTTTGCAAGGTGGCGCCAGCCAAGAACGACGTGCATATGGAAGATGTCCATCGCGCAGGAGGCATCATGTCGATCCTCGGCGAACTCGACAAAGCGGGCCTGATCAACCGCGACCTGCCAACCGTGCATATGCCAACACTCGGCCAGGCTATCGACCACTGGGACATCACCCGCACGAAAAGCCAGAACGTACATGAATTCTTCAAGGCCGCTCCAGGCGGGGTGCGCACCCAGACGGCCTTCAGCCAGAGCCGGCGCTGGGAAGAATTGGATATGGATCGTGAAAAGGGCGCCATTCGCAGCGCCGAGCATCCTTTCTCGAAGGATGGCGGACTTGCTGTGCTGAAGGGCAATGTGGCGCTGGACGGCTGCGTGGTGAAAACGGCCGGGGTGGACGAATCCATCCTGAAATTTTCCGGTCCCGCCGTGGTGTTCGAGAGCCAGGACGCGGCGGTCAAGGGCATCCTCGGCAACGAGGTCAAGGCGGGCGATGTCGTCGTCATCCGTTACGAGGGTCCGCGCGGCGGTCCCGGCATGCAGGAAATGCTCTATCCGACCAGCTATCTGAAGTCGAAGGGGCTTGGCAAATCCTGCGCCCTCCTGACCGATGGTCGTTTCTCGGGCGGCACGTCCGGCCTTTCGATCGGTCACGTCTCGCCGGAAGCTGCGGAAGGCGGGCTGATCGGGCTGGTGCGCAACGGCGACATCATCGAGATCGACATCCCGAACCGCACCATCAACCTCGCCGTGTCCGAATCCGAACTAGCGCAACGGCGTGCAGCGCAGGACAAGGCAGGCTGGAAGCCGGTGGAAAAGCGCAAGCGCAATGTCACCCAGGCCCTGCGCGCCTACGCGGCCTTCGCCACCAGCGCCGACAAGGGCGCCGTGCGCAAAGTGCCGGACTGAGCGGGATCGCATGGCATTCGACCTCATCGTTCGTGGCGGTGTCTTGCCTGACGGCAGAACGGCGGACATCGGGATCGAAGGCGAGACCATAACGGCCATCGAGCCGCAGCTCGAGGCCGAAGCCGGTACGGTCGTCGACGCCTCTGGCGACCTTGTCTCGGCGCCTTTCGTCGACCCGCATTTCCACATGGACGCCACGCTGTCCTACGGCATCCCGCGCATCAACGCGTCGGGCACGCTGCTGGAAGGCATCTCGCTTTGGGGCGAACTGAAGCCGCTGCTCACGCATGAGGCCGTCAGCGATCGCGCGCTGCGTTATTGCGACTGGGCGGTTTCGATGGGCCTGCTCGCAATCCGCACGCATGTCGACGTGTGTGACGACCGGCTTCTTGCCGTTGAAGCGCTTCTCGACGTCAAAAAGCAGATCGCACCTTATATCGACCTGCAACTGGTGGCCTTCCCGCAGGATGGGTTCTACCGCTCGCCGACAGCTCGGGAAAACACCTTGCGGGCGCTCGACATGGGCGTCGATGTGGTCGGCGGCATCCCGCATTTCGAGCGCACGATGGCTGATGGCACGCGCTCGGTGACAGAATTGTGCGAGATCGCCGCGAAACGCGGGCTGATGGTCGACATGCATTGCGACGAGACCGACGATCCGCTGTCGCGCCATATCGAGCAACTGGCTTACGAGACCCAGCGCCTCGGCCTGCAAGGCCGGACGGCGGGGTCGCATCTGACTTCCATGCATTCGATGGACAACTACTATGTTTCGAAGCTGCTGCCGCTGATGGCGGAAGCGCAGGTTTCGGCCATTCCCAATCCGCTCATCAACATCATGTTGCAGGGGCGGCACGACACGTTTCCCAAACGGCGTGGCCTCACCCGCGTGAAGGAGATGCAGGCGCTGGGCATCCGTGTCGGCTGGGGCCAGGACTGCGTGCTCGACCCTTGGTATTCGCTCGGCACAGCCGACATGCTCGACGTCGCCTTCATGGGCCTGCACGTGGCGCAAATGTCGAGCCCGGCGGAGATGGCGCGCTGCTTCGACATGGTGACGAACGTCAACGCCGCCATCATGGGGCTCGATCATCTGGGGCTCGAAGTCGGCAAGCGGGCCAGCCTCGTCGTGCTGGATGCGGAAAATCCAGTGGAAGCCGTGCGGCTGCGGGCCGAGCGCCTATGCGTCATTTCCCGCGGCAAAATTGTCGCCACACGGCCAAAACGCGATACAAGTCTTTCCATCGCCGGGCGGCCCGGCAGCGTCAACCGCCGGCACGACGCCGGCGGCACTACCTGACAATCGCGTCTTAGCGGGTATCCGACCGACATGGCTTTTGCCCGACTCTCCAACCTGTTCACGACAAACACGCTTCTGGCCGGCATCGCACTGATGCTGCTGGGTGACATGATGTTCTCGCTCAACGACGCTATGGGCAAGATCATGGTGGTCAGTTTTTCCGTCGGGCAGGTGCTGTTGATCCGCTCCGCCGGCGCGTTCTTCATCCTCGGCCCGATGCTTGTCCGTCAGAGCGCTGCCAAGCTTTTCCACGTCGAAAAGCCCTGGCTGCAGCTGCTGCGGGTCGTCATGGCGACTCTGGACACCGGCCTCTTCTATGCGGCGGTGGTCTATCTGCCGCTAGCCGACGCCATGAGCTTCTATATGGCCGGCCCCATCTATGTGACGGCGCTTTCGCATTTCTTCCTCGGGGAAAAAGTCGGCTGGCGGCGGCAGGCCGCGATCTATATCGGCTTCATCGGCGTCATCATCATTCTCAAGCCGTCAGCGGCCGCCTTCTCGCCCGCGTCGATGCTGGCGCTCGCCGGAAGCATCGCCTTCGCCATCTCGACGGTTCTGAACCGTCGGCTGCGCAACACCAGCGACACCACATTGGTGACCTGGCAGACCATCGGCGCGCTGCTTGTCGGCGCCGCCCTCGTGCCTTTCGCCTGGAAAACGCCGACCCTGCCGGAAACCGGCATGATGCTGTTGCTCGGCGTCGTTTCCTGCGTGGCGCATCTGCTGATCACGCGCGCGGCGAAGCTTGCCCCAGCTTCGGTGCTGGCGCCGCTCCACTACAGCCTGCTGTTGTGGGCGGTGATACTGGGGCTGCTCCTGTTCTCGCAATTCCCCGAGCCGCGCGTGCTGGTCGGAGCGGCGGTGATCGTGCTCGCCGGGCTGTTCATCTTCCACCGACAAAAGGTGGTCGACGATGGGCCGGCAGACGTGCCGAACAGCATCAACTAAGGCTTTTCGCCCCCACTTGCCCTTTTGCCGCTGCAAAGCAGCTTGCTTCGTGTCCGTAAACGCAGATCGGGACGCGGAATTATGAGTTTATTAATCATAAGTTGAAAGATTTGGGGCGACGCGAACGCCGCCAGCCTATTCCATTCGAGATGAAAGCAACGGCTGCTGTTCGCGCCGCCCGGCCAGCCCCAACGGATGGCCACTGTTGGTTTTCCGGCGTCCGATGAACATAGACATTTTTCAATTGCCCGGGATTCTCAAACGCCGGGCCGGCTATGTGATTCTCACCACGCTGTTGTGCGTGGCGCTGGCGTTCGCATTCCTNCCCCCCGTCATCGGGGCAGAAAGCAACGCCGGCATCGGCCAGCAGGCCAGCGCACAGACTGTGGGCAGCCAGATCTACGTCCTGCAATCACGCGATCTGCTGCGCGAGGTGGTCAAGAAGCTCGACCTGACGAAGGACAGCTATCTGGCTGGCGGCGGCGGCCTGCGCCAGATGATCTTCGGCCGCGCTCCCCAGGCGGAGGGTGACCGGACGGATGCCGTCGTCGATGCGCTGCTCAAAAACCTGACCATCGCCCGGGCCGACGATTCACTGGTCTTTTCGGTCACTGTCAAACACCGTGACAGCGACGCGGCGGCGAAAATAGCCAACACCATCGCCGAGCTTTACATTGACACATCCAGCACGTCCAAATCCGACGCCGACACCAAGGCCAGCATGGCGCTGCAAGTGCAGACGGAAGAGCTGCGCAAGAGATTGATCGCGGCGCTGGCCGAAGCCGAACGATTCCGCGCCGAGAACGGCCTTGTCAGCACCGGCCAGCAAGGTCTCGTCGGCGACCAGCAATTGGCAGGACTGAGCCAGCAGTTGCTGGCGGCAAAACAGGTGGCCGACCAGCAGAAGACGATCTCCGAACAGGCGAACCAGCTCAATCTTTCGGATGTGGAGACTGGCGCCATCGCCGAGGCCCTTCAGTCGACCGGGCTGACCAGTCTGCGCGCACGCTACGCGCAATTGCTCGACCAGCAGGCGCAACTTTCCACCACGCTCGGCGAAGGGCATCCGCAGATGCGCGCCATCCGCTCCCAGGTGGCGAGCATGCGCACGACAATCGAAAAAGAGCTTGGCCGCATCCGCAAATCCGCAGCCAACAATTACGAACGGGCAAAGGCCAACGTGGCCGCACTGCAGAACCGTTTCGACGAAACAAGCGAAAGCAACAGCGACAAGGGCAAGGCCAAGATCAGGTTGGCACAGCTTGAAAGCGAAGCCGCCTCGATCAACACGGTCTACCAGTCCTTCCTGACCCGCGCCGAGCAGCTTGGCCGGCAACAGGATATCAACAGCAGCAATTCGCGCGTCATATCGGCAGCGGTCCCGTCCTCCACCCCGGTGCAGGCGCCCAAGGCGCTCGTCCTTGCCGCGTCGTTGCTGTTCGGCCTTGCGCTGGGCAGCGTGGTCGCCGTGGCGCGGGACCTGCTATCCGGCGGCGCTCCGGCCGCGACTGTCGTGCAAACGCCGGCACAACGCCCTGCCGAAGCTCCCGCAGCGCGGGATAGCGCCGGCTTCGCGCACAATGTCCGGCAGATGTTCAAGCTAAAACGCAGCCGCGCATCTGAAACAGGAAAGCTGGCCGACCTACCGCTCGAACTCAGCCTCGGTCGCACGATGGAACTGTTGCGCTCCCGCCGCGAAGCCGGTTCTGCGACCGCGGTGGCCGTGCTGAACGCGACACCAGGCTATGCCGGCTACCTTGCCGCCGCCGACATCGCCAGCTCGCTGCACCGCGCCGGGGAAGACGTGTTTTTCAGCGACGGCACATTGCGGCTCGAGACGATCCAGTCCCTGACCGGCCGTCAACCGGTCGGCTTCCTCGACAAGGTCGCTCCGCTGACGCGCTACGGTCTCAATCCATTGACGGAACTGCTGGAGTTTACGCGGCTGGGCGAAAAGCCGCGTCCGGCAAAGACACTGCTGGCGCTCGTCCCGGAGGCGGCCCCGCAAAACAATCAGCCCTTCCTCGTCGTCGATGCATGGGGAACCGAGGCCGAGGAAATCCTGCCGATCGTTTTGAAATATGCCGACAGCATCCTCATCCTTTCGCAAGGCAAGGCGGACCCTACGACCCTGAACATGCTGATGGCCGAAATCGAGCCATGGCGCGAAAAGCTGGTCGGTACGCTCGTCGCCGCCCGGAAGGCGGCATGACCAACCGGCGGCAATCATGAGCCGGGACTGGGCCCAAGCGACGACCTTATCGGCGTTCAGCGCTCCTGCGGCATCGTTCTCCAATGCCGAGAGCCCGGCCGCGCCTCAGGCCGTGCGTTTGCTGACGGCCCTGCTGATCGTCGGCGCGCTGGTGTTCAACTTCCTGCTGTGCTTCGTCAACACGCGCATCACGGGCATCAACGACAACTATGTCATCCTGTCGGAGATGGCGATCGTCGGCTCGGTGTTCCTGCTGGCGATGACGCGGCGCTCGGCGCTCTACCTGCTGGTCGCCGTCTTCGTCAGCTACATGATCTTTTTGTTCGCACTGCGCGGCGGCCAGTTCAACCTGAAATCCGTGCGCGACATCCTGATCCCGATCGCGTTCTACTTTGTCGGCACGCGCATCCGCGATCCAAAGCTCGGCGACAAGCTTGTCGTCATCAGCGCGCTGATCGTCGTCGGTATCGGCCTGTTCGAATATCTCGCGGTCGATACCTTCATCTCCTATTTCAACGTCATCGGCTACTATCTGGCACGCGGCACGGTGACGGTCGACCAGCTCTACGGCCAGACCAAGGGGCTGTTCATTTCCGGCGTGCGGCCCGAGGCGCGCACCATCCTGCCCTTCCTCGGCCAGCACCGGGTTTCGTCGGTGTTCCTCGAGCCGGTCTCGATGGGCAACTTCGCCGTCATCATCTATTCGTGGGCGCTCTACCGCGGACGGGAATTTGCCGGGCGCTGGTGGGTGTTCGCCCTCGCCTTCGTGGTGGTCGCGCTGGCTGACGCCCGCTTCGGCCTCTACACCTGCGTACTCATCACCGTGCTCTACCCGTTCTACAACTACATTCCTCGCATCTTCTGGAGCGTGCTGCCCTTCATCCTGCTCGCGGTGTTGGCGATCTATGGCATCACCTCGGTGACCGGCGGCGGGCCGAACGATATTTCCGGTCGCTTCGCCGTGACCGCCAGCATTCTGACCAAGCTTTCGGCCGGCGTCGTGCTGGGCACCGAAACCACCGACCAGTTCACCGCCGATTCCGGCATCGCCTATTCTCTGACCGCCTTCGGCATTGGCGGGTTCGTCGCCCTGTGGGTGCTGTTCGTCAACGCGCCGCTGGCGGAAGCGCGGGCCTGGCGCTTTCACTCCATGGCGATCGTCTATCTGCTGCTCCTGATGCTGATCAGCGACTCGTTCTATTCGATCAAGACGGCGGCGCTGCTGTGGTTCCTGCTTGGTTGCTCCGACGCGTATCGGCGCAACACAAGCCGAACCGCCGAAGACAGGCTTTCGGCAGCCCGGCATCGCGCTTCGCGCCCACAATCAATGTCGATGGCGCGCTAGCCCGGCTGCTTTTCCAGTGCCGGACATGCCCCCGATGGCGCGGGCACGCCGCCGCCTAGTTCCAGCGCCTTCAATTGCAGCCTGTCACCGTCTTCCGAGGGCTGGATGTTCATCGGCTCGGTGGCCGGCCACCAGTCGCCCGCGACCCAGTACGTCCAGCCGACCCAGTGCTGCGGGTCGGCATTGACGACGCCCGCCATGTTGGCGATCCCGGTCATGCACTCGGTGTTGGCAGCGCCGGCGAACTCGCCGAGAAAGCCACGTTTGCCGTTCTTCTCCAACCATGCACCCACGCTTTTCAGCGCGGCCACCGCATCGCCGGCACGTTCGCAGGTCGGGCTGGTCCCCGAGAAGTTGCCGTCCATATACTGATGGACCTCGTAGGCGTAGTTTTCGCCAGGATCCTTGACGCCGAGCATGACGGTCGCGTTCGCCTCCTCCAGCGAACCGCTCTCCCAGCTGTGCGCGCCGGTCCAGTTCGTTCCGGGAACCAGGACCAGATTGTCCGCGCCGGCTTCGCGTATCCCGGCTATCGCCGCATTGGCAGCCGACAACCATTGCCTCGCCGGCATGTCGTGCGGCTCGTTCATCAGACCGAACAGGACCGACTTGTCGTTCTTGTACTGGGCCGCCAGCCGCTTCCAGAAATCACCAAAGGCCGCTTCCGGAACCGCGTCGGAGCCGATCACCTGACCACGATAGCGAGCATAGTTATGGGGATCGAGAATGACGGTCATGCCGGCGGTCTTCAGCTCGGCCACGGCAGAGGCGAGTCGGTCTTTCTCCGCGCCGTCGAAATCCTTCATCAGCTCCGGCTGCAACCGCTCCCACAGAAACGGCAGCCGCACGGAATTGAAGCCCTTGGCGGTGAAATACTCGATCGTGCGGTCGCTGGGGTAGATATAATCCTTGGTGTAGACGCCCGGAGGCTCGCCGAATTCGGCCCCCGAAAGGTTTATGCCGCGCAGGCAACTCGCCGATGCATCGAACGTAACGGCAAGGGCCACAATCGTTGCCGACAGCCGCAGTAAATGGCGGCGCGACCGATCGCCCGTGCGTGGCACGCCTGCCGAACCGATCTGTGGGCTTTTTTGCAAGACCGATCTCAGATGCGCTTGTGCCGGAGCGTCAACTGCTCCTCGGACGCTGGCTCGGATTTCAGGACGTGTCCGTATAGTTCGGCGTATCGGTCTGCGACGCGCTCCCATGAGTAGGCGGCTGCCGCCTGCATCGCGGCCAGGCGATAGGCATTGGCGCCGGTGAACAGTTCGGCGAACGCCGCTTCTATGGAAGCCGCCGCTTTTTCAGGCGCACCGAAATCGCAGAGCCGGACCTCTTTATGCCTGGAAGCGAGATCGCTGTAAGCGGTGTTGGGGTGGAGCAGAGGCATCAGCCCCGCGCTCATGGCTTCAACAGCGACAAGACCGAATCCTTCATACTCGGAAGCGGAGGCGAATAAGGAACAGTGGCCGAGAAGCGCGCGGATGGCGCTGTCCGGCAGACCGATATGACATTCCACCTTGCCGGTCAGGCCACGCTCTCCGATCATCCGCCGCAAATCGGCCTCGGTGACGTCGCCGGGAATGCCGACAATATCCAGCCGCCAGTCTGGCTGGAGCCGGACGAGCCGCTGCATCGTATCGAGCAGATTGTCGAGACGCTTGTTGGCCGAGAACCGGCCGAGCGTGACCATGCGCCGAACGGGAAAGGCCGATGCGGCGCCGGCGAATTTGTCGATGTTGACGCCATTGTCTATCTGCACCACCCGCTCGCCGGCGATCGCCTGGAAGGCGCGGGTGTCCTGGGCGCTGCAGCCGACCAGATAGCGATAGCCCAGGGCTGACAGGCGCGTCACGGTCTGGAACCAGATTTTCTTGACCGCGCCGAATTTCCTTGTGTGGAAGAAACCGCCATGCGTGGTGGCGACGAGCGGCTTGCGGTGAAGGAAGCGGCCCCATGACAAAGCATCGAAGAAGAAATCGATGGCGTGGACATGGACGATGTCGGCATCGGCGAGATGGCGGAAAACCGCCGGCGCCAGCGGGTAGCGGGTGGAGCCCCGGAACGGTATGCGCACCACCTCGACACCCTTCAGCATTTCCCGTTCCGGCAATTTCTTGTCGAGCGCGGTGAATTGCCGGTCGAGCGTCACCACTCGTACGCGGTAGCCGCGCTTGCGCAGCTCGGCAGAAAGATTACCCACCACGTCTTCCAGACCGCCGCGATTGGGCGCGTACTGGCGCACCACCTGCACGGCGAGCGGCCGGCGGCTATCGGCGAATTCCGACTTGAATGAAGGCCTCGGGTTCATCTTTTCGGTCCGTGCAATCGGCCATGCTCCCGCCCAGGCGGCAGAGGACTGCTGCGGGCTCGCCATCACCGACGCGCGCCGCATCCTTAAGGTGGGGTTAAGATAGCTTCCGCACAGCAGCGGGCAGAATTGTTTTACACCGTTTGGTAAACCGAACTTCAATCCATTCGGCAAATTTCCGGCCCCGAGCCGGCATACAAGCCCGGTAAAACTACAAACCCAAAGCAATTTAGCGATTTGTTTCAACGACCCTTATCCATTCCCCTTTAGCCCATCTTATCAACCTTGCCGTATGGTCCCGACTGCAAGCCTGAGGGCCATGCAAGACGATCCTTGAAGAGGTTGGGGCATCGATGAAACAGAGGATACGTGAATTGCTGGCCAGGCATGGCGGCCTGTCCATGGCGGCCGGCGAACTGAGAGACGATTCCGACCTCTATAAGGCCGGCCTTTCCTCCTTCGCCTCGGTGCAGATCATGCTGGCTATCGAAGAAGCCTTCGACATCGAATTTCCCGACGCCCTGCTCAACCGCAGGTCATTCCAGAGCATCGACTCGATTGCGCTCGCCGTGGAAAGCATTACCGGCAGCGCGGCGGCAGCCTGATGACCATCTCCGTCAACGCCAGCCTGGCCGAACGCGCCGGGCGTGTCGCGGCAATCGCGGCCGCTCATGCGGACGATGTCGACGCCCAGGCGCGCTTTCCGCAGGAAGCGGCGGATGCGATGAAGCTGGAGCGGCTGTTGTCGATCCAGGTCGCCAGCAATCTGGGCGGCGAGGACGCCAGCCTGTCGCAGGTCGCGGAAATCTGCTCGCTGCTCGGCCAGTCCTGTTCGGCGGCGGCGATGATGTTCGCCATGCACCACATCAAACTATCGAGCCTCGTCACGCATGGCGCCGACAGCGCCTGGCATCGCGCCTTCATGCGGCGCATCTGCGACGAACAGCTGCTTCTCGCCTCGGCAACCACAGAAGGCGGCATCGGCGGCAATCTGCGCAACAGCATCTGCGCCATTTCGGTCAACGGAGACCGCTGCACGTTGGAAAAGGACGCGACCGTCATATCTTATGGCGCATATGCCGACGCGATCCTGATCACCTCACGCGCCAACGCCGAAGCTGCGTCGACCGACCAGGTGATGACAGCCTTCACCAGAGACCAGTATTCGCTCGAACGCACCCAGATCTGGGATACGCTCGGCATGCGCGGCACCTGCTCCGACGGCTATCTGTTCAAGGGCGAGGCGCCGGCCGAGCAAATCCTGCCCAAGCCTTTCGCCGAAATCGCGGCCCAATCGATGCTGGCGACCTCGCATCTGCTATGGAGCGCGGTGTGGTACGGCATCGCCGTCAATGCGGTGGTGCGGGCGCAGAACTTTGTGCGCGCGGCGGCCCGCAAGAGCCCCGGCGTCACGCCGCCCGGCGCGCTGCGGCTGGCCGAGGCGTCGAACCTGCTTCAGCTGGTCAAATCGAACGTGATTGCCGGGTTGCGCGAATACGAAACGGCCAAGTCCGATCCGGACCGGCTGTCGTCGATGAGCTTCGCGGTGGCGATGAACAATGTGAAGGTCGGCGCTTCCGAGACAATCCTCACCATCATCAATCACGCCATGCTGATCTGCGGCATCCTCGGCTACAAGAACGGCACGCCCTTCAGCCTCGGACGGCATCTGCGCGATGCGCATTCGGCGCAGCTGATGATCTCCAACGACCGCATACTGGGCAACACGTCCAACCTGTTGCTGGCGCACAGGCAGGACACCAGCCTGACAGGATAATCCAATGGACATGCAGACCTCACTGCTCGACAGGCTGTTCGAGTCAGGCCTCCTCATCGATATGGGCGTCGAAGGCCTTTACGGCCGCAGCGGCGAATTCGAGGACGTTATCCGGCGCTTCGAGGCGCTGATCGAGACCTTCGCGACCGGCGATGCTGCTGAAGCGATCAGCTTTCCGCCGGGCATGAACAAGGCGCATTTCGAGGGCAGCGGCTATTTGAAGAGCTTCCCGCAGCTTGCCGGCACGGTGCACAGCTTCTGCGGCAACGAACTCGACCACATGAACCTGCTGCAATGCCTGGAAACCGGACAGGATTGGACAAAAGGGCAGGAAGCGACCGACATCGTGTTGACGCCGGCCGCCTGCTATCCGCTCTATCCGACGGTCGCCAAGCGCGGTCCGTTGCCGGTCAAGGGCGGGCTATTCGCTTTGCAGTCCTACTGCTTCCGTCACGAGCCGTCCAACGATCCTGCCCGCATGCAGCTTTTCCGCATGCGTGAATTCGTCCGTATGGGCACGCCCGAGCAGGTCGTGGCCTTCCGTGGCGAGTGGATGGAGCGCGGCAAGAAGCTGATGGCGAAGGTTGGGCTTCCGGTGGAGATCGATGTCGCCAACGACCCGTTCTTCGGTCGCGCCGGGCGGATGATGAAGAATAACCAGCGCGACCAGAATCTGAAGTTCGAGCTGCTGATCCCGATCACTTCGGTGGCGAAGCCCACCGCCTGCATGAGCTTCAACTATCATCAGGACCATTTCGGCAAGACCTGGGAGTTGACGACCAGCGACGGCGAAGTGGCGCATACCGCCTGCGTCGGCTTCGGGCTGGAGCGCATCGCGCTGGCGCTGTTCCATCATCACGGGCTGCGCGTGGCCGACTGGCCCACCGCCGTTCGCGAGGCGCTCGGATATTCGGCTTGAGCCAGAAGGCCGTCTTCGCCGGGCTTGACCCCGGGAGCTACCGTCCGCATGCGCTGCACGATGCCGAGCGCATGTGGCCGGAGACCAATTGCTATGTCGATCTGTGGATCGAAGTGCTGAACAGCTTCGGCGCGCCGCCCGAGGCGATGCTCGGCTTTACGCTGACACAGGATTTCGAGGGCGACCAATTCACTTTCTTCAAGGTTCCGCTGGACGATCTGGAATCGCTCTACGGCATCAGATGCACCGAACTCGCCATTTACGACCGCGTCGAGACCCATCTTGCGGTGCAGATCGAGCGCGGCCGGCTTTGCCTGGTCGAGATGGACAGCTATTTCCTGCCCGATACGCGCGGCGTCGCCTACCGGACCGAGCACGGCAAGACGACGATCGCCGTCAACCGGCTCGATATAGCTGGCCGTAGTCTCGATTACTTCCACAATGGCGGGTTCTTCCGGCTGGAGGACGACGATTTCGACGGGCTGTTCCACCACAACGCCGCGCCGGACGAACCGTCCTTCCTGCCCTACACGGAGTTCGCGCGTTTTCCCGCCGCGCCACCCACGCCAGATCATCTGCACGTCGAGGCGCTGCGGCTGCTTGGCGTTCACTTTGCCCGCCGGCCGGCGGCCAATCCCGTCGCGGCATTCGCCCAGGTTTTTCCCGAGCAGGTCACCGAAATCGCCGAACGGCCTTTCGGCTTCTTCCACCAATACGCGTTCAACACGCTGCGCCAGCTCGGCGCCAATTTCGAACTGGCGGCAAGTCACTTGGACTGGATCGCGCCGGATGGGTCGCTGAGCGAGGCAGCCACGGAAGCGCGGCGCGTCTCCGAGGTCGCCAAGTCGGCTCAGTTCCAGCTCGCCCGCGCCGTCACCCGCAGGAAATTCGAGCCGCTGGCGGGCATCCTCGAGCCTGCCGCAGAGGCCTGGGACCGGCTGTTCGGCATCCTGGCCGGGCGGATCGGCTGAGCATGGACATGATCATCTCCCCTCTGGAGCAAACCGACCGTCTGCTCGACAGGGGTTGGCGAATGGCTGTAACCCCCGCCGGAGCCTGGGCGGATCCAAGCGCGTGCGACAACGCCAAACTGATCGACGCGCAGGTGCCCGGCACGGTGGCTGGCGCCTTGGAGCGGGCGGGGAAGTTCGACCGCGCCGCGCCGCAACCCTTGAACGGTCAAGACGCGTGGTATTTGGTCGACCTCGCCGGTGAAGCGCCAGGAGCAGCGACGCTTCGGTTCGAAGGATTGGCGACCATCGCCGAAATCTTCCTGAACGACCGTTTGGTCGCCGCGTCAAACTCGATGTTCGTGGCTCTGGACGTTCCGGTCATATTGACCGGAACGGATCGTCTCGCCATCTGCTTCCGGGCGCTGGCGCCGTATCTGGATCAGCGCGGCCGCCGCGCCCGCTGGCGGCCGCAGATGATTACGCCGCAGGGGTTGCGGCTTACCCGTACGTCGCTGATCGGCTACATGCCGGGCTGGTGCCCGGAAGTCCATCCCGCCGGTCCTTTTCGGCCGATCCGCCTCTTCCGGGACGCCTCGCCCGCGCCGCGCGACGTCGTCATGCGCGCAGGCCTCGACGAGGCAGGCAACGGCCGGCTCGATATACGTTTTTCCGCTCATGGATTGCGCGGACCAGTCAAAGTCGTCTGCGCTGATCGGGAAGCCGAGCTTGTGCGTGACGGCGACTGCTTTTCGGGCTCGCTTCTGCTGCCCAGCATCGAAGCATGGTGGCCGCACACGCATGGACGTCCGGCCTTGCAGGATGTGACGATCGTTACCGCGGACGGAGCGCATCCGGCAGGACGCACCGGCTTCCGTCGCATCGAAATCGATCGTGGCGCGGATGGCAAGGATTTCGCCATTCTCATCAATGGCGAGCGCGTCTTCTGCCGCGGCGCGGTGTGGACAAACGCCGACATGGCGAACCTGCCGGGTACCCGGGAGGGCTACGAACCATGGCTGCGTCTGGCCGCGGATTCCGGCATGAACATGCTGCGCATTCCAGGCACCATGACCTACGAGACGCCGAACTTTTTCCGGCTGTGCGATGAGCTCGGCATCATGGTCTGGCAGGACTTCATGTTCGCCAATTTCGACTATCCCGCCGAAGATCCGGACTTCGCGGCGCTGGTCGAGCAGGAAGCGCGGCAGTTTCTGCAGGGAACGTCCGCATCCCCCTCACTTGCCGTGCTGTGTGGCGGCAGCGAAATGGCGCAGCAGGCGGCTATGCTCGGGCTGCCCCAGGCTTCGTTGTCCGGCCCGCTGACCGACGAAATCCTCCCCAGAGTTGCAACCGAAATCAGGCCGGATCTGCCCTACGTGCCGAACAGCCCGTGCGGCGGGGCAATGCCGTTCTCGCCGAATTCGGGAGTGACCCATTATTATGGCGTCGGCGCCTATTGCCGGCCGCTCGACGATGCGCGCCGGGCCAATGTGCGCTTTGCCGCCGAGAGCCTCGCCTTTGCCAATGTGCCGGAACAATCGACGCTGGACACGCATCTGCCGGTCCCGGCGGTGCACGATCCGCGCTGGAAGGCGCGCGTGCCCCGCGACCGTGGCGCTTCGTGGGACTTCGAAGATATCCGCGATCACTATCTCGCCGACCTCTACGGACATGACCCCATCCGTATGAGGCGCGAAAACCCGACGCTCTATCTCGACCTGTCGCGTATAGTCTCGGCGGAGGTGATGGAAGCGACGTTCGCGGAATGGCGCAGGCCCGGATCCAGCTGCAATGGGGCGCTCGTGCTGTCCCTGCAGGATTTCCTGCCCGGCGCCGGCTGGGGCGTCATCGACGCGACTGGCACACCAAAGCCGGCGTTCCATGCCCTGCGCCGCGCTTTTCGGCCGGTGCAGATATTGCTTTCCGACGAAGGCACCAATGGGGTCGATGTACACGTATTGAACGAGACGGCGGCGGCACGCGAATTGCGTATCGAACTCGTCTGCCTGCGCGATGGCTCGGTTCCGGTGGTCCGCGGCGAAAGCATTGTTACTCTTGCCGCGCGGCAGGACATGACCCTGCCCGCGACGCAGATCTTCGGTGCTTTCTTCGATACGAATTACGCGTTCCGGTTCGGGCCGCCCTCGCATGACGTCACGGTGGCTCGGCTGAAGGACGCGCAGACCGGCGCTGTAATCAGCGAGGCGTTCCATTTTCCGCTCGGCAGCGCCGCCCCGCTCGGCAACACCGAGGTTTCGGTCGAGCTGAGCGAGGATTCCGAAGGCTGGCTGCTAACGCTGTCGGTCAGCCATCTGGCGCAGGGCGTGCAGATAGATGCGCCAGGCTTTTCAGCCGGCGATAACTGGTTCAACCTTGCTCCCGACGAGCCAAGGCTGGTGCGGCTCTCGCGCCGGTCAAGCGAGGCCAAACCTTTCGGCGACGTCCGCGCGATCAACATGAAATCGACGGTGCAATTCTAGCCGAGCGCGGCCAGGGCATTATAGCCAGTTTCCGGCCTTCAGAACTTCAGGGCCATCTGCAATATCCGATCGCGGACAAGCACCCTGGCGAAGGATGGCGACATGTTGTGGTCCGCATCCGGCACGATTTCGACCGCGACATTCGGATAGCGTTTCATTCCGGCGCCCTCGCGGCCGAAATGCAGCCGGTATCGATGCAGGCCGACATCGCCGCCGCTGTAGAGGATCGTGAGCGGCACGCCACGGTCGCACAGGATGCGGAAGTCGGCGTGAATGGCCTCGTGGATTCGCCCCTGCCGGGAGAGGCTACCAAGCCGAACCGATCTGGCTGAAAGTCTGCGGCCGATCTGCTTGCTGATGTTGAGTACGGCGCGTGCGAGGTCGATGTCGCCGGCGGCCAGACGCCTGAGCGTCTCTGCCCGCAAGGCGCGGCTGCGATAGTCCTCGAGAGACCGCGCCGTCTGGCGTAGCGCTTCGTCTACGATTTCCTCGTGGTCCCAGACATAGGTGTATGGGTTGACGACCAGTGCCGCCTTGCACCGCGCATCGGCCACGGCACCCCGGAAGGCGAGATAGGCGCCACTGCAGCGGCCAGCAAGTATCGCCGATCCAAGTTCATGCGCCTTCACAAGGTCGAGCGCCGCACGCACGTCGGCTACCTGGCTATCCGCGAACAACACCTGTTCCGGCGCCGCGGGCGCCGGTGGGCTGTCGCCGACATTGGCGGCATCGAAGCGCAGGCTGGCGACGCCGTTCGAGGCAAGATATCGAGCCGTTTCCACGCTGGAGCGGCCCCAGCCGGCGGCGCGGTCATAGGCGGTGCCCAGTTGGATCACCGTTGCGCCGCGCCGTTGCCCCAGAGGGCGGCAGAGAATACCGAAAAGTCGGTCGCCTTCGCCGAAACGCAGCGGCGTTTCGATGAAATCCTTGCCGTGAAGGACAACCTCCTTCGGTAGACCCGGAACCGAAGTGGTCGGTTCGAAAGGTTCGGCACCCCGGCCCAGCCAGTTCACCAGTTTCTCGACAAGCGCCTCCGGCTGCCTGGCGATGGCTGGATTGGAAACGAGGTCCTCGTAGCCGGTATAAGGCAGACGCCCGACATCCGCGCCACACGCTTCGAAATGGTCGGCGATGCCGGCGTCCCGTGGTTGGTTGGGACGCTGGACCACCAATATTCGCGGTGCCGGCGGCTCCTCAAGCCGGCTCAGCGCGAGCTTTTTGACTTCTGCGGCGACCTGATCAGGCATCACGAGACCGGCAATGGCGATATGGCCGGTCATGCGCTGATCTGCCTTTAGACCAAGTCCCTCATCGACCATTTTGGACCAAGCTGCCAGTTCGCGCAGATAGGACCGGCCTTCAACGACGGGCGCCATCATGACGATGGCCTCGACGTCGGTCAGGCGCGGCGCGACGATGCCGGCAAGCGCAGCGCCAAGGCCGTGGCCGACAAGGACGATCCGGTGTGCGCCGGACAATCGGCGCAATTCGGCGGCAGCGGCAACGATCGAATCTTCCCACAGCGGCAGACCAGTGCCGTGATCGACAGCATCGAGGGAGTCGCCGGTACCGGGATAATCGAAGCGCAGACTGGCGACGCCGATTTCGGTGAACCGGTCGGCGAGGATGCGCCAAAGCTTTCGCGTGCACATCTCCTCGAACCCCCACGGGCTGAGGAACAGCACCGAGGCGGAGAGCTGCCGGCCTTTCGCCGGCGTGTAGAGCCCGACGGTGCGCGCGAAGGTGACGGGCTGCGCTGCCGCTGCCGGTTCCCGCTCGGACTGAGCCGCAACGTGCCCAGGGTCGCCAATGGCCCTCATTCGGCGGCCTGCCGCGTCAAATTCAGCGGTACGACGAGCCCGACCAGAGGCCTGAGAACTTTGCGGGCACCGGTCGGCAATCTGGTCAGCAGGCGTTCAAGCACGGCGGCATCCTGCGGTGGAACCGCCGCCAGCAGCCGCAGCATCACCGCATAGGCTATCGCGCCGGCAACGACGCCGAGGGCGATTCCGGCAACGCCAGCCATCACCTTGGTCATGAAAAACGCCACAGCGCCGCAGGCCAGCGCCGCCAGCACGATCTTTGTCACCACAGCGCCGGACGCTTCGTGCCCTCCCGTCAGGCGGACGTGGCGGAGCAACAGCAGACCCATGACCAGGAACACCAGGCCGCGCACCGCCGAGGCGCCGGCGCCGCCCCACAGCGGCACGGCGAGAAGGCAGCCGGCGACCATGATGAGCGCGCCGATGCCGCTGACCATGAGCCGGTAGCCGACGCGGTCCATCGAATAAAGATACTGCGTCATGAGCTGAATGAAGACATAGGCCGGCGAGCCGAGCGCCAGTATGGCAACGACGAGGCCTGCCGGAGCGAATTGCGGTCCGTAGACCGCGACGACCAGCGGTTGGGCGATCGCCGCGAGACCGAAGCACATGGGAAGCGTTATGTAGGCGAAGCTGCGGATGACGCCGGAGAAGGTTTCGGCCGGCACGGTTCCATTTTCGGCGCCGCGCTTCTCCGAATAGAAGGGGATGAGGCTGCCGGTGAGCTGGATCGGCAATTGCAGCGCCAGATTGGCGAGCGACAACGCCACGGCATAGAAACCGACTTCCTCCACGGCGCGAAAATGCTGGAGAAAGAAAAGCTCGGGCCGGGTCAGGAAGACCGCACTGATGAGGTATTCGATGAAAAGCACCGCCGATGTGCCGGCCAAAAGGCGGGCATCGTGCCCGGCGCTCCGGGGAGGCGTCGTCAGGATTCTCAGTGTGTATGCAAACAGAACCGCCTGCCCAACGACGTAGCCTAAGAGCGCGCCGAGAACCCCGTATGTCATAGCACCGCCCAGGACGACAGCCAGTTGCAGGATCGAGCCGATCAGCGTGAGCCGGAAGAATGTGCCGAGGCGCTGTTCGCCGATCAGGTAGTTCTTGGCGAACGACCCCAGCGACTGCGCCAACAACAGCACACCGGTGAGGATCACCACATGCGTGGTCGATTTGATCCATTCGGCCACCCGCGGCGCCTGGAAAATGCCGACATAGACGACGGCCAGCAGAAGCGTCGCTGCCAGGACCGGGTAGGCCAGATAGGCCGCGAACGCGCGGCGGCGGTCATGGTCCAGTCCGGCTGTCTTGAGCTGTGGCAGAAGTCGCATCAGGAGAATGCCGGTGCCGAGTTCGGCAATCAGCGAACCGGTGGCGGCAATCCACAATGCAAAGGCGATCGTGCCGTTTGCTTCCGGCCCCAGAAGCCGCGCAACGATGACCGAGCAGCAGAATCCGGTCACCAGCAGCAGCATTCCCGCCGCCGCATTGACGATCGAATTCGACATGATGCCTTTGGTCATCACAGGTCCTGAAAGCACAGCACGTCATGTGCCATGGCGCCACCGCGCGGACTCTAGCGCCGGAGTCTTAAGATACCCTCGCCTTTTCAGGCTCCGGGGGTCGCGGCGCATCGCGCCAGCCGGTCCATCGGCCGAGGAATATCTGCCACGACCTTCGCGCCATTCCAGGCTTGCCTGAAGCCGTATAGACAGCGACGCCGGCAAGCGGCCGTAGCAGGCTGGGCAGAAACGCCGGCAAGGCGTATCCGTGCCTGCGCATGACGTAGCCGAGACCGCCGCTGTAGACGCGCATTTTGGCAATGTTCGTCGCCGTCGTGCGGTCGCTCAGGTCTTCGGGGTGATGGCCCGTCAACGATGGATCGTAGTAGCCACGACGGCCATGAGCGAGCAGATTGAGCGCAAGGTCCTGGACCTCATAGGCGCCCCACGGGGTCTTAGCGCCGGGACCGATATTCTCGTCGAACCCGCCCGCCTCGGTGAAAGCTGCCTTGCGCACCGTCAGCATCCATTCGATCAGTGTCGTCCATACATTCGCCCGCGTAATCGGCATGGCGCTGGACTCGAACGCACCCATGATGTCGCGACCGTCCGGGGCGGCGGCCCTGCCGCTATAGAAATCGGCCGGATGCGATGCCCTGACTGCATCGAGACGACCGAGAAAATCGTCCGGATACCAGCAATCGTCGTCCGGAAAGAGCAGCCATTCTCCCCGTGCGTGCGCCGCCCCCAGGTTACGGGCCCGGCAGACGCCGTGCCTGTCGGTGCGTAGATGAACGATGTTCAGCTCCGCTCCCTTGGAGGCGAGCACCGGCACGAGACGATCGTCCGGGTTCTGATCGACGACGATGACTTCGAAATCGCGCCGGCTTTGCCCGCAGAGAGACTGCAGCAGCGGCGACAATTCGTCGGAACGGCCAAGGGTTGCGACCACCATCGACAGAACGATCTCAGATCCTTCGGGAAACATGGAAAACCGCTACCGGAAAACTGCGACCGGAAGTCCGCTCGCCCACTCCGCGCCACCATCCGTCACAGCCCTTAATTTGCGATGAAGGCAGCGCGTGCAACCGTTGCGTCGATCCGACGATATAGTATTTCGGGCGGGCGGTGTGTGTTGACAAGGCAAATCAACTTTTACTCACGGCCGCTTGTTATTTTTTGTGCGCTGCAATTTCGATCAAACCTTTTTGTACTTGGCTTGACATAGCCGGCTTTTATTTGGAAAAGTTTCAAAAAGTAGACGAACATTGGCGTCTGGCCGCTTCTAAATGCAAGATGAAAAGCAATTGAAAAGCCTGGGAAACTTTCCGCTGTCACGGGGTTTCGCGCAATGCTTGTCACCGAGCCGCCTTATCCTTCACCCTTTTCCGGCGCTTTTCGACAATCAATGGTCGAGTTGGCGACCTGTGACGCCATATTTCGCATCTGCAGCATATCAAAACGTCGCTGCATCGATGCAAGGAGATACCAATGCCTGATGTGACAGTCGAACGGGAAATCGTCGGCGTATCCGCCGAACGGGTCTGGACCATCGCCCGAAACCTGCTCGATTATCCGAAATTCATGGAGCAGGTGATTAGCGTCGAGCAATGCGATATCCCCGGCGTGGCGCATGCCACGGCATGGGTGGTGCTTTTCAATGGCAACGAGCTCCAATGGACGGAGGCCGACGAATATTTCGACGCCGTGCATCGCATGACATTCGAGCAGATCAGCGGCGACCTTGCAGAGTGGACGGGTTCGTTCGAAACGATAGAAAGCGGAAACTCCGTCATCGCTCGGTACAGTGTGACGTTCGACCTTGGCGTTCCTGCCCTATCGCACATCTTGCATCCCCTCGGCGAAAAGGCCATTCGCGACAACTGCGGCCAGATGCTGCGTGAAATCGAGGCGCGAAGCCGTCACGAGGATGCCCGTGCTTGATTATGACGCCATAATCCTTTCGGGAGCGTCGGGCGCGGTGGGCAGCTTCCTCGTGCGGGAACTGACCGAACACTGGCCGCAGAAGCTTATTTGCATCCTGCGAGAGCCGTCATCCATGGACCGCCTGCGCAAGGCGGTGGGCGACGATATGGCCGCCCGGGTAATACCTGTCTACGCCGATCTGACGAAAGACGAAGATGCGGCGGCGGCTCAAGCGGCGGTCGGTGCGCATCACCGCTGTCTGGCCATCCATTGCGCCGGCGATGTGTCCTGGACCAAATCCCAGCGGTTGGTGGGGCCCATCAACATCGACGGCACGCGGCGGTTCGCACAACTCGCCGTGGAAGCGAGCAGGAACCGCCCGGCGATCATCTTCCTGTCCACGGCTTTCTGCAGCGACGATGCGGAACCGCGCAACGCCTATGAGGCGACGAAGCTGCAGGCAGAACGCATGCTTTTGGATGATTTCTCCGCTAGGGCCTATCTGGCGACGATCCGTTGCAGCCTCGTGGTGGGTTCGCAATCGGACGGCTGGATCGCCCGCTTCAACGGCCTCTATCCGATGATGAGCCTGATCGCCATGGCCGAGGTGCCGTGCCTGATCGCGGAGCGCACCTACACGGTCGATACGGTGCCCATCGATATCGTCTGGCGCGAGATCGAGCTGGCGGCGCGGCAGCTTTCAGACGCCGACCCGGTGCTGAGGCTCATCGTCGCCTCCGGCAACAACGCCATCAGACTGGCAAAGTTCGCCGAGATCACCTCGGCCCGGGTCAATGACACACGAGCCGCGGCAGGTCTCGGCGCCCTGCCGCAGATCTCGATCATCAGCGAGAGGCAATTCCGCTTCCTGATGAAAGCTTCGAAAAGCTGGGATATGGAACAGCAGTTCTCCAAGGTCGAGCAAATCAGCGACATCATGGCCGGCTATATCGCCCATGGCGGCAGCGGCCGGGACATCGAGCCGCGCCTGCTCGGCAACGCCATGCCGATACCCGAATCCTACATGCCTTCGGTTGTCGATTACTGGATCGGCCGCAACCGTTCCCGCGCTCTGGTCGACCGCGTGCCGGAATGGCTGGGCGAGGAGCAGCCGGCATGATCGTCATGGAGGAACTATCGGCCTACCAGGATGATACGCTGCGGCGAGGCCGCCACAACGTGGACCAGTTCTTCGCCAGTCAGGGTCTCGACAAGGCCGAATTCGAGAAATTCGTGCTGGAGCGCAGCGACCCGTCGCATCGGCCCTTCTATGTCAGCACGGTCGCGCGGGGCCTGGCGTCAAGCACCAGCGACATCGACATCATGCTGGTTGCGGACGGTCCCTTGCCCGAAAACCACGCGACGTCGAACATGCTTTTCTTCCAGCAGCGGCGGGTGGGTCTGAAGCTTTTGAGCGGCGCCAACATCGAGACAACGCTCGACACGCTCGAGAGCGCCACGGCTCACCCCACCCTGCAGGCCATCGTCCTGAATGCCAGGCTGACCGAAGATATGCCTGTCCGGTGGGTTGACCTCGAAAGGATCACCAACGGCGTGCCGTTCAGCGATGGCGAAAGCTATCATCACCGACTGGCGACACTTTGCGGCGCCACGGCGGCATCCCGTCTGAAGGACTATCTGTTCAACGCCCTGTTCCTGCGGCTCGCCGTCAAGGCGGGACTTGCCGAGTCCGCCTATGCTTACGGCCAGTTGGCGCTGATGGCCGCCATGGATGTGCTGATGGCGTCATGCGGGCATGTGCAGTCCAACATGAAATGGATTTTCGAACGCTGGAGCCACTTCGCCGTCGATGCGAAACGGCCGGCGGTGCGGGAGGGTGTGGCGCTGTTGACGGCGCTGCACGAAAACCTCGATGCGGGCGGGCTTTCGAAGGAGCCGGGTCAGTTGACCCTCTTCGAGGCCGTGAACGCCTATTTTGAAAGGCGGATTTTTCCTTCCGACCGGCTGCCTGCGATCCGGCTGGCCCTGGCGCAGGGTGTCCGGGCGCATGGCTTCCTGCCCAATGCGACCAGCCTCCATCTCAAGGACGCGGCGGCGGTCGTTGGTTCGGCGATTGTCGATCATTTGCAAACGGCCGGCACGAATGCGACGAACGATTTTGCGACGCCACGGGACGCTGCTACGGCGCTGAGGCTGCTGCAGCATGGTTTCTTGTACGCCGCAGTCGAGGAAGCATGACAATGGAACCGACTTCAGACGCCGCCTCCATGTCGGGGTTGGCCGATCCCGAGACCGGCAGCACGCTCGTCATCAGCAATTCCTTCGAAAATCTGGTGGATTTCTTCTGGAGCGCCGGCACCGGCATCCGGAGCATCCTCGAAGACATTGGCGGCGCCGGTAACCAGCCTGAATATCTGAAGGCCCTGAGGCTGCTTCTGGTCGAGACGCTGCAAAAGATGGGGCATGCGTTTCCTGGCTCAGGCGCAAGCGTCGCTCCAGGGCACGAGCTTGCCTTTGCCTTGCAGCATGGGCTCCCGGTGTTCAATATCGGCAGCGCCGAACTCGTGCGGGCGGTCTGCCTGGACAGGCCCGATGCCTCCGCCGAAACGCTGTGTGCGGCACTGCTTTCGTTCGGAAACGGGCTGATCGAGCAGTTGCCGGGCGATGTTCCCGACGGCATGGGGACATCCAGCCAGAGACAGATTCTGCGGGCAATGCGAAACTGGTCGGCGGCCGCAGCCGATACTGGTGCTGATCTCGGCTTTCTGGCCAAGAGGTTCGAAGCCCTGTGATTGCAAGTCCTGCCGGGATCCCTTGCGGCTGAGGAAAATATACCATGGATACGCTGGATCTGCTTCGTTCTGCGCTTCTTGAAGAATGCGGGGTCGAACCCAATACCGTCGCCAGCAGCACACATCTGCTCAACGATCTGGATATCGACAGCCTGGACCTGCTGCGCGCCAGCTACCGGATCGAGCGGACCTGTGGCGTCAAGCTGCCGGTGCAGCAATGGATCGCGCTGGAATATGGCGACGCGGCCGTCGAGAAAAGCCCGTTCCTGGTGGAAGAGGTCTGCCGCTACATCGAGGGCGTCATGAATGAACCACCGGGCGAAAAGAAATTCGGCGTGCTGGGCAAAGACTGAGTGGCGGCAGGCGAATGGCATCGATGACGCAGACGTGGATCGAACGGAGATGACATGCGCCGAGTGGCGGTAACCGGACTGGGCTCCGTTTCGGCCCTGGGTGAAAACACGGCGACCGCCTGGTCCAATCTGATGAACGGCGTGTGTGGAATCGCCGAAGAGACGATCAGCGAGCCCGGACTTGAGGGAATGGATTTTTCCCTGCCTCTCGCCCGCATCAAGGACGATCCGGTGCCGAAGCTACGCGAGCGGTTCGGTCCCCGGCAGATCAACAGCGTCGATCCTTTCGCGAATCTGGCCGCGGTGGCGACTGCCGAGGCGCTGGCCGACGCCGGTATCGAGATCGGCAATCCGGCGCTTCGCGACGCCGCGATCCTCTATGCGACGACGAGCGGCGGGCTGGTCACGCTCAACCAGGAGTACAATCAGCTTTTCATCAAGCGCCGCTCCAGCCTGCATCCGCTGACCGTGCCGAGGATCATGGGCAGCGCCGGCGTCTCGCATATTTCCATCCTGTTTGGCATCCAGGGTCTGGCCTATGCGCTCTCCAGCGCCTGCGCCTCCTCCGCGCATGCGGTCAGCGAGGGCATGCACCTGATCCGCAGCGGCCGCGCCGATATGGTGATCACCGGCGGCAGCGACGCCAGCCTCACCTATGGCAGTCTGCGAGCATGGGAATCGCTGCAGGCGCTTTCGCCAACCGCCTGCCGGCCTTTTTCGGCCGAACGCGATGGCACCGCCGTCGGCGAAGGCGCAGCGACGCTGATCCTGGAGGACATGGAAAGCGCACAAAAGCGCGGTGCGCGCATCTACGCCGAAATAGCCGGCAGCGGGGCGACCTCGGATGCCGCGCATATCACCAAGCCGAACGCGGAAAGAGCAGCGGCCGCGGTGAAGGCGGCTCACCGGGACGCCGGCCTTGACGTGAACGAGCCGATCCTGCTTAGCGCCCACGGCACCGGGACGATCCTGAACGACAGGACCGAGGCGGAAGTGTTCCGCAATGTCTATGGCGACAGTCTCAACCACAACAGGGTGATCGCCACCAAATCCAGCCACGGCCATATGCTCGGCGCAACCGGCGCCATGGAATTCCTGCTGGCTATTCTTGCGATTTACAAGAAGCAGGCGCCGGCCATCCTGAACTACATAAGGCCGGATGAAGAGTGCCGGCTGCCCCTGGTTCTCAAAGCGGAAGGCATCGATTTTCGGGCGGCGATGTCGACGTCATTCGCGTTCGGCGGACTGAATTGCGCGCTGGTCGCGAAGCTGGTGTGAAGACCAGCGGCAAATCTGGCAACCGCGCCATGAATGCGCTCACCTCGGTTGTCCTGCTGGATTCAATTGGTTATGCCCTCATCCTTCCGCTGCTGCCCTTCATCCTGGAGGCTCATGACGCCGGGGCGCTGACGGGTGGACTGCTGACCGCCGCCTACGCTTTCATGGCCGCCATTTCGGCGCCGCTACTTGGCGTGCTTTCCGATCGTTTCGGCCGCCGCCCGGTTATTCTCCTGCCGCTGTTTGGAAGGGTCCTGGCTCATATCCTGTTCGCGTTCAGCGGCACCCTTGCCAGCCTTTTCCTGTCGCGCCTGCTGGCCGGTGCGATGGCCGGCAGCACCGGCGTCGTACAAGCGGCCGTCGCCGACGCCAGCCCCGGCGCCAAGCGCGGTAAGGCGATGGCGATGCTCTCCGCGGCGTGGGCGCTCGGATTTGTCATGGGTCCCGCCATCGGCGCGATGCTGCCCCATGACATGGACTACATCGCATTCTGGCCAGGGATCCTGGCGGCGTTGGCAAGCGGTGCGGCCTTCATCTCGGTTGCCGGGTTATACGGCACGGAAAAAATACCGGGGGCTGCGCAGTCCGGCGAGACCGATGCGGGCGGCCCGGCCGGCCCCTGTCCCTGGTCTAGGCACGAACTGCTCGGCCTGTTCGGGGCGACGGCCATGATCCAGACCGGTCTGGTCGCCATGACCGGCTTCTGGGTGTCTCATACCTTCGGCTGGAATGCCGCGCGGGTGAGCATCCTGTTTCTTTGGGCGGCGCTTTTCACCGTTGGTGTCCAGATCGCATTGCTGCCCAAACTGATCGACAGGTTCGACGAAGGTATCCTGCTGTTGGGAGGCGTGCTGGTGACCTTCCTGGCGGCAGCGGTCTTTTTGATTTTCCCGCAATCCGCTCTCGTGCTCATCATCACTTCGCCGGTCCTGCTGGGCGGGATAACCACGATCCAGACGCTGTGCACCACGCTTCTTTCGCGACTTTCCGCGGATCACTCCCGGGGCGCCCTGCTTGGCTATGCCAACAGCGCCGCAGCCATCGGCCGGGTGATCGGACCGGCCCTGTGCGGTCTGCTTTTCGCAAAGATCCATCCGACCGCACCCTACTGGCTGGTCGCCGTTTTGACCGGCGCCGGATTTACCTGGCTGGCCGCGCGGCGGGTTCGCGCCGGGCGGCATGCCAGTGCCTGAAGGCAACAGCCGTGCAGGAGCCCGGCACAGTCACTCGAACCCGTGCCGGCGCTGGCAGTATGGCCTGTTCCCGTCAAGTCGTGCTAGCAACCGGACCGATCACAGGGCATATGGCGCTGCGTGGAACTGAGTTGCCGAAAAGATGATCCCTTTCAACCGGCCTCCACTGATCGGCAACGAACTCGAAACCATTGCCGAGGCGTTGAAAACCGGCAAATTGTCGGGCGACGGCGAATTCACAAAGAGATGTAACGCCTGGCTCGAGTCACGCCTTGGATCCCCCAAAGCATTGCTGACCCACTCCTGCACCGCTGCCCTCGAAATGGCGGCGATCCTGTGCGGTCTGGGACCGGGCGACGAGGTCGTCATGCCGTCCTTCACCTTTGTATCGACAGCCAATGCGGTGGTCTTGCGTGGCGCCACTCCGGTCTTCGTCGATATCGATCCCGAAACGCTCAACATCGATCCGGCAGCGATCGAAGCGGCTATCACGCCGCGGACGAAAGCGATTTTCGTTGTGCATTACGCCGGCGTGCCATGCGACATGGACGCCATCAACGCGGTCGCACGATCACGCGGATTGATGGTCGTGGAGGATGCGGCGCAGGCGCTGGGGTCGTTCCATAGAGGCAGGCCGGCCGGCGCGCTTGGCGATCTCGCAGCTCTTTCGTTCCACGAAACCAAGAACATCGTCTCCGGCGAGGGCGGTGCGCTGGTGCTGAACGATTCCGCCATGATCGAGCGCGCGGAGATCATCCGCGAGAAAGGCACCAACCGCAGCCAGTTCTCCAGAGGCGAAGTCGGCAAATATACCTGGGTCGATATCGGTTCTTCATACCTGCCGAGCGAACTGATTGCGGCGTTTCTATTTTCGCAGTTGCAGCATACCGACCGAATCAATGCCGACCGGCTGGTGACGTGGGAGAATTATCATCGGGGCTTTGCCGGGCTGGAGTTATCAGGCCTTGTGCGCCGTCCCGTCATTCCCAATTACGCAAGCCACAACGGTCACATTTACTATCTGCTGCTCGGCACCGCCGCGGAACGCGGTGCATTCATCGATGCTCTGCGTGTGGCCGGCGTCTCGTCCGCGTTTCATTACGTTCCTCTGCATTCAAGTCCCGGCGGACAGAAATACGGCCGCACCGCTGGCCCCATGACGACAACCGAACGGGTTGCCGAGAGCCTGGTGCGGCTGCCGCTTTATCATGGCATGGATGGCGACGCCGCGACCCGGGTGATCGATGCGGTGCATTCTTATTTTTCAAGAGCGAATGAAGCGCCTTAGGTGAAGCCCACCGTTACAGGGACGGGAGAGGATCGGCCGCCTCAAGGATAATATGCGTGTATGGTATCGCAATGAGGTCATGCACGACCGTCGCTTCCACATGCCCGAAATGACGCCGTGCGAGGGCAAGATAAGCATCGGGCGTTCGCACGAAGCGGCCACGATCCAGCTTTAGCAGCAACCTTGCCAGCCAGGCCTGTCCTTCGACGTAGGCGCCGTCCAGCGTGACAAGGCGACCCCCGGGCCGCAGCACCTTTGCGGCGCCGGCCAGAAGCGTACCGGCTTCTTCGTCGGTCAGATGGTGCAGGACGGCGGTGGCAATGACAACGTCAAAGGTACCGATGTCATCCACGGCGTCCGGCGTGACCGCATGCACGCGAAAAGTGCCGCGATCCCCGTAACGGGCTTTCGCCGAAGCAATATAGTCTGGCTCATGATCGTAGCCGTGATAGTCAACGCCCACGGGGAAGTCGGCCAGAAGGTCTGCCGGGCCGCAGCCAATGTCGAGCACCCGCTGCCCCGGAACGATGCGGAGAAATTCCTTAAGATAGCGGTTTTCTTTCTTGCCGGTGACCAGTCGGCGGAACAGGCTGTAAACCCATGCGTAGGAAAGCAGCTGACGTGGATCGAGCATGGCGGTCCGTGGCCGGTTCAAAACTGACACGCATATGGCATGTCGCGCCTGCTATGGAAAGCGCCGCAAGGACCGGCCATGCGTGGACGCTGGTTCCTCTCACAACGCCGGGCTGCCGTCTTCCAACATTAATGAAATGCGCGCTAGATGCACCGCGCCGCTCTCCAAACCTTGGATGCCTGCCATGGAATTCAGAACGACGGGCCTGAGCCTCGTCCTGCTCTCGGTCTGCCTGCTCACCGTTACCCAGTTGATCATCAAGAGCCGGCTGGGCACGCATGGCGCCATTCCGCTGGTTCCCGGCGATTTTCTTCGCTACCTGCTGGCGGTTCTGCAAGACTGGAGGCTGATGCTGGGAGTGGGCGTGCTGGTCTTCGCGGCAGTGTGCTGGTATGCCGGGATTTCGCGGCTTCCCCTGTCGCTGGCATTTCCGGTTGCCGCCCTGTCCTATCCGATGGTGTTCGCCGGCGCGGTGCTGGTTCTCGGCGAGGCCTTTTCATGGCCCGCGCTGATCGGGAACCTCTTCATCGTCGCCGGCGTCCTTCTGGTGGCCAGCGGCGCGTAGCTCATCTCTTCCTGAACACCAGGAGTTTCTGCGTCCCGTAGTCCCCCCAGGCCGGCGCGGTGGACATCCAACGATTGAACTCCATCAGTGGATCCGCCGGATTGACAAAGTCACCCGCCAGTTTGGCAAGCAGCGGCTTGATCACACGCGTCGCAGCGAAATAGGTGCTGGCGAAGTTGACAATTTCGACCAGTTCAAGCGATCCCTCAAGATGCGCCGCCACCTTCGGCTCATCCAGGTAGAAATTGAAGGGTGGCATTGGAATGTCA
This sequence comes from Mesorhizobium sp. Root554, assembly GCF_001427025.1. GTDB lineage: Bacteria > Pseudomonadota > Alphaproteobacteria > Rhizobiales > Rhizobiaceae > Mesorhizobium. Next base: position 3,426,439 of record NZ_LMGA01000001.1, on the reverse strand, counting down.
TCGAGACCCCATTCGCGACGCAACGCGTTGAGCCGGCTCAACCCTTGAAGCGTTGCCTCCGAGAGCAGCAGCAGGCCGCCCGGGCGCAAGACGCGCGCGCATTCCAAGAGCCCCTGCTGCTGGCGCTGCCAGTTCTCTAGATTGATGACGACCCGGATGACGACCACGGCGTCGAAACTTTGATCTGCTTCAGCAAGCGACAGGATATTGCCGACATCGAATTCGACTTGCGCTTGTGGAATATCCTTCGATTCGGCGAGGTTCAGCCTGGCTGCCTCGATCATCTCGGGAATGTAGTCGATCCCGCGCACATTGATGCCAGTACTCCTTGCCAGTTGCAGCGTGGAAAACCCGTTTGCACAGCCGACATCCAGAACACGCATGCCATGACCGAGGCGTTTGGCGATCTCCCGCACCTCCATCTCCATAACACGAACGTCCGACCATGAGGCGCCTGCTTCCTGGCCGTGGGCCAGGGCCTGCTCGGTCCAGAACTCCATGATCCGTTCGCTCGAAAATCGGCTGGTCATCGGTTGTCCTTAAATCCCTTGCGGTCAGCCGTCGATCTGCGTGTCGGTCTCGATTGCTCCGCAGACGGAAGGGCTTTTACGGGCTTCGGCAAAATCGCGGTATTGACCGCCCCATCCGCCCGCTCCCTCACCAGATAAAGCGGCCTCTTCTTCGATTCCTGGAATGTCTTCCCGATATAAAGCCCAACGATTCCGAGGAGAAAAATCTGCAGCCCGCCCAAAAAGCTCACGGTCGCAAACAAGCTCGTCCAACCTTCGACATCGACGTTCCAGAAGAGCTTCATCGCGATCACGTAGGCTCCGAGAATGAACGCAGCCAGCGAGATGACGAGACCCAGCACGATGCTGACGTGGAGCGGGCGTTCCGAATAGGCGACGGTCGCCTGGACCGCCAATTTGATGAGGCGAACGAGCGTATAGGAGGAACGGCCATGCGGACGTGCTACCCGGCTGGTCTGCGCATATCCCGATCTGAAGCCGATCCACTGCATGATCGCCGGATAAAAGCGCATGTGTTCGCGCATCTGCGCGAAGGCCTGATGCGCGTTGCGGTTCATGATCCGGAAATTGCCATAGCGCGCGCTGAGGTTGAGCCCTGACAACAGACTGAGAAACCGGTTGAAAATGGCGGAGCTCATCTTGCGGAGAAATGGATCTGTCCTCAGCGAACGTTCGGCGATAACGACGTCGAAGCCATCCCGAACCGCCTTCTCGTGCATGGTCAAAATATCTTCGGGCTGGTCTTGCAGATCGCCGTCCATGACGACGACCCAATCCGCATCGACATTGTCCAAACCGGCGGTAATTGCGTAATGCTGTCCGAAATTCCGGCTTAGCTGGACGCCCAGGACACGCGAATCCTTGCGCGCTTCGTCCTTGATCCTCTGCCAGGAATTGTCCGGGCTCGCATCATCGACCAGCACGATGGAATAGCTGGCATCGATCTGCCCAAGCGTGGCGTGGAGCCTGTTGCACAGCTCTTCGACAAACTGTTCGCCCCGGTAAACCGGGACAACGACCGCGATGTAGGTTTTTTTAATCATTGCCACCGCCAGTTTCGGAGCCGCCGCCATCCGGCTTGCGCGCTATCGCGAGGCAGCTCGTTCCGAACGCCACGCGCCTTCCCCTGGAAATTCTTCGCACCTCCGCCTGGAACGACCCCTTCAGGACCGATGCAGCTATTCCGCCCGGCAACTGGTGATCCTGGGGATCGATGTCATGCGCTCTGCGGCGACCCAAACGCAACAGGGAGGGGATACTTCTGAACGCTGCGACCGCTGGCACCAGCATCGAAAAGAAGTAACTGGAATAGAGGGGCGCAAACCCCGCTTGCCGCAGAGCGCGATCGAGGCGGCGGCGGCTATATCTGCGAAAATGTCCGGCATAGACGTCTTCCCTCGACCAGAGGAACCGGTAAGCCGGAACCGTGATGTAGATCATGCCGCCAGGCTTCAGTTTATGGAAAAGTTCGTCGAGCACTCCACCCTCGTCCTCGATGTGTTCGAGAACATCGAACATGCCGATAGCGTCCAGCGATGCGGCGCGCAAGTCCAGGTTCTGGAACGCGGCGCATACAACAGGCAATCCCCGCGACACCGCCGTTGCAGCGCCACCGGCATCGGGTTCGACGACGACGCAGTCAATGCCCGCCTGCGCCATCGCTAGGCTGACGAACCCGTTGCCACCTCCTATATCCACCAGTCGGCCGTGGGGAGGATAGCGCTTCAACGCCGCGACGATTACGTTGTTGCGGTGCCGGAACCAGAAGGAAACCGGTTCGATCTCAGCGAGCCGCGCCAGCCCGGCCTGCGGATAGGAAACCGCCGATTCCTTCACATGAGTCCATTGGCGGTCCCCAGTCTTCCGCAGTCCCGGTATGTGGCTGCACCAATCGTCGAATGTCTGTCCGAAGCCGTCCACCAGGTTCTCCTGTCTTCGGTCAACGCTGGAAAAAGAGCCTTGCCCGTTGATCCTTACCCATGGCCTATGTAATGCGCAAACAGCGGGCAACGTATGGTAGGAAATCATGCGCCTCATCATAACCGGCGGCGCCGGTTTCATCGGTTCCGCCGCGGTGCGTCGCTTTATCTCGGAAGGGGCTGCGGTTCTCAATATCGACAAGCTGACATATGCGGGAGATTTGCGTGGGGTCGCCGGTTGTGAAGCCAATCCTGGCTACCAATTCCTGCAGGCAGACATTGTCGATGCCGAGGCGATGGCCGCCGCCTTCCGCGATTTTCAGCCGACGGCCGTCATTCATCTCGCCGCGGAAAGCCACGTCGACCGGTCGATCGACGGGCCGGCCGACTTCCTCACCACCAACATCATCGGCACGTACGTGATGCTGGAAGCGGCACTCAACCATTGTCGCAACGCGCGGCGCGGCGCGGACGAATTCCGTTTCGTGCTGGTTTCCACTGATGAGGTCTATGGAAGCCTGGGTGACACTGGCCTTTTCTCGGAGACCGCGGCTTACGCACCGAATTCGCCCTATTCGGCCAGCAAGGCGTCGGCCGATCATCTTGCCCGCGCCTGGCACGAGACGTACGGGCTGCCGACCATCGTGACCAACTGCTCGAACAATTACGGTCCCTACCAGAATTCCGAAAAACTGATTCCGACGGTCATCCGTACAGCACTCGCTGGCCAACCGATTCCAGTTTACGGAAACGGCGAAAATATCCGGGATTGGCTTTTCGTTGACGATCACGTGCAGGGCCTGATGGACGCGCTTACCCGCGGCAAGCCAGGGCAAAAATACAATTTCGGCGGCTCTGCAGAACGGTCCAATATAAGGCTGGTGCGGTCGATCTGCGAACTTCTCGACCGACGCTTGCCGCGCCCCGACGGCGGCTCATATGCCAGTTTCATCGATTTCGTCACCGATCGGCCCGGCCATGATTTCCGTTACGCCATAGACTCCTCCAGGGCCGAGCGCGATCTTGGCTGGCGGCGCAAGGAGACCCTCGACAGCGGGCTGGCCAGGACGGTCGACTGGTATCTCGACAATCGTGACTGGATCGCGTCAAAGCAGAGTTTCGGCCGGCTCGGCCTGACGGGTGGCGCGGCCATCCCCTGAGCTGCGGGTGGAGAGAAGATGGTCAACTGGTGTGCGGTCATCATGGCGGGCGGATCCGGTTCGCGGCTTGAGCCACTGACCCGCAGCGTCAACAAGCATCTGCTGCCGGTCTATGACAAGCCGATGATCTATTTCCCGCTGACAACATTGATGCTGGGCGGTCTCAGGGACTTTTTCATTGTCACCTCGCCGGAGCATGTCCCGCAATTCGAGGCCTTGCTTGGCGACGGCTCGCATCTCGGCATTTCGATAACGATGCGCGTACAGGAAAACCCCGGCGGCATCGCGGAATGCTTTCGCATCTGCCAGCCGGATATCGGCGAGCGAAACGTCGCGCTCATTTTAGGAGACAACATCTTCTACGGCGCGGGGCTGACGAGCCTGGTGCAACGCGGCCTGGCGCGTGATCGCGGCGCGACCATTTACGGTTATGAAGTCGCCGACGCGTCGAGCTTCGGCGTGGTTACGCTTGGCGACGACGGGCGGGCCGTTTCGCTGATTGAAAAGCCAACCCATCCGGGGTCGCAACTCGCTGTCCCAGGACTTTATTTCTACGACAATCGTGTCGCCACTATCGCAGCGCAACAGGTCCGCTCGGGGCGGGGCGAGCTTGAGATCACCGACATCAATCGGGCCTATCTGGAACTTGGCGAGCTTTATGTAGAACGGATAATGCGCGGCATCGCATGGCTGGACGGCGGCACGCCGGACGACCTGTTCGAAGCCGGCCAGCTTGTCCGTGTGCTGGAAAAAAGAGCCGCCATGCGCATCGCCTGTCCCGAAGAGGTGGCGCTACGCAAGGGTTTTGTGACGTCCGGGCAGTTGCGGGCGACGATCGCGACCTATCCGAATGGCAGTTACAAAGCCTACCTCACCGGCCTGCTGGATACAGTCGACGCCGCCTGAGCGGTCGCGAGCCTTGAGGCTATGAACAAGATTATCGTCCTCGATGGTATCCGACAAAGCGCAATCTGGCAGCTCCACCCTTAAACACCAAAGCCCCGCTGGCTTGCGTCAGCAGGGCTTTTTTGCGTTATAGACCCCGACAGCGCAGCCGAGCCTTGCCGTGAATTCAAAAAATCGTTCCACCGCCGACTTTGTCGCTCTGATTTTGTCGGGGTTGGCGACCTTGGCCGTTGTGGCTTGGATGCTGCTGCTTGCCCGCCGTGGCATCGACATCACCGACGAAGGTTTTTACCTAAACTGGATCGCTGCTCCCGGGACTTATCCGGTTTCAGTCACGCTGTTCGGTTTCGTCTACCATCCGATCTACCGGCTGTTGGGTGGGGACATCGTCCTGCTGCGTCAAGCCAACATCGTACTCACATTTGGATTTGCTTGGGTTTTTTGCGCCGCTCTGCTTTTCCGCCATCCAGTCAGACCAGACGCCATGCCCGCGTGGGTACGCACCATCATCACCGCGGCAATGGCGGCCGGATCGTTCTCCTTCTTTTACTATTGGCTGGTTACGCCAAGCTACAATGGCTTGACCCTGCAGGCCGTGACTATCGTGGCGGCCGGGATCGTTCTGGCCGATCGACAACCCTCCAGGGTTAGTGTCGCTGGCTGGGCAACGATCGGTATCGGCGGTGCGCTTGCTTTCCTGGCAAAGCCATCGACGGCGGCGGCCCTCGCAGTGCTTGTCGCCCTGTACATTCCCGCTGCCGGGAAGTTCAACGTGCGCATGGCATCAGTGTCCGTGCTCACCGCCGCCCTGTTGCTCCTGATAGCGTCCCTGCTCATCGACGGGTCCCCTCAGGGTACATATTGGCGGCTCAAGGCTGGCCTCACGAGCTTCGACGCTCTCGGCAGCGGTCAAGCGCAAACCCTTTTCAGGTGGGAGAAGTTCGGGCTCGCTCCGAAGGCAAAGATCGGTTTTGCGATCGGCACCCTGACGACATTCGTTGGCGTCTGCCTCTGCGCATCGAGAAATCGGGCAGTGATCATACTCGGCTTTCTTGTACCGGCCGCCGTGGCCATGTTTGAGCTCGCTTTGATCTTCGGACTATGGCTGCCGAACATTCGCCCGGCCGATTTCGACGCCAAGATCATGCTTTCCATACCACTTGGAGCGGCGGTGGCATGCCTTGTGCTGATCCGCGGCGAGATATTCTCCAAGGCGGTCGTGCGGCGTCTGGCGCTGTCAATCGCCTTGCTGATGTTGCCCTACGCTTTCGTCTTCGGGACGGCCGACAACTATTGGAGCCGTTCGGTGGCGGCCGGCCTGTTCTGGGTGGCCTCGGTTGTACCCCTGCTGCTGCTCGTCGTGGAGCGGGTGGGTTCATGGCGCCCCCTTCTGCCCGTCGCGATGCTGTGCCAGCTGGTTGCGTTTCTTGCTGCCTATGCCGCCTCGGAGGCTCCCTACCGGCAACCGCAACCGCTGCGTCTCAACACCCAGGTGACGAATGTCGGCGGCAGCAAACTCCTTCTCGAGGACGGTTTTGCGCGGTATTTCAACGAAACTACCAAATTGATCGAACATGCGGGTTTCACTGCCGGTACGCCGATGATCGATCTGACGGGCCACTCGCCGACTGTGCTCTACACAATCGGCGCCAAACCCATCGGCGAGGCGTGGATAATCGGCGGCTACCCTGGCAGCGATCGGGTGGCCGAAGAGGCGGTGGCACGCGTGCCCTGTACTGAACGGGAAGCGGCGTGGCTCCTCGTCGAGCCGGGGGGACCGCGTAGCATCTCCGCTGCCGTCATCCACCATTTCGGGATGAATGTGGATACGGATTACGAGGTGGTCGGAGAAATTACGACGCCGGCAGGCAACGGATCCTACGGCCAGAAACCGAGGTTGCAGCGGATTCTAAAGCCGACTGAGGTAAACAATTCCCATTGTCCCTCGAAACGATGATGGTCGATATGCCAGACCGCGTCGAAACAAAGACTCAAGATTGCAACCAGCCTCACGACAGGAAAGGCAAAGCCCTTCCCTCACATCTGTTTAAAGTTATAAGCGGAATTGGTGCGCCCGAAGAGTTTCGAACTCCCCAGATTCGTAGTCTGGGGTAAACGACTGCAGTCAAATCATTATTTCTACAACCGATAGATGTCCTGAGCCAATAAAATCAACCGCTTGACGAAGCGGGGCAAGCCATTTGGGGACTTCCGACTCAATCATCCGCTGAATTAGATCGACTTTACCGCATCGAAATCCAGCCCGAACCGCAAAAGGTATTTGCGCAGGCGGTCGGCATCGTTCCCGCTCGTCTTCTGGAGGCGGGAGATAAGCAAACAGCTTGCGACCAGTGCACTGACAAGCGTCGGCCATGACGGCGCCCGGCTTTCCATTTTCCAGCCCCATGCGGAGCATCTTCATGGAGTCCATCAGGCCGACGCCGTTGGCCGCCGAATGCATCGTGTCCCGGGTGGACACCGAACCCAAGTGTGTGAGTCCCGGTTCCCGATAGGATCATATGCGCAGGTTCGGGATGGCGGACCGGCACGTCGAGTTCGCCCTCCGTGGCAAGCCGTTCCAAATCTACGGTCTCGCCAAAGCCATGGCTGTCAATGACGCCCGAGAGATTGCGGCCTACCGCGATGGCCTCCAACGCCAGGGTGTAGATGCTTTGCACTCCCGTTCCCCAAACGCGCATCCGCGGTAAACGACCCTCCCGTTTGCAATTGCGCCAGATACAATTTATGCGCCTTGAAGTCGTCTACTCCCAATTCCGGCCTTGCCAACCAGTCCCGGAAATGATGCCGCTTCGTTCCCGGCGTCTGCGCTGACCGATCCGCCGCCAAAAAGCGGCTCGCGCCTGCCCTGGACTTCGAGCCCGACAGCGAACAGCGCCCCGGCCAGCGGTTCGCAAGCCAGTTGCGCGGCCGACAATCCCTGGCGCGCGGTCGTGACGTAAAGCGTCGAGAGATCCGGACCGCCAAAAGCGCAGGACGTCGGCTGCGAAACAGGCAGCTTGAGTTCGCGGTCGATACGGCCGTCAGACGCCAGCCGGACAATGGCGCCACCGCCGTAGCGCGCATGCCAGATCAGACCTTCCGCATCGACAGTGGCGCCGTCGGGACTTCCCGGGAAACGGCTTGCGGAAAGGATGGTCTTCCACTGGGCCACGCCTTGCCGCTGGGCATCGAGCGTCGCACTTTCAAGTGTCCCAAGGCGGCTGTCGGTGAAATACAGCGTTCCGCCGTCGGGAGAAAAACAGATGGCGTTCGGGACGGACACGTCGCGCCGTATGACCGAAACCGACAGATCCGGCGCAATACGATAGAGGCGGCCAGTCGGGGCACGGCCGAAATCCCGCATCGTTCCGATCCACAACGCCCCCTGCGCATCACACTTGGCGTCGTTCAATCGATGGTCCGCGACATCGGCCTCCAGCGGCAACAGACGCGACAAGCCTCCGTTTTCCGGCGCAAAGGCGTAGAGACCGTCGGCAAGCCCCACGACCACCCCGCCGGAGCGGCGTCCCACCACACAGCCGATAAAGCTCGGCATCCCCCAACTTTGAACAACCCCGGTGGCCGGGTCGAGGCGGTGCAACGCAGGCTTGCGAAGATCCACCCAATAGAGGTACCCGGTCCGCCAGTCCCAAAACGGGCTCTCTCCCAAAATATCTTCATTGTGGACGACAGGCGCGACGTCGCCATCTGTCGTCGCGGTCACGCGGCCGCTCCCGTGCGCTGCTCGAACTCATGGAACCGGTCGAGGAGATCGTGCTTGGCGCGTTCTATGTGAGCGCCCATCAGCACGGAGGCCGATGTCGCATCGCGCCGCTCGATGGCGCGGATCAGCTGCCGATGATCATCGATCACGATAGGAAAGCGTCCTTCCTCGACGCCGAGACGTTGCCAGAGCGCCGCCATCAGAAGCCAGTGGCGCTCGACGATCGACAGCGCTCCCGGATTGCCCGCAGCATCGTTGATTGCACTGTGGAAGTTCTTGTTCGCCTCCGGCACGATCAAATAGTCGCCGCGATGGACCCGCGCTTCGAGTTCGTCCTCGATCGCCTGCAGGTTCGCGATATCGGCTTGCGTGCGGCGCTCGGCGGCGCGCTTGGCGAGCATGGTTTCGATAGCGCTGCGAATGTCAAAGAGATCCTCGATGAAGCCGCGGTCCATTGACTGGACACGGGCGCCGCGGTTCGGCTCGATGACGACAAGCCCCTCGCCATGCAGGACACGCAATGCTTCCCGGACCGGCATATGGCTGACGCCGTAGCGGTGCGCCAGTTCATCGATCCGCAGGCGGGCTCCAAAGGGCAGAGCGCCGGCGATTATGTCATTCCGCATTTGCTGTCCGATGTCGGATGTTCTTGCCATGCCAAATCCCGATTTGAGCAAATCCAGCATGCATAGCCGCTGGAAATTGTCAATTTCTGCTCTTGCATGATATTTTTTGATCAAATATGGTCCAATTCGTAGATTAAGGACCGAGGGCAGGAGACGAATTGGTGTCGGACGTCGATGGTGCGAAGATATTTGGCTATCGCCGGACCGACGGGCAATTCGGTATCCGCAACCATATGCTGGTTCTGGGCATCAACGGCCTGGCCGCACGCGCCGCGGAACGCATCGCCGCCAACATTCTCGGCGCGACGCTGGCGGCCACCCATGCCGGACGCGGTCAGATCGAGCCCGACTTCTCGCTTCACATGAACCAACTCATCGGTCTTGCGAAAAACCCCAATGTGGGCGCGGTGCTCGTCGTCGGTGTCGACCAGATGTCCGCTGATGCCGTCACGGCGCGGATTAGCCAAATCGGCAAGCCGTGTGACGTCGTTACATTCGCCGAGACCCAGGAAGACATGCTCGCGCTGGTCGATCTTGGCATCCGCCGCGCCGCCCGGCTTGCCCGGCTGATATCCGATCAACCGCGCGAACAGGCCCCAATCTCCGAGTTGATCATCGGGATTGAATGCGGCCATTCCGACGCAAGCTCCGGTGTGGCGGGAAACCTGGTCGTCGGCGCCGCCGTCGACCGGCTCGCCGACCTCGGCGCGACGATCATTCTGGGCGAGACCATAGAATGGCTGGGCGCCGAGCATCTGCTGGCAAAGCGGGCGAAGACACCGGAACTGTCCGAGGCGATCGTCGCCGCCGTTGAGCGGCGGGAGCAATGGGCGCGGTCCTCCGGCAAAAGCCTCACCGGCAACAATCCGGGCGAAGAGAACATTCGCGGCGGGCTCTCGACCATTGAGGAGAAATCTCTGGGCGCAATCGTCAAATCGGGCACGCGGCCGATCCAGAGCCTGGTTTCGGTCGGAGAAAAGCCGGTTGGAGCGGGCGTCCACGCCATGGATGGTCCGTCCTTCTCCCCCGAGTCGCTGACCGGCTTCGCCGCCGCTGGAGCCCAGATCATGCTCTTCACCACAGGCCCCGGCAACAGCTTCACCAACGCCATCGCCCCTACCCTCAAGATTACCGCGCAACCGGCGACAACGGCGCGCCTGCGCGAGCAGATCGATTTCGATGCCGGCGACACGTTTTTGGGTGTTGAGAGCATCGCCGATGCCGGATCGCGTTTGGTGGCTTCCCTGGTCGAAGTTTGCAACGGCAAGCTGACATGGGGCGAGGTGCTGAAGGAAGGGCTGGAAGTGCCGACGCGGATTCTCGGGTCTCTCTAGTGGACAAAGGTTTGATCAAAGATCGAACGCCTAACAGGACAGGAAGAACGTGATGACGACGATTGGCTTTATCGGGCTCGGCACCATGGGAGCACCGATGGCGACGAACCTTTTGAAAGGTGGTCACGATCTCATCGTATTCGACCTGAATCCGAAGTCGGTCGCGAAACTGGTCGGGCATGGCGCCAGAGCCGCGGTGTCCATCGCCGAGGCAGCAAAATCTGCCGAAATCGTCTTCACCATGTTGCCCGACGCTCCCGACGTCGAGGCCGCTGCGACCGGTGACGGGGGCATTCTTGAAAACATCCGGCCAGGCTCTGTCTATGTCGACATGAGCACGATCGATCCCGCCACGACGCGGCGGATCGGGGCGCTGTTTAAGAAAAAGGGCGTCGACATGATCGATTCTCCCGTCGGCAAGACGGTCGACCAGGCGATCGCCGGCACCTCCACGCTCATGCTCGGCGGCGAGGATGCGGTCATCACCCAGGTAGAACCGATCCTGCGCCTCATGGGCCAGGATCTCATCCGCTGTGGCGAACTCGGCATGGGACAGGCCATGAAGCTCGTCAACAACTTGCTGGCAAGCGTTCTGATCACTGCGAGTTCCGAAGCGCTGGTTGCCGGGCGCAAGGCGGGCCTCACGCTCGACACGATGATCAGCGTGCTGAAGACGACCATGGCCTGGAACAATCAGCTCGCCATTGCCATGCACGCTCGCGCCCTGAAGGGCGATTTCGAGCCTGGCTTCATGGTGAAGCTGGCCCACAAGGACTGCCGGCTCGCCATCGGGATGAACCAGGAGTTGGGCGTTTCCACCCCGGTCGGCTCGGCGACGCTTGAAGCATTGGCCGAGGCGATGGCGCGAGGACTCGCCAACAAGGACGTCGGCGCCGTCCTCAAGCTCCGCGAGGACGAGGCGGGCGTCACGGTGCGTCTCGCGCAATGACCGGTTCGGCGCACAATGAACGGCCCGATGCGCTGGTCCTGCACAAGGACGACGATATCGCCGTCGTCCTGCGCGACGTTGCCGCCGGCGAACGCATCCGGACGCTCAATGGCGCGGACATTTGCCTGGTCGACATCCGAACGGCGCTGCCAACCGGCCACAAGGTGGCGATGCACGATATGACGGCCGGTCATCGCGTCCGCAAATATGGCGAGATCATTGGTGAACTCACCGCGCCGGTCGTGAAGGGCGAGCATGTGCACGTCCATAACCTTGTCAGCCTCAGGGCACGATGATGGCGCAAGACGACACCGATATCGCGACGTCCAACGCCCGGCGGCTGGCGCGCCGCTTTTCCATGGAGGGCCGACGCGCGCTCGTGACGGGGGGAAGCGTCAGCATCGGCCGCGACATCGTCCTGGCCTTTGCCGAAGCCGGCGCCGACATTGCCGTGCATTATTCCGCGGCAGCCGACGCGGCATTCGGCCTGCCCGATGCCGCCGCCACCGTTGTCGGGGAGATCGAAGCACGCGGGCACCGAGGGGTCGCAGTCGAAGCGGACTTCTCCGTTACCGGCGAGGCGAGACGCTGCGTCGAAACCGCCCGCGCCGCGCTTTCAGGCATCGATGTGGTGGTCGTCTGCGCGTCGGTGCAAAAGCGGATACCCTTTGACGACTATCCCATGGAGGAGATGGAGCGGCAGGTCCGCATCAACTTCCTCGCGACACTCGAACTGCTGCAGGCGGCGCTGCCGGGAATGCGGGAACAGGGTTGGGGACGCATCCTGACCATCGGCAGCATCAACGAGATGAAGCCGGACGCCGATCAACCGGTCTACGCGGCGCTCAAGAGCGCCCAGACAAATTTGGCGATGAACCTCGCGCGGGACAACGCCCGCTACGGCGTCACTGTCAACAATCTGGCGCCCGGCCTCATAGCGACGGAACGCAATCGCTGGCGTCGGCAGGACGCCAAGGTCTGGCACGACATCCAGGAGCGGTTTTCGCCTCTCGGGCGCGCCGGAAGGCCCGAAGAAATGGCGGCGGCGGCGCTGCTCCTGTGCTCGGACGCGGGCAGCTACATCACCGGCGCAAATCTCGAGGCAACCGGCGGGGCGCATCTGTGAGCGAGATCGTGCGGACAGCCCCCGCGGGCCGCCCCCCGCGCAACGCCAGAGCCCACGGCGTTCTCGTCTATTTCCGGACGATGCTGATTTTTATCGGGATCTGGTTCGTCGGCGCAATGCTCATTTCCAACCGTCTCCTGCTTCCGTCGCCGACGAGTGTCTTTTGGGCCCTGCTCGATGCCGCTCGGGACGGCGACCTCGCCTTCCATGCGTTCACGAGCCTGTTGCGGCTTGTCGTGGCAATGCTGGCGGCCGCGGTGATCGGTCTGCCGCTGGGACTGGTGATCGGACTTAGCCGCAGTTGGGAAGATGCGTTCGAGCTGCCGATCGAGCTGCTGCGGCCGATCGCCGGCATCGCCTGGATACCGCTCGCTCTTTTCATGTTCGGCATCGGCAACACGCTGCCGGTTTTCATCATGTTCTATACGGCGTTGTTTCCGCTGATCATTGGAACCGCCGCAGGCGTGCGCGGCACCGACCGGCGCCTGCTCGCCGCCGCCCGCACCATGGGCGTGACCGGGATGCCGCTGGTGCTGCATGTCGTCCTGCCGAGCGCCCTGCCCTCCATCATCGTCTCGCTGCGGCTTGCCGTGGCCGCAGCCTGGACGGCCGTGGTGGCCGCGGAACTGGTCGGAGCACCCAGCGGTCTCGGATATGCCATCGAATATTTCCGCTCCATGCTGGCGACGGACCACGTCATCGCCTTCATCGTGGTCATCGGTATTCTCGGGTCCCTGACCGACAAGCTGCTGCGTCTGGCCGAAACCTGGCTCACTCCGTGGTCCCGCGACCGGGTGCTGCCATGAAGTGGCTCGCCATCCGCCTCATGTCCCCCGTCGGACTGCTTGTCTTGTGGGAGGTGTTGGTCCGGCTCTCCGGCAGTCCGCGCGCCCCAAGCCCCTCCACGGTCTTCGTTGCGGCGGGCGAACTCATCGCCAGCGGAGAATTGCTGGCGGGTCTTTCGACAAGCATCGTGCGGGTGCTTGCGGGCTTCGTCGTTGCCTGCCTTGTCGCCGTGCCGCTCGGCCTCGTCATGGGCGCGGTCCGTTCGGTCGAGCGCAATCTCGATCCTGTGGTCGAATCCTTCCGGCCGGTCGCCGCCATCGCCATCCTGCCGCTGGTCATTCTCTGGCTCGGCACGGGGAACACCGCGGCAATCGCCATCGTCGCTTACGCGGCCTTCTTCCCGGTGCTGGTCAACACGATCTCCGGCGTCAAGAATGTCGAGCCTTCGCTTCTGCGCGCCGCCCACACGATGGGCCTGTCGCCCCTCACCCGCCTTCATGCGGTGCTGCTTCCGGCAGCGATGCCGTCAATCCTGGTCGGCATGAGGATCGCCCTTGGCGTCGCCTGGACAGCCATCATCGCGGCGGAGCTGGCGGTCGGCGCGAAGTCAGGCAGCAGCGGCGGCATCGGCCAGATGATGTTCGTCTTCTACGCCTACAGCATCCAGCTCAGCGGCATCGTCGTGTGCATGGCGGCGGTTGGCGTGGTCGCTTTTTGCCTCGACCGGCTGGTCAGCCTCTGCCTGACCTTCATCACCCCATGGAGTAACGCACGATGATGCCGAAGATCGCGTTGAAGGGCGTCAACAAAAGCTTCGGGCACGTAAACAACGCTTTCGTTGCTTTGTCCGACCTCAGTTTCGATATCCGTGCCGGCGAGTTCCTCGCCGTCGTAGGACCCTCGGGCTGCGGCAAGACGACGGTCCTCAATATGCTCGCCGGGCTCGATAGTCCCTCTTCGGGACAAATCCTGCTCGACGGCGTCGCGATTTCCGGACCGGGCGCCGAGCGCGGCGTGATGTTCCAGGATTATGCGCTGTTTCCCTGGCGCACCGTGCGCGGCAACATCGAATTCGGCCTGCTCTACGGCAAGCCCGGCCAGGGCGTCTCCAGCGAAGCGCGCCGCAAGCGGGTAGATGACGCGATCGCGCTCGTTGGTCTTTCCGGCGCCGAGAACAAGTATCCCCACCAGTTGTCCGGTGGCATGCGCCAGCGCGTCGCGCTTGGCCGGCTGGTCGCCAACCAGCCCGACATCCTGCTGATGGACGAGCCGCTGGCCGCGCTGGACGCGCAGACCCGCATCATTTTGCAGGAAGAGCTGCTTCGTATCTGGGGTCAGGATACAGCGCAGGAGACGCGCAGGACCGTCATGTTCGTCACGCATGGCATCGACGAGGCCGTGTTTCTTGCCGATCGCGTCGTCGTCCTCAGCAGCCATCCGGGAAGGCTGAAAGCGATCGTCGATATCGACCTGCCACGGCCACGCAATGGCGAAACGCGCAAATCCGCAAGGTTTGCCGAACTGTCCCAGGAGATCTGGGAACTGATCCGCGAAGAAGCCTATCGCGCAACGATGAAATGAAACCAAGGGAGGAAGACTGATGACTGTGTTGAATCCATTCCGCCTCAACCGGCGGCACTTCATGGCTGGCGCCGCCAGCATGCTCGCGCTGCCTTCGATCGGGCGGGCCCAGGCTGGGAAGAAAGCCAAGGTTTCCGTAGGGCGCCAGCCATTTGCTGCCGGAAATTCGCCGATCACGCAAAAGATGATCGCCGACAAGATGCTCGAACAGGCAGCAAGCGAACTCGGCTACGAGCTGGAAGTCGACTGGCGCGACTACCCGTCAGCCCTGCCGATGGTCGAAGCCTTCCTGTCCGGCGACCTCGATATCGGCATGTGGGGCAACACCCCGATCGTCAGGCTTCTGGCACAGCAGCAACCCATCAATATCCTGACGGTAGGCGAAGGCCACCTGCGCATGGTGCTGTGCACGCGCGCGGACTCCGACATCAAGACGATCCAGGACCTGAAGGGCAAGACGGTCGGCGCGCTGGTCGGCGGCGATCCCTACAACGCCCTTTCACAGATGTTGCTCTACGAGACCGGCAATGCGGATCCGAAGGCCTTCGGCATCACCATCGTCAACACGCCGACGCAGGCGCAGGCCGCATCGGTGCCGCAGGGCATGGATGCCGCCATCGCCATTTATCCGGCCTTCCTCAAGGCCAAGGCCGAGATCGGCGTCAAGGGCATCATGAATTCATTCGGCTATACCGAGGACGGTTATAGCGGCCCCGCCGGCGAAGGCGCGGGACATCTGCTCGAGAGCGTCAAGAAGTCGAAATTCTATCCGGATGGCTATTACCTGCACCGCTCTTTCTGGATCTGCTCGGACCGCATCGTGACCGACGACGCCCCGATCGGCCAGGCCTTCCTGGTCGCCGCCCAGCGGGCGCTGGTCGCACTCGGCAAGGAAAAACCGGCTGCCGTCTCCGACATGGTCAACAAATATTGGGGCCTGCCGTCCGAGCTCGGCGCCAAGGTCGTCGAGGACGAGGTTCTGTTCCGCCGCGGCTGGATCTGGCCGACCGAGGGCGACGCAGCCGCAATCCTGCAGATCTCGAATTTCATGGTTGAAGGCAAGCAGATCGACGCTCCGTTGAGCTGGGAGCAGGTCAAGGCAGGCTTCGCGAAATCGGCGCCCTTGCTTGCCAAGGTCTACGAGGCGAGCGGCAAGGTGCCGGACGAAAAGGGCTTTACCGATACCTCCGCTCAGGATCTGCGTGGCCTGCCTTCGTGGCAGATGGACAAGTGGGCTGCGAAATAATCGCCCGAACAGACACCCGGCGCGCATTTGCGCCGGGTGCTTAAGGACATCACGCTAAAGAAGCGCTTTGCTCCAGGTCTCAGCTCGGCAAATGCCTGACAGACCGGCGATGGCTGCAAGCGCCCATCATCACCGACCATCGTGGCGGCATTGCCAATCCGCTGACCTGGCGCCTGCAGCCATGTCAATATTCGTCATAGTGGCGAGATGATTCGTCATAGTGGCGAGATGTTTCTCATTAAGACGGCATGCGCGCATGTCACGAAACGAAACGAGGCGCTGGGCCTGTTCATCCCACAGGACGAGCTTGACGCAGCGAAAGCTCTCCATGACGGTAATGCGACCGACGTCCCGCAGCTCCGGATAGTCGCGAAGTACTTCCGGAAGCCGATAATATGGCACTCTGCTCGATAGATGGTGGACGTGATGAATGCCGATGTTGGCGGTCAGCCATCGCAGGCCGAAGGGCAGCACGTAATACGAGGAGCCGTGCAAAGCGGCGTCCTGGAATTGCCATTGCGAACTTTGCGACCAGTGCGTTTCCTCGAACTGATGCTGGATATAAAACAGCCAGATGCCCGCCGATCCTGCCAACACCACGATCGGCAACTGCACCAGCATGACCGGCGCAAGTCCTACAAACCAGATGGGGCCGAAAGCCAGAACCAGGATCGCCAGATTGGTCGTCATCGTCGAGACCCATGGCTCCAGCCCTGATCGCATCATGCCGAAAGGTAGTCTTTGCTTGAACAGGAAAAGCCAGATGGGGCCAATGCCGAACATCACGGCTGGATTGCGGTAGAGCCTGTAGCCGAGCTTGCGCAAGCACGACATCTGCCGGTACTCGGCTACCGTCAGCGTGGTGATGTCGCCAACGCCGCGCTCGTCGAGATTGCCGGCAGAGGCATGATGCACCGCGTGCGCCCGGCGCCAATAATCATAAGGCGTGAACGTCAGGGCGCCGATCAGGCGACCGGTCCAGTCATCCGCCCTGCGGTTAGCGAAGAAGGAGCCGTGACCGCAATCGTGCTGAATCATGAATAGTCGAAGTAGGAAGCCAGCCGCGGGAACCGTTAGCGCCATCCCCCACCAAAAGCCATGATGCACCGTCATTACGGCCAGTGCCCAAAAGCCGATAAAGGGGAAAAGTGTGAGTGTGAGTTCAAGAAGGCTACGCGCCCTGCGCGGCTGCCGATACCTGGCGAGAACCGCTGGCCAAGACCGTTGGTTGTCCGCAAACGGGCAGATGGAAGTGGCGGATTGCGTCAACGACAACGGTCAGTTCTCCATGCGTGAGCGGCCGCCACGCGAAAGGCCGGCAGGCAGAAGCCATATGACTGCATACAAGCGGGCGCACTACCCTTTTATCGGAGGCGGTTGTCCTCGACCGTCTGGCGAGTCCGCCGCCGGGCGCCGTCGGTGTCTGCTTTCTTGTGCCGATCTGCGGCCGCCTTGCGGATGGTTTCGAAGCGATTTTGTTCTGTATCTTTGGCCGTGGGCGTCAGATCAGGATTTTTGACATAGGTAATCATCAAATGAACTCCTATTGCTTGCGGTCGACGAGAGGCCCGCCTAAAAATTCGTTAGCGACCAAGTATCAAACTCAAGAGCATTGAGCCCTTGCCTTCGTGTCGGGCGCGATAGCTAGAACCCTCACGACGCGCCGGATAACGAGGCAGTCGTGGAGTGGCCGGATTCTCGATATCTTCTGAAGCCGCGAACGGATGCGACATTGCCAAGGTAACCTGGTTGGCTCTCAAAAGATAGGCGCTCGACGATAATCCTTGAGATAATTCTTGCGCCATTCAAAATATCTCCTGTACGACTTAACCGGGTCAGTTAATTATAAGTATTTAAAAATTTTTTTATTTCTTACAGCAGGAGATGTTTGACTTAATTATAAAAATAAAAACTTAGTCTTTGCTTTTTATATATTGTTAAAATAACTTATAAGTGACATCTTTAATTTGGCGATTTGGCTCTGGCGGCGTCAGAACCACGACCTTCGGCAACGAATTTTCGATCGCAGAGCAGATGCAAAGCGACGGCAACACAAGCGTCATTGGACGATCGGTGTCAGTTTCTTAGGAGAGGCCCACGAACGTCATTAGGCGCCCGGGCAGCTATCATGATATGCGGCTTCAAACAGAGACCGCGACCATGACGCCTGCCAACGAGACATTTTCCTTTCCGAATGCCATCCACCCAGACCTCGCTTTTGCACTGAAAGCGAAGGGCTACACCCAGTTGACGCCGGTCCAGATGGAGATGGCGAACGGCGGTCATGGCGACGCCGACCTTCTGGTTTCGGCACAAACCGGCTCCGGCAAGACGGTCGCTTTCGGCATCGCGATCGCCTCGACGCTTTTGGGCAATACCGAAAAATTCAAGGCGGCTGAGCGTCCTCTCGGACTGGTTATCGCGCCGACACGCGAACTGGCGATCCAGGTGCAGCGGGAACTGGATTGGCTCTATGCCGCGACGTACGTCCAGACCGCGACCTGTGTCGGTGGCATGGATATGCGTACGGAACGCCGTGCCTTGGAGCGCGGTGCACATCTTGTCGTCGGCACGCCCGGCCGCCTGCGCGACCACATCAACAAGGGGACGCTCGATCTCGGCGCGATCCGTGCGATCGTCCTCGACGAGGCCGACGAGATGCTGGACCTGGGTTTCCGCGAGGACCTTGAATTTATTCTCGGCGCGGCGCCACAAGAGCGCCGGACGCTGCTGTTTTCGGCGACAGTCCCTCGCGGGATCGCGGAACTGGCCAGGAGTTTCCAGAAGGACGCGGTGCGCATCGCGGCCACAGCTTCTACCGAGCAGCACGCCGATATCGAATATCAGATGATGCTGGTTCGGCGTGACGAGCGCGAACATGCCGTTATCAATACGTTGCTCGATTCCGACAGCGCGAGTGCGCTGGTATTCTGCCACACTCGCGAGGCGGTGCGGCACCTGTCCGCCCGGCTTGCCAATCGCGGCTTCTCGGTCGTTTCCCTGTCGGGAGAGATGGCGCAGTCGGAGCGATCGAACGCCTTGCAGTCCATGCGCGACGGTCGTGCGCATGTCTGTGTGGCGACCGATGTCGCGGCGCGCGGCATCGACCTGCCAAATCTTGATCTGGTGATCCACGCGGATGTGCCGAGCAATCCCGCGACGCTGCTCCACCGCTCCGGCCGAACCGGGCGCGCGGGCCGCAAGGGGATTTGCGTACTTATCGTGCCCGAGAACAGGCGCGTCGCAGCCCAACGTGTTCTGACACTTGCCAAGCTGTCGGCCATTGTGCGCGCCGCCCCCTCCTTTATGGAGATCGAGGCGCGCTATCGCAGGCAAATCCTTGATACGGCGGTTTCCACCGCTGAGCCAGACGAGGTGGAGGCGGCGTTCGTGGCGGAACTGCTTGAAAAGGCCTCCCCGGAACGGATTGCCGTTGTCTTCTTGCGCCAACAGCTTGCCGCCCGCCCGGTGCCGGAGGATATTTCTCCGCTGCCCGTCGCAACCATGCAGGCAGGAAAGCTCAAACGAGGCGGCCGAGTCGAGGACGAACGCGGCTCCGTGAAGGCGCGAGAACCTCGGAAATCCGATATGGAGGGTGGCGTCTGGTTCACCTTGTCGCTCGGACGCAAGCAGCGCGCCGATCCAAAATGGCTGTTGCCGATGATTTGCAAGGCCGGCGGCGTGTCGAAGCGTGATGTCGGCTCGATCAGAATCGACGACACGGAAACCCGCTTCGAGATCGCAGCCGACAGGGCGGCCGATTTCGCGGGGCAGATCAAACGGCCTGGCGCCATTCAGCCGGGCATCGTCATCAAGCCTGCCGAAGGGGCCCGTGGCTCAGATTGGCAGGCAGGGCCGAAAATCGGCAAAGGCCGAGGGCCCGAGAATATCCCTGGGCATCTGGATAAACCACTGAATGCCGATCGCGACAAAGTCCGTAGGCACAAGGGCAAGCCGAAGCATCCGAGGCTGCCGAGAAGCTAAAGGCTCTGGAGCGGGAGAACCGACGCTTTGGCAGGCCAACGAGATATTGTGCAAGGCCCGGTATCGACGATACTCGGCAAGAATTCACCGGCAGGGGCAAGCGTCGGTAGCTGAACGGGCGTGGATGATGACCGGACGCCCGCCATCCCTGCCGGGCTGATGAAGGATCACCGCGAGATGAAATCATCCCTGCACGGCGTGAAGGTGTCGATCAGCAATCCCCTTTCGAGCGCGAGAACGCCGTGCAGAAGGTTCGGTGCGACCATGAAGCTGCTGCCGGCCCTCAGCGTCTTCGTCACGCCATCCACCGTGACCAGGAAGGCGCCCTCAGCAACATAGCTGACTTGCGTATGCGGATGGGAATGCAGCGCGCCGACGGCGCCCTTTTCGAAGCTGAAGGCGACCAGCATCAATTCCGGTCGCGCCGACAAGACCGCACGGCGGTTGCCGGGCGCCAGTTCGGTCCAGACCAGATCTTCAGGGAGGGAATAGAATGTAGGCAAGAGCTTGTCCTTGGTCATCGCGCCAGCCACCCGCCATCCACAGGCAAAATCGTGCCGTGGACATAATCCGAGGCGCGCGAGGCGAGGAAGATGGCGGCCCCCGCCATATCGTCCGGCTGCGCCCAACGCCCTGCCGGTATGCGTATGAGAATATCGGCATGGCGCTCGGCATCGGCGCGCAGGGCTTGCGTGTTGTTGGTCTCGACATAACCGGGGGCGATGGCATTGACGTTGATGTTGCGGACTGCCCATTCGTTGGCCATCAGCCGGGTCAATCCGGCAATACCGCTTTTCGACGCCGTGTAGGAGGCCACGCGAATACCGCCCTGGAAGGACAGGAGGGAGGCGACGTTGATGATCTTTGCCGGAATGCCGTCATCCAGGACCGCCTTCGCAAACGCCTGGCAAAGGAAGAACACCGATTTCAGATTTGTATCGATCACGGCATCCCAATCCGCTTCGGTAAAGTCGACCGTATCGGCGCGTCTTATGATCCCGGCATTGTTGACCAGGATATCCGGCTTCGCGCCCAATGCCCGCGCCTGAGCGACGACATCCCGCGCCGCCTCGACCCTGGAAAGATCGGCGTTCAACGCGTGAAAAACCCGACCAGTCGACGAGATGGATGCTGCCGTTTCGTCCATCGACGAACGCCCGACGCCGATGATGTCGGCGCCGGCCCTGGCAAGCCCTGCGGCGATCGCCCGGCCGATACCCGTATTGGCGCCGGTGACGATGGCGCAGCGGCCGGAAAGATCGAACAGGTTCATCGCAAACTGTCCATCGGAACCTTGTCCATGTCCGTGAAGCTCATATTGTCACCGGCCATCGCCCAGATAAAGGAATACCGCCCGGTGCCGGCGCCGGAATGAATGGACCAGCCGGGGGACAGCACCGCTTCATGGTTCTTGACCACGAGATGCCGTGTCTCGTGCGGTTCGCCCATGAAATGGAATATCCGCGTCGCCTCCTCCATGCCGAAATAGAGATAGACCTCCATGCGCCGGTCGTGCACGTGCGCCGGCATGGTGTTCCACACCGAGCCGGGTTCGAAGATGGTGAGCCCGACCAGCAACTGGCAGCTTTCGCAGACATCCGGATGCACATATTGGTTGATGGTGCGGGCGTTGGCCTCCTCGGCGGAGCCGGTGCGCACCTTCTTGGCCATGTCGAGCGTGATCAGAACCGACGGGCAGGTACGATGCGCCGGTGCGCTGAGTAGGTAGAAGCGCGCGGGATTGTCCGCATCATCGCTTGCGAAAGTGAGCGGACCCTCGCCCATCCCGACATAGAGCGCTTCCTGGAAGCCAAGCGGATAATCGATGCCGCCGGCCGTCACGACGCCTGGAGCGCCAATGTTGAGAATGGCGGCCTCGCGCCGTTCGAGAAACCGCTCGGTGCCGGTTTCCTTCACGTGGTCGATAGTCAGTCGCTGCGCCAGTGGAATGATACCCCCGACGATCATTCGATCGAGATGGCTGTAGGTGAGATTGATATCTCCAGGGTGGAACAGGTCTTCGATCAGGAAGGCGTCCCGCAATCCACTTGTGTCGCGTCGGGCGGCGTCTTCGGGGCCGATGACCTGGCGTATGTTCACGGAAATCCTCACTTGCATTGCCTTTTCTGAAGAACCGGGCTGTCAGGTCAGAACGACATATTCGGTCAGCTGGCTGATCGACGTATCGGCCTTCGCCACGTCGAAGACCTTCGTCCCATGGCTCATGATTACAAAGCGGTCGCACACCTGGTAGGCGTGATAGAGATTGTGGGTGACGAACACGCTCGAGACGTTCTCGGCCTTGAGCCTCAGCACCTGGTTGAGCAGCGCTTCCGTCTCGCGCACCGACAGCGCCGACGTCGGCTCGTCGAGCATCAGGATGCGTCGCTTAAAGAAGACGGCGCGGGCGATCGCGACGGCCTGTTTCTGGCCACCGGACAATTCACCGACCAGCATGTCCGGCGAGTCGATGCCCGATATGTGCACGGCGCTCTGCAGGACCTCCATGGCGATCTCCCGCATGTCGGACAGCTTGAGGAACCCGCCGCCTGAACAGCGTTCGCGACCCATGAATATGTTGCGGGTGATCGACAACGAATCCACGAGCGCGGTGTTCTGGTAGATCGTTTCGATGCCGGCTTCGGCCGAGTCCATGCGGCAGGTGAAGAGCGTCTGCTTGCCGTCGACGCTGAGATGTCCCGAGGTCGGCTTGTGGATGCCGGATATCAGGTTGACGGCGGTCGACTTGCCCGCCCCATTGTCGCCGAGCAGGCCGATCACTTCGCCCTGGCCGATATGGAAACTCAGGCTGCGCAGAGCGTCGAGCGCTCCGAAGCTTTTGCAGATGTTGTGCAGTTCCAGGATCGGAGTCGACATCAACCGGCGCCCTTGCGTTCGATGAGGCTGTTGAAAGCGGCCGCGCCGACGATCAGCACGGCGATGAACATGTCGAGATAGAAACCCGGCGCGCGCAGGAGCAGGAGCACATCGGTGATGGTGTGGATCAGCATGGCGCCGAGGAAAATGCCGAGAATCGAGCCGCGCCCACCGGTCAGCGAGACGCCGCCGATGACGCAGGCGGCGATGGCCTGAAGTTCGATGCCGACGCCCTGGCCCGGCTGGACACTGCCGACGCGCACGGTCGCAAGGATGCCGGCGAATGCCGCCATGCCGCCGGCGATGGCGAAGGCGATGATCTTGACCCGATTGGTGTTGATGCCGATCGCGGTGGCCGCCGCCTGGTTGCCGCCGGTGGCGAAGACGTGGTTGCCGAAGCGGTGGCGATGCAGCAGACCATAGAAGGCGAGCGACAGGACCAGGAACCACCAGAAGGCCGCGTTGATGCCGAGGAAGGTGCCGCTGAACAGGCCCTGGAAGATCGGGCCGGGATCGAAACGAACCTGCACGGCGCCGTTGTAGAGCAGCACCGCGCCGCGCCAGAACAGCAGGCCGCCGAGCGTCACGATGAACGAGGGCAGCCTCGCCTTCAGCGTGATCGTCCCATGCAGGACGCCGATAAGGACGCCGATCAGGATCGCTATCGGCGCGGCCAGGAACGGGGTCCAGCCGGCGTTTACCTGCACGGCCATGACGATCGCGGTCAGCGTATAGACCGACCCGACCGACAGATCGAATTCGCCGGCGATCATCAGGACGCCGACGCCAAGCGCCAAGCAGCCCAGCACCGGGATCGCCTTCATCAGGATCGTCAGGTTCTGGGAAGAGAGGTAGCGAAACTCGTCCGGATTGATCAGCGCATAGATGATGCAGATGACCTGCAAGGCAAGAAAAGCGACCAGGATGGCGCCGGCGGGCGCGACGAGCAGGCGTCTGAACGGCGACTGCGTCCGCACGCGGCGCGGGGCGACGGCGGAAGCCGCCGGAGCGGAGCTGGGTGATGGTGAGGACATCTGGGATCCGGCGCAAGGGACCCTCCGGCATATCCGGAGGGTCCGGTTGAGAAGGGCTAGCGGTAGGTGCCGATCAGCGGCTTGACGGCGCCGATGCGATCCTTGTCGAGGAACGCGCCCTGGCCGGTGTCGATATCGGTGGGGGTCAGGCCATACTTCTTGGCCAGCGCGATCTGGGCGATCGGATAGAAGCCCTGGAGATAGGGCTGCTGGTCCATCGTCGCGAACATGGCGCCCGATTCAACCGCGTTGACGATTTCCACCGCGAGGTCGAAGCCGCCGAAGGGAATGTCGACGCCGGCATCCTTGATAGCGCCGGCACCGACCGTCGAGGTGACCGATCCGGTTCCGAACAGCGCCTTGACGTTCTTGTTGGCGATCAGGAACTGCGCCATGATGTTGCGCGCCTCGGCGAGATCGAGGCCGGACTTCACGGTCTCGACCTTGATGCCCTTTTCGCTCATCGCCTTTTCGATGCCGCCGCCGCGCGCCACCGCGAAGCTGGCCTCCGGAATTTCGCGCGGATTGAAGACGACATCGCCTTCCTTCAGCCCGAACTTCTCGATCATGCGCTGGCCGAGTTCGTAGCCGGAGGCGAATTCGTTCATGCCGACATAGGCCTGACGGCAGTTGCCTTTTGCGCCTTCCAGATCGTCATTGTTGAAGCCGATGACGATGATGCCGGCCTTGGTGGCGTTGCAGATGCTGTTGTCGAAGGCGTCGGAGCTGGAGATCGCCACCGCGATGCCATCGACGCCGGCCGCCGTCGCAGCTTCGATCAGGTCGTTCTGGCGGACCGGATCGTTGTTGGCATACTGCACGTCGAGATCCACGCCGAACTGCGCGGCGGCGTCCTGGGCGCCTTTGACGACCGGATTGAAGAACTGGACGCTTGGGTCCAGGTAGATGATCATCGTCGCCTTGACGTCGGCGGCCGAAGCAATTGAAGTCCAAGCCGTGGCGGTGCAGGCCGCAAGCATTGCGGCTGCCAGTTTTGTCGATTTCATTTGCGTGTCCTCCCTTTGGATATGCAATCGGGTCGAAAGACCCGTATCTCGGCTGGCGAGCTCTGACCAAAGATCGCGCCAGCCGGGATTTCCTCCCTCTCAATTCACGAGAAAACCATCACCCGAACCAGGGATCCGGCCGTCCGAGCGTCACGTGGATGCCCTTGAACTGTGAGTATTCGTCAAAACCGTAGCGCCCCAGCTCGCGCCCGAGGCCGCTTTTCTTGTAGCCCCCGATCGGCAGTTCCGGCGTGCCGTCAATGACGCTGTTGATCCAGCAGCGTCCGGCGCGAATACGGCGGATGCTCTGAAGCGCGGTTTCGAGACTGGTGGACCAGACGCTGGCCGACAGGCCGAACTCCGAGGCATTGGCGAGCGCAACGGCCTCGTCCGCGGTCTTGAACGTCATGGTCGCAAGCACCGGACCGAAGATTTCGTCACGCGCGATCGACATGTCGGAAGTGACGCCGCCAAATATAGTTGGCGCATAATAGAGCCCGGCTCCGTCACCCACACGCGTGCCCCCCAGCAGCAGTTCCGCTCCGGAGGCCTGGCCAGTTTCGACGTAAGAATGCACCTTGCCCGCATGGGCTTCGGAAATCATGGCGCCGATCTTCGTCCGCTCGCTCAGCGGATCGCCGAATGTGACTTTTCGGGAAATATCGAGCAGCCGTTCGAGCAACGCGTCGCGGATGGACTCCTGCACGATCAGCCGGCTGCCTGAAATGCAGCATTGGCCGGCATTGTGGTAGACGCCATAGGCAATGCCATCGGCCGCCGCGTCGAGGTCGGCGTCGGCGAAGACGATCTGCGGTCCCTTGCCACCAAGTTCGAGGCCGACGCGCTTGACGCTGCGTGCGGCGATCTCGCCCAGCTTGATGCCGACGCGGGTCGAACCGGTGAAGGCGATCATATCGGTGCCGGGTTCCTCGGCCAGAACCTGGCCAGCCGGATCGCCATAGCCAGTGACGACATTGAACACGCCGTCGGGGATGCCTGCCTCGCGCGCCAGTTCGGCCATGCGGATCGACGTGCCGGATGTGAATTCGGATGGCTTCAGCACGACGGTGCAACCGCCGCCGATCGCCCAGGGAACCCGTTCCGACGCGATGATGAAGGGGAAATTCCAAGGCGTTATGATGCCGACGACGCCGATCGGCTCCCGCAGCACCAGCCCGAGGCGATTATCGCCGATATTGTTGTGGGTCTGACCCTCCAGCGCTCGGGCCTGGCCCGCGGCATAGGACCAGAGGTCGGCGCAGAAGGTGATCTCGCCGCGCGCCTGGGCGATCGGCTTGCCAACTTCGAGGCTCTCAATCAGCGCGATCTCCTCGACATGCGCGAGGATCAGCTCGGCCGTCCTGAACATGAGGCGGGACCGTTCGGCGCCGGACATGCGTGGCCATGGCCCGGTGTCGAACGCGCGGCGTGCAGCCGCGACCGCGGTACGCACATCGTCGGCCGAAGCATCTGGCCAGGTGCCGACTACAACGCCAGCATGACCCGGACTTACCCGGTCGATCGTCTTGCCCGACGCGGCGTCGACGGACCGGCCGTCGATCAGCATCCTGTATCGGGATTTACTCTGCAGGCGCGGATCACTAGAATCCGGCACTATGAAGTTAGGATATACTGTCATCAATCAACCGGGCGATGTGTCCCGGCCCCTCCATGCTAACCCAGCTTGTCGAGCGCCGGGTTTGTGTTGGCCTTGAATTGTATGGTACTGTATGGTGGTTCTGAACTGGTGTCAACGTTGAGCTGGCGGCAACACGCATGAACCTTGAGATACTGAAAATCGAGACCGGAGAATCGACCGCGGCGCAGGTCGAGCGGGACTTGCGCGAGGCGATCATTCGCCTGGATTTTGCGCCCGGCTCGCGCCTTTCCGAGCAGGACATCGCCACCCGCATGGGCGTATCGCGCCAGCCGGTCCGGGAAGCGTTGATCGCACTCGGAAAATCCAAGCTGGTGGATATCCGGCCCAACCGCGGGACCGTCGTGGTCAAGATTTCAGCGCGCCAGATGATGGAGGCGCGTTTTGTGCGCGAGGTGATCGAAACCGCGGTCGCCCGGCGCGCCAGCGAAAACTTCGACGCCTGGACCAGGCGCAAGCTCGACGGCATTCTGGCGCGGCAGCGAAGCGCCATGGAGGCGCACGACCACAACTGGTTCCGCAAGGAGGATGAGCAGTTTCATATCGCCATCGCCGAAGGCGCCGGTTGTGCGCTCGCCTGGAATGCGATTTCCGACATCAAGGCGCATATGGACCGGGTCTGCAACCTGCAGCTTCGCAATCCGGCCTCAATGGGCAATCTGATCGGCCAGCACGAAAAGATCGTGATGGCGATCGACGGGAAGGACGCGGACGCCGCCGCCGATGCAATGCGGGTTCATCTGAACGGCATCCTGACCGATCTGCCGCAGATCGAGTCGGACAATCCCGGACTTTTTGAGTGACGGCAAATCCTCCAAATAGGTATGTGCTGCTGTCGCCATTTCATCGCTGCCGCGGAACAAGGCGGTCAACTCAAGGCCCGACGCAGGCAAAGCCGAGGCACGAGGCATCCCGAATATGTAACTCAATCTGTTTCTGCTATCCCTGACGAGATACACGGGTCTTGATCCATGCCGAACCAACTCGTCGATCGCATCTACGAAGCCGCCTTTGTACCGGACGAATGGCCGCAAGTACTGGCTGCAATCAGCGATTTGTCGGCCTCCGCAAGCGGCGCGATTTGCCTGTTCAGCGATGAGTCTCCGGTAAGAGGCAGCGCCCAAGAGAACGTTCGCCATCTTTTCGAAGAGTTTCTGGCCGGCGACACATGGCGGTCTTCCGGCGGAATTCAACGCATGCGCGCCCTGCAGCCAACGAGCTTCGTTGCCGTAGAGGATTTTATGACCGCCGACGAAGTTGAGGAAGACCCAGTGCGGTCGAAACTCAGAGCATTTGGGATTGGCCAGCATGTCTGCGCGGCTGTGCCCATGCCAAGCGGGGAACTCGTTACATTCGTATTTCAGCGATGGACGAAGGACGGCGCCTATGATCGCCGTTCTATCCGTTTGTTAGACAGCTTTCGTCCCCATCTAGCGCGTGCCGGGCTGATGGCGGCGCGCCTGGGCCTGCGGCAGGCACAAGCAACTGCCTCGGCTTTGCAGGCTATCGGACTACCTGCTGCCGTGCTTTCCGGCAATGGGTGCGTGCGGGCTTCGAACGACCTGTTTGACAGCATGACTTCGGTATTCCTGCCGAAGTCCTTTGGCGGCATGGCAATCGCTGACGTAGCCGCCAACGGACTTTTTAGGAAGGCTATTCAAGCGTCGAGCCAAGCCGCTGAGCCGGTGGTGCGCTCCATCCCTGTCAGACCTAAGGAGGCCGGTCCGCTCGTGATACATATAATGCCGTTGCGTCGCAGCGCCCACGATATTTTTTCGGGTGCGGATATTCTCGTGGCGGCCACGGCCGTCAATGCGAGCAACATCGTCCCGTCTCCCACGTTGCTGTCCGGCCTGTTCGATCTCGCACCTGCTGAAGCCAAGCTGGCAGCCGCACTTGCGACAGGTGTGGCGCTCAAGCAGGCAGCAGCGGAGCAGAATATCCGGACGACGACGGCACGCCATTACCTCGAGCAGATTTTCCGAAAGACCGGCACGCACCGCCAAAGCGAACTTGTTGCATTGATCAAGTCGACCCTGCCGCTGCATCGCGCCGATTGAATCCAGGCTGGCTCGGGCTGTTGCCCACATGTCACAGGCTGACCTCGCCGCGCGGCACCCCTGTTATATGACGGGTATTCAAGGTTTCGGAAATCGGAAACCCTCCTCGCGAGTTGGGCAGCCAGAAAATGGCCATGCGGGGAAGTATGACGATTTCAAAGCTGCGGACGGGCAAAGTCGCCGCGGTCCAAAATTTTCTTTGCATTGTGTTTGTGCTGATAGCCTCGGCATTTGCTGCCGGCCAAGCCCAGGCAGACCCCATTAGCGTTTCGCCGGAAGTTTTGCCCCCCGGCAAGGTAGGTGTCGCGTATGACCAGACGTACGTCGTATCGGGAGGGTTGAGCGGCGGCCCGTATTTCTCAACCTTTTCGGGAGCCTCCGACCGGATACCGGGCCTGTGCTGCTTCGCCAACAACGAGTTCCGAATTTCCGGCGTACCTAAAGCCGCCGGCACATATGTCCTGAGATACTTGTTCGGTGAAAGGGCTTGGCTCGACGAGGTCCCGGGCGCGTCGCCCCCCGTCCCGAAGATATACACGGTCGTCATTGCCGAGCCCGACCCTGTCGAGATCACGCTCGCTGGTCTTCCAGATGGCCAGGCTGGCCAGCCTTACAGCGCACAACTGACGGCGAGCGGCGGCGATGGAGCGTACAGTTTCTCCATCGTGTCTGGAGCAATCCCGATCGGCATGTCATTCAGTGCCGCCGGTGCGATAGGCGGCACGCCAATTCAAAGCGGCAGCTTTACCGTCAGATTCCGCGCGACGGACAGCGGCGGCCGCTCTGGCGACCGGAGCTACACTTTCGAGATCGCGCCGCCGCCGCCGGTCGTCGTGGCGCCAGCAATACTGCCCGATGGGCAACTCGGGCAGCCTTACAATCACACATTGACAGCATCCGGTGGTGTGCGAGGGCCTTATCAATTCTCCATCGTCTCCGGCAACCTGCCCGTTGGCACGTTCAGCAGCGCAGGGGTCATGTCGGGCACGGCGCTCGTCGCCGGAATATATAACTTCCGAATCCGGGCCACCGACGATGTCGGCTATACGGGCGAGCGCGACTACAAGGTGGTGATCTCCGATGGGCCGCCCGTCACGATTGCACCAGCAACGCTTCCAGACGGAAAAGTTGGCCAGTTTTACGATGAAACGATGGTAGCGTCCGGCGGCGCGGGCGGGCCCTATTCCATCACGCTTGTCGGCATCCCGGTCATGCCGCCTGGCCTTGCATATGCTGGCGGCAGGCTCTCCGGCACGGCGACCGTGGCAGGCACCTACAGTTTTACGGTCCGGGCGGTGGATCGCGCCGGAAATTTCACCGAGCGCGACTATTCGATCGTGATCGCGGACACCCCGGTTACCCTCTCGCCAACGGCGCTGCCAGATGGCCAGGTCGGCCAGCCTTATGATCAGACGGTAGTCGCTTCCGGCGGCGCGGGCGGGCCATATTCCATCACGCTTGTCGGCATCCCGGTCACGCCTCCCGGACTTGCATATGCTGACGGCAGGTTCTCCGGCACGGCAACGGTCGCCGGCACGTACCCCTTCACACTGCGCGCGACGGATCGCGGTGGAAATTTCATCGAACGTCAATATTCAATCGTGATTTCTTCCACGCCGCCCGTGACTTTGAGCCCGACCACGATAACGGCCGGCCAGATTGGCCAAATGTACAGCCAGACATTTACGGCCAGCGGCGGCATCGGCGCCCCGTACCGATATTTTGTAGTCGTCGGAAATTTGCCGGACGGCATCGACATGGCGTTGGATGGAACACTTGCGGGCACTCCGACGCAGAGCGGCAGTTTTCCCTTTACGGTCGATGTGTTCGATGCCGCCGATAATCGCGGCAGCCGCCAATACACGCTCGTCATCGACGCCCTGCCTCCGCCCACCGCACCCTCGCTCACCGCATCGGTTGTTGCCGGTGAAACCGTCACGCTGCCTCTGACGCAGGGGGCTACTGGCGGGCCATTCAGCGACGCCGCGATCCTATCCAGCACACCAACGGAAGCAGGTACGGCCACATTGTCCGGCGCACCGGCCTACGCACTGACTTTTACGTCGTCATCGGCGTTTTCGGGCACGGCCATCGTGACCTACACGCTGACGGGACCCGGCGGCGTCTCTGCCCCGGCGACCGTGACGATAACGGTCGCCCCAAGGCCTGATCCGTCCGACGACCCCGAGGTTGCGGGGCTACTCAATGCGCAGGCACAGGCCGCGCAACAATTCGCCGCCGGGCAGATCGACAACATCAATCAACGCATGGGCGCTTTGCGCGGCGAGACCTGCCGCGACACCTTTGCAAACGCGGTTCGTTTGTCCGGCGCAGGCGAGGATGGCAGGCCGGGAAGCGTCGTACTGCCTGATAAAACGGGGTGCGACAACGCGGCCATGACCGGGGGCGTGGGGTTCTGGGCCGGCGGCTATGTCGATTTTGGCTACAAATCGCCGGACGATGGGACGACCCGCGACTCCATCTCCGTCGATGTGACAGCGGGTTTCGACTATCGCTTCAACAACCAGTTCGTTGCCGGGTTGGGCATCGGCTATGCCAGCGACGAAAGCGACATCGGCGTCAATGGCACGAAGAGTTCAGGCGAAGCTTACAGCGTCACGCTCTATGCCAGCTACCGTCCAACCGAGTGGCTGTTTGTCGATGCATTGGCCGGATACGGCGACTTCAGTTTCGACTCGCGCCGCTTCGTTACCGGCACAGGCGGTTTCGCGAATGGCCAGCGCGACGGCGATCAGGTGTTCGGCTCGATCACAACCGGATTTGACTATTCGACCGGCAGCTTGCAATTGACGCCATTCGCCCGGCTTGCAGCCTCCTCGTCGACGCTGGATGCGTTCACCGAAAGCGGGGCGGGTATCTATTCGCTAGCCTATGGCGAGCAGAGCGTCGACAGCCTTGACGGTACGATCGGGCTTACCGGCAGTTACGAGATACCGGTGGCGATTGGCCTGCTCGTGCCACGCTTCCGGTTTGAATACACGCATGAGTTTTCAGGTTCGAGCGATGTGGACATCCTCTACGCCGACCTGCCGGGCGGTCCCGCTTATGGTTTCCAGACGACGCCGTTTGCACGGGACCAGGTGATGATCGGGCTCGGCGCGGATCTGCGGCTGCACAACCAGATGACCATCGGCTTCGACTACCGTGGCACGATCGGCTTCGAAGACAGTCACAGCCATGCCCTCGGACTGAAGCTAAACAGCAGATTTTGAGGATTAACCAGAAGCTCGGCACCAAGGCAGACACAGCCGTTGGCCGGTTCCCATGTCGCGCCGGCAGGCTGGATCCTGCGCGATGACTTGCGCAGTGCCTATGACGGTGATGGCAACCGGCATCAGGCGCAAGCACGAGCCACCGAGGTCCTCTTACGCCCCGATCCGGGGGGCATATTGAGGGCCGATTGACAACCGCATCCTGGCGAGCAAAGCAGTTGACCGTTTTGGGAAAAGCATCAAGCACGGATTGCAAACCGTCCGCAAACCAAAGCGCCGCAGTTGGCCGAAAAAGATGCCAAGTCGTGGAAACAGTATGGCGCGCCCGAAGAGATTCGAACTCCTGCCCCCCAGATTCGTAGTCTTGTGTAAGTTGTTGTAATTAAAGCCGTATTTTTGCAAACACGCCAGCAATACGCATCAAATAGATCAATACTTAGCGACGCGGCTGCAAACCGGTTAGCACATCGAATAGCCTGGCTTTTAATAACCCGACCGCTCGCCAAAAGACGCTTTTATCTAGCCTATGAAATCTCATGCACCCTGGCTGCCGGCACGGCCTGGCGCGCTATGTCGCACAGGTGACGGGGGTGCATAAGATAGCTCACCTGCCCGACGGACGCCATCTGCCAAAGCAGTCGGAACACCTCTTCCGACCGCGACCCGTCGAAGGTTTCCATGATATCGTCGGCAGTCAACGGGACCGGCGGACGCAGCGCCAGGTAGAGCTGGAACCACGTCGAGAACCTCAACATCGACTTCGCTGTGGCCCGATCGAGTTCACATCTAGGGCTTTGCAGTCGTTTCAGCTGAGATTGGCGCTTCCTCTGCGCTAGATCTGTAACAAACTCGTAAGCCGTTCGCAGAGCCTGCCGTAAGCTACGTATGCTATTGAAACGGCGCCCAGATCACATCGAGAAGCAAAAAGGCGGACCGGAGCCCGCCTTTATCTGGTGGCATGAAGCCTTGTTAACGGAGAGGCCACGCCGCGATCCTTGCTAGAACGTCCTAAAGATAGCCAACGCCTCGCCATGGTGCAAGCCCTGTCTTGTCATCCTCTGTCTTGTCATCTCGCGGATGAAGCGGTTATTGGGAATGGGGAAAAACAAGAACAGGGGCACGGGATGGGCACGCGCTATTCCTTCGACATCGGCACGAACTCCATAGGCTGGGCCGTCTGGCGCACGGGTCGCGACCCCAAGGGCATCTTCGGCGAGAAGGATGCGCCGCTGGAACTGCTCGGCGCCGGCGTGCGCCTGTTCAAGGACGGCCGCAACCCGAAGGACGGGCAGTCGCTGGCGACGATGCGGCGCATTCCGCGGCAGGCGCGCAAGCGCCGCGACCGCTTCGTGCTGCGGCGCGAGGCGCTGGTCGCGGCATTGATCGAGGCCGGCTTGATGCCTGCCAGCGAGAAGGAGCGCAAGGCGCTGGCAGACCTCGATCCCTATCAGCTTCGCGCCGCCGGGCTGGACAAGGCGCTGGCACCGCATGAACTCGGTCGCGCAATTTTCCATCTGCATCAGCGCCGCGGCTTCAAGTCGAATCGCAAGACAGACCGCAAAAGCGACGACAGGGACAAGGGCAAGATCGCGACGGCTTCCGCCGCGCTTGCAAAAAAATTCGAGGACGAAAACGCGCGCACCTTCGGCGAATTCCTGTGGCGGCGTCATCGCGACCCCGACATGAAACGGCAGGCCGTTTTGAAAGCGCACGACCCGGCCAAAGGGAAGCCGGATCTGCGCGCCGCAAAGCTACGCCAGCCGACCCGCATCCGCCTCGAAGGCCAGGGCGCGACCGCGCTCTACGAATTCTATCCGACACGCGAAATGCTGTGCCATGAGTTCGACGCGCTCTGGGAAGCCCAGGCCCGCCATCATCCAATGCTGCTTACGCGGGAAGCAGGCGACAAGATCAGATCGATCCTGTTTCGGCAGCGCGAACTGAAGCCGCCGTTAATCGGCCTTTGCACTTTCGAATACGCGGCTGGCGAAAAGGAAAGCCGACTGCCCAAGGCGCTGCCTTCCGTGCAGGCGCGCGAGATCTACGAACGGCTGGGCCATATCCGCCTTTCCACCGGCTCCGGCACGGACCGCCCGCTAAAATCCTCCGAACGCGACGATTTGGCGACAGCGCTGCTGCATTGCGGCCTGACGAAGATCAAGGTCAGCAAGACCAAAGGGTTGGCCTTTAAGACTGAATTCCGCAAGGCGCTGCGTCTCGGCGGTGAGGTCAGGATCAATTTCGAGGAAATGGGCGAGGAAGGGTTGGTCGACTTGCGCACCAACCGCCTGCTCGTCCAAGACGACCATTACGGTCCGCGCTGGCGCGCATTGTCGTGGTCGGGCAAGGACGCCTTCGTAAAAAAACTGCTCGAAGCGACCGACGACGACAAACTGGTCGCCCGGTTAATGACCGAGGACGGCCTGAGCGCAGTGCAGGCGCGCAACGCCGCCTCGATCCCGCTGCCCGACGGCTATTCGCGGCTGGGGCCAACCGCCAACGCCGCGATCCTCCAGGCACTGATCGACTCGCGCGACGAAAACGGCTTCGTCGTCACCTACGACAAGGCGGTTCGCCGCGCCGGCGAGAGGCTGGGCAAGGACTGGCACCATTCCGATGAGCGCGACGGCGAAATTCTCGATGCCCTGCCCTATTACGGCAAGGTGCTGCAGCGCCACATCCTGCCCGGCATGATGGACCCGGCCGACCGCAAGGACGAGGCGAAATTCTACGGCCGCATCATGAACCCGTCGGTGCATATCGGTCTCAACCAGTTGCGCCGACTCGTGAACGCGCTGATCGAACGCTTCGGCCCGCCCGACCAGATCGTCGTCGAACTGGCGCGCGACCTGAAGATGTCGGCGCGCGAGAAGGAGCAGGAACAGCGCCGCAACCGCGACAACCGCGAGGCGAACGAAAAGCGTACTAAGAAACTGGTGGAACTGGGGCAGGACAACAACGGCGAGAATCGGGCACGGCTGAAACTCTACGATGAACAGCAACGCGCCGGCAACGGCGTGGCGCATTGCCCGTTCACGCTCGATCCGATCGGCATCACGCAGCTTTTCAGCCCGGAAATCGAGATCGAGCACGTCCTGCCGCGCTCGCGCACGCTGGACGACAGCGCCGCCAACAAGGTTCTGTGCTTCCGCACCATCAACCGCATCAAGCGCGGCAAGACGCCTTGGGAAGCCTTTCACGCCGATCCGAAATGGCCGGACATTGCCGCCAATGCCGAAAAGCTGCCGCCCAACAAGCGCTGGCGCTTCCGCGAGGACGCGATGGACGTCTTCGAGGCGCGCACCTCAGGCAAGATGGACAAGACCACGCTGGAGCAGATGGGCCTCACCACCGGTTTCCAGGCCCGTCACCTCAACGAGACCAAGCACATGTCGCGGCTGGCCAAGGCCTATCTCGGCAAGATCTGCGACCCCGACGCGGTCTACGTCACGCCCGGCGCGCTGACCAGCTTGCTGCGCGGCAAGTGGGGGCTGAATTCGATCCTCTCCGACGACAACCTCAAAGACCGCACCGACCACCGGCACCACGCGATAGACGCCATCACCATCGGCGCCATGACGCGCAGCCTGCTGCTCGAGTTGAACACGTTGGCCGGCAAGGCCGAGCAAAGCGACTATGACGACGTGGTCGGCAAGGTGCCCTGGCCTTTCGACAATTTCCGTGACGCCGTGCGGTCGGTGGTGGACCGCGTCGTCGTCTCTAACAAGCCCGAGCACGGCAAGCAGGGCGCGCTGCATGAAGACACCGCCTACGGCATCGTCGGCGACGAGGCCGAGGCGGAAGAGATCGGCAATCTCGTGCGCCGCAAGCTGCTGGTAGACCTGACGCCCGGCGAGGTCGACCGTATTCGCGACGCAGGACTTCGCAAGGCGATGCAGGCCGCGGTGGCGCCGTCTCGCGACGCCAGGGGCAAGGTTTCCGACGCCAAGGGCTTTGCCGCAGCGCTCGATACCTTCGCCAAGGCGCAAGGGATGCGTCGCATCCGCGTCGGCAAGGAGGACATGAGCGCGGTGACGATCCACGACCGGCAAACAGACAAGGCCTATAAGGCCGTCGCACCCGGCGAAAACCACCATGTCGATGTCGTGCAAATGCGCGACGGCGCATGGAAAGGCTTTGCCGTCACCGTTTTTGAAGCCAACCAGAAGGACTTCCGGCCGCAGTGGGAGCGCGAGAAACTGGGCGGCAAGCTGGTGATGCGTCTGCACAAAGGTGACGCGGTGGAGTTGGAAAGTTCAGGCGTGCGCCTCGTCAAATTTGTGCAGCAAATCTGGATGAAATCCAACCTCGTACTGCTTACCGAGCACAATGAGGGCGGCGACTTGCAAAAGCGCCACCAGGACGCCGACGATCCCTTCCGCTGGGACTTCGCCAACATCGGCAAACTCAAGGAGCGCGGCTGCGTGGCGGTCAAGGTGGATGAATTGGGAAGGGTGACCAAGCGCATTTCAAACACATAAAACATTTCTGGATCACTAAATATTCTCACTTGGTCTGATCCGATTATTGCTTTCTCTACATCCCATAAGCGCACTTCCTGCGTGACGTAGCTCAACAGGAAGAGCGCCCTGCATTCTGAGACAGGCGGTTATGGGTTCGACTCCCGTCGTCACGAATGAAAAAGCATTGTCGACCCTAAATTGGTTTATAGCTCACTTAATTGGGGTAGCCACGTTAGCCGCTCTCACGATCTCGAAGTTGGCCGAGTGAATGTAGAGAGTTGCGGTTGGGTCATGCCGCTATCCTTCTAGAACAACCCGCCGGGTCCGCCCGGCGGGTTTTTTCTCACTTGGCACTTTCCTTGCCGGTTACCTCTCCAAGGGGCAATGCCGGCAGCAAAACTGTGCCGGCGTGGCGCTCCTCCACGGAGAACTGTGCCATGCTGGGACGGATCGTCGAAATCGAAGGTGAAGGCAGAAGACTTTCGCTCGACCGCGGTTTCCTGACTGTCGCCGGGCCGGACGGACCTTTGGGGAAAGTACCGCTCGACGACATCGAGGCCGTGATCCTTTCCAATCCGGCCGCCAGTTTCACCAGCCAGATCATCGCTGCCCTTGCCTTGCGCGGTGCGCCTCTGGTGGTGTGCGGCACCGATTTCCGCCCCGCCGCCTGGCTGCTGCCGGTGGACGGCCATCACGCGCAGGGCGACCGCATGGAGGCGCAGGCCGAGTCCACCCTGCCGACGCGTAAGCGCCTGTGGGCCGAACTGGTGCGCGCCAAGATCCTCGCCCAGGCGGCAGCGCTGGAGCGAACCGGCGCGAATCCGGTTCCGATCCGTGCGCTTGCCGAGCGCGTCCGTTCGGGCGATCCCGACAATCTCGAGGCGCAGGCCGCCCAGCGCTATTTTCCGGCAATGTTCGGCAAGGGATTCTACCGCCATCGCGACGGCGACGGCCCCAACGCCATGCTGAACTACGGCTATACGGTGCTGCGCGCCGCGACCGCGCGCGCCATCGTCGCCGCCGGGCTGCATCCTTCTTTGTCGTTGCAGCACCGCAGCAAGGGCGACGCGCTGCGCCTGGCCGACGACGTCATGGAGCCGTTCCGTCCTGCCGTCGATCTCGTGGTCCACGCCCTGACCCTGGAAGGCGTCGACCGGCTCGATACGGCGGCGAAGCGCCGGCTGGCCGAGGTGCTGCACGCCGATTTCGTCACTGCGGAAGGCTCCGCACCGCTTTCAAATGTCCTCTTTCGGCTTGCGGTGTCGCTGGCGCAGGTCTTCACAGGCGGGCGCAAAAAACTCATCTTTCCCGCCTCTCCAATTCCGTCGCTTGCAGCCGATGCCTTGCCGTGAACCAGGTCTCGCTGCTGTCGGGGTATCGCATCTTGTGGATCATGGCGCTTTTCGATCTTCCGGTATTGACCAAGGCCGAGCGCAAGCGGGCGAACAAGTTCCGGCTGTTCCTGCTCGACGAGGGATTCTCGATGATGCAGCTCTCCTGTTACATCCGTTTCACGGCAGGCAAGGAGCAGGCCGAGGCGCTCACCCGGCGTATCGGTCGCGCCGTGCCGGATCCAGGCACTGTCGAGGTGATCTGGTTTACGGACAAACAATATGAAGGCATCCAGAGCTTTCGCGGCCGCGCTTCGCCGACCCGGCCGGGTAAGCCTGACCAACTGACCCTATTTTGACACTGATTCGCCGGGAAAATGGCGTGACTAAGCGGCCAAACCTCACTTTTACTGACACTTTTTCATACCTAAACGCACAAAAAACCCCCGGAAAACAAGAGGTTTTCCGGGGGCAGTTCTAGCAGGGATCGCGGCGCGGCCCAATCGCAACTCGATACGAGGGCGACACTTACGGTATCTCGTTCTAGCAGGGATCGCGGCGCGGCCCAATCGCAACGATCATGGTGCGGGATCGTCTGTCGTTCTGGTTCTAGCAGGGATCGCGGCGCGGCCCAATCGCAACGAAATCTGCCAACGACATACCGAAATGATAGTTCTAGCAGGGATCGCGGCGCGGCCCAATCGCAACTTGTGACCGTCGAAGGAAACAGGATTGCGAGTTCTAGCAGGGATCGCGGCGCGGCCCAATCGCAACTCCGCTGGGTCGTCCGCCCCGAACACGAAAGTTCTAGCAGGGATCGCGGCGCGGCCCAATCGCAACTGGCTTGGGCCACTGTAAGCGGCGTCATGGGTTCTAGCAGGGATCGCGGCGCGGCCCAATCGCAACCTCATGACGTCGAATGCCTATGCCTATATC
>NZ_LMGA01000001.1:3387820-3387911 GCF_001427025.1 Mesorhizobium sp. Root554 | reverse complement strand
TCCTTTAAGAGGTGGCTTAACAACTTGTTCTAGCAGGGATCGCGGCGCGGCCCAATCGCAACCGAATCCATTGTCGATCATCCACTGTTGC
>NZ_LMGA01000001.1:2717714-3387791 GCF_001427025.1 Mesorhizobium sp. Root554 | reverse complement strand
ACTACTCGCTGGACCATGTTCGCTTCCGTTCTAGCAGGGATCGCGGCGCGGCCCAATCGCAACTCAACGGGTAAGTTGGAAAAAAGTGGAAAAGTTCTAGCAGGGATCGCGGCGCGGCCCAATCGCAACCAGTACACCTGCTATAATATGCCGGTGACGGTTCTAGCAGGGATCGCGGCGCGGCCCAATCGCAACCATGCCTCCGAAACAGGGCCGTGGCAAAGAGTTCTAGCAGGGATCGCGGCGCGGCCCAATCGCAACCATGCGAAGTCGACAGCGTCGACCAGCGCGGTTCTAGCAGGGATCGCGGCGCGGCCCAATCGCAACCAGTCGGCTTCATGCTGCGCGGCGAGCTTNACTACTCGCTGGACCATGTTCGCTTCCGTTCTAGCAGGGATCGCGGCGCGGCCCAATCGCAACGATCCCGCCGCGCAGCAATTGCTTGGATGAGTTCTAGCAGGGATCGCGGCGCGGCCCAATCGCAACCGGCCCGCTGATCTGGGTCGCGAATGACGGGTTCTAGCAGGGATCGCGGCGCGGCCCAATCGCAACGGGTAGCCGCAATGATCTGCCAAGCAGGCCGTTCTAGCAGGGATCGCGGCGCGGCCCAATCGCAACTAAAATCGACTTCATATATCCCGCTATTGAGTTCTAGCAGGGATCGCGGCGCGGCCCAATCGCAACTTGAGGATGTTGCGGAGGATAGCCTGCTCTGTTCTAGCAGGGATCGCGGCGCGGCCCAATCGCAACTTTTGCTGTGTTGCAACACGGGGACGCAAAGTTCTAGCAGGGATCGCGGCGCGGCCCAATCGCAACAACTATGACGGCGCAACGAAGCCGGTTCTGGTTCTAGCAGGGATCGCGGCGCGGCCCAATCGCAACGTGATCAACAAGGCGGCGCGCACCGGCCGCGTTCTAGCAGGGATCGCGGCGCGGCCCAATCGCAACCCCTATGGCCGATGAGAAAAAGGAGCTGGAGGTTCTAGCAGGGATCGCGGCGCGGCCCAATCGCAACACGTGCTGTTTTGTATAGGTGCAACCATGGGTTCTAGCAGGGATCGCGGCGCGGCCCAATCGCAACCTGCTGGATGTTCTTGACCCAGCGGAGGTTGTTCTAGCAGGGATCGCGGCGCGGCCCAATCGCAACGATAGTCATCCGCAGAAGGATACGATTTTGGTTCTAGCAGGGATCGCGGCGCGGCCCAATCGCAACTTGGCTGGAGAGAGGGATGCGAGGGCCACCGTTCTAGCAGGGATCGCGGCGCGGCCCAACCGTAAGGCGCGCGGCGACCGGCTTGTCTCCAATATGCCCTACCGCCATTGGAAGCCCCTCAGGTTGGCGCTCGAACAGTTCGGTGGCGACATTACAAACGTGCCGTCGATGGATATTTGGAACTCGGGCACCGAAAGCGAGAGGGACTTCCGCGCCCAAAAAGGTAGTGAGTGCAAACTATTTGGGACGTCCTCAACCAGATCACCTGCCTAATTAAGCTTACCTTACCGCATCGAAATCCAGCCCGAACCGCAAAAGGTATTTGCGTAGGCGGTCGGCATCGTTGCCGCTGGCCTTTTGAAGGCGGGAGACAGCGAAGAGCTTGCGACCCGCGGCACTGACAGTGGTGCTTTCGCGACAGACGTCGATCACAGTCGCCAGTTGAGCACGATCGAAGAGGTCGATCTCTTCGACGCGGTCCACGCCAAGGATAGCCCGCAGTAAACTATCCGTGGAAACGTCCTCTCCGGCCGACGCCCAGAGCAACCGGAGGCGCTCGATCTCGTCTCGCACGGTTTCCTCGTTGATGCGGCCCTGCGGCGCCAGTGTCGCCATGCGCGTCACCGATGCGGACAGGTCACGGAAGTTTGCGCGCCAGGTCGCATCCGACGCCATCGCGAAAGCGAGATAACGATCGCGCGCTTCCTTGTTGAAAGTCACGTTCTGCCCTTCCCGCTCGGAGAAGCGCTTGAGCTCGAATTCCAGGTTCGGCTCGATATCTTCGCGGCGGTCCTTCAAGGCCGGCAGTCTGAAGGTCCAGAGGTTCAATCGCGCGAACAGGTCTTCTCGAAAACGGCCTTCGGCAACAGCGATCGAGAGATCGGTGTTCGTTCCAGCCAGCAACTGGAAGTCCGATGCGACATCCTGATCAGACCCAACCGGCAGGAAGCGCTTCTCCTCGATTGCCCTCAGGCACATCGCCTGCTCGTCAGATCCAAGCTCGCCGATCTCGTCGAGGAACAAGACGCCCTTGTCGGCCGATTTCATCAGCCCGCCGCGGGCGGTCTGCGCGCCGGTGAAGGCGCCTTTGACATGGCCAAACAGCGTCGACATCGCCTGGTCGCCGCGCAGCGTCGCGCAGTTCACCTCGACGAAGGCGCCGGTGACCTGGTGCTGGGCCTTCTTCAATTCGAAGATGCGCTTGGCAAGCTGCGACTTGCCCGCTCCTGTCGGACCGGTCAACAATACCGGCGCACGAGAGCGGATGGTGACCTTCTCGATCTGGTCGATCATGGCGTTGAACGACGCGTTGCGCGTGGCAATGCCCGATTTCAGGAAGGATTTGGCTTCCTCGCGCTCGGCGGCAAAGCGCGTTGCGATTGCGTCGTAGCGCGACAGGTCCAGATCGATGATCGAATGGCTGCCGGCGAAATTGCCACCCTCACCGCGATCCTTCGGCGGAGACAACTGCAACAGCCGTGCGGGGATGAAATGCGCTTCGGTGAGCAGAAACCAGCAGATTTGCGCGACATGCGTGCCGGTGGTGATGTTGACGAGATAATCCTCGCGGTCGCTATCGAAGACGTAGCCGCGCGCGAATTCGTGCAGCTTGGTGTAGACCTCGCTGAAATCCCACGGATCCTTGAAGTCGATCACATGCGGGCGCACCTCGGTTGCGGGTGAAACCTCGGCAATCTCGGTGATCACCTGCGTGGCCAGGCCCGCCGCCGAGCCGGAGCCGTGGATCAGGTCCAGCCGATCGATGAAAAGACCAGGCTGCTGACATAGCGCAACCGTGGGCCGCCAGCGCTGCCGTCCACCTCGCCCCATGTCGAGAGTGGTTCCGAGAAATCCGATGGCGACACGGCGACGCATAGATTATCCAAAAATCTAAAACATTATCCTTTCATATCATAGATTCTTCGCAATCTCAACCAGGCAATTTTTCGCCAACTTCGCTCCGGAATTTTTTATAGCAATAAAAACATTGGTTTACAGCTTTTCTTCCCGAAGTTTGTCTGATGCCGGGCCAAGTTGGCACGCAACTTGGAATGTAGAGGGCGTCAACAGAAGGATGAGAGAGATGGCAAACAAATCCGTGTTTGCGACGATAAAGGGAAAGCTGCTCCCGCGCGCTGACGCCATGAACCATGAAGGCGCACAGGCCTACCGCCTGACGCCGCACCAGGCTCTGGCGCAGTTGGCGTCGACGGGAACGTTCAACGCGACCTTCTATGCCGAGGCGCGGGAGCAGATGGATGAGGTCCTGAAGCTTGCCTGGCAGGTTGAGCCGGAATTCCTGGCCAAGACTGCCGTGCATGCCTATGAGACCGGCTACATGAAAGACATGCCGGCTGTGCTGCTGTCGGCGCTGTCCATGATGCAGGGCGATGCGTTCGAGCGCGCTTTCGTCCGGATCGTGAAAAACGGCAAGATGCTGCGCAACTTCGTGCAGGTCATGCGGTCCGGGGCGGTTGGGCGAAAGTCGCTCGGAACGCGGCCGAAGCGGCTTGTGCTCAAATGGCTCGAGCGTGCCTCGGATCTCGAGATCATGCGGGCGGCGGTCGGTAACGACCCGTCGCTGGCCGATGTCGTGAAGATGGTGCACCCGAAGCCGGCTTCGGCTTCCCGTGCGGCGCTTTACGGCTATCTCATCGGCAAGCCGCACAATGTTCTGGCCCTGCCGGATCTCGTGAAGGCCTTCGAGGCCTTCAAGCGCGATCCGTCACTGCCGGTGCCCGAGGTGCCTTTCCAGATGTTGACCACGATGCCGCTGACGAAACCGCATTGGGTGCAGATCGCCGAGACAGCCGGATGGCAGATGCTGCGGCAGAACCTGAACACCTTCGCGCGCAATGGCGTGTTCGAGGTGGAGGGGTTTGCCGAGAAGCTGGCCGCACGGCTAAGCGATCCGACGGAGGTGAAGCGCGCCCGCGTCTTCCCCTACCAGCTGATGGTGACCTTCACGAGCCTTGTGGAGGAAGTGCCAGGCGTCGTTCGGAACGCGTTGCAGGATGCGATGGAAATCGCGCTGAGCAACGTGCCAATGGTGGACGGCTGCGTGGTGGTTGCGCCCGACGTGTCGGGCTCGATGGGTTCATCCGTGACCGGACGCCGGAAAGGCGCGACTTCGGCCGTGCGCTGCATCGATGTGGCTGCCCTGGTGGCTGCCGCCCTGCTGCGACGTAATCCGACGGCGAGGATAATGCCGTTCGAGAATGATGTGGTGGATATCCATCTCAACGCGCGCGACACGGTGATGACCAATGCGCAGAAACTTGCCGCGATCGGTGGCGGCGGAACCAACTGCTCGGCTCCGCTCGCCCGCCTCGTCAAGGAGCGCGCCAAGGTCGATCTCGTCGTGTTCGTGTCGGACAACCAGTCCTGGGTCGATGGAACGTCGCATCCGCATCAGGGCACCGCGACGATGCAGGAATGGCGCAAGCTCAAGGGATTGAACCCCGGGGCGAAGCTGGTCTGCATCGACATCCAGCCCTACGACACGGCTCAGGCCAAGCCGGAGGCCGACGTGCTCAATGTCGGCGGGTTCTCCGATCGCGTCTTCGACGTGGTGGTAACCATGCTCTCCTCGAAGGGCGACCCGGACCATTGGGTCCGCACCATCGAGGCGGTCGATTTGTAAGAAGTGTCCCGGCGGGTGCGCCTGCCGGGACCGCAGGGAAGAAATTCAAACAGGCATGACGAATGCCGATGGAACTACAGGCTGTAACCCTCCGTGTCGCGGGTTCGAATCCCGCCGGGACCGCCATATGGTCCCGTAGCTCAGTGGATAGAGCAGGTGCCGATCCGAAAGATCGGCGATGTTTCATCATTCTTGTCGTCATGGGTTGGATTGGAGAAAATGGAGGAAAGATTTGGACGTGACGGATGCCGGTGAAACTACAGCTTAAGGTGCTCCATACGCAGGTTCGATTCCTGCCGTGCTCTTACCGAGCATGTGGCCGAGTGGTCAGGCAGGAAACGTTTCACCATTACTAGCCGTCACGACCTGATTATTTCCAAGGTAAATGCCGGCAAAGATCAAGGCTAATGCAGTAAGCGTCTTGTCAATTTTTGCCACCGGTTCACGGAGCGAATGCAGGTGGGACTACATGGATAGAGCGTCCGTCTCTTCGGAAACGGGAGGTCGAGTGTTCGAGGCACTCCGTCTGCATGAGCAGGCAGTAGCTCAGAAATGTCTCACCGCCACTTGTCGCTTCACACACAGGCAGGACGAATGACTGCGAAACTACATGGGGTATTGGCGGTTCGAGTCCGCCCGGCGATTTTCGCCGAACTGTTTCGCAAAGTGTTGTCGTCCGCCTCCGGCTAGATGACGGATGCAGGTGGGACTACAGGCAGACGCAGCCCGCATATGCTGGTGCCGAAAGGCGTGAAGGTTCATGTCCTTCCTTCGCGGTTGTCCGTGAAGTGGCGGAAACAAAGTCTTGCCAACTCTAGCCGTCATTCGGCTATCAACATTGATTGAAGTGGAAGAAAGTCATGGTTGAAGTTTTGAGCGGACAGGATCTGATCGACGCCGGACTGGCGCAAGGCCGCTGGTTCGGCAAGGCGCTCGCCGAGGCGAATGCCGTGCTGGAGCGTGGCGGCACGATGGATCAGGCGCTGCAGGTGGCGCAGGGCTTCGCTCCCCCGCCAACGATCGCACTTCATGATGCCGGTTCTGTGCCCTTTTACATGAACATCCGGGCTGACAATGCCGAAGAAGCGGCCAATGTCGAGGCGGTGACGAAGAGCATGGTCGAGCTGATGCGCACGCCCGTCATCCGTGCTGGCGCCATCATGCCGGACGCCTGTCCGGCCGGGCCTTCCGGCACGATTCCGGTAGGCGGTGTCGCGGTCTCCGAAGCCATCCACCCCGGTATGCACTCAGCCGATATCTGCTGCTCGATGGCGATCTCGACCTTTCCGGGGGTAGCGCCAGCGGCACTGCTCGACGCTGCCCAAGCCGTAACGCATTTCGGACCCGGTGGGCGTCCACGTGGACAGCAGTTCCGGCCCTCGCAGGCAATTGCGGATCGTTTCGACCGCAATCCTCTCCTGAAGGATATTATGAGCGCTGCGATCGAACATCTTGGTACACAGGGC
Organism: Mesorhizobium sp. Root554; assembly: GCF_001427025.1. Classification (GTDB taxonomy): domain Bacteria; phylum Pseudomonadota; class Alphaproteobacteria; order Rhizobiales; family Rhizobiaceae; genus Mesorhizobium. The sequence goes on along the minus strand of NZ_LMGA01000001.1, from coordinate 3,381,469 downwards.
GATGGCAATCATTTCGCCTATGTCGGCACGTTGAAGTCGACTGGCGAAACCGCGTTGGTAACGCATCATGGATCGCGATCGCCCGGCGCCAGGCTCTACAGCAAGGGAATGAAGATCGCCGAGGGTTACCGCAAGCAGCTCTCTCCCGAAACCTTGCCGCAGAATGCCTGGATTCCCGCCGATAGCCGGGAAGGCGATGACTATTGGGATGCGCTGCAGACCATCCGCGCGTGGACGAAGGCCAACCATGAGCTCATCCATGACTTGGCCGCACAACGTGTGTCGGCCAAGGTCGCGGACCGTTTCTGGAACGAACACAACTTCGTCTTCAGGCGTTCTGACGGCTTGTTCTACCACGGCAAGGGCGCGACGCCGGCCTTCGACAACTGGGCCGACGATGCCACGGATCTGACCCTGATTCCGCTCAACATGGCAGAGCCGGTGCTAATCGCCCGCGGCAAGAACGCTCCGAATGGCCTGGGCTTCTCGCCGCATGGCGCCGGGCGCAATTTCTCGCGCACGCAACATCGAAGGCTGAAGGCAGGGCGGACAAACGAGGAGATTTTCGCCGAGGAGACCAAGGGCATCGACGCGCGCTTCTTCTGCGGGATCACCGACATCTCTGAACTGCCGAGCGCCTACAAGAACGCATCCGCCGTGCGGCAGCAGATCGAGCACTACGATCTCGCCGAGATCGTAGATGAAGTTCTGCCCTACGGTTGCATCATGGCCGGCGACTGGGAAGTGAACGCGCCCTGGCGCAAGAAGAAGCAGCGCCAGGAAACGCCGAACGCGGCCTGACGAACATTTTCCTGCGGGATGCGGATCGTCCCGCAGGGCCTTTTGGGTATTCCGCGTGCTGACCGGGATCTCGCGGCGCGCCGTTGGATGCCGGTCGGCCGGGCGATGAAGGCCGAGATGACAGCTCAGTTCGTCACCGACGCCCTCATCATGGCGATCTGGCGCATGCTCACGAAAGTCGAGGCAAAGTTCGGCACGCTGCCCATCCCGGCGCTTGATGATCCGCGAGTGCGGCAGGATTTCATGTCATGGCGTGCCGAGGTCGCGAGGTCTTCCGGAGATCGCGAGGCCGACAATCGCCTCAGCGATATCTCGGCCATGCTTTCCTGGGCGAGAGACAGTGGTCGCATGACAGCCAGCCACGTTGCCGGCTTCCGTCGTTTTCACAAGTCCGATCGCTCAGAGAAGATCTGGCTTCCGCAGGACATCGAGCGCCCTGGTGGAGCTGCAGCGGGCACTGATCCTGGCGCTGCACACCGGCCAAAGGCAGGGTGACCTGCTGCGACTTGCGTGGACGAACTACGACGGACATCTGATCTCACTGCGGCAGGGAAAGACGAACCGCCGGGTCGATATCCCTGCACCGCGGCGTTGAAGCGGATGCTTGATCCCCTGGAGAAGAAGTCGACGGTGGTCCTGGCGACGAAGAGCGGACTGCCCTGGAAGGCGCGCTACTTCAAGGCGCAGTAGGAGGCGGCGACAAGAAGGACGGGATCGAGGACCTGCACTTCCATGATCTGCGGGGAACCGCCGTTACCATGCTGGCGGAGGCAGGCTGCACCACGCCCCAGATTGCCGCTATCACCGGACACTCGTTGAAGACTGTGTCGTCAATTCTCGATCGCTATCTGGCCCGAACCCGCGTCCTGGCGAGCAAAGCAGTCGCCTGGTTCGAGAACGCATCGAGCACGGATTTTGCAAACCGTCTGCAAACCAAGGCGCCGCAGCTGGCCGAAAAAGATGCCAAGTCGTGGAAATGGAATGGCGCGCCCGAAGAGATTCGAACTCCTGACCCCCAGATTCGTAGTCTGGTGCTCTATCCAGCTGAGCTACGGGCGCGCAATGGGTCATGTCTGGACGTGTCGTAAGACAATGTCCGGCACAACCCCGCCAACCGGTTTCGCCAACCGGCTCGCGACGTGAGCAGCTACCTAGCGACTGAACGGGCGAAAAGCAAGCGATCCCGTCAAAAGTTTTGCCGCCGGCTTTCGAATGGATGCCCTTCGCTCGCCGGCTTCAGGATCGGCGTCATCCGGCGCGCTCGCGACGGCCGCGCAAGCCTGAGCGGGCCTGTTCGATATGCACTGGCTGGTCTGGAATGGTGATGGCGAAGACGGTGCGACCGCCCCGGCTTTCAATCAACTCGATCGTGCCGCCATGGGCGCGCACCAGCTCCTGCGCAATCGCCAGTCCCAGTCCGGTGCCGCCGCTGCGGGCCGAGCCGCGGAAAGCGGCGAACAGGTTTTCCCGCGCCTTGGGCGGCAGACCGGGGCCGGTATCGGCCACCAGGATGCGGCTGACGCTGCCTTCGCGCTCAGCCGACACGGTCAACCGGCGCACCACCTCGGGACCGGAATCCGCAGCCATAGCCTGCACGGCATTGCGGCTGAGGTTGGTCAGCACGCGGAACAGCTGGTCGGAATCGGCATCTACCTCCAGCGTCGGATCGACGACGTTGACGAACTCTATGCCGTTTTCCATGTCGAGCAGGCCGTGTACGTCCTCGACAAGCTGATGCAGCCGCAGGCGCCGGCGCGCCGGCGGCGGCTCTTGCGTCCGGCCGTAGGCGAGCACACCTTCCGAATAGGCGACGGCGCGGTCGAGGGCGCGCAGCAGCTTGGGCGCGAAGGATTGCACCGTCGGGTCCTTCACCTGCCGCAGACGATCCGACATCAATTGCGCCGACGCCAGGATGTTGCGCATATCATGGTTGATCTTCGACACGGCGAGCCCCAGATCGGCGAGATGCTTGCGCTCGGCCAGCATTCTCTGCAGCCGCTCCTGCATCTGGGAAAGCTCCCGCTCGGCCACGCCGATCTCGTCGGTGCGCGTGGTCTGCCGGATAATACGGCCTGGATCGTCCGGCGCCTGCGAGAAGGACAGGATGGAACGCGTCATGGAGCGGATCGGCCGGATCATGATGCGGTCGATGGTGGCGTAGACCAGCACCGCCGTGATCAGCGAGATGAGCAGGGATACGAATGCGATGTTGCGCGAATAGACCAGCATGGCGCTGCGCAGCCGGTAGTCCGGCATGATCAGCTCAAACTCCTTGTCGCTGTCGCCGACCGGGCCGTAAACGCGCAGCATGCGGTTGCCGCCGAAGAACAGTGTGTCCAGCGCGCCTTTCATTTCCTCGATCATGCCGGTCTCGTTGACGGCGATATGCTCGTCAACCTGCGGCGGCATGCTCGCAACCACAAGAAGACGCGACACGCCGCCATCGCGCACGGCGATGGCCTTGGCGCCTATGGCCATCAGCACATCGTTCTGCGCGGCCGGTGAAAGCGAGGCGGGGTCGCCCTGTACGAGCACGACGGAGACGGCGGCGGCGGTGCCGAGGCGCTCGTTCAGCCAGCTCATGCGATAGCTGGCGATGGATGGCAGGAAGATGAGGATTTCCGCCAGAAGCACGAAGACAATGGTGAGCAGCAATAGCTTGGTCGACAGGCCGCGCGCCAGCGGCACCGCCTGCGAACCCGTATGCGCGGCTTGCGGCGCGGCGGCGTCCTGGTCGGGGGAAAGATTGTCGCTCATGGGCTCCGGCGAATATATGCCTGTCAAAACAAGAGTAGGTGATTGCGGTGCGATTGCCAATTTGGCCTTTTGGCTGTCCGGATTTTGGCTTTGAGGATGCGCCGGGATTTCGGGCCTCGGCCGGGCGGGCGGCAAGCCGATTGACTTCCAAAATCCTTCTAAATATAAGCCCGCACACGCTCGGGCCATGCAATCCGGCGCGGTTTCGGTCGCGCCAACGCTGCCCGGCAAAGCTCCTGTTACAGTGTGACAGAAACAAGAAGGGCCGCACGCCGCGGTATTAAAACAAATGAAGCGCACCTACCAACCTTCCAAGCTCGTCCGCAAGCGCCGGCACGGTTTTCGCGCGCGCATGGCCACCAAGGGTGGCCGTGGCGTCGTCGCTGCGCGCCGCAACCGTGGCCGCAAGCGCCTCAGCGCCTAAGCGAAAGACGAGATTGTTGCCCGCGAGCGGGCCTATGGGACAAGAACCCGGACGGCTTCTGAAACGCGCGGAATTCCTGGCTGTCCGGCGTGGTGAAAAGCGCCGCGGGCGGCTTTTTCTCGTTGAAGTTCTAAACCGCGGCGACGGCAATGCGCCGCGCGTCGGCTTCACCGTGACCAAGAAGGTGGGCCATGCGGTCGTTCGCAATCGTGTCCGCCGACGGCTCAAGGAAGCCGTGCGCACGCATGCAGCCCATGATATGGCCACCGGCAATGACTATGTAATCGTCGGACGCGACGATGTGCTGTCCATTCCATTCGACCAATTGAAGGCCGAACTCTCCCGCCGTATACGCGGGACCAGGTAGGTCCAGGAACCGAGACCCTCGATGCAAAACAACCGCAACTTCTTCATCACCATCGCGCTGTCGGTGCTGATCCTGACATTGTGGCAGGTGTTCTACATGAACCCGCGCATCGAGTCGCAGCGCGAGGCGACGCGGATCGAGGCGGAGCGTCAGGCCGCAAACAAACCGGCCGAAAGCGCCACGCCGGGCGCGCAGGCGCCTTCGCTGGGCGCGGTACCCAACACAATTCCCGGCACGGACGGCACCACCGAGGCCGGCCGCGACCAGGCGCTGGCCAAGACACAGCGCGTCCGCATCGACACGCCGAGCGTCGAAGGTTCGATCAGCCTGACCGGCGCGCGTCTCGACGATCTGAAGCTCAAGCACTACCGGCTGACGGTCGACGATACCTCGCCGGAGATCGAGCTGCTGAACCCGGCGGAACTGCCCAATGGCTACTATGCCGAGATCGGTTTCGTCGGCAATGAAGCGACGGGAACTGTTCCCGGGCCACAGACCGTGTGGTCGGTAGAAGGCAACCAGACCCTGACGCCGGCGACGCCCGTCACCCTCACCTATACCAATGAGAAGGGTCTTGCCTTCAAGCGCAATATCGCGGTGGACAATGACTATATGTTCACCATTTCCGACACGGTTCAGAATGCCGGCGCGGAACAGGTTACCCTTTCCAACTATGGCCGCGTCACCCGCTTCGACAAGCCGGCCGTCGCCTCGACCTACGTCCTTCACGAAGGCCTGATCGGTGTCACCGGCGAGGAAGGACTGCAGGAATACAAATACGCCAAGGTCGAAGAGAACAAGCAGTACGTTCCCTCCAAATCGACTGACGGCTGGCTGGGCATCACCGATAAATACTGGGCGGTGACGCTGGTGCCGACGGAAAAGCAGCCGTTCCAGCCGCGCTTCGCCTTCTTCGAGGACGGCCGCCATCGCTACCAGTCCGACTTCCTGACCGACCAGATCACCGTTGCCGCCGGCCAATCGGCAACCGTGGAGACCGAGGTCTTTGCCGGCGCCAAGGAAGTCGGCAAGATCAACGCTTATGAACAGGACAGGAAAATCCGCCGCTTCGACCTCTTGATTGACTGGGGCTGGTTCCACTTCATCACCAAGCCGATGTTCTGGCTCATCGACAATCTCTACAAGCTGCTCGGCAATTTCGGCCTGGCTATCATCGCCACCACCGTCATCGTCAAGGCCATCTTCTTCCCGCTCGCCAACAAGTCCTACAAGTCGATGGCGAACATGAAAAAGGTGCAGCCGAAGATGCTGGAAATCCGCGAGAAATACGCGGACGACAAGATGGCGCAGCAAAAGGCCATGATGGAGCTCTACAAGACGGAGAAGATAAACCCGATCGCCGGCTGCTGGCCGGTTCTGGTGCAGATCCCGGTCTTCTTCGCGCTCTACAAGGTGCTCTACATCACCATCGAGATGCGGCACGCGCCGTTCTTCGGCTGGATCCACGATCTTGCCGCGCCCGATCCGACATCGCTGTTCAACCTGTTCGGTCTTATGCCGTGGGCTGTGCCGGCCTTCCTGCATATCGGCATCTGGCCGCTCATCATGGGTGTGACGATGTTCCTGCAGATGCGCATGAACCCGACGCCGCCGGACCCGACGCAGGCGATGGTTTTCACCTGGATGCCCGTCATCTTCACCTTCATGATGGCAGGCTTCCCGGCCGGCCTGGTGATTTACTGGGCTTGGAACAACCTGCTTTCCATTACCCAACAGGGCATCATCATGAAGCGCCAGGGCGTCAAGATCGAGCTCTGGGATAATCTGGCGGGACTGTTCCGAAAAAAACCATCTCCAGCGGAATAGCGCTGCGGCATGAAAAGCCCCGGATCAGCCGGGGCTTTTCTTTTCAGGTGACGCAAACAACAAGCGCGGCTGCTATTTCGAGAACGCAAAGACCGGCCTGGCCGGGAAACCCTGCAAGCAGCCATTGGTGCGAACGGTTGCTTGCGCTATCCTTTTCGTTCCCGCCAATCCACCGGACGGAGCCTGCCATGACCGGACCCAACCCGCACATCAAGCACCCGATACCGATGCATCCACGCGTCGGGTTCCTCAAGGCGCTGGCCAATGCCCCGAATATCGAGATCGGCGACTTTACCTATTTCGACGACCCGGACGGGCCGGACAAGTTCGTCGAGAAATGCGTGCTGCACCATTACCCCTTCATTGGCGACAAGCTGATCATCGGCAAGTTCTGCGCCATCGCCGAGGGCGCGCGGTTCATCATGAACGGCGCCAATCATGCCATGTCGGGCTTCTCGACCTATCCGTTCAATATTTTCGGCCATGGCTGGGAAGAGGGATTCGACATCAAAACCTGGGAAAAGGAAAACCGTGGCGACACGGTGATCGGCAACGATGTGTGGATCGGCATGGAAGCCATCATCATGCCCGGCGTCACGATCGGCCATGGCGCCATCGTCGCCGCGAAGTCCGTGGTGACGCATGACGTGCCGCCCTACGCCATCGTCGCCGGCAATGCGGCGAAGGTGGTCAAGACACGTTTCGACGACCTCACCGTGCGCAAGCTGCTCAAGGCGGCCTGGTGGGACTGGCCCGTCGACAAGATCAGCCGCAACCTCAATGCGATCCGCGGCGCGAACATTTCGGCGCTGGAGGCGGCGTCTTGAACGCGCCCGCGAAGACGGTACTGGACGCCGACCTTTTCACACGGCCCTGGACGTTCATCCGCGGCGTGCCGTCGATGAAATTCCTGCCGCCGGAAGGACCGCCGGAAATCGCCTTCGCCGGTCGCTCCAATGTCGGCAAATCGTCGCTGATCAATGCATTGGTGAACCAGAAGGGACTGGCGCGCACCTCGAACACGCCGGGACGCACGCAGGAGCTGAACTACTTCGTGCCGGACGGCCACTCGGGCGAGGCCGGCGACATGCCGCCGATGGCGCTGGTCGACATGCCAGGCTACGGCTATGCGCAGGCGCCCAAGGAACAGGTCGACCAGTGGACGAAGCTGGTTTTCGATTATCTGAAAGGCCGCGTGACGCTGAAGCGCGTCTATGTGCTGATCGATGCGCGCCACGGGATCAAGAAGAACGACGAGGACGTGCTTTCGCTGCTCGACAAGGCAGCCGTGTCTTACCAGATCGTGTTGACGAAGACCGACAAGATCAAGGCCGTCGGCGTGCCCAAACTGATCGAGGACACGCTCGCGAAAATCAAGCGGCGGGCGGCAGCCTTCCCGATCGTTCTCGCCACCTCGTCGGAAAAGAGCGAAGGACTGGATGAGTTGCGCGCGGCCATCGCGCTGGCCGCGTCGGGCGGATAAGGCCTTCAGGCTTCCTTGCCGGACGCCTTGTTTTGTTGTTCCAGAGCGGCAAGCTTTTCGGTGCCGTATGCCTTCAGGAAGACATCGACGCCAGATCGCACCACATAGCCGATCTCGTCGTTACTCGGCACTTCGGTTCGATAGGCGAAGAGGCACTGGCGAAAGAATTTCGACATGCACAGATCGGTAAACTGGTAAGCCGCCAAGTCGACATCGGCCACGGTCAACAAACCCTTTCCGATGGCCGCTTCGAGAAATTCCACAAGCCGCGCATGTCCACGCCGGGGTCCTCGTTCATAGAAGCGGGCGCCCAGTTCGGGGATGCGATCCGAAACGCCGATGACGGTGCGCTGCGCCAGGATGACTTTGGCCGAGGTGATTTTGGTAGCCAGAGCGATGCCGAACCGCACCAAAGTAACGCGCAAATCGTCGCGATTTTCCAGCGCCTCGTACATGTTCCTGAATATCTCGCCGCGCTCTTCCTCGATCAGCGCCTCAAACAGCTCTTCCTTATTCTGGAAATAGACGTAGATCGTCCCCTTCGACACACCTGCTTCGCGAGTTATGTCGTTCATCGAGGCCGCGTCGAAACCCATATTGATGAAAACCCGGCGGGCGCCGTCTATGATCTGCTTACGCTTGACCGGGTCCTGACCGGCCGCCGGCCGGCCGCCGCGGCGCAGGCTGTCCAACAGCTCATGGCCCTCTTTCCCTGTCAGGTCCTTGTCACCGTCCATGTCAGACTTTCCGAAAATAATTCGAACCGATCGGTTCGATTCACTCTTGATATGGCCTTGGCACCGGGTTATGTCAACGTCGAACCGAACGGTTCGGTATGATTATATCAGAGAGAGCTCATGTCTTCCACCGCCTCCCCCAGTGCCGAAGTCCACGCATTCCCCATCGCCAAGGCCCCGACCATCGAAGCCCCGACGGAAATCGCGCAGCCGGCTGTGGCGGCAGCACCTGCGAAAAAGAAGCGCTCGGTGCGTTCGCTGTTTTTGCCGACCATACTGGTCGCGTTGCTCGGCACCGGCGCTTGGTACGGCCATGGCTACTGGACCGACGGCCGCTTCATGATCTCGACCGACGACGCCTATGTGCAGGCCGACATGGCTTTCGTGTCGCCAAAGATTTCGGGCTATGTCGACAAGGTTCTCGTCACCGAAAACCAGACGGTGAAGGCCGGGGATCCGCTGGTCGCCATCGATCCGGGCGACTATCGCATCGCGGTGGCGCAAACCGACGCTCAGATCGCAACGCAGGGCAAGACGCTGGAGCGCTACGACGCGCAGATCGAAGCGGCGCAGGCTTCGCTCAAGCAGGCCGAGGCGCAGAAGACGTCCGCCAAGGCCGGGGCCGACAACGCCGCGCGCGCGCAGCAGCGGGCGGCCCAGTTGCTGAAGACGCGGGTGGCGACGCAGGCCCAGTTGGATGACGCCAGCACCGCTGTCGAGCAGGCAAATGCGGCATTGGTGGGCGCCGATGCCCAGATCGCCGCCGCCGAGGCCAATATCGGCGTGCTGCGGGCGCAACGCGCCGAAGCCGCCAGTACCCTCGCAACCCTGACGCTCGGCAAGGAAAAGGCCGAGCGCGACTTCTCCTTCACCACCTTGCGCGCGCCGTATGACGGCGTCGTCGGCAATCTGTCGGTGGAACAGGGCGATCTCGTCAGCCCGGGCCAGAAGCTCGCCGTCATCGTGCCGATGGACAAGCTCTATATCGTCGCCAATTTCAAGGAAACGCAACTGGCCCGGCTCGTGCCCGGCGAGAAGGTGCGCCTGTCGGTCGATGCCATGTCCGGCGACGAAATCGAAGGCACCGTCTCGTCGCTGGCGCCGGCCTCGGGCTCGGTGTTCTCGATGCTGCCGCCCGAGAACGCCACCGGCAACTTCACCAAGGTGGTGCAGCGCGTTCCCGTCCGCATCGACGTGCCGCAGGATGTGCTGGAATCCGGACGGCTGCGAGCCGGCCTCAGCGTCGTGGTCGACGTTGACAGCCGGACGGCGCCGCAGACAGCGGCCAACTAGGCGCGAAGGCGGAGCGCGGAGATGTCCACCGCAACGACGATGACGCCATCGGCGGCCCCGCCCGCGGTGCGGGGCGACGAACTCGACATGCGCAAGGTCATCGGCTTCATGGCCATGGTCTTCGGCATGTTCATGGCCATCCTCGACATCCAGATCGTCTCGGCATCGCTGGCCGAAATCCAGGCCGGCCTCAGCGCCAGCTCGGACGAAATCCCGTGGGTGCAGACTGCCTATCTGATCGCGGAGGTCATCATGATCCCGCTGTCGGGCTTCCTGTCGCGAATGCTGTCGACGCGCGTGCTCTTCACCATTTCGGCCGCCGGCTTCACCGCCGCCAGCGCGCTCGCCGCCACCGCCACGAACATCGACCAGATGATCGTCTACCGCGCCATCCAGGGCTTTATCGGCGGCGGCATGATCCCCAGCGTGTTCGCCGCTGCCTACACCATCTTTCCGCCGTCGCGCCGCGCAGTGATCTCGCCGATGATCGGCCTGGTGGCAACGCTGGCCCCCACCATCGGTCCCACCGTCGGCGGATATATCTCTCACGCCATGTCGTGGCACTGGCTGTTCCTCATCAATGTCGTGCCCGGCATCCTGGTCGCCACGGCGGTGTGGACGCTTGTCGATTTCGACAAACCGGACCGCTCCTTGCTGAGGAAATTCGACTGGTGGGGCCTTGCCGGCATGGCGGCGTTCCTCGGCTCGCTGGAATATGTGCTTGAGGAAGGCCCGGCGCATGACTGGCTGCAGGACCAGGTGGTGTTCCTGTTCGCCATCGTCATGTCGATCGGCGCGGTGCTGTTCTTCTGGCGCGCCTTCAAGGCCGAGGAGCCCATTGTCGATCTCAAGGCATTCGCCAACGTCAATTTCGCCTTCGGCTCGCTGTTTTCGTTCGTCATGGGCATCGGCCTCTACGGCCTGACCTATCTCTATCCGATCTTCCTCGGACGCATCCGCGGCTACGATTCGATGATGATCGGTGAGGCGCTGTTTGTTTCCGGCCTCGCGATGTTCCTGACGGCGCCGATCTCCGGCATCCTTTCGCGCAAGCTCGACCCACGGATCATGATGGCGATTGGTTTCCTCGGCTTCGCCGCCGGCACATGGCGCATGACTTACCTGACCGCGGACTGGGATTTCTGGGAGTTGCTGGTGCCGCAGATCCTGCGCGGCGTCTCGATGATGCTGTGCATGGTGCCGATCAACAACATCGCGCTTGGTACGCTGCCGCCGGAACGGCTGAAGAACGCGTCCGGCCTGTTCAACCTGACGCGCAATCTCGGCGGCGCGGTGGGGCTGGCGGTGATCAACACCGTGCTGACCGACCGAAACGCCTTCCACTATGCGCGGCTGGCCGAAAGCGTGCAGTGGGGCAGCGCCGAGGCACAGACGCAGTTTCAGAACATGACGCGGAACTTCGAGACCCATGGTGGCGTCGATGCCGCCACCGCGGCAATGTCGAAGCTTTCGGGCATGGTTCACCAGCAGGCGGCGCTGCTGTCATTCATGGATGTCTTCTATCTCATCACCGTGTTGTTCACCCTGTTGGCGGTGTTCACGATGTTCATCCGCAAGCCACCGGAATCGGCAGGCGGTGGCGGCGGCCATTAGATATACGGCGCCTCGATGACCGATACGCATTGATTATGCAGATGCCGATGGGTCCCTTCCCCACGCCCATCGGATGGATTGCGCTTCCCATACGCGATCCAGAAGGGGTGGAGGCAAATTGCGGCCTCCACCCCTTCAACTCCGATCCTTTGTGAACCGCGGACTTTGCGCTCAGGCGGCGGTGGCGGGCTTGAATGTCAGCGCCACGCCGTTGATGCAATGGCGCAGGCCGGTCGGCTTGGGGCCATCGTCAAAGACGTGGCCGAGATGGCCCCCGCAGCGCCGGCAATGAACCTCCGTGCGGGTCATGCCGAGGGTGGTATCCTCGTTCTTGCCGATAGCGCCGGAAATTTCCTGCCAGAAGCTCGGCCAGCCGGTGCCGGACTCGAACTTCGTCTCAGACGGATAAACCGGCAGGTCGCAGCCGGCGCAGGCGAAAGTGCCCTTGCGGTGCTCGTTGAGCAAAGGGCTTGTTCCGGGATATTCGGTATCTTCATAACGAAGCACCTGGTAGGCAGCCTCGGACAACTGCGCCTTCCATTCCGCATCGGTCTTGACCACCTCGAAAGTTTCGGCCAGCGCCGGTGAAGACATGCCCAGGCGCCAAAGAACGCCGGCGCCTGCCGCGCAGGTGATCGCGCCGGTGCTGCTCAAGAGAAAATCGCGACGGTTCATGATGCTGGTCCTCCTGGCGTCTCTATGCCAAATCCTGCGCATTCCAGGAACTCAAAATCGAGTGAGCATCCCGCGCCGTTTGCGGGCGCAGGATGCTTCTGTTGTTCGCCTGGAGACGGTCCGGTGTTACATCTTCGGCAGAAGAACCTTGTCTACGACGTGGATGACGCCGTTCGATTGCTCGACATCGGCAATGGTCACGTTGGCGACATTGCCGTTCTCATCGGTCACGGTGACCTTGCCGCCATCTGCCTTGAGGGTCAGTTCGCAGCCGCCCACGGTCTTGACCTTGTGCGCGCCGCCATCGTCCTTGACCATCTTCATCACGTCAGCGGACATCGCCTTGGCGCCGACGACGTGACAGGTCAGGATCTTGGTCAGCTTTTCCTTGTTCTCAGGCTTGACCAGCGTCTCGACCGTGCCCTTCGGCAAAGCGTCAAAGGCCTCGTTGGTCGGCGCGAAGACGGTGAAGGGACCCTTGCCCTGCAGCGTCTCGACCAGGCCGGCAGCCTTCACGGCGGCGACCAGCGTGGTATGGTCTTTCGAGTTGACGGCGTTTTCGACGATGTTCTTGTCGGCGAACATCGCGGCGCCTCCGACCTTCGGGTTTTCGGCGTAGGCAACCGTTGCCAGAGCGGACATCGCAACAGTACCGGCGAACAAAAGGGTGGCGAATTTACGCATTGTTTGAATCTCCTCGGGGTTTTTTCTTCCCATTTCTCTGGGCAGATGGAGATACGGATCGAAAAAGCGCTAGTTTCGAACGAGGAAAATTTATTTTTCCAACAAGACTATTTTAAACAAAAAGGCGAACCCGAAAGTTCGCCTTTTTGTTTCTTATTCGACCCTTTTATATCTCAAAAGTCTTTTATCCGCTGATGAGGAGCTCCCGTCATATGCTCTTCAAGTCACCGGCGGCCACGACAGGACCCGTCGGCTGACCGGTCGGCGACCCGCCGGACGGTTCGAGGCTGATCGCCAGCACGGCGCCGGACGACAGCTTCTCTTGCACCTCCGCGCTCAGGGCGATGTGGACCGACGAGCCTGACGGAATGACGCCCATGGACACCGGCGGCTTCTGACCTTCGATCATCCACAATTCGAAGTCGCGGCCGGAGGCCCGCTCACCCGCGACGTGGGAGAGACCAACTTCGTGATGCGCGGCATCATAAACAGCAAGATATTTGACGTCGCTGCCTTCGGCGGCCAGCGAGGCGACGAGACGCACAGGCTCCTGTTCAACTGGCGGATTGACGTAGGGAACCGCGACATAGATGGCCAGCGCGGCAACCGCCGCCGCCGCAAGCCCACGCCAGAACGCCAGGCTGGACCAGAGTCCCGGTTGTGCCGAGGCAGTGCTGCCTGCAGCGAAAAGACGCCGCTCAATGGCCGGCTTGACCGACGCCGGAGGTTCGATCTCGGGATAGGCGGAGGCCAGCGGCGCCAGCCGCACCTCCCATGCATCGACAAGACGCGCGAATTCGGTTTCGGCGTCAGCGCGGCGGCCCGCCGTCTGCCGTTCCTCGGCGGGCAGAACGCCAAGAACGTATTCGGCGGCGAGCATGTCGTCGCCTCCCCGTTCCGGTCCGTTGTCCTGTGCCAGCGTCATCGCTCGAGGCATTCCCTAAGTTTCATCAGGCTGCGGCGCAGCCAGGTTCGCATCGTGTTCAGCGGCACCTTGTGACGTTCCGCCAGTTCGGCATAGCTTTCGCCCTTGAGATAGGCGCCCCGGACGGCCGCCGCCCGGTCTTCTTCCAATTCGTCGAGACAGTGGTAGACGCGCTCGGCTTCGCCGCCCGCTACCGCCGCCGCCTCAGGTCCTGGCGCGGGATCGGCCACATCCAGCGCAGCATCAATATCCGATGCAGGCCTGCGGCGCGCCCGGATACGATCGATCGCATGATTGCGCGCAATCGCCACCAGCCAGGAGATCGGGCTAAGGTCGGAGACGGCAAAGCGGTCGGCCTTCGTCCAAATCTTGACGAAGACCTCCTGCAGAGCCTCTTCGGCATCTCCCCGGTCGTTCAATACACGAAGGCATACGCCGAAAAGTTTCGCGCTCGTCTGCCGATAGAGCAGATCAAACGCGGCCCGATCCTTCATCGAGGTCCGGACGATCAGCTTGGTGATATCCTGTGGCGTCATTGCAGCCAAATTAGGCAATCATCCGGCTTTTGCAACGACCCAGGCGACCGATTTGCAAATCATTCGACATCGGGCCGCATCGCGGGGCGACGTTGTCGCAGTGCGTTGCCCCTGGCGGGAAATCGCGATAAGACGCCGCGACAATCCTATCCTTTGACGGGAAAAGCCGATGACGGACATCGCCGCCACCGCCGAAATGCAGGCCGCTCTGCTGTCCAGGGCCCTGCCCTATATGCAGCGCTACGAGAACAAGACGGTCGTGGTGAAGTATGGCGGCCACGCCATGGGCAACATCGATCTCGGCAAAGCCTTCGCCCGCGACATCGCGCTCTTGAAGCAGTCGGGCGTTAATCCGATCGTCGTCCATGGCGGCGGACCGCAGATCGGCGCCATGCTGAACAAGATGGGTATTGAATCCAAGTTCGAGGGCGGCTTGCGCGTCACCGACGCCAAGACGGTCGAGATCGTCGAGATGGTGCTGGCGGGATCGATCAACAAGGAGATCGTCGCGCTCATCAATGCCGAAGGCGAATGGGCGATTGGCCTGTGCGGCAAGGACGGCAACATGGTCTTCGCCGAAAAAGCCAACAAGACCATGATCGATCCGGACTCCAACATCGAGCGAGTGCTCGATCTCGGCTTTGTCGGCGAGCCTGTCGAAGTCGACCGGACGCTGCTCGACCTGCTCGCCCGCTCCGAGATGATCCCTGTTTTGGCGCCGGTAGCGCCCGGCCGCGATGGCCACACCTACAACATCAACGCCGACACCTTTGCCGGCGCGATCGCTGGCGCGCTGGGGGCAACGCGCCTTCTGTTCCTGACAGACGTTCCCGGCGTGCTCGACAAGGACAAGAAACTGATCGACGAGCTTTCGGTCGCACAGGCCAAGGCGCTGATCCACGACGGCACCATTTCCGGCGGCATGATCCCCAAGGTGGAAACCTGTATCGAGGCCATCGAGCGGGGCGTTGAGGGCGTCGTCATCCTGAACGGCAAGACGCCGCACGCCGTTTTGCTCGAACTGTTCACCGAACATGGCGCAGGCACGCTGATCGTCCCGTAACAGCCGACCGGCAAGCTGTCCGGGCCGAGCCGACATTCGCCGGACGGCAATCCGCGGATCAGGCCGCCTGTGAAATCGTTGGCGGCTCGACAACCACCAGATTTCGGCCGCCGTGCTTGGCCTCGTAAAGACGCAGGTCGGCGCCGCGCATGATTTCCGCCAAGGTCGCGCTTTGCCCGCAGATCGTTCCTCCGATGGAAACAGTCAGCGGAACCGGCGTTCCTTCCGGACTGAACCCGATCGATTCCACTTCACGGCGCACGCGCTCGGCAATGTGCCGTGCTTCCTGGGCGGTCGTCC
The DNA here is from genome assembly GCF_001427025.1 of Mesorhizobium sp. Root554. Classification (GTDB taxonomy): domain Bacteria; phylum Pseudomonadota; class Alphaproteobacteria; order Rhizobiales; family Rhizobiaceae; genus Mesorhizobium. The sequence continues at coordinate 3,365,983 of NZ_LMGA01000001.1, read as the reverse complement.
CGACCAGAAGCGCGCCGAATTCCTCGCCGCCAATGCGGCCAAGAACGTCGCCGGAGCGAAGTCCTCGCTGGATCGCGCTCGAAATCAGACGCAGGGCGTCGTCACCGGCAAGATGGCCGAAGCGGTCGTTGATTGTCTTGAAATGATCGGCGTCGATGATCAGCAGCGCGCCGCGATCCGACTTGCGCCGCGAGCATTCCAGCACCGCGAAGAAACTTTCGCGGTTGAGCAGGCCGGTCATGTCGTCGCGGCTGGCCTTCTCCTCCAGCCTGCGGTGGGCGGCGGCAAGCTGAGCATGGGTGCGGGCGAGTTCGCGGTGGGCTTTCTTTAGCTTTTCTCCCTGCCAGAAGGCGTAGGCGCTGGTCGGCCAGGCGATGGCCAGAGGGCATATGGTGCACAGGAGCAAGGTTCCGGCATCCAGCGCGCCGCCGAGAGCGGGAACAAGAGAGCGGGTAGCGAGGAGAGAAGCGAGGACAGATACAAGCGCAACTATTGCCGATCGTGTCAGAATGCGATTCATTGCGTTCTCCCAAGTCAAGCTCCTGCTTCGCAAACGGCTCTAAACAGGACCTTTCCGGAAAAGCTAAAATTTGAATCGCTGCGCTGCTTTGGTCTCATCCGACCCGCATAGGTTGTGGATAAGAATCCCCCCGCGAACCGACCACTTCGTGTCATAAGAGCCATATGACTCAAGCTCCGAATACCGCAGCCTTCGCCCATGTCACCGATTGGGTGTTCGACCTCGACAATACGCTCTACCCGCATCATTCGAACCTGTTTTCGCAGATCGACGCCAAGATGACGGGGTACATTTCAGAGCTCCTGACCCTGCCGCGCGACGACGCCCGTAAACTTCAGAAAGAGCTCTACAAAGAATATGGAACGACCCTGAACGGTCTGATGCAGCGCTACAAGGTCGATGCCGATGACTTCCTCGAGAAGGTACACGACATCGACTATTCCTGGCTGGTGCCAGACCTGGTTCTGGGCACGGCGATCCGGCAGCTACCAGGCCGGAAGTTCATCTTCACCAATGGCGATCGCAAGCACGCCGAGCGCGCCGCGCGGCAGCTCGGAATCCTGGATCATTTCGACGACATCTTCGACATCGTGGCTGCCGGCCTCACCCCCAAGCCGATGCGGCAGGGCTATGAGAAATTCGCCGCGCTGCATGCCGTGACAGGCCACAAGACGGTGATGTTCGAAGATCTGGCTCGCAATCTCACGGTGCCCAAGGCGCTGGGGATGACCACAGTTCTGGTGGTGCCGCGCAACTTCGAGCCCACCTTCTCCGAAATCTGGGAACGCGACCCCGGCCAGGAAGATCATGTCGATTTCGTCACCGACGATCTCGGCGGCTTCCTCACGGCCATCGTCGACGCCGACGCGTGAACCGCTTCACGTCGCTAGAAGCCGTCATCGATACCGCCGCGCACCGGCTGCTCGACCGGCTGCCGGGCCGCGGGCTTTCGGGTGCCGCGGTCGAGTTTCTGGTATTCGGGCTGAAGCAGGGCTGGGCCTGCCTGTTCGGCGGGGCGATGCTGTTCCTCATCCTGGCGACGAAATTCCTCTGGCCGGAACACGCACCCTTGGCCCGCTACGACTTTCTGTTTCTGGCGGCGCTATCGATCCAGATCGCCATGCTGGGGCTGAAGCTGGAAACACGGGACGAAGCCAAGGTGATCCTTGTCTTCCACATCGTCGGCACGGCGATGGAGCTGTTCAAGACCTCGGCCGGGTCATGGATCTATCCGGAAGACAGCCTGTTCAGGATCGGCGCAGTGCCGCTGTTTTCAGGCTTCATGTATGCGGCGGTCGGTTCCTATCTGGCGCGAATCAGCCGCATCTTCGACATGCGCTACACCCGCTATCCGCCGCTTTGGGCTACCGCCCTGCTGTGCGTAGCGATCTATGTGAATTTTTTCGCCCATCATTTCACCATCGACATCCGCTACGGCCTCTTCGCGGCGACGGCGGTCCTTTATTGGCGGACCACGGTGCATTATCGCGTGTTCCGGTTCCGGCACAGGATGCCGCTGCTGCTCGGCTTCCTGCTGGTGGCGCTGTTCATCTGGTTCGCCGAGAATATCGGCACCTGGTCGCGCGCCTGGATTTATCCCAACCAGAGCGGCGGCTGGACGCCGGTTTCCATCGAAAAGCTCGGCTCCTGGTATCTCCTGATGATCATATCTTTCGTGCTGGTGACGCTGACGCATCGTCCGCGGCCGCTCGAGAGCCCAGATGAAACCCTTGCGGGGGCGCGTGGCGGCTGAAAACTGCCACAGACAAACGATTTCTAGAGCTTATAGAACCGCCGGATGATGTCCCAGGCCTCGTCGGCAGTGTCGACGAAGTCGATGATGTCCTGGTCGCCCGGGGTAATGGTGCCCTGCTCGGCGAGAAAATCCAGGTTCATGGCCTTCTCCCAGAACGCCTTGCCGAACAACACGATCGGCACCCGCTCCATGCGCCCCGTCTGGATCAACGTCAGCGTTTCGAACAGCTCGTCCATGGTGCCGAAGCCGCCGGGAAACACCGCCACCGCCTTTGCCCGCATGACAAAATGCATCTTGCGGATGGCGAAGTAGTGGAAATTGAAACAGAGTTCGGGCGTCACATAGGCGTTGGGAGCCTGTTCGTGCGGTAGCACGATGTTGAGGCCGATGGAGGGGGCGCCTACATCGTCGGCGCCGCGGTTGCCGGCTTCCATGACGCCCGGACCGCCGCCGGTGACGACGACGAATTCCCGATAGTAGGACGCCGCCGACTGCTGTGAGCAGAGACGGGCGAACTTGCGGGCTTCCTCGTAATATTTGCTGTTCGCTTCGAGGTTCTTCTTCTGCGTCTCGTTCTTGGCCGCCCATGCATCGCCACCGGGTTCGGGGATGCGGGCGCCGCCGAACAGGATGACCGTCGACTGGATGCCCCGCTCGGCCAGGATCATCTCCGGCTTCAGCAGTTCGAGCTGCAGCCGCACCGGCCTCAATTCGCGCCGAGTCATGAAATCCTCGTCGTTCCAGGCGAGGCGATATGTGGCGGCGCGCGTCTGCGGCGTATCCGGCGCGCTCTTTGCCCGCTCCAGATCCTCGTCCGAGTGCGGCAAAGGAGCCCACCCTGTGTTTTCCATCGGATCCATGGCGAAATCCCCAGATACAGTTCTTGCGCGCCGTCCCGTGACGCGGTCGTGATTGACCCTCAACAGGCGTTCAAATAGGGTCCGCGCGACTTGAAAACAGGTTAAGCGCCCGCCCTTAACAGCGCGTATAATGGAGCATTTAGATGTCTAAGCCTGATCTGGCGAGCCTTGAAAAGACAATCGACAAGGCATTCGAGGAACGCGAAGGCATCTCCCCCTCGACGCGCGGCGAAGTACGCGAGGCGATCACGACGTCGCTCGACCTGCTCGACCGTGGCACGGCCCGTGTCGCCCAGCGCGGCGACGACGGCAACTGGCAGGTCAACCAGTGGCTGAAGAAGGCGGTGCTGCTTTCGTTCCGGCTCAACCCGATGGAGATCATCGGCGGCGGCCCCGGCCAGTCGGTGTGGTGGGACAAGGTGGCGTCGAAATTCGACGGCTGGGGCGCAATGGATTTCGAGAAGGCGGGCTTCCGCGCCGTCCCGTCGGTCGTTGTGCGCCGATCAGCCTATATCGCGCCGGGGGCGGTTCTGATGCCGTCCTTTGTCAACGTCGGAGCTCATGTCGGCGCCGGCACCATGGTCGATACATGGGCGACCGTCGGCTCCTGCGCCCAGATCGGCGCCAATGTGCACCTTTCCGGGGGCGTCGGCATTGGCGGCGTGCTGGAGCCACTGCAGGCCGGCCCGACCATCATCGAGGACAATTGCTTCATCGGCGCGCGCTCGGAGGTGGTCGAAGGCTGCATCGTGCGCGAAGGTTCGGTGCTCGGCATGGGCGTGTTCATCGGCCAGTCGACCAAGATCGTGGACCGCGCCACGGGCGAGGTCTTCTACGGCGAGGTTCCGTCCAATTCGGTCGTGGTAGCGGGCACGATGCCCGGCAAGCCGTTGCCGAACGGAGAACCGGGGCCAAACCTTTATTGCGCAGTGATCGTCAAGCGCGTCGATGCCAGGACGCGGTCCAAAACCTCCATCAACGAACTGCTCAGAGATTGATTTTTATCCCGCAGGTTCCCACCTCTGGCGGAAACGCAGTCCCTAACTCTATGCGCTGGATCGAGCGGTCTTGAACTCACAATCGAAAATGCCGTGGCTTTTCTTCAAGCTGACGGGCCGGATAAGCCGTGTCCCGTACATACTGGCGTTCCTGCTTTTTTCGGTGGTGATGTCGTTCCCGCTTTACCAGTATCTGCGGGTGCCGGAAGAAAGCTCGGAGGCGCAGCTCTGGTCGAAGTTCTTTCTGGTTTCGGCCGCGGTTTTCTTCTGGGTACACATCGCCACAAGCGTGAAACGCCTGCATGATCTGGGCCGACCGGGCTTCTTCGTCATCGGCCTTTTCATCCCGGTTATTTCGCTGATCGCCTTCCTGGCGCTGTGCCTGATGCCAGGACAGGCCGGAGCGAACCAGTACGGCCAGCAGCCGGACGTCCCGGCCTAGGCATCCGGCACAATGTGCTCGGGCGGCAGGCCCGGCGAGCCGCGCCGGGCTGTCTCGGCCGCGTGAACTAGCGCGATGATGCGATTGGACAAAGGCGTCGCCACATTCGTCCCGTGCGCGAGAGCGACGATGGCGCCCTGCAATTCGTCGATCTCCGTCAAGCGTCCGCGTTGCAGATCATCCCACATGGAGGAGCGCGCCTGCGGATCGATCTCCAGCATGCGCCGCGCCAGACGCGTGTAGATCCAGTCGGGAAGCCGCAGGATCGTCGGCAGCAGCGAAGGCGGCGCGCCGACCCCGCCTGCCGGGCGGATACCCGCCGCCTTCAGGACCGCAAGCCCTTCGGCGATCTGCGTGGCGAGCACGCGCCGCCAGCGCCGGTCAGACAGTTCTGTTGCAAGCGGAAGGTCGGATAGCGCCACCAGCGCATTGTTGAGATTGAGCAGCAGCTTGCCCCACGCCACCGCCTTCATGTCGGCATGGGTTTTCACCATACAGCCTTCCACTGAAAGCAGTTCCGCCAGACCCGCCATGCCTTCGCCAATCAACACCGTGCCTTCGGTGGCGCGGTGGAAACGCAAAGGCGGTCCTTCGAACCGGACGACATTGAACGGCACCATGCCGGGCAGGAACCGGCGGTCGCCGGCATGGGACCGCAAGACGTCGATATTGCCGACGCCGTTCTGAAGGCTGACGACGACGGCATTCTTTCTTGCGTGTTCGGCAATGAGGGCGGCCATCCCTGCGGTCGCCCCGCTTTTCACCGTCACGAGAATCACGTCGGCGGCAGCGAACGCAACCGCCGGGTCTCCCGTTACCATGGCTTGCGCCGCGGCGAGGTGTCGATCCCTGCCGTCAAGGTCCGTCACCTGGAAGCCGTGGTTCCGGATGCCGGCGGCGACGCCGGGCCGCGCCAGCAAGGTTACCGTCCTGCCGCCCAGCGCCAAACAGCCGCCGACATAACAGCCGATGTTGCCTGCGCCGGCTATGGCAATTGAGGCGTTTTTATCCAGCATCCTGTCGCAGAGCTCAGCACGATATAATCTGCACCATATTGCCGGCTGGCCAGATCGCGAAACCATAAAAAGCGTCGCGTCATCGTTGCTCGTGACAGGCAATCCGCTTTCGACTATCGCTTTGCGCATGACGCTGCCGACCGATCCCGCATCCAATCTCGCCGCCCTGATCCGCTGTGCCTCCGTGACGCCCGAGGAAGGCGGGGCGCTGACCGCGCTGGCGGCGATGCTTGAACCGCTCGGCTTTGCAATCGACCGCCCGGTGTTTTCGGAAGACGGCACGCCCGATATCGAGAACCTCTACGCACGGCGTTCCGGCAACGGCCCGCATCTGATGTTCGCGGGCCATACCGATGTCGTGCCTGTCGGCGACCCGGCGGCGTGGACGCATCCACCCTTCTCCGCAGCCATTGCCAATGGCGAGATGTACGGACGCGGCGCGGTGGACATGAAGGGCGGCATCGCCTGCTTCATCGCGGCGGTGGCACGCCATGTCGAAAAGCACGGCGGACCGAAGGGCTCCGTTTCATTGCTCATCACGGGCGACGAGGAAGGCCCTGCCATCAACGGCACGGTAAAACTGCTGGAGTGGGCTGCCGCGAAAGGCGAGAAATGGGATGCGGCACTGGTCGGCGAGCCGACCAATCCGAATGCGCTTGGCGACATGATCAAGATCGGTCGGCGCGGGTCGATCTCCGGTCTCGTAACAGTCAATGGCCGGCAGGGGCACGCCGCCTATCCGCAGCTAGCCGACAACCCAGTGCGCGGGCTGCTGACGCTGGTGGACGCCCTGCTCGATCCCGTATTCGATGCAGGAACCGTGGATTTCCAGCCGAGCAATCTGGAGGTGACGTCGGTCGATGTCGGCAATCCGGCGACCAACGTCATCCCGGCCAGAGCGACCGCCGCCTTCAACATCCGCTTCAACGACACATGGACGCCTGAGACGCTGCAGGCGGAGATCCACAACCGGCTGGACAAGGCAAGCCGGCGCAAGAAGTACCGGCAGGGCCGAAATGAGCCGATCGACTACGAACTCACGTGGAAAGACAGGCCGAGCCAGGTTTTTCTCACCCGCGACGACCGGCTGGTCGCGGCACTCGGACGGTCGGTCGCGGCGGTTGTCGGCCGCGAACCAGCCCTTTCCACCTCCGGCGGCACATCGGATGCGCGTTTCATCAAGGATTACTGCCCGGTGGTCGAGTTCGGCCTCGTCGGCAAGACCATGCATATGGTGGACGAGCGCGTTCCGGTCTCGGAACTGGAGACGCTGACGCGGATCTATCTGCGTTTCATCGAGGACTGGTTCGGCCACATGGTGGACCCGTAAATCGATGCTTTCCGCCGATGAAACCCACGCTTCGCTGAACGGCGCCTGGCGGCTGATGCTGGGCAAGGCCGATGGCCTGCGGCTGCTCGACCTTTCGGTCGATGGTTTCTGGAATTCCTTCTTCGCGATTCTGGTCGCTGCGCCGGCGCTGATCGTCGGCTGGGTCGGCATCGCCAATGAGATCGGAGACCCGGAAGCGTTTTCCAGCCGCTTCAGTCTCGTCATGCGCCTCGCTACGATCGACCTCGGCGCCTGGATCCTGCCGCTGGTCGCCTTCGCAGCAATCGCTCCCAGGACCGGCATCGGTAACCGCTTCGTCCACTACGTCGTGGCGTCCAACTGGGCTTCGGCCATCATCGCCTGGATGATGCTGCCAGCGGCGCTTATCCGGCTTTTCCTGCCCTCGACGAACCAGTTCGCGGTTCTGGTGTCGCTTGTCCTGCTCCTGGTCTCGATGGCGCTGACCTGGCGCATGACCACCGCGACGATCGGCAAGGGACCGGCAGTCGGTACCGCCGTGTTCACCGGCATGTTCGTGACGTCGCTTGCCGTGCTTTTCCTGCTGCAAGCCTTGCTGGGCATTAACGCGCCGGCGAACTAGCACAGCCCGATTCTAGCCTTCGTCAGGATAGTCTACCTTGACGAGGAATAGGCCGTCGGGCGGAGCGACTTGCCCACAGGCAGCGCGGTCCCGGGCTTCCAGCGCCGCCTTCAGATCGTTCGCCGACCAGCCGCCGTCGCCTACTCGCTTCAGCGAGCCGACCATCGAGCGAACCTGATTGTGCAGGAACGAGCGGGCGGAGGCGCGGATATCGATCGCGTCGCCATCGCGAACCACGTCCAGCCGCTCAAGGGTGCGCAGCGGGCTGTTCGCCTGGCATTGGGTGGAGCGGAAGGTGGTGAAGTCGTGCCTGCCGAGCAGCACCTTCGCCGCCTCGTCCATGGCGGCGGCGTCGAGCCGCTTGGGAACCCACCAGACCTTGCCGCGGTCCAGTGCAGGCGGCGCTCTTCGGTTGGAGATGCGGTAGAGATAATGCCGGCCCGTGGCGGAAAACCGCGCGTCGAAATCGTCCGGGACGGCAGCAACTTTCAAGACTGTCACACGCTCGCCGGCCTGCTGGAGATGTGCGTTGACCGCGTCGCGTACCTTGTCGGTCGACCACGCCTTCGCCAGGTCCAGGTGAGCCACCTGTCCGGCAGCGTGAACGCCCGCGTCGGTGCGGCCGGCGGCGCGCAACGTGATCGCCTCGCCGCAGAACCTTTCCAACGCCTGCTCGATTGCCGCCTGCACCGTGTGATGGTCGGCCTGCCGCTGCCAGCCGGCATAGGGGCCGCCATCATATTCGATGTCGAGGCGAAAGCGCGGCATCAGGCTCCGATCAGGCGGCCAGCGCCGAACCGAAGGCCGAAGGATAAACCAGCAGGCCGGCTTCCGGCGCATCGCCCCAGGCCAGTGCCTGCAAAGCTTCGCCCTGATAGACGCTTTCAAACCTTGCCGCGCGATAATGCGTATAGCCAAAGCGGCCGTAATAGGCAGGATCGCCCAGAACCACAGACAGCGTCTCGCCAGCCTGCTTGAGACGGATATGGCCCTCGCTGATCAAAGCGCCGCCAATGCCGGTGCCGTGGAACGAAGGTTCCACCGCCAGCGGCGCCAGCGCCACGGCAGGCACCTTCCCGCCGACCGTCTGGACGAACAGCCGCGAAAACAGGATGTGGCCGACCACCTGACCTTCTTCGACGGCAACCAGTTCGACCACCGCATCGCCTTCGCCGATCAGCGCATCGACAAGGCCGGCTTCGGCGGCCTGGCCGAATGCATGTTCCTCGACCTGACGTATGGCATCGCGGTCGCCCGGCGTCGCCGCGCGTATCGACATCATGCTCATGACAGTTTCATTCCTTCTTCGATCTTCGCGCCATGCAAAAACTGTAGCGCGCTGACGGGCTTTCCGCCCGCCCGTTGGAGTTCGACCAGCCTGACCGCGCCCGCTCCGCACGCAATCGTCAGCCGGTCGTCGAGAATTCCTCCCGGTTCGCCGGACCGGTCCTCGGCCTGTGCCGGCAAGGTCGACCGCAGCAGTTTCAGCCGCTCCACCCGGCCGCCGATTTCCGCCTCGCACCACGCCCCTGGAAAAGGGGAAAGGCCACGGATGCGGTTGTGTACTTCGCTCGCCGGAAGCGTCCAGTCTATCCGAGCTTCAGCCTTATCTATCTTGGACGCGTAGGTCACCCCTTCAGCCGACTGCGGCGTATAGACCAGCCTGTCCTCTTCGAGCAACTCGAGCGCCCGCATCATCAGCGATGCACTCATCGCCACCAGCCGGTCATGCAGGTCGCCGGCGGTCATGTCGGGTTCGATTGCGGTTTTTTCAAGCAGCGCGACGGGACCGGTATCCAGCCCCCGCTCCATCTTCATGATCATCATACCGGTTTCGTGATCGCCAGCCATGATGGCGCGCTGGATGGGCGCCGCGCCGCGCCAGCGCGGCAACAATGAGGCGTGACCGTTGAGGCAGCCCAGACGCGGCGCCTCCAGCACGGGTTTCGGCAGCAGCAGGCCATAGGCGACGACGACGGCGACGTCGGCTCCGAGCGCGCGGAACGCTTCCTGCTCGGCTTCGCCCTTCAAGGAGACCGGCGTGCGAACCTCAAGGCCGAGGCTCTCAGCCTCGCGTTGCACCGGCGAGGGCACTTCCTCCAGCCCGCGCCGGCCGCCGGCACGCGGCGGCTGTGTATAGACGGCGGCGATCTCGTGCCCGGCCTGCGCCAGAGCACGCAGCGTCGGCACCGAGAAATCCGGCGTTCCCATGAAGACGACGCGAAGCATGCAGCCGTTCCGTTCCAAGACGGCTCGTTCAACGGGTTTCCGCACGCAACGTCAAGGCTTCGCCATGCTGGCGAGAACTGGCAGGAACGAAGAGGGCGACTTATCCACCCCAATCCCCACGCGCTTAGCCTCGGACATCAGACAAATTTCGAGAGAGTGCGATGACACACCGCGTATCTGGGACTCCCCTTGCTTCCGCGCTTGCGGAAGTGGAAGCATGTGAAACACAATATCAGGACGGCAAGCCGCAGCAGACACGCCGCAAGACTCTGGCGCTGAGGGTACGGCCGCTCGGCCTCTGGATCATCGTCGCGCTGTCGCTGGCGCCCGGCGTCTGGTCGTTGATCGGCGGCCTGGTGCGGGCGGGCCTCGCCTGGCTGGTGGCAGGCCTGGTGTGAGGTCGGGCCTACCCCACCAGCCGGCCTGGAGCCTTGTCCTTGGCCAGCTTCTTGAACTTCTTCACGACCATGTCGCGCTTCAGCTTGGAGATGTGGTCGATGAAGAGAACGCCGTTGAGGTGGTCGATCTCGTGCTGCAGGCAGGTCGCCATCAGGCCCTCGGCGAGCATTTCCTGCTCCTTGCCGTCGCGGTCGAGATATTTCACCCGCACCGAAGCCGGGCGCTCGACTTCAGCATAATAATCCGGGATCGACAGACAGCCCTCCTCATAGACCGAGCGCTGCTCGCCGTTTTCGAGAATTTCCGGGTTGATGACAACATGCGGAGCCGGCTCCTCGTCCTCCTTGGCGAGATCGATCACCAGCATCCGCAGCGGTTCGCCGATCTGGATCGCGGCAAGACCAATGCCCGGAGCATCGTACATCGTGGCCAGCATGTCATCGGCCAGCTTGCGCAGCGGCGCATCGACGCGCTCGATGGGCTTGGACACCAGGCGCAGAATGGGGTCAGGAAGAATGATGAGCGGCTTGATCGGCATGATGCTCACCTAAGACGTTGCACGAAAAGCGTCAACTGGAACGCACGTTCCCGTTTTGATCTGTTAGCCGATCGCGAATCATCTATGCTGCGGCGATGAACGAATTCGACAGCATTCTTTCGGAACCGATCGTGCGGCTTGGCGCGAGCGTGTTCACACTCGGCCAGTTGCTGGGTTTTCTGGTCATCCTGCTTGTTGTCCTCATGGTGGCGCTTGTCGTTGCGTTGTGGCGCTCCGCCAAGGCGCGCGCCGTGGCCGCGGCGGAAGCCGCCGACATTGCCCGCGACGCCGAGGCCCGGATGGCCGGCATCCTTCAGTCGCAGGCCGAGATGCAGGGGCGCATGGGCGCCATCGCCGAAGTTTTCGGCGCGCGGCAGGCCGAACTGACGCAATCCATCGGCCAACGCCTCGATGCCATGACCGGCCGGCTCGGCCAGACCATGACCGAGCAGACGAAGTCGACGCATGAAAGCCTGGCCAAACTGCAGGAACGGCTGGCCGTCATCGACACCGCGCAAGGCAACATCCAGTCGCTGGCCGGGCAGGTCGTGCAATTGCAGGCGATCCTGTCGAACAAGCAGACGCGCGGCGCTTTCGGGCAATCGCGCATGGAGGCCATCGTCGCGGACGGGCTGCCGATGGGCGCTTACGAGTTCCAGGCGACGCTTTCGAACGGCAGCCGCCCCGATTGCCTGGTGAAGATGCCGAACGGCACCGCTTCGCTCGTCATCGATGCGAAGTTCCCGCTGGAGGCATGGAACGCCATTCGCGCCGCCGAGAGCCCTGAATTGCAGAAGGTGGCGTCGCAGGCGTTCCGGCGCGATATCGAAGTCCACATCCGTGACATCGCCGAGAAATACCTGCTCCGGGGCGAAACGCAGGATACGGCGTTCATGTTCGTGCCGTCGGAATCGGTGTTCGCCGAAATCCACGAGAATTTCGAGGCGCTGGTGCAGCGCGCCCACCGCGCCCGCGTCGTCATCGTCTCACCATCGCTGCTGATGCTGTCGATCCAGGTGGTGCAGGCGATCCTGAAGGACGCCCGCATGCGCGAGCAGGCGCATCTGATCCAGCATGAGGTCATCCGGCTGATGGACGATGTCGGCCGGCTGGACGACCGTGTGCGCAAGCTGCAAAGCCATTTCGGCCAGGCATCCAAGGACATCGACGAAATCCTCGTGTCTTCTTCGAAGGTGACCAAGCGCGGGCAGAAGATCGAAGCGATGGAGTTCGCCACGCAGACAGCGGACAGCGCCGATGCGTTAGACGAAAAAAAACCGCAGGCGGAGCCCGCCAAGCGGGTGGATTCGAAAACCGGGCAGTTGCGCCTGCGTGTCGTCGAAGACGGCGAGTAAAGTCCGCCGGCCCGCGGCTACTGTTTTTCAGTCGCCGGCATGTCCTCGAATTCCGGCAGCCAGTGGAGCGCCGAGCGGTGCCACTTCTGCGTTCTCGGCACGAGCTTGTCACGCTGTTTGGCCGTACCAACCCGGATACCGTAAATTTTCGGTCCGTCGCCGACCGAGGTGGCGTAGAGGTGCGAACCGCATTCCGGACAGAAAGCCTGCGCCCGCTTGGCGCCACTCTCACCAAGCTTGATATAAACCTTCGGCGTGCCCTTGGTGACCTCGTATTTGTCTTCCGGGGCCAGCACTGTCACGCGGAAAGCGGTGCCGGTGAGTTGCTGGCAATCGGTGCAGTGGCAGATCGAGGTCTTGTCGGGATCCACCTCGGCTTCGTAAGTGATCGCGCCGCAATGGCAGCCGCCGTCAATTCTCATCCCAGCTCTCCTCTCGGTCCGGGCATTGGCGACGGTCCCCAGACAAGACCCCTCGCCATACCCGCAGGTGGACGATTTAACCACTCGGCGGCGATGCGTCCACAATCGGCTTGCGCCGCCGCTCCCAGGTGCCTGTGGTCTGCGGCTTGACGAACAGATTTGTGATTTCCGGCATCTCCCGCCGCAGCTCTTCCTCCAGCCGCTCGACGCACGCCTCGATCTCCGGCGCGGTCAGATGGTCTTCGAATTCGATACTGAGACCGGCGACGATCTCGGTCGGCCCGATATGGACGGTCAGGACGCCGTTGGCACGCTGCACGGCGGGATCATTCTGGACGATGTCCATCACTTTGGCCTGCACCTCCGGCGATGCCGGCTCGCCCATCAACAGACCCTTGCTTTCGCGCGCAAGGAAGATGGCCGTCGTGGCGAGGATGGCCGCGATGCCAATCGAGGCGACGCCATCGAGTTCCGGAATATCGAAGATGTCGGCTGCCAGTATGCCGGCGAAAGCGATCAGCAGGCCGAGCAAGGCCGCGCTGTCTTCGAACAGCACCGTAAAGACGCTGGGGTCCTTGCTCAGCCGCACGGCTTCGAACCAGCCGAGCTTGCCCTTGGTAAGGCGGAATTCCCTAAGGGCCACCCACCAGGAGCTGCCTTCGAAAAGCATCGACAAGGCAAGAACGATATAGTTGACGCTGGGGTTCTCCACAGGCTCCGGCGCCATGATGTGGATGACGCCTTCATAGAAGGAGACGCCGGCGCCGAGGGCGAAGACCAGCAGCGCGACGATGAAGCTCCAGAAATAAAGCTCGCGGCCATGGCCGAGGGGATGGGTTTTGTCGGGCGGACGCGCGGCGCGGTGCAATCCATAGAGAAGCAGCCCGCCATTCCCGGTATCGACCAGCGAATGGACGCCTTCCGATAACATCGCGGAACTGCCGGTGAAGAAGGCGGCGACGAACTTGGTCACCGCGATCAGCAGATTGCCGGCCAGCGCTGCGTAGATGACTTTCTTCGATCCGCCGTGCGCCGCCATGCCTGCTTCCATTGCTCTGTCAGCGGAAGATAGCGTTTCAACCGCCAAAGCCCAGACCCTTTCACCGTGAGGCCTGAGCCATCTGCGAGCATCCCTTGCAGTCGGGCAGGACTCTTGCTTCACTCCGCTCGTAACAATTTGGAGGAACGAATCATGGCCAAAGGTGCGATGAAGGCGGGCAAGGAAGCCCGCAAACCGAAAAAGGATGCCAAGAAGCCGGCAGCCGCCGCGGCCCCGAAAGCGCCGCCGGTGAAGGCGATGCGCATCAAGGAAAAATAGACGGCGGAAGGCTGCACCGGCGGCGCGAGCCGCCGGTGATCCGGTTGAAAGACTGCCGACAAATTCATATATTCCCGAGGCGAGGACGACCTCGCCATTGAAACCCGGCTGGACGGCCCGCCAACGAAACGGAGCACGTCATGTCGTGGATTTTTCTGTTCTTTGCCGGGCTGTTCGAAATCGGTTGGGCCATAGGGCTCAAATACACCGATGGCTTTTCCAAGCCGCTGCCTACTCTTCTCACCATCGCCTCGATGATCGTCAGCCTTGGCCTGCTCGGCCTGGCGCTGAAGACGCTTCCGGTCGGGACCGCTTACGCCGTGTGGACCGGCATCGGCACGGTCGGCACCGCCATGCTCGGCATCTGGTTGCTGGGAGAACCCGCCACCGTGACAAGGCTGGCCTGCATCGGGTTGATCGTCGCCGGGATCGTCGGTCTCAAGCTCGCCGCCTGAATCGTGACAGAGCACGTCACGTCAAAACGGATTCAACCGACGCATTTCAGTCATGTCGTTTTCCCAAAACCGCTGCCCACCTTTGGGCGACATGCATAAGGCAACGGCATAAGCAGGCCGCCCTCGCGGGCAGCCTGCTTCAAAAAATTCAGCCGATTCTTGAAGCTAGCGCGCCGAGAAGCCGGGAGGAGCGCGACCGCTACGCGATTTGCGCGCTGCATAGCGCGCATCGCGCTTGGCCTTGCGTTCCGCTTCGTCAGCCAGAAGGCGAGCGATCCGCTCGTTTTCCTCGGCTTCGCGAATCTTGGCGTCGGCGGCAGCCTGGATCTCGGCTTCGAGCCGAGCGGCTTCTTCGGCGGCTTCGCGGGCCGCCTTTTCGGCAGCCTCACGGGCCAGCCGCTCCTGCTTCTGCTTCAGCTTTTCAGCTTCACGGAGCGCGCGGGCCTCCAGGATCGCCTTGCGTTCCGCCCGCTTTGCCAACACCGCCGGGTCATCTGCCGCCGGCTTCGCCTTGAAGCGCTCCAAGAGCGCCTTTCTTGCTTCGTCTGCAGCATTGCGCCGCTCGGAGAAGTCTTTTTCCCTGTAGATAGCCAAATCTGTTTCCCTGAACTCAATTCGCGTCGCTTACATACGCGCGCGAGCCGAGAGTTCAAGCGCCAAAACGGAATGGCAGCCATGAAATTCATAGCTGTTGCCGTGGCGAAACAGGTTCGGCGCCAGGGTTGGCCTGTCCAGGGCGGCGCGGCCGGCATCGCACTGGAACCTCGTCTGCTGGCCTGCGTTTCTGCCCGGACCGCTGATGTCTTGAGTGCCGACGCGGCTGTTACTGTTCCGTATTGACCGCCGCGAGCGGGCAAGAGGGCGAATAAGGGTTCTTTTCAGGACAAACCGCGAAGCTGACCGACGAATGTGACTTCCCTCCCGACGAAAACCGTGCGCGCATGGTGCAGTCCGGGCGATGCCCACCAGGAGGGGCGAAAGGTGGCGACGAATACCGAAATTCCACAGATGACCGCCCCACTAGCCGATGGCGGAGCGGCGCGGCATACGCGGCTGTCGCTGCCGCCGGTCGTCACCATCATCGGCGTGACGGCGATCCTTTACCTCGCCAAGGATGTCCTGCTCCCCTTTGCCATTGCACTTCTCCTCACCTTTGCGCTCGCGCCCATCGTGTCGAGACTGCGGAAGTGGTCGGTGCCGAAAGTAGTGGCCGTCATCCTGACGGTCATGATCACTTTCCTGGTCATTGCGGCGTTTGCCTTCCTTGTGGCCACGCAGGTTTCGAACCTTGCCCAGAACATACCGACCTACCAGGCCAATATCGTCGAAAAGGTCCGCTCCCTCAAAGAGATGGGCGCAGGCGGCGGCCTTATCGAGCGGCTCACCTACATGGTCGAAAGGGTAGGCAAGGAACTGCAGGCCGGCACGCAGCAGTCCACGACCATTCCAGGCCCGCAACCGCTGCCGGTCGAAATCATCTACCGTGAAAGCCCGCTCGACATCCTGCGGAACATCGTCGTGCCGCTGATCAGTCCGTTCGCCACTGCGGGCCTGATCGTGGTCGTGGTCATTTTCATGTTGCTTGAGCGGGAAGGATTGCGTGACCGCTTCATCCGGCTTGCCGGCTATGGCGACCTGCACAAGACGACCGAGGCCCTTCAGGACGCCGGGAAGAGGGTCGGACGCTATCTTCTGATGCAGCTCCTGATCAACACGATCTATGCGGTGCCGATCGCGCTCGGCCTATGGCTGCTGAATATTCCCAACGCCATGCTCTGGGGCCTGCTCACACTGGTTCTGCGCTTCGTGCCCTATATCGGTCCGGCGATCGGCATGATCCTGCCGATGCTTCTTACCGTCGCGGTATCGCCAGGGTGGGCGCCGCTTTTGTGGACGGTGGGCCTCTTCATCGCCATGGAACTCATCTCCAACAACGTGCTTGAGCCATGGCTCTACGGCTCGCAGACCGGCCTTTCCCCGCTTGCCATCATCATCGCCGCCATCTTCTGGGCATGGCTCTGGGGGCCGCTTGGGCTGGTGCTGTCGACACCGCTGACCGTTTGCCTGGTGGTTCTGGGGCGGCATGTTTCGCAGTTCGAATTCCTCGATGTGCTGCTTGGTGACGAGCCGGTTCTGGAACCGCATGCCCGCGTCTACCAGAGGCTGCTGGCCGGCGACCCCTATGAGGCTGCCGATTATGCCGAGGACTTCCTGGAGGACGAATATCTCGTCTCTTTCTACGACAAGGTAGGACTGCCGGCGCTGGCGTTGGCGGAACTGGACCGCCAGCGCGGCGTCATGACCGACGAGCAGCGGATACGCTTTGCCTCGGCGGCCCAGACACTGGTGCAGGAACTAAGCGAAACCGCAGACGAGGAAGAAGAAGAAAACGGCGACAATGGCGACGATGCCAAGACGGAAAAGGACGAGGACGATACACCCGACGAAACCTTGCCGGATGGCGAGGGACGCACGCTGCTGTGCATCGGCGGACGCGGCGAAATCGACGACGCAGCAGCAGAGATGGTCGTCCAGGTGCTCGAGGTTCAGGGGGCGACGGCAGCGGCCGCTTCATACGAAGCGATCGAACCTGACCGGTTCAAGGATCTCGCCGTGAAGGAAGTCGACACCGTGATCCTGATCTACCTCAACGCAGCATCCCTAGCCCAGGCGCGGCATACGGTGAGGCGGCTGAAGCGGCGCGATTCCAAGCTGAGGGTCGGACTGCTCGTACCGATGGCGACGGACGACGACAGCCGCGCAAGCGCGATAACCGAGGAAAAAACCAATGCCGATTTCGTCGTTTCGAGCATTGCTGAGGCCGTTCGCATCGCTTTTGCCGACAATGCAGCCAAGCCGCTGAAGAATTTGCCGAAGCGGCGCCCGCAACGCCGTGTGGCGCCCTCGAAGCCGACTTCGCCGAAAACAGCGCCGCCCAGGGCGAGCCGCGCCAAGACGAAGACTGCCGCCTGAGGATTGGACTTTCGGCCGCTTGCAGAACGGGTCTCCGGCCTCCATATCCAGCGGATCCCGGAGACCCGTTGCCATGGCCGAACTGTCCGTCCTCGATCTTGCCCCCGTGCCGGAGGGTGGCGACGCAGCGCAATCGCTGGCCAATTCGCTCGATCTCGCACGCCATGCCGAACGGCTCGGTTACAAGCGCTACTGGCTGGCCGAGCATCACAATATGGTTGGCATCGCCAGCGCGGCCACGGCCGTCGTCATCGGCCATGTCGCCGGCGGCACCAAGACCATCCGCGTCGGTGCCGGCGGCATCATGCTGCCGAACCATTCGCCGCTGGTCATCGCCGAGCAATTCGGCACGCTGGCGGCATTGTTTCCAGGCCGTATCGACCTCGGCCTCGGGCGGGCGCCGGGAACCGACATGCTCACGGCCAGGGCGCTGCGCCGCAATCTCGAGGCCAGCGTCGATACCTTTCCGCAGGACGTGATCGAGCTGATGAATTACTTCCGCCCGGCGGAGGAAGGGCAGCGCGTGCGCGCCGTGCCCGGCGAAGGCCAGAATGTTCCGGTGTGGATACTGGGTTCGAGCCTCTACGGCGCCCAGCTCGCCGCCATGCTTGGCCTGCCCTACGCTTTCGCCTCGCATTTTGCACCAGCGGAACTGGACAATGCGCTGGAGGTCTACCGCTCGCGCTTCCAGCCGTCCGAACATCTCGAAAAGCCTCATGTGATGCTCGGCATCAATGTCATCGCAGCACCCACGGACGCGGAGGCGAAACTGCATTTCACCTCGCTGCAGCAGGCCTTCGTCAATCTACGCAGCGGCAGGCCGGGCAAGCTGCCGGCGCCGGTAGAGGGTTACGAGACGCAACTCGACCCGCAGGCGCGCGCCATGCTTGGCCATGCGCTGTCGCAAGCCGTGGTCGGCTCGCCGGATACGGTGCGGCGCGGCATCGAGGCCTTCGTCGAGCGCACCGGGGCCGACGAGCTGATGGTAACGGCGCAGATCTTCGACCACGCCGCGCGGGTGCGGTCGTTCGAGCTTCTGGCGGAGGTTCAAAGAGAGCTGTCGCAGGCGGCGTAGTTCCTTTCCCGCGCCCCGTAAACGGGACGAAGAAAATCAATTCACCGCCTTCACCAGTTCCGCATCGGGAAAACAGGTCGCGGCGCGGCCGTTCTTCGCCTGCCAATCGCCGATCGAGCGGCGGGGCTTGAAGCCGGGCAGCCCGTCGGCGCCGCCGACATCATAGCCCTTCGCCTGCAAAGCCCGCTGCAGGGCCGCCACATCGGAGCGATGGAGTCCGCCGACAGCTCCCCACGCAGCCGAAAACTTCCTGTCGCCATGGGCGATCCTGTCGGCGCCGTGGCCGATGAACAGCGCATAGAGATCGCTCATATTGTATTCCTTGAGCACGTAGAAATTCTGCGTGACGAGGAAGGCCGGCCCGTCGCGTCCCGCGGGCATCATCAGGAAACCCTCGGCTTTCGCCTCCCGGGCCGGGAACGGCTTGCCGCCGACGCGCGTCACGCCCATCGAAGCCCATTGCGCAATCGGCTTGCCGCGGTCCGGCCCTTCCAGCGCGCAGGAAAGGCTGTCCGGCACGGTCACCTCAAAACCCCAGTCGCGGCCAGAGGCCCAGCCGTAGTGGACAAGATAGTTGGCGATGGAGCCGAGCGTATCGGGGACAGAATTCCAGATATCGACCGCGCCATCGCCATCGAAGTCCACGGCGTGCTTGAGAAACGAAGTCGGCATGAATTGAGGCTGGCCGAGCGCGCCGGCCCAGGACGACCGCATGGCTCCGGCCGGCGCCAGGCCACGCTGGACGATCTCCAGCGCCGCCAGCAATTCGGTTCGGAACATGTCCTTGCGGGTCGACAGGAAAGCCTTGGTGCCCAGCACCTCGAAAGCGTCGTAAGGCATTTTCGCCGCGCCGAAGCCGGACTCGCGGCCCCAGATGGCGAGCACCACCTCGCCCGGCACGCCATAGCGCTTTTCGACGGCGGCTAGTGTTTTGGCATACTTGCCGGAGCGGGCGCGGCCGCCGCTCGTCAACGCCCCGATGACCTTTTCGGCGAAATAATTGCCCGGCGAGCCGAATTCGGCCTGCCGCTGCTGTTTCGGCGTCTTGGGCTTTTCGCCTGGCAGGACGAGATCGGGAAGCTTGAGATTGGGCTTGATGCCGTCGAAGGCGGCATCGAAGGTCGTTTGCGAAATACCTTTTGCCTTGGCCTCCGGCCAGAGATCGGCTTGCAGCCACGTCTGGAACTGATCGTCGATTTTGGCGGCGGAGGCCGGGAAAACAAAGATAGCCGCCAGAATGGCAGCGAAGATTGCGGCCGTTTGGGAGCGCAGCATCCTGCATCGCTCCCTCGTCGATCTCGGCGGCCACATCAGAACGCCGTCCGCGATTTCAGCGCCGCCGCCAGCGTGCCTTCGTCCAGATAGTCCAGCTCGCCGCCGACCGGCACGCCGTGCGCCAGCCGTGTCACCTTGATGTCGAAGCCAGCAAGCTGGTCGGTGAGGTAGTGCGCGGTAGTCTGGCCCTCGACCGTGGCGTTGACGGCGATGATCAACTCGCGCACCGCCCCGCCGGCGACGCGATCGACCAGCGCCTTGATGTTCAGCTGGTCCGGACCGATGCCGTCCAGCGGCGACAGCGTACCGCCGAGGACATGGTAGCGCACATTCATCGCCACGGCGCGTTCCAGCGCCCACAGGTCGGCGACATCCTCGACGACGATCAGCGTGGCGTCGTCGCGTCGCGGATCCGTGCAGACCAGGCAGGGATCGGCTGTATCGACATTTCCGCAAACGGAGCAGATGCGCACTTTCTCGACAGCTTCGCCCATGGCGTCGGCCAGCGGTTGCAGAAGCTGCTCCTTCTTCTTGATGAGATGGAGGGCAGCGCGGCGCGCCGAACGGGGTCCCAGCCCCGGCACCTTGGCCAGAAGCTGGATCAGGCGCTCGATCTCGGGGCCGGCGATTCGCTTGGACATGCGATTCGTATAGAGCGAATGCGCCAAGCCGAACAGATGTCTGGGCGGCAGGAGGCGTCCGCGAATTGTCCGCTATTCGTCGAAAGGACGCCCTTCCTTGACGATCAACGCGCCGATGGCGCTGGTGTCGTCGGGAGTGGACTCGAACCCCATGACCGGCTGCGCCTCGTTCGCCGAAGCGGATGCGGTCATGAAGGGCGTGCTCTGCGGCGCGGCCGAAGCGCCACCGAAACGGGCCGCGTCAGGCTGGCGGTCGTAGGCGATCCTGGCCTGTCTTGCCTCCCCGAACGGCTTGGCTTCAGGCAGGGGGGCAGCGGCGGCCGAGGCGACGAGAGTCGGTTTTTCAACAGCAGATGCAGCGCCGGCAGGGGCAGCGGCAAAGGATGCGGCCGTGGTTGTCGCAGTCGGCTCGGCGGAGGCAACCATAAGGGCCGGCGTCTGGACACCCGGCACGCCATCAGCTGCGGGCGCAGTCGTCGGGCCGGCAAATGCAAACGCCGTTCCGGTATCCGGCGGCAGTGGCTGCCATTTGCGGCCGCGCTTTTCGTAAAAAGCGTTGCCGCCGGCCACGGTGATGTAATGCATGTTCTTGTAAGGGAACTTCAGGCCAGCCGTATGGAAGTGCATGGCGTTGTTCAGCTTTGGCGCGCGCTCGCCCTTGAGAACGGCCTCAGCCGCCTCCTGAACGTCAGGCATCGCCTTGGAATTCATCTGGCGGGTCATCACACCGGGCGCGAACTGCCGCTTTTGTCCAACTACGCCGCAGATAGAATCGCTGTACTGGCCGGACCTGAGACGGTTCATCACCACCGTTCCGACCGCCACCATGCCATCACGGCTGGAGCGATTGGACTCGAAGAACATTGCGCGTTCAAGGCATTCCTTGTCACGGGACGTGTACCGGTAGGGCCGCGCACGGGAAGACGGCTTGAGGGAGTCAGTCAGATTGGCGACGGACATGCCGTGGGAAGAAGTCTGGCTGCAACCGGCCAGAAGGAGCGGAGATAATGCGATGCCGAGTACAAGCGGCACCTTCCATCGCGCGGCAGTCAATGGCCTAGCCTCATTATTTTGCTGCCGCCTTGTCCCCAGGTCACGGCCAGAATGAGAATCTTTCCGGCAAAAAGATGGCCAAATGCTTACGAACGCAAGTGAACCGTTCCGCACAAGACTCTATGACTGATCAACAATCCGCCCTACTCGGCAACATAGCGTGATAGAGGCGAAACAAAGGCCGGTCCTTCTAAGCCTCAAAAAGGCAGCTTCATGCCGGGCGGCATCGGCAGACCGGCGGTCAGCGCCTTGGTCTTTTCCTGCATCACCTGTTCGACCTTTGTCTTGGCGTCGTTGTGGGCTGCAAGGATCAAATCCTCCAGCACCTCGATATCGTCCTCCTTGAAAAGCGACGGGTCGATCTTGAGCGTCTTCATCTCGAACTTGCCTGTCAGCGTAACGTTGACGAGACCGCCGCCGGCCTGGCCGCTTGCCTCCAGTCCTGAGATTTCGTCCTGCATGGCCTGAAACTTGGCCTGCATTTCCTTCGCCTTGCCCATCAGGCCGAGAAGATCCTTCATCGTGCGGTCCTTTGCGGTTGATGATCGCTTAGTTTTGATCGTCGTCTTCGACGGGAGGGTCCGTCGGCGAGATATCGGCGTCAACGTCGATGTCCGGCGCATCCGGAATACGCACGTCGATGATTTTGGCGCCGGGGAAACGTGCGAGAATTGCGGCGACGGCGGGGTCGCTGCGCGCATCGACAAAGGCGTTCTCACGCTTCGCCGATTCCATCTCGGCCAGCGTCTGCCCGCCCTCGTCCTTCGACAGCGAAACCAGCCAGTTGCGGCCGGTCCAGGCACGCAGCTTGGCGGTCAGGTCGTTCAGCAGCATCTTCGGCGCGTCGGCGGTCAGGCTGACATCGATGCGGCCGGGCTCGATGCGCACCGGTCGCACGCAGCGCTTCAAAAGCACCTTGAAGGTCATGTCGCGATGGGTGTCGGCGAGTGCGGCGATATCCGCCAGCGTCTTGACCGATACCGCAGGCGGCGCTTCCGTAACGGCTTCTGGTGGCGGCGCAAACATTGCCGGTTCGGGGGTGCTTTCCACCAGCCGCATGGTCTGCGCGCCGCCGCCCGTCGTGGGCATACGCGCATGCGAAACCGCGCCCGCGGATGCTCCGCCGTTCGCGCCGCCATTTCCGGGAGCGGCGGAGGCGCCATTGGACCGGGGAGCAGCGGGAACCGCATCGCCAGCTTCGAACGATTTCAGCGCCTCATCGAGCGTCGGCAGATCAGCGGCGTGGGCAAGCCGGATCAGCACCATTTCCGCCGCGCTCATCGGCCGGTTCGAGCTCTGCACTTCCGGAATGCCCTTCAGGAGCATCTGCCAGGTGCGCGACAGAATGCGGACGGACAGGCTGGCGGCGAATTCGGCGCCGCGGCTGCGTTCATCCTGCGACAACGAAGCATCGTCGCTGGCGCTCGGCACGAAACGCAGACGGGTGACGAGATGGTTGAACTCCGCCAGATCGGTCAGCACCGCGGCCGGATCGGCGCCGGTCTCGTACTGGGCGCGCAATTCGCCAAGCGCGGCGGCCACGTCGCCTTTCATCACATGCTCGAACAGGTCAACGATGCGGGCGCGGTCGGCAAGGCCGAGCATAGCCTGTACCGCGATGGCATCCACCTTGCCGCCGCCATGGGCGATGGCCTGGTCGAAAATGGAAAGCGAATCGCGGGCCGATCCCTCGGCGGCGCGGGCGATCATCGCCAGAGCGGCCGGGTCAACATCAATGCCCTCCTGGCTGGCGATCGAAGTCAGATGCCCGACAAGAGCGCCGGCGTCGATACGGCGCAGGTCGAAGCGCTGGCAACGCGACAGCACCGTGATCGGCACCTTGCGGATTTCGGTGGTGGCGAAGATGAACTTGACGTGCGGCGGCGGCTCTTCCAGCGTTTTCAGCAGGCCATTGAAGGCCTGCGTCGAAAGCATATGCACCTCGTCAATGATGTAGACCTTGTAGCGCGCCGAAACCGGCGCGTAGCGCACCCGTTCGATGATGTCGCGGATGTCGTCGATGCCGGTGTGGGAGGCGGCGTCCATCTCGATCACGTCGACATGGCGGCCTTCCATGATCGCCTGGCAATGTTCGCCGAGCACGGCCAAATCGACCGATGGCTCATTCTTGTCCGAAGTCTTGTAGTTGAGAGCCCGAGCGAGAATACGCGCGGTCGTTGTCTTGCCGACGCCACGCACGCCCGTCAGCATCCAGGCTTGGGCGATGCGGCCGGTGGCGAAGGCGTTGGTCAGCGTGCGAACCATCGGCTCCTGGCCGATCAATTCGGAAAAATTCGACGGCCGGTACTTTCGCGCCAGAACGCGATAGGCGCCGCCCTTGTCCTTGCCTGACTGTCCGGCTTCGCTCATCGGTCTCGATAATTTCCTCGTCGGACCGCGGCAGGGCGGTCAGTCCCGTCAACATTGACGCGCCGGGGCGGCCATCGTCAACCTTGCGCGAACCGTTTGGGAGCCATTTCACGATCGGAGGCATCCCGGCCCGCAAACGGCGCGATGCCGATCCGCGTCGAATATCCGCGGCACGCCTTGCACAAGCGGTTCTTGAGGTGGGAGGCTGGAACAATGACCCGTTCCGGGCTCGTTAGGGCTGCTTCCTTCCGGACCTGACCCGGTTGGCGAGTGGATCGTCCACCACCAACCTCCCGCTGTCCATATCGGCAATTCGTCAGCGAAATGCAAGGGCGTCGCGGCGATTGCAGCTATTCACGAAAGCGGCCCATGATTCGCTTGCAGCGGACAGTACGGCGCAATAGCCTTCGCCGACAACGGGATTCAGGGGAAACGCCAATGCTGCCGGGCCTCAAGGCCGGATTTACGCTCGACGCCCGGCTGGAAGCCAGCAGCGAGCAGGTGATGTGGCTCGGCCTGTGCGAGCTGCGGCTGATGAACGACAGCCGCTGGCCGTGGCTGCTGCTGATCCCGCAGCGGCCGGGCATCGAGGAAATCCACGACCTCACCCCGCTCGATCAAGCCATGCTGACCTTCGAGGTCAATATGGTTGCGGAAGCGCTGAAAAAGGCCACAGGCTGCACCAAGATCAACTCGGGCGCGCTGGGCAATATCGTGCGGCAGTTGCATATCCACGTCATCGCACGCAATGAGGGCGACGCCGGCTGGCCCGGACCGGTCTGGAGCCACGGGGTGCGCGAGCCCTACACCGGAAACGACCTGCACCGGTTTGCCCAAACGATCCGCGCGGCGTTATAGAGCGACTGTATCCGAACGATCGCTTGAGTCCCGTCCATGCCATTCAGCCTTTTTGACGCGCCCTTGCGCGAGCCGAGTCAGTTCGTCGGCTTTGCCGGCAACACGATAGACCGTCAATCCGAAAATCGCACCGACGACTGCGTGGAAAAGGCTCTGACCGACCCGCGCGCGCGGCTGCTCGTCCTGCGCGACGGCAGGCTGCACCTGAAGGCCGGAGAGACCTTCATGCCGTGGTTAACGCCGGCGGAAAGCCGCACACTGATGCCGGTGGTGGACGACGCGATCCTGCTCGGCATGTCGGAAGAAGGTCCGGTGCTTGCGGTGCCCGCGACCATCGATCCGGAGCAATTGCCGCAGGACATCAAGGCCATCGACCACCGCTCCATTCTCTTGCAGGGCCTGATCGACCAGGAAGCCCTCGGCGCGCTGGCGCAGGCGGCGGCGCTGCTGGCCTGGAATTCGACCCATCGCTTCTGCAGTCGCTGCGGCGCGGCCTCGGACATGCGCGCCGGCGGCTATCGGCGGCACTGCCCGGCCTGCGGCGCCGACCACTTTCCGCGCACCGATCCGGTGGTGATCATGCTGACGGCGACGAAAGACAAATGCCTGCTCGGCCGCAGCCGCCACTTCGCGCCGGGCATGTATTCAACACTTGCCGGCTTCGTCGAGCCGGGAGAGACAATCGAGAATGCGGTGCGTCGGGAAACCTTCGAGGAGGCTGGCATCCGGCTTGGCCGCGTCGTCTATCATGCGAGCCAGCCTTGGCCCTTCCCCTATTCGCTGATGATCGGCTGCTTCGGCGAGCCCATCAACGACGAGATCAGGACCGACCTGACCGAACTGGAAGATTGCCGCTGGTTCGGCCGCGATGAGGTACGGCTGATGATGGCGCGGGCGCATCCGGATAATCTGTCGACGCCGCAGAAGGGTGCGATCGCGCACCATCTGATCCTGGCGTGGCTGGACAACGAGTAGCCGAACCGGCCGACTCGCCGACACAGAGATCAGTCGGGCGCATTCCATTCGTCGCGCGAGGCGCTGGCCGGGTAGACGCCCAGAATGCGCACCTCCTTGGAGAAGAAGCGCAGTTCATCCAGCGCCAGCTTGACGTTGGCATCGTCGGGATGGCCTTCGATGTCGGCATAGAACAGCGTCGCGGTGAAGGCGCCGAGCTGGTAACTTTCCAGCTTGGTCATGTTGATGCCGTTGGTGGCGAAGCCGCCCATGGCCTTGTAGAGCGCCGCCGGCACGTTGCGGACGCGGAAGATGAAGGTGGTCATCATCTTGGTGCCTGCGGACGGACGGTCGGCCCATTGCTTGTTCTTCGTCAGCACGACGAAGCGGGTGACGTTGCTGTCGGTGTCCTCGACATTCTCCTCGATGATGTCGAGGCCGTAGAGTTTGGCTGCCAGCGCCGGGGCTAGCGCTGCCATGGTGCGGTCCTTTTCCTCGGAAACGAACTTCGCCGCGCCGGCGGTGTCGCCGGCCACGACCGCCTTCCAGCCATTCTTGCGGACGTATTTTCTGCATTGGCCAAGCGCGTGGATGTGGCTGTGGACGGTCTTGATCTCACTGCGCTTCACACCCGGCAGGACCATAAGCTGGAAATGGATCGGCAGGAAATACTCGCCGATGATGTTGAGCTTCGATTCCGGCAGGAGATGATGGATGTCGGCGACGCGCCCGGCGATAGTGTTTTCGATCGGGATCATCGCCAGATCGGCCTTGCCGGTCTCAACCGCGTTGAAAGCATCCTCGAAGGTGGGGCATGGCAACGGCTCCATCGCCGGGAACATATTGCGGCTGGCGGTGTCAGAGTTCGCGCCGGGCTCGCCCTGGAAGGATATTCTGTTGGTCTTTTCGGGCATGTTCGTAGCTCGGTTCAGCGTGAAAGGATCTGGCGCGCCCGTTCGAGATCCTCGGGCGTGTCGACGCCAAGGGGAACGGACTGGACGATTTCGGCATCGATACGCATACCGGCCTCGAGCGCGCGCAACTGCTCCAGCCGCTCGCGGCGTTCGAGCGGCGAAGGCTTGAGGCCGACGAAACGTTCCAGCGCGGCGCGGCGATAGGCGTAGAGGCCGATGTGGTGATAGAGCGGCCCATCGCCCCAGGGCGCGGTGGCGCGGGTGAAGTAGAGCGCCCTCAAGCGTGTTCCCGACAGAGGTGATCCGACGATCTTGACCACATTGGGGTTGGTCTTCTCCTCGTCGCGGACAATCTCGACACCGAGCGTGGCGATATCCACCGAGGCCTGGTCGAGAGGCCGCAGCGCCGCACCGATGATGCCCGGCTCTATCGTCGGCAAATCGCCCTGCACATTGACCACGACGTCCACCTCGCCGCCGCCCTGCAGCATCGAAAGCGCCTCGTGAATGCGATCCGACCCCGATTCGTGGTCGGCGCGGGTCATGACCGCCTCGAAACCATGCGCCCGAACGGCTTCGGCGACGCTTTCCGTATCGGTCGCCACGACCACCCGGCCGACACCGCTTTCGACGGCGCGGCTGGCCACATGCACGATCATCGGCTTGCCGGCGATGTCTGCCAGCGGCTTGCCCGGCAGGCGGCTGGAGGCCATGCGGGCCGGGATCAGGACGAGAGTGGACATCGGGCTCTGCGGCAGATGAAAAGGATTGCGAAAAAAGTGGCAAAAGGTCTCACTGGAAGCGCCCTTATAGGTGTTGCAACGCCAGAGCAAAAGACCTAGTTTCCGCCCGATTTGACCGCCTTCCCAAGGTGTGTCGCCATACCGACGGACGGATGGACGAAACGGTCCGCCGGAAAAGGGAGTTGGGGTGCATGGACTCGTTCGAACTTAACAAGGTGATCGGCGGACTTCTCGGAACCGTTTTCGTGGTGTTCTCGGTCGGCCTCGTGTCCGATGCGCTGTTTGCCTCGCCCGCGCCCGAAAAACCCGGCTTCGCCATCGAGGCGGTCGAGCCCGAGGCTGGCGCAGCAGGCCCGGCAGAAGCCGCCAAGCCGATCGCGGAACTGCTCGCCACCGCCAATGCGGAAGCCGGCGCCACCGTCTTCAAGAAATGCCAGGCCTGCCATTCCGGCGAGAAGGGCGGCCCGAACAAGGTCGGTCCGGACCTGTGGGACATCGTCGACCGTCCCGTCGCCCATCATGAGGGCTTTGCTTATTCGTCCGGCATGAAGGAATTCGCCAAGGGTGGCGAGGAACATTGGACCTACGACAACCTCAACCATTTCCTCACCTCGCCCAAAAATTTCGTCAAGGGTACGGCCATGGGCTTTGCCGGCCTGAAGAAGGACGACGAGCGCGCCAACGTCATCGCCTATCTGCGCACGCTGTCCGACAGCCCGAAGCCTTTGCCTGAAGCTGCGGCGCCAGCTGCCGATGCCAAGCCGGCCGAGGGCGGCGCGGCACCTGCCGAGGCCAAACCCACCGAGGGCGCCGCGCCAACGGAAAAGCCTTCCGAAGGTACAGCGCCAGCCGATGCCAAACCTGCGGACGGAGCGTCACCGGCGGAAAAGCCCGCCGAGGGCGCCGCTCCCGCCAAATGACGAAATTGTAATCGCCATATCCATGAAAAAGCCGGGTTCGCCCCGGCTTTTTTGTTATGAAACGGGCGAACCGCCGTCAGAAAGCGCGCCGAGGCGGTTTCTTGTGGCGGTTAATGGTCTAGATTGCGCGCCGAAGCTTACTGCAGAGGAAGACGGATGACGGGTTGCCGCAAGCGAAGCATTCTTGGAACGGTCGTTGCCGCTGCCCTGTTGGCCGCTGGTGCGGTCCACGCCCAGGAATGGCACACATCTTCCTCCCTGATCGGCGACTCGAAATATGGCCAGGACTTCCAACGCTACGATTATGTGAACCCGGATGCGCCGAAGGGCGGGACGCTGAATTCGACGGTCACCGGAACGTTCGACAGCTTCAACCCCTACATCGTGCAGGGTTCGCCGGCCGCGGGCCTCGTCGGGTTTGGAGGCGGGCTGCTCTACGATACATTGATGGAACAGGCGACCGACGAAGGCAGCGTCAGCCATCCGCTCGTCGCCGACGCCTATAAATATCCAGACGATTATTCGTCTGCGACTTACCGGCTCGATCCCCGCGCCCGATGGCATGACGGCAAGCCGATTACGGTCGATGATGTCGTCTGGTCCTTCAACGTGCTGAAAGCCAACAGCCCGATGTACAACCGCTATTTCGAGAACGTCACGGAAGCGGTCGCCCTTTCCGACCGCGAGGTCCAGTTCAAGTTCGACCAGAAGGGCAATCGCGAACTGCCGAAGATCATCGGCGACCTCGTGCTACTGCCGAAGCACTGGTGGGAAGGCACGGACGCCAGTGGCAAGAAGCGCGACATCACCAAGCCGACGCTGGAAGTCCCGCTCGGCTCCGCCGCCTATAAGATCAAGAGCTTCAAGCCCGGCGCGGAGATCGTCTGGGAGCGCGTGCCGGACTACTGGGCCGCCAGGCTGCCGGTGAAATTGGGGCGCGAGAATTTCGACACCCGCCGCTACACCTACTTCCTCGATGAAACCGCGGAATGGCTGGCCTTCACCAAGGGCGGCCTGCAGGACATCAATTCCGAAAACAGCGCCCGCGACTGGATGACCAAGTATACTTTTCCAGCCCTGAAAGCCGGTGACGTGACGAAGAAGGAATTCAAGGCGAACGCACTGGCCCGCATGCAGGGTTTCGCAATGAATACGCGTCGCCCGCTGTTCCAGGACCGGCGCGTGCGCCAGGCGCTTTCTCTTCTCTACCCATTCGACACGATGAACCGCACGATGTCGTTCGGGCTGAATACGCGCATTACCAGCTACTTCATCGGCAGCGAACTTGCTTCCAGCGGCCTTCCGCAGGGCAAGGAGCTGGAAATATTGAACCAGTACAAGGACAAGCTGCCGCCGGAACTGTTCACGCAGGAATGGAAGCTGCCGGCCTTCGACAACTCGCAGGACGAGCGCAAGGTTCTCAAGCAGGCGGTGGACCTTCTGGCCGCCGCGGGCTGGAACATCAAGGACGGCAGGATGGTGAATGCGCAGAGCGGCGCGCCATTCCGATTCGAGGTCCTGGATTCGCGGCAAGGCGCGGAATCGTCGCTGACGCCCTACATCCAGATGCTTCGCAAGATCGGCATCGAGGCGACGCTGCGTTTTGTCGATCCGTCCCAATATGTGAATCGTCTTAGCGACTTCGACTTCGACATGACGACGGTCGTGCTGGCCCAGTCGGATTCGCCGGGCAACGAGCAGCGCGACTTCTGGTCGTCCAAAGCTGCGGATTCGCCAGGGTCGCGCAACTATGAGGGGATCAAGGATCCGGTTATCGACGCGCTGGTGGAGCGTGTGATCTTCGCGACGAACCGGGACGACCTGGTGACGGCGACGTATGCCCTCGACCGCGTTTTGCTGTGGAATTTTTACGTCGTGCCGCAACTGACCCGGCCCGACGTCTGGCTCGCCTCGTGGAACAAGTTCGGCGTGCCGGACAAGCAGCCGACCTATGTCGGTCCCGACATCGAATCCTGGTGGATCGATCCGGAGAAAGAAAAGGCGCTCGCGGCCAAGTACAAGAGCGGCAATTGATGGTTGGTTTGGCGCGGCTGTCCCGCAGGAACGTCATCGCGCTTGGTGGGGCGGCGGCGACGGCCGCATTCCTGCCGGGCAGGCTCTTCGCCAGCAGCCCGGCCGGTGCTAGGCTGCATGGCCTGTCGGCGTTCGGCGAGCTCAAATATCCGGTCGATTTCCAGCAATTCGACTATGTGAACGTCGATGCGCCCAAGGGTGGGACCTTCAATTTCGGTCCGTCGCAATGGGTGTTCAACCAGAACCCCAACACGTTCAACACGCTAAACAGCTTCGTGCCCAAGGGCGACGCCCCGCCGCGCATGGAAATGTGCTTCGACAGCTTGATGGTCAGCGCCCTGGACGAACCGGACTCCATCTACGGGCTGGTAGCGGAAGCGGTGACGATTTCGCCGGATCGCAACAGCTTCGTGTTCGCGCTGCGGCCCGAGGCGCGCTGGCATGACGGTTCGCCGCTGACGGCCGAAGATGCCGCCTTCACGTTCAATCTTTTCAAGGATCAGGGGCACCCCGACCTCTCGCTGCCGCTCAAGGAGCTGACCAAGGCCGTCGCGGTAGACAAGACAACATTGCGGCTGAGTTTTTCCGGAAAGCAGTCCGATCGCACCATACTGGATGTCGCAATTTTTCCGATCCTGTCGAAAGCCTATTTCGCCAAGGTCCCCTTCGACGGCTCGCGCATGGAAGCGCCGCTCGGCTCCGGTCCCTACAAGGTCGGGCTGGTGCGGCCTGGGCAGACGATCGAGCTGGACCGGGTGGCCGATTACTGGGGCAAGGATTTGCCGGTCAATCGCGGCGCCAATAATTTCGACAAGCTGCGCATCGAATTCTACGGCGACCGGCAAGCGGCTTTCGAGGCGTTCAAAAAGGGTCAGGTACATTTCCGCGAGGAAGCGACGTCCCGGGTCTGGGCGAATGGATACGATTTTCCGGCGCTCACCGCCGGCAAGGTGGTGAAACGCGAATTTCCCTCGGAAAAACGCCCTCTCCTGTATGGCACCGCCATGAACCAGCGGCGCGAACGGTTCAAAGACGTGCGCGTGCGGCGCGCGATTTCGCTCTGCTTCGATTTCGAATGGACCAACAAATCGCTGTTCTACGGCCTCTACGACCGCGCCCAGTCCAACTTCGAGAAGTCGGACTTCAAGGCGACAGGCGTCCCCTCGCCAGAGGAGTTGGCATTGCTGAAACCGCTGCGCGACAAACTGCCGTCTGAAGTCTTTGGCGAAGTCAATATCTTACCCGCCTCGGACGGCAGCGGCCGCGACCGGAAACTGCTGCGTGAATCGCAAAGGCTGATGATCGAGGCGGGCTGGAAGCGATCCGGCCCGTTCTTCCAGAATGCAGCCGGCGAAACTTTCAAGGCGGAAGTCCTTGTTCACGATGACGACCTTACGCGCATTTACGCTCCCTGGGTGGAGAACTTGAAGGCCGTCGGCTTCGACGCCTCGATTCGTCTCGTCGAATCGGCGCAGTATCAGGAAAGACAGGCCAGTTTCGATTTCGACATGATCGCCATGGCATTGCTGTTCTCGCCGACCCCCACACGGGAGGGCATGGACGGCGTCTTCCATTCGCGCTCGGCCAGTCTGCAGGGGTCGCGCAACCTGCCCGGCATAGCGGATCCTGCGGTCGACGCGCTGGTAGAGGCAATAGACAAAGTCCAGGACCGCGCCGCTCTTATAACGGTGCTGCGCGCGCTCGATAGGGTCTTGCGCGCGCGCCTGGACTGGATTCCAAGTTGGTATTCGGCGAATCACCGCGTGGCCTTCTGGGACATGTTCGGCTTCAAGGAACCGAAACCGGACTATGGCTTCGCGATGGAAGCACTGTGGTGGTTCGACAAGGACAAGGCGGCGAAGATTGGCAAGGCCTGATATTCCGGTTCGAACAGGGGCTGCTTCCTGATGGGCGCCTATATACTGCGCCGCATTCTCCTGATGATCCCGACGCTGTTCGGCATCATGGCGATCTCCTTCGCCGTCATCCAGTTCGCGCCCGGCGGACCGGTCGAGCAGGTCATCGCCAATCTGACCAACCAGGGCGGCGACAGCGGCGACCGGCTTGGCGGCGGAGGCGGTGGCGACCTTGCCGGCGGCGGCTTCGATGCCTCGGGCGGCGACGCCAACAGCAAATACCGCGGCGCGCAGGGTCTTGACCCGGAATTCATCGCCAAGCTGGAAAAGCAGTTCGGCTTCGACAAGCCGCCGCTCGAACGCTTCGGCATGATGCTGTGGAACTATCTGCGCTTCGATTTCGGCGACAGCTATTTCCGCGATGTTTCGGTGGTCGACCTCATTCTCGAAAAGATGCCGGTCTCGATCTCGCTCGGTCTGTGGATCACGCTGATCTCCTATCTGATCTCGATTCCCCTCGGCATCCGCAAGGCGGTGCGCGACGGCTCCGGCTTCGACGTCTGGACCAGCGGCATCGTCATCGTCGCCTACGCCATCCCTGGCTTCCTGTTCGCCATCCTGCTGATGATCCTGTTCGCCGGCGGCTCGTTCTACGACTGGTTTCCGCTGCGCGGCCTCACCTCGGACAATTGGGACCAGCTTTCCTGGCCGGCGCGCATCCTCGACTATTTCTGGCACCTGACGCTGCCGCTGACGGCGATGGTGCTGTCCGCCTTTGCCACCACGACGCTTTTGACCAAGAATTCCTTTCTCGAGGAGATCCGCAAGCAATATGTCGTCACGGCGCGGGCCAAGGGCCTTTCGGAAGGTCGGGTGCTTTACGGACACGTCTTCCGTAACGCCATGCTGATCGTCATCGCCGGTTTCCCGGGCGCGTTCATCTCGGCCTTCTTCACCGGCTCGCTGCTGATCGAAAACATCTTCTCGCTCGATGGCCTCGGCCTGCTCGGTTACAAGTCCATCGTCGCCCGCGATTATCCGGTGGTGTTCGCCAACCTTTACATCTTTTCGCTGATCGGCCTGTTCGTCAGCCTCGTCTCCGACCTCACCTACACCTGGATCGATCCGCGCATCGATTTCGAACGCCGGGAAGTGTGATGTCGGACATCCAGATGAAAGCGGCGGTCGAGACGGAGCGCGAGGAAATCGGCCGCGAAACGAAAAGGGCCTGGCTTTCGCCGCTCAACCAGCGCCGCTGGGCCAATTTCAAGGCCAACCGGCGAGGCTACTGGTCGCTGTGGATTTTCCTCATCCTGTTCGTGCTGACGCTGTTCTCGGAGTTCATTGCCAACGACAAGCCGATCCTCGCCTATTACAAGGGCGAAATCCTGTTTCCGGTTCTGGTCGCCTATCCGGAAGAAAAATTCGGCGGCTTCTACGCTGTCGCGGACTACCGCGATCCGGTGATCCGCGACGAGATCGAGGCCAATGGCTGGATGATCTGGCCGCCGATCCGCTATTCCTACCGGACGGTCAACAACGCCGTTCCCGAAGCGGCGCCGGCAAAGCCCTCCTGGCTCTATGACAAGGACAAGCGCTGCGCCCAGTATCCGCAGAAGGCCGCCGACCCTGAATGCGTGGTCGGCAACTGGAACTGGCTCGGCACCGACGACCAGGCGCGCGACGTCTTGGCGCGCGTCATCTACGGTTTCCGCATCTCGGTGCTGTTCGGCCTGATCCTGACGGCAGGTTCTGCCCTGATCGGCGTGTCCGCCGGCGCGATCCAGGGCTATTTCGGCGGCTGGACCGATTTGATCTTCCAGCGCTTCATCGAGATCTGGTCGGCGATCCCGGTGCTCTACCTGCTGCTCATCGTCGCCGCGATCCTGCCGCCCGGTTTCTGGATATTGTTGGGGCTGATGCTGCTGTTTTCCTGGGTCGCCTTCGTTGGCGTCGTGCGGGCCGAATTCCTGCGCGCCCGCAACTTCGAATATGTCAACGCGGCGCGGGCGCTCGGCGTGCCCAACCGCACCATCATCTTCCGGCATCTCCTGCCGAACGCCATGGTGGCGACGCTGACCTTCCTGCCATTCATCCTCAACGGCTCGATCTCGACGCTGACCTCGCTCGACTTCCTCGGCTACGGCCTGCCACCAGGGTCCGCCTCGCTGGGCGAATTGCTGAAGCAGGGCCAGCGCAACCTCAACGCGCCGTGGCTCGGCTTCTCCGGCTTCCTCGTCATCTCGCTCATGCTGTCGCTGCTGATCTTCGTCGGCGAAGCGACGCGCGACGCTTTCGATCCAAGGAAAACGTTCAAGTGAGCGAAGCTCCCCTCCTCTCTGTCCAGGACCTGTCCGTCGCCTTCGAACAAGGCGGCAAGGCTTCGCTTGCGGTCGACCGGATATCCTTCGACATCGCCAAGGGAGAAACGCTGGCGCTGGTGGGCGAATCCGGTTCGGGGAAATCGGTTTCGGCGCTTTCGGTGCTGAAGCTTTTGCCCTACCCAACCGCCAGCCATCCGTCCGGCAGGATCGTCTTCGACGGCAAGGACCTTCTTTCCCTGAATGAAAAGGAACTGCGCAAGGTCCGCGGCAACAAGATCACCATGATCTTCCAGGAGCCGATGACCTCGCTGAACCCGTTGCATACAATCGAGCAGCAGGTCGTCGAGGTGCTGAAACTGCATCGCGGCATGGGCGACCGGCAAGCGAAGGCGCGCACGCTGGAGCTTCTCAACGAGGTCGGCATCCGCGACCCGGAAAAAAGGCTTTCAGCTTACCCGCATCAGCTTTCCGGCGGCCAGCGCCAGCGCGTGATGATCGCCATGGCGCTCGCCAACGAGCCGGAACTGCTGATCGCCGACGAGCCGACGACGGCGCTCGACGTCACCGTGCAGGCGCAGATTCTCGAGCTGCTGGCCAATCTCAAGAAGAAAAACGGCATGTCGATGCTGTTCATCACTCACGACCTGGGCATCGTGCGCAAGATCGCCGATCGCGTCTGCGTCATGACCAAGGGCAAGATCGTCGAAACCGGCATCACCAAGGAAATCTTCGCCAACCCGCAGCATGAATACACCCGCCATCTGCTGGCCGCCGAGCCGAAAGGCAAACCACCGACAGCCGACGAGACGGCGAAGCCGGTGATGACGGGCGAGGACATCAAGGTCTGGTTCCCGATCAAACAGGGCTTCTTCCGCCGCACTGTCGATCATGTGAAGGCCGTGGACGGCATCGACATCACCGTGCGCGCCGGCCAGACAGTCGGCGTCGTCGGCGAATCCGGTTCCGGCAAAACGACGCTCGGCCTGGCGCTGTCGCGGATGATTTCGTCAGAGGGCGAAATCCGCTTTAACGGCCGCGACATCAACGAACTGTCCTTCAACGCCATGCGGCCATTGCGGCGTGAACTGCAGATCGTTTTCCAGGACCCTTATGGTTCGCTCAGCCCGCGCATGTCGGTGGCCGAGATCATCGAGGAAGGCCTGAAAATCCACGAGCCGAAACTGTCGGCACAGGCACGAGACCACCGCGTCGTCGATGTGCTCAATGAGGTAGGCCTCGATCCGGCAACGCGTTTCCGTTACCCGCATGAGTTTTCCGGCGGGCAACGCCAGCGCGTCGCCATCGCACGGGCAATGGTGCTCAATCCGCGCTTCGTCATGCTGGACGAACCGACCTCGGCCCTTGACATGAGCGTTCAGGCGCAAGTGGTCGACCTGCTGCGCAATTTGCAGGCCAAACACAACCTCGCCTACCTGTTCATCAGCCACGATTTGAAGGTGGTGCGCGCGCTGGCCAACCATGTCATCGTCATGCGCAATGGCAAGATCGTCGAGGCGGGAGCCTCCGAGGATATTTTTGGCAATCCGCAAACCGACTATACAAGGGCGCTGATCTCGGCTGCGTTCCGCATCGAAACCGCGCCTGTAGACGTGGTCAGCCAGTAGCATTCCGATGCAGGAGGAGACCAGGCACATGCCAGCCGCGGACAGCTCGGAAGATAGCCGGCCACCAATTGAGCGCGGCCGCGTGCTTTTGTCGGTCACCGGTTTCCATCCGCAGCGCTGGCATGATCTGCTGTCGGCCGAGCGCGAGGTGGTG
The DNA here is from genome assembly GCF_001427025.1 of Mesorhizobium sp. Root554. GTDB lineage: Bacteria > Pseudomonadota > Alphaproteobacteria > Rhizobiales > Rhizobiaceae > Mesorhizobium. The sequence continues at coordinate 3,329,975 of NZ_LMGA01000001.1, read as the reverse complement.
ACGGAACCGGACGGACCAGCCGATCCCTCCATTCACTATGCCGTGGTGTGGAAGCAGCGGCCGAACGTGCTCTCGTCACTGCCCAATCTGCGCGTCATCTTCTCGATCGGCGCGGGCGTCGACCACATCTTCGCCGATCCGACTGTGCCGGACGTACCCATCGTCAAGATCGTCGCCGACAATTTGAGCCAACACATGGCGGAATATGTGGTTTGGCGCGTTCTCGACCACCACCGCCAGGGCATGCTCTACAGGGCGCAGCAGCCGAAGAAGACCTGGCATGAACCGCCCCAGCGGTCGGCGCAGGATATTTCGGTCGGCATCATGGGACTGGGAACGCTTGGGCGGGCCTGTGCATCGGCCTTGCTTCCGCTCGGCTTCACCGTGAATGGCTGGTCGCGCACTGACCGCCCGCTGCCGGGCGTCTCGACGTTCGCAGGCGAGGCTGGACTTTTCCCCTTCCTCAATGCCACCGATATTCTTGTCGTCCTCCTACCGTTGACCTCGGCGACGCAAGGCATCGTCAATTACGGCCTGCTCAAGCAGTTGCGCAGGCGTAACGGCCTTGGCGGCGCGGTGCTGATCAACGCCGGCCGCGGCCGGCTGCAGAAGGATGCCGACATCTTGCGGGCGCTGGATGACGGCACGTTGAAGGAAGCCAGCCTCGATGTCTTCGAGGTCGAACCGCTGCCCAAAACCAGCCCGCTGTGGAGCCATCCGAAAGTGTTCGTGACGCCGCACGCGGCGGCAACCTCGGATCCTTCGCATCTGGCGCCGATCATGCTGCGCCAGATGGCCGCCTTCGAACGCGGCGAGCCGTTGCAGCACCTCGTCAACCGCGAAGCCGGTTACTGATCCGAAGGTTCGGCCCCGAATATATTTCCGTGAACCTTCCATCCACCCGCCACGACTGACTGTCTGAAGCCATCAGGCGTTTCAGCGGGAGGAGCGGGACATGAACAGGACGATGGAACGCGGACAGCTCACCAAACGGCCTTGGGCCACATGGCACAACCTTGGCGACAATCACGACGCGTTCGGCTTTCCGCTGGTTCCGTTGACCGGCTCCAACGCCCGGCGTATCGTGAGGCCGAGGGACATTTGCGGTTTGAATACGGGAGAGAGTGCCGGAACAGCGCGGCTGGTTTCCTGCGGTGCGTCCATCCCGGCAGTTGATCCCACAGACAACGGAAGATGTCCCGTGCCTTGTGACGGCGAACGCCCGATCCCACACCTCCCAGCCCGCCTGGCGCGCATTCGCCAGAGCTTCCGGTTTGCCGCAGGCTTGGCGGCTCTGACGGCCGGCCTCTGGTTCTCGCCCGCTCAAGCGCAGGACGCGCAGACACAGATCATCTACCCCGGCTCCATGGCTGTGACCGGCTTTGCCGGGACGACCATTCCCGGCATCGAAAACGGCCTGCCGCCCGGCGTCGATCCCGTCGACGAGACATTCATCGACACCGGCCTTGCGACATTGCGCGTCTTCGACCCATCCAGTCTCGGCGGTCCGGCGTCAGGCCAACTCGTCAGCACGCCACCGCCCTTTGAGGTTACAGCCGGACAGATCGGGCAAGTGTTCGGCCTCACTTATGACGACGGCATGCGCGACGGCCTGCCGTCAGACGTTCCCAATCTCTACGCCGGTGCTACGTCGCTGCACGGTTTGCGCATCGTCACCCCGGACGCCGACGGAGACGGCCGGCCAGAGCGGCAGCGGCGCGGCGCGGCGGACGCCGTCTTCATGGACGGACAGTTCGGCGAGGAGAATGGCGGCGGCCCTGGCACAATCTGGAAGATCGACGGCATCAGCGGTACGGTCAGCAAACTCGCCGACATCGACGGCAACAGCGGACCGGGCATCGGCGATGTCACGTTCGACGGAAAACATCGCCAGTTCTTCGCATCCGACCTCGACAATGGCCTGATCCACCGCATCGGCGCCGACGGCAATCTCCTCGACACATTCGATCATGGCGTCGCCGGACGGCAGGGGGAAGACCTCGAGGCCGTCGCCGACGACGGCGCTGTGATGGATATTCGCAATCCCGTCTTCGACAGCGAGGACCCGGAAAGCTGGGGCTATACACAGGACCAGCGGCGTGTGTGGGCCGTCGCCTACCGTTCCGGCCGGCTCTATTATTCCGTCGGCGAAGAGGCCGAAATCTGGTCGGTCGGCATCACCGAGAACGGCGGCTTCGGCACCGATCCGCGCCGTGAACTCACGGTGAAGGCTGAGCGCGACCAGGCCGTCACCGACATCGCCTTCGGCAGCGACGGCGCGCTCTATCTGGCGCAGCGCGGCCCTCTCGAGAACCGCTACGACTACAGCCAGTTCGCCGATTCCGGGAAGGGGGAGGTGCAGCGCTATGTCCGCGAAACGCCGGACGATCCGGCCACCGAAAGCGCCTGGGTCGAAAGCCCGCAGAGCTACGCCATCGGTTTTCCGGAAGGCCACCGACAGGCCGCCGGCGGGCTCGACCTGCAATATGGCTATGACCGCGACGGTAATCTCGACACCAATGCCTGCGCCGCCACGCTGTTGGCAACCGGCGACAAGCTGCGCGACAATCCGGCCTACGCAGAACGGCTCGCGGCAGGCGGGCCGCTGGCGGTGCATGGCGTCCAGATCACCGGAACCGAGAATGTCCGCCCTGCCAACGAACCGCCCTTCGCCTCATGGTTCGTCGATTTCGACGGTTATTTCGAAGACCCACAGATGGAAGGCCAGGTTGGCGACGTCGAGGTCTGGCGCCCGTGCCAGGGCAGCGGCGACGTCTATGACGAAACGCTGGAAGGCTTCCTGCCCTTCTACCCGCATTACATACCACCCGGCATCGACCTGCCGTTTTGCGAACCCGGCCACAAGGGGCCCGACCCGCGGCGCCCCGAGACAAAGCGGCCACAGACGCATGCCGTGCCGACGCAAGGCGAACCGGGACGCGACCGGCAGGTGGACTGCCGCCAGCGTGAACCGGACCTGAAGATAGAAAAGCGCGCCGATGTGAGGCGCTGCACGATCGCCGGCGGCTGCGCCTTCACGATCACTGTCACGAATGTCGGCGAGGCGCCCTATCATGGGCCGATCGTGCTCGACGAGGTGACCCTGCCGGCCGGCTCGACGATCGATGCCGGACCGAATCCGCCGTGGACCTGTGCGCCCGCGACAAGCCCGATGAGTTGCACGCATCCGGAAACGACGCTCAATCCGGGCCAGTCCGTCGATCTCAGCCTGAGCTTCAAGCCGGCAGCCGGCTGGCAGGGACGCACTTTCGCCAACTGCGCGCGCTTCGACTATCGGGGCAGCAACAAGACCTATTTCGGCCGCACGGAAAACGACCGCGCCTGCGCCCGTATTCCGCTTTGCCAGCGCGGCGACCGCGACAAGAGCTGCCGCCCGCCACCGGAGAAGAAGGCCGACCTGATCCTGAAGAAGCGCGCCCGCAGTCCTGTCTGCACGGCGGAAGGCGTTTGCACCTTCCTCATCGACGTCATCAACAACGGCTCGACAACCTATAGCGGACCGCTAACGGTGGCCGATTCCTACCCCACCGGCGCGCCTTCGTCTTCGACTTTCGGGCCGACGCCGCCCTGGACCTGCGGACCCAACGGGCCTAGCCAGTTCCGTTGCGACCACCCGGGCATTGTACTGCCTCCGGGTGCTTCCACATCGATCGGCGTCAAGGCCATCATGCCGGCTGGCTACCAGCGCGACATCGTGCAGAACTGCGCCGAGGTGAAACCCCTTGGCGGCGAGACCGACCTCACCAACAACAAGGCATGCGCCACGGCGCGCTTCCGCCGCCCGAACGGCGAAAAGCCGGCGCTGCGCATCACCAAGCAGTGCAACAACGCAGCGAATGGCGGCGCGGCGGTATCGTGCCGAATTACTGTCGTGAATGCCGGCACGGTCACGCCTGCCGGCTCCATTCGCGTGGACGATGCCGCGACCCTGATCGGCTCCGGCAATCCGGTCCAGATCCAGAACGTCACACCGGACGGCGTAGAATGGTCATGCGGCGGTGTGCCGTCGGCCAACCTGTCGTGCAAAATTCCCGGCGAGGTGCTGACACCCGGGGCCAGCCGTCATTTCGACGTCACGGTCGCAGGCCTCGCCGAATTCGAGAACTGCGCGCGGGCCACCCAAGGCCCAGCGCCGGGAGACGACATCGTCTACCCAATCGGCAAAGCCTGCGCCAAGGGCGGCGGTGTTCGGCAAGCGCCGATACGCGTCGAAAAGACCGGCGACGCCGAATGCCGCGTCGGCCAACCCTGCAGCTTCCGCATCACCATCGCCAACGATGGCGACAGCGCTTTCTCCGCGCCGATGCGGGTCGGCGATGCCATCGGCATCAATGGCGCCGACCGGCTGGAGGGCGTAACGGTGAAATCCATCTCGCCTCCCTTCGGCTGCGACGCCGAACCGACCACGCTGCCGCTCTCCTGCATTGCCAACCTCTCGCTCGATCCCGGCCAGAGCCACTCGCACTCCGTCACCGTCGTTATTCCGGATGCCGGCCCGCTGACGGCGATGGAAGGCCGGATACCGGCGCAGAATTGTGTCGGCGTCGTCTCGCCGGAGACGCCGGTGCGCGGCGGTGTGGTGCTCGGCCGCGGCGCGGACGGCAGCGGCAAGGCCTCTGCCTGCCATGGCTTCACCATCGTCAAGGACAGCAAGAAACCTGAACCGCCACGCACGCCTCCGGGCGACGACGCCTGCCCGGCAACATTCGTGATGAGCCCTTCGGGCACCTGCACGTGCCCGACCGGCGCGACCTTCCGCAACGGACAATGCTCCGGCGGTCCTGTCGATCAACCGCAGCCTGAACAGCCCAGGCCGGAAAGGCCTAAGCCTATCGACCCGCAACCCGAACAATGCGTGCTGCTGAAAGGCCAAATACGCACCGGTGCAGGCGAATGCGTCTGTCCGCGCGGCACGCAGTTGCTGAAAGGCGCTTGCCGTACGCCGGAAAAAAAGACACCGGAAAAGCCGCCTGTGCGCCAATGCAAGCTGCTGCCGGGCCAGATCAGGACCCAGGCCGGTGACTGCGTCTGCCCGCGCGGCAGCGAGTTCAATGGCAAGCGCTGCGTGTCGGCCAAGAAGCCGGTGCTGGAATGCGACATCCGTGGGCAGATCCGCACCAAACGAGGATCCTGCGTCTGCCCACGCGGCATGGAAGTGGTCCGCGGCTCATGCCGGCCTGCCCGGCAGCTCGAATGCCCGGAAGGAACCGTCGCCCGGGGCGGTCGCTGCATCCTGCTCAGGCAACGGGACTGCCCGCGCGGCATGATCGGCGAATATCCGGACTGCTTCGAGCCGCGGCGGCCGATTTTCGAGTTCGAGCCACGCATGATCGAACCTTTCATCCCGCGCGGCGGTGACATACGCCGCCGCCCAGGCCGGAGCGACAATTTCCAGAGATAGTCGAACCCAGGACCTTCGCCTCTCCTCTCCCGGGAGGCGAAGAAATTCCGGTCGACAACCGGCGTTCCTCCAGCTAGGCCGGAGGCCTGTAGAAAGAGGCATCGGCATGACCGGCAAGACACTGATTGCGCCATCCGTCCTGGCGTCGGATTTCTCGAAGCTGGGAGACGAGGTCGAGGCAATCGCGGTCGCGGGCGCCGACTGGATCCACCTCGACGTCATGGACGGGCATTTCGTGCCGAACATCACCTTCGGCCCGCCGGTCATCAAGGCGATCCGCAGCCGCACCGACAAGTTCTTCGACTGCCATCTGATGATCGCGCCGGCGGATCCTTATCTGGCCGCCTTCGCCGAGGCCGGCTGCGACGGCATGACGGTGCATGCCGAGGCCGGGCCGCATCTCGACCGCTCGCTGCAGAGCATCAGGAACCTCGGAAAGAAAGCCGGCGTATCGCTCAATCCAGCGACGCCTGAATCGGCAATCGAATATGTGCTGGACCGGCTCGATCTCGTGCTGATCATGACGGTGAATCCCGGTTTCGGCGGCCAGGCCTTCATTCCCTCCATCGTCGATAAGGTGAAGCGGGTGAAGGCGATGATCGGCGCGCGGCCGATCCGCATCGAGATCGATGGCGGCATCACGGCCGAGACGGCGCCGCTGGTGACAGCAGCCGGAGCTGACGTGCTGGTGGCAGGCGCGGCGATCTTCAAGGGCGACAGCGTCGAGTCTTATCGGAAAAACATCGAGGCTATCCGGTCGGCGGCGGACAGGGCAGCGGTCTAGAGCCCTCCATTGTTGGGAACGTAAGGTTTCAGCCGACGACCCTTTCACCACCGATCCAGACGCCCTTGACCTCCAGATCGTCCGACAGGGCGACGACGTCGGCCGCCGTGCCGTTCGCGAACCGGCCGATCCGGTGCGACTGGCCCACCGCTTCGGCTGGATAGAGCGAGGCCATGCGCAAGGCATCCGTCAAATCCTTGCCCTGCAGCCGTGTGATGAAGCGCACGGCGGAGATCATGTCGAGGTCGGCCCCAGCCAACGTGCCGTCGGCCAGCGTCAGGCGCCCGTCCTTGCGGTGGATGGTGCGGCCGTTAAGCGTGAACGAGGTCATGTCGGTGCCGATGGTGGCCATGGCGTCGGTGACGAGGAAAATTTTGCCCGGACCGATTTTGGCGCGCATGGCAATCTCTATCGTGGAAAGATTGACATGGATGCCATCCGCGATCAGGCCAGCCGAAAGACGCCCATCGTCAATCGCCGCGCCGGCAAGGCCCGGCTCGCGGTTGCCGATCTGGCTCATGGCGTTGAACAGATGCGTCACCATCGATGAACCGGCGGCTGCGTAGATGACAGCGGTCTTGTAGCTGACGTCCGAATGGCCGAGACTGACCACGATTCCCGCCTGCGCCAATGCGGCAACCTGTTCGACGGTCGCGGATTCCGGCGCGACGGTGGTGAGCAATACCGGCAGTTGTTCCCGCGCCGCGATCAGTGCGGCTTGATCGGCGGCGGTCATCGGTCGAATCAATTTGGGATCGTGCGCGCCCTTGCGGCCGATCGAAAGGTGCGGCCCCTCCAGATGCAGGCCAAGAAAGCCCGGCACCTTCTGTCGCGCAGCTTCAGCGCCGGCTGCGACGGCGCTGGCCGTGATCTCCGGCGTATCGGTGATCAGCGTCGGCAGCAGCGACGTCGTGCCGAACGGTGCGTGCGCGCTGCAGATCGTCCCGATGCCTTCAACCGACGGGTGGTCGTTCAACATGACGCCGCCGCCGCCATTGACCTGAAGATCGACGAAACCCGGCGCCAGGATCCCGCCGATCTCAAGGCGTTCGACGTCCGGCTGCACGGCCGCTTCCGGCAGGATGGCCTCGATCAGGCCGTCGCGCATGACCAGCGCAGCGCCTTCGTGCCAATCATCGCCGTCGAAAATCCGGGCGCCGGTCAAGGCGAAGGGCGCTCTCATATCGTCTCCGTCACCTTCCGCAGATTGGGCGGAGTATCCGGATCGAGGCCTCGATGGCGGGCAAAGGCTTCGATGAAGGCATAGAAGGACACAACGAGCGGCAACGGGTCGGTCAGCGGGTGACCGGTGGCGACGAACGGAAGCGAAATGGCCTTCTTCGCGCCGTCGCTGGTGATGAATGAGGCCGCACCCTTGCCGGCGAGGTCATCCGCCGCTTCGGCGACCGACCGGTGCGATGCGTCCCGCGCCGCCAGCGTCAGCACGGGAAAGCCCGGCCCGACCAGAGCCAGCGGCCCGTGCATCACCTCGGCGGCGCTATAGGCCTCGGCATGCATGGCGCAGGTTTCCTTGAACTTTAGCGCCGCTTCGCTGGCGATGGCGTAGGACGGACCCCGACCGAGCACGAACAGCGAGCCGTGGTTCGCCAGCGCGCCGGCCAGCGCCATCCAGTCGCAGTCGATGGCCTTTTCGAAATGCTGTGGCAGTTGCCTGAGCGCCGTCAACAGGCTGGTGTCTTGCGTGCAATGCGCCATCAAGGCGAGCCCTGCCAGCGCCGAGTTGACGAATGTCTTGGTCGCGGCGACGCTGCGCTCCGGGCCGGCGAGAATGTCGATGGCATGGTCGCAGGCCGAGGCCAGCGGCGACCCGGCTGTGTTGGTCAGCGCGACGGTCAGCGCCCCGCGGGAGCGCGCGCTTTCAGCCATGGCGACGATGTCAGGACTTTTTCCGGATTGCGATATCGCAAGGCAGGCCGAACCGTTCAGCCTCAGCTTCGCGCCGTAGATGGAAGCGATCGACGGTCCCACCGAGGCGACAGCCAGCCCGGCAGTCAGCTCGACGGCGTATTTGATGAAGGTAGCGGCGTGGTCGGACGAACCGCGCGCCACGCTGATGATGAAGTTCGGATCGCGGGCGCGGATATCGCGGCCGGCGGCGGTCAGCGCCGGTCCTGAACCGTCGAGAAGGCGAGCCGCTGCTTGCGGAATTTCCTCGATCTCGCGCCGCATATGGGTCTTGGCCGTCATGAGCGCTCCCCATTGCCGTCGCTTGCAACACCGAGGCGCAGTTCGGCGACGAAGTCATAGGCATCGCCGCGATAGATGGAGCGGGTGAACTCGATCACCTTGCCGCTGCCGAGATAGGAGATGCGCTCGATGCGCAAAGTGGCCGAGCCTGCCGGCACTTCGAGCAATTGCGCATCGCTTTCGCCGAGATTGGCGGCGGATATGCGCTGCACCGCCCTGACCGGCCGGTTACCGGTGGTCTCAAGCACCGCATAGAGCGAGGTCGCGATGGCGCCGGGATCAGGCAGCACGCTGGCCGAAATGGAGGCACGCTCGATAGCGAGCGGCGTATCGTTGGCGATGCGCAGGCGCGCGACGCGCGCGACCAGTTCGCTCGATGCAAGGCCGAGAACCATCATCTCTTCCGGCGACGGCGCATAGAGGCCGCGGTCCAGCCACTGCGACCGCACCGCCATGCCGCGGCGCGCCATGTCCTCGGTGAAGGAGGTCAGCCGCGACAGCGACTGTTCGACACGCTCCATGCGCGGCGCAACGAAGGTGCCGGAACCGTGCCGTTGCACCAGGATGCCGCCCTTGACCAGGTCCTGGACAGCCTTGCGCACGGTGACGCGGGATATATCCGCCTTGCTGGCGATATCGCGTTCGGAAGGGAGGGCATCGCCAGGTCCGATCACGCCGCGGTTCACGGCGTCCTCGATGCTCCGCCGCAATTGCAAATAGAGTGGCGCGCCGCCCTGCTGCGACTGCTTCAAACCTGAGAAGATGCTATCGGCAGCTTCGCTCATGGAGCGACCTCCGCCGCATCGGTAAACAAGCGCACAGCCATGCGCACCGCGCCGCCCAGCGCATCGTCCAGCGGTGGCTTCAGCAATGCCTGATAACGCGGCGAAAGGCGCAAGGCGTAAAGCGGAGCCAGCCCGCCGAGCAAGCACAAGGGATCGCCGTCACGCAGATTGAGCACGCCGAGCGCCGCCTCGACATCGTCTACCGCCTTGCCTACGATCCAGTTCGCCACCGCATCGCCTGCCGCCGCGCGCTCAAAAACCTTGGGCGCGAAGCCGCCGAAATCGCCTGGTTTGGCGTTGGTGGTAAACTCGACCAGATCCTCGGGATTGCCGCGGAACACTGCCAGCATCTCGTCCGTCAGCGGCGAGGCAGCGCGAATGCCATCATGGGCCAGCAGCGTCTGTTCGAGAAGATCGCGGCCGATGCGGGCGCCGCTGCCCTGATCGCCGACCTGAAAGCCCCAGCCGCCTATGGCACGTGAACTGCCATTCTTGCGCGCCATATAGGCCGTGCCGGTGCCGAGAATGGCCATTGCACCATCGCCGCCGCCGACGGCGCCTTCCAGGGCAATCTCGGCGTCGGTCTCGACCCGGCTTTTGCTGAAAGGCAGTATCGTCTCCAACTGCTGGCGATAGGTGCCGACATTGGCCCCGGCGAGCCCCAGAACGGCCGGCGTCGCTTCGATCAATTCCGGCGTGTGGCCGGCGGCAAGAAATGCCTGCCGCGCCGCCTCGACGATGTTGTCTCGCGCGCCGGTGAGATCGGTGCGTATATTGGCGGCCCCGCTCTTGGCGCGGGCCAGAATCCGGCCGTCAGGAGTGGCCAGAGCCGCCCTGCAACTGGTGCCGCCGCCGTCGATGCCGAGCACGAAATCCAAATTGGAGTCTCCTCGATTTGACCATACCAATAAAATACCAATTGACCAAGGATTAATTTCCACTGACAAACGGTTAAGATTTATCTCATTGAAAATCATCATTTTTTCTCACTTTCATCCTTGGCTGTTTGAAAACTCGTTAATGCGTGTGGACAAGTGGTATTTTTTTGGTATTGTCTTTCATTCGGAGGAAACAGATGGCGGAACCGCGCACAGAGGCGCAGCACAGGAATGCTCCCGGGCTCGACGCCCAGGCTCCCGACGCCATCCTGCGGTCGCTGGCCGACGCGCAGATTGAAGCCGCCGCCACCGTGCGCGACGCCATTCCCGCCATCGCACAAGCCGCCGTCCTGGTTGCCAATTGCCTTGGCGCCGGCGGCAGGCTCGCCTATGCGGCAGCCGGAAGCTCGGGGCTGATGGCGCTGGCCGATGCGCTGGAATTACCCGGCACGTTCGGCCTCGAGCGCGAGCGCATCTCGATATTGCTGGCCGGCGGCGACGAGGCGCTCCGCACCCTTGCAGGGGCCGCCGAGGACGACACGGAAGAAGCGACGGAGGCTGTTGCATCGGCGTCGATCGGCGCGGGCGATTGCCTGATCGCCGTCTCCGCCAGCGGCTCGACGCCTTACGCCTTGCGGGCGCTTGAAGAAGCCCGGAGGCGCGGTGCGGCCACCATCGCCATCGCCAACAACGCCGATGCAGCGCTGTTCAAGCAAGCCGACGTCGCCATTCTCCTGAAGACCCCGCCGGAAGTCATCGCCGGCTCGACCCGCATGGGCGCCGGCACGGCGCAGAAGATCGCGCTCAACATGCTGTCGACGCTGGCCGCCATCCATCTCGGACATGTGCATGACGGCTACATGGTCAATTTGACCGCAGACAACATCAAGCTGCGCGACCGCGCCACACGCATCGTCGCGGCGGTCACTGGCCGCAGCCATGGCGAGGCTTCTCGCCTGCTTGAGAAAAGCGGTGGCTCCGTCAAGGCCGCCATCCTTTTGGCAGCGGGTGCGACCGATGCCGATACGGCACACAAAATGCTGGACCAAAGCGGCCAGAAGCTCAGGCCGGCCCTGTCCGCAATCGAGGGGAGGATGCAAACCACCCACAACCGTTTCAAAGCCGAACCTGAAAAAGGTCAATTGGGAGACTGAAAATGAAGACGAAGCTCTTTACCGCCCTTCTTCTGGGTTCGAGCGTGCTTGGCGCTGCCGGCACCGCTCATGCCCAGGACGTGACGCTGAACATCGAAAGCTGGCGCAACGACGATCTCGCCATCTGGCAGGAGAAGCTGATCCCGGCGTTCGAAGCCAAGAATCCCGGCATCAAGGTCGTGTTCTCGCCGTCGGCCCCAACCGAGTATGATGCCGCGCTCGGCGCCAAGCTTCAGGCAGGTTCGGCCGGCGACCTGATCACCTGCCGCCCGTTCGACAAGTCGCTCGACCTCTACAACAAGAAGAACCTCGCCGACCTGACCACCCTGCCCGGCATGGAGAACTTCTCCGATGTCGCCAAGGCGGCTTGGACCACGGACGACGGCAAGGCGAATTTCTGCGTGCCGATGGCCTCGGTCATCCATGGCTTCATCTACAACAAGGACGCTTTCGACAAGCTCGGCATCAAGGTGCCGCAGACGCGTGACGAGTTCTTCGCAGCGCTCGACAAGATCAAGGCCGACGGCACCTACGTGCCGATGGCGATGGGCACCAAGGACCTCTGGGAAGCCGCGACCATGGGCTATCAGAACATCGGTCCAAACTACTGGAAGGGCGAGGAAGGCCGTCTGGCGCTTATCAAGGGCGAGCAGAAACTGACTGACGCCGACTGGGTCGCTCCCTATGCCGAACTGGCGAAATGGAAGCCCTATCTGGGCGACGGCTTCGAGGCACAAACCTATCCCGACAGCCAGAACCTGTTCACGCTCGGGCGCGCCGCCATCTATCCGTCCGGCTCATGGGAAATCTCGGTGTTCAACACGCAGGCGCAGTTCAAGATGGGCGCCTTCCCGCCGCCGGTCGAAAAGGCCGGCGACACCTGCTACATCTCCGACCACAACGACATCGGCATGGGTTTGAACGCCGCCTCCAAGAACGCTGACGCGGCGAAGAAATTCCTCACCTGGGTCGCCTCGCCGGAATTCGCCACCATCTATGCCAACGCGCTGCCCGGCTTCTTCAGCCTGAACTCCTCGCCAGTGAAGATGGAAGACCCGCTGGCGCAGGAGTTCGTCTCGTGGCGCGAGAAGTGCAAGCCGACGATCCGCTCAACCTACCAGATCCTGTCGCGCGGCACCCCGAACCTCGAGAACGAGACCTGGGTGGAATCGGCCAATGTGATCAATGGCACCGATACGCCGGAAGCCGCGGCCAAGAAACTGCAGGACGGTCTCGACGCCTGGTACAAGCCGGCTAAGTAAGAGCACTTTACCCTCCCCCCTTTTGGGGAGGACCGAGCTTGCGAGGTTTTTGACGCGGGCGGGGGTGATCGAGGCAGCGCTCCACGCTGACCTACCCCCAGCCCTGCTCTCAATCTTCGCTCCGCTACGATTGCTCGCCGCCCTCCCCTCAAGGGGGAGGGTGTGCCGGCCCAGCGGGCGCGGCTAATCTCCAACTTCTCAACAGGCTCGCATCCATGGCCGCAACAGCATCACCGAAAAAACCGTTCCGCTGGCACATCCTCGTGTTCCTGGCGCCGGCGGTGCTGGTCTATACCGCGATCATGATCCTACCGCTGGCCGGCACGCTGCAGCTTTCCCTATTCCGCAACATCGAGCGGAGCCAGACCTTCGTCGGCCTGCAGAATTTCCGCACCCTGTTCGGCGATCCGAATTGGTCAGCTGGCTTCTGGAACGCGCTGCGCAACAATGTATGGTTCTTCATCGTCCATATGCTCGTGCAAAACCCGATCGGCATCCTGCTGGCGGCGCTTCTGTCCAGCCCTCGCCTGCGTTTCTCCACCTTCTACCGCACGGCCATTTTCGTACCGACTGTGCTTTCCTTTGTCGTTGTCGGCTTTGCCTGGAAGCTCATCCTGTCGCCGCTCTGGGGCGTGGCGCCAAACCTGCTCGACCTGATCGGCCTGAAGAGCCTGTTCACGCCGTGGCTCGGCAAGGAAGCCTATGCGCTGACCACGCTGGCCCTGATTTCCGTATGGCAATTCGTCGGCATCCCGATGATGCTGATTTATGCAGCCCTTTTGTCGATCCCGGATGAAGTGATCGAGGCGGCCGAATGCGACGGCGTGACTGGCTGGTCGCAATTCTGGAAGATAAAGCTGCCGCTAATCCTGCCGGCCATCGGCATTATTTCGGTGCTCACCTTCGTCGGCAATTTCAACGCCTTCGACCTGATCTACTCGGCGCAAGGCGCGCTTGCCGGCCCCAACTACTCGACCGATATTCTTGGCACCTTCCTCTACCGCGCCTTCTTCGGTTTCCAGCTCCAGGTCGGTAATCCCAATATGGGTGCGGCAATCGCGACGATGATGTTCCTGATCATCCTGGCCGGCGTGTGCATCTATCTGTTCCTCATCCAGACGCGCCTGCGTCGCTACCAGTTCTGAGGGGGTAGGATGAGCCGCGCCACTTCTTCCCTTCCACGCTCGGTTGCTGCACATGCGATCCTGATCGTCTACACGATCATCGCGCTGTTTCCGGTCGTGCTGATCATCGTCAATTCGTTCAAGTCGCGCGCCGCCATCTTCCGCACGCCGCTGATGCCGCCGACAGGCACGACGTTCGACCTCGTCGGCTACGCCACGGTGGTGAACCAGGGCGACTTCCTTCTCTATTTCCAGAACAGCATCGTCGTCACGGTCGCGTCGCTGTTCTTCGTGCTCCTGTTCGGCGCCATGGCGGCCTTCGCCTTGTCGGAATACCGCTTTCGCGGCAACACGTTGATGGGGCTCTATCTGGCGCTCGGCATCATGATCCCGATCCGGCTGGGCACCGTGGCGATCCTGCAGATGATGGTCGCCGGCGGGCTGGTCAACACACTGACGGCGCTGATCCTGGTCTATACGGCGCAGGGGCTGCCGCTCGCCGTGTTCATCCTGTCGGAGTTCATGCGCGGCGTCTCCGACGACCTCAAGAACGCCGGCCGCATCGACGGCCTGTCCGAATACACGATCTTCTTCCGCCTCGTGCTGCCGCTGGTGCGGCCATCCATGGCGACCGTCGCCGTCTTCACCATGATCCCGATCTGGAACGATCTCTGGTTCCCGCTCATCCTGGCGCCGTCGGAAAGCACCAAGACTGTGACGCTGGGCGCGCAGCTTTTCCTCGGCCAGTTCGTCACCAACTGGAACGCCGTGCTGGCGGCGCTGTCGCTTGCCATCCTGCCGGTGCTCGTTCTTTACGTCATCTTCTCGCGGCAACTGATCCGGGGCATCACGTCAGGAGCGGTGAAATGAGCATGTCGCTGAACCCCCTGCGTGTCGTCATTGCCGGGCTCGGCAATATGGGCCGCAGCCATGCGCTGGCCTATCACCAGAATCCGGGCTTCGAGATCGCCGCGCTGGTGAACCGTTCGGACGTGCCGTTGCCGGGCGGTCTGTCCGGCCAGGAAATCCGCCGTTCCTTCGACGAGGCGATTGCCACCGAGAGACCGGATGTCGTCGCCATCGCCACCTATTCGGACAGCCATGCGGACTACGCCGTGAGGGCGCTGGAAGCCGGCTGTCATGTCTTCGTCGAAAAGCCGCTGGCCACGACGATCGCCGATGCGCAACGCGTCGTCGATGCAGCGAAGGCTAACGGCAAGAAGCTGGTCGTCGGCTACATATTGCGCCATCACCCATCATGGATGCGGCTGATCGCGGAGGCCCGCAAACTCGGCGGCCCCTATGTCTTCCGCATGAATTTGAACCAGCAATCCTCTGGCGCAACATGGGGCACGCACAAGCAACTGATGCAGACGACCTCGCCGATCGTCGACTGCGGCGTGCATTATCTCGATGTCATGCTGCAGATCACCGATACCCGGCCGGTGGAAGTGCGTGGCATGGGCGTGCGGCTGTCCGACGAGATCGCGTCGGACATGTACAATTACGGCCATCTGCAAGTGCTGTTCGAGGACGGCTCGGTCGGCTGGTACGAGGCCGGCTGGGGTCCGATGATTTCGGAAACCGCCTTCTTCGTGAAGGACGTGATCTCGCCGAACGGCTGCGTATCGATCGTCATGGCGGAAGGCGTGAAATCCGACGACATCGATACACATACGAAAACCTCGACCATAAGGCTGCACAGCGCGACGACCGGACCGGATGGGAAATTCGCCAATCCGGACGAGCTTCTGTCCATGCAAGGCGAACCCGGCCATCAGGAACTGTGCGACGCCGAACAGGCCTTCCTGCTCAAGGCTATCCGCGAGGATATCGACCTGACCCGCCATATGGACGACGCGGTGAAGTCGCTGGCCGTTTGCCTGGCGGCGGACGAGAGCGTGCGAACCGGCAAGGCGGTGCGGCTGTGAGATTGTTATCGAGCCGGATGTTTCGTTCCAACCCCCGGCTTCAACAAAGGGGAATGCCTTGGGCTCGCTGACAATCGAGAATGTGCAAAAATCCTTCGGCAAGGTGGATGTGCTGAAAGGCATCGACCTGACGGTCGAGGATGGCGAGTTCGTCGTCTTCGTCGGGCCGTCCGGCTGCGGCAAGTCCACGCTGCTCAGGGTTATCGCCGGTCTGGAGGATTCGTCCTCGGGTCGCGTGCTGATCGACGGCGGCGATGTCAGCGCCACGCCGCCGGCCAAGCGCGGCATCGCGATGGTGTTCCAGACCTATGCGCTCTACCCGCACCTGACCGTGCGCGACAATATGGGCCTCGGCCTCAAGCAGGCCGGCGAAGCGGCGAGCGAGATCGACCGACGCATCGGCATTGCGTCGTCGATGCTGTCGCTGGAGCCCTACCTCAAGCGCCGGCCGGCGGAACTGTCAGGCGGCCAGCGCCAGCGCGTCGCCATTGGCCGCGCAGTCGTGCGCGAGCCGAAGCTGTTCCTGTTCGATGAACCGCTGTCGAACCTCGACGCGGCTCTCAGGGTCAACACGCGGCTGGAAATCGCCCAACTGCATCGGCGGCTGAAGGCGACGATGATCTATGTCACCCACGATCAGGTCGAGGCGATGACGCTGGCCGACAAGATCGTGGTGCTCAACGCCGGACGCATCGAGCAGGTCGGAAAGCCGATGGAGCTCTACAATGCACCGGCAAACGAATTCGTCGCCGGTTTCATCGGCTCGCCGAAGATGAATTTCATCGACGGCGGGCGGCTGGGCGAGACGGCGAAAACGATCGGCGTCCGTCCGGAGCACATCACGGTAGACCCGAAGAAGGGCAGTTGGAAGGGCACGGTGGTGCATGCCGAACATCTCGGCGCCGACACCAACCTCTATCTCGACTGCGAAAAGACCGGGTTGATCACGGTGCGCATTTTCGGCGTCTACGATGCAGAGCCCGGCGCGACGCTTTATGCAACGCCGGACCCGACGAAGACTTATCGGTTCGATGCGGATAGGAAGGCTATCAAGTAAGCTTGGCGCACCCGTGCGAGCGGAGAGAGCGCCTACCCGTCCGCCCTGATGTTCTGTTTCTGCGTGCCCAGTCCCTCGATGCCGAGTTCGACGACATCGCCGGCCTTGAGGAAGCGTTGCGGCTTCATGCCCAACCCGACGCCGGGCGGCGTTCCGGTCGAGATGATGTCGCCGGGCTGCAGGCTCATGAACTGGCTGAGATAGGAGACGAGATGCGCCACGCCGTAGACCATGGTCTTCGTCGAGCCGTTCTGCATGGTCTCGCCATTGACCTTCAACCACATGGCAAGGTTCTGCGGGTCGGCGACCTCGTCCTTGGTCACCAGCCATGGACCGGTCGGACCGAACGTGTCGCAGCTCTTCCCCTTGGTCCACTGCCCCTGCCGCTCGGCCTGGAAGGCGCGCTCCGACACGTCGTGGGCAACGCAGTAGCCGGCGACATAGTCCAGCGCCTCGGCTTCGGAAACGTACTTCGCCGTCTTGCCGATGACGACGCCGAGTTCGACCTCCCAGTCGGTCTTGACCGAACCGCGCGGGATCAGCACGTCGTCGTCGGGGCCGACGATGGCCGAAGTCGCCTTCATGAAGATGATCGGCTCGGACGGCACGGTGGCGCCGGTCTCGGCGGCATGGTCTGAATAGTTCAACCCGATGCAGATGAATTTTCCCGTACCCGCCACACAAGGACCGAGACGCGGCTGGCCCTCGACCTTCGGCAGCGAGGCGGAATCGAGCGCCGCCAGTTGCGCCAGGCCCTCAGGTGAGATGCCCGCGCCGCCGATGTCAGCCACTTTGCCGGACAGGTCGCGGATCGACCCCTCGGCATCCAGGAGGCCGGGTTTTTCCGAACCGGGTTCGCCGTAGCGCAGAAGTTTCATATTTTGTCTCCCTGATTACGGCCGAGAAGCCGTTTGAAAACTCTGTCCGCCTAGGTGCACGGCGTGGCTTTTCGAGAACCGGAGCGGAGCGTACTTTAAGTATGTGAGCACGGGATGCGCGGACAGTCGCGTCGCGCGCCCGGCGGAGGGTCTCTCAGATCGACCAGCCGCCATCGATGTTATACGCCTGCCCGCTCGTATAGGTAGCACCGGCGAGATAGACGGCGAGGTGGGCGATTTCCTCAGGCGTGCCCAGCCGGCCCATGGGCTGGCGGGCGATGAAGGCGGCGCGGGCCGCGTCATAGTCTCCACCCGCGCGCATGCGGCCTTCCAGCGACGGGCTTTCGACCGTGCCCGGGCAGATGGCGTTGCAGCGGATGCCTTTGCCGACATAGTCCGCCGCCACCGCCTTGGTCAGTCCGATAACCGCCGCCTTGGTGACGCCATAGACGAAGCGGTTCGGCACGCCCTTTGGCGCGCCGGCAACGGAGGCCATGTTAATGATCGCGCCATCGCCGCGCTCCAGCATGCCGGGCAGCGCAGCGCGGATGGTGCGGACCATGGCGCGGACGTTCAAGTCGAAGGCGAAATCGAGATCGCCTTCCTTCATCTCCAGAATGGAGCCTGCATGGACGAAGCCGGCGCAGTTGAACAGCACGTCGACCGGGCCGATTTCGGCGAAGGCGGCTTCGACCGCGGCGCTATTGAGCACGTCCAGCCGACGGGTTGAAATGCCGGACTTTCCGGTGAGCTCCGACAGTGCCGTTTCGTTGATGTCTGTGGCATGCACCTTCGCACCCACAGCCGCGAAGGCAAGCGCGCTGGCCCGGCCGATGCCTTGCGCTGCAGCCGTGATGACCACCGTCTTGCCAGCGAGTTTCGTTATCATGATCGTCCTCCCGCTGCGGTCATTTCGTCACGCCAAACCCGAAACGACCGGCGCCGCATTCCAAATGTTTTTTCTCGGTAAAGAACAAAACTTGAGACGTCAAGGACCAGTCTTGCGGAATCAGATCTGGCAGACTATCCGCCGAAAAAACCTGTCGCGCGGGTTGTAGTCCGGATGGTTGCCGAAGAATTTTTCGGCGATGACGGCAAGCGCTTCCAGGTCCTGCACGGCGAAACTGCGAAAACCTCGGCCGCTGCCGCCCGACACCTGCACGGCCGAGAGAATGAGAGCGCCATTCTCGCCATAGCCGAGAATATAGGGATCGACGATCCGGACGCAGTCCTTGTAAGTGAAGCGGAGCCGGCGCCACCCGCTTATGGCCTGACAGATCGTCCTGCTAACGTCCATGCCGATCTCCGCATCCTGCGATCCGTAGACATGGGATGGCTAACGAACCGCCAGTCCAGCTGGCGTCCCGGCGATCAGCCGACGAAGGCGCGCTCGACGACGAAACTGTCGGGCTGGCTCAGCGAGCCCTCGACGAAGCCGAGCCCCTCGGCCATTTCCTTGACGTCCTTCAGCATGTGCATGGAGCCGCAGATCATCACGCGATCGGTTTGCGGATCCAGCGGTTCGATGCCGAGGTCGGAATAGAACTTGCCGGAACCGATCAGCGCGGTGATGCGGCCCATGCAGGCCGAAGCCTCGCGCGTGGTGGAGTTGTAGAGCGTGACCCGGCCACCGGTCAGTTCGCCGATCAGCGGGTCGTTCTCCAGAGCCGAAACCAGCTCCTGGCCATAGGTCAGCTCGGCAATGTCGCGGCAGGTGTGGGTCAGATAGACCTGCTCGAACTTCTCATAGGTATCGGGATCGCGCAGCAGGCTGGCGAAAGGCGCGATGCCCGTGCCGGTGGAGATCATGAACAGCCGCTTGCCCGGCGTCAGCGCATCCAGCACCAGCGTGCCGGTCGGCTTCTGCCGCATGATGACAGTATCACCGACCTGGATCTTCTGCAGGTGCGAGGTCAGCGGGCCGTCCGGCACCTTGATCGAGAAGAATTCCAGTTCGTCGTCCCAGGCCGGGCTGGCGACCGAATAAGCGCGGAAGACCGGCTTTTCGGCATTGGGCAGGCCGATCATGACAAACTCGCCCGAGCGGAATCGGAACGATTGCGGACGGGTGATGCGGAACGCAAACAGACGGTCGGTATAATGCTTCACCGATACCACCGTCTCGGCGAAAACATTGGCAGGTATCGGAAATTGCGCCTTCGCGCCTGCGTCGTTCAACGCGGGAATGGTGTTCATTGCAAAACCAACCTCTGCCTGGCGCTCGTTACCTGGCGCTTGTAGGGCAAAAAGGGCGACGACACGACGCGCCCGAGCCGCAGAAGCGCTGCCGGGCCGAAATGACGTAAGCCCTTGTTTCGTAAAACTATTAGTATACAAACGATCTTCGAGTCAAGATAAGTGAGAGAAACGCCTTTCCAAACTGATACATATCCGTAGTTCGAGCATTTCGGGTTTCGGGAATGAATGAGAAAGTTTCGGCCGCGGCCGGCAGCGTCGTCGCGGGCATCGATGTCGGCGGCACCTTCACAGACCTGCTTTTGATCGACGCGCGCGACGGCGGAAGCGTCCACATCGCCAAGATACCCACCACCGTGGAGAACCAGGCCTTCGGCGTGGTTTCGGCGCTTGGCGCCACGCAATTCCCAGTCTCCGACATCGACCTCATCGTCCACGGCACGACGACCACCACCAATGCCGTGCTCGAGCGGCGTCTGGCGAAAACCGGCATGATCACCACGCGGGGGTTCCGCGACGTGATCGAGCTCGGCCGGCGCACCCGGCCACAGGCCTACGGGATGACCGGAACATTCGTGCCCGTCATTCCTCGCAATCTGCGGCTGGAGGTGACGGAGCGCGTCGAAGCCGGCGGCGCGATCCGTGTCGCGCTCGACGAGCAAGAAGTGCGCGAGGCCGTGCAGCGCCTTGTCGAAGCCGGCTGCGAATCCCTCGTCATCCACTTCCTCCATTCCTACGCCAATCCCACGCACGAGCGGCGCGCGGCCGAGATCGCCGCTGAGATCTGGACCAACGGCCACATCACCGCCGGCCATGCGCTTCTGTCGGAAGCGCGCGAGTTCGAGCGCGGCGTCACCGCCGCCGTCAACGCCTCCGTCCAGCCCATACTGGAACGGTATGTCGCCAGGCTGCGCAAGGAACTGGCCGCGCAGGGCTATGCGCGCGACTTCCTGATCATGAACGGCAATGGCGGCATGATCTCGGCCCGTTTCGTCACCGCAGAGTCGGCAAAGACCGTGATGTCGGGACCCGCCTCCGGCGTCATCGCCGCCGCCTATACCGGCAAGCGCGCCGGGTTCCCCAATCTCGTCACATACGACATGGGCGGCACCTCGACCGATGTGGCGTTGATCCGCAACGCCGAACCGGCCGTCTCCAACGAAATCGAAATCGAATATGGGATGCCGATCCATGTGCCGATGGTCGCGGTGCATACGGTGGGTGCCGGCGGCGGGTCGATCGCGCGCGTCGATGCGGCAGGTCTCATCCAGCTTGGACCGGAAAGCGCGGGCGCCAACCCTGGCCCGATCTGCTATGGCCGCGGCGGCAGCGAGCCCACCGTGACCGACGCCAACCTGGTGCTTGGCCGATTGGCGCCGAAAAAGCTTTTGGCGGTCGATCATCCGATTTCGATGGAGAGCGTCACGCGAATATTCGAAGACAAGATCGGCCGGGCGACCGGACTGTCGGGCGTTGACGCCGCAGGCGCCGTTCTGCGCCTCGGCAACATCAAGATGGCGGGGGCGATCCGCATGGTCTCGGTTGCACGGGGGCATGACCCGCGCGACTTTTCCCTGTTCGCCTTCGGCGGCGCGGGACCGCTGCACGCCTCGGCGCTGGCGCGAGAGCTCGGCCTGCCGCGCGTACTGGTGCCCGCGCGGCCGGGCATCACCAATGCATTGGGCTGCGTGGTGGCCGACATGCGCCACGATTTCGTCAACACGATCAACCAGCCGGTCGGCGGCCTCGATGTAGCACAGGCGGCGGGCATTCTGGCGCGCCACAGGTCAGAAGGCGCCGCGCTGATCGCCAAGGAAGCGGTGACGCCTGAAACGATTCGCGTCACCCATTCGGCGGACATGCAGTTCATCGGCCAGACGCATATCATCAACGTGCCGCTCCCCTCGCCCCACATCGAACGGGCGGTGCTGCAAGATTTGTTCGAGCGTGCCTATTTCGCCCGTTTCAGGGTCGAACTGCCGGAAATCCGCGCCGTACTGGTCAATCTCAACACATCCGTCACCGGCGTGCGGACGCCGCTCGATCTTAGCCGGCTGATCGATCCGGCCGGGCGAGCTTCCAGCCTTGATGCCGCGCTGCGCGAGGTCCGGCCTGTCTGGTACGGCGGGACATGGCACGATACGCCGGTTTACGATCGCGAAAAGCTGCCGCTCGATGCCGCGATCGAGGGTCCTGCGATCCTCGAGCAGATGGACTGCACCACGGTGATGGAGCCGGGCGACCGGGCGCAGAGCGACGCGGATGGGAATCTGGTCGTCGAGGTGGGACGATGACCACCCTCGACGCCATCACTCTTTCCGTCATCCAGGCGGCGCTGCAGCAGGCCTGCGACGAGATGGACCTGACATTTTCGCGCGCCGCCTTTTCGCCCGTCATCGCGGAAGCCAACGACCGCTCGGACGGCATTTATTCGGCAGCTGACGGTTCGCTGATCGCACAGGGCAGCCAGGGCCTGCCGGTGTTCGTCGGCGTCATGCAGTATTCGACGAGAACTGTTATCGAGATGATCGCCGACGGGCGCTGCCTGCCGCCCGAGGAAGGCGACATCTACATCGTCAACGACCCCTATCTCGGGGGCACGCATCTGATGGATGTCCGCTTTGTCATGCCGCTTTACCGGGCGGGCCGCATCTTCTGCTGGCTGTCCAACACCGGTCATTGGCCCGACATTGGCGGCTCGGTACCGGGCGGCTTCTCGGCTTCCGCAACAGCCGTCGAGCAGGAAGGCCTGCGGCTGCCACCGGTTAAGCTGTTCAAGAAAGGCGTGCTCGACCGCGAGATCCATGCCATCATTTCATCCAACATCCGGGTCGCGGACCAGCGCATCGGCGACATCAAGGCGCAGGCAGCCGCCTTGCTGGTCGGGCAAGACCGGGTGAACGAAATCCTGGACCGTTACGGCGACGAAACAGTCTCCGAGGCCATTGCGGAACTGCGCCGCCGCGCCGCCGACCAGATGCGCGCGCATATCGCCGCCATCCCGGATGGCACTTATCGCTCCAAGGCGTTCGTGGACTCAGACGGCGTCGTGAACGAACCGCTGACCATCGCTTTGGCTATCGAGAAGACGACCGACAGGCTGACGTTCGACTTTACAGGATCGTCGAAACCCTGCGCCGGGCCGATGAACAGCGTTCTGGCGACGACGCTGTCGTCTGTCTATCTCGCCATGCGCCACATCTTTCCCGACGTTCCGATCAGCGCCGGCGCCTTCGAGCCGCTTGTCGTCAATACGCCGGAGGACACCTTCCTCGATGCGCATTATCCACGCCCCGTCTCGGGCTGCGCGGCTGAGGTTTCGCAGCGCATCGCCGAAGCCGTATTCGCGGCGATGGTTCAGGCATTGCCGGAAAAAGTGACGGCGGCCCCGGCCGGATCGAGCGGCAATTTCGCGCTTGGCGGCAGCGATCCGCTGCGCGGGCGTGACTATGTCATGTACCAGATTTCCGGCGGCGGCTATGGCGGCAATGCCGGCCATGACGGCCTCTCCAACGGCTGCTCGACCATCGGCATTTCGAAGTCCCCGCCGGTCGAGATCATGGAGCAGGCATTCCCCGTGCTCTACCGCCACTATGCCTTGCGTGAAGGGTCCGGCGGCGCCGGCAAGCATCGCGGCGGCTTCGGTCTCGCCTATGAGGTGGAGATTTTGCGCGGCGAGGCGCGGGCCTCCTTCGTCATGGACCACGGCCGCTTCGGACCGCAGGGCGTTCTGGGTGGCGGGGACGGCGCAGTGAACGAGGTAACGGTTTTCCGGGATGGTGAGGCACATGTGCCGCCGCATCTTTCCAAGGAACAGGACATTCCTCTCAAGGCCGGCGACCGTGTACGGGTGGCGACGCCAGGCGGCGGTGGCTATGGCGATCCGGCGGAGCGCAGCCCCGAGCTGATCCGCCGCGATGTGGAGATGGGTTACTATACGCCGGAGCAGGCGGAGCGGCTGTTCGGAACCTCATACCGCTGAAGCTGTCCGATCCTCCATCTGCCACAGTTCCGGATAGAGCCGAACGAAACCGCTGCTGTCGATCTCGAGCGTGGCCCGATATCCGCTCGTGGGCGACTCATACCAATAGTGGGTGTCGTCGCGCCGTTCGTATATCTGCGGCAAATCAAGCAAGCGCTCCCTGCCTATGTCGAACCAGACGACGGAGAATTCAGCCCTTTCGCCAATATGCAAGTTTGCACGCCGCAACTGCTGGAAATTGGTTGCGGGCGTGAAGCCGAAATCGAGATCGGTCAGTTCCACCAGCCCGTTAGGCCTGCCGTCGAGCATCCAGCCCTCCGCCGTCTTTTCAATTTCGTGTCGAAAATGCCGTCCGCCGGAAAAGCCCGCGACGGCGCCTCGAAACGCTACCCAGGCCTCGTCCATTTCGACCGAGTAACCGGCTGACATCGGCCCGTTGTCGCCCCGGAACACGGCTGTCCCGGTCAGCTTCCAGCCGTTGGAGACAGTCGTGAGCAGTGCGGCGTCATGGCCCTGCGTATAGAGACAGCGCCAGAGGGCGTTTCGGGGCTTGTCCACCGGATCAGTCACCCGCGCCTCCTCATGAATGCGGGGCTCAGGCAAGCTTTGCCAGAAGCTTCAGGAAAATGGCGATTTCCTTGTCCGTCAGCGGCGCCAGCGTCTCCTGTGTGGCCTGCTGCGCCAGCGGGATGAGCCGCTCGATGGTCGATCTTCCCTCGGCGGTCAGGCTCACCATCAGCCTGCGCTTGTCGGCATCATGCCTGGAAAGATCGACCAATCCTCGCGCCTTCAGCCGGTCGATGACACCCTTGATCGTGGCTGCGTCCATGGCGACAAGCGTGCCAAGCTGGTTCTGCGAGGTCTCGCCGACGTCGTGAAGCTTCGCCAACGCCGCAAACTGTGGCGGCGTCAGGTCGGCGATATGAGCGGCGAAAATCGAGACATGGCGCTGGTGCGCCTTGCGCAGGATAAAGCCCACCTGCTCCTGCAGGTGATAGGCCTCGTCCGTGGCGGCATCGGCCTCGACGATCTTGAGGAGACTGCTTTCGCCGGTCATCGCTGGCCGTCCCACAACTTGATGTCCTTGGCTTCCAACCCACCCATACGACTGTGGATACGCGGGCCACAGGCCATGGCGAGGCAAAACAGGATTTCGTCCGCGCGGGGGCCGTCGCCGGCGCGCACCTCGAAGGCGTCGAAATGGCTGCGCACATAGGCGGCGTTGATGTGTCCGAGCGGCACGTCCAGTGTCGCGCCAATGCCGCCGACCTTCATCGCCGAGGGCACAATCGCCTTGGCCTGACCGAGGCGCTCCCGCATCGCATAACCGCCCGGCACATGCCAAAGCGCGCCATGTTCGATCTCGCCTGCGCTGCCGACAATGGCGCCCTTCCCGTAGCCGTCAATCTGCACGACATCGCCGCCCAGCGCAGCGATCAATCGGTCGGTAAGGTCAAGGCCAAGCGGCTTCAGATCATCCATCGCCGGCTGCAGATCGGCGGCATATTTGCCGGCAAACGGGTTTTGCACGATTGCCCACGCGGCGGCGCGGCGACGCGGCATCGCGGGAGCCGGACCACCTTCATGAAGGATTTCCTCGGTAATGACGGCGATCTTGCGGACGGGAAAGTCAGGCATGGGCAGGACCCCTGGCGAATGACTGGTCGATGGTTCCAGCCGGCGGCGAAAGAGAACTCTTCGACGGGAATGGGCCCGTCATCACACATCTGCCTGCAAGGAACAATGCCGACGCCTCGATCAGGCCGCGCCGGCGAAAATCCTCCGCCACCCCAAGGCCGGCGGACAATGCCGTTTCAATATCCTGCTCGGACAAATATCCCACGCCAGTCGTCACCAGCCGATCGCCGAGATCACTGTCCGGTGCCAGTTCGCACGCCGCCTGACACGCCACCGCGGGGTGGCCCGGCAGATCGACCGCGTTGGCGATCAGCGTTGCGGCGGCGTCGGCAGCAGCGCCATTGCGGGCCAGCACCGTGACGGCATCAGCAATGCCAAGCGAGAAAGACCGCCCACGCCAGCCGCTGGTGGCGATGCCGCGCACCGGGTTGTCGGCGCTGATAGCGATACGGTCCGAGAGGCCATGGCCGGTTCCGCCGATCGCCAACGTCATCGTCTGGCCCGGGGCCAGATGCAAAGCGATGTCGCCGCCATTGTTGACATAGGCCTTGTCGAGCGTACGGCCCGCCACCAGAGCCGCCAGCACTTCATCCGCGACCGAGCCGGCCACGGCCGCCATCGGCGTGATGAAGGTATGGGCGAGTGGCGAAACCGCCTGCTCCATACGGCGAGCAGTTGTGCGCCAGAAAGGCCGGGGCCCAGGAGTGGCCGGCCGGCGAAGTTCGGCCAGTTCCTCCACCAGTTCGCCGAGCACTGTCTCGAAGCGGGCGATTGCTTGCTCGTAAGCCAACCGGCGTTCGGTCGGCGGTCCGAAAACCTCGATGACAAGATCGATAGGTCCGTGATTGAGATGAAGCCGCCTGCCGTCTTCCAGCCAGTGCGCCTGCGGGCCGTTCATGATCGGCCACCCTCGCCACCTCTGTGTAATTGCGCCAGCGGTGGCCACGGATTGCTGGGTGGAGCGTCCCTGTCGCGCCGGGCATTGAGATATTCGCCGCCGCGCGCTTTGACGTCTTCGACGCTGCGGATTTCGTCCGCGTAGCCACCAAGCCTTATGTAGTCATCCCGTCTCAGCGTGAACTCTATCGGCGCCACCAGCGCCGGGGTCGGCACATAGCCGAAGGCGTTTTCGGGCACGCGGGTGACATCCACCATCAGGGTGATGCCACCGCCGGGCCAGACATAGACCGGCGCGCCGCCAACTGTGACATAGGTTTTCATCCCCTGGACGGAACGGGTGAGATTGACCGGATTTTCGGTGACGCCGGCCCGCAGCGAACCGCCCGCGCCGCCAATGAACAGCACCGTGCACAGCGCCGGCTCGCAATTGTCCTCGATCAGGCCCACCGATTTGCGCAGCCGTTCAGGGAACGGCTTTTCGACCGGCTTCAACGCCGCGTCCAGTTCGTAGTAGGCAAACTGCTCGCCAGTGGTCGACACCATGAGCAGCGACAGGCCGGGGCGAGCGCCTTTTTTCTCATTCCAGTCGCCAAGAATCGACAGCGGGTCGGAAATGCTCGTGCCGCCCCAGCCGATGCCTGGTTCCGACACCTTGAAATAGCGGCCAGGGGTTGAGCGGCGACCGACGATCCTGATGCCGGTGTCTTCCCAGCCCAGCACCTTGCCGGCCTGATGCTCGGACACGACACCGGTGATGTGATCGTCGACCACGACGACCTCGTCGACCAGCCCGCGCCATTGCGAGGCGAACATGCCGATGGTGGCGGAGCCGCAGCCGACGCGCATGCGGCTCTCTGCCTTGCCGTCGATAACGGGCGGCTTGCCGGCTTCGACAATGACTGTCGAACCGCCCTCGATGGCCAGTTCGACGGGCTTGCGGTTGCAAAGGTCGAGCAGTGTGTCGCAGGTGACGCGGCCTTCCTGCTTCGAGCCGCCGGTCAGATGCTGCACGCCGCCGAGCGACAGCATCTGCGAGCCGTATTCACCTGTTGTCACGTGGCCGACCGCCTCGCCCTGCGCTCGCACCATCGCCGTTTCGGGACCGAGGTGACGGTCCGTATCTATCTTCACCTTGACGCCGCAATAGGAGAAGATGCCTTCGGTGACGACCGTCACGAGATCGACACCCTCGACCTCCTGGCTGACGATGAAGGGCGCTGGCTTGTAGTCGGGATAGGTCGTGCCGGCGCCGATGGCGGTGACGAACGGGCGCGCAGTGCTGACAAGATCGCCGTTCCACTCCCGGTCCCCCACGGCAAAGGGAACGACTGCGCCGCCGGCATCGGCCGCATGATCGAGGATCGTCAGCGGGTCCATGCGAACGATGCGGCCGTCTATGTTGCCGTAACGATCGCAAGCTCCGGTGCGGCCATCGGCGATGTAGCACATGACGGGACAGGCGTCGCAGCGAACCTTTTCGGCTATCTGCTTCTGACCGGGATCGTGGGTTTCAAACCGTTCGGAAAGCTCGCTCATGCGGCGTCCTTTCCTGCCTGGATCGCCGCCAGCACCCGTGACGGGGTGGCGGGAACCTTGGTGACGAGAATGCCGGTGGCATGGCGAATCGCGTTCAGGATGGCCGGTGCCGTCGGGATCAGCACATGCTCGCCCAGCCCCTTGGCGCCGAACGGACCTTCGGGATCGGGCACCTCGACAAGGATCGTTTCAATCGGCGGCACGTCGCCGATTGTCGGAATGAGATAATCATGCAAATTCTCGGTGCGGCCGGGGATGTATTCCTCCATCAGCGCCATGCCTATGCCCTGGGCGATACCGCCTTCGATCTGGCCTTCCGCCAGTATCGGATTGATCGCCTTGCCGACGTCGTGTGCCGCGGTGATCTTGATGAGCTTCACCGTGCCGAGCTTCATATCGACCTCGAGTTCAGCGATCTGCGCGCCGTAGCCGTAGACGGCATAAGGCTTACCCTGGCCCTTGGCATCCATGGCCGTCACCGGCGGATCGTAGGTCTCCTCAGCCACAAAGACGAAGCCATCGGCATCCGCGGGCATCGACGCCAGATCGATGCGCCGGACGGCCTCGCCCTCGCGGATCACCACGACCGATCCGTCAAGATCGAGCTCGGCCTGCGCCGAAACGTTGGCAAAGCGCAGGACCGCGTCGCGCAGCGCCTGACCGGCTTTTTGAGCGGCCTTGCCGGTGATGAAAGTCTGGCGCGAGGCCGAGGTCTTGCCTGCGTCGGGAGTTATCGCGGTGTCGGCGCCCCTGAGGCGCAGCGACTGCAGCGGCACGCCAAGCGCGTCTGCGCAAATCTGCGCGATGACTGTGTTCGAACCCTGGCCGATGTCGACCGCGCCCTGATGCAGCACCACCTCGCCTCTTTGCGAGAGGCCGACCTTGATGGTGGACGGGTTTGGCAAAGACGTGTTGCCGCAACCATACCAGCACGAGGCTATGCCAACGCCACGTTTCAGGCCGCTGTCCGATGTATTGAAGGCTTCGGCCTCGGCCAGGGCACGCCGCCAGTGCGGCTTCAACGCGTCCAGGCAATCGGCAATGCCGACGCCGCTTTCCAGCCATTGTCCGGTAACCGTTTCGGCACCGTTACGAAGGCAATTGCGCAGCCGGAACTCTAACCGATCAATGTTCAGCTTTGCGGCAAGCTCATCATACAAGGTTTCCTGCATGAGCGTCGCCTGCGGCACCCCAAAGCCGCGAAAGGCCCCTGAGATCGGGCCGTTGGTATGGATCGCCCGCCCCCAGGCGCGATAGTTCGGCGTGAGGTAAGGGCCGCTGGCATGAACCGGCACGCGGTTGGCGACGGTCGGCCCCCAGCTCGCATAGGCGCCGGTGTTGAACTCGCCCGCGAAAGTCATGCCGACAATGCGGCCTTCGGCGTCGGCGCCGATGCGCGCCTGCATCTGTGCCGGATGACGCTTGGTCGTCGACATCATGGATTCGCCGCGTGTGTAGGCAAGGGCGGCGGGTCGGCCTGTTTTCAATGCCACGAGCCCGATCAGCGGCTGCAACGAGATGTCCAGCTTGGAGCCAAAACCTCCACCTGTGGCGGTCGGCACGATGCGGACCTTTTCAGGCGCGAGTCCCAACACCTTGGCCGTCTCGTCGCGGTCCATGTAGGGCGCCTGGGTACAGGCGACGATCACCAGCGTGTCGCCGTCCATATAGGCATGGCCTGCCTCCGGCTCGATATAGGCGTGTTCGACATAGGAGGTGCTGATGGCGCCGGACACGATGAAGGCCGCGCAGGCAAGCGCTTCGTCAGGATCGCCGCGTTCGACAAAGCCGCTGGTCAGCAGGTTTCCCTCACGGCCAGAATGAATGCGGTACGCGCCTTCGGCGGTTGCAGCGGCCGCTTCCAGCATGTTGGGCCGCTCGCGCCATTCCACGGGAAAATCCGTGAGGTCGAGAGCGAGCATCGCTTCCCGCTCGCCCGCGACCAGCGCCACCGCCTCGCCGCGGAACCTAGCCGTTTCCTCGGCCAGCGCCGGCTGATCGGCAAAGGGCGTGATGACGCCGAAACAATTGCGCCCGGAAATGTCGGCCGCCGTGAAGATAGCGACGATGCCCGGCCGGCCCTCAGCCCATCCAGCAAGATCGCCAAAGCTGAAATCCGCATGGAAATAAGGCGACCGGATCACAGCCACAGCCAAAGCGTCCGTCGGGAAGGAATCGGCGCCGAACTTTTCAGCCCCCGTCACTTTCGGCACACCATCCAGCCGGACCGGCGACGCTCCCACAGCCTGCCCCACCCTCGGCCATCGGCGATCCAATCCGAGCGCATTCGACGAGACGTCCATCACTGCCGCGACGATCTTGCGGTAGCCGGTGCAGCGGCACAGTATCCCGCCCAGCGCGTCCTGCACCTCCGCCTCGGTTGGAGAGGCATTCCGTTCCAGCAAGGCTGTTGCCGCGACGAGAAGGCCTGGCGTGCAAATGCCGCACTGGGCCGCGCCGTGCTTTAGAAAGGATGCCTGCAGCGCCGACAGATTGCAGGCGGCAAGCCCTTCTACTGTGGTAACGGAGCACCCGGCCACGGATGCAGCCGGCACCAGGCAGGCGCAGACTGGCGCCCCTTCGACCAGCACGGTACAGGCGCCGCAATCGCCGGCATCGCAGCCCACCTTCGTTCCCGTCATCCGCAAATCATCGCGCAGCAGCGCCGAAAGGCGGCGAACAGGCAGGGTTCGGACCGAAACTGCCGTTCCGTTCACCGCGAACTCGATGTCAACGCCGTCGATGCTCATGCAACCATCCCGGCCGCTATTTCAGCGGAATCAAGTCCGGTGGCGGAGAGCATGGCGCGGCTGACGATTTCCCGCGCTGCGTCTCGCCTATAGAGGGCGGTGCCACGCACATCATCGATGGGCGAGAGTTCATCAATCGATGCATCGCGCACGATGTCCGGCAATTCCCTGACCGATTTCCCCAGCAACAGGGATTCCAGCCCCGCCAAGCGGACAGCAACCGCCGAGCAGGAACCGACGGCAATCGAAGCCTCCGCAACTATTCCGTTCTCGATGACGAACCGGGCGGCGGCCATGGCGATCGAAATCACCAGGTAGCGCCGTGCGCCAAGCTTGACGAAGGCCGAGCGGCCGGTGGCGGCGGCCTTCGGAACGCGAATGGCCGTTACCATCTCGTTGGGCTGCAAGGCGGTGCGCCGGTTGCCGAGAATAAAGGCTTCGAGCGGGAGGTATCGCGTCGACGCCGCAGAACGCAGTTCGACCTCGCTGCCCAGCACCATCAGCGCCGGAGCACCGTCGGCGGCCGGAGAAGCGTTGCAGAGATTGCCGGCAATGGACGCGACATTCTGGATCTGTTGCGAACCGACCTCACGCGCGGCCTGCTTCAGGGCATCAAAGGCCGGCGGCAACTCATGCCCGATGAGATCGGTCCAGGCGGTGCGCGAACCGATAGACCAATGGTTGTCCCTCTCGGCGATGCCGCGCAGCGCCGAGAGGCCGTTTATGTCGAGCACATTTTCCCGCAATGGCCGGTTGCCCAAGGCCGGATAGAAATCCGTGCCGCCGGCAAGTATTCGCCAGGATCCTTCGCCAAGCAGGGCGAGCGCCTGTTCAAGTTCGGTGGGCTTTGCGTAACGAGTCACGCCTGCCTTCCATTTCACCGCAGACATAAACTTCGCGAGGAGCGGCCTTCCCCAAGACCAGCCGGTGTGCCGGCCAATTCATTCGTATGCAAATGATATCAAGCCGCGTCATATTGTCAAAGCCGAGTTTCGCAGGCGGCGACGGACGGTTCGCGGTTGACGCAAGCGGCCATCTGGCCGAGTTTCTGCCTTCCGTTCGCGAGGAGGCTTTCTTGTCCAACGAAGCTTTGATCGTCATCGACATGCAGAACGATTTTTGCCCCGGCGGGGCGCTGGCGGTTGCCGGCGGCGACGAGATCGTTCCGCTCGTCAACGATCTGATCCGTCATGCCGATCATGTCGTCATGACGCAGGATTGGCACCCTGCCGGTCACTCCAGCTTCGCTTCCAGCCATCCCGGCAGGAAACCGTTCGAGGCAATCGAGATGGACTATGGTCCGCAAACCCTGTGGCCGGATCATTGCATCCAGGGCAGCACAGGGTCGCGGTTCCATTCCGGGCTTGCCTGGGGGAAGGCGGAACTGGTCCTGCGCAAGGGTTTTCGGCCCAACATCGACAGCTATTCGGCATTTTTCGAGAATGACCACAAGACGCCGACGGGGCTGACAGGTTATTTACGCGAACGTGGCATATCGGCAGTCACGCTGGTCGGGCTGGCAACCGATTTCTGCGTCGCCTATTCGGCCCTCGACGCGATCCGCCAAGGCTTTCGCGTCACCGTCAAACTCGACGCCTGCCGCGCCATCGACCTGAACGGCTCGCTCGACGCGATGCTGGCGCGAATCCGGGAAGCGGGGGTTGCGCTGGCGTGATTTTGCCTGTCAAACGCCCCAGGGATTATTCGATCCAAGGTTTTTCAACGGGGTCGAGGATTGTAACCGGGGATTGGGCGACGTGCGATTTTTAACGCTGGCGGCCGGGCTGGCCACTCTGGCCTTTGCCACGCTTTTTTCCGTCACGGCTTTTGCAGCGGAGAGCCACGCTCTTCCCGGCGACGTGATGTCGCTGTGGTGGGCAGTTCCGTTTGCCGGTCTGCTGCTGTCGATCGCTACCGGGCCGCTGCTTTTCCCGCATGTCTGGGAGCATCACTACGGAAAGATCACCATGGGCTGGGCTTTGCTGGCAATCGCCCCGATGGCCTGGGCCTATGGGGCAAGTGCGGCAACCGAATCCGTGCTGCACGCGGTTCTGCTCGAGTACATGTCCTTCATCATCCTGCTGTTTGCCCTGTTCACCATTTCCGGCGGCATACTTGTGGCGGGCAACATTCACGGCACGCCGTTGATGAATGCCGGGCTGCTGCTGATCGGCGCGATGCTCGCCTCCGTGGTCGGTACCACCGGAGCGTCGATGATCATGATCCGCCCCATCATTCGCGCCAACGACAACCGGCCTTTCAACGCCCATGTCGTCATCTTCTTCATCTTCCTCGTCTCCAACATTGGCGGCTCGCTGACCCCGCTTGGCGATCCGCCGCTGTTCGTCGGCTTCCTGCGCGGCGTCGAGTTCTTCTGGACCACAATCCACATCCTGCCGGACACGCTGTTCGTCGGCGGACTGGTGCTGGCCGTCTTCCTGGCGATGGATTTCTACTTCCACGGGCGGGAGGAAGGCGCGCCGAAGATCAAGGACCCGACGCCGGATTCCAAGATTCGAATCCGCGGCCTGCCGAACATTGTTTTGCTGGCCGGCGTCATCGCCGCGATCCTGATGTCGGCCGCATGGAAACCCGGCGCCGCCTTCTCCATCATGGGCGTGGAGATCGAGATACAGAACCTCGCGCGCGACATCGTCATCCTCGCTCTGGCGCTGGTTTCGCTGGCGATATCGCGCAAGGAATACCGCGCCGCCAACGGCTTCACCTGGGGGCCGATCGCCGAGGTGGCAAAATTGTTCGCCGGCATCTTCATCTGCATCGTGCCGGTGATCGCCATCCTGCGCGCCGGACCGTCGGGAGCGCTAGCTCCGCTCGTGGCGCTGGTCACCGGGGCCGACGGCCAGCCGAACGATCTCGCCTATTTCTGGCTGACCGGCGCTCTGTCTTCCTTTCTCGACAATGCGCCGACCTATCTGGTGTTCTTCGAGCTTGCTGGCGGCGACGCCCAAAAGTTGATGACGGACCTCGCCTCGACGCTGGCGGCTATTTCGGCCGGCGCAGTGTTCATGGGGGCCAACACCTATGTCGGCAACGCCCCGAACTTCATGGTCTATGCCATCGCCCGCCATCAAGGGGTGAAGATGCCGGGATTCTTCGGCTACATGCTTTGGTCGGGAGCGGTGCTGATCCCGATCTTCATACTGGCGAGCCTGCTTTTCTTCCGCTGAGATCAGCCGACTCCGACGTAACGGCGGACAGCGGAAGGGTCGGCGCGCAGGGCCTCGACCGGCATTGTCTCACGGTTGCGACCGTTCTCGATGAAGGCGACGCGGTCGGCGACCGATAGGACAGCATCGACGCGCTGCTCGACCAGAATGGTGGAAACGCCACGGCCGCGCAGTTGCGCCACCGTCTCGCGTATCTTCTGGATCATCGACGGCATCAGTCCTTCCGTCGGCTCATCCAGAAGCAGCACCTGCGGTTCGACACAAAGCGCCCGCGCCATTGCCAACTGCTGCTGCTCGCCGCCAGACAGCGTGCCCGAACGTTGCTTCAGCCGTTCGCGCAGCACCGGGAAGAGGTCCAGCACGGCCTCGCGAACCGCCTTGCCTTTGCCGCGCGTCATCAGGCCGATCTCGATGTTCTCGGCCACCGTCATCTCGGCAAAGAGACGCCTGCCCTGCGGCACATAGGCGATGCCGGTTTTCGGAATTTCATGAGCCGGCAAACCGGTCAGTTCCCGATCTCCGAGCCTGATCGACCCGGCGGCCACCGGCACGAGTCCCATGATCGCCTTCAGCGTCGTCGTCTTGCCGGCGCCGTTGCGGCCGAGCAGGCACAGCACCTCGCCTTTGGCCAATGTCAAGTTCAGGCCGTGCAGCACCTGAACTTCGCCATAAAAGCAATCGAGCTCGGAGATGGTTAGGATGTCAGACATGCGCCGCCACCCCGAGATAGGCTTCCTGCACGCGGGCATCGGCACGCACCTCTTCGGGCGAGCCCTCCGCCAGCACCCGCCCTGCATTCATCACGGTGATGCGCCCTGCAAGTTCCATGACCACGGGCATATTGTGTTCGATCAAAAGCACCGTTCCGTCCTTGGCGATATCGCGGACGAGGCCGATGAAGTTCTCGATCTCGCTATCGGCGAGCCCTTGCGTCGGCTCATCCAGAATGAGCAGGCGCGGCTTCAGCGCCAGACCCATCGCCACTTCGAGAAGACGCTGGTGACCGTAGGAGAGCGAACCGGCCAGCGTGTGCGCTCGTCCGGCCAGACCGGTGCGGTCGAGAGCCTCCATCACACTGGCATGGACCGTTCGCCTCGAGCGGCCGTCGGCCAGCGTCCGCTGCACCGGAAGCGCCACATTGTCATAGGCGCTCAAATTCGCGAAGATACTGGTGATCTGGAACGTGTAGGCAATGCCCATGCGCACCCGGCGATGCGCCGGCAGGGAGGTGATGTCGGCGCCATCGAACAGGATGCGGCCCGAGGATGGCGGAATGCGCCCGCAGATCAGGCTCACGAAAGTGGTCTTGCCGGCGCCGTTGGGGCCGATGACGGCGCGGATTTCGCCCGGCAACAGGCTGAAGTCGACGTCCTGCACGGCGCGCAGACCGCCGAAATTGCGCGACAGCTTGCTGGTGGTCAGAAGCGGCGTCACGGCAGCCATCTCAGCCAGCGCTGCCGGATCGTTCCCAGTACGCCCTTGGGAAAGAACAAGACGCCGACGATCAGCATGACGCCGACGATCAGCAGCCAGGCGGAGGTGTAGCTGCTGGCGATATCGGTGACATAGTACATGGCCAGGGTGCCGACCAGCGGGCCGAGCGCCGTGGCGGCCCCTCCGAGCAACACCCAGAGCAGCGGCAGGATCGAATACTGCACCGAGGCAAAGCTCGACCCGACATAACCGAACAGCAGCGCATAGGCCGCGCCGGCAGCGGCGCATATCGTGCCAGAAACAATCACCGCCGCCAGCTTGTTGGCGAAGGTGTCGAAGCCCAGCATCTTCGTGCGCTCCTCGTTTTCGCGGATGGCGACCAGCACCCGTCCGAAGCCTGAGCGCACAAGCACAAGCACCACCGCCAGCACGATGGCAAATAGCGCTAGCGCCACCCTGTAGCGAACGGCAGGGTTGGTGAGATCGAAGGATGCGCCACCGAGGTACATCACTCTCGACCCTTGCGGAACGACCAGTCCCTGATCGCCGCCTGTCCAGCGGGCGAAATAGAGGATTGTCAGGTAGAAGACCTGCGCGAACATCATGGTGACGATCATGAAGGCGACGCCGCTGGTGCGCAGCGCGAGCAGCCCGATCACCAGCGCCAGCACAGCACCACAACCGATGCCGCCGGCGAAGGCGAGCGGAACGCTCCAGCCCAGATGATAAACGGAGAGACCCGCGCCATAGAGGCCGGCGGCGAAGAACATGGCATGGCCGAGGCTGAGCAGCCCGACATAGCCGAACAGCAGATTGTAGCCCATCGCGAATGTCGCCAGCACCATGATGCGGGCGACGAGACCGTGGTGATAGGGCGGAAGAACAAAGCTCAGAGCGAACAGAAGGCCGATGACCGCGACATGGAGGCCATAGGCCTTCAGGGCTGAAGCCTCTCCCTTCATCGTGCCGTCGTTCCAAACAGGCCCTGCGGCCGGAACACCAGCACCATGGCGACGAGGAACGTCGCGATGATCTTGGCCAGCGTCGGCGAGAAGAACACCGAAATGATGCCGTCGGAAAGGCCGATGATGAGCGCCGCGACCACCGTGCCGCGCAGCGAGCCGAGCCCTCCGATGATGACGACGATGAAGGACAGGAGCAGCGGGTCCTGCCCCATCAGATAATGCGCCTGGCTGATCGGCACGATCAGCACAGCCGCCACCGCCGCCAGCATGGCGCCGAGGGCGAAGACCCCGGCATAGACGCGCTCGACCGGAATGCCGAAAGCCTGCGCGGTTTCCCGGTCGTACTGCGTGGCGCGCATGACCATGCCGATCTTCGTGCGGGTCAGCACCAGCCATGTCGCCACCAGCAACAGTGCCGAAGCCGCCACGACCGAGAGCTTGTATCCCGAATAGCCGAACCAGGGCAGAAGGATGCGATAGTTGAACGGCGGCTCGACCGGCCGCGCCTCCGGCCCATAGAAGGTCAGGGCAAGCTGCTGAATTATGTAGAGCAGGCCGATGGTGGCGACGATGGTGGCTTCGGGATTGTAGTTCAGCCTCCGAAGCACCACCCGTTCTGCGACAAGAGCCACGGCGCCGACAAGCAGCGGCGCGATCACCAGCGCGGCGAGAAAGCCTAGCGCGGGATGCCCGGTGATCGCCGTGGTGATGGCCCAGGCCAGCACTGCGCCCAACATGAAGAACTCGCCATGCGCTACATTGACGATGCGCATGACGCCGAACACCAGCGACAGGCCGAGCGCTGTCAGCGCCAGCACCGCCGCGGTGACAAGCCCTTCCAGCGAGGCAAGGAGGAGGTGCGGTCCGAAGGCCATCGGTGAAGGAGACGGAGCCTATAAGGCCTGCGTCGTGTAGTCCCCTTCCGGTTCGTACAACCCATCTTCGATGCTGGTCTTGTGGACGACCTTGAGCTTGCCGCCCTCGACCTTGGAGATGTTCTGGATGCCGAAGCACTGGTGAATCTTGCCGTTGAAGATCTTCTTTCCCTGCGGATGTTCGGGACCTTCCGCGAATTCGGTCAGCGCCTCAGTGGCTTCAACCAGCTTGGCGCGGTCCTCCGGCCCTTTGTAGCCGGCGTCTTCCATCGCCTTCTTGACCACGTAGAGCGTCTCCCAGCAGCCGAACATGTGGGCCGCGGTCGAGACATCCTTGGGATCGCCGACAGCGGCACCGTTGTCGTCGATGCCGACGGCGGCGCGATAGGCCTTCTGCGCTTCGGAATCGTCCGCCTGCGCATAACGAGGCGAGCCTTCCCAGAAGTGGCTACCATCGAGGAACTCCAGGCCCGGGCTGTTGATGTCTACGGCTTCGAGCGAATCGATGAAGCCGAACAGCTGCGGGCGGTTCGATCCGTAGAATTCGCCCAGTTCCTTGACGAAGGTGAGCACCGCCGGCCCAACCATCACGTGATAGATGACTTCGGTTTCAGCCGGAATCTGCGGCAGGTATTTGGTGAAGGAGGACTCTGTTGGCGGAATGGCGATCTGGGCGATCACCTCGCCGCCCTGCGCCTTGAGCGCCGGAGGCAGATAGTCACGATGATCGTAACCGAAAGCGAAATCCGGGAATATCTGGCAGACTTTTTTACCTGCATTGGAAGCGATCCATGGCGCCATCGCCTGGATCTGGCTTTTGACGTCGGTGATGCCGGGCTGAAAGACGTAGCGATTCAGCTTGGTCGAGGCGACATGGTGACCTTCGCTGACGACGAAATAGGGAATCTTGTTCTCTCCTGCCGCCGGGGCCGAGCCGATGACGACATGCGAGAACAAGGTGCCAAAGACGATGTCCGTCTTATGCTGGTTGGCGAATTTGGCCACCACCTCGGCGCCGCGGCCGGGGTCGGTGCCGTCGTCCTCGATGACGACTTCGACCGGCCTGCCATTGATGCCGCCAGCGGCGTTGATGGCCTTGACCGCCGCCGCTGTCGTCTTTTCGTACCAGCGGCCGTAGGCGGCGCCGATGCCGGTACGATGCGACTGGAAACCGATCTTGATGGGAGCCGAGCTTTGCGCCTGCGCGTAGCGGACGAAACCGGGCGCCGCGGCCAGGCTGGCGCCAGCCGCCAAACCCTTGAGCGCGGTGCGGCGGCTCAGCCGGTTCTTGGAAAGATCGAAATAGCCCTTGCTGTCGGTCACGGCGGTCCCTCTTCTCGACTTTGACTAGCGTCAGGGAGAATTGCCCTGTCGCGGAGAGCTCAATTCACCGGCTCTACAAATCATCAAAGCCGATGGCTGACAAGAAACATTGCGTCGCTCAACCTAGCCGGCCGCGGGCGCGGCAAGCAGCCACAGGCCGAAGACCGTATAAGCTATCATCAGCAGCGTAAGCGGCAACTGGCTGAGAACTGCGCGCGAGGCTACCGGATGAAGGCGCTCGGCCAGCGCATGCGCGACAAGGACGGCAAGCAGGTGTCCGGCGATGACGACGCCGGCCTGGATGTTCCACAGCCACCAGGCGGAGTCGGCGCCGGCAACGATGCCGGCTTCTATCTGCATCTGCGCCGTGCCGAACAAATCCCATCCGAGCCCGAACGGGTCTGAAATCGCGGCCAGTGCATATTGGCCGTCGACCAGCAGCAACGTCAAATAATGCGCGGCATGATAGGCAAGCGCGATCGGCATGATCGACCAGACCAGAAGGCCGGCCACCTCGACAAGCCCGGCCGAATCTGGAGCCGCGAGACGCTGGCCGAGAAATATGGCGATCTGGAATAACCCCGCGAGCAAAAGGAAGGTCAAGGCGAGACCGAGCGTGCCGACGCCCATCAACGCGGTGCGACCGGGATATTCCAGCGGGTTCACGCCGAACAGGCCGAGCCAGAAGAACGTCTTCGACAGACCGTCGAAAGACACCGACGAAAGCGCCAGCAGGACGAATGCCGTGCCGCTCAAGGGCAGTGGGGGGACGTGCAGAATTTTCGCGCCCGGCCAGCAAAGCGAGAGGTTCGGGCCGTCGCGCCGCAGCACGGCGAAACGGGCAATCAGCGACAAGAAGACCGTCAGGAATTCACCGCGCCGGCTCCATTCCGGCCAGCCGAAGAGTAGCATGGCGACGAAGGTGAAAAGCCAATAGAGTCCGGCAGTCCATGCCAGGCGTTCGGGGTCGTCGGGGGCCGGATAAATCAGTTCGAACCAGGCAAAGGCGGCAAACAGGATGAACGCCGGCCAGTAGCCGAGCCAGACCGGCAAGCGCAAAGGCGTTCGGCCGCCTGTCACCCACGACGCAATCCGCCACGGTCCGTACCACGGGTTCAACCACGACCACAGGTCGCCAGCGACGCCCTGCAGCAGGACAAACCCCACCCAAAGCAGTGTCCAGACGGACAGCGGCAACGGATTCGACAGCGGATCGCGGCTGCCAAAAAAGCCAGCGGCAATCAGAACCGCAAAGCCGGCAAATGAAACCAGGCTTATATAGGGACGAAGCGTATCCGGCAGGGTAAACAGCTGGAGCGAACGGCCCCAAACCCGATCGAGGCAGCCCTGCGGCAGCAGCGCCAGCGCCATAAAGGAGATGGCGACGGCGAATGCGCCCCCCACCAGATAATAGCCCGTGGGCAGAAGCAGCACATGGCCGCGGTCGGATGCATGGGCAAGGGCGGGAGATGTGGCAAATACTGCAAGCGCACAGAGGATTGGCACCCGGATGCGAGCCAATCCTCCGCAGGATGTGACGGTCATTGTGGCCCGCCAACTACAGGCATCACACCTTGACCAGCTGCTTTACCCGGTCCTTCTCGCCGAAAACCCGCAAATATCGCGCGATCTCGTCCTTGTCGCCGGTGGCCTTTTCGGGATTGTCCGAAAGCTTGACGGCCGGACGGCCATTGGCCTCGGTGACCTTGCAGACCAGCGATATGGCGTTGAGCCTGTCAGTCGGCGTCGGCGCGCAGTCCTCGAAATCATTGGTCAAATTGGTGCCCCAGCCGAAGGCCATGCGCACCTTGCCCTGGAAGTGCCTGTAGGTTTCCTCGATCGTCTCGACCTCGAGACCGTCGGAGAAGATGAGCAGCTTCTGTTTCGGATCATGGCCCCGCTCGCGCCACCAGGTGATGATCTTCTCGCCGCCTTCGATCGGCGGCGCGCTGTCCGGCCTGAAGCCGGTCCAGTCGGCGACCCAGTCCGGTGCGTCACGCAGGAAGGCTGACGTGCCGAAGGCATCCGGCAGCACGATCAGGAGATTGCCGCCATAGTAACGCTGCCAGTCCTGCAGAACGCGGTAGGGCGACTGCTTCAGCTCCTTCTCGGATTCTGCCAGCGCGGCGAAGACCATGGGCAGTTCGTGCGCATTGGTGCCGAGCGCTTCCAGATCGTTGTCCATGG
This sequence comes from Mesorhizobium sp. Root554, assembly GCF_001427025.1. Lineage (GTDB taxonomy): Bacteria > Pseudomonadota > Alphaproteobacteria > Rhizobiales > Rhizobiaceae > Mesorhizobium. Next base: position 3,289,518 of record NZ_LMGA01000001.1, on the reverse strand, counting down.
CGAGCAGCACGTTCGACGTGCCTGTGAATGCCTCGCCGATACCTTCCTTCAACGCCTCCACGCACCACCGCTGCCACAGAAAGGAATGGCGGCGGCGCGTGCCGAAGTCGGAAATCTTTATGTCCGGCAGGCGCTTCAGGCGCTCGGTCTTCGCCCACATCTTGGCCTTGGCGCGGGCGTAGAGCACGTCCAGCGCGAAAGGCCCGAAAGCCTTCATGGCGGAGCGGGAGCGCAGCTCGTTGATAATGGCGAGCGCCGGGATTTCCCACAGCGTCGTATACATCCACGGACCGGAGAAGGTGAGTTCGAACTGGCCGTCCTTCTTGCGCAGCTCATATTCCGGCAGCCGGAATCCCTCCAGCCAGGCGAGGAATTCGGGCTCGAATATCTGCTTGCGGCCGTAGAAATTGTTGCCGCCCAGCCAGATCATCTCCTTCTTGCTGAAGCGCAGGGTGCGGGCATGGTCCAGCTGATCGCGCAGTTCACCCTCATCGATCTCGTCCGCCAATCTAACGGAGGTGGTGCGGTTAATGAGGGAAAAGGTGGTGTCGACCTTGGGGTACATGCCCCAGATCATCTGCAGCATCAGCAGTTTGTAGAAGTCGGTATCGAGCAGGCTGCGCACGATCGGATCGAGCTTCCAGGTGTGATTGTACACCCTGCGCGCAATATCAGTTTTTGGCATCCGACCCTCCGGCTGGCATTCGCCTACGCGACTGCCTCATAGCACTGATTTGGAAAACGCGCTGCCTATCCCAGGGCGCTTGCGCAAAGAAAATACCAGGCCGTCACACCGAAAGCCGCAGCGCTGGCGGTCCGACGATCAGGGCCCGATTGCGACGAAAGGCGACAGTCGGTCTCGCCCCAGCCAACGGACAAGAAGCAACGCTGCAACAACCGCAAGCCCGGCCGTAAGCCCAATCCAGATGCCGCTGCCGGCGAAGCCGAAATGGAAGGCCAGCACTATACCGAGCGGCAGGCCGACACCCCAGTAACCGAGCGCGGCGTAGATCATCGGCACGGTGGTGTCGTGCAATCCGCGCAGCATTCCGGACGCGACCGCCTGGGCACCATCAAATATCTGGAACAGCGCCGCGAAGGCAAGGAACGATACGGCCAGCGTTACGACGTGCTGGTTGTCCGGATCGTCGATATCGATAAAGGCGCTGATGAGAAGGCGCGGCAACAAGATCATCGTCATAGCCATCAACGCCATGAAGGAAACGCCCAAAATGTAAGCGGTCCAGCCGGCGCGGCTGACGCCGTCGACGTTGCGTGCGCCATGGGCAAGACCCACCCGCACGGTGGCAGCCTGGTTCAAGCCCAGGGGGACCATGAAGGTGATCGAGGCGATCTGCAGGGCGATGGCATGGGCGGCCAGCGAGTCCGCGCCGATCAGGCCCATGAGAAAGGCCGCCGCGTTGAAGATCGTGACTTCGAAGGCGAGGATGCCGCCAATGGGCAGGCCGAGGCGCAATAAGGCCCAGAAACGAGGCCAATCGGAGCGCCAGAACCGGCCAAAAAGATGGTAGCGCCGGAACCGCCGGTCGAGCAGCACCACCACGACCAGGCCAACGAAAGAAAACAGCGACGACAGCGTCGTGCCCAGGCCGGCGCCGGCCACGCCCATGCGCGGCGCGCCGAGATTGCCGAACATGAAAACCCAGTTGATGGCTGCGTTCAGACCGACCGCCGCAAAGATGATGGCCAGCGCCCAGCCCGGCCGCTCCAGCGCCGAGATGAAGGAGCGCAGAATGATGTAGCCATAGAAGGTCAGCACCGACCATTGCATCCAGCGCAGGTAGATGCCCGCCTCGCGGGCGAGATCGGGCTCCTGTCCCATAGCAAGCAGAATGCGTTCGCCGTTCCACAGGAATATCCAGATCGGAAGGGTGATGAAGACACCAAGCCACAGGCCCTGCCGCACCGTACGGCGCACGTCGCGGACAGAATGGCGGAAGCGGCCGAGTTCGGTCGCCACCATCGGCGCGGTGGCCAGCACGAGCCCCATGCCGAAGATCAGCACCATGAAGTAGAGGTTGGCGCCGAGTGCCCCCGCGGCAAGCGCGTTCGGTCCCAGCCGGCCCATCATCATCACGTCGGTGGCCGTCATCGCCGTCTGGCCGAGATTGGTCAGCACCATGGGCCAGGCGAGGGAGAGCATCGCCTTTGCTTCGGAGCGCCAGAGACTTTCCGGCGCTTTGGCGCAGGCTTCGATGGCAGACATGTTCCATTCTTTCAGGTTGCGGCACGTCGGTCTCGACCGGAAGCCGCATTTCCAGGCGGCATGAAAAATGCCGGATGTGAGCCGTTTTTGAACGAAGGAACCGCCGAAAACAAGATGCGTGATGAGGAAGAGATTGAGCCAGAGCGCGCGAAGGCCGGTCCAAGGAGCCGCTATCAGATAATGGCGTCGAGCGCCTGCCTCTGGCGGTGCATTTCCAGAAACACGCGATAATCCCGGTCGAAACGGCCGCGGGCGGCGGGGTTTGAAGCGCGTTTCCGGCTGCCCTGCTGCATCGCGATGCAGGCTGCGGTGAGATTGGGGTAGAGCCCGGCAGCGGTGGCGGCGATCATTCCGGCGCCCAGCAGCACGGCCTCGTCAGCGAGCTGCTCAACGACGGAGCAGCCGGTGGCGTCGGCATAAAGCTCCATCAGCAGCGGGTTCTTGGTGTGGCCGCCGGTTACATGCAGGGTATCGATGACGTAGCCGTTTTCATTCAGCGCATCGAGGATGTGGCGCACGCCAAGCGCGATGGCAATGGCGGTGCGCCAGTAAAGCTTGCAAAGACTGTCGAAGGACGAATCGAGCGTCAGGCCGCTGATGACGCCGACCGCGTGCGGGTCGGCCAGCGGCGAGCGGTTGCCGTGGAAATCGGGCAGCACATGCAGGCGGGCAGCGAGGTGCTCTCCTTCGACGGAGCGCAGTTCGCCGATCCGATCGGCGATGCGCGCATGCATGGCCGCGTTCGGCTCGCCGCCGGCGCCGTGCCAGCGGATGACGTGGTCGAGCAGCGCGCCGGTGGCGGACTGGCCACCCTCGGACAACCAGCATCCGGGGAGCGCTGCCTCGTAATAAGGCCCCCATACGCCGGCAAAGGGCTGCGGGTCGGCAGACATGGCCATGACGCAGGAAGATGTGCCGGCAATCAGCGCCAGATGCCGGCCGATATTGTCGATGTCGCCGGCAAACCCGCCAAGGACACCCAGCGCGCCGGCATATGCATCGATGACGCCTGCCCCGACCAGGCAGTGTGTGGTTAAGCCCAGCGCCCTGGCGGCCTCAGGTGTGAGATTGCCGATATTTGCACCGACCGGCGAGGCCCTCTCCGGCAAGTTGCCATGGTCGAAGAGGTCACCAATGCCAATTCCGGCGAAGAAATCGCGCTGCCAACCCTCTTTCTCATGGGCAAGATAGGTCCATTTGGCCGCCAGCGTGCATTGCGACCGGGCGAGCGACCCTGAAGCCCGCCAGGTGAGAAAATCGGTCAGGTCGAACAGATATCCTGCCTCCGACCAGGTTTCCGGCAGGTGCCGTTTCAGCCACATCAGTTTCGGCGTGACCATTTCGGGCGACATGACGCCGCCGATGTAGTCGAGCACGCGATGCCCGCTTGCGGTGCATTCGTCGGCTTCACGAATGGCCCTGTGGTCGAGCCAGACGATCGTGTCCCAGCGCTGCTGACCCGCTGTCGAGATACTGAGTTGATCGCCCTGGCGGTCACGCACCACCAATGAACAGGTGGCGTCGAAGGAGATGCCGACGATGTCTTCAGCGGCGACGGCAGCTTTTTCGCGGGCGAGCCGCACCGCGCCACAGACAGCCGACCAGATGTCTTCCGAATCGTGTTCGGCATGATCGGCTTTCGGCCGGTGCATGAGGATCGGCTTTTCCGCCCGGCCGAGCAGCCTGCCGCGCTCGTCCAGTATGCCTGCACGGGCGCTGCTGGTGCCGACATCGACCGCGCAGACAAAGCTGTTCTTCAAGAGGTTTCTACTTCCTCTCCCATTTGCGCGATCAGTCCGGGCAGTTTCAGCATATCGGCGAATATAAAGTCAGGATGCATCGACGCAAGCCGCGCTTTGAGCCCGGGGCCAGCCGCGTGCGAACCGCCGACGAAGGCTGCGACCCGCATGCCGGCGGACTGGGCAGCCTGGACGCCGGCGGGGCTGTCCTCGATCACAAGACATGCGGCGGGCGATTTTTCCATAGACGCTGCCGCATGCAGAAAGAGGTCCGGCGCCGGCTTGCCGCGCGCCACCATTGTCGCGCTGAAGAGGTGCGGCTCCAGCAGTCCGAGCAGCCCCGTCACTTCCAGCGAGTAGCGGATGCGATCGAGGGTACCTGAAGATGCAACACAGAATGCGATCGGGATCCCGGCCAACAATTCTGCGACGCCCGCAATGGGCTTCAGTTCCTCGCGGAATTTGCGCATCAGATCGACGCGCATTGCGGAGAGGTGAGTCTCGGTGATAGCGAGCCGGAATTCCTGCATCAGTATTTCGCGGACCGAAGCCATGCTGCGGCCGAGGAACCGCTCATAAGCGACCTCCTCGCCGATCGCGCCGCCAGCCTGAGCCACCATGTCGAGCAGCGCGGCCATGGACAGCCCCTCACTATCCACCAACACGCCGTCGCAATCGAAAATGACGAGTTCAGGCTTCACGCAGGTCGCTCAGGCCTTTCCGCCAAGATAGGCAGACAGCGTTTCGCGCGTTCCGTTCTGCCACAGCGCCCGCAGGGCAGCGGCGAAATCGGCAGCAAAGGCTTCGGAGCGGCCGACCTTTCCATAGATGTCTTCCATCGCAAGCCATGCCGCAGGGGTGTCCTTGGCCGCCTTCGCCGTTTCCTGCATTCGGTCCCAATTCGGATCGTTGGGCTCAATTATGGCGCCGGAATCTGTGGTGCCGTAGCAATAGCGGCACCACAAGGCAGAGGCCAGCGCAAGCCCTGCCGTGCCCTGCCCGGCTTTCAGACGATCGGCGATGGTGGGGATGATGAACTTGGGCTGACGGTTGGAGCCATCGAGGCACAGGCGCCTGACCGTGTCGCCAATCTTCGGGTTGGCGAAGCGCTTGTCGATCAGCTTGTAGTAGTCGTCGAGGCTGGTGTCGGGAACCGGCGGTACGGTCGGGATGATCTCCTCGCGCTCCAGTTTTGCCAGAAAGCCGCGAACCAGCGGCTCCTGCATCGCCTCATGGACGAAATGGATATCCATCAATCCCGCCGGGTAAGCGATGGTCGCGTGGCCGCCATTGAGGATGCGGATTTTCATCAGTTCGTAGGGCGCGACATCCTTGACGAACTGGACGCCAACCTTCTCCAACGGCGGGCGGCCGTTGGTGAAGCGGTCTTCAAGCACCCATTGGCGGAAGGGCTCGCAAAAGACCGGCCAATTGTCTTCGACGCCGAAATCCTGCGCCAGCAGAGCGCGTTCACGCTCCGAGGTCGCCGGCGTGATGCGGTCGACCATGCCGTTGGGAAAGGCGACGTTGTCGGCGATCCATTCGGCCAGGTCCTCGTCCACGAGTCGCGCCAGGCCTACGACCGCGTCGGAGGTGACATGACCGTTGTGAGGAATGTTGTCGCAGGACATGACGGTGAACGGAACGATGCCGACTTCCCGCCGGCGGACGATGCCGGCCAGAATCATCCCGAACACGGTCTTCGGCGCGGATAGGTTGCCGGCGTCCGCAGCGATTTCCGGATGAGCGGGATTGAAGATACCGGATGCGGGATCAATGAAGTAGCCGCCCTCCGTGATGGTGAGCGAGACGATCCTGATAGCCGGATCGGCCAGTCGTTCAACGATCGCAGCGGAATCGCCGGGCATCAGGAAATCGATCATTACGCCGGTGACGCGTGCATTCTTGTGAGCCTGATCCTGCTCCACCACCGTGGTCAGCCAGTCCTGCTGCTGGAGCTTGGCGCGCCCGGTCTTCTCGCCGTCGAACACGCCGGCGCCGACCAGCGCCCAATCCCAACCCAGACCGGCATTGAACAGATCGTCCAGATAGACGGCCTGGTGCGCGCGGTGGAAATTGCCGACACCGAAATGCAGGATACCGGCCTTCAATTCGCGGCGGTCATATTTTGGCTTGGCCACCTTGGCGGGCAGTTTTTTTAATGTTGCAGCCGAAAGCTTCGTGGTCATTTCCATTCTCCCGCCGGCAAGGCGCCGGACATGGTCAGCTCATCCACTGGCCGCCATCGACATTGTAGGTTTGGGCAACGATGTATTCGGCGTCGTCGCTGGCGAGGAAGACGGCCATGCCGGTCAGATCCTCGGCCCTGCCCATGCGGCCATAGGGAACGCTGTCGCCGACGATCTTCTTCTTTTCGCCGCGCGGCCTGTTCTCGTGCCTGGCGAACAGCGCATCGACATGATCCCAGTGCTCGCCGTCGACGACGCCGGGTGCGATCGCGTTGACGTTGATGCGGTGCTTGATCAGGTCGAGGCCGGCCGATTGAGTCAGCGAAATCACCGCCGCCTTGGTGGCGCAGTAAACCGCTACCAGGCCCTCGCCCCTGCGGCCGGCCTGGCTCGCCATGTTGATGATCTTGCCGCCCTTGCCCCGGGCGATCATCGAGCGAGCCGCCGCCTGCATCGTGAACAGGGTGCCCGCGACATTGACAGCAAACAGCCGGTCATAGCTGGCCCGTTCGATTTCGACGATCGGCGCGAGATCGAACAAGGCGGCGTTGTTGATGAGGATATCGAGACCGCCGGCCTTGCGCTCGACGGCCTTCACCGCTGCCTCTATCGAAGCGCCGTCGGTGACGTCGAGCCGTACCGCATAGGCCTTGTCGCCGAGTTCGGTGGCCGTCGCCTCGGCGGCCTCCAGATTGATGTCGGCTATGGCGACGGTGGCGCCTTCAAGCAGATAGGCCTTGGCGAAAGCCTTGCCTATACCGCGCGCCGAGCCGGTGATGAGAGCCGATTCGCCGGCGAGCCGCATTGTCATGCCTTCCAACGCAATTGAACCTTCCTGACCCACGCGTCTGTCGATTCACATCGCCAGGCCATCCTTGCCGAAGCGGTGGAGGCGGGTTTCGTCGGGGGTGAGGTAGACGGTATCGCCATGGTGGACGGCGAGATCGCCATCGGTGCGCACATTGATGGTGCCCTGGCCCTCGGTGTGGACATGCACGAACGTGTCGGAGCCGAGATGTTCGGCGACGCCCACCGTGCCCTTCCAGGCGCCAGCGGCGCCGGGTTTGGTCGAAATGGCGACATGTTCGGGGCGCACGCCGATCCTGTCGGCCTTGTACTTGGCCGCGGCGGCGCCATCGACGAGGTTCATCCTGGGCGAGCCGATGAAGCCTGCGACGAACAGGTTCTTCGGCGTCTTGTAGAGTTCCATCGGCGAGCCGACCTGCTCGATGTTGCCGGCGTTGAGGACGACGATCTTGTCGGCCATGGTCATCGCCTCGACCTGGTCGTGGGTGACGTAGATCATCGTCGTCTTCAGCTGATGGTGCAGTTCGGAGATCTCAAGGCGCATGGTGCCGCGCAGCGCCGCGTCGAGATTCGACAGTGGCTCGTCGAACAGGAAGGCGGAGGGCTGGCGCACGATGGCGCGGCCGATGGCGACGCGCTGGCGCTGGCCGCCGGAAAGCTGGCCGGGGCGACGTTCGAGATAGTTGGTGAGGTTGAGGACGCGGGCGGCGTCGGCCACCTTCTTTTCGATCACTTCCGGCTTCTCGCCGGCCATCTTGAGCGGGAAGCCGATGTTTTTGGCCACCGTCATGTGCGGATAGAGCGCGTAGGACTGGAAGACCATGGCGAGCTTGCGCTTGGCCGGCGCCTCGTCGGTGACGTCGCGGCCGTCGATGATGATCGAGCCGGCCGTGGTGTCCTCGAGCCCGGCGATCAGCCTGAGCAGGGTCGACTTGCCGCAGCCCGACGGTCCCACGAACACCACGAACTCGCCGTCGGCGATATCGAGGTCGATGTTCGGTATGATCGTCGTCGACCCGAACGACTTCGTTACGTTTCTCAGAACGATATTGCCCATCGCTTCCTCCAAAAGCGGCGTTGCGTCCCGCAACGCCGGTTCAATTCGTCTTTATTTGACCGCCCCGAAGGTGAGGCCGCGTACGAGCTGTTTCTGGCTGAACCAGCCCATGATCAGGATCGGCGCGATCGCCAGCGTCGAAGCCGCCGAAAGCTTGGCCCAGAACAGACCCTGCGGACTGGAGAACGAACTGATGAAGGCGGTCAGCGGCGCAGCGTTCGTGGTGGTCAGCCGGATGGTCCAGAAGGCTTCGTTCCAGGCCAGGATGATGTTGAGCAACATGGTGGATGCGATGCCCGGCACGGCCATGGGCGTCAGCACATAGACGATCTCGCCCCACAGCGACGCTCCGTCCATGCGCGCAGCTTCCAGGATCTCGCCGGGAATCTCGCGGAAATAGGTGTAGAGCATCCAGACGACGATCGGCAGATTGATCAGCATCAGCATCACGGTCATGCCGACGCGGCTGTCGAGCAGACCGAAATCGCGGAAGATCAGGTAGATCGGAAAGAGCACCGCGACCGCCGGCATCATCTTGGTGGACAGCATCCACATCAGGATGTCCTTGGTGCGCTTTGTCGGCGAAAACGCCATCGACCAGGCCGCAGGCACGGCGACGATCAACGCCAGTATGGTCGAGCCGACGGAGAGGATAACCGAGTTCAGGAAGAACTTGAAATAGCCGCTCTGGTCCTCAACTGCGGAATAGCTTTCCAACGTGCCCGAAGGAATGAGGTTGAAGCCCTGGATCGCCTCCTGCTCGGATTTGAACGAGGTGATGATGGTGTAGAGGATCGGAAAGAAGATCAACAGCGCCACGATCCAGGCCGCAGCGGTAGCGATCGTCTTGTGCCGGTTGGTGACAGTGCGTGCCATGATCGACCTCCTATTTGTCGAGGTTCTTGCCGACCGCGCGCATGGCGAAGAAGGCGATGATGTTGGCGAGGATCACGGCAATGATGCCGCCAGCGGACGCCTGGCCGATTTTGAATTCGAGCAGTGCCTTCTGGTAGACTAGGAAAGGCAGGTTGGTGGAGGCGTAGCCCGGTCCGCCATTGGTGGTGACCAGGATTTCGGCATAGACGCCAAGCAGGAAGATGGTCTGGATCAGCACGACGACGGTAATGGCGCGCGAGAGGTGCGGCAGCGTGAGATACCAGAAGCGGCTGAGGAAGCCGGCGCCGTCCATTTCCGCCGCTTCCTTCTGCTCGCCGTCGAGCGACTGCAGCGAGGTGAGCAGGATCAGCGTCGCGAAAGGCAGCCATTGCCAGGCGACAATCAGGATGATGGAGAACAATGGATAGCTGGCAAACCAGTCGATCGGCTGCGCGCCGAAGAGGCGGGCGATGTCGGCAAAGACACCGTAGCTGGGGTGCATGATCATGTTCTTCCACACCAGCGCGGCGACCGGCGGCATGACGAAGAAGGGCGAGATCACCAGGATGCGGACGATGCCCTGACCCCACATCGGCTGGTCGAGCAGAAGCGCCAGCAGGATGCCGCCGATGATGGTGATCAACAGCACGCTTCCAACCAGGATGAGGGTGTTGAGGATGGCGGCGATGAAAGCCGGATTGTTGTAGAACAGGGCATAGTTGGAGAGACCGATGAATCCGTCGCGGATGGGGTTCAGCGGATTGTACTGCTGGAAGGAGAACCACAGGGTCATGGCCAGCGGCACGGCCATCCAGATCAGGAGCAGCACCACGGACGGCGCCATCATGAGGCGCGCGAGCGAACTTGTCTGTCGAGTAGCCATGGTGGTCACCCTCAGTTTGACGGATTCGGTTTTCAACAGTTGTGAAGAGCTGGCCGCCCGGACTGGGACCCGGACGGCCAAGGCACCGGGAGGTTGCCTTTACTGTATGTAGCCACCTTCCTTCATCGTGCTGGTGGCGGCATCCTGCGCCTGCTTGAGGGCGTCGTCGACGCTCATCTGACCGGCAAGGGCAGCCGAGAAGAGCTGACCGACGGTCGTGCCCAGGCCCTGGAATTCAGGAATGGCGACGAACTGGACACCGACATAGGGCACCGGCTTGACAGTCGGTTTGGTCGGATCGGCGGCATTGATGGAGTCCAGGGTCATCTTGGCGAACGGCGCGGCCTTCTGGTACTCGGGATTGTTGTAGAGGGAGCTGCGCGTTCCGGGCGGAACGTTGGCCCAGCCTTCCTTGGAAGCAACCAGCTCGAGATAGGCCTTGCTGGTCGCCCAGGAGACGAACTTCTGGGCAGCTTCGGCCTTTTGCGTGCCGGCTGGGACGGCCAACGACCATGCCCACAGCCAGTTGCCACGCTTGCCAAGCCCGTTGTCCGGGGCGAGCGCATAGCCGACCTTGTCGGCGACGGTCGAGTTCTTCGGATCGGAGACGAAGGAGGCGGCGACGGTGGCATCTATCCACATGCCGCATTTGCCCTGCTGGAACAGAGCCAGGTTTTCGTTGAAGCCGTTGGAGGAAGCGCCCTCCGGACCGTCGGCCTTCATGAGGTCGACGTAAGACTGAAGCGTGTTCTTCCATTCCGGCTGATCGAACTGCGGCACCCACTTCTCGTCGAACCAGCGCGCGCCGTAAGAGTTCGACATCGCTGTCAGGAAGGCCATGTTCTCACCCCAGCCGGCCTTGCCGCGAAGGCAGACGCCATTCACGCCGTTGGCGCGGTCGGTCATCTTGTCGGCTGCCTGCCTGATGAATTCCCAGGTCGGCGCATCGGGCATTTGCAGCCCGGCCTTCTCCATCAAATCCTTGCGGTACATGACGAAAGAAGATTCGCCATAGAAAGGCGCTGCAAAAAGCTTGCCGTCCACCGAAAGACCTCCGGCGATGGCGGGGATGATGTCGGACGCGTCGTAGTCTGCGCCGAGATTGTCGAGCGGCAACAGCCAGTTCTGCTTGGCCCAGATCGGAACCTCGTAGGTGCCGATGGTCATCACATCATACTGGCCGCCCTTGGTGGCGATGTCGGTGGTGACGCGCTCGCGCAGGACGTTTTCCTCGAGCGTGACCCAGTTGAGCTGAATGTCGGGGTTCTTGGACGTGAAGTCGTCGGTCAGCTTCTGCATGCGGACCATGTCGCCATTATTGACCGTGGCGATGGTGATGGATTCGGCGTGCGCGGCAAAGGCGAGCGCGCTCGCGGAGCACAGGCCCAGAATGAGCATATGAAGTTTCATCAAAATCCTCCCAAAAACCAAAGTGAGCATTTGCTTTGGTGTTGAGCAATTACTCACTAAGTCTGAATTATGTCAAGCCGGAATCGTTGCTGCAGCGCAGCACGTGAGGCCCGGCCGTCAAGCGGGCCGATAGGCCGTGGCCTCACAGCCGTGCGAGCGCGTCGGATGAAGTCGTGAAAAATTGCTATCAGCTTGCCAAGAGCGCAGCGGCAGTGCGCTCGTCGGTGATCAGCCCGTTGACCAGACGCCGGTTCACCGCCGCCAATATGCCAGGCAGTTTCAGTTCGCCCATGGCGAGCGCAACCACCAGAGACCTTTCGCGCGACGGCAGCGGTGCCGAGGAAACACGGTCGTTGGTGATGCCGTCGATGAGCCGGCCTTCCCTGTCGAAAACCCAGCCGACGATCTCGGCAACACCGCCGGCCTTTTGCAAAGCCTTCAGTTCGGCATCCGAGATGAAGCCGTCCTGGTAGAGCGGCGCCCTTGGCCCCAGATCGCCGATGCCGACGAAAGTCACGTCAGCCTGGGCGGCCAGTGCCAGCGTGGGCTGGATCATCGGCTGGCTCAAAAGCATCTCCCGTTCCTCCGGCGAGGAGGCGATGACAGGGAGCGGCATGGGAAAAGACCGGGCCTTGATGCGATCGGCCATGGTGAAAATGACGTTATAGAAAGCTGCCGAGCCGTCGGGGGAAATGTTGCCGGTCAAGGACACGACCTTGTGCTGGGGGCATTCCATCGGCGGCAACTGTTCAATCGCCGCCTTGAGCGTACGGCCTGTGCCGATCGCCATCACGATAGGCTCCACCGAACGAAGACGGCGTTCGATCTCGGCAGCGGCGGCTTCGGCAATGCCTATCGTGGTGGAAGAGGAATCGGGATCGCTCGGCACCACCTCGACCAGATCAAGAGCGAAGCGCTCGCGCAGCCGCGCGGCAAGATCCAGACAATTTGCGATGGGATGGTCGACGCGAACCTTGATGAGCCCTTCGGTGACAGCAAGCGAAACGAGCCGTTGGGCGGTCTGACGTGAAATGCCGAGCTTTCCGGCGATCTGATCCTGCGTGTTGCCAGCAACGTAATAAAGCCAGCCGGCGCGCGCCGCATCGTCCAGCCTGGTCGTACCGGCATCCTGCCTAGCGTTCATATGAATGCTCCTCGGGGCGCACATTACAGAGATTCCCTCTTCGCGCAATTGTCGTATTAAAGCGTCAATTGCCCGGGGCGGCGCGAACAGCATAATGCACATCCGCCACGGATTTGGAGAAAACGTTTCGCTCGCCCGGCAAACACTCTAAGAGACGCCCCTGAAAGGATTGCAAACATGACGCCGAAAGCCGTTTTCTGGGACATGGACGGAACGCTTGTCGACAGCGAGCCGCTGCATGACGCGGCGCTGGTTGCCGCCATGCGCAGCCTTGGACTATCCCCACCCGCCGACCTGCACGAGCGCGTGTTGGGGCAAAGCGCCCAGCATGTCTATGCAATGATGCGGGACGAATTCGGCCTCAAGCTGCCCTTCGATCAATGGATCGCGCGCAAATACGACTATTACCTCGACCATGTCGGCACGTTGCAGCCGCGCCCGGGAGCAATCGAGATCTTCCTCGCGCTGCATGAGCGCGGCGTGCCGCAAGCCGTCGTTTCCAATTCAGACCGCCTGATCGTCGACGCCAATCTGCGCATGGTTGGGCTTGCCTTGGCCGGCCTGCGGACTGTCAGCCGCAACGACGTGCGTGAAGGCAAGCCGCATCCCGAGCCGTTCCTGCGCGCGGCGTGGCTCGCCGGCGTCGATCCCGCCGATGCGGTTGCCATCGATGACAGTGTAACCGGCGCGACGTCCGGCCTTGCAGCTGGCATGAAAACCATCTTCTGGCCGGAAAGACCAATGCAGGGACCGGCGGGCGCGGTGTCCATCGAAACGCCGGAAGAACTGAGAGCCGAGCTCAGCCTCTGAAAAATTCGGACAGCTGGAGCTTATTCCGCCGCGACGCTCGGCGCCCGCAGTCCGCCGTTTTCGCCGATGAAGTCGATCACCGCCTGAAGCCCCTTGCCGCGGGACAGATCGGTGAAGCCGAACGGCCGCTTGCCACGCATGCGGGCGGCGTCGGATTCCATGATGTCGAGATCGACATTCACATAAGGGGCAAGGTCGCTCTTGTTGATGACCAAAAAGTCCGAGCGGGTAATGCCCGGACCGCCCTTGCGCGGTATCTCCTCCCCCTGGCACACCGAGATGACATAGAGGGTCAAATCGGCGAGGTCCGGCGAAAAGGTGGCGGCGAGGTTGTCGCCGCCCGACTCGATGAAGACGATGTCGAGATCGGGGAATTTCCGGTTCATCTCGGCGATCGCCTGCAGATTGATCGAAGCATCCTCGCGAATGGCCGTATGCGGGCAGCCGCCGGTCTCGACGCCCATGATGCGGTCCTCCGGCAGGGCCTGCAGCCTCGCCAGCATCAACGCGTCTTCCATGGTGTAGATGTCGTTGGTGATGACGGCGATGGAGAAATCGTCGCGCAGCGCCTTGCAGAGCTTTTCCGTCAGCGTCGTCTTGCCGGAACCGACGGGACCGCCGATGCCGATGCGGAGCGGGCCATTTGACGATGTCATGCGGTGAACTCCGACAGTGCGAGAACTGCGAACCCGGCGCCCAGCAACAGGCACAGCGGCGAATAGTAGCGCACGTCGAACCGCGCGAAAGGCTGCTCCGGCGTCAAACGGCGCCAGGCGGGGATGAAGCCGGCGATGCCACGGCCAAGGAAGACCAGCGCGATCAGCAGTGCTGTCGCGGCCAACCCCGCCTTTGGAAACGGCGAGGCAAAGACGCCTTCGAGCGCCAGCGGCCACAGCGTGGCGAGCCCGAGGCAAGCGGCGACCGCAAAGCAGGATACCGGCGGCGGCATCTCATCGACGCCGCGGAAACCGACCACCGCATGGGCGCACGTCATCTGATCCTTGCCGGGCAATGTCCCGCCAATACCCCAATAGACATGGGCGGCGGTGATCAAGAGCAGGATGCCGGAAAGTGCGAAGGCAAGAACAATCATGACCGGAAGAGCCTCGAATGCTGGGTTTCATGCCGCATCGCCATCACGTCCGAGACAATTGCGCAGCCGCCGAGATCGTCCAGGGTCGATCGGACGGCACGGGCGGCGATATCGAGAGTTAGCGGTTCGGAACCGGCAATCAGCGCCGTCGCCGCCGTCTGGCCGATAACGCCCAGTCGGATGGCCGCCTGGGTGAGATTGGAAACGAAGGCCTGCAGGAAAGCAGCGAGCGCGTCTTCCAGCGAAATGCCATGGGCTCCCGCCACAGCGCCCACGGCGACGCAGTAGGGGCAGTCTGCCGGCAGCGCCGCCAGCACGGGGTTCGGCCAGGCAGTCGCCGCTTCGATGAAGGCCCCGCCCTGCAGCATGGTTTCCATGTGTCGCTCGCGCGAGCTTGCAAGCGCCTCCGCCAGCGCCGCAAGTTCTGCAAGATCGCCGTCATTTCGGGCACGGTGCCAGCTTTCGGCGAAAAGCACCGCGTCGTTCCAGCCGGAGCCCGCTTCCACAACGGCTGACAGCCAGGAAGCGAGGCTGCTTTTATCGAAGATCAAGCCTTCTTCGACAGATCGCTCCAGCCCATGGCTGTAAGAAAACGAACCGACCGGAAAGGCCGGCGACAGCCATGCCATCAAGCGCAGCAGCGCAGGGCCAGCCGCATCAGGCATGGTTGTGTCCGTAATGCGGATCGCCGGGAAGTCGTCCGAAACGGTCCGGCTTGCCGTGGTCGTGCTCATGCTCGTGATGATGTCCATGGTCGTGTCCGCCCGAATAGGCGCCCCGTAGCGGTTCGAACGGCGCGGAGATTTCGGTGACATTGGCGCCAAGCCCCTCCAGCATCGCCTTGATGACGTGGTCGCGCAGGATAAGGATGCGATCCGCATCGATGGCGGCGGCAAGATGCCGGTTGCCGATATGCCAGGCGAGTTCCGCCAGATGCACCGCATTGCGGGCACGGATGTCGTAGACAGCTTCCTCGGCGGCGACGATTTCGATCTGCCTTCCGTCCTCCAGCACCAGCCTGTCGTGATCGGCAAGCGCGACAGGTTCCAGCAGATCAACCAGCACACGCTCGCCATGAGCAAGTTCGAGGACCCGGCGACGCAGATGACGCTCATCATGGGCAAGTCTGGCGACATCGAACGGCACTGCCGAGCCTGCCTCGGCGGCACGTAGGACAGATACGGCGCGCGGGAACTTGGTGAAGTCGGTGTTGATGCTGAATTTCATGCAAAAATCCTCGGAAGGCAGCGTGCCAGCCTAGCTCATCTACAGCGCCGGCCCAATCGCCCTCATGCAATCGTGTCGAAGAGCCGCAGGATGAACGAGACCTGATAGATCAGGGTCAGGGCGATGAAGATCATGTGGAAATAACGGTTGCGTACAAGGATCGCGGCGATGCAAAGGGCGACGAAGACCGGCGTCCGGAATAGATATTCGTTGCCGAAGCGGGCGAAGTGCGCCTCGCCTTTCAGCAGAGTGTCTATCACGTCAAGGAGATAGGTCGTCCCCAGAAGGCCGAAGAACCAGGCGCGACGCGAGTAAAAATAGTCCTCATAACTGCGGTAGTCCTGCATCGAATCCGGGAAAAGCAGGGCACAAAGCAGAAAAAGCGCAATGGCGTAGACGATGAGGAACAGATATTTGCCGAAGGTCCAGTTTTCGATCTGATAGAGGCCGAACTCCCACCACCAGAAATGCACGAGCATCAGCAGGACGGACGCGACCCAGGCGAGATGCACAGGATAAAGCCGATACTGCTTGGGGTGCTGGACGATGCGGGCGACGCCGGACAGAAGACGGGTGACGCCTAGGCCAATCACCATGCCCATGACGATGCGGATATGAGGAAAGATGTCGTGGGCGGTGGCGAGTTGCTGATCCATCGGTGAAGGTCCGGTTGCCGCCTCGCGATACGCCAGATTTCTAGAACAGAAAATACCTTTGCGCCATCGGCAGCACCGTCGCTGGCTCGCAGGTCAGCAATTCGCCGTCGGCCCGGACTTCGTAAGTCTCCGAATCGACCTCGACATGTGGCGTCGCATCGTTCAGCACCATCGAATGCTTGCCGATGCCGCCGCGGGTGTTTTCCACCGCGATCATCTGCTTGTCGACGCCGAGCTTCTTCCGCAGACCAGCATCGAGCGCAGCCTTGGATACGAAGGTGACGGACGAGTTCGTCATCGCCTTGCCGTAGGCGCCGAACATCGGGCGGTAATGCACCGGCTGCGGCGTCGGGATCGAGGCGTTCGGATCGCCCATCGGCGCTGCAGCGATCATGCCGCCGATTAGCACCATGTCCGGCTTGACGCCGAAGAAGGCCGGGTTCCACAAAACGAGATCGGCGCGCTTGCCGACCTGTATCGATCCGATTTCCTTCGACAGGCCATGCGCGATAGCCGGGTTGATCGTGTATTTTGCGATGTAGCGGCGAACGCGGAAATTGTCGTTGTCGCCTGTCTCTTCCTTCAGCCGGCCGCGCTGGCGCTTCATCTTGTCGGCTGTCTGCCAGGTCCGGATCGCTACCTCGCCGACGCGACCCATGGCCTGTGAATCCGACGAGATGATCGAGAATGCGCCGATGTCGTGCAGAATGTCTTCGGCGGCAATGGTCTCCTTGCGGATGCGGCTTTCGGCGAAAGCGATGTCCTCAGGAATCGACGGCGACAGATGATGGCAGACCATCAGCATGTCGAGGTGCTCGGCAATGGTGTTGACCGTGTAGGGCCGGGTCGGGTTGGTCGAGGACGGGATGACGTTGGGCAGGCCGCAGACCTTGATGATGTCTGGCGCATGGCCGCCACCGGCACCTTCGGTATGGAAGGCATGGATGGTTCGGCCCTTGAAGGCGTTCACGGTGTCCTCGACGAAGCCGCTCTCGTTCAGCGTATCGGTGTGGATCATCACCTGCACGTCGTAGGCGTCGGCGACCGACAGGCAGCAGTCGATGGCGGCGGGTGTCGTGCCCCAGTCCTCGTGAAGTTTCAGCGCACAGGCGCCGCCCAGCACCATTTCCTCGATTGCCGCCGGTAGTGATGCGTTGCCTTTTGCCGAAAGTCCTATGTTCATGGGAAAGGCGTCGAAGGACTGGATCATTCGGCCGATATGCCATGGTCCCGGCGTGCAGGTGGTCGCCAGCGTGCCGTGCGCCGGACCGGTGCCGCCGCCGAGCATGGTGGTTATGCCGCTCATCAGCGCTTCTTCGATCTGCTGCGGGCAGATGAAGTGGATGTGCGCATCCATGCCGCCCGCCGTCAGAATCTTGCCTTCGCCGGCGATAATCTCGGTGCCGGGGCCGATGATGACGGTCACGCCATTTTGCGTGTCGGGATTGCCGGCCTTGCCGATGACGGCGATGCGGCCGTCTTTCAGACCGATGTCGGCCTTGAATATGCCGGTGGCGTCCAGCACGAGGGCGTTGGTGATGACGGTATCGACAGCACCGCCCGCTCTCGAAACCTGGCTCTGGCCCATACCATCGCGGATGACCTTGCCGCCGCCGAACTTCACTTCTTCGCCGTAGACGGTAAAATCCTTCTCTACCTCGATGAAGAGTTCCGTGTCGGCAAGACGAACCTTGTCGCCGACTGTCGGCCCGAACATCCGGGCATAGGCGGTGCGGGAAATCTGTGCCATCAACGGGTGCTCCCTACAGGCAGCACGGTAAAGACCGCGCTCCACATTGCCGCCGCTTTATGGTCACGCAATAACCCGATGGGCGGCGGCTTCTCATCCCATTTTCCGTATGCACTGCGCGCGTTGCCCGACAATTCATCATTCGAAGGAAGGGAAAATCCATGCGTAAACTGACGATACTTGCCGCCAGCGCGGCGATGATGCTGACGGCTGCCGCCAGCGCGCAGCAGCAACCTGCTCCCACAACGCCGGCTCCGGCTCAGGCCGCCCCGTCGGCCCAACCCACGATCAAGAGCGTGAAGATCGTCGATATCGAGCAGTTGCCAGCGGACACCAAGGAACAGGTCAACGCCGTGGTCGCCAAAAGCAGCGATGCCGAGCTTCAGCAATTGCGCGGTTCCATCGACACCATGCCGCAGGTCAAATCCGCGCTCGAAGCCGAGGGGCTGACGTCGGCCCAGGTCGTCGCGGCCAGCATGGGCAATGACGGCGCCTTGACGCTGATTACCAAGAAGGCAAGCTGATCCCGCAGCGCGGCGGGCCAAAGCCAGCGCGACCCGTCGCGCCGCAGGAACCTTCTGCAAATCGGTTTCGTTTCGCATTAGTGTGCGAACCGACATGACGTCAGGAGGGAAGACATGACCATCAATGATTTGAACGCCAATTGGCTTCACGCAATTGCGATCAGCGCGTTGCTGGTTTTGGCTGCGCCGACCGGAGTGCTGAACGCGCAAGGGCTGGATTCCACCCAATCGATCGACAAGATCATCGGCTCCGAGGTCACCCAGGAAGAAAAACCCGTGATCGCCGATGAGAAGAACGTCATCGCTGCAATCGAGCGGACCAGCGAAACGATCGGCGAGGTTCGCAAGACTTCGATGCTGGACAAGATCGATATCGTGTTCCTGACGGACGCGGCGCGCAGCGAAGGTGGCCCGCCGCCAGAAATCGAAAGCAAGGTCAAGGAGCACGAGGCCGAAGTCGCGGAACTGCGGCAGGAGATCGAAGCCAACGCTCTGTTTTTCCACGCGATCGATTCGCGCCGCGTGCTTGCCCAGGACGTTCTGGCTATTTCGTTCGATGGTCCGAGGAACGTCACCGTCTATGCGGCGGCCAAGCCAGCCAAATGACACCGCAGACCACGGATTCGCGTTCGCTGCGATTCTCCAGGGAAGCCTGTTCACAATTTGCCCATGACCTTTTGCCTGAAGCCGTAGACCTCGCGCTTGCCGCCGAGAGGAATCAGCGTGACGTCACGCTCCTGACCCGGCTCGAAGCGAACAGCCGTACCGGCGGCGACGTCGAGACGCATACCGCGCGCCTTTTCGCGGTCGAAGCGCAGGCCCTGATTGGTTTCAAAGAAATGGTAGTAGCTGCCGACCTGGATCGGCCTATCTCCTGTATTGGCCACCTTCAGGGTCACCCTCGGCAGTCCGGCGTTGAGTTCGACCTCACCGGCGGCTGGAATGATTTCACCAGGTATCATCTCAAATCATTCCGAGAATGAGACCGGCGCCGAGCGCCGCGCAAACACCGCCAGCCGCCCGGGCAAGTCGACGGAACCGCAAGCCAAGGCCGAGCCCGACACCGATGCCCGTGGCGTGCAGCAAGGCGGTCGCCAACGCAAAGCCCGCCATGTATTCAAACCCGCCGGCATTGTCAGGCGCCTCGGCGCCGTGGGCGTGGCCATGAAACAGGGCGAACAGGCAGATGATCGCAATGCCCGCCGCGATCGGCAGGTCGATGGCCAATGCAACCATCAGTCCAAGCACGACGACTGAAGCCAGGATGCCAGGCTCGACCAACGGCAGCGGCATCTGCGCCATTCCAAGCATGCTGCCGAGCATCATGACGGCGACAAAGGCCAGTGGCCACGCCCATATGGCCTTGCTGCCCTTAAGCGAACCCCAGAGCCCAACGGCGACCATAACGGTCATGTGGTCCAGCCCCGACAGGGGATGCATGAAGCCGGAATGAAAAGACGAAACGGTGCCCGAGCCGATATGGGCATAGGCCTGCGCCACGGCAGCCAGGAGGAGCAAGGCGGTCAACGTTGTTTTCTTGGCAAAAGCGCACATCATCGCAGTCCTCTTGTTGAAGTGGGCCGTGCAGGCAGGCCGCGCGCTTCCATCATCGTCTTCATCTTATCGGTTCGTGCACGGTCACCAGCTTGGTGCCATCAGGAAACGTCGCCTCGACCTGGATGTCATGGATCATCTCCGCCACGCCTTCCATCACTTGAGCGCGGGTAACGACATGGGCGCCGGCCTCCATGAGTTCGGCGACCGGGCGTCCATCGCGGGCGCCCTCGACGACAAAGTCAGTTATCAGCGCGATAGCCTCCGGATGATTGAGCTTGACGCCGCGTTCAAGCCGCTTGCGGGCGACGATGGCCGCCATCGCCACCAGAAGCTTGTCCTTTTCCCTCGGCGTCAGGTTCATGCATCGTCCCTAGAGTGACCACAATTTGGGCAGCCCGGCCTGTCCGTTGAGCAGCCTGACAAGCGGCACGAGCCGTTGGCGCAGGCTGTAGCCGTCTGTGTCGTAAAGCCTCGCAAGAAGCTTGCCAGTCTGGCCGATTGTCCAGAAGCTTGCGCTGCCTTTTTCGCCGATCATGGTGCGCACGGCGTCGAGCCTGGCTTCCGCATCGGGAGAAATGACGAGCACCGTCGCCAGAGCGACCGCCCCGCCCAGCACTGCGGCGTGGCGCAACCTGGCGGCGATCTCCGGGCCGATGCTGAAGTCTTCGGCGTGGACGAGCTTGCCGTTGGCGACGACGCGCCAACGATCCCGAAACAGCCCGAATTCGGCACTTTCGCCCATGGCCCGCCGGCCAAACAAGGTTGCCTCCAGAATGAGCGCCCGGGCATCCCTGGCCAAATCAACGTCGAGTCTGCGGGAAAAGGCAGCGCGGTCGAAGACGATGGTTTCCTGAGGCAGCCATGCCAAGTGCCCCCCTGTCCCGACATTCAGCCGGACATCGGTCTCGGCCCGGCCGGACGCGGCGCGATAGATCTTCTCGCAGGCCTGCGTGGTCACCACTGTGGCTGCGCCGGGTCCGATATCGACCGCCCAGCGCAACCGATCACCGCCCGTCAGACCTCCGGACGTGTTGATGAGAACGGCTTCCAGCGGTCCGTCCGCCACATGAGGCAACCGAATTTTTGCCGAGCCTTCCTGATACAGTCTTTGCAGCCTTGTCCGCCCGCCGCTCTGCCCGCAGGACAGGCGAGCCGTTCCGGCAGACCGCTGCGCCACAGGTGGCGAGCGGCAAATGTCGCTCATGCTGTTCATCGGCGACAGGTTAAGCACTGCGGCAGCTTTGTCGATATCCGTTGTTGCCACCCACGGTTTCGGTTTCTATAGAGGATGACCTCTAAGGCTGCCTGAGGCCCGGGCGGGGCAGATTCCGCGGCATGGCTGAATTAAAGAGGCAAAAAAGCGCCGCAGCGTCGGAAAGCTTATATTGGGGAAGGAACCGGATGGCTGACGAGTTGGCAACCGACATCATCGAAAAGATCAAGGCTCACGCCGACACCAATGGCGGCGAAATCACCACGAAGACCGAATTGACGGCGCTAGGCATCCATTCCCTTGAACTCACCGAGATCATTTTCGACCTTGAAGAGGCGTATGGCATCGAAATCGAGATGAACACCGTCGACGCCTGGAGCAATCTCAAGAATGTCGGCGACATGGTTGAGGCCGTTCGCGTGCTGATCGCAAAAAAAGGCTGATCAAGAGCGCTCAATGCACAAACGAGTCGTCATCACCGGTTTGGGCGGCATCTGCGGCCTCGGCAACGATGTTGCGAGCATCTGGGGCGAGATGCGCGCCGGGCGTTCGGCCATCGGCCCGCTCGTCAACAGCGAGCTGCACGATCTGAAAGTGCGGATCGGCGCAGAGATCAAGGCGATGCCCGACCACGGCATCGACCGCAAGCAGATGGTGACGATGGACCGCTTCAGCGTGCTGGCCGTCATCGCTGCTCGCGAAGCCATGCGTCATTCCGGACTGTCCGCCAGGGACGGCGACGCGGCGCGTTTCGGCGCGTCGGTCGGCGTCGGTGTCTGCGGCTGGGAAGCGATCGAAGAGAACTACCGGGCCATCCTTCTTGAAGGCAGGACCAGGGCCGGCATTTTCACCGTGCCGAAGGTGATGCCGAGCGCCGCTTCCGGACAGGTCAGCATCAATCTCGGGCTTCGCGGTCCAGTCTTCGGCGTCACCTCCGCCTGTGCTTCCGCTAATCATGCAATCGCTTCGGCGGTGGACCAGATTCGTCTCGGCCGCGCCGATGTCATGCTGGCCGGCGGCACGGACGCGCCGCTGATATGGGCCATCCTCAAGGGCTGGGAAGCGCTTCGGGTGCTTGCGCCTGATACCTGCCGGCCCTTTTCGGCCGACCGCCAAGGCCTGGTCATCGGCGAAGGCGCCGGGATGGCGGTGCTTGAGAGCTATGAACACGCCAGCGCGCGCGGCGCCACGATCCTCGGCGAAGTCGCCGGCGTCGGCATGTCGGCGGATGCCTCCGACATCGTCGCACCGACGATCGAGGGTCCGGAGGCGGCGATGCGCCTCTGCCTTGCCGATGCCGGTCTGAACCCGGAAGACGTGGATTATGTCAACGCCCACGGCACCGGAACGAAGGCCAACGACCAGATCGAGACTGTCGCGATCAAGCGGGTGTTCGGCGAGCATGCGCGCAAGCTTTCCATCTCATCGACCAAATCCATGCATGCGCATTGTTTCGGCGCATCCGGCGCGCTGGAGATGATCGCCTGCATCATGGGCATGAAAGAAGGCCTGGTGGCGCCGACCGCCAACTACCGCGAACCCGATCCGGAATGCGATCTGGACGTGACGCCCAATGTCGCGCGCGAGCGACCGCTGCGTGTGTCGATCTCCAATTCCTTTGCTTTCGGCGGCACCAATGCGGTGCTCGCCTTCAAGTCCGTCTGAGGACCTCGAATGGCCGACCTGTCAGCTTTCCCGATCACCGAGCGCTGGCCGGCGAAGCACCCAGACCGGCTGCAGCTCTATTCAGCGCCGACGCCTAACGGCGTCAAAGTCTCGATCATGCTGGAAGAGACCGGCCTGCCTTACGAACCCCACTACATCAACATCGGCAAGGACGAGACCTGGGGAGCGGAATTCCTGTCGCTCAACCCGAACGGCAAGATACCGTCCATCATCGATCCGGCCGGTCCCGGCGGCCAGCCGCTGGCGCTGTTCGAATCGGGCGCCATCCTGGTTTATCTGGGCGAAAAGACCGGCAAGTTCCTGCCCGCCGATCCGGCCCAGCGCTACCAGACCATCCAATGGGTGTTTTTCCAGATGGCGGCGATCGGCCCGATGTTCGGGCAACTCGGCTTCTTCCACAAATTCGCCGGCCGCGAGATCGCCGACAAACGGCCGCTGGAACGCTATCGCAGCGAGTCGCGCCGGCTCATCGGCGTGCTGAACACGCGTCTCGAAGGCCGCGCCTGGCTGATGGGCGACGACTACACCATCGCCGACATTTCCATGCTCGGCTGGGTCCGCAATCTCATCGGCTTCTATGAAGCGCGCGAGATCGTCGGCTTCGACGAGTTCACCAGTCTGGCGGCATGGCTCGAGCGCGGGCTAGCGAGGCCGGCGGTACAGCGCGGCCTGGCCATTCCCTCTGCCTGACTAAGCGAAGCTTATTTCGCCTTCGAACCGGTCTTGCTTTGAGAAGACTTCTTGCCGCCGACCAAGGAAGCCGCCCCCTTCGCCGTGGCGACCGCCGCTCCGACCGCCACATTGGCCGTTGCTTTCACGGTCCGCGCCAGAGAGGAGACGATCGAATCGTCGGAGCTCTTCTTCGATTTCGTCGTCTTGGCGGCAGTGGCCTTTGTTGACGCCGTTGGGGCCGCAGCGCTTTTTGCCGCGGAACTTGCCTTCGCCGCGCCGGCCTTGACGGACGACTTCGCAGCGGAAGCCGTCTTAGAGGCAGCCGCCGTTGCCGTCGGCGTCACGCGCTTCGGGGCGGCTTTGCCGAATGCGGGCTTGGCATCCTTGGAGCGTTCCGCCACGGCCTTGCCGGCGCCCGCCTTGGCGGCCTGCTGTGCTTTTGCCTGTACAGTCTTTCCAGCCGTTGCCGGCTTCTTCGCTTTCGTCGTCGCCATTGCATTTCCCTCATTGGCCGGCGGAATTGCCGTCAACTCCTTAAACGACTTTGCTTCCCAACGGTTCCGGAAGCCGTTTGCACGCTCTTAAAGCTCATGATCCAATACAAGGTCGGCGCGTCGCCGGCGCGCCAACACACGTTCGATATTCGGCATGTCATTCGACGCGATCCAGGCAAGAGCTTCCTCTTCCGCCCGGCCATGATCACGCCAGCGCTGGCGGAGCCTGCGCTCCAGTTCGGCGCGCGGCACATCGATGAAAATCGTGAAATCGAACATCGGACCCAGGCGCGACCAAGGCTCCTCATCCAAAAGCAGATAGTTTCCTTCGACGAGGATGAATTTTATGTCGGCAGCAATGACCGACGCCGCGGCGCGCGACAGCTCCATGCTGCGGTCGAAGACCGGGACGGCAATGTCAGGCTCGCCGGCGCGGATGCGCTTGAGCAGAACCTCGAAGCCGGCGAAATCGAACGTTTCGGGCGCGCCCTTCCTCGCTCTTTGCCCGCGTTGCTCAAGCACGACATCGTCGAAATGGAAGCCGTCCATCGGCACGATGGCTGCCGTGCCCTCCGGCAGCACGTCGTGCAAAGTGGCCGAAATGGTTGATTTTCCCGCGCCCGGCGGCCCCGCGATGGCCACGATGAAGCGGCCGGCCTTGCCGGCACGCTTGAAAATGGAAGCTGCTATGTGAGCGATCTCGGACATGGTTCTACCGTCTTCTGGTTCGAATCATGGGTCATGCCGTTGCAGGTCGGCTCCTACTGTGACGGCAGATCGACGAAACTTCAAACCCGCCGGCCACGAGAAACCGTCAAAGCGGCGTGAACTCTCTCAGGAAAGCACCGTCGAATGGCAGCTCGCTGGTGCTGCCATCCGCCATTTCAATTGCCAGCTTGTCGCCATCGACGCTGATGTCCCTTGGCGGGTTGCCGTCGGCCTGCAACGCCGAACCGATGATCTGGCGGAACGCGGCGCGACGCCCATCAGCCAGTTCGAAAGCAGTCGGAATGCCTTGCCGCTTCAGCCAGTTGTCGCCCAGCGACGCCGCGTGTCCGACCGCCGCGCGGCCATCCTCGATGCCGATGACGCCGCGGTGGCGACCGTTCCAGGGCGCGTAATCTCGGCCGCCATTGGAAATCCACAGCATGGTGATCGGCAGCTCGGCCGGGTTCTTCAGCACCAGAACGAGGTCCTTTTCGGCAGCGCGCGCCACGGCGGTCCAGCCCGGCCCTTCATGTTCGGCCTCGACCAGCGTAACGAAATCCTCATGCCGACGGTCCATCGCGTATTTCGTCAAATCCAGCGTGCCGCCGTCGTTCGTGGGGAAGCGGGTGAGGTCCTGTGTCTGTGCGGGATAGGCAAGCAGGAAGCGACCGCGCGTCGGGTCCGGCTCCAGCGGGTCACTGCCCGTCGCCGCAATCCGCTTCGGCGAGAATGCCAGCCGCCCGCCCTTCGCCATGACCGTCATCGCATGATGCGCGACCGAAATGCCCCCGGAGCCGCCCGTGAAGCCATGCTCCTGATAGAGAAACGGGTGGCCGTCCCGCAGGGTCAGCCGCTTTTCCACCGTCGCGCCCATCACCTTGCACTGGAGCCGGAGCAGCGCGCCGGATTCGCCGTCGCGCTGCCACGTGTCGATCAAATCCCACCGGCTGTTGGCCGGCCAGCCATGCAGCGGCGCCTCCTCGACATCGCTGCGCGAAAACGGCGCGCACAGGAAATCACCGGAGAGGCGGGCGCTGCCAGCCGGAAAATCGGCCGGAATGGTGCCTTGCGGCTCGTCGATCCATGGCGCGCGATGCAGCGGGCTCAGGGTGCGGCCACCGGTCTCGACCACCATATCGGCCAGATGCCCGACCGCAAGGTCCACCGTCACGGATATGCCCTTCGCCTTGATCGTGACGCTGTCCACGTGCCGTATCCTTCCTCGGTTGTCTTTGCCGCTTCGCGGCTCGCGTGATGTTAGCCACAGCGACGGAGGCAAGCCAGCTTTTGGCGTGTGCCATTCAGGATTTTGAGCAACTGTTTTGACGCGGTATCAGGGCTGAGGAGAAGCGCATTAACCAAATGGACGCCGGGAGGTGCTTAGGATAGTTTGCGCCCCGTCTCAGCAACCGTCACCTCCGCAACAGGCCGCCTTGCATAAATTCCATTCCTCCCTCGTTCGAGCCTTCGCCGCGTCCATCCTGCTGCTTTTCGTAGCCGGGTGCGCGACGACGACGCCCCCGGAAGCCCTGTTGACCGTGCCGGCGCCGGCGGAGAAATACGCCGCCATCGTCGTCGATGCGCGCACCGGCAAGAGCCTGTTCGACGTCAACTCCACCGCGCAACGTTATCCGGCTTCGCTGACCAAGATGATGACGCTCTATCTCGTCTTCGATGCGCTGGAAACGGGTCGCCTGAGCAAGGAGACCCAGATACCGGTTTCCGCCCATGCGGCGTCCCAGCCGCCGACCAAGCTCCGATTCCGGCCGGGCGAGAGCATCGATGTCGATTCCGCCATAAGGGCGCTGACGGTCAAATCGGCAAACGACGTGGCCGTTGCGGTGGCGGAATATCTCGGCGGCAGCGAGGACGGCTTTGCCGCGATGATGACGGCGAAGGCGCGCCAGATCGGTATGCGCAACACCGTCTTCCGCAATGCATCGGGCCTGCCGGATGCCGCGCAGCATACCACCGCGCTCGACATGGCGGTTCTGGGTATCGCCCTGCGCTCCCGCTTCCCGCAATATTACTTCTATTTCTCGGCGACCGATTTGATGTTCCGAGGCAGGCTCGTAAAGGGCCATAACGATATGCTCGGCCGCGTGCGCGGTGTCGATGGCATCAAGACCGGCTATATCCGCGCGTCCGGATTCAACATCGTGACGTCCTACGATGCGGACGGGCGACGCCTGGTGATCGTGGTGATGGGCGCCGACAGCGCGAGGCAGCGTAACGACCACGTCGAAGCGCTTCTGCGACGGACGCTCTCGCCGGGGTCGGGCACGACAAGGGTCGTTTTCAATGCCGACAGCCAGCCTCGGCCGCAGGTTCCGCAATCGGCGACGCCTGCGCCAATCGGCGGGCTGCCCCCGCCGGGCGTGCAGCCTTACTAAGACAATCCGCCGTCATCGATCCAGCGCGCTGTCCAAGCACGCTGGCGCCGCGCGCTTCCCGGGGCCGTTTCATCTTGCCCAAATGCAAGGCGTGGTCAGGTCAGCCTTGAGGGCATCGGAATGTCAAATTCCGGGCAGGCTTGACGTTCTCGGCCAAGAGCGCATGAATAGGAAAACAAAGCGAAAGCAAAGGGAACAATTCGATGATGATGCAAAGACTGGCTGCCCACTCGCGCTCCCTGCTTGCCGGCGCCGCCTTGTCCGCTGTCCTCCTGGCCGGACCCGCTTTCGCGGTCACTCCCGCCGATACGCTGGTCGAAGGCTTTGCCATCGACGACATCATCACCATGGACCCCGGCGAGGCCTTCGAACTTTCCACCGCCGAGGTCACCGGCAACACCTATGACCTTCTGGTGCGTCTCGATCTCGACGATACATCCAAGGTCAAGGGCGACCTGGCCGAAAGCTGGACCGTCTCGGATGACGGACTGACCTACACGTTCAAACTCAAGACCGGCATGAAGTTCGCCTCCGGCAACCCGATTACCGCCGAGGATGTCGCCTATTCCTTCGAACGCGCCGTCAAGCTCGACAAGAGCCCCGCCTTCATCCTTTCGCAATTCGGCCTGAACGGTGACAACGTGGCAGAAAAAGCGAAGGCGACAGACGAGACGACTTTCGTCTTCACCGTCGACAAGCCCTATGCACCAAGCTTCGTGCTGAACTGCCTGTCGGCAACCGTCGCTTCCGTCGTCGACAAGAAGCTGGTTCTTGAACATGTCAAGCCGATGACGCCAAGCGCCGATTACAAATACGACAACGACTTCGGCAATGAATGGCTGAAGACCGGCTATGCCGGCTCCGGTCCCTACAAGCTTCGGGAATGGCGGGCGAACGAGGTCGTCGTCATGGAGCGCAACGAGAATTACCATGGCGACAAGGCGAAGCTCGCCCGCGTCATCTACCGCCACATGAAGGAAAGTTCGGGCCAGCGCCTTGCGCTCGAGGCCGGCGACATCGACGTCGCCCGCAATCTCGAACCGAACGACTACGATGCGGTCTCGAAAAACACGGAACTCGCCACAACGAGCGCGCCGAAGGGCACGGTCTACTACATCAGCCTCAACCAGAAGAATCCGAACCTCGCCAAGCCGGAGGTACGGCAGGCGCTCAAATACCTGGTGGATTATGACGCGTTGGGCTCGACCATCCTGAAAGGCATCGGCGAGATCCACCAGACCTTCCTGCCCAAGGGTGTGCTCGGCGAACTGGACGAAAATCCCTTCAAGCTCGATGTCGCCAAGGCCAAGGAGCTTCTTGAAAAAGCCGGTCTGAAGGACGGCTTCTCCGTCACCATGGATGTGCGGAACAATCAGCCTGTGACAGGCATGGCCGAATCCTTCCAGCAGACCGCCGGACAGGCCGGCGTCAAGGTCGAGATCATTCCAGGCGATGGCAAGCAGACGCTAACGAAATATCGTGCCCGCAACCACGACATCTATATCGGCCAGTGGGGCCAGGATTATTTCGATCCGAACTCCAATGCCCAGACCTTCGCCTCCAATCCCGACAATTCCGATGCTGGCAAGGTGGCTACGCTTGCCTGGCGCAATGCGTGGGACATTCCAGAGCTCTCCAAGGAAACGGAAGCGGCGCTGGTGGAAAAGGATTCCGCCAAGCGTGCCGCCCTCTATCAGGAACTGCAGAAGAAGGTGCTCGACACCAGCCCCTTCATCATTATCCACCAGCAACTGGAAGTCGCCGGACTGCGCGGCAATGTGAAGGGCCTCAAGCTCGGCCCGAGCTTCGACACCAACTTCGTCTGGGGGATAACCAAGGAATAGGTGGCGGGGCCGGTCTGCTTGAACGCGGTCGAAACACGGCAGTCGGGGCGCACCAGCGGGCGGCGCGCCACCGGGTTGGCGTTGGCCGTCGCCCGCTTCCTCGTCATCGCGATCACGACCTATCTCGGGCTGCTTGCGGTCACCTTCTTCATCGGCCGCGTCATCCCCATCGACCCGGCGCTGGCGGTGCTGGGAGACCGGGCGCTGCCCAGCGTCGTCGAGCGCACGCGGCGTGAGATGGGTCTCGATCTGCCGCTCATCCAACAATTCTATCTCTACATAAAGAACGCGCTGAGCGGCGATTTCGGCAACTCGGTGCTGACCACCAACCCGGTGATGACGGATCTGCGCCGCGCCTTCCCGGCGACGATCGAGCTTGCCACGCTGGGCACGCTGATCGGTTCGGTCATCGGCGTGCCGCTCGGCGTGCTGGCAGCGGTACGCCGGGGTTCTCTCACCGACCAGTTCGTGCGGGTGATCGGCCTGCTCGGCTATTCCATTCCCATTTTCTGGCTTGGGCTGCTGGCGCTGGTGCTGTTCTACGCCAAGCTACAATGGGTGGCTTATCCCGGCCGCATCGACATCGTGTATGAATACAGCTTTACGCCGGTCACCGGCTTCTACCTGCTGGATTCGGCGATGCAGGGCCAGTGGGACGTCTTTCGCGATGTCGCGCGCCACATCATCCTGCCGGCATCGCTGCTCGGCTACTTCTCGCTCGCCTATATCAGCCGCATGACGCGGTCCTTCATGCTCAACGAACTGACACAGGAATACATCGTCGCGGCGCGCGCCAAGGGATTGTCCGAAACCCGCATCATCTGGGGCCATGCGCTGCGCAACGCGGCGGTGCCGCTGGTGACGGTCATCGCGCTTTCCTATGCCGGGCTGCTCGAAGGCTCCGTGCTGACCGAAACAGTTTTCTCCTGGCCGGGAATCGGCCTCTACATCACCAATTCGCTGCAGAACGCCGACATGAACGCCGTGCTCGGCGGCACCATCCTCATCGGTTCGGTGTTCATCGGCATCAACCTTCTGTCCGACCTGCTCTACCGCGTGCTCGATCCAAGGACGAAGGCGGCATGAGCGAGATTGCCCGAACCCGTCGCGAATGGCTGCTCAGCGAACGCCCGGCCTCGCGCCTGCAGGCCCGGCTCGGTCGCGCCTATGTCACCTGGCGTCGATTTTCGTCGAACCGCCTTGCCATGGTCGGTCTCGGCATCATCGTCGCGCTTCTGGTCGTGGCGGCGCTCGCCGACGTGCTAGCGCCGCAATCGGCCACGATCGGCGATCTCAAGAACGCCCGGCTGTTGCCGCCCAGTTCAGCGCATATATTCGGCACCGACGACCTCGGACGCGATATCCTTTCACGGATCATCTACGGCTCGCGCCTGACGCTGTACGTCGTGGCGCTGGTGGCGATCATCGCGGCACCCGTCGGCCTGCTGGTCGGCACCGTCGCCGGCTATGCCGGAGGCTGGATCGACGCGATCCTGATGCGCATCACCGACATCTTCCTCGCCTTCCCCAAGCTGATCCTGGCGCTCGCCTTCGTCGCGGCGCTCGGCCCCGGCATCGAAAACGCTGTGCTTGCCATCGCCATCACCTCCTGGCCGCCCTATGCCCGCATCGCGCGCGCCGAAACGCTGACAGTGCGCAACTCCGACTACATCAAGGCGGTTCAACTGATGGGTGCCTCGCCCTTCCACATCGTGCTGCGCCACATCATGCCGCTCTGCATCTCGTCGCTGATCGTGCGGGTGACGCTGGACATGGCCGGCATCATCCTGACCGCGGCAGGCCTCGGCTTCGTCGGCCTCGGCGCGCAGCCGCCGCTCCCCGAATGGGGCGCCATGATCGCCTCGGGGCGCCGCTTCATCCTCGACCAGTGGTGGGTGGCCGCAGCCCCGGGTGGCGCGATCCTGATCGTATCGCTGGGCTTCAACCTTCTGGGCGACGGCCTGCGGGACGCGCTCGATCCAAGGAGCGGCGGCCAATGACGCCGCTGCTCGATGTCGACGACCTGCGCGTCACCTATCCGACCCGCACCGGCGAGATCAAAGCCGTGCGCGGGGTCTCCTTTTCGCTCGGGCGCGAGCGGCTGGGCATCGTTGGCGAATCCGGCTCCGGCAAGTCGCAGACCGGCCGCGCCATCATGGGGCTGACGCCGCCTCAGGCGGTGGTGACGGCCAGGACACTGGCCTTCGACGGCAAGGATATGCTGAAGATGACGCCTCGCGAACGGCGCGCCCTCCGGGGGAAGCGCATCGCCATGATCCTGCAGGATCCGAAATATTCGCTCGATCCGGTCATGACCATCGGTAGCCAGATCGTCGAGACCTTGCGGGCGCATGAGAACGTCGCCCGGGCCGAGGCGCGCGACCGCGCCCTTTCAATGCTGGAGGCGGTGCAAATTCGCGATCCGAAGCGGGTTTTCAATTTGCACCCGCATGAAGTATCGGGCGGCATGGGTCAGCGGGCCATGATCGCCATGATGCTGATCGCCGGGCCGGAACTGATGATCGCCGACGAACCGACCTCGGCCCTCGACGTTACCGTACAACTCGATGTGCTGGGCATTCTCGACCGGCTGGTCTCGACACACGGCATGGGGCTGATCTTCATCTCCCACGACCTGCGGCTGGTGTCCTCGTTCTGCGATCGCGTCGTGGTCATGTATGCCGGTAAAGTGGTGGAGCAGTTGCCGGCATCCGAACTTCACAATGCCGAACATCCCTACACGCGGGGCCTGCTCGACTGCATGCCGAAGATCGGGGCAGATCGTCATCCGCTACCCGTGCTAGCGCGCAAAGCGGAGTGGGCGACATGAGCGCCGCCATCTCCATTACCGATCTCCAGGTGGTCTACGACCGGTTTCATGCACTGAATGGCGTCAGCCTGGAGGTTGAGGCCGGCGAATCCTTCGGGCTGGTCGGGGAATCCGGCTCCGGCAAGTCGACGCTGCTGCGCGCCGTCGCCGGCCTCGCGCCCGTCAGCGCCGGGACGATTTCCGTCAACGGCCAAAAGCTCGGCCCACGTCGCGACAAGGCGTTCTACCGCCAGGTGCAGATGGTGTTCCAGGACCCCTATGGTTCGCTACACCCACGCCAGACCGTGGACCGGCTGCTGCAGGAGCCTCTGGCCGTGCATGGCATCGGCGACGGCGAAACCCGGATCCAGCGCGCGCTGGACGAGGTCGGCCTCGGCTCCGGCTTCCGCTTCCGCTACTCGCACCAGCTATCCGGCGGCCAGCGCCAGCGCGTCGCGATCGCGCGCGCGCTCATTCTCGAACCGTCGATCCTTTTGCTCGACGAGCCGACTTCGGCGCTCGACGCGTCGGTACAGGCTGAAGTGCTGAACCTGCTGGAGGAGGTGCGGCGCGCCAGGGGCCTGACTTTCCTGATGGTCAGCCACGATCTCGCCGTCGTCACCCATATGTGCGGGCGGCTGATGGTGATGCGTAACGGCGAAACGGTCGAGATGCTGTCAGCAGCCGAACTGGCGACGCGGCAGGCCAGCCACGATTATACGCAACGCCTGCTCGCGGCCAGCGACGGCTTCGTCCGCCACCCCGGAACCTTTTCGCCTGGATGAGAGAACGAACGCCGGCGCACCAGCCTATGGCTTCCGCGTGCCCACAGGTTTCGAATTTGACCTTGGCTGACGAGACAGCACCATTCCATTTGTCCGTTGAAGCCGGCCCCGGCTTCCGCTAAGAAGCCGTGGCCGACCGGTTCTCCGGCTGGCCTGTTTTCGGCGACGGATCGCCGTTCCGGAAGCACCCGTAGCTCAGCTGGATAGAGCGCTGCCCTCCGAAGGCAGAGGTCACAGGTTCGAATCCTGTCGGGTGCGCCAATTACCGCCATCGAAAGTCTGAACGCGGCTTCGGCTTGTCGAGTGGTGTCGGAACGCCGCCTCAGGCGGCCAGACGATACAGCCTGGCCATTGTCGACGGGCCTTCGGCGATGACGTTCTGGCGCGCCATCAGATCTTCCACATGCGCAAGCAGCGACAGGCACAGGGCGCCAGCGAGTTTGGCGTCGATGTCGCCGTAGATCGCGCGGACCAAGGCCGGGATCGTCATCGGCCCGTCCGAAAGCCGCTTGCAGATCGATGCGTCGATCCCCTGCCGGTGGCGGATATAGGTGCGCAGCGCAAGAGGGACGTTGCGGACCGGATTGCCGTGACCGGGAAAATAAACGGTCTCGTCGCGCTCTTGCAGTTTCCATAGCGAAGCCATGTAGTCGCTCAACAGGCCATCCGGCGGCGCCACGATGGACGTCGACCACGCCATCACATGATCGCCGGAAAACAGTGCAGAAGCTTCCCTGAGCGCATAGGCCATGTGGTTTGGCGTATGACCCGGCGTGGCGACGGCTTCGATCGTCCATCCGGGGCCGGTCACCGTATCCTTGTCCCGCAACACGAAATCGGGACGGAAGTCGAAATCGGCATTGGCATCGAGGGGATTCGAATCGTCCTCCTCCAGTGGCCACGCCAGACGATGGGGGCCTTCCGCCAAAACCATCGCGCCGGTCCTGGCCTTGATCGCCCCGCTCGCGCAGGAATGATCGCGATGGGTGTGCGTGACGAAGACATGCGTAACGGTCTCGTTGCGCAGCGCTTCCAGGACTGCATCGATGTGCGCGGGTTCATCCGGGCCCGGATCGATGATGGCGACCTGACCTTGGCCGACGATGTATGTCACCGTGCCTTTGAATGTAAACGGCCCCTCGTTGCCGGCGACGACGGCCCTCACCCCGGGAGCAATTTCCTTCACCTCGCCCGCGACCAGATCGAAGCTGAGATCCTTCATTGCCTATCCGGACCTGAGGTAAGGCTGCCGTCACGGCAGCCCGCAGGCACACCTGCTATGATGGCGGTGACGCGTCCTGTCATCCATCCGTGTTATACTTTCAACGCCCACCCAACAAGGCTATGCGTATCAAATTAGAAACGCGGCCAAATTTTTGACACACGGCATGATCACGGCTAGTAGCTATTGGTGTACAATGTCGCGTGAGACTGAGGGCGCGGATCAAAGTAGATGTTAGAAAACAACGACCAGACGGCCTCTGTCGAAGTCTACCTCAGAGAGCTGTGGACCAAGTTGCTTGGCCTCGACACCGTTGGCCCCGACGATGATTTCTTTGCACTGGGCGGCAGTTCGATGCAAGTCGTCGAGATGCTGGTCGCCGTATCCGAACACTATAATGAACAAATCGAATTCGTTGAATTTTTCAAGAATCCGACGGTTTCCAACCTCAGCCAGCTCCTGAAAAGCTAGACCTTCCTTCAGGCAGGCAGGAGCTCGCGGAAAGCTTCGAGCAACCGGTCGATGTCGTCTTCATCGTTGTAGACGAATGGGCTGACGCGCAGGCGTCCAAGGCGTCGCGCCACAAAAATGTTCTCGGCAGCAAGCCCCTTGAGGAGTCCGGCTGGGATGCCGCCGCTAAATTCAAGGCTCAGTATGTGAGGCGCTCTGACGCCTATATCAGGAATGCCGACGCCGGAGCCGCTCAACCCATCGGCGAGACGTCCGGTCAGCATTGCAAGACGCTCGCGGATGGCCTGTGTTCCCCAGTTCGAGACCATCTCCATACCAAGCGACGCTATTTCGAGTGAAACGAGATCGCGTTGCCCCATATCGAAACGCTGCGCGTTGCCGACATAGTTCAAGTCCGCAAAATACACATCCTGATCGGCCCGCACCGCCCGCCGGCCATAGCTGGTCTGCTCGAGCGGCACACCCTCCTGGTGGCGCCTGGCAACGTAGAGAAAGGCGCGGCCGTAAGGTCCAAGCAGCCACTTGTAGGCGGAGAACACGACGAAATCCGGATCCAGCGTCCGGACGTCGAGGTCGATGACGCCGGCACTCTGCGTGGCGTCTATCAGCAATGCTCCGCCCTGTGCGCGTATGGCGGCGGCCACGGGCGCAAGATCGACGAGTCCACCGTCCGACCAATGCACCGATGATATGGACGCGATTGCGATCGGTTCGGCATTCGCTCGCCCTATCGCGTCGAGAAGGGCGTCGGTCCAGTCACCGTTGCCGGGCTTGCGTACGGCCTCGACAGTGAACTCCCCGGACTGCGCCCGCGTCATCCATTCGAGAACCGGCGACGAATGATCGTCCTGCAAAACCAGGACGCGCGAGCCGGACGGAACAGGCAACATTTTCGCTGCCGCGGCAACGCCGTATCCAACCGACGATATCAGGGCCATGTCTTGCGGATCGGCATTGATCAGGCTGGCCGCCGTCTGCCGTGCACGGTGGTACTGCTCGGACGGAAATGTCGGCGCGATCTCCCAGGGACGGCTCTTGCGTGCAACGGCCTCCCGGCCGAGATCACGGCAAGCCAATGGCTGGGGGCTGAATGTGGCGGCGTCGAGGAAGCAGATACTGGCGGGAATGTCGAATGACGCGCGCTGTGAAGGTAACATTGATCCGCTCTATTTCAGCCGCCGGTAGAATGTGACCCCAACCGCAGAAGTCAATGTGAAGCGATCCGTATTTTCGGCCTGAGCTGCTCCTGACGGAATATTCGGGCAGACGGTGGTTTTATCCACCTTGCGTATCAGTCGGGTCGGCAACGGCCGGCGGTGTATTTACAGCGACCCGCGCGCGGAATTTCTTGGTGCGCCGCTTGATCATGAGACGCTGGGCGATCAGCGTAAGCAGAACATTGGCGCGAGGCTTGAGCGATTGTCCGTTGCCGATCCGGCGCAGTTGCAGCATGGCCAGCGCCATCTTGCCAACGCTGGCGGCCGGTCTGTTGCGCCAGGTGACCTGCGGAATATCGACCTCGAGCGCTTCGCCGGCCTGCCATTTCCGTGGCAACGCCGGCTCGTAGATCATGGCCGTGCCGATGCCGACGACAGCGACGCCCGGCATTCCATTACGTGGCTCCAGCGCCTCCTGGGCGACCGAACGGCGCCGGACGCCACCCGTGACCATGATCGGCATGCGGGCGATAGCGCTCACCCTGCGGGCAAAATCGATGAAATAGGTCTCCCGTTCGATTGTGCTGCCTGCCTTCGGCAAACCCTGCATGGCGGGGCTTTCATAGGTGCCGCCCGAGAGCTCCAGCAGATCGATCGGCAGATCATTCAGCCAATGCACCACCTGCGTCGCATCCGCCTCCTCAAAACCACCCTTCTGGAAATCAGCCGAATTCAACTTCACCGAAACGCAAAATCCGGGCGAGACCGCTCTGCGGACCGCCTTGACCACATCGAGCAGCAGCCGGGCGCGATTTTCCAGCGAACCACCCCATGCATCGGTCCGTCTGTTGCTCAGTGGCGATAGAAACTGGCTAATCAGGTAGCCATGAGCGCCATGGATCTGCACGCCGGTGAACCCAGCGGCTTCCGTCAGCTTCGCGGTCATGACAAAGCGGCCGATAATGGCGTCAATTTCGTCAGGCTCCAAGGCGCGGGGTACGGGGAAAGCGTGTGAATTCCCCTCAATCTCGATGCGAATTGCCGACGGGGCGACGGCCTGTTGCCCCATCGTGACAAACACCTGTCGGCCCGGATGATTGATCTGCAGCCACATGTGGCCGCCACCGCCGGTCGATCTGCGCGCCCACTCCCTGAACGGCTCGAGCGGTTGATGCTCGTCAAGCACCACGCCGCAGGGACCGATCAATGCATTCCGGTCGACAATGACATTCCCGGATATGTTGACGCCGGCGCCGCCCATGGCCCACGTCTCATAAAGGCGGCACATGGCCTTGCTCGGCAGTTGCTGCTCGTCGCCGAGATTTTCCTCCATCGCCGCCTTGGCGATGCGATTCTTGAGGACAGCGCCATTCGGCAGGATCAGGGGATCGAACAAGGATACCGGCGGAGCGGCCACGTCCATGGGTCATGCCTTGCAACCGAAATCGATTGCGGAGAGTAGACCCTCAATCCCTTGAGGGTCAAGGGATTGAGATTCGTCTCAGCAAATGTGCGAACATGTTGGAACCTGCCCATCGGCTGCGCGTGGCGTCGCGAAAATCCCCTGGCTGGGAAGCCGAGGTCGTCAGCTAAAGCCGGCCCGGTGAAGCTTGAATATCCTAGAGCGGACGTCGAGCGACAAGCCGATCCAGAGCCAGCGATCGCAGCTCGTTGCCGACATCCTGGCCTTCCTTGACGATGCTCTCGTTTTCGATGAACTGCCATCCCTGATAGAGAGAGGCGAGCTCGCCTCGGTGAAACAAGCCACGACAGAACGGAGCGAGATCCGACGGCGGAGGAGCGGCATCGGTTAGAACAACCACGATGTTGTGCCCCCCTGGCGAGGTGCGACGCTGCATCTCCGCGATCAGTTTCTGCCACGCGGGACGCTCCATCAGCTGCAGCGTTCCATGCGCAACGATCACGTCAAAATCGCGCTCAAAAACAAAATCCTCCATCTGCTGCACGCGTGCTGTCACATCCAGCCCACGGTTCTCCGCAAGATGATTCAGCTTGTGGATGGCTCTTGGCGAGATATCGATACCCAACACGTCATAGCCATGCTCTGCAAAGAACAGGCTGATGCGCCCGTCACCACATCCCAGGTCCAAAACGTTCCCGCGCTGTGGCAAGCCCGGCATGATGTTTTTGATGTACTTGCTGACCGGGCCAAACGTGCTGGTGGTCATGTCGAGGAAGTCCTCCTCCCACCAGGGTGCCCGCTCTTCGACGCCGGTATGCGAATCCTCCAGCATCATAGGGACAAAGCTTTAGTGCTGCTGCATGGCAGCAGCGTGTCGACCTGCGACGAAGGGTAATTATTCAAGCGAACCTCCCTGCTCGTATCCAGATTGGAATGTCGTGATCCCCGGGGCTTTATGCGCGAGCCGACGATGAAAATTGTACCTAGACCGGATATATCTGCGGACATACCGCAAAGGCGATCTTGAACCGAAGGTCCTTTTCGATCGTCTCCCGGCCTGACCGCTGGAAGCCAACGATCGTCTCGAAATGCTGCTCCAGCGCCGCCACGTCCATTTGATACTGCGGAAACACCAAAGGGATTTTGCCGGTGAAGAGCTGTTTCGCGTTGTCGTCGCCATTAAAATCGAAAACCGTGACAAACTTGAGCCATTTGGTGCCGAGAGCGCAGAAGCCGCGGCTGGCGAAATACGACCAGTACACGCATTCCGCGCTGATCCGGGCAAGGTAGAGCGCAACCGGAAAATCCCGCATCGAGGCCGCCTTGCGGGCTTTTTCAAGCATCTTCAGCGACATCCAGTAAAATCGCGTGGCACAAAGCACCTCGAAGGCATAATCGGATAGAAAATCGTCCCAATGATCCAGGAAGCCGTCGCTCTTGCTGATCAGCCACGCCTTTTTCAGACGGCCGATCGTCAAGACCTCTCCATCGCTGAGTTCCGGGCCGGGAAGTTTGAGCCTTTGGGTAATTGCCTCGATCTTCGATGCCAGCACGATATTGATATCGACCTCAATACCGTTGATCAGATGGATGAAGTGTCCAATCGACAGCGGATCACCGTCATTGGAAAATGTCAGGGCGCTGTCGCTGTTCTTCTTTGAAGTTGCACCCGGCAGAAGCGCGTCCTGGGAATCCACAAATACGATGAAGTCGATATCCGAGATGCTCGTTGCCATTCCCATCGATATCGAGCCGGCAACGAAAATTGCGCGCGGCTGATCCGGCCGCAGGATATTGTCGACAAGGTTGCTTGGATGGCACTTCGTTTCCATCTCGAAACGGGCACAGAATTGCTCGACGTTCTTGCTGGTGTGAATGTCGTGTGACGCCTTTTCGGTGAAGGTATACTGGACCTCCTCGGCGGTGGATTGGGCGCTCATCGTCATCTCTCTTTCGCTATCATCCTACCAGATCGCGTTCCGCCGCTTCAAATACTCAAGCAGGACCAGATCCGTGTGGATCATGAATACCAGTCTATCCAACTGCCAAGACCATCGACCTCCGCGATGATCCTTTCGGTCCTCGAAGAATTTTCATAGACCGTGTGAACCACCGGGCATGGAAGGCTTCTCCGGGTCAGGGGAATTCCCGCGCCTGCTATTTTTATCAATCTCTCCCGAATCCGCTGCGGAGGCTGATCGCCATATGCCTCGACGCCGATGCGATGGAGGGTTCGCGTTCGACTTTGTTCGCAAAGCAATCGGTCAAGTCCAAGGCGGGATGCTTCGCTCCACTGACCGAGACTATGGGAATGCAGCACACAGATCGGACCAGGCATATCCGCGATAAGCGCGGGCAGGACATCGAGGGCGTTACCGATGACGATCTCCAGCGGCGTGCTGGCTCTGAAAGCGAGTGCCGAGCGCAAGCGGCGCCGCTCCTCGATCCACTCCGGGAACAACATCGCCTCCATCCATAGCCGTTCATCGGCGCTGGAACAGTCCACCTCGACCAGGTCGACACCGACACGTTGGGCGATGGCCGGCATGGGATTGTCGAGGTGCGGCTTCCCGTCGAGGATTCTGCAACGGATCGTTGTTTCCGAACTTGCCTCTCCAACGATGACGCCCAAGCCGTAATCGTACCGGTAGTGGTCGAACAGAAGATTCAACCCTGCGCTGCAACCAATCTCGATCAGGGAAAGCGGTTCCCCGCTTTCTCGAGCAACGTGGTGGAGGATCGGCAAGATGTAGCTCGCCCGGTCGACCAGCGTCGTGTTGACGGTGCGTTCCGACAGGAGAGCGGTCAGATCCTGGCAACGATCAAGACAGAATTCGCGAAATACCGGAAAGGCCTCGTCAACCGGCCGTGGTTTCTCAAGCATGGACGGAAAGTAGCCAGCGCATTCCGACTGCGGACGCTGAAAGACCAGAAACTGAGCGGCCAGCAGAATGAACTGCGCCGGCGGCTGTCCAGGTCGCACAGCCTCGCCCAAGGCCAGCATGTCCTGGTCGTCCGCGCATGATTGCGACAGCGCGGCGAAGAAGGGTGACGAAAACCGCAGAGCGACGCTCTCGGACACAAACGAACGCCGGGTACTTTCAAGAACCGACTCAGTCATGCCCAAATCTCGGCCCGGCTTCCGCCTTGTGCTTTGTTTGGCCTACGCAATCTCTTCCCTTCTCGCGTGCAACACGACTGTCGTCAGACGCCGCGGAGAAGTGACCTACCCTCATTCAGACTGCCTCGGCTCGGCATCGAGCAACACCGGCACAGTTCGCGGACCCCGCATCGGTCCTGCGGCCCAGGTGACAGGCATGCTTTTGTCGAGATGAAATTCAGGAAACCGCTTGAACCATTCTTCCAGAGCGACCCGCAATTCC
Organism: Mesorhizobium sp. Root554; assembly: GCF_001427025.1. GTDB lineage: Bacteria > Pseudomonadota > Alphaproteobacteria > Rhizobiales > Rhizobiaceae > Mesorhizobium. Next base: position 3,249,309 of record NZ_LMGA01000001.1, on the reverse strand, counting down.
ATTCTGGCCAGGTTAGCCCCAATGCAATGGTGAATGCCGGCGCCAAAGGCCATATGGCGATTTTCCTTTCTATCGAGGATCACACGGTCCGGATCAGGAAAGGCCTCCGGATCGCGGTTCGCCGACGGGAATGACAGGATCAGCATTTCTCCCGACTTCATCGGGCACTCGCCCATTTTCGTATCCGCGATGATTTCGCGCGATATCGTCTGAGGCGAGTATGCCCGAAGAAATTCCTCGATCGCGGTCGGCAGCAATTCCGGATCGGCCACCAAACGTCGGCGATCCTCCGGGTTGGTTGCAAGGTGCAGGAATATCGAACACAAGGCGCTGCCGGAGGTTTCGACGCCGGCTATCATCAACAAGGCAAGTCCGCCGAGGATTTGTTCGAATTCAAGCGGCTTGCCCTCGAACGTCGTGGTGTTGAGATAACTGACGAGATCGTCGCCTGGATTTCGCTGACGCTCCCGCACCAATTTGAACAGCGCACGCCGCATTTCCGCAACCGCGCGCAAATAGATCGCGTGATCTGTGATGCCGTTCTCGAGGATATCGAGAATCCACTTCCGGTATTGCGCGCTGAACGTGTAGGGCAATCCGAACATGTACAACATGACGCGCATGGGAATATGGAGGGCATATTCCGTCGCCACGTCACACTGGCTTGTGTCGTTTCTTTTTAGAAGATCGTCGATGAGGCCGGCGCAAATCTCCCGCGTCGGCGCCTCCAGTTCCTGAACTGCCGCCGGCGAAAACCTGGGCATCAGCGGCAGACGGGTCGGGCGGTGATGGGGAGGATCGGACGTAATCGGCGGCGTCTTCGGGTCCAGCGACGCATGCTCGCGAATAAAGATGCGGCGGGACGAGAAATGCTCCGTGTCATAGGCCGCCGCACGGACATCCTCGTAACGGCTTAGAAAATAGATGCCGTTGTAGCGATCCGTGTGCGCGATCGGACAGGACTTGCGCATATCGTCCCAAATGGAGAATGGCTCAGCGACCCATTCGGGATCCAGCAGGTCGAAATCTGAAAACCAATCATGAACAGGCGGCCGCGTCATCATACCAGATACCAGTCGCACGCACTGGAGCATGCCGATTTTCGCGTTTCGGTAATCCTTATCTCAGCATCATGGAGCGCAAGCGCTCCACAAAAACCGCTTGGATCCGCGCCCATCCGAACGGCGTTTTTGCCTGAAGCATCACCATCTCAATTTTTAGTCTTGTCTAAAAAATCGATCCTGTCAAATGACCCGGCAGACGGTGGCTGCAGCCTCTTAGGGTGCCTTACGGGGGGCTCTATCGGGGCTTGGGCAACTACAGATCGGCGACCCGGCTGGACAGTTCCTTGTAGTCCAGCTTGCCGTTGCTGTTGTAAGGAAACCGGTCGATCTCGATGAACTTTTCGGGAACCATATAGGGGGGTAATTCCCTGGCGCAGGCCTTCTTGGCAGCACCCTCCCCCCCATCCACCTTGTCGCAAAATGCAACGAGGTGCGTGCAGATCTGGTCCTTGGAAAAAACCGGAACGACGGCGACGGTCGCGCAGCCAACCGTCCGTCGAACAGCCCCTTCGATTTCCTGCAATTCCACCCGATTGCCGCGCATCTTGACCTGCCGATCGACGCGGCCGTGAAACATCAAGCCGAAGCGGTCGTCGACACTCGCAAGATCACCGGTCCGGTACCAGATGCGCTCACTGCCCGTCCGTCTGACGAATGAAGCCGCTGTCGCGTCCGGTTTGTTCCAATAACCCGGCACGACCTGATCGCCCGCCAGCCACAATTCTCCAGCCTCGCTTGTCGGCTTCCCGTCGCCATCGATGACGAGAAAGTCCAGGCCGGGCAGCATGTCGCCGATCGGCGCGACCCCGGTGGCCGGGCTTTTGCCGGGCTCATATCGGTATTGGGTGACAAAGATCGTCGTCTCCGTCGGGCCATAGAGGTTGTAGACCCTGGATGACGGCGCGGCCTCGGACCACGCTTGCGCCAATTCCGCCGGGAAGGCCTCGCCGCAAAACCAGCTGACACGAAGGGAGGGAAACGTGCCTTCCTTCAGAACATTCAGCTTCCGCATATTGCTTGCGAGCGACGGGACGGAACCCCAGACGGTGATTTCATTGCGACGGACGAAATCGAGTGGGAACAGCCGATCCTGAGGCAGCGGAACGCACAGACAGCCGCCACTGAGCCAACACAGGAAGATGTCACAAATCGAAAGATCGAACGACAGTTCGAATATCTGGCTGAAACGATCCGTATGGTCCGTCTTGAAGAGACGAAGCGCCCTGTCGATGCAGGCACAAGCGTTGTCGTGGGTGACGGCGACACCCTTCGGGCCACCGGTGCTTCCTGATGTGTACATCATATAGGCAAAGCGAGGAGGATGGGACGCCGGCCCCAAGGAAGCGGCGTCCTGCAAATCAGCTACAGGCCCGCTCCGGCAGATAAAGGTCGGGGCGCCATCGAAATCGGGGAACGGGTTCTCTTCACTGTCCGGCAGGATAACATTCCGGAACCGGGCATCCCGCAGGAGAGGCATGGCAGCGCGCGCGGATTCCGCATCGATAATTACGGTTTCGATGCCGGCGTCCTCGATGACTTTCAGCAGGCGCTCGACCGGAAACTTCGGGTTGAGCGGCACATACACATTGTTGCTTTCCATCGTGGCGATGATGGAAGCATAGGACGCCAGGCTTTTCGCCGACAGCACGCCGATGTTGGCCTGCGCTCCTCCAAGCCCGACGGCTTCCAGGCTTCGCCTGATCGCATTGCATTCACGTCGCAAGGCCTCGTAAGTCCACTGCCGATCGCCGATGCTAAGCGCCGGCCGGTCCGGATAAAGTCGTGCGCTGTCCGCAAAAAACCGGTCCAGGCTCCGGCGCATGTTGGAGGGGTCGCTCATCGTGTCTCTTCAGCTTGATGCGTTGGGCGCAGTCTCGCCTACATAGCCGCCGACGCCGCTCTCGATCCATTGCGCTCTTGTTGCGGATTGACGAAGAATTGCGCCAAACGGGCTTCTTGCCGGCTGGCGCAGGCCGTCGCGAAAGCTTCGAACAGCAGCTTGTTGATCGGCACTTCCTCGGTGTGCCATTCCGGATGCCACTGCACGGCAAAAGTCCATGCCGGGGCGTCAGGCACGGAAATGGCTTCAATGACGCCGTCGGGTGCGCGCGCCTCGACCGCGATGCCGACGCCCGGCTCTGCAATCGCTTGACCATGAAGGCTGTTTATTTTCAGGTCATCAAGGTCGAAACCCCGCTGCCTGAGCGTTGTTTCCAGCCAGCCTCCCGGAGCAGGCTCGATGTCATGGGCGGGAAAATATTTCAGATGCTGGGGAAGGTCTTGCACCGCACGGTGGTCCAGATTGCCAGGCAGTTCGTGCACGAGCTGATGAAGGGTGCCGCCGAACGCGCAGTTCAGCTCCTGTGCGCCACGGCAAATGCCGAAGATCGGAACCCCGGCCTCTATCGCCGCATGAATGAGCGGAAGGGTCGTTGCATCCCTCGCTTCATCGAACAGAGTGACTTTGGGATCCACCGCGGCGCCATAGCGGCTTGGATGAACATTGGAACGGCTGCCCGTCAGCAGCAACCCGTCGAGCTGTGCGACAATGGCTGCCGCTGAAAACCCGTCGCCGCTGGCCATCGTCGCGAGGCACGGGATGATCATGGGGATCGCGTGGGAATGGGTAACCAGGGTCTCAAGGTAGCGGTTCGAGATCCCATGCGAATGAATGTCCGAAAAGAAGTTTGCCGGCACCCCAACGACGATCGGTTGCATCTCTCAATTCCTTCGATTCACTGCCCGGATTTCACTGCCAGCCCGAAGCCGGCATTCGTGAGTATCCCATTTATTCACCTGTCGTCAGGGCCGATCAATCAACCGGCCGGGTCTTGTCAAATTTGGATACAACGTACCATGATAGATCATTATTGTGACGAAAGCGCAGAATTCGGGGGGAGTCTAGATAGCAATGTTGGCTGCTGGTCAGACAATTAAGCTTCTAAAGGGTACGATCGCGGTCGACGTCGATTTCATCACCAGCCAATGCTACCTGCGGCCGAATGATGTTGTGATCCTCGCAGGCTCTCTGGTGGAAGACATGGGCAACCTGTATTCCGATCTGGATGTCTACGTCATCACCGATGAGCTGCGGTCCAGCGACATGATCGACATCGGGCGGCATCATCGCGTCCTCACGGTAGAACGGGATATCGCGCGCAAAGGCTGTACGCCCAAGCAGGTACTGCTGATCCACACCGTTCTGCCGCAAAGCAAAATCAAGGTCGATGTCGAATTCAAGACCCGCAAGGAATTCAGCTCGCTGTTCGATGAGGTCAGGTCGATGCACGCCTATGCGTGCGACAACCTGGCGATGATGTCCAAACGGCTCAAGCCCCGCGATGAGTTCATCATTCACCGCCTGTTCAACTGTAGCGCCATCATCAATGAATCAGCGCTGCAGGATCTGAAGTCACAGCTCTCCCTCCCGCAATATGCCTATCTAAGCTACAGGTGGTTTGCTTCCGACTTTTCCGTCCTGCTGGACCTCCTCGGGGCATGGCATCAGGGTCGGATCGACCTGGCGGCGGACCTTGCCCGCGAGTTGGTCGTCCTGGAGATGACCGGCTTTCTGTGCCTGCTCGGCGTAACCAACATCAGGCGCAAATGGTTGCTGGTCTATGTCGAACAAACCGAGATGGACGCGACGATCAAGCAGCGCTTCCTCGAAAGCTTCTTTTTCCAAGGAGCTGATAGCCCACAGCAGAAAGTGGCCCATGTCGAAAAGTCTCTCGACCTCATTGACGACATCTACGATGCCTCGCGGCCGCTCCTGGAACGCCTTCCCAATCCTTCGGGAGCACAGGCGCTCGCCAAGCTGCGCCAGGAGGTACATCTGGATCCGGCCGGCGGCGAGGAATACGTTGAAATGGAGTATAATTTCCGCGCCAAGCCTTACGGCCAGAAAGGCACTCCTACCCGTCTGCTGCTTCCGCCTCTGGGAGCGGGAACACTGACGTGACGACCGTGCGGTGAGTTCGCCGCGCGCAAGCGCCCGCAGGTCTGCTTTTGATCGTCGGCGTCTCGGTACTATTCCACAACAACGATGATGGTGCGGAGCCATGCAGACCGATTCCGAAAAATCACTGGACACCCTCCAATCGCTGACCGCAATCGAGCAGTATTTCGTTCAGATCGGCAAGAATGACAGCAAGGGCCTAATGCATCTGAAGTCCGTGCTACGGTTTCACGGAAAGCTGGACGTTCGCGCACTGGAAAACGCCATCAACATCCTGGTTGAGCAGAACCAGGCGCTGCGAACGAGTTTTTCCGAGGTTCCGGGAGTCCGCGCAAACCGTCCACGCCTTGTCCGGGTCATCAATCCTGCCTCGATCGTCAAGCTCGAAGTCAGGGATTTTAGCGACCAGTCGACCGAGCAGAAGCTGGACTCGATCCAGAAGGTCAAAACCCAGGAGCACAAGCGGCAGTTTGATCTCGAACGCGGTCCGCTGTGTCACTTCACGCTTGTGAAAAGCACGGAGCGTGAGTTCTATCTTTTCATCACTCTGCATCATGCGATCTCGGACGTCTGGTCGCTCAACGTCCTGATCAAGGAAATCGCCCAACACTACAATGCTACTCATGCCGATCCGGCTTATCTCGCTGACGAAAAAAGCGCAGACCTCGTCGATTACCTTGAATGGTACAACAGGCAGGCCTCACCCGAGGCGCAGCAGAAAGCGACGAGTTTCTGGGCGAAATATCTCAGCGGATTTACCGGAAACGACCTGGGGCAGGATCTTTCCGTCGATGTCGAGGCGATAGACTTTCAGGCGGAATGGGCCGAAATCAAATTTGCCCTGCCTGAGAAACTCTCCGACTTCAGCAAAAGAAACGCACTTCTGTCCTTTGCGGCGCCATTGCTGGCATACGGCATGATGCTCTCGACCTACGCGAGGTCCGACAACCTCTACATCCTGCACACGATTTCTGGCCGCTTCTCGCCCGCATTCAATAACGTTGTCGGCCTTCTCGTTCGCATGCTGCTCCAAAAGATCGCCATTTCGCCTGGCAAGACGGCCAAAGAGGCGATGAAGGAGCTGCAGATCGATTTCCTGTCAGCGTTGCCCCACGGCGCGATCCCCATCCTGGCGCTGCTGCCTGGACTGACGCGCGTCGATCGAATGCATCATCGGTTCTGGACAGACCTCAGCCAACCGAAAATCCTGTTCAATTTTCTCCATATCGATAATGAGCCTGTTTTCGAATCGCTGTTTGATGATCTTCAATGCGAACACATTCTTCCCCATGACAGCGACAACGCCCTGAACGACATCAATCTGTTCATGCGCTGCGAAGGCACCCAGGTGCATGGCTGGCTGGGCTGCTGGAAATCCCGCTATACGAAGGCGGTCGTGCAGGAGATGGCCAGGGCCTACCAACGGCTCCTCGTCCAAATCGTCAGCAATCCCGACCGCCCGACAAGCGAGTTCTTGACCTTGTAGACAGCTTAACGACGAGTACCCAAAAAGAACTTGTCCAACATCGGGCGCTGCTGCATGCTTCAAAAATGAGAATTTGGCTGATTATTTAGACGGTACTGGCGGACAGAGAATGACGAACCGCACTCCAGGCAAGCTTATCGCGTTCTGCGGGTTGGACGGCGCCGGCAAAACGACGCAACTGGATCGGCTAGCCCGGCATCTCGAACGGTACGGCACAGTGTTCCGGACGACGCTGCCGACAGACTGGTTCAGGCAGGACCCGGCCGTCCGCGCCTATTTGAACCAGGAAATCGAGAACACCGACATATTTCTATCCGAGCTTGCCCTGTTCTCCAGCGCGGACCGGCTGCGCTATCTCAGGAGCGAGTTGCAGCCGCGGCTGGCAGCGGGCGAGATCATCCTGTCCGACCGGCACATTCTGTCGGCCTACACATCGCTTCTTGCCGCAGGGTTCAAGGACCTGCCGTGGCTCATGTCGCTGAACAGGCTGATGCCGGTTCCAGACCTGACGATCTATCTCGATGTCGATCCGGCGATATCCAGCCAGCGTGTGCTTGCGCGTGATGGCGCTGCGCACAAGCGTCAGGAAGTGGATCTGGAATTTCTGGCGCGCACCCGCGCCGCGTTCATCGACCAGCCATGGGGCCCCGATTATCTTCCCAGCTATGCCATCATCGACGGCTCCGGTCCCGCCGATGAAGTCGAGGCGAAGATCCGCGAAGCCGCCGACGCGCTCTTCGACGGCGTCGGAGCCGGCTGACACGTCCCCGCCATAGAGCCGTCGCGCATCCGGCTTCATCTGATCGCCAGGGGCTGTCTACTCGGCCGCGTGGACACCTCCGACGTCGATAATGCGCCGTATCTCGGAGCGGCATGAGCCGCAGTTCGTGCCGGCGTTCAGCTCCTTGCCGATGGCATCGAGGCTGTCGCAGCCCGCGGCGACAGCGGATGCCAGTTGATTGATCCCGACATTGAAACAGGAGCAGACGATACGGCCGGCCGAGGGCAGCGGCGATGGCGAGCGGCCTGAAAGCAACGCATGGCGGTCGGCCGCGGCAAGTGGCTGGCGGGAACCGAGCAGGGACACCAGCCATTCCCGCGCCGGGAGCTGATCCGGTGCTGCGACCAAAAGCGCCTCCGCCATGGCGCCGGTCTCGTCCGCTGCAGCCGCCCGGTACGCCAGACCGCGCCGGTCGGTGTATTCGAGCAGGTGATCGCGGTGGAAAACGTCGAGAAATTTGCGGGTCAAAAGGATGCCCTGATCCGGCTTTTCGGTGCCGCAGAATTCGTAGACCCAGCCGCCCTGCACCCGGGTGCGGCTCCAGTGGACGAAGCCGGTCGGCCGCAGGTCGCGGCGGCTGATCAGCACGCCAGCCCACGCCGTATCCTCGCGCACGATGCCTATCGGAACATGCTTCAATTCGGGCTGGCCGGAATACGGATCGGTGAGCGGCGTCGATAACGTTCCGGCGGCGGCATTCGCCGCGAAACGGCCGCTCCAATGCATTGGCAGGAAGGCGTGTCCCAGGCGCTGCGCATCGGTCACCCGCACCTTCGCGCGGACAAAGCCATAGCGCGAGGAAATCCGTGCCAGATCACCGTCCCGCAGTCGGTGGGCCTCCGCATCGGCCGGGTGCAGGTCGATCACCGGCTCCGGCGCATTCGCCATCAGGCGCGGCACGCTGCCGGTGCGCGTCATGGTATGCCACTGGTCGCGCAGCCGCCCCGTATTGAGGGCCAGCGGATAGGTGGAATCCACGGGGAGCGACACGCCCTCGTGCCGAACCGGAATGAAACGGGCACGCCGGTCGGGGGTAGGGAATCGCCCGTCCGAGAGCAGACGTGTATGGCCCGATGGGAAGGGAGAACCTGCGCCCGCCTGCCGGGCCGGCCAATGGCGCGGCGCGAAATCCTCATAAGACTCGGTCGAGATCGATGCGAGCGCGCCGATGTCGAACAGCCGCTCGCCATTGTTTTCGAATGCGGAAAGCGCCGCGTGTTCGCGGAAGATCGAGGCCGGAGATTCGAAGCCGAACGCCCCGGCGAATCCCATGCGACGCGCCACCTCGACGATGATGCGCCAGTCCGCCCGCGCTTCACCCGGCGTCGGCATGAAGGGCCTTTGCCGTGACAATCGACGCTCGGAATTCGTCACCGTCCCGTCTTTCTCGCCCCAGCTGGCCGCGGGAAGGAAGACATCGGCGAAACGTGTCGTGTCGGTTCGGGTGACATCGGAGACGGCAACGAAATCGCAAGCCTTCAACGCGGCGCGCACACGTCCGGCATCCGGCATCGAGACAGCTGGATTGGTGCCCATGATCCACAGCGCCTTGACGCGGCCGTCGCCCGCCGCCTCGAACATGTCGACCGCTTTCAGCCCAGCCCTGGTTGCGATCTCCGGTGCATTCCAGAACCGCGAAACGCGTTCGATGTCGGCCTTGCTGTCGAAGCCCATATGGGCGGCAAGCTGGTTGGCCAGCCCGCCAACCTCGCGGCCACCCATCGCATTGGGCTGGCCGGTCACCGAGAACGGACCCATGCCTGGCCTGCCGATGCGCCCGGTGGCCAGATGACAATTGATGATGGCATTGACCTTGTCAGTGCCATGCGCCGACTGGTTGACACCCTGGCTGTAGACGGTGACCGTGCGCTCCGTCGCCGAAAAAAGCTCATAGAAGAACCGCACGTCGGCCGGCGTCAGGCCACAGCCCCTGGCGACGTGTTCGATGCTGGGCGCATCGGCGGCAGCCAGCGCCGCCGCCTGCTCGAAACCACTGGTGAACCGGGCGACGAAGTCCTCGTCCGCAACACCGGTACGGCAGAGATGCGCCAGCAGGCCGTTGAAGAGAAGCACGTCGGTGCCGGGATCGAGCGCCAGGTGCAGGTCGCATTCATCCGCAGTCGCCGTGCGGCGCGGATCGATGACGACGATGCGTGCGCCGCGTTTCTTCCTTGCCGCCAGCATGCGTTGGTAGAGGATCGGATGGCACCAGGCGGTGTTCGATCCCGTCAGCACGACGAGGTCGGCTTCCTCGAAATCCTCGTAGACGCCAGGCACGATGTCCTCGCCGAAGGCGCGGCGGTGGCCAGCTACGGAAGACGCCATGCAAAGACGCGAATTGGTGTCGATATTGGCCGAGCCGATGAAGCCTTTCATCAGCTTGTTGGCGACGTAATAGTCCTCGGTCAGCAACTGGCCGGAGACGTAGAAAGCGACCGAGTCCGGGCCATGCTTCTCGACTGTCTGTCCGAATGTCTCCGCGACGAGATCGAGCGCGGCATCCCAGCCGGCCTGCCTGCCGGCGATCTCGGGGTGCAGCACGCGGCCTTCGAGGCCCATGGTCTCGCCGAGCGCCGAGCCCTTGGAGCAGAGTTTTCCGAAATTGGCGGGATGATCGGGATCGCCGCGAACGGCGACAGCGCCGTCCGTGGCGATCCTGGCCAGCACGCCGCAACCTACCCCGCAATAGGGGCAGGTCGTCCTCACTTCGGCTGCCAGTTCGGTTGACATCGGCTTCTATTCAGCCGCCTGCAGCATTTCGCCGAGCGCCAGCGCAATGCGGCCGTCCTCGATCCGCAGGGGGATCGTTCGGACGGCGCCCTCGTCGGCGCCGAGCGCCTTGCCGGTTTCCAGCGAGATCACCCAATTGTGCAGCGGGCAGGTCACTGCCGCGCCATGAACGATGCCCTGGCTGAGCGGACCTCCCTTGTGCGGGCAATGATCCTCGATGGCGAAGATGCGGTCATCCGCGGTCCGGAAGACGCCGATCTTGCCCCGCGGCGTCGTCACACAACGCGCACCGCGCTGCGGGATGTCGCCGATGCTGCCGATGTCGAACCAGGTCATGATGCTACTCCGCGGCTTCGGCGAACTGGGCTACGGCCATTGGTTGAAACTCATGCTTGTCCTTGCCGGAGACGCGTTCCGACCATGGATCGACCTGCGCGAATTTCTGGCTGAAGACGAAGCGGTCGTAGTAGGCCTTGCGCCTGCCGGCATCGTCGAGCACCTGGCGCTTGATCTCGGCCGTTCCAATGCGCTTGGCCCATTTGTAGATGCGTTCGAGATAACGCGCCTGCTCGCGGTACATCTGAGTCAGCGCAACGATGATCTCGAGCGCCTCGTCCTCCGACTTCGCCATGCCCAGCACCTCCGTGCCCTTGATGTCGAGCCCGGCGGCGCCAGCGAAGTGTATCTCGTAGCCGGAATCGACACAGACCACGCCGACATCCTTGCAGGTCGCCTCGGCGCAGTTCCGCGGGCAGCCGGACACCGCCATCTTGACCTTGGCCGGCGTCCACGATCCCCACATGAACTTTTCTATGCGGATGCCAAGACCCGTAGAATCCTGGGTGCCGAAACGGCACCAGTCGGTGCCGACACACGTCTTCACCGTGCGCAGGCCCTTGGCATAGGCCTGACCGGAGACGAAGCCGGCCTGGCCGAGATCGGCCCAAACCGCCGGCAGATCCTCCTTGCGGATACCCAGCATGTCGATGCGCTGTCCGCCAGTGACCTTCACCGCCGGAATGCCGAATTTGTCGACCACATCGGCAATCGCACGCAGTTCCTTCGACGAGGTCATGCCGCCCCACATGCGCGGCACCACCGAATAGGTGCCGTCCTTCTGGATGTTGGCGTGGACGCGTTCGTTGATGAAACGCGACTGGTAATCGTCGGCATACTCGTCCGGCCAGTCCGCAATGAGATAGTAGTTCAGCGCCGGGCGGCATTTGGCGCAGCCGCAGGAGGTTTTCCACTCCAGTTCCTGCATGACGGCTGGAATAGTCTTCAGCCCCTTGGCCTTGATCAGCCGGCGCACGTCGTCATGGCCAAGCGCGGTGCAGGCGCACATCGGCTGGACTGCGGCGGCGTTGTAACTGTCGCCCAGTGTGAGCTTCAGCAATTGTTCCACCAGCCCGGTGCAGGAGCCGCAGGAAGCCGACGCCTTGGTATGGGCGCGCACATCGTCCAGGCCGGTCAGACCCTTGGCTGTGATCGCGCCGGTGATCTTGCCCTTGCAGACGCCGTTGCAGCCGCAGATTTCCGCATCACCCGCCAGCGCCGCAACGGCCGCCAAAGGGTCCGCGGATTGGCCCCCCTGAAAGGCCTGGCCGAAGATCAGCGTATCGCGTATCTCCGAAATGTCGGTTTGCTTTTTCTTGAGGTCGTTGAACCAGGCGCCGTCGCCGGTCTCGCCGAACAGCACCGTGCCGATGATCCTGTTGTCCTGCAGGATGACGCGTTTGTAGATGCCGGACGAGGCATCGCGCAGGATGATCTCCTCGCGATCCTCGCCGTCGGCAAAGTCACCGATGGAATAGAGGTCGATGCCGGTGACCTTGAGCTTGGTCGGCGTATCGGCGTGAGCGAACCGCCTGTCCTCGCCATCCGAAAGCTTGGCCGCCATGACGCGCGCCATTTCATAAAGCGGTGCGACGAGACCATAGACATGGCCGCCAACTTCGGCGCACTCGCCGAGCGCGAAGATCGCCGGGTCGGACGTCTGCATGCGGTCGTCGGTAACGATGCCACGGTTGACCTCGAGCCCGGCCTCGCTGGCAAGCGTCACATTGGGCCGGATGCCGACAGCCATGACCACCAGCGTCGCGGGGATCACCTCGCCGTCGGCCAGTTCGACGCCCTCGACCCTGCCGTTGCCGACTATTTGCTTGGTGTTGGCCTTGGTGATGACCTTGATGCCGCGTGCTTCCACCGCCTTCTGCAGCAGATAGCCGGCCGCCGGGTCGAGTTGTCGCTCCATCAGCGTGGGCATGACATGCAGCAAAGTCACATCCATGCCGCGCTCCTTCAAGCCGGCCGCCGCTTCGAGGCCGAGCAGGCCGCCGCCGATCACCACAGCCCTGGCCCGCGACTGGGCGGCCAGCAGCATGGCGTTGACGTCGTCGAGGTCGCGGTAGCTGAGCACACCCGGCAGGTCCTTGCCGGGCACCGGGATTATGAAAGGCACCGAACCGGTGGCGATCACCAGCCGGTCGTAGCTTTCCGTCACGCCGTGGTCGGAGGTCACGGTCTTCGCCTCACGGTCGATGGCGACGATCCTGTGGCCCTTGTAGAGCGTGATGCCGTGCTTGATGTACCAGCCATCGCCATGGATGACGATCTCTTCATAGTCCTTTTCGCCGGACAGAACCGGCGACAGCATGATGCGGTCGTAGTTCACGCGCGGCTCGGCATTGAAGATGGTGATCCGGTAGCGGTCTGGCGTGGCTTCCAGCAGGTGCTCCAGCATTCTGCCGGGCGCCATGCCGTTGCCGATGATGACGAGTTTCTCGGTCATGGGTTCAGGTCCTGGCTTGTTCTGTGGCTTGGCCGAGCGGGGTCCGGCGGCTTATCCTGACTATGGTGATCTGCATCCAGACGAGGCAGGCGGCGGCGACAAGCAACAGCAGCATGAAGCAGCTCGACCAGACGCCAGTCAGGTCGTTCAGCGCGCCGAAGACGATCGGCAGGACGAAGCCGCCGAGGCCGCCAATCATGCCGACGAGGCCGCCAACGGCGCCGACATTGTTCGGGTAGTAGACCGGAATGTGCTTGTAGACGGCGGCCTTGCCGACAGCCATGAAGAAGCCGAGCACGAAGGCAACGGCGATGAACGCGACCCAACTCACTTCAAAGTGGAAGTTGATCGGGCCGTTGATGCCGCGCACGACATAGTCGGCCGCGGGCAGGGCCAGAACCAGGCAGCACACGCAGGACACCGCGAAAGTCCAGTAGAGCACCGTGCGCGCGCCGATCCTGTCGGAGAGCACGCCGCCATAAGCGCGGAAGACCGAGGCCGGGATCGAATACGCCGCGCCGATCATCCCGGCGGTGACGATGTCGAAGCCGTAGACGCCGATGAGGTAGCGCGGCAGCCACAAGGCGAGCGCGACGAAGCCGCCGAAGACGAAGAAATAGTAGAAGGCGAAGCGCCAGACGCGGATGTCCTTGAGGGGCTGGAATTCCGCCATGAAGCTGCGCGGCTGACCGGCGCCGGTGAGGCGGCGCTGGCAGATGACCGGGTCGTCCTCGGTCGTGAACCAGAACACCACGGCCATGACGGCAAGCGTGGCCGCCCAGATCAAGGCGACGCTCTGCCAACCGAAGGCGAGCAGGAAGAACGGCGCAGCGAATTTCGTCACCGCGGCGCCGACATTGCCGACGCCGAAGATACCGAGCGCCGTACCCTGCCGGCTTGCCGGATAGAAGCGCGAGACGTAGGCGACGCCGACCGCGAAGGAACCGCCCGCCAGACCGACGCCGAGGGCAGCGACCAGCATCTGCGCATAGGTGGTGGCAAAGGCGAGCAGGAATGTGGCGAGCGCCGCCGCCGCCATCGTCGCGGTGTACACCAGCCGGCCGCCGAAGCGGTCGGTCCATATTCCGAGCACCATACGCACCAGCGAGCCGGTCAGGATCGGCATGCCGATCAACAGGCCGAACTCGGTCTCGGTCAGGCCAAGCTCGCCTTTGATCCTGACGCCGATGATGGAGAATATGGTCCATACCGCAAAGCAGATGGTGAAAGCGATGGTAGACATAGCGAGCGCGCGCGACGGTGCGTGATCATGCATGGCGGCCGGTGGGTGAGTCCTGCTCATTTTCGCTCCATGGGCGGCTGGGAGGGGGCCGCGCTGTGGCTGAAACAAAAAAGCCGCCGAGCAGGCCTGTCGCGCTCCTGTGCGGAATCGCGAAAAGACCTGTTCGGCGGCTTTGCCTGGGGTGCGCCCGTCATTGGACGCAAATTTCTCGACCCCGAAGGGCCTGCTATAGATCAAGCAGGAAGCGTGCCAAATCCAAGATTTTCAATTTTTTGCAATATAATCAGATGCTTAATGAAGAACCCGGTTTCTGGCAGCTCTCGGCAATCGCCAACGAAATGGCCAATCCACAGGGCAAACTGCATAAGATTTGTGCGCTGCAATAAATTGTACAGGATTTAATCGCGCACCTGCTGGCTCTTCAGATAGGCATCGATTGCGTCAGGGTCGAACACCTTGCCGTCGAAGAACCCGTCCGGTCCCAGCACCAGGCTGGCGCCTGCCGAACCCACCGGCGTCGGCGAGGTCAGCGCGCCCTCGACCTTGGCGTTTGCCCCCGGCAGCGCCACTCCAAGCGGCTTGAGGGCGGAGCGGTAGAGGTCGGGGCGATAAGTGTCCAAGGCCTTGGCGGCATTTTCAGCCGTGGCATTGATTTGTCCCCACCGGACCATCTGCGAATAGAACCACAAGGCATGGCTCTTCCACGGGAAGGTCGCGGCCTTGGCCTGAGGCAGGAAGAAATCATCCACCTGAACCGTTCCCGCACCGCTCCGGATTTGCCCCGACAGGGCGGGAAGCAGCCAGTCAACGGGACAATCCAGGTAGTGCGGGCACGAGAGCAACCCCGCCAGTTCCTCGCGATTGCCGGGCTGCGCGCACCATTCCGCCGACCTGTAGAGCGCCCGCAACAGCGCCGCAAGCTCACCGGGATTGGCCTCAGCCCAGGGCGCGGCGACGCCTAGAACCTTTTCGGGGCTCGACTTCCAGATCGCCGCCTTGACCGTGGCGATATGGCCGAGGCCCTTGGCCACGGCGGCAGTGTTCCAGGGCTCGCCGGCGCAATAGCCGTCGATGCGCCCTGCCCCGATGGCATCGGCCATCAGCGGCGGCGGCAGGATGACGATCTCGACGTCCCGGTCCGGATCGATGCCGCTGGCGGCAAGCCAGTAGCGCAGTTCATAATTATGCCCCGAATGCGGATGAACGACGCCGAAGCGCAACGTCGGTCGCCCCGCCTTCGCAACGGCGGCGATCGTCGCGCGCAGTGCGCGGCCGGCAGTCGTCGGATCGAGATCGCCGACCGAGCCGGCATCCGCCATCTTCTGCCAGAGCGCCACGGAGACGGTCACCGCATTGCCGCCCAGCCCAAGCGCCATCGGCGCCAGCGTCGGCGTCGCCAGCGGGGTCATGCCGAGATTGCAGGCGATCGGCATCGGCGCCAGCATGTGCGCCACGTCGAAGTGCCCGACCGCCATGCGGTCGCGGATGTTGGCCCAGGAGATTTCGCGAACCAGATGAAGGTCAAGGCCCTCGGCTTCGGCAAAACCCTTTTCGCGCGCCGCAACCAGAATGGCGCTGTCAAGCAGAGGCATGATGCCGGCCGCGATGCGATGGGTCATGGCTGGTCTCCCTCGCCAAGCAGGCCGGCCGCGGTGACGAGGCTTTGCGCGATGTCGGCGATTTTGCGGTTCTGGTTCATCGCCGTCTTGCGCAGCAGCGCATAGGCCTCGTGCTCCGAAATCCCCTTCGAGCGCATCAGAATGCCCTTGGCGCGGTCGATGACCTTGCGTCCCTGCAATTCGGAACGGGCTTCCTCGAGTTCTTGCGCCAATCGCGAAAAGGCCCGGAATCGGCTGATCGCCATATCGAGGATCGGCTTGACGCGCTCCTTGCGAAGCCCGTCGACCACATAGGCGGAAACGCCGGCATCGACAGCGGCTTCGATGGAACTGGCGTCCGACCTGTCGACGAACATGGCGATGGGCCGCTTCACCACACGCGACAGCTGGAACATGTTTTCCAGCATGTCGCGATTGGGATTCTCCAGATCGATGACGATGACGTCCGGCTCGATCTCGGCGATGCGGGCGGCAATGCCTGCAATGTCGTGGATGAGCGTCACACGCTCATGTCCAGCCTCGCGCAATCCGGCCTCGATGATCGCGGCGCGGATTCGGTTTTCATCGATGACCAGGATCGCCAGGGAAGCTGCCGCCATGCCGCTATCCTGATCTGCCGCCGGCTTTATGCAATGCGGCAAAGCGCCCGCACGAAAAGCTTGCGATGTCGTTTTCACAGGGTGTCAACGCTAGGATAAGATATGCCTGAATCATTCCTCAAATTGATCCAATCGGCTTTTGTGAGCAGTGAGCAACGAGGCTCATATCGCATCAGTACACAGAGCAAGCCACGAGGCCATCAAGGATATACAGCAGGATTTTCTTGGATTTTTTCATGACGTACTGTTTCTCAATGACTCCAAACGTGTGCCTTCGACATGGAACTGCCAAGGTACAGCCGCATTTGCTGCCACATTTCGTCGGTTAACGCTTCGTATCTGTCAATGGAGCACGTTTCCCAGGAATGATTATCAACAAACGCGCCGCGCTTTTCTCCGCGGCTGCCGTGGCCGGGCTTGTGCTCAGCGCCTCGGTCACCCCCGCCGCCGCGCAATGCGGCCACGCCTCATGGTATGCGCTTCACTCCCGCACCGCTTCGGGCGAACGCATGAATCCCTCGGCACTGACCGCCGCGCACCGAAGCCTGCCTTTCGGCACCCGTCTCAAGGTGACCAACAAGAAAAACGGCAAGAGCGTCGTGGTCCGCATCAACGACCGGGGCCCCTTCATCAAGGGACGCGTGCTCGACCTTTCGAAGGGCGCCGCGAGCCGCATCGGGATCATCAAATCCGGCCATGCCTCGGTCTGCATGGCGCAAGTCTAGCCCGAAACAGCAGTTCAACGATCAAAGCGCCGGTGTACGGCGCTTTTTTCGTCCGAAATCCGCCAATTGCGTTCGCTTGATGGAAGTGCGCCGCCCACGCCCCTCGCCCGCTGCATGACAGTTCCGCGACGATCTATTGCGCTGCAGCAAATTCTTGCTAACTTCCCTATGAGATATTGGAAGCTCGGCGCCGCCTGTCGTCCTTTCCTTGGCATAGAGCAGCGGGAGTTTCGATGTTTTACCAACTTTACGAGATGAACCATGCTGCACTGCAGCCAGCGCGCGCTTTTGCCGAGGCGACGCGCCTGCTCTACAGCAATCCGCTGAACCCCTTGTCGCATACGCCATGGGGCCGCTCGGTGGCTGCAAGCGCCGAATTGTTCGAGCGCACAACCCGCCGGTACGGCAAGCCGCAATTCGGGCTGACCAGCACGATCGTCGACTGGAAGACGGTCCCCGTTAAAGAGAAGACCGTCTGGTCGAAGCCCTTCTGCAGGCTGATCCATTTCGAGCGCGAGGTACCGGCCGGACGGCGGGCCGATCCCAAGCTGCTGATCGTCGCGCCGATGTCCGGGCATTATGCGACGCTGCTGCGCGGCACGGTCGAGGCCATGCTGCCGCACGCCGAGGTCTACATCACCGACTGGATCGACGCCCGCACGGTGCCGGTTTCGGCAGGCCGCTTCGATCTCGACGACTATATCGACTACGTCATCGATATGTTTCACGCACTCGGACCCGACACCCATGTGATGGCCGTGTGCCAGCCTTCCGTGCCGGTGCTAGCCGCGGTTTCGATCATGGAGGCCGAGGGAGATCGCTTCTCGCCGGCCACGATGACGTTGATGGGCGGCCCCATCGACACCCGCCGCAACCCGACGGCGGTGAACCTGCTGGCCAAGGACAAGGACCTCGACTGGTTCCGCGACAATGTCATCATGACGGCGCCGTGGCCGGTGCCGGGCTTTGGCCGCGAGGTCTACCCCGGCTTCCTGCAACTCTCGGGCTTCATGACCATGAACCTCGACCGCCACATCATCGCTCACAAGGACTTCTTCATGAACCTCGTGAAGCATGACGGCGACGGGGCGGAGAAGCACCGCGACTTCTACGACGAATATCTGGCGGTGATGGACCTGACGGCGGAATTCTACCTGCAGACAGTCGACACGGTTTTCATCCGCCATGCCTTGCCCAAGGGCGAAATGACCTATCGTGGTGTTCCGGTCGATCCCGGAAAGATCCGCAATGTGGCGCTTTTCACCGTCGAAGGCGAGAACGACGATATTTCAGGGCTCGGCCAGACGGAGGCGGCGCATGGCCTCTGCGCCGGTCTGCCCGCCGACATGAAGGCGCACTACATGCAGCCGGCGGTCGGACATTACGGCGTGTTCAACGGCTCGCGTTTCCGCGCCGAGATCGTGCCGCGCATCGTCGATTTCATCACCAGCTATGGACGCAATACGGGCGTTCCGGCCAAAGCCAAGGCGGTTCAGGCGTTCAAACCCTGAATTGAGCGCATCTGAGATGCCCATGCGACCAAGCCCGTCATGCAGACGGAGCATGTCCCATGACAATTCGGCGATTCAAGGCGGCTGTTGCACAATAGCCGCTGTCGCCCCGCAGTCAGTAACCATGACGTGATGCAGGCCATTCCTTCAATTGACACGAAGTGTGAAACCCCCTTAACGTTTCGTTAACAACAGGGGTTCGCGGGGACAATGGTTTCCTCACTGGTGGCGCGCGGCCTGCGCTATTGCGCAGCAATTGCGGTTGGCCTGACGGCGGGAGTCTGGGCAGCGGATGCGACATCGGCGTCCGCGTCGATGGCGACGGGCAGCATCACCTCGCAGCCGATCGGCCACTATGATTTCTGCAAGGCCAATCCGGCGGAATGCTCCATAAAGCTCGCCAATACCGGCCCCGCCTCGATGACCGAAACGCTCTGGCGGCAGCTGGCCGGCGTGACCGCAGCGGTCAATGCCGCAGTCAAGCCGATGAACGACATCGACATTTACGGCAAGGATGAAGTCTGGGCCTTTCCCGACAGCGGCGTCGGCGATTGCGAAGATTACGTCCTGGAAAAGCGCCGCCGGCTCAACAGGCTCGGCATGTCGCTGGCCGATCTCCTGATCACCGTCGTGCGCAAGCCTGATGGCGAAGGCCATGCGGTCCTGACCGTGCGGACCAACAAGGGCGACTACATTCTCGACAATCTGACCGACAAGGTCAGGCTCTGGGACGAGACCGGATACCGCTTCCTCAAGCGGCAGGCCGCCAACAACACCGGCCGCTGGGTTTCGATCCGCGACGGCCAGCAGATTCTGGTGGGCTCGGTCCAGTAGTCTCCGATCACAACAGCGCCGCCTCGGACTGAAACCTCCAGCTGCCGGCTACGAGTGAGGGATCAGGCCGCCTGCGCCATACGATCCGTCGCCATCCGGTAGGAAATCGCCTCAGCCAGATGAATGCGGCCGATGTTTTCACTGCCGTCCAGGTCGGCCAGCGTACGGGCAACCTTGAGAACCCGATGATAGGCGCGGGCCGAAAATCCGAACTTTTCGCTGGCATCCTGCAACAGCGCCCGGCCTGCGGCGTCGGGCAGCGCGACTTCCTCGATTGCCGAAGCCGCACATTGCGCGTTGGTGCTGGCGGCCACGCCCAGCCTTTCAAAACGCGCCCGCTGCACGGCGCGGGCTGTGGCGACGCGGGCGGCGACCGCCGCGCTCGTCTCCGCCTTGCCCGGGCGCAGCATATCGCTGGCGGCAACGGCCGGCACATCGACGCGCAAGTCGATGCGGTCCAGCAGCGGACCGGAAATACGCGCCTGATAATCGCCACGGCAGCGCTCGCCGCGCGCGCAGCGGTAGCCGGGTTCGCCGGCCATGCCGCATCGGCACGGATTCATGGCGGCGACGAGCTGGATGCGGGCCGGATAGGTGATGCGATGATTGGCGCGGGCAATCATGCACTCTCCCGATTCCAGCGGCTGGCGCAAGGCATCCAGCGTCTGCGGCGAAAACTCGGGAAACTCATCAAGGAACAGCACGCCGTGATGGGCAAGCGACACCTCGCCCGGCCTCGCCCGCAAACCGCCGCCCACCATCGCCGCCATCGACGCCGAATGATGCGGCGCGCGGAAGGGCCGCCGATCGGTCAGCCTGCCTTCGGCAAGTTCGCCGGCGACGGAAGCGATCATCGACACTTCGAGCAGTTCCTTCGGCGCCAACGGCGGCAATATGGACGGCAGACGCTGTGCCAGCATCGACTTGCCAGAACCCGGCGGGCCGATCATCAAGAGGTTGTGGCCGCCGGCTGCGGCCACTTCCAGCGCCCGCTTGGCGCTCTCCTGGCCCTTGATGTCGGCGAGGTCCGGCAGGCCGGACGCCGGCGCGCGCGTGCCGGGTTCGGGCCGCGACAGAACCTGCGTGCCGCGGAAATGATTGGCGATGGCGATCAGGCTGCGGGGCGCCAGAATATCGATTTCCGATCCCGCCCATGCCGCCTCCGGGCCGCAGCCATGCGGGCAGATCAATCCCCTGCCATCCGCATTGGCGCCGATCGCCGCCGGAAGCGCCCCGGCCACCGCCGTGATTGTCCCGTCGAGCGACAATTCACCCAGCACGACGAAGCCGGCCAGCATGTCGCCGGGTATGGCGCCCAATGACGCCATCAGCCCGAGCGCGATGGGAAGGTCGTAGTGGCTGCCTTCCTTGGGAAGATCCGCCGGAGCGAGGTTGACCGTCACCTTCTTGGCCGGCATCGACAGTCCCGACGCATGAAGCGCCGCCTGAACGCGCTCCCGGCTCTCGGCGACCGCCTTGTCGGGAAGCCCGACGATCGACATGCCGACCTTGCCGGGCGCGACCATCACCTGAACATCGACAGGCACGGCCTCGATGCCCTGAAAGGCTACTGTGCGCACACGCGAAACCATTGCCGTCCCCGCAGCGGATTGTCCGCAACCCAGAATGATCGTCCAGGCGAAGACAAGCATAGTTCAAGGGTCAAATCAAGAACATTTCATGAACGATCTCACGCATGAGATGTATACTGGTTGCGGCTGGTTGTGGCGCTGGAACATCCACGTCAGCACCGCAAAAAGTCAGCGGAGCCCGTCGGCGTACGGTCAGCCATCGGTCGGCACGCAGCCGCTGAGAAGCGGCGCGACGCCTATAAAGCCCGACCGGCAACATTTTCATAGTGATTAGGCATCGGCGCCTCCGCGCTGCGTCATGTCGATGGCGCACCTGACAGCAAGCAGATGACAAAGTCTGACCGGGTCCAGGAGATGGTAGCCTAGGTCAGAAGGTCACGAAACAAATGCCGCGGATCCGGTGTCGAAGGAGAAGGAAAGCCCGCCCTGCCGGCGCCGAGCGGGTGATAATTCAACAGCGCCGTTTTACAAATCCGGCTTTCCTCCATAAGATCAATTGCGATCCGGATTCGTAATTCATAGTACGACTTTATCTTTTCGATCGCCTTGGAGGTGTCATGCAAGGATCAGATCGGCAAGGCGCGCGCCGTACTCTGTCGTCGCGGGTATCCGATGCCCTGCGGGCGCAAATTGAAGCCGGCTATTACGCGCCGGGCGACAAATTGCCGACCGAGCCCGCGCTGATCGACCGGTTCGGCTTCAGCCGCACCGTGATCCGCGAAGCCATTGCCGCCTTGCGCGCCGACGGGCTGGTCGAATCCCGCCAAGGGGCCGGCGTCTTCGTCATCGGACCGCGCCAGACAGATCCGGCGCTGAAGCTGTTCACCAGCGAGACCGACAAGATTTCCGATATCATCGAGGAACTGGAGCTTCGCATCGCTATCGAGGTCGAAGCCGCGGGGCTGGCGGCGGCAAGGAGTTCGCCCGCCCAGGAGGCCGAAATCCTGGCACAGGTCGACAATTTCGCCTCGCTGGTCGCGCAAGGAGGCTCGACCGCCGAAGCCGACTTCCATTTCCACATGGCCATCGCCACGGCCACCAACAATGCCCGCTTCCGCACCTTTCTCGAGCATGTCGGGCGCCGCATGATCCCGCGCGTGAAGTTCCGCACGGTAATGGGCGGGGTCGATCCGCTGCCCAGCCGGGACGAGCCAATCCTGCTGGAGCATCGGGAGATCGCCGACGCGATCCTGGCGCGCGACCCGGAACGGGCGCGCGAAGCCATGCGTCGGCACCTCGTCACCGGCATCAAGCGCTATCGCTCCCTGACCTCCTGGAGACCGAACCAGAAATCCGAAGGCCAAGGTTGACTCATCTTAAAAGTCATCATATGAATTTTCTCGTCATAAACGAAGGAAGACGAGAGGGAATTCGTTGTCGCCGGAAGAAATCAAGTCGCGTGTCGGTTCTGGACTGCTGTCCTTTCCGGTAACCCACTTCACCGAGGAGCTTGGGCTCAATCTCGAAAGCTACCGCCGCCATGTCGAGTGGCTCTCGGGCTTTGAAGCGGCGGCGCTTTTCGCCGCTGGCGGAACCGGTGAGTTCTTCTCGCTTTCGCCCGACGAGGTCGGACAGGTCACCCGGGCGGCAAAGGAAGCCTCGGGAGACGTGCCGATCATCGCCGGTTGCGGCTACGGCACATCACTCGCCGTGGAGACCGCCCGGATTGTCGAGGCTGCCGGCGCCGATGGCATGCTGCTGTTGCCCCATTATCTGATGGAAGCGCCGCAGGAGGGCATTTTCGCCCATGTGAAGGCGGTCTGCGATTCGACCGGCCTCGGCGTCATCCTCTACAACCGCGCCAATTCCGTCGCCAATGCCGACACCGTCGCGCGCCTGGCCGAGGTGTGCCCGAACCTGATCGGTTTCAAGGACGGCACCGGCAAGGTCGATCTGGTGCGCCACGTCACCGCCAGGCTTGGCGACCGGCTGTGCTACATCGGCGGCATGCCGACCCATGAGCTTTTCGCCGAAGGGTTCAACGGCGTCGGCGTCACCACCTATTCATCCGCGGTCTTCAATTTCGTGCCCGAACTGGCGCAGCGCTTCTACCGCGCCCTGCGTGCGGGCGACCGGGCGACGATGGAGGAAATCCTGCACAGGTTCTTTTTCCCGTTCGCGGCGCTGCGCGACCGCAAGGCCGGGTACCCGGTTTCGATCATCAAGGCCGGCGTCGACCTGATCGGCTATACGCCGGGCCCGGTGCGCCCGCCGCTGGTCGACCTGACCCCAGACGAACGTGAGGCGCTGCGCGGACTGATCGAGGCCGCGCAAGGCTGATCCAGCCGTTTTCCAGACGCCGGGAGGACGGTGTCACTGCTTAAAAGTTCATTGTTTCAATCGGGAGGAATGCAATGGGAAGTGCAAGTATTCGAATCATGGCAGGTGCCCTGCTCGCAGCCGGCTGGGCCGGCTCGGCCATGGCGCAGAACGCAACCGAGGTCCGCATCGTGCTGCCGGAACAGCCGGCGAACCTGGAGCCCTGCGGCACCATCATCACCAATGTCGGCCAGATCCTCAGCCGCAACGTGGTCGAGCCGCTGACCGTCATCGACGCGGCGTCCGGCCAGCCGAAGCCAAGCCTGGCGACGGAGTGGAAGCAGACGGATCCGAACACCTGGACGCTCAAGCTGCGCGAAGGGGTGAAATTCCAGGACGGCGCGCCGTTCAACGCCGAGGCGGTGAAGTTCTCCATCGAGCGCATGACCGGCGGCAAGCTGACCTGCAGCAACATCGCCAAGTTCGGCGACGCCAAGCTGACGGTCAAGGCGATCGATGATCTGACGGTCGAGATCAAGTCGGACAAGCCGCAGCCCATCCTGCCTACCCTGCTCAGCGTCGTCATGATCGTCTCGCCGAACACGCCGGTGGACAAGGCGGTCAACGATCCGGTCGGAACCGGGCCGTTCAAGCTTTCCAGCTTCACGCCGCAGACCGTCGTGATCGACGCGTTCGACGGCTATTGGGGCAAGAAGCCGGCCATCACCAAGGCGAGCTATGTCTGGCGTCCGGAATCGTCCATCCGCGCCGCCATGGTCGAGACCGGCGAAGCTGACCTCACGCCTTCCATCGCCGCACAGGACGCCAGCAATCCGGAGACGGATTTCGCCTATCTGAACTCCGAGACGACGGCGATTCGTATCGACGCCGGCTTTGCGCCACTGGACGATGTTCGCATCCGCAAGGCCCTGAACCTCGCCATCGACTGGGAAGGCCTGGGGCAATTGTTTGGCGCCGACGCCAAGCGCGCCTCGCAGATGTCGGTCCCCGGAATCAACGGCCACGACGACAAGCTGGAGCCATGGCCGTACGACGCCGAGAAGGCGCGCGCGCTGATTGCCGAGGCCAAGGCCGCCGGCGTGCCGGTCGATACGGAGATCGAACTCATCGGCCGCAACGGCATCTACCCGAACGGCGCCGAAGCCATGGAAGCCATGATGGCCATGTGGCAGGATGTCGGGCTGAACGTGAAGCTGACCATGCTCGACGTGAACGACTGGCTGCGTTTCCTGCAGAAGCCATTCCCGGAAGGCCGCGGTCCGAACCTCCTGCAGATGATGCACGACAACAACAAGGGCGACGCCGCCTTTACCATCCCGATCTTCTACACCTCGAACGGCAGCTATTCGACCGTCAGCGATCCTGCGCTCGACAAGCAGGTCGCCGAGGCGATGGCCTCCACCGGGGAGGCTCGCACGGCGAACTTCAAGGCCATCTTCGACAAGGTGCGCAACGATGTGGTGACCGACATCCCCATGTTCCATATGATCGGCTACACCCGCGTCGGCAAGCGCCTGGACTGGAAGCCGGACATCACGACCAACAGCGAAATCCCGCTGGCCAATATCGGCCTCAAGAACTGAGCGACCGCAACAAGGGCGAAGCGCGGGATGACCTTCCGCGCTTCGCCTGACCTTAAAGCGAATTCAGAGGCTCCGCATGATGCTCGGCTATATCGGGCGGCGGGCATATCACAGCATCCTTTCCGTGATCGGCCTGTTGACGCTCGTCTTCTTCCTCACCCGTTTGACCGGTGATCCGTCGGCGCTCTACCTTCCTCTGGATTCCAGCGTCGAGGCCCGCGAAGCCTTCGCGCGGCTGAACGGGCTGGACCAGCCCCTTTACGTGCAGTTCTTCCAGTATCTCCGCGACCTGCTGTCGTTCGATTTCGGCGAGTCGCTGCGGCAACACCGCTCGGCCATCGACGTGGCGCTGGAGGCCTTTCCGCAGACGCTCAAGCTTGCGGTCGTGGCCATGACCCTGTCGATCCTGCTGGCCATTCTCGTCGGCGCCCTCGCCGCCGCCCGCCCCGGCAGCCTGTTCGATCGCATCGCCGGCCTGGTCTCGCTGGCAGGCGCCAGCACGCCGGATTTCTGGATCGCCATCGTCGGCATCCTCGTCTTCGCGGTGGGCCTGGGTCTCCTGCCGACTTCAGGCACGGGAAGCATCCTTCACTGGATCATGCCGGTCTTCGTCCTGATGCTGCGTCCGTTCGGATTGCTGGTGCAGGTCGTGCGCGGCACCATGATCTCGGCGCTGGCATCGCCCTACATCAAGACCGCCCATGCCAAGGGCATGAAGCGGCGCAAGATCATCTTCGGCCATGCGCTGAGGAACTCGCTGCTGCCGGTCGTCACGGTGGCGGGCGATCTCACCACCGGGCTGATCAACGGAGCCGTGGTCGTCGAGACCATTTTCGGCTGGCCGGGCATCGGCAAGCTGATGATCGACTCGATCATCCAGCGCGACTTCGCCGTGGTCCAGTCGACGATCCTGGTGACCGCAATCGCCATCTTCATCGTCAATATCGCGATCGACCTGCTCTATGTCGGTCTCGATCCACGCATCCGCTACTAGGCCGGGAGAGCGCGACGATGACCGATCTGACCTTGCCATCGCGGAAGTCGCCGGGGAACCTGCGGCAGCTGGCGATCTACCTCAGCCGCGACAAGCTTGCCCTGGTCGCGGCGCTGTTCCTGGCGCTGCTGCTGCTCTGTGTCCTGCTCGGGCCGCTGCTGGTCGGCGAACAGGCCGCCAAGCTCGGTCTGCGCCAACGCAACCTGCCGCCCTTTTCGGTGCAACAGGGCTGGCTCTACGTACTGGGAGCGGACACGCTGGGACGGCCGATCCTGGCCAGGCTCATCGTCGGCGCGCAAAAGACGCTGACCATCGCCGCCGCCGCCGTTCTCTGCTCGATGATCGTCGGCGGCACGCTCGGCCTCATCGCCGGCTATTCCGAGCGCTGGTACAGCCATGTCATCCAGCGGCTGGCGGACGTGATCATGAGCTTTCCCTCGCTGCTCCTGGCGCTGATCGTCCTCTATACGCTCGGCCCCAGCATGCTCAATCTCATCATCGTGCTGGCCATCACGCGCATGCCTATCTTCATCAGGACGGCGCGCGCCGAGGTGCTGGAACTGCGCGAGCGCATGTTCGTCAGCGCCGCCAGGTCGATGGGTGCGAGTTCGACGAGAATCCTGTTGCGGCACATCGCGCCGCTGGCACTGCCGACGCTGGTGACCATCGCCGCGATCGACTTCGCAACCGTGATCCTGACGGAATCCGCACTGAGTTTCCTCGGTCTCGGCATCCAGCCGCCGGACTTCACCTGGGGCGCCATGGTCGCCAACGGCCGCGGTTACCTGGCGACGGCCTGGTGGATCGCGTTCTGGCCGGGCCTGGCCATCCTCCTCACCACCCTGTCCCTGAACATCCTGTCCAGCTGGGCGCGAACCGTGGCCGACCCACAGCAACGCTGGCGGCTGCAATCCTTGAGAAAGACCGCGCGATGATGGCGGCAGGCAAACCCATCCTGACGATCGACGGGCTGACGGTGGATTTCCTGTCGGAAGGCGATCCCGTTCGCGCGGTGGACGACGTGTCGTTCAACGTCTGCCCTGGCGAAACGCTCGTCATCCTTGGCGAAAGCGGTTCGGGCAAAAGCGTCAGCACCGGCACGGTCATGGGACTGATCGACTGCCCGCCCGGCGACATCGTCTCGGGTTCCTTCATGTTCGACGGAACCGACCTGACGCAACTGGACGAGAACGGCCGCCGGGAACTGAATGGGCGGCGCATCGCCATGATCTTCCAGGACCCGCTGGCCTATCTCAACCCCGTCTACACGGTCGGGCGGCAGATCGCCGAGGTCTTCGAGAGCCACGAAGCCGGCGAAGGACGCGCGGTTCGGGACAAGGTGATCGCGCTGCTCGAGCGCGTCGGCATTCCTGAAGCGGAAAATCGGATCGACTATTATCCGCATCAGTTTTCCGGCGGACAAAGGCAGCGTGTGATGATCGCCATGGCGATCGCGCTCAAGCCCGACATCCTGATCGCCGACGAGCCGACCACCGCCCTCGATGTCAGCGTGCAGGCGCAAATCCTCGATCTGCTGCGCGATCTGCAGCAGGAAACCGGCATGGCGCTGATCATGATCACCCATGATTTGCAGGTGGCGGCCGCCATGGCGGATCGCATAATCGTCATGAATGCCGGCAGGATCGTCGAGGCCGGCAAGGCCGAGGACGTGTTCAAGCGGCCCGAGCATGCCTATACCCGGCGGCTGATCGCGGCCCTGCCGCACGAGCAGTCCAGGGACACTCCGCGCCCGGCCGGCCGGCAGAATGAAACGCTTCTGCGGGTGGAACATCTGAGCAAGCACTATGCGCTCAAATCCGGCCTGTTTTCAGCCAAGCGCGAGTTCCGGGCCGTCGACGATGTCAGTTTTGCCGTCCAGCGCGGCGAGACCTTGGGGATCGTCGGCGAATCCGGTTCCGGCAAGTCGAGCATCGCGCGGATGCTGCTGCGTCTCAACGAGCCGACCTCCGGTCGCGCCATCTTCGCCGGCGAGGACATCTTCACACTGGAAGGCGCAGCGCTCAACCGGTTCCGGCGTCGGGTGCAGATGGTGTTCCAGGACCCATTCGGCTCGATGAACCCGCGCATGAACGTCCGCTCCATCATTTCCGAACCCTGGGCGATCCATCGAGACATCCTGCCGCGGCCGCAATGGAATGACAGGGTGATTGAGCTTCTGGAACTGGTGGGGCTCAAGGCCGAGCATGCCGAGCGCCATCCGCACCAGTTTTCCGGCGGCCAGCGGCAGCGCATCGCCATCGCCCGCGCGCTTGCCAGCGAGCCGGAGCTGATCGTCTGCGACGAGGCCGTCTCGGCGCTCGACGTATCGATCCAGATGCAGGTGATCGGGCTGCTGGCCGATCTTCGCCAGCGGCTCGGCCTGTCCTACATCTTCATCACCCACGACCTGCCCATTGTCCGCCAGTTCGCCGACCGCATCCTGGTGATGCAGCAGGGCAAGGTGGTCGAGGAAAACCAAACGGAAGCGCTGTTCGCCTCGCCGCGGCATGCCTACACGCGGAAACTTCTGCAGGCCGTCCCACAGCCGAAATGGCAGCGCGAGAACACTGCAGTTCGACCCGCCTAGAACTGACCGGGTGGTCTCGTTTCGACAGACCCTTCGAAGGAACGCGCCGTGCTGCCGTCAGCGCTTGGCTTCGACCGCGTCCCAGAAGAGCGCGGCGATATCGGCGCCGCCGAAACGCTTCACCTCGCGCACGCCCGTCGGCGAGGTTACGTTGATCTCGGTCATATAGTCGCCGATGACATCGATGCCGACGAGAATGAACCCGCGCTCCTTCAGCGAAGGGCCGATGCGCTCGCAGATCTCGCGTTCGCGTTTCGTCAGTTCGGTTTTCTCGGCGCGGCCGCCGACATGCATGTTGGAGCGCGAATCATGCTCGGCCGGGACCCGGTTGATGGCGCCGACCGGCTCGCCGTCGATCAGGATGATGCGCTTGTCGCCCTTACGGACGTCCTTGAGGTAGCGCTGGACGATGAAGGGCTCGCGGAACATTTGTGCGAACATTTCGAGCAGCGAGGCAAGGTTGCGGTCGACTTCATGCAGATGGAAGATGCCGGCGCCCCCATTGCCGTAGAGCGGTTTGACGATGATGTCGCCGAACTGCTTGCGGAAATCCGCGACCTCCCGAACATCCTTGGTGATCAGCGTTTCCGGCATCAAGTCGGCAAATTCGGTGACGAAAATCTTCTCGGGGCTGTTGCGCACCCAGGCCGGGTCGTTGACCACCAGCGTTCCGGGGTGAATGCGTTCCAGAATGTGGGTGGTGGTGATGTAGTTCATGTCGAAGGGCGGATCCTGGCGCAGCAGCACCACATCCATTTCGGCCAGGTTGGTGCGCACCTGCTCGCCCAGCGAATAGTGAGCGCCCTTCTCGTCGCGCACGCTCATTTCCTCGACGCGAGCGAAGACTTCGCCATCCCGCAGGGAAAGCCTGTCGGGCGTATAGTGAAAGAGCTTATGGCCGCGCCGCTGCGCCTCGAGCGATAGCGCGAATGTCGTGTCGCCGGCGATGTTCACGGTTGAGACATGGTCCATCTGGACGGCGATCTTCAGCGGCATGGGCGGGTTCTCCGGACGGCGGGTCTGCCGTCATGTACCGTCTTGCCCGCCTTCTGCCAATCGAGACGTTTTGAACGCAGGGATAAGAAGCCCTGAACCGCTGCGTTCAACGCCGGCGCACAGGAGGATAACCGCGGCAACCATAGGAGATTTGCTGGCAAAATGGGCGCTACGATACTTTTCCTAAAGAGTTTTCTGTCAGCTTCGGAAAAAATGCTGAAATGCACACAGGGACGCCGATGCAAACGTCGTTTGGCACCGGGCAGACAATCAAGGAAACGACGGATCTGGTGCTCACCGATTCGCTGACGGGACTTGGCAACCATCGCCGGTTCTACGACAAGATCGAGCGGCTCATCAACGACCGCTCCGACGACCCGGCGCCTTTCGCCGTCGCCATCCTCGATCTCGATGGCTTCAAGCCGATCAACGACCTGTTCGGCCACAAGGCAGGCGACGATATCCTTGCCCAGGTCGCGATGCGGTTGCGCGCCTCGATGGACAGTTATTCGGCGGTTTGCCGCATCGGCGCCGATGAATTCGGTTGTCTCTTTCCGATGGTCTTCAGCGAAGACGCGGTGCTGAACAAGGCGCGGATGCTGATCGAAATCCTGTCGGCGCCTTACGATGTCGGCGATCGCACCGCCAGGCTTTCGGCCTCGGTCGGCTGTTCGCTCTTCTATTCGGGCGATGAAACGACGGAAATCCTCGTCAACAAGGCCGAGACGGCGCTTTACCATGCCAAACGGTCCGGCCGCGGTCAGGTCTTCGTCTACACAAGGTCGATGGAAGAAGCAGCCAAGCGGGTCACGCGCATCGAACAGGCGCTGCGGCGGGCGATTTCCGCGGGTGAGGTGGAGCCCCACTTCCAGCCCATCGTCGACCTGAAGACGCGCCGCACCATCGGTTTCGAAACGCTGGCACGCTGGACGGACCGCGATCTTGGCGTGGTCTCGCCCGCGGTCTTCATCCCCATCGCCGAAGAACGCGGCATTATCGGCCCGCTTTCGCAACTCGTTCTGCGCAAGGCGACCGAGGCCGCGAAAAGCTGGCCGAAAGACCTGTTTCTGGCTTTCAATCTGTCGCCGTCGCAACTGGTCGACCAGAATACAGGGCTGCACATCCTTTCCATCCTCGACCGCAGCGGCTTCGACCCTCGGCGGCTGGAGATCGAGATCACTGAAACCGGCCTTATGAACGATCCGGCCTCGGCGGAGAAAATCCTCGAGGACCTGCGCCGCGTCGGCATCCGCGTCTCGCTCGACGATTTCGGCACCGGCCAGTCCTCGCTGGGGCGGCTGCGCGAGTTCCATTTCGACAAGCTGAAGATCGACCGCACCTTTGTGTCCTCGATCCTCGACGACCGCCCCTCCGAACACATCATCCGCGCTATCCTCGCCATGTGCGAAGGACTTGGCATGGACGTTGTGGCCGAAGGCATCGAGCAGGAGGCACAGGCCCAACGGTTGATCGAGTTCGGTTGCCGTGGCGGACAAGGCTATCTTTTCGGCAAGCCGGCCGATGCCGACGCTACCCTTGCCTATCTGCGCGATTCCTTCCGCAACCCCCGGCATGCCGCCGTGTAATCTGCGCCTGGCTTACGGAGAAATGTGACCGCCATGCTGCCGTCTGCTCGATTCAGCGACCTCGAAGGCGCCTCCGTGCTCATCACCGGCGGCGGCTCCGGCATCGGCGCGGCGCTGACGGAAGGCTTCGTCAGGCAGGGCGCGAAGGTCGCCTTCATCGACATTGCCGACGAACCCAGCTCGGCGTTGTGCGAAACGCTGGCCGAAGCCACGGGCAACCGCCCGCTTTATTTCCGCGCCGACCTGACCGATGTCGGGGCGTTGCGCGACGCGGTCGGCCAGGCTGTCGCCCGGCACGGCGCCGTCACCGTGCTGGTGAACAACGCCGCCAATGACAGCCGCCATCCGGCCGAGGAGGTTACCGAAGAATTCTGGGATGCGAACCAGGCCATCAATCTGCGACCGCAATTCTTCGCAGCCTAGGCGGTGGTCGGCGGCATGAAGGAAACCGGACGCGGCTCCATCGTCAATTTCACCTCCACCGCCTTCATGCTGAACATCGGCGACATGCCATCCTACACGGCGGCCAAGGCCGGCATCATCGGGCTGACCAAGGGGCTGGCCGGGCGTTACGGAAAATACGGCATCCGCGTCAACGCGATTGCGCCGGGCTGGGTCATCACGGAACGGCAGCGCGCGCTGTGGGTGACGGAAGAGAGCCTGAAGAAGCATGTCGACTGGCAGGCCATCCCACGCGAGATGGTCGCCGACGACATGGTCGGTCCCTGCCTGTTCCTCGCCTCGGATGCATCGCTGATGCTGACGGCGCAGACGCTGATCGTCGACGGCGGAGTGCTGTAGGCCAGCTCCAGCCGGGTGGTTAGCCGACTGTTTGCGCCGCAGCCTGGCCGGCGATTCTGCCTGAAAAGATGCAGCCGCCGAGGAATGTGCCTTCGAGCGCCGCATAGCCATGAACGCCGCCGCCGCCGAAGCCCGCGACCTCGCCTGCTGCATAGAGTCCGGCCACCGGTTGGCCGTCCCTCCCCAAAACACGGCTGTCGAGATCGGTTTCAAGCCCTCCCAGCGTCTTGCGGGTGAGGATGTTAAGCCTGACAGCAATCAATGGCCCGTTCGCAGGATCGAGCATCTTGTGCGGCTTGGCCGTGCGGATCAGCCGGTCGCCGAGATAGGCACGGGCGCCACGCAGCGCCGTCACCTGCATGTCCTTCGAGAACGGATTGTCGAGTTGCATGTCGCGCGCATGGATTTCCCGCTCGACCGCCTCTAGCGACAGGAGTGGCTCGCCGCCGGCCAGTGCGTTCATGCGTTTCACAAGCGCCGACAGATCGCGCTCGACGATGAAATCCTCGCCCTTGTCCATGAAGGCTCTGACCGGCGCGGGAATTCCCGACGTGGCGCGGCCGAGCACCTGGCGCCAGCTCTTGCCGGTCAGGTCGGGATTCTGTTCCGATCCGGACAGGGCGAATTCCTTGCGGATGATCTTTTCGGTGAGAATGAACCAGGAATAGTCGAAGCCGGTGCTGGCGATGTGGCCCAGCGTCGCCAGCGTGTCGAAGCCGGGATAAAGCGGCACCGGCATGCGCTGCCCGCGCGCATCGAGCCAAAGCGACGACGGCCCGGGCAGGATGCGGATGCCGTGGCCGGTCCAGATTGGCGCCCAGTTTTTGATGCCCTCGACATAGTGCCACATGCGATCACGATTGATGAGTCGGCCGCCGGCCGTCTCGGCGATGGAAAGCATCCGCCCATCGACATGATCCGGTACGCCCGTGATCATCCGCTTCGGCGGCTGTCCCAGACGCGAAGGCCAGTTCTTGCGAACCAGTTCATGGTTCGCGCCGATGCCGCCGGAGGTCACGATGACTGCCTGCGCCTTGATCTCGAAATCCCCGACGACTTCGCGGGAGCTTTTTTCGCCGCGTCCGACGCCGCTCGGCTCCAGCACCGTTCCGCTGACGCCCTCGACCGCCGATCCGGTGCGGATCAGTTCATCGACGCGATGACGAAAGCGGAAGCTGACCAGCCCCTGTTTCACCGCCTCGCGAACGCGCAGCACGAACGGCTCCAGCACGCCCGGTCCGGTACCCCAGGTGATATGAAAGCGCGGCACCGAATTGCCATGTCCCGTGGCGTTGCCGCCGCCCCGCTCGGCCCAGCCGACGACGGGGAAGAACTTCATGCCGCGCTGCATCAGCCATGAGCGCTTTTCGCCCGCAGCGAAGGCGACATAGGCCTCGGCCCATTTACGCGGCCAGTGGTCCTCCTCGCGGTCGAAAGCGGCGGTGCCGAGCCAGTCCGACAGCGCCAGTTCATGCGAGTCGCGGATGCGCATGCGCCGCTGTTCAGGCGAATCGACCAGGAACAGGCCGCCCAGCGACCAGAACGCTTGCCCGCCCAGAGACTGCTCCGGCTCCTGATCAACGATGATGACCTTCCGACCGGCTTCGGCCAATTCCGCCGCTGCGACCAGTCCGGCGAGGCCGGCCCCGACTATGATGACATCGGCATCGTTGGCCATCAGCTATCTCCCCCAAGAGCCGGAAACTTTGACGTGATTGAAGGCTAGACCGTCTCCCAGCCATCCTTGCCGCCGGCACGGAATATCGCGTCGATGACCTTCTGGTTGAGCACCGATTCCTCCAGCGTGAACACCCTGTCGCCACCGCCCTGCGCCGCCCGCGCGAAGGTCTCGACCTCGAGCCTGTACTGCTCGGTGCCGGGGAAGCGGAAGACCTGCGTCTCGGCATGGTTCTGGCTGTGCAGTTCGATGCGGTGATGGTCGTAGAGCCCGGCATTGAAGGGCGACGCGACCTCGATGAACCCCTTGTCGCCGTGGAAGACCATGGTCTGGCGCGCGGCCATTTCGGTCGACAGATAGAACGACAATTCGAAATCGCCGAAGTCGGCGCGGATGGATGAATAGGAATCGGTGCCGAAAGCGCCGCGCTCCACGGTCGCCTGCACGCGGTTCGGCTCCTTGCCGGTGACAAAGCGCGTGGAAACCGTCGGGTAGACGCCGATGTCGGGCAGCGCGCCACCACCGAGTTCGGGCTTGTTGCGCATGTTCTGCGGATCGACATTGTAATAGGTGAACGCGCCCTGCACATGGCGCAGACGCCCGATGGCGCCGGACGCCACCAGTTCGCGCACCTTGATCCATTGCGGATGGTAGATGACCATGAAGGCTTCGCAGACCTGCACCTTCTGTCCCGAAGCAGCCCGCCTGTCGCGCAGCGCGATCAGCGGCTCAATCTCCTCGGCCTTCAGCGCCAGAGGCTTCTCGACCAGCACATGCTTGCCAGCCTCGATGGCCTTGGCGGTCCATTCGACATGCTGCGAGGTCGGCAAAGGGATATACACGCCGTCAATATCCGGCGACGCCAGCAATTCCTCATAGGAGCCGAAAGCGAGCTGGGCGCCGAAACGGTCGGCGAGGGCGCGCGCCCTCGCCTTGTCGCGGCTGGCTATGCCGGAAAGCACCCCGTTTTCCGCGCTGGCAATGGCCGGCAAAAGCTGCTCGCGACCAATCTTGGCCGTCGAAAGGACACCCCAACGAAACATGCAATTTCTCCTACAATATGCTCAGGCGAAGACTTGCCTGAATTGGAGGAAAAAGCCAATGCAGCTGCCGCGAGGCGGGCCTTCCGATGCGTAAGGCTGTTTAGCCGTTCAGCATCAGCCCCGCAGCACGCCGCCGGTTTGTTTGCCAACGCTGTCGACGATCCGCTTGGCCAGCGCTTCGAAATCCTCGTCGTTCAGGGTCTTTTCAGCCGGCTGGATCGACACTTCGATGGCGACGGATTTCTTGCCCTCGCCAAGCGATGCCCCTTCGAAGATGTCGAAGACGGAGACTCCGGTGATCAGCTTCTTGTCGGCGGAGAGTGCGGCGCGGGTTAGCGTACCCGTCTCGACGGCCCGGTCCACGACGAAGGCGAAATCGCGCTTGACTGCCTGGAAGGCGGACAACTCCAGTTTCGGCTTGGTGCGCGTTGCCTTCATCTTCGGCTCAGGGATAGCATCGACGAACACTTCGAAGCCGCAGAGCGGGCCTGAGACGTCCAGCGTTTCGAGGGTCTTCGGATGGAACTCGCCGAAGGTGCCGAGTACCACCTTTGGCCCGAGCTTGATGGTGCCGGAGCGGCCGGGATGATACCAGGCAGGACCGCCGGCCTCGATCTGCAGCCGATCGACCGGCGCACCGCAGGCTTCGAGCACGGCGAGCGCATCGGCCTTGGCGTCAAACACGCCGACCGGCGCGGCATTGCCGGACCAGTCCCGCCCCGATCCCTGAAGGCCGGCAGTGCCACGGCGCACGCCTGCGGCCACACGGCGCTGCGCATCGGGCACGTCGCCTTCATACGTTCCGGAAACCTCGAACAGGGCCACGTCACCGAAGCCGCGGTCGGCATTGCGCTGCGCGGCGGATACTAGCCCCGGCAGCAACGAAGGCCGCATATCCGACATGTCGGCGGCGATTGGATTGGCGAGCTTGAGCGCCGGCTGGCCGCCGCCGAAAAGTTCGGCGTGCCTCGCCGGAATGAACGACCAGGTGACAGCCTCCATCATGCCGCGCACAGCCAGCGCGCGCTTGGCGGCGCGGGTGCGGATCTGCAGCACGGTGAGTATCTTGGCGTTGACCGCATCGTGGCTGGCGAGAGGCTGCGACGCGATCTCGTCGACGCCGTGGATGCGCATGATCTCTTCGACCAGATCGGCCTTGCCGTCGACATCCGGGCGCCAGGAAGGGACTGTAACGTCGACGCGGTCGCCGCCGCCCTTGGGGCCGAAGCCGAGCCGCGTGAGGATGTCGAGGCTTTCGGCCTTGGGCACATCGAGCCCGGTCAGGCGTTTGACCTCCGACAGCGGGAAGGACACGATTTTCGACTTGTGGCCGGCGTAGCCGACGACTTCACTCTCGGTCGGTTCGCCGCCGCAGAGATCGAGCACGAGCTTCGTCGCCAATTCCAGGCCGGGAACCATGAACTCAGGGTCGACACCCCGTTCGAACCGGTAGCGCGCATCGGTGATGATGCCGAGGGTGCGGCCGGTGCGGGCGATGTTGAGCGGTTCCCACAGCGCCGATTCGATCAGCACGTCGGTGGTGTTCTCATCACAGCCCGAATGCTCGCCGCCCATGATTCCGGCGATGGATTCGACGCCGTTATTATCGGCGATGACGCACATATCCGGCGTCAGCGTGTATTCGCGGCCATCCAGCGCCAAAACTTTTTCGCCATCTCGCGCCCGGCGCACGACAAGGTTGCCCGCGACCTTGGCGGCGTCGAAGACATGCAGCGGCCGACCGCGGTCGAAGGTGACGTAGTTGGTGATATCGACCAGCGCGTTTATCGGGCGCAGTCCGATGGCGATGAGCCGCTGCTGCAGCCATTTCGGCGACGCGCCGTTCTTGACGGCGCGCACCAGCCGAAGTGCGAAGCCGGGGCAAAGCTCGGACGCGGCGATCTCCACCTTGACCGGACATGCGCCCTTGCCGGGTACTGGTTCCACCGGCGGCGTCTTCAGCGTGCCGAGGCCGCTGGCGGCGAGGTCGCGGGCGATGCCGTAGACGCCGGTGGCATCCGGGCGATTCGGCGTCAGATTGATCTCGATGACCGGGTCGTCCAGATGCGCATAGGTAGCGAAGCTGGTGCCGACCGGCGCATCGTCCGGCAAGTCGATGATGCCGTTGTGGTCGTCGGAGAGTTCCAGCTCGCGCTCGGAGCACATCATGCCGTGGCTCTCGACGCCACGGATCTTGCCGACGGCAAGCGTCACATCGATGCCGGGAACATAGGTGCCGGGCGCGGCGAATGCGCCGATCATACCGGCCCTTGCGTTCGGCGCGCCGCAGACCACCTGGATGGGATTGCCTGAGCCGGTGTCGACCGTCAGCACGCGCAGGCGGTCGGCGTCCGGATGCTGGACGGCGCTGACGACCCTGGCGATAACGAATGGCTTCAGCGCCGCCTTGTCGTCGACATGCTCGACTTCGAGGCCGATCGAGGTCAGCCGTTCGACGATCTCTTCGAGCGACGCGTCGGTATCGAGATGATCCTTCAGCCAGGAAAGGGTGAACTTCATTGGTATGCCCCATCGGGTCGTTGGACGCTGCTCTTGAGGTGCCTTGGCAGGCTGTCCGGCATGTGAAGAAAAGGAAGCTGCTCGCGTACATAGGAATGGTGCGTCGGCCTGAAATAGGCCGGCATGTCGAAGACGCCGAGCATGAAATAGATCTGGTTCTCGAGCCGCGCATCGACATAGGCGATGGGCGAACCGCAATTGCCGCAGAACGAACGCGTCACAGCACCGTTCTCGAACGTTTTGAGCACGCTGCCATCAATGGCCACCTGATCGGCCTTGAAGCCGACAAAGGCAGAGACCGGCGCGCCGGACGCCCGGCGGCAGTCAGAACAATGGCAATAGCTGACATGCGTCGGTTCGGCGGATGCCTCGAACCGGACCGCGCCGCAGCGGCAGCCGCCGGTGTGCGTTGCGTTCACGAACTCAGACCTCCAAACAGGGTCGGCATGTCGAGTGGGCGGAAGCCGTAATGCTGCAACCAGCGCACATCGGCGTCGAAGAACGCGCGCAGATCCGGCATGCCGTATTTCAGCATGGCGATCCGGTCGATGCCCATGCCCCAGGCGAAACCCTGATACTCGTCCGGGTCGAGGCCGCCATGGCGGATGACGTTCGGATGCACCATGCCGCAGCCGAGGATTTCCATCCAGTCGCTGCCTTCGCCGAAGCGCACCTCGCCGGGGCGCGAGCGGTCGCACTGGATGTCGACCTCCAGGCTCGGCTCGGTGAAGGGGAAGAAGGACGGGCGAAAGCGCATCTTGACCGATGGCACCTCGAAGAAGGCCTTGCAGAACTCCTCCAGCACCCACTTCATGTTGGCGACATTGGCAGTCTTGTCGATGACCAGGCCCTCAACCTGATGGAACATCGGCGAATGGGTGGCGTCTGAATCCTGCCGGTAGGTCTTGCCGGGGATGACGATGCGGATCGGCGGCTTCTGCGCCTCCATCGTGCGTATCTGCACGGGCGAAGTATGGGTACGCAACAGCTTGCGTTCGCCGTTATCGGCCGGATTGAAGAAGAACGTATCGTGCATTTCCCGCGCCGGATGCCCCTCCGGGAAGTTCAGCGCGGTGAAATTATAGTGGTCGGTCTCGATATCCGGCCCCTCGGCTATGGCGAAGCCCATGTCGCCGAAGATCGCGGTGATCTCGTCGATGACCTGGCTGATCGGATGGATACGGCCGCGCTCCGCCGGCGACTGGCGCACAGGCAGGGTGACGTCGACCTTTTCCAACGCAAGCCGTTGGGTAATCGCGGCGTCCTTCAGTTCACTCTTACGTGCCGCGAGCGCATCGGTGACGCGGGTCTTCAAGCCATTGATGGCAGGGCCCTTGGTCTGGCGTTCCTCGGGGGTCATAGGACCGAGTGTCTTCAGGAGTTCGGTGACGGCGCCCTTCTTGCCCAGCGCCGCAACGCGCACGGTTTCGATGGCGGCTTCATCGGCGGCCGCGGCTATGTCGGCAAGCAGCGAACTCTCAAGAACGTCGAGGTTTCCAGCGGTGGCGTTCACGGCGAAACTCTTTCGGATCGGGCAAAACCGCCAATCTGGCTGGGGCTTCGCCATTTCGGTTACATGCGATCAAAGAAAAACCCGCGCCAGCCTAGCCGGCGCGGGTTTCCCAAATCAGAAAAGCGAATGCTTGGGAAGCGCGGCGGGCTTTCCTATGTGCATTTATCCGACGCGGGAATTGCTTCGCAACCCGCTGGAAAATGCTCAGGCAACAGCGCTTTCAAAAGCGTTCGGCGTGGTGTTCTTCAGATATTCGAGCGCAATCTTGGCCTTGCCAACCAGAGCGGCGAAAGCCTGCGGCTCGTGGATGGCCATGTCGGACAGCACCTTGCGGTCGATCTCGATCCCGGCCTTGTTGAGGCCGTCGATGAGACGGGCATAAGTCAGGCCGTGCTCGCGAGCGGCGGCGTTGATGCGCTGGACCCAGAGGGCGCGGAAGTTGCGCTTGCGGATCTTGCGGTCGCGATAAGCGTACTGCAGCGACTTTTCCACCGCCTGCTTGGCGATGCGGATGGTGTTCTTGCGGCGGCCGTAGAAACCCTTGGCGGCTTTCAGGACCTTCTTGTGCTTGGCGTGGGAGGTGACGCCTCTCTTTACACGTGCCATGTCATGATCTCCTTATATCGCGCGCTTACAGGCCGTTCGGCAGGAAGTTCTTGATGATCTTCTTGCCATCCGGTTCGGCCAGAACCATCGTTCCGCGGGCATCGCGAATGAACTTGTTGCTGCGCTTGATCATGCCATGACGCTTGCCGGCGGCAGCCGACTTGACCTTACCGGTCGCCGTGATCTTGAACCGCTTCTTGGCAGCGGATTTGGTCTTCATCTTGGGCATTTTTGCTTCTCCTATCGAGGCTTTGACGCCTCCGTTTTGTTGTTTTCAGACCGACCAAAGTCCGAAAAGCAAATGAAACCGCCACGGCATGCCCTGCCGGGCGGTTTTTTGGGAACGCGGCCCTATACTGCAAAGCAGCGCGGCGCGCAACACCTGCTGGTGTCTAAGGGATGCGGAACAACACCGGTAGCGTCCCCGAAATCTGCCAGGCATCGATCATCTCGAACACCGGCATGGCGACGAGGAAGACGAGGCCGTCGAGCAGCGTCGTGAGAAGAAGCTTTGGACGGAAGCTGCCAGTCTCGCCTTCGCGGTAGAGTGCGAAATCCGGCCAGAAGCGCGGCACCGCGCGCAGGTAGGCCTCATAGGGTGCGCCAAGCGCCTGCTTCAGGAACTTTTCCTCGCGCAGGATGACAAAATGAAAGGCTACGGCGCACAAGAGCGCAAAGCCGATCAGTGCGACAATGGAACCCATCTGGGCACCGACGCCGGCGGCGGCCATCGACGAGAACAGATAAAGCGGATTGCGCGTCATCGAATACGGTCCGCCCGTAACGATCGTTTCGGCCTTGCGGCCGCCGATGTAAAGCGTCGACCACAGACGTCCGATGATGCCGAGGAAGATCAGCAGCACGCCGATCATCTCCACGGTTTCGTGCATCATGGTCTCCGGCGGAAACAGGGATTGACCGAAAAGCAGCGCCGCGAACAACAGCACCACGAGGACGGCCAGCGTTAGCCGGCGCAGCGACTGGAAACGGCTCAGCGCCTTTCCGGATGGCTGTACGACGGCTTCCTGTTTCATGCGAGCATTCCGGTTGGTGAAGGCTGAAAGACGCTGCCTTTAAGGAGAGAAAAAGGCGCTTTCCCCAGATGGAAAGCGCCTTCTCCCAAATCCGCTGGCCAAATCCGCCGGGTCAATCAGCGCGGCGCCAGCACCATCATCATCTGGCGGCCTTCGAGCTTCGGCTCGGCCTCGACCTTGGCGATGGTCGCGACTTCCTCGCGCACCTTGTTCAGAAGCTCCATGCCAAGCTCCATATGGGCCATTTCGCGGCCGCGGAAACGCAAGGTGAGCTTGACCTTGTCACCTTCCTCGAAGAACCGGCGCACCGAACGCATCTTCACTTCGTAGTCGTGGCTGTCGATGTTCGGGCGCATCTTGATCTCCTTGATCTCGATGACCTTCTGGTTCTTGCGTGCTTCCGCCGCCTTCTTCTGGTTGGCGTATTTCAGCTTGCCCAGGTCCAGAATCTTGACGACAGGCGGCACCGCGTTCGGAGAGATCTCGACCAGGTCGAGTCCTGCTTCCTCGGCGAGCGTCAATGCGTCGCTGGTGGACATGTCACCGTGATTTTTGCCTTCAGCGTCAATGAGCTGGACGCGGGGGACACGAATGTCCCGGTTTGCGCGCGGGCCATCCTTGGTGGGCGCCGCTGCTTTAAAAGGTCTGCGAATGGCCGTGGTCTCCTCGAGCCGTTTGGGTAAAGGGTTCAGAACGCGCCAATGTGGTTGGCATGGGCAGCGAGTCAATAGCACAGCGATGACAATAAATCACCTGTTGCAGCAAAGCTTCTGCGCCAAAGAAGAAATTGGCCCGGCACTTTCCGTCCCTGCGCCGGCTGTGCCAAAAGACAGCGTGCGAAGGACAGGGCCTCATGGAAACAGCCGAGCCGATCTTTTTCGATGTCGAGGGGACGGCCATCGCGGTTCGGCCGCAGCGCGGCGCGCAACCGGGCGTCGTCTGGCTCGGCGGCTACAAATCCGACATGCGGGGAACCAAGGCCGAAGCGCTGGCTGGCTGGGCAGCCAATCGAGGCGGCGCCTTTCTGCGCCACGATTATTCAGGCCATGGCGAATCGGCCGGCGCATTTAAGGACGGCACAATCTCGAAGTGGCTCGGGCAGAGCCTTGCCGTGTTCCGGAACTACAGCGAAGGCAGGCAGGTGCTGGTGGCGTCGTCGATGGGCGCCTGGATCGCGCTGCGAATGATGCAGGAGTTGCGCAGGGCCGGCGACGACCGCGTGGCTGGGCTGGTGCTGCTTGCGCCGGCCCCGGATTTCACCGCCGAGCTGGTCGAACCGGTACTGAACGACGCCCAGCGCAAGGACCTGCTCGAGAAAGGGTATTTCGAGGAACCGTCCGACTATTCGCCAGAGCCTTATATCTACACGCGCGCGCTGATCGAGGATGGCCGCGCCAATCTGGTCATGACCGGCCCGATCGACACGCATTGCCCGGTTCATATCCTGCAGGGGCTCGCCGATGCCGACGTGCCGTCGAGCCATGCGCTCAAACTCGCCAGCCTGATACCGGCGGACGACGTGACGCTGTCGCTCGTGCCGGACGGCGACCACCGGCTGTCGCGCCCGCAGGATCTGGACCTGCTGGTCAGCGCGGTCGAGGCGATGGTGGAAAGGGCGAGCTAGATCGATGCGCCTCTCCATTCCCATTTCCGCCTTCGTCGCGGCGGTCGTCGGCTTCGGCGGCACGCTTGCCATCATCATCGCCGCGGCGACGGCGGTCGGCGCGACGCAACCGCAGACGGCGAGTTGGGTGACCGCCATCTGCCTCGCCATGGCGGCCGAAAGCCTGTGGTTATCCTGGCGCACGAGGATGCCGGTGATAACCGCCTGGTCGACGCCGGGCGCGGCGCTGATCGCTGCCTCCAGCGGCTTTACCATGGCTGAGGCGGTCGGCGCCTTCATCGTCACCGCGATCCTTTTGATCGCCACCGGCCTGTTCCGGCCGTTGACCCGGCTGATCGCCAAGATTCCCGCCTCGGTTGCGTCGGGCATGCTCGCCGGCATCGTCGTTACCTTCGCCATCAACGCGGTGAAAGCCGTGCCTGTCGACCCATGGCTGATCCTGCCATTGATCGCCGCTTTCTTCCTGATCCGGCTTTGGAACCCGGCGCTGTCGGTTCTGGCGGTGCTGATCGGCGGCGGCGCAGCGGCCTTGCTGACCGGACGGGTCGGCAGCCTGCCGGCGCCCGAGCTTTCAACACTGGTATTGGTCGCGCCGCAGTTCACCGTCGCTTCGATCGTCGGCCTGGCGCTGCCACTCTATCTTGTGACGATGGCGTCGCAGAACCTGTCGGGCCTCGCCGTGCTTCGGGCCGCCGGCTACAATCCCGAGCCCGGCCCACTTATCGGCGTCACCGGCTTTTTCTCGCTGATGACCGCCCCGCTCGGCGCATCCACCACCAACCTCGCCGCCATTTCAGCTGCGATCTGCACAGGCCCGGACGTGCATCCAGATCCGGCAGAGCGGTGGAAAACCGGACCGTTCTACGCGCTTGCCTATATTATTTTCGCGATGTTCGGGGCTTCGCTGGTGGCGGTCTTCGCGGTGCTGCCGCAAAGCCTGATCGTGCTGGTCGCGGGTCTGGCTCTGATGGCGCCGCTGGCCAATGCGCTGTCGATTGCCCTCACCGAAGAGCGCGACCGCATGGCTGCGACAACGGCTTTTGCCGTCACCGCCTCCGGCCTAACGCTGGCCGGCGTCGGATCAGCCTTCTGGGGATTGCTTGCCGGGCTGGCCGTCATCGTTCTCGACCGCATCAAAAAGAGATAATCATTCCAGCCTCTTCTCCGGTTTCGGCGGCGGCCGTCTTGAATCGGGGTTTTGCCGTTACCATCTCGATTCGAGGCAGCCCGGTTGGCTGTTCGTAACGGAAGGAACGGGAGAAAATGAACACTTCTGCATTGATCCGCCCGGCTTGGACGCCGGCGACCATTGCGCTGATGGTGATCGGCTTCATGGTGTTCTGGCCGCTCGGCTTCGCCATGCTGGCC
Organism: Mesorhizobium sp. Root554; assembly: GCF_001427025.1. Classification (GTDB taxonomy): domain Bacteria; phylum Pseudomonadota; class Alphaproteobacteria; order Rhizobiales; family Rhizobiaceae; genus Mesorhizobium. The sequence continues at coordinate 3,206,163 of NZ_LMGA01000001.1, read as the reverse complement.
TACATCATCTGGGGCGACCGGCTTGAGGGTTTCAAGCGGGACGTGAATCGCACCACGGACGGCATCTTCGCCGGCTGCCGCCGCGGCGCCGACAAGGCCAGCCGGTGGGGCCATGGCGCCCGCACCGGCAATGTGGCTTTCGACGACTGGCGCGAGAAGGAACTCGAGCGTCTGTCCGAGGAGCGCCGCAAGCTGGATGAGGCGATGGCCGAATTCGACGAGTATGCGCGTGAATTGCGCCGCGCCAAGGACCAGGACGAGTTCGACCGTTTCATGGCCCATCGCAACCGCGGCACCGCGCCAGCCCCGACGAACAAGCCCGGCAAGGGGCCGTCAAAGGACAAGGGCACGAACCTGCTCGACGACTGAGCCTCAATTATCCGGTGTATCGAACGGCGTCGTGAAAGCGGCGCCGTTTTTGTTTGCTGATGCTTCTCGCATTTCCAACCGCTGAAGCGCCGACAAAGGCGTATTGCGTTTCCGCCTGCCTAATCCTCTCGAATCAAGTATGTTCTACTTATGTCCTTCGGCTTCTTCCGCGCCCTGAACAAACCAAAACCCGCCCCTGTCGAAGAGCGGGAACATTTTGTTGCGGGCCGCACCCTGCCGCTCAGGATCGTCGAGAACGAACGCGCCAGGCGATTGACGCTAAGGATCGACGCGGGCGGCCAGGGATTGCGCATTACCGTTCCGCCCGGATTGCGCCGGGGTGAGGTCGAAAAATTCCTCGACCGTCATCGAGGCTGGCTGGAACAGCGGCTGGCCAAGGTGCCGGAACGGCCGCAGGTGCGGCCTGGCATCAAGATCCCGGTGCGCGGGGTGCCGCATCTTGTCGTGCACGAGCCAGGCAAGCGCGGCACCGTGATCGTTTCGACGGACGAAGCGGGGCCAATCCTGATCGTCCATGGCGACCGGGTGCATCTGCCGCGGCGCGTCGCCGATTTCCTCAAGCGCGAAGCCAAGCGCGAAATCGAGACGCTGGTAGCCCGGCATACTGAAAGCGTCGGCATGCGGGCGAAAACAGTGCGCTTCAAGGACACGACGAGCCGCTGGGGGTCATGCACCTCCGACGGCAGCCTTTCCTTCTCCTGGCGCATCATGATGGCGCCGCCGCCTGTAATTAACTACCTCGTCGCGCATGAGGTGGCGCATCTTCAGGAAATGAACCACGGCCCGAAATTCTGGAAGCTGTGCACCGAACTTTGCCCGGACACCAAACGCTGCAAGGATTGGCTCAAGCGCAATGGCGGCGCGCTGCAGGCGATCCGGTTCGATTAGCTGCCGGCTCGGCTGACTGGCAACCTGCCCTCAATCGTCATTCGCCGCATTGAGGTTCTCGGGGCGCATTCCCTCGTCCTCATGCCTTGGCCACGGCAGGAAATCCTTGTCGAAGGCCTCGTTGCCGAAATAGGCGAGCGCGCGATGCGCCTCGGCGCCGTTGTAGGCGGCCTTGTCCATCAGATGAGCGATCACCTCGCACGCCTGCGCCAGCTTCTTCTTCAACCGGGCGGCCGATTGGTCCGTCGTCGATTCGTCCGTCATATGACTTCCTCCCGCCGATAACTATATAGGTAGGTAGCGCCGGCCGCAGGTTCTGCAATCGGAATGCCGGACTTGGGCATGGCGCACTGACGCTTTCCCTCGACTCTTGGGCCTTTTCATGCCAATTCCGCCGCCATGACGATCGACATCAAGATATGCGGATTGAAGACCGAAGAAGGCATCGCCTCGGCGCTTGCCTGCGGGGCGACCCATGTCGGCTTCATCTTTTATCCGCGCAGCCCGCGCGCTGTCGATCCGGCGGCAGCCGGGCGCTTGCGCCAGGCCGCCAAAGGCAAGGCGAAGGCGGTTGCCGTAACCGTGGACCTCAGCGACGCCGAACTCGACGCAATCGTCGCTGGCATGGCGCCCGACATGCTGCAACTGCATGGCGAGGAAACGCCGGAGCGCGTGACTTATGTGAAGACGCGCTATGGCATTCCGGTCATGAAGGCGTTCTCGGTGCATGAAGCTGCCGATCTCGACATCGTCAGCTCCTACCGGGGTGTTGCCGACCGCTTCATGTTCGACGCCAAACCACTGACCGATCTGCATCTTCCGGGCGGCAACGGCCTGCCGTTCGACTGGCATATCCTGGCCGGCCTGGACCGCGACATCGACTATGTGCTTTCCGGCGGGCTCAATCCCGCCAATGTCGGCGACGCCATCCGCTTCGCAAACCCACCCGGCGTTGACGTATCGTCGGGTGTGGAGAGCAGCCCAGGCGTCAAGGATCCGGCACGCATCGCCGAATTCGTCCGGGCTGTCGCGGCTGCGCGCAAGGCCCGCGCCGCCTGACATGCACCGCAGAAGCATTCCATCGGCGACGGAGAGCGTCTCGCACGCAACGGCAAGTCCGACAAAGACAAGTTAGGAGATCGGCGATGAACAAGCCGGCGATGCCAAATTCCTTCCGCACCGGGCCCGACGAACAGGGCATGTTCGGCATTTTCGGCGGCCGCTTCGTCGCCGAGACGCTGATGCCGCTTATCCTTGAGCTGGAGCGCCACTGGAACGAGGCCAAGGACGATCCGGAATTCAAGGCGGAGCTGCAGAACCTCTCCACCCACTATGCCGGGCGACCCTCAAAGCTTTATTTCGCTGAAGGGCTGACGCGGCATCTGCGCGAGACCGCCGCCGCCAAAGGTGGGCACGGCGGCGCGAAAATCTATTTCAAGCGCGAAGACCTGAACCACACCGGTTCGCACAAGATCAACAATTGCCTCGGCCAGATCCTGCTGGCCAAGCGCATGGGCAAGAAGCGCATCATAGCCGAGACCGGCGCCGGCCAGCACGGCGTCGCCTCGGCCACGGTCGCCGCCCGCTTCGGCTACCCCTGTGTGGTCTATATGGGCGCGACCGATGTCGAACGGCAGAAGCCGAATGTCTTCCGCATGAAGCTGCTCGGCGCCGAGGTGAAGCCGGTCAGCGCAGGCCACGGCACGCTGAAGGACGCGATGAACGAAGCGCTTCGCGATTGGGTCACCAATGTCGAGGACACCTATTATCTGATCGGCACCGCCGCCGGGCCGCACCCCTATCCGGAACTGGTGCGCGATTTCCAGTCGGTGATCGGCACCGAGGCGCGGGCGCAAATTCTCGAGCAGGAAGGCCGCCTGCCCGACGCCATCATCGCCGCCGTCGGCGGCGGCTCGAACGCCATCGGCCTGTTCCACCCCTTCCTCGACGACACGGACGTGCGCATTGTCGGCATCGAGGCCGGCGGTCGCGGGCTGGAGGGCGACGAGCATTGCGCCTCGATGAACGCCGGCAAGCCGGGCGTTCTGCACGGCAACCGCACCTATCTCCTGCAGAACGAGGATGGCCAGATCCTCGACGGCCATTCCATCTCGGCCGGCCTCGACTATCCCGGCGTCGGCCCGGAACATTCATGGCTGCGCGACAGCGGCCGCGTCGAATATGTGCCGATCCTGGATGACGAGGCGCTCGACGCCTTCCAGCTTACCACCAAGGTGGAGGGCATCATCCCGGCGCTGGAATCGGCTCACGCCATCGCACAGGCGGTCAAGCTTGCGCCGACCATGGACCAGGACAAGATCATCATCGTCAATTTGTCCGGCCGCGGCGACAAGGACGTGCATACGGTGGCGCAGATGATGGGCATGGAGATCTGACGGTGACCGATACCCGCATCGACCGCCGCATGGCGAAGCTCAAGGCCGAAGGCCGCCCGGCGCTCGTCACCTACTTCATGAGCGGCGACCCCGATTACGACACCTCGCTGTCGATCATGAGGGCGCTGCCGAAAGCCGGCGCGGACGTTATCGAGATGGGCATGCCCTTCTCGGACCCGATGGCCGATGGCCCGGCGATCCAGGCCGCCGGCCTGCGCGCGCTGAAGGGCGGGCAGACGCTCAAGAAGACGCTGGCCATGGCGGCGGAATTCCGCAAGGGCGACGACGAGACGCCAATCGTCATGATGGGGTACTACAACCCGATCTATATCTATGGGGTAGATCGCTTCCTCGCCGACGCCAAGGTTTCCGGCATAGACGGGCTGATCATCGTCGACCTGCCGCCGGAAATGGACGACGAGCTGTGCGTGCCGGCCTTGAAAGCCGGCGTCAACTTCATCCGCCTCGCAACACCGACGACCGACGACAAGCGGCTGCCCAAGGTGCTTCAGAACACCTCCGGTTTCGTCTACTACGTGTCGATGACCGGCATTACCGGTTCGGCGCTGGCGGATACGACCAAGGTTGCCGCTGCCGTCAAGCGCATCAAGGGCCATACGGATTTGCCGGTATGCGTCGGCTTCGGCGTCAAGACGGCGGAGCAGGCGCGCGTTATCGGCGCCTCGGCGGACGGTGTCGTCGTTGGCACGGCGATCGTCAATGCGGTCGCCAATGTGCTCGGCCCGAAGGGCGAGAAGACCGCCGACCCAGCGGAAGCCGTGGCAACGCTGGTCAACGGCCTGTCACAAGGCGTTCGCACCGCCCGCCTTGCTGCCGCCGAATAGTTTTCCTACCTCTTTGCCAGGACAGGAGCCAAAGTCATGAACTGGATCACCAATTACGTCCGCCCGAAGATCAACTCGATGCTCGGCCGGCGGGATATGCCGGAAAACCTCTGGATCAAGGATCCGGAGAGCGGCGAGATGGTCTTCCACAAGGATTTGGAGAGCAACCAGTTCGTCATCCCGGCATCCGGCCATCACATGAAGATTTCGGCCAAGGAACGGCTGCGCTTCTTTTTCGACGATGGCAAATACGAGCAGCTCGAAAACCCCAAGGTGGTGCTCGACCCGCTCAAGTTCCGCGACGAAAAGCGCTATACGGACAGGCTCAAGGACGCCAAGGCCAAGACCAATCTCGAAGACGCCATCGTCAATGGGGCGGGTACGATCGATGGCCTGCCCATCATTGCCACCGTGCAGGATTTCGCCTTCATGGGCGGGTCGCTCGGCATGGCCGCCGGCGAGGCGATCGTGCATGGGTTCGATACGGCGTTGAAGCGCAAGCGTCCGCTGGTGCTGTTTGCCGCTTCGGGTGGCGCCCGCATGCAGGAGGGCATTCTGTCGCTGATGCAGTTGCCGCGCACGACGGTGGGCGTCGACCGGCTGAAGGAAGCCGGGCTGCCTTATATCGTGGTGCTGACCAATCCGACCACCGGCGGCGTCACCGCCTCCTACGCCATGCTGGGCGATGTCCATATCGCCGAGCCGGGTGCGCTGATCGGCTTCGCCGGCCCGCGCGTGATCGAGCAGACGATCCGCGAAAAACTGCCGGAGGGTTTCCAGCGGTCAGAATATCTGATGGAGCACGGCATGATCGATATGGTCGTGTCCCGGCTCGAGATGAAGAAGACCGTCGCCAATCTGCTGAAGCTTCTGATGAAAGTGCCGGTCGAAGAAAAACCGCTCCAACCCGAAATCCTGCCGCCGGCCGTGGCGGTTCCGGAAGCACGGCCGCAGGCCTGAGATTGGGGCATTCCTCACCCGGTTTCCGGGTGAGGACCGACATCCACGATTGAACGGCATTCCATGACCACGCTCTCCGCCGACCGTGAAATCGAACGCCTGATGGCGTTGCACCCGAAGGGGTTCGATCTTTCGCTCGACCGCATCTCGCGGCTGCTCGAAAGGCTGGGAAATCCGCAAGACCGGCTGCCGCCTGTCATCCACATCGCCGGCACCAATGGCAAAGGCTCCTGCGCCGCGTTCGCGCGCGCGCTGCTGGAGGCGGCGGGCCTTACCGTTCACGTCCATACGTCGCCGCATCTGGTGCACTGGCATGAGCGCTACCGGCTGGCGGCGCTGGGCGGTGGCAAGCTGGTGGAAGACAGGGTCTTCGCCGAAGCAATCGCGCGGGTCGCCAAGGCCAACAATGGCGAGACCATCACTGTCTTCGAGGTGCTGACCGCCGTCACCTTCATCCTGTTTTCCGAGCATCCCGCCGATGCGGCGATCATCGAGGTCGGTCTCGGCGGGCGTTTCGACGCCACCAATGTCGTCCGCCAGCCCGCCGTCTCGGTCATCATGCCGGTCTCGCTCGACCACGAAGCCTATCTCGGCGACCGCGTTGAACTGATCGCCGCCGAAAAGGCGGGGATCATGAAGCCGGGATCGCCGGTGGTGATCGGCGCGCAGGAAAGCGAAACCGCGCTGGAGGTTCTGATCGAGACCGCCGAGCGCCTCGGCTGTCCGCTGACGGTCTACAGCCAGGATTTCCTCGCCTATGGCGAGAACGGCCGCATGGTTTACCAGGATGAGGACGGCTTGATGGACCTCACGCCGCCCCGCCTTCCCGGTCGCCATCAGTTTACCAACGCCGCAGCCGCCATCGCCGCCATCAAGGCAGCAGGTTTCGACTTGACCGAGCGCGCCGTTGAAAAGGCGATGACGACTGTTTCATGGCCGGGACGGATGCAGAAGCTGACGCAGGGACGGCTGGTGGACATGGCGCCGGCGGGTTCCGAGATCTGGCTCGACGGCGGTCACAATCCGGGCGCCGGAATCGTCGTGGCCGAAGCGCTGGCCGAGCAGGAAGAAAAAAGCCCGCGGCCGCTGTTCATGATCTGCGGCATGATCAACACCAAGGACCAGACCGGCTATTTCAGCGCGTTCAAGGGGCTGGCCCGGCATGTCTACACGGTGCCGGTTTCGACCAGCGACGCCGGCGTGCCGAACGACGAACTTGCCATTCGTGCGGTAGAGGCAGGCCTGTCGGCAGAACCAGTCAGCTCCGTCGGCGAGGCCTTGATGCTGCTCGCCGAAACCTGGCACGAGCCGGAAAAGCCACCCCGCATCCTGATCAGCGGATCGCTCTATCTTGCCGGCGCGGTTCTGGCCGAAAACGGCACCCCGCCGACTTGATATGCCGGCACAAAAAGCCCGGCTCAAGGCCGGGCTTTTTTGCAAAAATCGGATATCGATCAGGCGACGGCGCCATTGATCCAGTGCGACAGCGCGGTCTTCGGCGCAGCGCCGACCTTCATGTCGGCGACTTCTCCGCCCTTGAAGATCATCAGGGTTGGGATCGAGCGCACACCGAACTGCGCCGCCAGTTCCGGGTTCTCGTCAATGTTGAGCTTGGCGACCTTGATCTTCTCGCCGAGTTCGGCAGCGATGTCCTCAAGCGCCGGTGCGATCATCTTGCACGGCGTGCACCATTCGGCCCAGAAATCGACGACGACCGGCTGCTTGGCGTCGAGCACGTCAGCCTGGAAATTGCTCTTGTCGACCTTCACGGTGGCCATCGGTGGAATCCTTTCGAGTTAACGCGTCGCACCAAATGTGGTGGCTATCGTGTCTTTGTTCAAGCATTTCTTGTGTCACGATGCGGTGAGTCGGGCAAGCGCGGCATCCATGGCCGCAGCCGGCAATTCGATCAGGCGGGGCGCTTCGGTGAAAAGCAGCGCGGCGGCGATTTCCTTGCCGGGATAGATCGGCCGCAGCAATGCGCGATAGAGGGAAAGCTGCAGGACATAGGCCGGGGGCACAGTGTCGAGGCCGGCCGGTGGCGAGCGGTCGGTTTTGAAATCAACGATCCACACCGTTTGCCCAGTCACCGCCAGGCGGTCGATCTTGCCGGAAACGGCGCGCGGCTTGCCCCTCACATCGATGGTGCCGGCTATCGTCACCTCGGCGCGGGAGCTTTCAGAAAACAGCGGCGCGAAACGCGGCTCTTCGAGGATCGAAGCGACCGCGGCCTGCGCCTTGAGCCGATCTGTCTCACTCCAGCCCGCTCCGGCTCTGGCGAGATAGCGGGCAGTAGCGGCGTGCCGCTCCGCCGCTGCGATACCGGGCAGCATCTGCAGCAGCTTGTGCATCGCCAGACCGCGCTGGATGGCGAAAGCGGGTTCCGCCTTGAAGTCCAACACGGGGGAACTGTTGTCCGTTGCCGGCTCCCTGGCCGCGTCGATCAGCGCCGAAGCACCCGACGGCGACAAAGGCCGCGGCAAGTCGTCCTCGGGTGGCAGCGCATCGAACAGGCTTGGCGGAAGTCGCCCGAAATCCGCCGGCGGGCGTTCGCTTTGCTCGTCGCCCTTCAGGGGCGGCAGGTCCGTTACACGGAAGCGCAAGACCGGGTCTCCGGTCACAGGATGCGGCTGTTCGCGGCTATGCGGCGCGGAAGACAGGGCGCGGCTCACAATAGAATGCCAGGTGCCGAGAGAAGGGGTACGCTTGCCGTGATAACCACAGACGATGAGCCGATCTTCGGCACGGGTCATGCCGACATAGAGCAGGCGGCGATACTCGTCGTCGGCGAGGTCGCGCGCTTGCGTCGAGACTTGCCGCGAGAAGTCGTTGGCAACATCGCCCGCAGCCCGCCACAGATAACCCTTGCCGCGCCATGAGCCGTCCGGGTGCGAAAACGGTATGAGCCGGGGAAGGTGCTGGTCGCTGAATGGCGCGGAGCCGCCGTCGACGAGGAACACGACCGGCGCTTCCAGCCCCTTGGCGGCGTGGACGGTCATGACGCGCACCTCGTCGCGCGTCTGGTCCATTTCGCGCTTTATCTCCGGTCCGGCGCTTTCCAGCGTCGACAGGAATGTCTCGAGGCCGGGCATGCCGGTGCGTTCCTCGGCCAGAGCGAAGTTCAGGAACTCGTCCAGTATGTCGCCGGCCTCGGGTCCCAGCCGGGCCATCATCCGTTTGCGGACACCGTCGCGCGCCAGCAGCCCGGCATAGAACTCGAACACCGGCTTGAAAGCAGCCTCGTTGCTCCATTCGTCCAGCTTCTCGGCGATCTCCGCCAAGACCTTGTCGGTGCGCGCCTTCTCGCGCAGGGACATGATGAGAGAAACGCCGGGTCCGCGCCCGGCGGCAAGGGCATACAGCCGGTTCTCGGTGAGGTCGAAGATTGGCGACCGCAACACGGCGGCGAGCGACAGATCATCCTCTGGCTGAATGAGGAAGCGGCCGAGCGCGATCATATCCTGAACCGCGATATGGCCGGGCAGGCTGAGCCTGTCGGCGCCGGCCACCGGTATGCCCTTGTCTTTCAGGCTCTTCGACAGCGCGTGGACGAAACGGCCGCGCTTGCGCACCAGAACGACGACGTCGCCCGCCTTCAGCCTGCGCCCCTGCCCTTCGATGATTTCGCCGCTGTCCAGCCATCCCTTGATGGTGGCGGCGATATGCTCGGCGACGCGGACGGCCGGCGCGCCGAGATGGTTGACCGGCAAGGTCCAGTCGTCAGGCTCCTCGACCGCCGCGGCGCCGAGCGATGGCCAGACCTCGACATAACCCGGTGCGTCGTGGCGTATCGGCTTGTGATCGAGCGGATCGGGATCGTGGCTGATGCCGCGGCGCGTCTCAGGATCGGCGAAGACACGGTCTACGGCGGCGAGGACATCGCCGGTCGAGCGGAAAGACCATTTCAGCTTGAGGTTGGCGAAGGCGGCGTTGCCGTTCCTGATCCGGGCGGCGAACAGATTGCGGCTTTCCTCGAAGGAATCGGGCGCGGCGCCCTGGAACGAATAGATCGACTGTTTTTCGTCGCCGACGGCGAAGATAGTGCGCAGCACGTTGTCGCGCGCGCCGGAGCCGGCAAAGAATTCCTCGGCCAGCTTGCGCACCACGTCCCATTGCTCGGGGCTGGTGTCCTGCGCCTCGTCGAGGAGGATGTGGTCGATTCCCTGATCGAGCTTGTACTGCACCCAGGGGCCCGCATCGGCACGCGACAGGAGATTGACCGTGCGCACGATCAAATCGTTGAAATCAAGGAAGCCCCGGCCGTGCTTGAGCTGCTCGTAGCGGGCGATCAGCCAGTCGGCGATGGTCAGCGCGGCGCGCGTGCCTTCCAGCATCCGGAAAAGAGCCAGCCGGTCCGATACGTCCGCAATGGCTGCGGTCGCATCCAGATAGCGCGCCGGCAGATCGGGCATCTGACCGCACAGCGCCTTGCTGAACAGCCAGTCCAGTTTGTAGGCTTCGCCCTTCTCGCTCAGGAACGCCTTCTTGAGGAGTGCAAGACGCCTGACGGGCGCGGTCTCCCAAAAGGCCTGCTGGGCGTCGCCGACCAGATAGTCCTGCGCTCTGTTGGCGCTCAGACGACGGGCGGCCACCGCCAGCGTTTCGAGATAGGCGAGGGGGAAGCTCGGCAGCGGCCAGACGGCGGAGGCTATGTCCACCGCCGTCTCGTCATTGCGGAAACCAAACGCTTCGAAAAGGGCTGCGAAACGCGAACCGTCGCCGCCAATTGCGGCGATGAATTCGCGCAGTCCGTCGCGCTTGCGCAGGATTTCAAAGAGAAGCGCATCGAGACCGGCCTCGCCCCCGCGCTCCAGGACGGTGGCGAAGGCATCGGCGAGGTCTCTATTGTCCTCGCCACCGGCGCCCGAGATCATGTCGCGCCGGGCAGCGGCAAACAGCATCGCCTCCATCTGCGTGTCCAGCAGCTGGAAGTGCGCGGTGATGTTCGCCTCCAACGGAAACTGGTGCAGCACCGATTCGCAGAAGGCATGGATGGTCTGGATCTTCAGCCCCCCGGGCGTTTCCAACGCCTCGGCAAACAGCCGACGCGCCCGGCGCATACCATCGCCATCCGGACGCCGGCCATCGAGCGCCGCGACCTTGTCGGCCAGTTTCTCATCGCCGAGCACGGTCCAGTCCGACAGCGTGGTGAAGACGCGGTTCGACATATTGGCAGCCGCGGCGCGCGTATAGGTCAGGCAGAGGATTTTCGATGGGTCGGTGCCGCGCAGAAGTAGCCGGATAACGCGGTTCGCCAGGACGTGGGTTTTGCCCGAGCCGGCGTTGGCCGAAACCCAGGCCGAATTGAGCGGGTCGGAAGCGCTCGCCTGGTTCGACGCCGTCTCGGATGGTATGGGGTAGGCGCGCTTCATTCGTCGCCTCCGTCGGCGTCGTCGCCGCCGGCCGACCATTCCAACACACGCGCGAGATGGTCGTAGTCGCCATCGGCTTCGCCCTCGCGAAAGGGCAAGGCCCGCGACAGATAGCCGACCTCGGGATTGCGATAATGGAGAAGAAGCTTTTCCAGCCGGACCCAGGCTTCTTCCGCGAGTTCGGCCGCGCTGCGGGGCTTGTTCCTGTATTCCAGGATCGATTCTTCGAATACCTCGCCGTTCGGCTTCAGCCGTACGAAGGCCAGCTGCGACGGCTCGCGCGCGCCCAGCGCCGTGAACGCGCCGCGCTTCAGCAAGGCGCCTTCGAGCGCCAGTTGCGGCGCCAGCAGCGTGTGCGCCTGCGCCTTGGAGGGTGACGATCCTGTCTTGTAGTCGAGGATATCGGCCATGCCGCCTGCCAGAAGATCGATGCGGTCGGCATAGCCGGAAAGCGTGACGCCGGACTCGCCGACCACTGTTTTCTGTGCGCGTTCCTCGGCGGAGCGGCGCGTGACGCCCTGCGGCCGTTCCTGCTCCCAGTTGATGATGTTGCCGGCAAGCATGGCAAAGCGCGGCCACCACACCGCCTCGACGTCCGGCGGCAGCTCGGCTTCGGCAAAACAGGCGCGGCCGGCAGCGAGCAATTGCTCCAGCGCGTCGGGCGCCGCGGGATCAGGCACGGCCGTTGAGAAGCGATGCAGGATGGCATGGAACAGCGTGCCGCGCTCGGCCGCGCCCGGATCGCGGATCAGCGGGTCGAGCGGCGAAAGGGCCAGAATCTTGCGGGCATAGATGGCGTAGGGATCGCGGCGCAGGGTTTCGATCTCGGTAATGGAGAAGTGGTCGGGCCGGGCGGAAACCGGCGGCTTCGGCTGCGGTCGGGGCGCAAAGTCCGTGCGTTCGCCGGCATCAAGCCCGCGCGCCCAGGCGAGCAATTCCTCGCCCCTGCCGCGCAACTCGTCCGCCTGTTGCCTGCCGACGAAGGTCAGCAGGCGCTGCAGCCAGCGGGAGGGAACGGCGGGTGCGTCGCCGGCGCGTGCCGAGCGCGCCAGCACCACCTCGGGAATACCCATCGCCATCTGGAAATCATGGGCGGCCAAGCCGATGCGGCGTTCTGGCGGTTCGAGGTCGATGCCGGTCTTCATCAGCCGGGACATGAAGCGGTCGCTCTCGGGCTTGCGCGGCCACACGCCCTCGTTCAGGCCGCCGATCACCAGCGTATCGACGCTTTGCAGCCGCGCCTCCAGAGCGCCCCAGATGGCGATGGACCGATCGGCCCCGCGGGCAGGCTTGACGACTTCCGGCGCGATCAAGGCGGCCATGACATCCGGCCATTCGTCCGGCTTTACGGCAAACGGAGCGTCGGCAGCGACGAGCTGGCGCAGCACTTCAGCGAGCTTGTCACCGGCATCGCCGGCATAGAGGCTGGCGAGACTGCCGTCCGCGTCCCGTCCCAGATTTTCCAGCGTGACGACGCTGCAACGGACCAGTTCAGCGATGCCGGTTTCCGCCTTGCCGCGCAGCGCGGTGAGCGGAAGAACCGCAGCGATCAGGCGTCGGAGCAGATCGCGCGCTTCCTCGATCCGCCGTATCGACAGGCGCGGCATCCAGAAGGGCGGGCGGCTTGCCTCGTCGCGCAGGCGCAGCAGCCGGGCCTCGAACAGCTCGGGCAGGGACACTATGTCCGGACGGCCGGTGCCGCCACGCAGCGCCACCAGTTCGACGATCTCGGACGCGTGGCGGATCAGGGATCGGTCCAGGGACAGCGCAAGCAGCGGATGTTTGATGAGCGCGAGCAGCACGACCGGATCGCCGGGCCGCAGCGCCGCTTCCAGGATGAGCCGGAGCAGACCGGCTGCCGGCGCGTCGGCAAGCGGCGTACCGCCGGAATCGTCTGCAACGATGCCGAAGCGCAGCAACTCGGCGCAGACCCGGCGCGCCAGCGCCCTGTCGCCCGTGACCAGCGCCGCGCGCCTTCCAGGCTGCCCGACAGCGCGCCGGAGCGCAATGGCGACGGCCGCAGCCTCGTCGCGCTCATTGGCGGCTTCGACAAGCGTCACGCCGGACAGCGCCGCATCGATATCGGCGTCGCTGAAACGGCTGCGCGTCTGCGCCCACAGATCGGTTGTCTCGGCAGGCCGGAGCGCCTCCGAAAGCAGCGCGGCGCGCTGCGACAGCGCAGAAGACGGGACTCCCACTTCCTCCACATCCTGGCGCAGGATGCCCATCTTGCCGATGAGTTTCGCCAACCCGTATTGCGGATGGCCAAGCAAAGCCGGCTTGGCGCCGGGCGCGGTGATCGCAGCAAAAGAGATATCGTCCTTCGCCCGATCCAACCCCGGCAGGACCACGGCGCCATGGGGCAAACCAGAGATCGCAGCCAGCAATTCGGCCGTCGCTGGTATCGAGCCGGTCGAGCCGGCGGCGATGACAGGGCCCGTCGGCGGATTCCGTTTCAGTCGCGCGGCTTCCATGCGGATGAGGGCGCTGCGATGCGCAGCGGGATTGGAGCGGTCACGTTCGTCGAGTATTTGCGGCCAGAACTCGGTGACGATCTTGAGAAAGTCGAGCGTCACCTGCCACCAGCCGGCGAGATTGCCGTCGACCAGGCCGGCGAGCCTGGCCCAGTCCGACCCCTCCATCTCAACCTCGTCCATAAGCTGGGCGAGATCGCGCGCCAGCCAGATGGCGTCGGCAGCGGAGGCCGGGACCGTCACTTCCTCGTCGAACCGCGCGGCGACTTCCGCCGGCAGCCGGCTTTTCCAGAGCCGCACCAGCGGCGCCAGCAGCAGCAATCTTTCGACCGATGCCATGGGCGGCGCAAGGTCGATGGCCGCTGCCTCTTCCGACTCCACGGTTTCGAAAGCGGCCTCATCCTCGTCGAACTCGCCGAGCGGCCGTATGACCGGCAGGATGGCGGAGCTGCCGCCGAGGACTTCGGTGAAGATGGCGCGCAGGGTGCGGGCGGCGCGCCGCGTCGGCACGTAGATCGTGGCGTCGGCCAAGGCCAGCGGATCGCCGTCATAGCGGAAATCCGGCACCAGCCGGCCCGACAGCAGCGCCTCGGCTAGCGTCGGCAGGAAAGAGACACCGGGCGGGATCGAGAAAACGCGAGGCGATGACCCTGGGTCCATGCCGCTCATCGCGCCTTGCCGCGCGCCCGTTCCACCGCCGCTTCCGCCGGCGCCATCGCCTCTGGCGTGCCGACCGTGATCCAGTGACCCTGCATCGGCATTCCGAACAGGCGGCCCGCCGCAATGGCTTCGTCGAAATGGCCGTTGAGGGACGACGGCCCTGCCGTTGCGCCAGCGAAAATGCGGGGGTGGACGATGGCCGCACCCGCATAGATCAGACCCGACGGATCGCCCTTGGCGCGGCGAAGCGCACCGTCCGGCGCAACCAGGAAATCGGTGCCGCCGCTATGGCCGGTGGCGGTGTGGAGATGCGAAAGCATCAGCAGAATATCCATGCTCGCCTCGTCCCATTCAAGGGCAAGGCGTTGCAAATTGGATTCACCTCGGTCCATCCAGAACGTATCGGCGTTGACGACGAAGAACGGCTCCGCTCCCAGTTCCGGCAAAGCCTTGACGATGCCACCGGCGGAATCGAGGAGGCCCGTGCTTTCGTCGGATATGACGATGCGCGGTGTCTTGCGGTCCGCTACATGGTCGATGATCTGCTGCGGAAAATAATGGACGTTGACGACAGCCTTCGTCACGCCGGCAGCGGCGAGGCTATCGAGGCTCCAATCGAGCAGCGCCTTGCCGGCAATCTTGACCAGCGGCTTCGGCATCGTGTCGGTGATCGGCCGCATGCGTTTTCCCAGACCGGCGGCGAGAACCATGGCTGTTCCGGGGATGCTTCGACCGCTCACAACGCTCTTTCCTCAAGGATGCCGTTCTCGGCATAGAGGCGGTTCAGCCCCGCCAGAGATGGATGTCCCAGCGCGCGCCGCAGATAGTCGCGGATGCGCGGCAGATGCCTCAGATAAGCCGGCTTGCCGTCCCGACGATCCAGCCGCACGAAGATGCCGAGAATCTTCGAATTCCGCTGCGCCGCCATGATCGCATAGGATTCGCGAAACGCGCCTTCGTCAAAAGCGCCCGCGGCGCGGCGCGCCGCTTCATAAGCGTCGAGCGTCGATTGCTCGATCTCCATAGGCACCGTGACGCGCGCATCCATGGCCAGCGAGGCGACATCGTAGGCGGCAGGGCCGATGAGCGCGTCCTGGAAGTCAACGATGCCAAGGCGGTCATGTCCCCGCCGTTCGCCGCGCCAGATGATGTTCGGCGAATGGAAATCCCGCAGCATCAGCGCGTATTCGGCGTCCGCGAGGCGGTCGAACAGTCCCTGCCATTCGCGCTCGAAATCACCCCGCAGTCGCTCGGATGCGGCATCGCCAGTGACGGCGGGCACATACCAGTCCAGCAGCAGACTCGCCTCGATCATCATGGCGTCACGGTCGAACGGCGGCACGTGATGGACGACGCCCGGGGCTGCTTCCATTGCGTCAGTCCAGCGACGGCCATGCATCGCCGCGAGAAGTTCGGCGGCGGCGGCATAGCGTTCGGCGACGGGGCTTCCCGCCTCGTCCAGAAAGTTGCCCGATCCTAGGTTTTCAAGCAGCAGAAAGCCCGCGTCGAGGTCCCGCGCATAAATTTCCGGAACACTGACGCCACCCTCCAGCAAGGCGCGATCGAGGGCGACGAAGGCGGCCACCGTCTGCGCCGTATGGGCGATCTCGGCATAGGGCCTGCCACCGCGCACGGGAGGACCGAGCACCAGCGGCGGCGAGTTCATCAGCACGCGCGGCGCTTCGCGTTCCAACGAGACCGTCTCATAGGAACGCGCGGAGGCATCGCCGGTCAAATGGCGGCGGAGGGCTTCTCCCCAACCGGCAGACCCGAGAAAATCGCGCATGGCCAGCGAGCGCTTCACCCGATCGAGAGCAATCCCGCCGGACATGACCGCCAAGCGACCGTCACCCTTATGGACAAGCTCGACGGTCAGAGTCGGCTGCAGCCTGGATGCGGCGCGCTGCGGCCATTCGACAAGCGCCGCGCCCTCGGCCAGCGCGTCGTCGAGGCCGAGCTCGTCCAGTTCAGCCGCCGAGCCTAGCCGGTAGAGATCGAAGTGATGAATGGGAACGCGCGTCTCGTAGCTCTGGACAAGCGTGAAGGTCGGGCTCGGGACATCGAGGGCGGAATCGTCGGCAAGCGCGCGGATCAGGGCACGGGCAAGCGTCGACTTGCCAGCGCCGAGATCACCCTGAAGCGCAAACACATCGCCCGGACGCAGGGCCATGGCGAGGTCCTCGCCCAGCCTGGCCGTCGCCGCTTCATCGGCGAGAAAGCGTTCCATGCCCCCGTCAGCCATGGGCAGCGCTACTCGGCGGCTTCGCGGATGCCCGACGGCGCATCAGGGAAAGTGCAGACTACGGTGGTGCCGCGATTCTCGCCGGTCTCGATGCGGACGGAGCCGCCGTGAAGCTCGACGAAGCTCTTGACGATGGACAGGCCCAAACCAGCGCCGCGGCGGCGTCCGCCGTTGACCCTTGGCTCGAAGCGCCGGAAGACCGTTTCCAGAACGTCGGGCGGCATTCCCGGCCCGTCGTCATGGACGGAGAACTCGACGCCGGCGCCGGACTGGCGGCAGGCCAGCACCACGACGCTGGCCTCCGGTGCGTAGTTCACCGCATTGCTGAGAAGATTGTAGAGGATTTGGCGGATGCGGATTTCATCGCCATGGAAACTTTTCGGGGCAGCTGCCGCTTCGATCTTCAGCGATATTTTGTGCTCTTCCAGCCGGTCGGCGACAAGGTCAGCCGCCGCGGCGATGGTGCGGTCTATCTGCACCTCGGAGATATCGAGCTGCATGATACCGGCATCGACGGTGGCAAGGTCCAGAATGTCGTTGACGATGGTGAGCAGAACCGACGACGACGAGCCGATATGCTCGACATATTCGCGCTGCCTGGTGCTCAGCGGACCGGTGCCCGGCAGCGAAAGCAGTTCGGTGAAGCCGATGATGTTGGTGAGCGGCGACCGCAGTTCGTATGACACGTGCTGCACGAACTCGTTCTTCAACTGGTCGGACTTTAGCAGCGCTTCGTTCTTGTCCTTCAGCGCCCGCTCGACATTGACGCTGTCGGTCACATCGACAAAGGTGATCATTACCTGCCCGTTGGGGAGGTGGATGACGGCATAGCGCGAAATGGAGCCGTCGGTCAGCTCGGTCTGACCGTGACGGTCGCGACGCTCCTCGTCGAAGCCGGTTATGGCGGCGACGAAACCGGCCCAGGGTCCATCCTTGGCGCGCGCGTCGCAGAGATCCCGGATGACCGACACATGCTCGCCGGGCTTCACCTGGTCGGGATCAAGCCGCCACAGAGCGGCAAAGGCCGGGTTCGACAGGCGCAGCCGCCCATCCGGACCGAACACCGCCACCCCTTCCGCCAGGTTGTCCAGCGTCTCCCCCTGCACGCGCACGGCTGTCTGATAGCGGCTTTCCAGGTCGATCTTCTCGGTCAGGTTCTCGAACACCCAGGTAACCCCGCCCTTGGGTTGCGGGTTGGCGATGACACGCACGGTCTTGCCATCCGGCAGATGCCACCAATGCTCCTGCGATTCGACGGCGCGGTAGGCGCTGAGCAGGTTTTCCTTCCAGCGCCGCCATTCCGGCTGTTCTGCGATCTTGCCTTCGGTGCGCAACCTGTCGAGCAGAAGCGCATTGTCGGGCGAGGAGTGCAGGAAGGCGATGTCGAGCGCCCAGAGTTTCTGGAAAGCCTGGTTGAAGAAGCGCAGTTTCGCATCGGCATCGAATATGGCGACTGCCGTATTGAGCTGATCCAGCGTGTCGGCGTGGCTCTGGACGGTGCGCTCATATTCCTCGCGCACCGTCTCGATGGCGCTGACGTCACAGGCCAGCCCGGCCGATCCTTCAGCGGTAGCAACATCGGTGACGGTGAACATCTGGCGGTCGCCGCCGATGACGGTTGGGAGCGTATGCTCGAATACCGGACGGGACCTGTGCTGTTCGGCAATCGCCTCGCGTGCGCTGCTGCCCAAAAACTCCTTGCCTTCGCGGATGACGGCATCCGAATTGTCGGCCTCGACCGCTGCTGCATAGGCGCGATTGACCCATTTCAGCCTTCCATCGGCAGCGCGCACCCAGAACGGCATCTTCAGCGCGTCGAGCAGACCGAGAATCGTTTCCTGGTCCGATGTGAGCCGCTGGTTTTCGACCTTCAGCCTGGCGTGGCTGCGCTGCGTCTCGGAAAGAGAGAGGAAGCGGGCGAAGACATAGGACGCATTTTTGCGCCCCTGAATTTCAAGCGGCGCGCCGGCCTGCGTTTCAACCGCCAAGTCGAAAGCGGCGCCTTTCTCGCGCAAGGCCGTCAGCGCATGCTCCAGCGCGGCCGCCGAGCGTGGCATCAGCCAGCGGCCGAAAGCCAGGAAGGCCGAACGGTCTTCCGGCGCTCCGGTCTCGACCGGCAGCGTTCCGATGAGCTCGGTTTTCCGGTTTTCGGTGCTCCACGCAATCACCCGCTGGTCGCGCAGGTTCAAAAGCGCTTCCGAGCGCTGCAAGGCAGCATTCACATCGGCGATACGGGCTCGAAGCTGGACATTCTCCGATGCCGTCCTTGCCCGCTCGCGAATGAGCAGAATGGCCGAGATCAGGGCGGCGCCCATGACGCCCACGAAGACCGCCAGCTGTATGACTTCCACAGTGCTGACAGGAAGTGCTTTCGCGACTTGCTGCGCGTTGGCATCGCCGGCGAAAGAGAAAGCGGCGATGAAGGCCGTGGAACCGGCCAGCAGAGCCCTGAGCCCACGACACAAGGAACCCGCTCCACCAGCCGATAGCGGATTGACGGTCGAATCCTTGTGGCCGCCGGAAGCGGCCTGTCCCGCTTTCAGCGGGTTTTCCCCCGGCATGTCCTGTCCTCTCCGCCGCCTGAATGCAAGACCGCCCGTCGGCCGGTTTCTATCCTCGAATCGAAAGTTCCGCGCCCGAATTGGACACGCAAAGAACGCCCCGATACCAGGAAAGCAGACACGTGACCGGTTCCAGACCGATTCCCCTGCCGGGGCCACGCGCCAGCCGGAAGCTTCGCGAATCAGTTCACAATAACGCCTCGCCGAATCGGCGTGAAGCACCGGCGCGCAAAAATGAAGCCGGATGAATTGTCAATTCACCCGGCTTCAACATTTGGTATTCCGCAGCAGCAGAATTAATAGCGATAGTGTTCCGGCTTGAACGGCCCGGTGGTGGTCACGCCGATATAAGCGGCCTGTTCGCCTGAAAGCTCCGTCAGCTTGGCGCCCAGCTTGTCGAGATGCAGACGGGCGACCTTCTCGTCGAGGTGTTTGGGCAGGACATAGACCTGGTTCTGGTACTGGCCCTGCTTGGAATAGAGCTCGATCTGCGCCAGCACCTGATTGGTGAAGGAAGCCGACATGACGAAGCTCGGATGCCCGGTCGCGTTGCCGAGGTTGAGCAGGCGGCCTTCCGAAAGCAGGATCATGCGCTTGCCGTCCGGGAACGAGATCATGTCGACCTGCGGCTTGACGTTCGTCCATTTCAGATTGCGCAGCGCGACGACCTGGATCTCGTTGTCGAAGTGGCCGATGTTGCCGACGATGACCATGTCCTTCATCGCGCGCATGTGGTCGAGCGTGATGACGTCCTTGTTGCCGGTGGTGGTGATGACGATGTCGGCGGTCGGGGCCGCATCTTCCAGCGTCACGACCTCGAAGCCGTCCATCGCGGCCTGAAGCGCGCAGATCGGATCGACCTCGGTGACCTTGACGCGGGCGCCGGCGCCCTTGAGCGAGGCGGCCGAGCCCTTGCCGACGTCGCCATAGCCGCACACGACCGCGACCTTGCCGGCCATCATGACGTCGGTGCCGCGGCGGATGCCGTCGACCAGCGATTCCTTGCAGCCGTACTTGTTGTCGAATTTCGACTTGGTGACCGAGTCGTTGACGTTGATCGCCGGGAAGGGCAGCAGGCCCTTCTTCTGCAACTGGTAGAGCCTGTTGACGCCGGTGGTGGTTTCCTCGGTGACGCCGCGGATCGCCTCACGCTGCTTGCTGAAGAAACCGGGGGAGGCCTTCATGCGCTTCTTGATCTGGGCAAAGAGGATTTCCTCCTCCTCGCTGCCCGGGTTCGAAAGAACATCCTCGCCAGCCTCGGCGCGGGCGCCGATCAGGATGTACATGGTGGCGTCGCCCCCATCGTCGAGGATCATGTTGGTGGGCCCACCATCGGCCCACTGGAAGATCTGGTCGGTGTAGGTCCAGTATTCCTCAAGGGTCTCGCCCTTGATCGCGAAGACCGGGATGCCGGCTTCGGCGATGGCGGCGGCCGCGTGATCCTGGGTGGAGAAAATGTTGCAGGACGCCCAGCGAACATCCGCGCCCAGCACCTTGAGCGTTTCGATCAGCACCGCCGTCTGGATCGTCATGTGCAGCGAGCCCGAAATACGCGCGCCCTTCAGCGGCTTCTTGCCGCCGAACTCGTCGCGACAGGCCATGAGGCCCGGCATTTCCGTTTCTGCTATCTCGATTTCCTTGCGACCCCAGGCGGCGAGGGAAATGTCGGCGACCACATAATCTTTGCTCATGGCGAACTCCAGTCGGTTTTCCGATAGACGCGCCCGCGCGGCATGCGCCACAAGGGATCGCGATGTGGCGTCTGACTAGCAGAAGGGCGCACGCTCGACAATGGGATATAAAGAAATCTTTATCCCTGCATGTCCTGGAAAATTAAATTTCCTCGCCAAAGCGGGCGGCGACAAGGTCCTCCAGCGCTTCGAGCGCCTGACGCGCCTCCGGGCCGCTGGCGATGACGCGGATCGAGCAGCCGGGGCTGGCTGCCAGCATCATCAAGCCCATGATGGAGGTACCTCCGACCTTGACGCCATCCTTCTCGACATCCACCGAGGCCTGGAAGCTGCCGGCAACCTGCACGAACTTTGCGGAAGCGCGCGCATGAAGCCCACGCTGATTGATGATGCGAAACTCACGGACGATCTCTGTCTTGTCGGAAGCCGTGTCGTTCATTTGCTGGTCAGCAACTGGCTGGCGACGTTGATGTACTTGCGGCCAGCCGCCTGCGCCTGCGTCAGCGCCGTGGCCATGTCGTCGCCCTTGCGGATGCTGGAGAGCTTGATCAGCATGGGCAGGTTCATGCCCGCAATCACCTCCGTCTGACCGGACTCCATTACCGAAATCGCCAGATTCGAGGGGGTACCGCCGAACATGTCGGTGAGCACGATCACACCGGCTCCCGTGTTGACCCGCTCAACCGCGCCGACGATGTCGCGGCGGCGCTGCTCCATGTCGTCGTCGGCGCCGATGGCCACGGTTTCGAAATTTTCCTGGGGTCCCACCACGTGCTCGACAGCGTGGCGGAATTCGTTGGCCAACTGACCGTGCGTCACGAGCACGAGTCCGATCATTCTTTGGCGGCTCCCGTCATGGCCTCTTCACAGGCCCATTTATGCTCGCCGGCCGTTCCGGCGGCGGGAGCGCTATCTTGTCGAGGCTTGGCGCGTTGACAAGTGCAAAATTGCGCCGCACCGAGCCATTTTGACGCATTGCAGCATGAAACCGGCATCACTTCGGCCCAAATGGAGCAAGGCCAAGCTTCGCAGCGACCGCAGGCACCGCGGCTGTGACGTTGCGCTCGGCAAGACACAATGCAGGTACGGCGCAGCCGGCAATCGTTTCCACAGCATCTTCCTGAAACCGCCGCATGGCGTCCGGCATGACAAGGCAAATGCAAAGGTCGATCACCGCGGCCGTCACCGAAGACAGCGGGTGCGGTCCGATGCCCGGCACCTCGACAAGGCCCGCAATACTGGCTGGCGCGGTGCAGACGACGCGTCCGGCGTGTGCGGCGACAAAAAGCTGGTCGTCGGCGACAAGCCGGGAAAACAGGCCCCTGCGGGAGAAATGGTCCGCCAAGGCCAAGGCCAGGGTCGTCTTGCCGGCGCCGGACCGGCCCGTCACCAGAACGCCCCGGTCGCCCACCACTATAGCTGTGCCATGGAGATTTATGGCTGACATCAGCCGCCTTCGGCCGGCAGCGTCACGACAAAACGGGCGCCCTTGACCTCGCCAGGCTTGGTGCCAGGGATGTTTTCGGCCGTTAGAGTGCCGCCATGCGCTTCGACGATCTGCCGGCTGATGGAAAGGCCAAGTCCGGAATTCTGTCCAAAGGCTTCTCCGGAAGGGCGGTCCGTGTAGAACCGTTCGAAGATGCGGTCGATGGCGTCCGGGCGGATGCCAGGCCCGTTGTCGTCAATGGTGAGGATGACGAACTTGCCCGTATGGTTCAGCGTCAGCGCGATATGGCCCCGCTCGTCCGGGACGAAAGAGCGGGCGTTTTCGATCAGATTGGTGACGACCTGGCCGATGCGCAAATCATGCCCGACGACATGATAGGTTTTGACGCCCTGCGGCAGCTTCGCAACCTTGAGTTCGACCTCGACCTTCTTCTTGTGGTGCGATCCCTCCGCCGAGGCATCGACCAGGTCGGTGATGAACTTCTTCAGGTCGATGCGATCCGCATCCTCGCGCGCCAGTTCGGCGTCGAGGCGGGAGGCATCGGAAATGTCGGTTATCAGCCGGTCGAGCCTTTTGACGTCATGCTGGATGACGTCCATCAGCCGGCCGCGCGATTCCTCGTTCTTGGCCAGCGGCAGGGTTTCGACGGCGCTTCGCAGCGATGTCAGCGGGTTCTTGAGTTCGTGCGACACATCGGCGGCGAAGCTTTCGATCGCCTCAATGCGGGCGTAGAGCGCATTGGTCATGTCGCGCACTGCAATCGACAGATTGCCGATCTCATCCTGGCGGTCGGAGAAGTCGGGAATTTCCTCGCGATTCTTGACGCCGCGCCGCACCCGCACCGCCGCCGCCGAAAGCCGCCGCAGCGGGTTTGCGATGGTGGAGGCGAGCAGCAACGAAAGCAGCGCGGTGACCATGGCGGCGATGCCGAAGACGCGCAGGATCGCCTTGCGTTCGGCGGAGACGATCTTGTCGATGTCGCCCCCTTCGGTCGACAGCATCAGGACGCCGAGCACGGCGCGGAAGCGCTGGATCGGCACGGCGACCGAGACGATCTGCTCGCCCTGTTCGGAGATGCGGACGATGGTGGAGGGGCTGCCGGTCAGCGCCTTGACCACTTCGGGAAAAGCCGCGCCGTTGCCGCCCGGTTGTTCCTTGTAGACCGGCAGATCGCCCTTGCGGAAAACGTCGAAGATGAACTTCTGCACGCGATCGAGCAGGTCGGGTTCTTCCTCCGCGACCGGCGGCAGATCGTAGCGCAGGATCTGGCCGCGCGAATAGAGATGACGCGAATCCAGTAGCAGGTTGGTATCGCGATCGTAGATGCGGGCGCGCGTGCGGGTTGGCGAAATGAGCCGCCGCAGCACCGGGGCCACCCGTTCGGGATTGATCGGGAAATCGAGGTTGTCGAGCTGATCGGTGGCGGGACCGATGCTTTCGCCCGCCTGGAGCTCCAGCAGCTTTTCTGGATCGATGGAGATCGAGTTGGTCTCGACCGTCGCCGAGGCTGCGATGGCGCCGGCGATGATCTCGCCCTGCGTCATCAGGCTCTCGACCCGCGCATCGATCAGGCCATCGCGAAAGGTGTTCAGATAAAGAATGCCGATGACGAGGACGGCGAGGCCGGCCAGATTGAGGAACAGGATGCGGCGGGTCAGGCTGGAAAAGATGTAGTGGCCGAGAAACCGCCTCAGACGCAACGCCAGCTTCGACAGAAAGGGTGGCAGAATCGGGGAAGACCGCCTGGCCATGGCGGCTGGCCTTCTCCGCTCCACATCCACCGCCATAGCCGATCCTAGGCCTCGCGAAACCGGTACCCGACCCCGTAGAGCGTTTCGATCATCTCGAAATCGTCATCGACCTGCTTGAACTTCTTGCGCAGCCGCTTGATGTGGCTGTCGATGGTGCGGTCATCGACGTAGACCTGCTCGTCATAGGCCGAGTCCATCAGCGCATCGCGGCTCTTCACCACGCCGGGGCGCTGGGCCAGCGAATGGAGAATGAGGAATTCCGTCACGGTGAGCGTGACCGGCTCGCCCTTCCAGGTGCAGGTGTGGCGCTCCTGATCCATGACGAGCTGGCCGCGCTCGAGCGAACGAGCCTGCTGGTTCGGCGTCTTGGCCGCTGCCTCGCGGGCGTTGGCGCGCCGCAGGACGGCGCGGACGCGCTCGACCAGAAGGCGTTGCGAGAACGGCTTGCGGATAAAGTCGTCGGCGCCCATCTTCAGGCCGAAAAGCTCGTCGATCTCGTCGTCCTTGGAGGTCAGGAAGATCACCGGAAGATCGGACTTCTGACGCATGCGGCGCAGCAGTTCCATGCCGTCCATGCGCGGCATCTTGATGTCGAGGATGGCCAGATTGGGCGGGCGCGCGGTCAGACCTTCCAGCGCGGAGGCGCCATCCGTGTACGTCTCGACGCGGTAACCTTCCGATTCCAGTGCGATCGAAACCGAGGTCAGAATGTTGCGGTCGTCGTCGACAAGCGCGATCGTCGCCATTTCAAGCGGCTCCCTCATGAGCGTAAGTCCCTTACTGCATCGAGAAGGGGCTTCTGCAGGACAAATTAGGTACAAAATGTGGCACTGCGCCTGAACTCCTACAGGCAGGTTCCGAGCATGTCCACAACCGCACCCTCATGCGGATTGGACGCTCGTGCGCCGGCAATCCTTTGGGCAACCGGCAAAAGTTTTGCACATATAAACGATTTAAACAACTTTCAAAATTTTTAAATCGATTAATGATTTGATATCGCTTGCTTTTTCTGGTTCTGACCCTTCCAGGCTCCGACAAGAGGGCTCCCGAATTTCCCCGGGGCAAATGCGGCAACCAGAGAAGAAGGAACCTTCATGTCGGAACTCGGCATACGCAACCCCGCTAGCGGGATCGATTCGATCGGCCTGAAAACGACCGGCACGGTCCGCTACAATCTCGGGGCAGCCGACCTTTGCGAGGAGGCCATCCGGCGCGGCGAGGCCCGCCTCACCGCCGGCGGCGCGCTTGTCGCCGAAACCGGCCAGCACACCGGACGTTCGCCGAAGGACAAATTCGTCGTCCGCGACGCGAACACCGAGCCGCATATCTGGTGGGACAACAACAAGGCCATCACCCAGGCACAGTTCGACACGCTGCTGGGCGATTTCGTCGCCCACGCGGCGTCGAAGGATCTTTTCGTTCAGGATCTGGTTGGCGGCGCCGATGCCGAACTTCACCTGCCGACGCGCGTCGTCACCGAATTCGCCTGGCACTCGCTGTTCATCCGCAACCTGCTGATCCGCCCGGAGACGGCTGCGCTGGCGGATTTCCTGCCGAAAATGACGATTATCGACCTGCCTTCGTTCCGCGCCGACCCGGCACGGCATGGCAGCCGCGGCGAGACGATGATCGCGCTCGACCTGACGCGCATGATCGTGCTGATCTGCGGCACCTCCTATGCCGGCGAAATGAAGAAGTCGGTCTTCACCGCACTGAATTACCTGCTGCCGGCGAAGGGCGTCATGCCCATGCACTGCTCGGCCAATGAAGGACCGGACGGCGACGCCGCCGTGTTCTTTGGCCTCTCCGGCACCGGCAAGACGACGCTTTCGGCCGATCCGTCACGCACGCTTATCGGCGACGATGAGCATGGCTGGGGTCCGCATGGCATCTTCAATTTCGAGGGCGGCTGCTACGCCAAGACGATCAAGCTCTCAGCCGAAGCGGAGCCGGAAATCTTCGCGACCACCCAGCGTTTCGGCACCGTGCTGGAAAACGTCGTGCTCGACGGCAATCGCGTGCCGGATTTCAACAATGGCAGCCTGACGGAAAACACGCGCTGCGCCTATCCGCTGGATTTCATTCCCAATGCCAGCAAGACCGGACGCGCGAGCCATCCGAAGAACATCATCATGCTGACGGCCGATGCCTTCGGCGTGATGCCACCGATCGCCAGGCTTACCCCGGCGCAGGCCATGTACCATTTCCTGTCCGGCTATACCGCGAAGGTGGCGGGTACGGAAAAAGGTGTCACGGAGCCTGAGGCGACATTCTCCACCTGCTTCGGCGCACCCTTCATGCCGCGCCATCCCTCCGAATATGGCGAATTGCTGCGTGAACTGATTGCCCGCCACGACGTTACCTGCTGGCTTGTCAACACAGGCTGGACAGGCGGAGCCTATGGCACAGGCAGGCGTATGCCGATCAAGGCGACCCGGGCCCTGCTTTCGGCCGCGTTGGATAGTTCGCTCAAGGGCGTGGAGTTCCGCACCGACGCCAATTTCGGCTTTGAAGTGCCGGTTTCCGTGCCCGGCGTCGATGGCGCTATCCTCGATCCGCGGTCCACGTGGTCGGACAAGGCCGCATTCGACCGGCAAGCGGCCAAGCTGGTCGGCATGTTCATCACCAATTTCGAGAAATTCGAAACGCATGTCGACGCCAATGTGCGCGGCGCCGCGCCCCGTTCCCGGGAAGCTGCCGAGTAGACCTCCCGGCAGACGGTCCCTTTTCCAGGCCCGGTCCCGGCGACCGGGCCTTTTCTTTTGGTCAAAGCCTTGCCATGACTGCCTTATGAGCGCCGAGGACAGGATCATCGTTGCCGCCGATGCGGTCATTCACCCCGACGACATCGAGGAAAGCTTCATCCGCTCCTCGGGTCCCGGCGGCCAGAACGTCAACAAGGTGGCGACCGCGGTGCAACTTCGCTTCGACGCGGCGCGAGCGCCCGGCCTGTCGGAGCGCGTGCGCGAGCGGACGATCAAGTTCGCCGGACAGCGCGCCACCAAGGACGGTGTCATCGTCATCGAGGCCGGGCGTTTCCGGACCCAGGAGCAGAACCGAGCGGACGCCCGCGCCAGGCTGACCGCATTGGTCGCCAAGGCTGCCGAGCCACCGCCGCCACCGCGCAAGAAAACCCGGCCCTCCAAGGGCTCGGTCGAAAGACGGCTGAAGACGAAGGCGGGCAGGTCAACGGTCAAGAAGCTGCGCGGCAGGGTCGATAGCGATTGAAGATTGCAACGTCTTGCGTCACTTTGCGGAGCAAGGCCAACAGCGAGGAGTGCCAAGATGGGTATGTTCGATTTCGTCAAGAGCGTCGGCAAGAAACTGGGTATCGGTGGCGACGACCCGACCCCCGATGCCGGCAGCCTGAAAAAGGAACTGGATTCGCACAAGCTCGGCACCGATCAGGTTCAGGTCGAAGTCAGGGGCGACACCGCAGTCCTCAAGGGCGTGGTCAAGGACCAGTCGATCTTCGAAAAAGCCATCATCGCGGTTGGCAATACGCTGGGCGTATCGAAGGTCCAGGCCGATGAGCTGAAGGTGGTGGCGCCGGAATCGAGCGTGAAGCTCGACGGCAATGTCGACATGACCGAGTTGGTCAAAGCCTCCGCTCCGGCGAAGCAGCCAGTGTTCTACACGGTCAAGAAGGGCGACAACCTCTCCAAGATCGCCGAAGCGCAGTATGGCAAGGGCAAGGCCTCGAAATACACCGTCATCTTCGAGGCCAACAAGCCGATGCTGACGCATCCCGACAAGATTTATCCGGGTCAGGTCCTGCGCATTCCCGATATCGAGACCGCCTGATCGGTCGCAACAGATTACGGGAGACGGCGGCTTTCGGGTCGCCGTTTTTCTTTGGGCGCGCCATATTCGTTCAAGCCCAGGAAAGGATGCCCCATGACCGATCTGCCGAAAGGCGTGCGCCACCTGCCCGGCTATCTTTCGCCGGAGGCGCAACTGGACCTTCTGTCCGGTATCCGTGCCGCCGTGCAGGCAGCCCCCCTATATGTGCCAGCCATGCCGCGCACGGGCAAGGAAATGAGCGTGCGCATGACCAATTGCGGGTCGCTCGGCTGGGTTACAGACAAGGAACGCGGATACCGCTACCAGCCGACGCACCCTGTCACGGGCCAGCCGTGGCCGCCCATTCCGCACGCGCTGCTCGATCTGTGGCAGGAGGTCGCCGGCTATCCTCATCCGCCGGAGGCCTGCCTGGTCAATTTCTATGCCGCCGAGGCCAAGATGGGCCTGCATCAGGATCGCGACGAAAGCGACTTCGACGCACCGGTGGTTTCCGTTTCCCTGGGTGATGACTGCCTGTTCAGGGTCGGCGGCACGCAGCGCGGCGACGCGACGGTTTCGTTCAGGCTGAAAAGCGGCGATGTCGTCGTGCTGGGCGGCGAGGGCAGGCTTAGCTTCCACGGCGTCGATCGAATCTATCCGAAAACATCGACGCTGATGAGCAATGGCGGCCGCATCAATTTGACGCTGCGGCGCGTGACGATCCCGGCCGCCTGAGCCGCAGGGACTGCAAGCCGGTCAAATCTTGCGCAGCGCCACTTCCTCGACCAGATGGTCGGCGCCCTTGCGCAGGATGAGATCGGCGCGGGGCCTTGTCGGCATGATATTCTCGCGCAGGTTCTTCAAATTGATGTTGGTCCAAAGACCTTCGGCGATCGCGTGGGCGGCGTTCTCCGATAGCCGCGAATAGCGGTGGAAGAAGGATTCGGGATTGCGGAAAGCGGTTTCGCGCAGCCGCATGAAACGGGCGATGTACCAGTCGTGGATCAGGTCCTCATGGGCATCGATATAGATCGAGAAATCGAAGAAATCGGACAGGAACGGCACGAAGGTGCCGTCACGCGGCAGCTTGCCCGGCTGAAGCACGTTGATGCCTTCGAAAATGAGAATGTCCGGCCGGTCGATGGTCGCATAGACGCCCGGCAGGACGTCATAGGTCAGGTGCGAATAGAGCGGCGCGTGCACATCGCGCAGCCCGGCCTTGATTCCCGACAGGAAGCGCAGCAACGCGCCGACGTCATAGCTGTCGGGAAAGCCCTTGCGCTCCATCAGGTTCTCGCGGCGCAATACCTCGTTGGGGAGCAGGAAGCCGTCGGTAGTGACCAGATCCACCTTCGGGCTGGAAGGCCAGCGGGCGAGAAGTTCCTTGAGCACGCGCGCCGTGGTCGACTTGCCGACGGCCACCGACCCGGCAATGCCGATGATGTAAGGCGTCTTGACGGCGCTCGCCCTGTTGAAGAAGGCCTGCCGCTGCCGAAACAGCAACTGGCTGGATTCAACATGGGCGGAGAGCAGCCGCGACATCGACAGATAGATTCGCTTGACCTCTTCGAGATCGACCGGATCGTTCAGCGAACGAAGGCGGCTGATTTCGTCGGCGCCCAGCGTCAGCGGCGTGTCGGCCCGGAACTCGGCCCATTCCGAGGCGGAAAAGAACAGGTACGGAGAGTATTTTTCAGTTGGAGCCAGTTGGTCCATCGCGTTTCCTGAAATCCTCAGTCCGGTTTTTGGCGCGAGGCCTTTTCCGCAATGCCCGAACGCCCGGTCCGGCGCTCCAGTTCCGCCATGACATCGACCAGGGAAACCCCCGAAATGGCGAGCACCACCAGCCAATGATAAAGGAGATCGGCGCTTTCCGAAACGAGAGCTTTCTTGTCGCCGCGGATAGCGGCTATCAGCGTTTCGACCGCCTCTTCGCCCAGCTTCTGGCCGGCCTTGTCAATGCCCTGCGAAAACAGCTTCGCGGTCCATGAACCGGCGTCGCCCGACTGCGACCGCTCACGGACGATGGTTTCGAGGTCGGAGAGCGAAAAAGTAGCCATGACGCCCGTTTAAGGTCGTTGCGGAACGGAGTCGAGTCGCATCGGCAGGCCGGCGGCGGCCATGAACTGCTTGGCCTGCGCAATGGTATAGGTGCCGAAGTGAAAGATCGAGGCGGCCAGCACGGCCGCCGCGTGGCCGTCGCGGACGCCATCGACCATGTGTTCCAGCGTGCCGACGCCGCCAGAGGCGATGACCGGCGCGCGGACGGCATCGGCGACGGCGCGCGTCAGCGCGATGTCATAGCCGATCTTGGTGCCATCGCGATCCATGGAGGTGAGCAGGATTTCACCGGCGCCCAAATCGACCACCTTGCGCGCGAACTCCACCGCATCGATGCCGGTCTTCTCACGGCCGCCATGGGTGAAGATTTCCCAGCGGTCTTCCTCGCCTGCTGCGGACACTTTCTTGGCGTCGATGGCGACGACGATGCACTGGTTGCCAAACTTGTCGGCCGCGGCGGCAACGAATTCCGGGTTCTTCACCGCCGCCGTGTTGATCGACACCTTGTCGGCGCCGGCAAGGAGCAGTTTGCGGATATCGGCCACCTGCCGCACGCCGCCGCCGACGGTGAGCGGCATGAAGCACTGCTCGGCGGTGCGGGCGACGACATCAAAGATGGTCTCGCGGTTATCGGACGAGGCGGTGATATCGAGGAAGCAAAGCTCGTCGGCGCCGGCGGCATCATAGGCCTTGGCGGCCTCGACCGGATCGCCGGCATCGACGAGGCTGACAAAATTGACGCCCTTGACGACGCGGCCATCCTTGACGTCGAGACAGGGGATGACGCGGGCTTTCAATGTCACCGGCTGCGCTCCATGGCCGCGAGGAAATCCGCCAGCATTTTGCCGACCACAGGTGGCACCTCTGCCCTCGGATCGAAGGCCGGGTCATAGGCGGATATGGTCATGCCGGCGATGGGAACATGACCGACAAGGCCGCACACTGCGTTGCGCAGCTGCTCGGGATCGGGTCCACCGGGACCGGCGTAGCGGTTGACCTGCAATTTTTCCGGATCCAGCACGTCGAGGTCCAGATGCAGATGCGCGCAGGTAGCGCCGGCTGCTTTCAGGGCGGCCATCTTTTCCGGCGCGCTGCCGCAGGCGGCGCGGATCACCGGCAGTTCTTCAAGCAGCCTTGTTTCCGCTGCATCCAGATCGCGTGCGCCGGCAAGCAGGCAGCGCGCAGGGTCTATCGGCGTGAATCCTGGGATCGCGCCCGTCATGCCGCGCCAGCAGAGACCCAGAACGGCGGCCAGCGCCATGCCATCGAGAAACCCGGTGGTGGACGTGTCCGGCGTGTTGATGTCGGCATGCTGGTCGAACCAGACGATGGAATCGGCGGCCTCACGGGCGACGGCTCCAACGGATGTAAGGCAGTTCCCCGCCAGCACTATCGGAAACCGGCCACGGCCAAGCGCCTCGCCCACAGTCTTCGCCACCACCGCGCAGACGGCGAAACCGGTCGAAATCTCGCGCGGCGCATCGCCGACCTCGCCGATGTCCCTGACCTCGATGTCATGTCCGTTGAGCGTGAGTTCCTCGACCAGCCCACCGGCGATCAGCGCTTCGGGGCCTTGTCCGAAGCCCGCATAGACCTGGCCGCTGTCGTAAGGCGCAACGATGAATGTGACTTTCATCAGCCACGGCCCCGGATTGCGTCACCACGCAGGACCGACAGCGCCTCGGCCGGATCAATGCGGCCGTCATAAAGCGCCCTGCCGGAAATCGCGCCCTCAAGCTTGGCTGCGTCAGGCCGGGTCATGCGCACGATGTCGTCGATGGACGCCAGGCCGCCGGAGGCGATGACCGGGATCGACACGGCGTTGGCGAGCGCGATGGTGGAGTCCCAGTTGATTCCCATCAGCACGCCGTCACGGTCGATGTCTGTGTAGATGATGGCCGCGACACCGGCGCCCTCGAATTTCTGCGCCAGTTCAATGACACCCAACGACGAAGCTTCGGCCCAACCCTCGACGGCGACCTTGCCGCCCTTGGCGTCGATGCCGACGGCGACCTTGCCGGGGAAAAGACGGCAGGCTTCCTTCACCAGATCCGGATCGCGCACCGCGACCGTGCCGAGAATGACCCGCGCCAGCCCACGATCCAGCCAATCCTCGATCTGTGGCAGAGTGCGGATGCCGCCGCCCAGCTGGACAGGGTTCTTGGTCGCGTTGAGGATGGCACCCACAGCGGCGCTGTTGATGCTGTGGCCCTGGAACGCGCCATTGAGATCGACGACATGCAGCCACTCGAAGCCCTGATCCTCGAAGGCTTTCGCCTGTGATGCCGGATCGTCGTTGTAGATGGTCGCAGTATCCATGTCGCCGTGCCTGAGGCGCACGCACTGGCCGTCCTTCAAGTCGATGGCGGGAAAAAGGATCATCCTTCTAAGGCCTCCACCTCAAAAAATTGCCGATCAGGGCGAGGCCCAGCGCCTGGCTCTTTTCCGGATGGAACTGCGTCCCGGCAAGATTGTCACGCGCGACGGCGGCCGTCACCGGCCCGCCATAGTCGGTGACGGCAAGAACCTCGTCCGGCTTTTGCGCGTCGAGATGGTAGGAATGGACGAAATAGGCGTGCAGACCCGATGGACCGGTCGGAATGCCGGCGAACAGCGGGTGGTCGCGNTCCCAGCCGATCTGCGGTATCTTCAGCGCCGGATCGGCGGGCCTGATCTCCTTGACGTCGCCGGCGATCCAGCCGAAGCCTTCGGTGACCGTCTTTTCAAGGCCGCGCTG
The DNA here is from genome assembly GCF_001427025.1 of Mesorhizobium sp. Root554. Taxonomy (GTDB): domain Bacteria; phylum Pseudomonadota; class Alphaproteobacteria; order Rhizobiales; family Rhizobiaceae; genus Mesorhizobium. The sequence continues at coordinate 3,173,905 of NZ_LMGA01000001.1, read as the reverse complement.
CGACATGAGCTGCATACCGACACAGATGCCGAGAAATGGCCGGGCGCGTTGCACTGCGGCCTCCTCCACCGCTTCCCACATGCCCTCGACGGCGCGCAGACCGGCGGCGCAGTCGGCATAGGCGCCGACTCCGGGCAGCACGATACGATCGGCGCCACGGACGCGCTCGGCGTCGGCGGTCAGTTCGATCTCGGCGGCGATGCCGGCTTCCCGCGCGGCGCGCTCGAAGGCCTTGGTTGCCGAGCGCAGATTGCCCGAGCCGTAGTCGATGATGGCGACACGCATCATGGCCGTCCCGGCGTGTGAGCGAGACCGAGGGCAACGCCGGTCTGCGCCGGCCGCGCCCGCGATGCGTCGGGAACAATGACCGGCGAAGGGGCAGACTGGTCCAAGATCTCTTCCTCGCCGCCATAGGCATAGCGCGCCTCGGCGTCGTCGAACCGGTCCGCTGAAACCACGCCCCACTCCCTCCAGCCGCGGCGGCGCAAGGCATGGACGCGCAACGCCTGTCCCTCCAAACCGGCATAGACGGAGACCAGCAGCATCAGCGACCAGCCGGCGAGGCCGAAACCCGCCAGTTCGCCCAGCACCGACGACAAGGCAAGCGCGACGAAGGCGAGCAGGGCCTCGATCCACAGCCGATGCCACAGCAGCCAGAGCGGCGGCACAAGGAATGCCACCCAGGCAAACCCGTCGCGGATCAGTCTGGCACGCTCCGCCTGTCCGGCTTCGCCCGGCGGCTCCATGACGACATAGACAGCCATGGCCTACCCTTTCAGCGATCCTTTGGTGGAGGGCACCGCGTCCGGCTGGCGCGGATCGCTTTCCAACGCGGCGCGCAGCACCCGTGCCACCGCCTTGAAGCAGGTCTCGGCGATGTGGTGGTTGTTGGCGCCATAGTGGTTGGTGACATGCAGGGTGATTCCGGCATGTTGCGACAACGCCTGGAAGAATTCGCGCACCAATTCGGTGTCGAAAGTTCCGATCTTCGGCGACGAGAAGGCGACGTTCCAGACAAGAAACGGGCGGCCGGAAACATCCACCGCGGCGCGCGTCAGCGTCTCGTCCATGGCGAGATCGATCGAGGCGTAGCGCATGATGCCGCGACGCTCGCCCAGCGCTCTGGAGAGCGCCTGGCCGATGGCAATGCCGGTATCCTCGACCGTGTGGTGATCGTCGATGTGCAGGTCGCCCTTCGCCTTGACGGCGATGTCCATCAGCGAATGGCGCGCAAGCTGGTCCAGCATATGGTCGAAGAAGCCGACGCCTGTCGCCATCTCCGACTTGCCGGCGCCGTCGACGTGCAGCGACACGGCGATGTCGGTTTCCTTGGTCTTGCGGCTCACTTCGGCGGAACGCGGGCTCATTGCCTCATCCTTGTGCCATTTGCCTTCCAGGATCGCCTGTCAGGTGCTTGAAAACGAAAGCCTTCTAGCAGCATGATCGGCCAATTGCCAGTTGCCAAAACGCGCAGGAGGCTTGCCGGACAAGCCGTTGGCAAACGCCCGCCGGCTGCATACATAAGGCCGCATCAACTCGTACCGCGCTCGTCGCCTGATCGGGACTGCGCGCAATCGGAGCAAGACATGTCTAATGAATTGACCATGCACGCGACGACCATCGTCACGGTGCGCAAGGGCGGCAAGGTGGTCATTGCCGGCGATGGCCAGGTGAGCCTCGGCCAGACCATCATGAAGGGCAACGCCAGGAAAGTGCGCCGCATCGGCAAGGGCGGCAGCGTCATCGCCGGCTTCGCCGGGGCAACAGCCGACGCCTTCACGCTGCTGGAGCGGCTGGAAGCCAAGCTCGAGCAATATCCCGACCAGTTGACACGCGCCTGCGTCGAACTCGCCAAGGACTGGCGAACCGACCGCTATCTGCGCCGGTTGGAAGCGATGATGCTGGTGGCCGACAAGGATGTTTCGCTGGCGCTGACCGGCACCGGCGACGTGCTGGAACCGGAGCATGGCGTCATGGCCATCGGCTCGGGCGGCAATTATGCGCTGGCCGCGGCGCGTGCATTGATGGACACCGACAAGGACGCCGAGGAAATCGCCCGCAAGGCGATGCAGATCGCTTCCGACATCTGCGTCTACACCAACAACAGCTTCGTCATCGAAACGCTCGATGCCGCCTGAACCGGCTTATCAATTCCGGGCGGTGACGGAAAAAGACCTGCCGACGATCGCCGGCTGGCTGGCGGAGCCGCATGTGGCCGAATGGTGGGGCGATCCCGAGACCGAGATCGCCGCCATTCGAGAACACATCGACAGCGTTTCGGTTGAGCCGTTGATCGTCGAGCTGAACGGGAAACCCATCGCCTATCTGCAGAGCTACGATCCGCATATGGAGGACGACCATCCCTATGCGGACCAGCCCTTCGGCACGCTTGGCGTCGATCTGACCATCGGCGTGCCGGAGCTGGTCGGCATCGGCCATGGGTCGGCAATCCTGCGGCAGTTCGTCGGGCAGCTTTTCACAGAGGGTACGCCCCGCGTTATCATCGATCCGGATCCTGCCAACGGCAGGGCTATCCGCGCCTATGAGAAGGCCGGCTTTCGAGCCTTCGACACACGGACGTCCATCTATGGGCCGGCGCTGATGATGGCTATGGACAATCCAGATGCGTGATTTCCATATGGCTGCAGGAGAGCGGACATGACGACAGCCGGGCGGGACCGAGCTCGTTGGGACATTTCCTGGCAGGTGGGCCTCGTCATCGCCATTGGCCTCGTCGCGGCTCAGGCGATCATCCTCTACGCCGTGGGACGCATCCCGATCTGCGAATGCGGTTATGTGAAGCTGTGGCACGGCGTTGTCGTCAGTTCGGAAAACTCCCAACACATTTCCGACTGGTACACGCCTTCGCACATCATCCACGGCTTCCTGTTCTACGGCCTGACCCACCTTCTGTTTCCCCGCGCATCCGTGTGGCTGAGGCTTGCCCTGGCGCTGGTCATGGAAGGCGGCTGGGAACTCCTCGAGAACAGCCCGATCATCATCGAACGCTACCGCGCCGCCACCATCTCGCTCGACTACTATGGCGATTCGATCATCAATTCGGTGTCGGACACGCTGGCGATGGTGCTGGGCTTCATCCTGGCCCGCATCTTCCCGATCTGGCTGACGGTGACCATCGCCATCCTTTTCGAGCTTGGCACCGGCTACATGATCCGCGACAATCTCACGCTGAACGTCCTGATGCTGGTCTATCCGCTGGAGGCCGTAAAAACCTGGCAAAGCGTGATCCAATGAAGCTGGAGCCTGTCGTGGTCAGCCCGCGGACACTGGATAGTGCTGTCGCCAACGGCGTGATCACGCGTCGGCAGCGCGAGCAGCTTCAGGACCTCGAACATGCCGGACTGCTGGCGGACGTCTCAGAAGGCGACGAAGAAAATCTTCGCCTGATCGGGGGCGGCAACGATCTTTTCGTCACCGTCGGCACAATCCTGCTGACGGTCGGCTTCTACTTTATCCTCAACACGCTGCTGCCTGGCCAGCGGATGGCAATTGCCGGGCTGATCGCAATCTTTTCCTGGGGCGTCGCCGAAGTCGTCACGCGTCAGCACCGCATGAAACTGTCGTTTACGGTGCTCAGCCTGTTCTTCGTCGCGGCTTTCGCTCTCGCGCTCGCGCTTGAAATCCTCGCGCGCTATCCGATCCAGAAGCCGGCTTCGATATGGCAGCTGCTGGCCTTGCGCCAGCAGCTCTCGACCGCCGGCTATCTCTTCCTCGGCGGCGTCATGGCCGCCGTCGCTCTATATTTCTGGCGCTTCAAGGTCCCCATTCTCGCTGGCGTCTTCGCGATCGCTGCGACGCTTCTGGCTTTTCTGCAAACGGCACTCCTGCTTTATGACGGCGTGGCCGCCGGCACAGTTGCCCCGCCAAGCCTGGAAGACATGCCGCAATTGCTGCGCGCCGCGCTCTATATGCCGCTGGTCTGCGGACTGATCGTATTTGGCACCGCCGTCGCGCTCGATGTGCATGACCGGGAGCGCCGCAAGATCTGGTCCGACTGCGCATTCTGGCTGCATGTCGTGTCTGCACCAATGCTGGTGCATCCGCTGTTTATCATGGCCACGGGACAGGATGTGGTAATGGGCCGTATCGAACCCGATGCCAGCGCCACGGTCATGCTGGCCATCCTGATAATCGGCTTCGTCTATGTCGCGCTTGCGATCGATAGGCGTTCGCTGCTGGTGCCGACGCTCGCCTATTTCGGTTCGCTCGGCATCTACTATCTGGTCAATTCAGCAGCCAACACCACCGGCATACCGCCCTTTGCCCTGATTCTTTTGGTGGTCGGCGCATTGATCATTTGTTTCGGCGCCGGCTGGCAGCATATCCGGCGCTTGATCATCCGCCCCACGCTCCCCACATCCGTGCTCGACAGACTACCCCCCATCAGAAAAGCGTAGTGTATTCTCCATGAGCAATTTCTCCCCGCGCGAGATCGTTTCCGAGCTCGACCGTTTCATCATCGGCCAGAAGGACGCCAAGCGCGCCGTGGCCATCGCCCTGCGCAACCGCTGGCGGCGCCAGCAGTTGGAAGGCCAGATGCGCGAAGAGGTGATGCCGAAGAACATCCTGATGATCGGTCCGACCGGCGTCGGCAAGACCGAGATTTCACGCCGGCTCGCCAAGCTGGCGGGCGCGCCGTTCATCAAGGTCGAGGCGACCAAGTTCACCGAGGTCGGCTATGTCGGCCGCGATGTCGAGCAGATCATCCGCGACCTCGTCGAAACCGCCATCGGCCTGGTGCGCGAAAAGATGCGCGAGGACGTCAAGGCGCGCGCCCACATCAATGCCGAGGAACGCGTCCTGGAAGCGCTGGTCGGCAAGACGGCGTCGCCCGCCACCCGCGACAGCTTCAAGAAGAAGTTGCGCGACGGCGAAATGGACGACAAGGAGATCGAGATCGAGGTCGCCGATACCGGCAATGGCGGCATGCCCGGCTTCGACATTCCCGGCATGCCGGGCGGCAGCGTCGGCATGATCAACCTGTCCGACATGATGCAGAAAGCCATGGGCGGCAAGCGCACCAAGACGCGCAAGACCACGGTCAAGGAATCCTACGAGCTGCTGATTTCGGATGAATCCGACAAGTTGCTCGACCAGGACGAGGTGATCCGCAGGGCGCTGGAATCTGCAGAAAATGACGGCATCGTCTTTCTCGACGAAATCGACAAGATTGCCGCCCGCTCCGACATTTCCGGTGGTCCGTCGCGCGAAGGCGTGCAGCGCGACCTGCTGCCGCTGGTCGAAGGCACGACGGTGGCGACGAAGTACGGGCCGATCAAGACGGACCATATCCTGTTCATCGCGTCAGGCGCCTTCCATGTGTCGAAGCCATCGGACCTTCTGCCTGAACTTCAAGGCCGTCTGCCGATCCGGGTCGAGTTGCGTGCGCTGGAGAAGGAGGATTTCGTCCGCATCCTGACCGAGACCGAAGCCAGCCTGATCAAGCAGTATATCGCGCTGATGGGCACGGAAGGCGTGACGCTCGACTTCACGCCGGACGCCATCGATTCGCTCGCGGGCATCGCCGTCGACCTCAATTCCAGCGTGGAGAATATCGGCGCGCGGCGGCTGCAAACGGTGATGGAGCGGGTGCTGGACGACATTTCCTACGATGCGCCGGACCGCAACGGCACTGCCGTGACGATCGACGCCGCCTATGTCGAGAAGCATGTCGGCGATTTGTCCCGGAACACGGACTTGTCGCGGTTTATTCTTTAATCACCGCTTTAATCCGGGAGGCCGTCGAGGTGAATATCGCGCCGTCCACCGGAAGTGTGGCGAAATGGAAGCAGCTTCGGCCGCTTTCATTGCGCCCGGCCATCAAGCTCTCGACTCCTGCGGGTGCTCACCCTAGTTTGCGCGGCAACAGGCTCGGGCGGCGGCGCGTGAAAAAACTGATCTTCCTTTTTCTCGGCTTGATGTTGATCGCGGCAGCGTTGCCGGCGACCGCGGCGACCCTTGTGCCGCCCGGCAACCGGAATGCCGAACAGCCGCCGATCCCCGGCGCATCGAGCCGGCGCACGCAGGCCACCAACACGACCTTCCAGGCGAAGTATCGCAAGGTCTATGCGCTGCTGCAGAACGATGGCGGGCTTCGTTCGAAGATTCGCGAAGCGGCCTCCCGCTACGGCATCGATCCGATGCATATCGTCGGCGCCATCGTCGGCGAGCACACCTACAATGTCGACGCCTACGACCGGCTGCAGACCTACTACGTCAAGGCGATCTCCTATTTGTCGCGCAAGCTGACCTTTTCCTACGAAGGCGAGGACATCACCGACTTCGTGCGACGGCCGCAGTTTTCCCGCTGCGCCGGCCAGAGCGGCAGCTATGACCTCTGGGCCTGCCGCGAGCAGGTGTGGAACCGTTCCTTCCGGGGCAAGACGGTGGGTGGCGAAGGCTTTCCCGACAACCGCTTCGGCGCCGTGTTCTTCCAGCCATATTATGCCGGCCAGACCTTTGGACTTGGACAGCTCAACCCGCTCACCGCGCTGCAGATGAGCGACCTCGTCAACCGCGTTTCGGGACTGCCGAAACTGGACGCCAGCGATCCGAACGAGGTCTACAAGACCATCATGGACCCGGACCTGACGCTGAACTACGTGGCAGCGACGCTGAAGACATCCATTGATGCCTATCGCCAGATCGCCGGCTACGACATTTCGAAGAACCCGGGCATTACCGCCACGCTTTACAATGTCGGCAATCCCGAACAGCGCGCCTACGCACTGAAGGCGGAGAACGACCGCCGAATTGCGGCCGGAGAGCCGGCGAAAATGCCCGAGGAAAATTACTACGGCTGGCTGGTCAACGACAAGCTGCCCGAGCTTCAGGCGCTTTTCTAACGATTGACGCTATTGCCGGAACACCAACTTTGGCTACATCTGAACGGGCCAAAAACACCTTCAGCACTAGCTTGACGTCGATTTCCTGTTTGGAATAAATGTTTCATCCAAGCTGAAGTTTGGTTTCCATATTCTGAAATGCGGATGCTGCCTCCTCGCGGCTCCGGGAGGAGAATCTCATGACGGTTCGTTTTGGCCTGCTTGGCGCAGGCCGCATCGGCAAGGTGCATGCCCGCGCCGTCGGCGCCAACCCCAATGCGCGGCTGGTCGCGGTAGCGGACGCTTTCGAAAAGGCGGCCAGGGAAATATCCTCCCTATACGGGGCCGAGGTGCGTACGATCGAAGCCATCGAAAAGGCCGACGACATCGACGCCGTGGTCATCTGCACGCCGACCGACACGCATGCCGACCTGATCGAGCGCTTCGCCAAGGCCGGCAAAGCGATCTTCTGCGAGAAACCCGTCGACCTCGACGTCAAGCGCGTGGAGAAGTGCCTGGCCGTGGTGGAGAAGACCAGAGCGGCGCTGATGGTGGGTTTCAATCGCCGCTTCGACCCGCATTTCATGGCGGTCAAGAAGACCATCGATGACGGCGCCATCGGCAAGGTCGAGATGGTAACGATCACCTCGCGCGATCCCGGCGCGCCGCCGGTCGATTACATCAAGCGTTCGGGCGGTATCTTCCGCGACATGACCATCCACGATTTCGACATGGCGCGTTTTCTGCTGGGCGAAGAGCCGGTGTCTGTCTCGGCACACGCCTCGGTGCTGGTCGACAAGAAGATCGGCGAAGCCGGCGACTACGATTCGGTCAGCGTCATCCTCGAAACCGCGTCGGGCAAGCAATGCGTCATCTCCAACTCGCGCCGCGCCACCTATGGCTACGACCAGCGTATCGAGGTGCATGGTTCGAAGGGCATGGTGGCTGCCGAGAACCAGCGGCCGGTTTCAATCGAAATCGCCAACGACAAGGGCTACACCCGCCCGCCGCTGCACGACTTCTTCATGACGCGCTACATCGATGCCTATGCCAACGAGATCGCCGCCTTCATCGACACGATGAGCCGCAAGGGCAAGGCCTCGCCGAGCGGCGCCGACGGGCTGGCGGCGCTGAAACTCGCCGACGCCGCATTGAAGTCGGCGAAGCAAGGCAAGACCATCCGCATCCAGGCCTAGGTCCTGGCTTCGAAACCTGACCGGAGGTCACCATGTCCGAGATGACGACGCGCAACGCCAAGACCAAAGCACTGATCACCGGCGGCGCGCAGGGCGTCGGCCTTGCCGTTGCGCGCCAGCTGATCGACGAGGGCTGCCGGTCGCTGGTTCTGCTCGGACGCTCCGAGGAAAAAGGCCGTGTCGCCGTCGCCGAACTGGAGAAGCTTGGCGCCGAGGCGATTTTCATCGCCGCCGATCTTGCCGACCCGAATGAATGCCTGAAGGCCGTCGAGACCGGCATCAGCCGTTTTGGCAGCCTCAACGCGCTGGTGAACGCAGCCGCGTCGGCCGCGCGCGGTTCGCTGGTGGAGACCACGCCGCAAATGTTCGACGACATGTTCGACACCAATGTGCGCGGACCGTTCTTTTTGATGCAGGGGCTGGTGAAGCACCTGCTGGAAACGAAGCAGCCGGGGTCGATCGTCAACGTGCTGTCGGTCAACGTCCATGGCGGCCAGTCCTTCCTGTCGTCCTATTCGGCCAGCAAGGGTGCACTGGCGACCCTGACCAAGAATGTCGCCAACGCCTACCGCCGCAACCGCATCCGTTGCAACGGCGTGCTGCCGGGCTGGATGGACACGCCCGGCGAAGCGCAGACGCAGGCCAAATTCCATGGCGCGGGCGCGGACTGGTTGCAAAAGGCCGAGGCCGCCGCGCCGATGGGCCAGCTTGCCAAGACGCATGAGCTGGCCGGGCTGATCACCTATATGCTGTCGCCGCAGTCCGGCATCATGACCGGTGCGCTGATCGACTACGACCAGCATGTGGCGGGCATCATCGGCGAGTAACGACATCGTGCGTGACAAACGCCCAAGCTTCGGCTATTAGGCCTGCATGATCAACCTGACCGCCTCGTTTTGGTATTTTAGCTACTCGCTGGCGGCGGGAGGATTGCGCTCGATCTAAAGATTGCAGCATCAATATCCGAACAGCCGCCAGACCTGGCGGCTTTTTTGTTTCAGCCGGCAGGTCTCCAAATCTGGAGCAGAAAGCCGTGTTGACCACCACAGACGACCTTCGGGTCACCCAACTCAAGGAACTGAGCACACCTGATCAGGTGATGCAGGAAATCCCGCGCACGCTGACGGCGACGCGCACCGTCACGGCGTCGCGCAACGCCATTCATGCCGTGCTGACCGGCGTCGACGATCGGCTGATCGTCGTTGTCGGGCCCTGTTCGATCCACGACCCGGCCGCGGCCGTGGACTATGCCAGCCGTCTGGCGGCGCTGCGCGAAGTTCTTTCGGACCGGCTCGAGATCGTCATGCGCGTCTATTTCGAAAAGCCGCGTACGACGGTCGGCTGGAAGGGCCTGATCAACGATCCCGACCTCAACGGCAGCTTCAACATCGACAAGGGATTGAGGCTGGCGCGCAATGTGCTGGCCGCCGTCAACAATCTCGGCCTGCCGGCGGCGACCGAATTCCTCGACATGACAACGCCGCAATACATCGCCGACCTTGTATCCTGGGGCGCCATCGGAGCGCGCACGACCGAAAGCCAGATCCACCGCGAACTGGCGTCCGGCCTGTCCTGTCCGGTCGGCTTCAAGAACGGCACCGATGGCAATCTGCGCATCGCCGCCGACGCGGTGAAATCGGCCGCGCAGCCGCACCATTTCATGGCGGTGACGAAGGCCGGACGCAGCGCCATCGCGACAACCACCGGCAATGAGGACTGCCATGTCATCCTGCGCGGCGGCCTGACGCCCAATTATGACGCGGCGAGCGTCGATGCGGCCTGCGCCGAACTTCTCCGCGTCGGCATCGTGCCGCGCCTGATGATCGACGTCAGCCATGCCAACAGCTTGAAGAAGCCGGAGAACCAGCCCACGGTCGCCGCCGATGTGGCCGGCCAGGTCGCCGCCGGTGACGACCGCATCATCGGCGTCATGGTCGAAAGCAATCTGGTTGCCGGCCGGCAGGATGTCGTTCCCGGCAAGCCACTGGTCTATGGGCAGAGCATCACCGACGGATGCATCGACTGGGAGACGACGGAGACGGTGCTGCGCGGGCTGGCCGACGCGGTCGGAAAGCGTCGGGCGTCACGGGACGCCGTAGTCGCCAAGCGTTCCGGGGTAGCCTGAAGGCAAGGAGCGACGAAGCTGGGGAGCGGCGTTACCGTTCCCCCAGCCGATATCTCAGCGCACGTCCACCCAACGTTCCTGCTCGAACGAACGGGCCATGGCGTGAACGGTGCGCTCGATCTCCAGCCCGTCGTCGAAATCGATCAAACGGGTGTCGCGATCACCCCTGATCGCGGCCAGGAGTTCCCGACATTCGACGATCTTGAGGTCGTTGAACCCCAGACCATGGCCGGGAGCCGGAACGAAGTCGCCGTAGGGTGTGTGCTGAGGGCCAACGAGAATCGTGCGGTAGCCCTGCTCGGCCGGGCGGTCCGAGGTGACGTAGAGTTGGAATTCGTTGAAACGTTCCTGGTCGAACAGGATCGAGCCTTTCGAGCCGAATATCTGGACGGCGATGCGCCCCTTGCGTCCCCAGGCCGAGCGGTTGACCTGCAGCGTGCCCGACATGCCGTTTTCCAGCCGCATCAGCACGCTGGCGATGTCATGCGTTTCGACAGCGCGACTGTTGCCGCCGGCCGTGCGGCGCTCAGCATAGGGCCTGGCCATGTCGCAGATCACGCGGCTCACCCGTCCGAACAGGACCGCGACCAGCGACAGCGGATGCACGGCGAAATCATCCAGCGCGCCATAGCCCGAGCTTTTCTCGTGCTTCCAGCCGAAGAGCGCGTCCGGATCGGCCATGAAGTCCTCGTCCATCTCGATGCGCAGATGATTGAGGTCGCCGATCACGCCTTCCGCCAGCAGCGTTCCGATATGGCGGATCGCCGGGCTCTGTATGTAGTTATAGCCGAGGGCGGCGATCCTGCCGGATCGTCTGGCGGCTTCCGTCATGGCTTGCGCGTCGGCAAAGGCCGGCGCCATCGGCTTCTCGCACCAGACATGTTTGCCCGCCGCCAGCGCGGCGATCGCCATCTCGGGGTGAAACTGGTTCGGCGTGGTGATCGAAACGACGTCGACCTCAGGATCGTTTACGACCGAACGCCAATCCCCGGATGCCTTTTCAAAGCCGAATTCGACACCCTTACGGCTGGCCAGTTCCGCATTCGCCTCGCCAAGATGAACCAGCCTCGGTCTGTCAGCCTGCGGAAAAACCGCGCTCACCGCGTTCCAGGCAATGGCGTGGCATTTGCCCATGAACCCCGTGCCGATCAGACCGACGCCTACCATGCCTGCTTTCCTCCCAGAACTTTGTGGATGACGTAGTCCGTTATTCATGAAAATGGAATGGATGAATCATTCGCCATGACGACGCGGCACGGTCCGGCTATTGTGCCCGCACAGCAATGACAGGACGCACGATGGACGACCGGCTGCCCCGCGACTTCGAGACACTGCGTTCGGCCATCCTCGAGCGGCGGCAGAACCTGCCCAAGCGCATCGCGCAGATCGCCGCCTATGCGCTGGACAATCCGGACGACGTCGCCTTCGGAACCGCCGCCAGCATCGCGACGTCGGCGGGCGTGCAGCCTTCGACGCTGATCCGCTTTGCCCAGCAATTCGGCTTCGATGGCTTCACCAGCCTGCAATCGGTGTTCCGGGAGCGGTTGCGGGAGCGTAATTCCTCCTATGAGGAACGATTGAACGCCCTGCGCGCCGAGGCGGATTCCGGCACCGGCCATCGCGGCATTTTCGAGGGCTTCGTCGCCGCGGCGACAACGTCGCTCAACGACATTGCGCGCGCGGTCGACGAGGAGCATCTGGACCGCGCGGTCAAGCTGCTGGCCAAAGCCGAGACCATCTATATCCTGGCGCGCCGGCGCTCCTACCCCGTGGCCAGCTACCTCGCCTATGCGCTGAGCAAGCTTGAGATCCGCTGCCAACTTGTCGAATCCGCGAGCGGCCTCAACGCCGAGATGATCGGCTTCGCCAAACCCGGCGACGCGGCGCTCGCGATCAGCTTTTCGCCCTACGCGCCGGCGACCATCGAGGAGGCGCGCGCGATTTCCGAACGAGGCGTGCCGCTGGTGGCGATCACCGATTCGTCCTTCTCGCCGCTCGCCCAGTTCGCCACCGTCTGGTTCGAGGTCGCCGAAGCGGATTTCGCTGGTTTCCGCTCCCTGTCCGCCACCATCGCGCTGGCCATGGCCTTGGCGGTCAGCGTTGCAGAACATCGGCGTGTCTCCGGCTAGATCCAACTTAGGAATGTATATTCCACATTGACTGACGGATGGAATTAATATTTCGTATTGCATATTCGCGCGGCGGGTCCGCGCCGCGCCAGCAGCCTGTGGGAGGACATGATGATCGAAGCGGTGGACGCCAGGGCGTCGCTGGATGTCATCACCATCGGCCGCGCCTCGGTCGACCTCTACGGCCAGCAGATCGGCTCGCGGCTGGAAGACATCGCCTCCTTCGCCAAGTCGGTTGGCGGCTGCCCAGCCAATATCGCCGTCGGCACGGCGCGGCTCGGCCTGCGCTCGGCCCTGCTGACGCGTGTCGGCGACGAGCAGATGGGCCGCTTCATCCGCGAGCAACTGGTGCGCGAGGGTGTGTCGGTCGCGGCGCTGAAGACTGACCCCGAGCGGTTGACGGCGCTGGTGCTGCTTTCGGTCGAGGACGAGGGCGTCTCGCCCATGATCTTCTACCGGACCGACTGCGCCGACATGGCGCTGGCGCCGGACGATGTCGACGAGGCATTCGTCGCCACCGCCCGCGCCGTCGTGGTGACCGGAACGCATTTCTCGCGCGAAAACAGCGCTGCGGCCCAACGCAAGGCCATTCGTATCATGAAGGCGAAGGGCGGCAAGGTCGTGTTCGACATTGACTACCGGCCCAATCTTTGGGGCCTCGCCGGACACGCGGAAGGCTTCGGGCGTTATGTTAAATCCGATCGCGTCTCTGCCGAGATGAAGACCGTGCTTCCCGACTGCGACCTGATCGTCGGGACCGAGGAGGAGGTGCTGATCGCCTCGGGCGAAAGCGACCTGCTGGCGGCGCTGAAGACCATCCGAAAATTGTCGGTTGCAACCATCGTGCTGAAGCGCGGCGCCCAGGGTTGCATCGTCTATGACGGTCCTATCAGCGATGACCTCGAAGCCGGCATCGTCGGCAAGGGTTTCGCCATCGAGGTCTTCAATGTGCTGGGCGCCGGGGACGCCTTCATGTCGGGATTTTTGCGTGGCTGGCTGGGCGGCGAAAGCCTGGAAACCGCGGCGACCTGGGCCAATGCCTGCGGCGCCTTCGCCGTATCGCGGCTGCTCTGCGCTCCGGAATATCCGACCTTCGAGGAGCTCACCTATTTTCTCAAGCATGGCAGCCGCCATCATGCCCTGCGCAAGGACGCGGAGATCAATCATATCCATTGGGCGACGACGCGGCGGCGCGATATTCCGTCGATGATGACATTTGCCATCGACCATCGGTCGCAACTCGAAGCCATCGCCGACAAGGCCGGGGCAGACCCGGCACGTCTCAACGCCTTCAAGGTACTGGCGGTGAAGGCGGCAACAAAGGTGGCCGATGGCCGCGACGGCTACGGCATGCTGCTCGACGAGAAATATGGCCGCGAGGCGATGTTCGAGTTCGCCCGGCATCCGTTTGCCTGGCTCGGCCGCCCGGTCGAGCTTCCGGGCTCGCGGCCGCTGCGGTTCGAGTTCGGCCAGGATATCGGCTCGCAGCTCGTCGACTGGCCGGTGACGCACTGCATAAAGTGCCTGTGCTTCTACCATCCCGACGATCCGGCGGCGTTGAAGGAAGAACAGCAGCAGAAACTGCTCGCCCTGTTCCAGGCGTCACGCAAGGTCGGCCGGGAGTTGCTGGTCGAGATCATCGCCGGCAAGCATGGGACGCTGGAGGCCGACACGATTTCGCGGACGCTGGACGAGCTTTATGAACTCGGCATCAAGCCCGACTGGTGGAAGCTTGAGCCGCAGGCATCACGTGCCGCATGGAAGAACATCGAAGCCACCATCGCCAATCACGATCCGCTGTGTCGCGGCGTGGTGCTTCTCGGGCTGGAGGCACCGCAGAAAGAGCTGGAAGCGGCTTTCGCCGCGACCGCCGATGTCGGCATCGTCAAGGGTTTCGCTGTCGGCCGCACCCTGTTCGCCGACGCCGCCGAGCAGTGGCTGGCCGGGACGATGGATGACGAGCAGGCCATTGCGGACATGGCAGGCCGTTTCGAGAAATTGACCAAGGCCTGGCTTGCCGCGCGCAACCCCAAGGCGGCATAAGGCTGGCGGAGGAGAAGCGACCATGACCAAAACCATCCGCCTGACAATGGCGCAGGCGCTGACCCGTTTTCTGACGCGCCAGATGACAGTGATCAATGGCGAAAGGCTACCGATTTTCGGTGGCGTCTGGGCGATCTTCGGCCACGGCAATGTCGCCGGCATCGGCGAGGCGCTCTATGGCGTGCGCGAAGACCTGCCGACCTATCGCGCCCATAACGAGCAGGCGATGGCGCACGCGGCGATCGCCTATGGCAAGGCGAATTTCCGCCGCCGTTTCATGGCCGCGACCAGTTCCATCGGCCCCGGCGCGGTCAACATGGTGACGGCGGCAGCACTTGCCCATGTCAACCGGCTGCCGGTGCTGTTCCTGCCCGGCGATGTCTTCGCCAACCGCATCCCGGACCCGGTGCTGCAGCAGGCCGAGGACTTTTCCGATGGCACGGCAACGGTCAATGACTGCTTCCGGCCGGTGTCGCGCTATTTCGACCGCATCACCCGGCCCGAGCAGATCATTCCGACCCTCAATCGGGCCCTGCAAGTGCTGACCGACCCGGCCGAATGCGGACCGGTAACGCTGTCGCTCTGCCAGGACGTGCAGGCCGAAGCCTATGATTATCCGACAAACTTTTTCGAAGAGCGCATCTGGACGCCGCGACGGCCCCGCCCGGACCGCCATGAACTTGCAGCAGCGGTGGCGGCATTGAAGGCAGCCAAGAAACCGCTGATCATTGCCGGCGGTGGCGTGCTCTATTCCCAGGCTTCGGAGGAACTCGACCGTTTCGCCAAGGCAACCGGCATCCCGGCGTGCGAGACTCAGGGTGGAAAATCCGCTCTGCCGGATACACATGACCTCAACATGGCGGCGGTTGGCGTCACCGGCACCTCCGCCGCCAACCGGCTGGCCGAGGAGGCCGATGTGGTGCTTGCAATCGGCACCCGGCTGCAGGATTTCACCACCGGTTCCTGGGCGCTGTTCAAGAATGCCGGGAAAAGGATTGTCGCGCTCAACGTGCAGGCTCTCGACGCCGGCAAGCATCGCGCCCTGCCGCTGGTGGCCGATGCGCGGGAGGGACTTGCCGAACTCACCGAAGCGCTGAAGGGCTGGAAAGCGCCATCCGCGTGGACGGACAATGCCCGCGCCGGCAAGACGGCGTGGCAGGAAGAAGCGGCGACGGTTACGGCCACGACCAATGCGGCGTTCCCCTCCGACGCGCAGGTAATCGGCGCTGTCCAGCGCGTCATGGGATCTGGCGCAACCGTGCTGCACGCAGCGGGCGGCCTGCCGGGCGAAATGCACAAGCTATGGCAGGCCGGCGCGCCCGGCTCCTACCATGCCGAATACGGCTTCTCGACCATGGGCTACGAGATCGCCGGCGGGCTTGGGGCAAAAATGGCGAAGCCCGACCAGGAAGTCGTCGTGATGATCGGCGACGGCTCCTACCTCATGCTCAATTCCGAGATCGCCACCTCCGTGATGCTGGGCCTGAAGCTCACCATCGTGCTGCTCGACAATCGCGGCTTCGGCTGCATCAACCGGCTGCAGATGGCCACCGGCGGTGCCAACTTCAACAATCTCCTGAAGGACTCGCGGCACGAGGTCCTTCCGGATATCGACTTCGCCGCGCATGCGGCGAGCCTCGGTGCGATTGCGAAGAAGGTCTCTTCGATTCCGGAACTGGAAACGGAGTTGGCGGCAGCGAAGACGAACGAGCGCACGACAGTCATCGTCATCGACACCGACCCGCTGGTTTCGACCGAGGCCGGCGGTCATTGGTGGGACGTGGCGGTGCCGGAGGTGAGCGCACGCGCGCAAGTCAACGCCGCGCGCAAGGCTTATGAGCAGAAGCGGCGGACGCAGAGCGTAGGGGACTGATATCTTGAAAGCCAAACTGGGGATGTCCCCGATCGCATGGTGGAATGACGATCTTGTCGAACTCTCCGACGACGTGTCGCTCGAGGAATGCCTGCGGCAGTCGCGCTCGGCCGGCTTCACCGGCATGGAAAAGGGCCGGCGCTTTCCCGACGACCCCGAGACCATGCTGCCCATTCTCAGACAAGCGGATGTGACGCTGTGCGGCGGCTGGTTCTCCGGCACCCTCGTCAATGAGGAGTTGGCCGTCAACAAGGACCGCATCCAGCCGATGATCGAGCTGTTCAAGGCGGTGGATGCTCCGTGCATCGTCTATGGCGAGGTGGGGCGCTCAATCCAGGGTGATCGCTCCAGGCCGCTGGCAACGAAGGCGGTCCTCTCCGACGACGAGATGAAGGCTTATGCGCGCAAGGTCACTGAATTTGGCGAATGGTGCTCCGACCAGGGCATGCCGCTGTCCTACCATCACCACATGGCGGCAGTGGTGCAGTTCGAGCACGAACTCGACGCGTTCATGAAGCATTCGGGCCAAGGCATTCCGCTGCTGCTCGACGCCGGTCACCTGGCCTTCGCCGGCGGCGATGTGCTCGGCGTCATCGACAGGCATCATGCGCGCATCAACCATGTGCATGTAAAGGATATCCGCAAGCCGGTGATCGCGGCGCTCGATTGGGAGAAGCAATCCTTCCTCGACGCCGTGGCGCTCGGCGCCTTTACGGTTCCTGGCGACGGCTCGCTGGATTTCGCGGCTATCGTGCAGAAATTCGCCCATTATGGCTATGAAGGCTGGTTCGTGGTCGAAGCCGAGCAGGACCCGAAGAAGAATCCGCCGCTCAAGATGGCCGAGGTCGGCCACAAGGAATTGATGCGGGTGATGACGGCGGCGGGCTACACTGTGGAGACGCAGGGCTTTCCGGCACGCTAGGTTTCGTGCAGGGACCGTATCCGCGAGAGGACGAGACAATGTCGAACGGCAGCCAGCATCCATTCCTGCGGCCCCTGTGGCGGCGCGTCGCGCTAGTCGCGGTGTGCTTCATCTGGGCAGGGATTGAATTTTACGCCGGTTCGCCGAACTGGGGAACTATGGTGGCGGCGCTCGGCGTCTATGCCGCTTGGCAGTATCTCTATGCCTACAAGCCTGCGCCGGAGGCATCCACCCCGGAGGTAGGCACGACGCAGGCAAGCGCGGCGGAAAACACCGACCCGGGCGCCAAGGACTGATCGGAAGGACATCATGTCGAAACTGCTCGTAAAGGCGCAACAAGGCGAAGGCCGTGTCGCGCATGTGACGCCGCAAAACGCCGGCTGGACCTATGTCGGGTTCGACCTGCACCGCCTGGCGGCCGGACAGACGGTTTCCATGGACACCGGTTCCCGCGAGGCCTGTCTGGTTTTCGTTACGGGCAAGGGCAAGACGACGGCCGGCGGTGAGGATCTGGGCGAGCTTGGCGAGCGCATGTCGCCGTTCGAGGGCAAGCCATGGTCGGTCTATGTGCCGCAGAATTCCAGCTGGTTGGTGACCGCGACCACGGACGTCGAACTGGCCGTCTGCACCGCGCCCGGCCTCGGCGGCGGGCTGCCTGTGCGGGTGATCAGGCCGGATGCGCTCGGTCAGGAAACGCGCGGCAGGGGGACCAACACACGCTATGTCACCAATATCCTGCCGGAAGGCGAGCCGGCGGATTCGCTGCTGGTGGTCGAGGTGATTACGCCCGGCGGCCACACATCGAGCTATCCGCCACACAAGCATGATCGGGACAATCTGCCGGCCGAATCCTATCTCGAGGAAACCTACTATCACCGCATCAACCCGCCGCAGGGTTTTGCCTTCCAGCGCGTCTATACCGACGCCGACGCGAATGGCGTGCGTGATCTTGATGAGGTCATGGCGGTGGAGGACGGCGACGTCGTGCTGGTGCCGAAGGGTTATCATCCCTGCGCGGCCTGCCACGGCTACGACCTCTATTACCTTAACGTCATGGCCGGACCGAAGCGGACGTGGAAATTCCACAACGCGCCGGAGCACGAGTGGCTGATGAAGGCATAGGCCTGCTGACTAGCCTATCCGCAGCATGTGGTTGTCCCAGACATAGTCCGGTTCGGAAACGGACCGCCCGCCCGGCTCAGCGATAACGCCCATACCGGTGGATACAATGAAATCCGGGCCGTCGGGCGCAAGGCCGCAGACCTCGACCATGTCGTTCGATGCGATGATGCCGCCGGTCTTTGCATCCATCACGACGAAAACATTTCCCTGCGGCGACGACACGGCGACAGTTCCCGCCTGCGGATTGGCGGCGACCGAGCCAATGTAATTCCGGAAGCCGTTCAGCACCTTTTCGGGCATGTCGATGAGTTTCAGTTCCCTGCCGCGTTCGGCGCGGCCGACCAGCAAAGGCCGCTCGGTGACCGGCCCGCGATGCTGGCAGCCGAACCACACCGCCCCTGACTCGTCCGTGGCCATATGGCGGATCGATAGCTTGTGCAGGTCGGGCGCAAGCTCATGCTTCTCGATCAGGTCGCCGGTCAGGCGGTCGACCAGCACGTAGGACGGCTTCATCGTCGCCAGATTGAGTTCGGCGCGGTCGAAATCCGGATGGGTCTCGATGCCGCCATTGGCTATCGCCAGCGTCGTGCCGTCGCCGAGCAGCAGAAGCTCGTGCGGGCCGACGCCGTAGGTGGGGAACTCGCCGATGCGCCGGAACCCGTGGCCGGCATCGTAGACGCCGACCATGCCGGCGGCGTTCTCGAAATCGTTTTCCGTGGCGTAGAGCAGCTTGCCGTCCTTGGAAAAAACGCCGTGGCCGAAGAAGTGGCGGCCGGCGATGCTGGCGATAGTCTGCGGCTTCTGTCGGCCAGTGTGATCGAACACCACGGCGAATGTGCCCGGCTGCCGCGCAAACACCACGGAACGCTTCGAGACCGGGTCGAAAGTGACATCGTGCCCCCGGTCGGGCAGGTTTACCGTATGGAGCACCTTGCCCGCTTCCGAAAGGACAGCCGCGCCGTAGCTGCCGTCACGGCGCATGAAGGCGGTGGCGAAGATGGCATCCGCATTCAGTGTCGCCGCCCAGGCGGACGGGGCCATGGCGGCGATGAAGCCCGAACCGGCGGCCTTGAGGAAATCGCGGCGGTCAATCAGCGGGGTGCGCATGGCGTCCTCAATCCCCGTCCAGCGACGAGAAGCCGGCGCTCAGGCCGAACTCACCCGACAGCCTCACGCCAAAAAGAGTCGACAGGCTGCTGGTGACCAGCGCGAAATGGTCGAGTTTTGCCCGCCTGGCGGGATGGGCCAGCACTTCGTCAATCGGTCCCGAAGCCGCCCTGCCGTCGGCCGCGCCATTGGCAAGCTGGATATGGATCGACTCGGCGATCCAGCGCGAATCGGGATTCAGCGCATCGGCGATATGCGACGCCCGGAAAAGCCGGTCCATGCCATCGAGATTGGCGCCCAGGGCCGCGCCGGTGAGACCGGAACGCCAGAACACCGCGCTTTTCGGCTTGTCGGCATCGGGGTCTGCGCCGAGAAAGCTTTTCAGGCGCTGGTCGCGCACCAGTTCGAGCCCGTTGATGAAGACGCCGACGAGTTCCGTGATGGCTTCAGCGCCGTTGCGATAGACCGGATTGTCTGGGCCCGGATTGGCCCACAACGCCGCAAAGCCGTCAGGCTTGGCCCACGCCTCAGTGACCGAAGCGGAAATCGCCTCGATGTTGCCGGCAATGGCGGCGGCGTAGGCGCAACGGTAGGGATCATCTTTGCCAGCCAGCGCTTCGGCGCCAGTGCCGTAAAGGACGAATTCCAGTGCGCCGAGCCCCTGCATGGCGACGCTCTTGCCCGCCAAGGTTTTCGAGTCGGCAGCGGTCTGGTCCTTGCGCGCCAGCGCCGCCTGCACCTGCTTCAGGCCGATGCTCTTGCGGTCCGGCCAATAGAGCATCCGCTCCAGCCTATTGTCCTCGGTGATCGGACCGAAGCGGATGATCTCGACCGAGGACCAGGCGTCGATCAGGCCGGCGAACTCCGCCCGGGCCATGTTCAAGGCCTGCTGGCTCGGTGCGCCGCAAAGGGCTTCGATGCCCTTTTCCGCGTCGCCGGCCTTAACGGCCAACTCGGCGTAAGCCGGGCGAACAAAACCGTCGACCGCCTGCCGAACGATCGCCGATGCGTCGGCGGCAGCGGCGGGCGACCCGCATCCCATCAAAACGGCCAACACGCCGCCGGCAAAAGCAAGGCGTTGCAGCATCACAGCGACTCCAGAAACTTGATCAACGCCGCGCGTGTTTCGGCATCGGCGGCGGCGAAACGGTCACGCGCCTTTTGCGCCTCGCCGCCGTGCCACAGAATGGCTTCCGTCAGACTACGCGCACGTCCGTCATGGAGGAAAAACGTATGCCCGTTGACCCGTTTCGTCAGGCCGATGCCCCAGAGCGGCGGCGTGCGCCATTCGTTCCCCGTGGCCTCCCCAACGGCCTGTCCGTCCGCAAGTCCCTCACCCATGCCGTGCAGGAGGAAATCCGAATACGGCCAGATGAGCTGGAACGACTGCGCCTTGTTGGGCGTATCGCGGCGGGTGACGAATTTGGGCGTGTGGCAGGAGATGCAGCCCATCCCGTAGAACGCCTGCTTGCCGGCCAGGACATCCTTCCTGCCGATGTCGCGGCGGGCGGGCACGGCAAGATTCTGCGAGTAGAAGGTGACGAGATCCATGACCGGCGGCGGGGCCTCGACCGGTCCCAGCCGTTCCTGCACGCCGTTCGGCAGGGCGAGGCAATCGGCCTCGGCCTTGGTGCAATCGCCCCAATGATGCGGTACTTCCGGCGTCGAAATGCCGATGTCGCCAGCGAAGGCGTCGGCCGATTGCTGGCGGATGGACGGTGTCTGCGCCTTCCAGCCGAAGATGCCGAGCGTGTGCTTGCCGGTCAGCTCGTCGGGCACCATGTTCGGCTTGCCGGAAATACCGTCGCCATCGCGGTCATACGGATCGGCGTGGGCGAGGACATCGGCAGGCGCGATCTGTTCGACCAGACCGAGACCGATCATCGGCGGTGAGATGCGCGGCGACAGCGTCGTCGTGGGATCGAGCGGACCGTAGGCGAGGTCCTCGACTCGATAAGACGGCTTGCGCAGGGAAACCACGGCGCCATCGCCGAGCGTTACCGGCGTTTCCGCGTAGGTGACCCGCATGCGGCCCTCACCCTTGAGGCTGGGAACGGCAAGGTCCTGCAGTTGCGCGCCATAGGTCGTGTCGGGGAAATTCAGCACCCGGCCTTCGGCGCGCGCCACCTTTTCCTCGTCGGTCGATGCCTCGCGCGCCAGCCGCAGGAACATCGAGGTGGCGTCCGGATTGCCTTCGGGCGGATGGCCGCGACCATCCTTGAGATGGCAGCTCTGGCAGGCGCGGGCGTTGAACAGCGGGCCAAGGCCGTCGGATGCCTGCGTCGAGGACGGCGACGACACCCAGTTCTTGCGGAACAGGGCATTGCCGAGCTTGAAGGCGCCCTCCTCCTCGAACGTGATGTTGGCGGAGGATTGCGAGAAGGAATCGGCGTTGACCCGCTTGCGCGACGTGCCGGCGCCGCCCTGCATCAGCTCGAACTGCTCGGGCCTCGAGAAATCCGCCGTCGGCCTGGTGATCGCCTCGACGCGGGCGAGGTCTTTCGCGGAAAGATCGGTGCGGACGGTGGAGAGGTTCGGGGAGACGATATCGCCGGCAAATATCGCCGTCGGCCACGCCGCGACCAGAGCAACGGCGGTGAAGACAGCGAGGGGGCCGAGCGCGTGCTTCTCCCCGTTCACGGGGAGAAGATGCCGGCAGGCAGATGAGGGGCGGCGCGAACCTTCCAGAGGGTAACGCTGCCCCTCATCCGTCTCGTCGCGAAACCTTCGCGCCGTGAACGGCGAGAAGGAACCCGGCGACGCGCGGCGCAAAAAACCTAGGATGCGCCGCATTCCATGTCCTTAAGCCTCGCCGACTTCAGCCTTGTCGGCGGATTCCGCGTTGAGCTGGCCGTACTTCTCCTCGCCCAGCGAAGCGAGCAGGTCGAGCTGCGTCTCGAGGAAGTCTATGTGGCCTTCCTCGTCGGCAAGTAGCTCCTCGAACAGCTTCATGCTTACATAGTCGCCCAGCTCGTTGCAGATTTCGCGCGACCGCTTGTAGGCGGTGCGGGCGTCGTATTCGCCGGCAAGGTCGGATTCCAGCACTTCCTTGACGTTCTGGCCGATGCGCAGCGGCGCCACCGACTGGAGGTTCGGATGCCCTTCCAGGAAGATGATGCGGGCCACCAGCTTGTCGGCATGATGCATCTCTTCGATCGATTCCGCGCGTTCCTTGCGGGCCAGCTTGGTGTAGCCCCAGTCTTCCAGCAGCCGGAAATGCACCCAGTACTGGTTGACGGCGCCGAGCTCCAGAAACAGAGCCTCGTTAAGCCGCTCGATGACCTGTGGTTCGCCCTTCATGGGTTCTGCTCCCGTATTGGACGCGCAAGCCTCTCACGCGGTCCAGGTGTGAAACGATATCCACGCCGTTCGCCTCCGAACGGGCGTGGTAATTTTCGGTGACGCGAATGATCGTTTCCACCACATTTGGGAAGCAGCCGCAACAGCGTCCGCGCTTGTGCATCGCATGATAGACCTTCGCGGGCACGATAAGCTGCCAGGGATCCTGGTCGAGCAGACCGATGATCGTCTGCTCGATCTCCTTCTCGGTGATGATGTTGCAATGGCAGACTAGCATTTCTCGTATGAACTCATCTGGCTGACGGCGCGCTCATCGCGCCGTCCGGCTGGATTGTTGTCGGCTTACTGGAAGACCTTGTCGGGGGAGTCCAGGCTGTCCGATCCTTCGAAGGCGATGGTGTCGAGCTTGAGCGTCGAAACGACGCGTTCGATCGACTTGGTCTGGTCGACAAGCGCATCGATCGCGGCCTGCACGGTGGCGTTGCCTTCCGTGTTGCCTTCGCCGATCTGCTGGTCGTAGGCCTCGCCGCCGACGGCGCGGGCCTGGATCGCCTCCATCCTGGCGACCGTCGCGTCGAGCTTGCCGGTGAGTTCCCTGTCAAGCGCGGGATCGGCCGCCTTGACCAGGTCGGACACTGACGGGCCTTCGACCACGGAGCCGTCGACGCGCTTGTAGCTGCCGATATAGGCGGAGCGGATGCCGACCGCATCTTCCAGATGCGAGATATGGGTGTTGTCGGAGAAGCAGTCATGCTCCTCCTCCGGATCATGCAGCAGCAGGCCGAGCTTCATGCGCTCGCCGGCGAGTTCGCCGTAGGACAGCGAGCCCATGCCGGTCAGGATCGTGGAGATGCCGGCGTTCGGCTCGCCATCGACGAGGGTCTTGCGGGCCGCGCCGCCTTCCTGCCAGTTGCCGACCATTTCCTCAATATCCGACACCAGAAGATCGGAGGCGGCCTTCAGATAGTCGGCGCGGCGGTCGCAATTGCCGCCGGTGCAATTGGTCGTATCGTAGTCGGTATAGGGCCGCTTGCCGGCGCCCGGCCCGGTACCGTGCAGATCCTGCCCCCAGAGCAGGAATTCGATGGCATGGTAGCCGGTGGCGACATTGGCTTCGATATCGCCGGCTTCCTGCAGCGTGCCGGAGAGGAATTCCGGCGTCAGCTTCGACGCGTCGATCTTCTTGCCGTCTATCTCGATTTCCTTGTTGGCGATGACGTTGGCAGTGTAGAGCGCGTTCTCATCGGAGTCGGTGCCATAGGCCTGGTCGACATAGTCGATGAGGCCTTCATCCAGCGGCCAGGCGTTCACGCGGCCTTCCCAATCATCGACGATGGCATTGCCGAAGCGATAGACCTCGGTCTGTTGGTAGGGAACGCGCGACGCCTTCCAGGCTTCGCGCGCCGCGGTCAGTGTCTCGGCCGAGGGCTTGGCGATAAGCGCGTCTACCGCGGCGTCGAGCGCCTTGGCGGTGGTCAGCGAATCCTCATATTTGGCGAGCGCGATGTCGGCATAGGTCTTGATGACTGCCTTGGCGTCGGGTTCGGCCTTGGCCGGCAGCACGAAGGCGGCCGCAGTGAGCGCGGCTGTCGCGCCGATGGCGGCGAGCCTGCCGTACCGCAAGGCACCCAGGGTTTTGTTCATCGTCATCTCTCCTGGAAAATTGCTGAAACAGGGCGCCCGTGGCGCATGTTCAAAAAGCTGGACGGGATTCGGCGAGCGCCTGCTGTCTGCAAGGCGCTGGAATCGATGCGGGGACGCTTGACCCCGCGGCAGGACAGTTCAACCAGCAAAATCACCGACATGCCTCCAATCGAAAGGGTTCAAGGCCCAGCCATCAAAGGGAAAGCGCCTGTAGCGCTCCGCCTCATAAAGTGGAGAAAAACAGGAAAGTCAAATCAAATCGCCAGGAAAAACCAATCGAAACAATAGTTTAGAATTATTCTAAACTGCATTAGTCATGTTTTCGGAGAGATGGTGCGTCGTTACGAAGCCACCCATGTCTTGACAGTCAGCGCTGGCGATGCGACCCGAAGTGGCCTTGCGGTGAAGCTGGACAATCGCCACCTGCTGCGGACCAGAACAGATTCAAGAAATTGACCGTCATGGACAACAGCGTCGTTATCGTAGGAACCGGACATGCAGGCGTACAGGCCGCCGCCAGCCTTCGCGAGGAAGGCTTCGAAGGGCCAGTGATCCTGCTGGGCGAAGAGTCCGATCTTCCCTACCACAAGCCGCCATTGTCGAAGACCTTTATCAAGGATGCCGAAGCGAAGCCGCAACCCTTGCGTGGCGAGGTGTTCTACACCGGTAATGCCATCGATTTCCGCCCTGGCCTGCGCGTCGAACGCATCGACCTTGCCGGCCGGCAACTGGAACTCGCCGGTGCCGGCGCACTGCCCTTCGGCAAGCTGATCCTGGCGACCGGGTCGCGGCCGCGGCTCCTGCCGCTGCCCGGAGCCGATCTTGCCGGCGTGCTTTCCTTGCGGTCGCTCGGCGATGCGCGGCTGATCCGCGAGATCAGCGCCGGATGCGAAGACGTGGTCATCCTTGGCGGCGGCTTTATCGGACTGGAAATCGCCGCGACGCTTTCCGCCGCGGGTCGCAAGGTGACCGTAGTCGAAGCCGTCGACCGCCTGCTGGGCCGTGTCGTGGCGCCCGCCATCGGCAGCCACGTGCGGCAGCGGCTGGAGGCGATGGGCGTGCGGGTCATCACCGGCACGACAATATCGCACCTCGAAGGCGAGAACGGGCACGTTACGGCGGCGGTCACTTCGTCAGGTGAACGACTGCCGGCCCGCATGGTCATTGTCGGCATCGGCGTCGTGCCCAACATCGAGCTGGCCGCGGCCGCCGGCATCGAAACCGGCAACGGCATCCGGGTCGACGGACAGATGCGCACCTCGGCCCCGGATGTCTTCGCGGTTGGAGACGCCGCGCTCTACCGGCACTGGCTGACCGGCGGCGACGCGCGGCTGGAATCGGTCCAGAACGCCACCGACCAGGCCAAGTTGGCGGCGAAAACCATCGTCGGGCATTCGGGCGGCTATGGCGCCGTTCCGTGGTTCTGGTCGGATATCGGCGATATGAAGCTGCAAATGGTGGGATTGCCGACGGGCGGCGACAGCCATGTCATTTCCGGCGATCCCGCCGAAAACAAATTCTCGATCTACCACTATGCCGGCGACCGGCTGTTGGCGATCGAATCCATCAACAAGCCGGCCGACCACATGCTGGGCCGCAAGATGATCGGCGCCGGCTTCTCGCCGTCACGCGAAATGGTCGCGGCGGGCACCGACGCGGTCAAGCCGGCGCTGGCGGCGTTCGAGCAGGCGCAATCCGCTACGGCCGTTGGATAAGTATTTTCCCTGGTCGGCCGAAATGCGGCATGTGACGGCCGGTAAGACCGCCAAGAACCCCCAAGATGCTTAGGGTTGGATGCTTGCGCGCCGCGCGCCCTGTTCTTATATACGCCCCACAACCGTACGGACCGCGTCAAAGCTGCGGCGCCGTGCGGAATTCTTGTGAACAGGGGCTTTCGCTGGAACGCCTGACAGGGTCCTTGAAAGCCTGCTTGATGGAGAGACTGAACCAATGGCAAAAGTAATCGGCATCGACCTTGGAACAACCAATTCCTGCGTCGCCGTCATGGACGGCAAAGACGCCAAAGTGATCGAGAACGCGGAAGGCGCGCGCACCACGCCGTCGATCGTCGCTTTCAGCGGCGACGGCGAACGTCTCGTCGGCCAGCCGGCAAAGCGTCAGGCGGTCACCAATCCCGAAAACACCATCTTCGCGGTCAAGCGCCTGATCGGCCGCCGCTACGACGATCCGGTGACCGAGAAGGACAAGAAGCTTGTCCCCTACAAGATCGTCAATGGCGACAATGGCGACGCGTGGGTCGAGACCAACGGCAAGAAGCAGTCGCCTTCCCAGATCTCGGCGATGATCCTGCAGAAGATGAAGGAAACGGCGGAAGCCTATCTCGGCGAGAAGGTCGACAAGGCCGTCATCACCGTGCCCGCCTATTTCAACGACGCCCAGCGCCAGGCCACCAAGGACGCCGGCAAGATCGCCGGCCTCGAAGTGCTGCGCATCATCAACGAGCCCACGGCCGCGGCACTCGCCTATGGCCTCGACAAGAAGGAAGGCAAGACGATTGCCGTCTACGACCTTGGCGGCGGCACCTTCGATATTTCCGTACTGGAAATCGGTGACGGCGTCTTCGAGGTGAAATCGACCAATGGCGACACCTTCCTCGGCGGTGAGGACTTCGACATGCGGCTTGTCGAGTACCTGGCGTCCGAGTTCAAGAAGGAACAGGGCATCGACCTGAAGAACGACAAGCTTGCCTTGCAGCGCCTCAAGGAGGCGGCGGAAAAGGCCAAGATCGAGCTGTCGTCCTCGGCGCAGACCGAAATCAACCTGCCCTTCATCACCGCCGATGCTTCGGGTCCGAAGCACCTGACAATGAAGCTCACCCGCGCCAAATTCGAACAGCTTGTCGATGACCTGATTCAGCGCACCGTCGGGCCTTTGAAGGCAGCGCTCAAGGATGCCGGGCTCAAGGCTGGCGAGATCGACGAAGTGGTTCTGGTCGGCGGCATGACCCGCATGCCCAAGGTCCAGGAAGTCGTGAAGCAGTTCTTCGGCAAGGAGCCGCACAAGGGCGTCAACCCGGATGAGGTTGTGGCGCTTGGCGCGGCGATCCAGGCCGGCGTGCTGCAGGGCGACGTCAAGGACGTGCTGCTGCTGGACGTGACCCCGCTTTCGCTCGGCATCGAGACGCTGGGCGGCGTGTTCACGCGTCTTATCGAACGCAACACGACGATCCCGACCAAGAAGAGCCAGACTTTCTCGACTGCCGAGGATTCGCAGTCGGCGGTGACCATCCGTGTCTTCCAGGGCGAGCGCGAAATGGCGGTCGACAACAAGGCGCTTGGCCAGTTCGACCTGGTCGGCATCCCCCCGGCGCCGCGCGGCGTGCCGCAGATCGAGGTCACCTTCGACATCGATGCCAACGGCATCGTCAACGTGTCGGCCAAGGACAAGGGCACCGGCAAGGAGCACCAGATCCGTATCCAGGCTTCGGGCGGTCTTTCCGATGCCGACATCGAGAAGATGGTCAAGGACGCCGAGGCCAATGCCGAGAGCGACAAGCAGCGGCGCGGTCTGGTCGAGGCCCGTAACCAGGCCGAGGCCCTCGCGCATTCCGCCGAGAAATCGCTGAAAGATTATGGCGACAAGGTCTCCGAGGCTGACCGCACCGCGATCTCCGATGCAATCGCGGCGCTCAAGACCGCCGCCGAAGGTGACGACGCAACTGAAATCGAAGCCAAGAGCCAGGTGCTGGCGGAAGCTTCGATGAAGCTCGGCCAGGCCATGTACGAAGACTCACAGAAGGAAGCCGCCGAGGCCGACGCCCGGGCGGATGCCGCAAAGGACTCGGATGTCGTCGACGCCGATTTCGAGGAACTCGACGAGAACGACGACAAGAAGAAGTCGGCCTGATCGCCCGGTTTTACCTGAAATGCCAAAAAAGCCCGGAGAAAATGCCGGGCTTTTTTGCAATCTTGACTGAAAAAGTGGAACTGAACCCGTGCCGGCACTGGCATCGGCGACGCATCACACCTAAATCGGAACCAGTCTTTTTAAGATGACCGGTCGGGCATTGAACAAGACGCATAGAATGCGCAACGCGACATGCGACCAGAATGGCGGCGGACGATGACGGGCTCTCATGAAAGCTGATTTCTACGAAACGCTGGGCGTTCAGAAGGGCGCCGACGAAAAGGAACTGAAAAGCGCGTTCCGCAAGCTTGCCATGCAGTTCCATCCTGATCGCAATCCGGGCGACGACGCCTGCGAGCACAAGTTCAAGGAAATCAACGAAGCCTACGAGACGCTGAAAGACCCGCAGAAGCGGGCGGCATACGACCGTTTCGGCCACGCGGCGTTTGAACATGGCGGCATGAATGGCGGCCAGGGCTTCGCGCAAGGCGGCTTCGCCGACATCTTCGAAGACATATTCGGCGAGATGATGGGCGGCCGCCGTCGTTCGTCCGGCGGTCGCGAACGCGGCGCCGACCTTCGCTACAATATGGAAATCACGCTGGAGGAGGCCTTT
Source organism: Mesorhizobium sp. Root554 (assembly GCF_001427025.1). Taxonomy (GTDB): domain Bacteria; phylum Pseudomonadota; class Alphaproteobacteria; order Rhizobiales; family Rhizobiaceae; genus Mesorhizobium. The sequence continues at coordinate 3,145,116 of NZ_LMGA01000001.1, read as the reverse complement.
GCGGGCAAAACGGCGCAGATCCGCGTGCCGGCATCGATTTCGTGCACGGAGTGCTCCGGTTCCGGCGCGAAGCCGGGCACCCAGCCCGTCACCTGCTCGATGTGCCAGGGCCATGGCAAGGTGCGCGCCAGCCAGGGCTTCTTCTCGGTCGAGCGCACCTGTCCGCAGTGCCAGGGCCGTGGCCAGACGATCAAGGACCCCTGCCCGAAATGCGCTGGCCAGGGCCGCGTGACCGAGGAGCGGTCGCTTTCGGTCAATATTCCCGCCGGCATCGAGGACGGCACCCGCATCCGCCTCGCCAATGAGGGTGAGGCGGGACTGCGCGGCGGACCCTCCGGCGATCTCTACATATTCCTGGCGGTCAAACCGCACGAATTCTTCCAGCGCGACGGCGCCGATCTTTATTGCAAGGTGCCGATCTCGATGACGACCGCGGCCCTAGGCGGCTCCTTCGAGGTGGCAACGCTGGATGGCACCCAGACCCGCGTGAAAGTGCCGGAAGGCACGCAGAACGGCCGGCAGTTCCGTCTCAAGGGCAAGGGCATGCCTATATTGCGGCAACCGCAGATCGGTGACCTCTACATCCAGACGGCAGTGGAAACCCCTCAGAGCCTGACGCGACGCCAGCGCGAACTTCTGGAGGAGTTCGAACAACTGTCGTCAAAGGAAAATTCACCGCAATCCAGCGGCTTCTTCTCGCGGATGAAGGACTTCTTCGAGTCGTTCGGCGAACGTTGACAACGACAAAAATTGTCTTGGTAACGACATTTTCTGGGTGCGCCTGTCTTGCTCCCTTGTGCGTAGCTGATAAGTACCCCTGGGGAGCGCATGAGGAGAGCTTGCATGGCACGGCCCGGATTGAGGAAGGCGTTCGCCGAGAAATTCGACGACGAGCTGAAGTTCTTCAAAGGCTGGATCGACAGGCCGAAGGCGGTCGGTTCGATCGTGCCGACCAGTTCCGTCACCGCCCGCAAGATGGCCTCGGTCATCAATCCCAATTCGGGATTGCCGGTGCTCGAGGTCGGGCCGGGAACCGGCGTCATCACACGGGCGATCCTGGCGCGCGGAATCAAGCCGCATGATCTCTACGCCGTCGAATATTCGGACGATTTCGTCCGCCACCTGCGCCGCAGCTATCCTGGGGTCAACGTCATCGAAGGCGATGCGTTCAATCTCTCCGCCGCGCTGGGCGACCACAAGGATCGCACCTTCGATTCCGTCATTTCAGGCGTGCCGCTGCTGAATTTCCCTGTCGAGCAGCGCATCCGCTATCTGGAAAGCCTGCTCGACCGGATTCCAGCCGGCCGGCCGGTCGTCCAACTCACCTACGGTCCGATGTCGCCGATTCCGGCTGGCAAGGGCGACTATACGGTGAAGCATTTCGACTTCATCATCCGCAACATCCCGCCGACCCAGCTTTGGGTCTACCGCCGCGGCGAGCCCGCCTGACGACGACCAGCCTGGGAACTGCATCCGGGCGTTGAAGTGCGCAGGGTTTTGCCTGTAGCGTCTCCGCAAAAGGAATGCTCATGGCCCTCATCCCAAAAATCCTGGTCTTCGCCGGTTCGATCCGGACGGGCGCCTACAGCGGCAAGACCGCCGATGTGGCGTACAGGACGCTGGCGCTGCAGGGTGCGGAAGTGACCCGCATCTCGCTCGGCGATTATCCGTTGCCTATCTTCGATCAGGATCTCGAGAAGGAAAAAGGCATTCCCGAAAATGCCCTGCTTCTGTCGCAGCAAATCGCCGCGCATGACGGGGTGCTGATCGCGACGCCCGAATACAACGGCTCGACCTCGCCGCTGCTCCTCAACGCGCTCGCCTGGCTGAGCCGGGTGCGCCATGACGGCAAATGGAGCGCCCTGCAGGGCAAGCCGGCAGGCCTGTGCTCATCCTCCAGCGGCGACATGGCAGGCATTCGCGCCATCAACCATCTGCGCGCCATCCTGGTGCGCTGCCGGATGGAGGTGGTGATGGCGGAGTGCTCCGTGCCGGATGGGGGCAGCGCCTTCGATGCGGACGGCGATTTCGTCCACGAAAGGCTGGACAAGGCGATGCAGGCGCTGTGTCACGACCTGATGTCGGCGGCCCGGCATCTTTCGGTGAGGATCGAGCCGTGATCGGGGTCTACCTGACGCATCCGCAGGTCGAGATCGACGCGTCCGTTCCGGTACCGCAGTGGGGTCTTTCGGCGGTCGGTGCCGCGCGCGTCGAGGCGCTGCTGGCAAGACAATGGATATCCAGGATCGGCCGCGTGGTTTCGAGCGACGAGCGCAAGGCGATCGAAACGGCCCGACCGATCGCCGAGACGGCGGGATGCGCACTGTCGATCGAACACGACATGGGCGAGAACGACCGATCCTCGACAGGCTTCCTCGAACCCTCGGCTTTCGAGAAAGCCGCGGATGCCTTCTTTCTTCATCCTGAGATGAGCTGGAACGGCTGGGAGCGCGCTGCCGATGCCTCGGCGCGGATTCGCGGCGCCGTGGAGCGGGTGCTTCAGACCCATCCCGGCGACATCCCCATTCTTTTCGTCGGCCATGGCGCCGTGGGAACGCTGCTGAAATGTCACTTGGCAGGGCAGCCGATCGCGCGGAGCGAGGACCAGCCGGCCGGCGGCGGAAATCTCTTTGCCTTCCGGCTGCGGGATCGCGCCCTGCTGTGCGGCTGGACGGCGATGGAAGAGTATCCCGGCTTTTCGACATCCTAGTGTCTGCGATGTTTGCAGGAACTCGACATCGAGGACACAGCCCCTATTGCGTGCGGCCGCTGGCCTGTTGACGCCGCCGGCACCGGCCAATAGCACAGGCTGATTGCCCGGTCGCAGACAAGGAGAATGGCATGCCCAAAGGATACTGGATCGCTCGCATCGATGTGCATACGCCGGAGCGCTACAAGGATTATATCGATGCCGCGACGCCGGCATTTCAGCGGTTCGGGGCCAAGTTCCTTGCGCGCGGTGGCGCTGCCGAAGCGGCGGAGGGGGCCGGTCGCAGCCGCAATGTCATCATCGAGTTCGAATCCCTCGCGGTCGCACGCGACTGCTACCATTCGCCCGAGTACCAGAAGGCGGCGGCTATCCGCCAGAAGATTGCCGAAGGCGAGATCGTGCTGGTTGAGGGCGCCTGACCGGATTCAGGCCCACAGTTCGCAATCGGGAAAATCCGCGGCATTGGCCGCCCGGTTTGTTTACGAAATTCGGCTATGAGGGCGTCGGCGTTGCAGGGAGCCGACGATGACGAGCCGTGAGGACAGGGCCGGACTTTACGACCATTCGACGGGCCGGATCGGCAGGGCCGCCCGCCTGTTGCGCGAGCGTGGCGTGCTGGAGCCGTTCCGCCTGGTGCGCAAGCATGGCCTGGCGGAAAGCGCGCGCTTCATTTCGCGCAACGTTCGTCACCTGATCGCCGACCGGCTGGCGCGCAAATGGGACCGCGACCACAATGTCGATACGGCCGGCTCCATCCAACTCGCCATGCTCGATGTCGTCGGCCCCAATCGCGACAAGGGCAATGAGTGCGTCTGCACCTCGCCCAAATCCTTCGACTTCATCATGAAGAGCCTGCCGTCCGATCTCGGCGGCACCACCTTCATCGATATCGGCTCCGGCAAGTCGCGCACGCTGCTGCTGGCCTCGCACTATCCGTTCAGCAAAATCGTCGGCGTCGAATTCGCGCGTGAACTGGTGGAGATCGCCCAGCGAAACCTGCGCAGCTACAAAAATCCCCGCAAGGTCTGCGATACGCTGTCGGTGGTGCAGGCGGATGCCGCCGCCTATGAGTTCCCCGACACGCCGCTGCTCGTCTATTTCTACAACCCGTTCTCCAAGGACGTTTTCGATGTGGTCATCGCCAACCTCGTCGCCTCGCTGAAGGCCAAGCCGCGCAGATGCTTCGTCGTCTATGGAAGCTCCAGCCACAGCGCCATCGACTGGGCGCGTCCGGCAATCCGCGCGACAGGCGTGTTCGAAGAACTTCCCGTACCGCCAATGCCAAGCTTCCTCGATGCGGTGCGGGTCATCGATTATGCGGTCTTCCGCCTCGATGAGAAAAAGCTCGCCCGCGCGGGCTGAGGCTACATGAACCGGAACGGTATGCCTGAGATCAGCGCGCGCACGTAACGCGGTCTCTGATAGAGGCCGTTCAGCGAAACCCGAGGCAGCGCCGTCGGGCGCTGGGTGAGGGTTTCAGCAGTCAGAACGCCAGGCTGCGTGGTCACGGCGACGGCAAAGCCAACCTGAGCGGCCGCCTCGAACTCCCGCTCGCCTGCCGCGGCGGCAAAGCCGTAGGGATAGGCGAAGCCTTGCGGCGCGCGTCCGACATAGGCTTCGACCGCTGTCGCCGAACCAGCCATTTCCTCGGCAAGCCGTTTTTCACCGACGCGCCGCAGATTGACGTGGGTCAGCGTATGCGCGCCGAAGCGGACGAGCGGGTCGCCGGAGAGATCGCGCAAGGCGCGTTCATCCATGGTCAGCTGGTCGACGATAGCCAGCGGATCGATCAGGCAGGAACGCGCCACGGCATCGAGGCGCGCCACCGCCAGATCCTCATCCGCCGTCTGCACGAACCGGCTGATGCGGTCGAAGGCAGCCAGCTTCTGGCCGTGACTGCGAGTGGACATCGTCTCGCGTCCGTTACCGAAGTCGAACTCGAACGCCGATTTCTTGCGGGTCAACGCTTTGGCGGTTTCCCACCACATGGAAGACGTCCGCTCGACGAAGCCGCGCGTAATGAAGATGGTGTAAGGCACGCCATGACTGCGAAAGACCGGCGCCGCGTGTTCAGCATTGTTGCGATAGCCGTCATCCAGCGTGAAGCAGACGAAACGCCTGGTATCATTCGGATCGGCCAGAAGCTTCGGCAAGTCCTCGAGGGCGACCGGCGTCAGGCCGCTTTCGGCACAGATCCGTATTGCCTGGTCAAGAAATTCAGGCGTGACTGAAAGCAAGGCGTTCGGATCGTAGCGGCCTTCGCGCGCCGGCCTTACATGATGCAGGGTGAAGATCAGCCCCCGCCCCGCCGCCGCCGGCCACAGCGCGCCGGCGCGCGAGAGCGCGACCGCTTCGAGGCCGGTGCGGATGACGGCGTGCTTGAGCAGGCGCTTGGCTGTATTCTTCAACGGCATGACGGGCCTTCAGACCGGATCAGCGCAGGATGCGGCGCGTCAGCACGCGCCACGCGGTGAGCGGAATGTCCATCAGGCCGGGCAAAGGATCGCGGCCTGCAAACGTCGCCCACGCGCGGACCGAGCCAAACGAACGCAGATAGTCGCCGACTTTCAGCGTGCCGCGGGCATTGAGCCTCACAGCCGCCACCATGTCGCGCACCATATACATCCAGGCAGTGCCGAGCCTCGCGACCGCCGTTGCCGGCTGCCTGTCATTGGCTTTTTCCCAAAGCATCGAGCCGAGATCCATTCCCGCCGCCGAGGCGAGGCCGAACCAGGACCACGGACGCGGATTGACGTCGAGGAGCTTGAGCGACCCGTCGCGCGGATCGCGCTTGAACTCGATTTCGACCAGGCCGTGATGCTGGATCGAACCGAGGAGAAGGCGCGCCGCCTCGACCAGCTCCGGCTCCTCGACCACCTCGACGAAAGTGCTGGTGTAGCCGAAATCGACCGGATACTGGCGGCTGCGGCGCGCGGTGAATTCCGCCACCGGGCGGCCCTCATACCAGAGCGCTGCATAAGAGAACTGGCTTTCGCCGCCACCGGGGATCAACTGCTGCACGACGACATTGCCGATGCCGATCTGCTCCACCGCATCGCGGTAGGCGGCGAGAAAGGCTTGGCGGTCGTCGGCGCGCACCACCTTGGCGCGGGAAAAGCGGTTGTCGCCGCCGCCCATGTTCGGCTTCAGCACCACGGGAAACCGGATATCGCCCCGCTCTGCCTCCTCAACCGAGGCAAATTCATAGGTGGCGGGGATGCCGATACCAAGTTCGGTGGCGCGCCGATAAAGCAGCGGCTTCTCGCATACCCATTGCAACTGCTCCCATTGCGGCAGCATCACCCGGTAGGCTGAGGAAAGCGCCTCCCCCGATTGCGACGCGACCCGCACTTCGGCGTCGCCGCCGGGAATGAGCAGAGCGCCGGAAAGCCGACGATCGGCGGCGAGACCGAGAAGGAAAGGTATGGCGTCCGGACTGTCGGGGCCGGCCCATTCGGCCTTGCTGCCGACATAGCGCGACCAGCCGGGCAAAGGCGTGTCGTTGCTGACAAGGACGACCGGCACGCCGCGGGAGCCGAGGCTGCGCGCCAGCGCCAGCGTTCCATGGGCGCCGCCGAGGATGACAACGGCCGGCGGAGAAGCGGTTCGGGCCGGGGCCTCGCCGATGTCCGATCTGGGCTTGATGTCAGCTGGCATCTTCGGCTCCGGCAATCGGCGCTCATCGAAAGTAAGGTGCGCCATGGCAGGCCGATTGAATTGATCCGCAGCAGCTTAAGCCACAGCGGGTTAACAAACTGCTTTTGCAGCAATGATCTAGAGTATGGAATAGGGCAGAACCGAACGCCTGTCGTGGTCAACTGCCAGCTTGCGCTTCAGCGGCGGTATAGCCCTTTGCTGGCAGGTCGCGCGCTCGCAGATACGGCACGATATACCAATCGGATCGAACGTGGCGCGGTTGGTCATGTCCAGCCCGTCGGCATAGACGAAGGCATCCGCGTAGGTCACTTCGCAGCCCAGTGCAATGGCATAGCGCCGCACCGGCGCCTTGAAGCCGCCGCTGGTCTTGATGACCTCGGTCGCGACGCTGAGATAGCGCGCGCCATCCGGCGTTTCAGCCAACTGCCGAATGATGCGGCCGGGCGTCTCGAACGCCTGATGGACGTTCCACAAGGGGCAGGCGCCGCCGAAGCGGGCGAACTGCAGCTTTGCCGCGCTGTGGCGTTTGGTGATGTTGCCGGCCCTGTCTATGCGGGCGAAGAACACAGGCACACCCTTGACGCCGGGGCGTTGCAAGGTGCTCAGCCGATGCGCCACCTGCTCGAGGCTGGCGCCGAAGCGCAGGGCCAGCAGATCGAGGTCGTGACGGAGCAAGCGAGCCGCATCCAAGAATGCCTGGTAGGGCAGAAGAAGCGCCCCGGCGAAGTAGTTGTAGAGCCCGATCTTGCAGATCTCCGCCGCCTCAGCGCTGCGGAAGTCCGCCTTGTCGACAATCGTCGCAACCTGTCTGGCCGTCTCCATCTCGGCGATCTGGAAGGCGATCTGGAAGCTGCGCGTCGCAGCCGGAAGGAAAGGGTTGAGATGAAGTACGCGTGACCCGGAATCGTAACGGCGGATGAAGTCGCCTTCGGGATCGCCCGCTGGTGCGACGCGGATGCCGTGCCGCGTCTCCAGATAAGCGCCCAGCGCAGCAGCCGTGTCGGCGCCGGTCAGACCAACATCCGCCGCCATCCGTTCGGCCGCCACGTCAAGATCGTGCACGTAGTTATCGACGAAATGAAAGAAGTCACGGACCTCCTCGTAGGAAGTCGGCTCGGCAATGGTGGCGGCGCGGCCGAGCGTATCGTCCAGGCTTGCCAATTGTTCGCCGCTGCGGCGGTAGGCCTGGTGGCAGTCGATCAGGGCACGGGCGATGGCGGGGGCGTTCTGTGTCACCAGCTTCAGTTCCTGCAGGCCGATGGCGCTGTTTTCGAACAACGGATCCGACAGGGCCTCCGACAGCGCCGAGAGCATACGGTCGTTGTCGCCCTGCGAGATGGCCGCGATATCGACCTGGAACTTTTCCGCCAACGCCAGCAGGACAGCAGCCGAAACGGGACGCTGGTTGTTCTCGATCTGGTTGAGATAGCTCGTCGAAATGCCCAAACGCTCGGCAAAAACCGCCTGGGTCGCCTTTCGCGCGTCCCGCAGTTCCCGGATGCGCCGGCCGATGAAAAGCTTGGGTAGTGCCATTCGCAAATTAGCAATTTGCAGTTCTAAATTTTGTATACTACGCTTTTGGACCTTTTCAATCGTTTTCTCCATCCGCTCTTCCCGCTAGTGCGCCTGATGACCGGCATCACAAGGATGGGAAGACATGACCCTTTTCAACGCTATCGTCGCCACCGACCGGGCTGGCGCCCAGCGCGTCGCGATCGACGCGGCCGCAGTTGTCGCGGCTTCGCTCCTGCTCGCGCTTTCAGCGAAAATTTCCGTGCCCTTCTATCCAGTGCCGCTGACCATGCAGACATTCGTGGTCATTGGCCTCGGCCTTGCGCTGGGACCCTGGCGCGCTCTGGCAGCGGTGCTGCTCTATCTGGCTGAAGGCGCCGCCGGCTTTCCCGTCTTTGCCGGAACGCCGGCCAAAGGCATCAGCCTCGCCTACATGATGGGCCCGACGGGCGGTTACCTTCTCGGCTACATACCCGCCGTTATGATCGGCGGCTGGCTGGCGAAAAAGGGCTGGGACCGCAACCCGTTGCGCGCCATGGCCGCCGCATCGGTCTGCGGCGCCGTCATCTACGTGCCCGGATTGCTGTGGCTGGGCACGGTCATCGGCTTCGACAAGCCGGTTCTGCAGTTCGGCCTCTATCCCTTCATCTTCGGCGACATCATCAAGGCGATGCTGGCGGCGATCGCGTTCCCCGCGGCATGGGCGGCACTCGAGGGCAAGGCAGGCCGCTGATGCGCACCGTTCTCGAACAACTGGACAGCCGGCGCGCCGAAGCGCGGCTGGGCGGCGGGCAAAAGCGCATCGACGCCCAGCACGCCAAGGGCAAGCTGACGGCGCGCGAGCGCCTTGACGTGCTTCTCGACGAGGGATCGTTCGAGGAGTTCGACATGTATGTCACCCATCGCGCCACCGATTTCGGCATGGCGAGCCAGAAGGTTGCCGGCGACGGCGTGGTGACCGGCTGGGGCACGATCAACGGCCGCCTCGTCTATGTCTTCTCGCAGGATTTCACCGTGCTCGGCGGCTCGCTATCGGAGACTCATTCACAGAAGATCTGCAAGATCATGGACATGGCGGTGCGCAATGGCGCTCCGGTCATCGGTCTCAACGACAGCGGTGGCGCCCGTATCCAGGAGGGCGTCGCGTCGCTTGCTGGCTACGCGGATGTGTTCAAGCGCAACGTGGACGCGAGCGGAGTCATCCCGCAAATCTCCGTCATCATGGGGCCATGCGCCGGTGGCGCGGTCTATTCACCGGCGATGACCGATTTCATCTTCATGGTGCGTGACTCCTCCTACATGTTCGTCACTGGGCCGGATGTGGTGAAGACCGTCACCAACGAGATCGTCACGGCGGAGGAACTTGGGGGCGCGCGCACCCATACGCAGAAATCGTCCGTTGCGGACGGCGCCTTCGACAATGATGTCGAGGCGCTGGAAGCCATGCGCCGCCTGTTCGACTTCCTGCCGCTGAACAATCGCGACAAGCCTCCCGTCCGCCCCTTCCACGACGACCCTTCCCGGCTGGAGATGCGGCTGGATACGCTGATCCCGGACAGCGCCAACAAGCCCTACGACATGAGGGAACTGATCCTTGCGGTCGCCGATGAAGGCGACTTCTTCGAAATCCAGGAGGCCTATGCCCGGAATATCCTGACCGGTTTCATGCGCATCGAGGGCCAGACCGTCGGTGTCGTCGCCAACCAGCCCATGGTGCTCGCGGGTTGCCTCGACATCGATTCCTCGCGCAAGGCAGCGCGCTTCGTGCGCTTCTGCGATGCGTTCTCAATCCCGATCCTGACGCTGGTCGACGTTCCCGGTTTCCTGCCGGGTACGGCGCAGGAATATGGCGGCGTCATCAAGCACGGCGCCAAGCTGCTGTTCGCCTACAGCCAGGCGACCGTGCCGATGGTGACGCTGATCACCCGCAAGGCCTATGGCGGCGCCTATGACGTAATGGCCTCCAAGCATATCGGCGCGGACGTGAACTATGCCTGGCCGACCGCCGAGATCGCGGTCATGGGGGCGAAGGGCGCGACGGAAATCCTCTATCGCTCGGAACTGGGCGACAAGGACCGGATCGCGGCGCGGGCAAAGGAATACGAGGTGAACTTCGCCAATCCATTCAAGGCGGCGGAGCGCGGCTTCATCGACGAGGTGATCATGCCGCATTCCTCGCGCAAACGGATCGCCCGCGCCTTCGCAGCGCTGCGCGGCAAGACGCTCGATGCGCCGTGGAAGAAACACGACACGATGCCGTTGTGAGGCCTGACATGTTCAAGAAAATCCTTATCGCCAATCGCGGCGAGATCGCCTGCCGCGTCATCAAGACGGCGCGCAGGCTCGGCATTGCCACCGCCGCCGTCTATTCCGATGCCGACCGCGACGCCCTGCATGTGCGGCTGGCCGACGAGGCGGTGCATATCGGCCCCGCGCCCTCCAGCCAGTCCTACATTGTCATCGGCAAGATTCTCGACGCCATCGAGGCGACGGGCGCCGACGCGGTGCATCCGGGCTATGGCTTCCTGTCCGAGAACGCCAATTTCGCCGAGGCGCTCAAGGCGGCCAACGTCGCCTTCATCGGTCCCCCGCCTGTGGCCATCGAAGCGATGGGCGACAAGATCACCTCGAAGAAGATCGCGGCGGCGGCCGGGGTCTCGACCGTTCCCGGCCATATGGGTCTGATCGAGGACGCCAACGAGGCGGTTCGTATTTCGGGCTCGATCGGCTACCCGGTGATGATCAAGGCATCAGCCGGCGGCGGCGGCAAGGGCATGCGCATCGCCTGGAACGACCAGGAAGCCCGCGAAGGGTTCCAGTCGTCCCGCAACGAGGCGCGCTCCTCCTTCGGTGACGAGCGCATCTTCATCGAAAAGTTCGTGACGCAGCCGCGCCATATCGAGATCCAGGTGCTTGGCGACCAGCACGGCAATCTCGTCTATCTCGGCGAGCGCGAATGCTCGATCCAGCGCCGCAACCAGAAGGTGATCGAGGAAGCCCCCTCGCCATTCCTCGATGCGGCAACCCGCAAGGCGATGGGCGAGCAGGCGGTGGCGCTTGCCAAGGCGGTCGGCTATTTCTCCGCCGGCACGGTCGAGTTCATCGTCGATGGCGATCGCAATTTCTACTTCCTCGAAATGAACACCCGCCTGCAGGTCGAGCACCCGGTGACCGAGCTGATCACGGGCATCGACCTCGTCGAGGAGATGATCCGCGTGGCGGCGGGAGAGCCCCTACGCTTCGGCCAGGACGACATGAAACTCTCCGGCTGGGCGCTGGAGAGCCGTCTTTATGCCGAGGACCCCTACCGCAACTTCCTGCCATCCATCGGGCGGCTCAGGCGCTACCGGCCGCCGGTCGAAGGCCGACGCGAGGACGGCACGGTGATCCGCAACGACACCGGCGTTTTCGAAGGCGGCGAAATCTCGATGTACTACGATCCGATGATCGCCAAGCTGTGCAGCTGGGCGCCGGACCGCGCCGGCGCGGTTGCCGCGATGGCGCGGGCGCTGGACGATTTCGAGGTCGAGGGCGTCGGCCACAATTTGCCCTTCCTCTCTGCGGTCATGGGCAATCCCCGGTTTCAGGAAGGCCGGCTGACGACGGCCTTCATCGCCGAGGAATTCCCGGACGGATTCTCAGGCGTGGCAGCCAATGAAGATCAGGCGCGGATGCTGGCGGCGGTCGCGGCCTTCATTCATCTGCGCCTGCAGAAGCGCAGCGCACTCATTTCCGGCGCGCTGGCCAACCATCCCCGCACGCTCGGCACTGATTGGGTGGCGGCGGTAGCCGGCTACACATTTGCGCTGCGGACAAATGGGAGCGATCAGCAGGCCGATCTGACCTTCGACGATGGTACGATGCTTGCCGTGCACAGCACTTGGCAGCCGGGGACCTCTCACGCGATTTTCGATGTCGGCGGCGAACAGATAAGTGTGAAAACGGAGAGCGCCGGCTCCGGCATCAGGCTGCGGTGGCGCGGCATCGATACCACCGCCATCGTTCGGGCACCGCGGGTCGCCGAACTTGCCGGGCTGATGCCGGTGAAAGCGCCGCCCGACACATCGAGGCTGCTTCTTTGCCCAATGCCCGGCATCGTTACCGCCATCATGGTCGGCGAAGGCGATGCGGTCGAACCGGGACAGGCGCTGGCCACCGTCGAAGCGATGAAGATGGAAAACGTGCTGCGCGCAGAGCGCAGGGGAACGATCGGCAAGATCGCGGTCGAGGCCGGCGCCAGCTTGGCCGTCGACGAGTTGATCCTGGAATTCGCATAGGTGTCGTCATGACCGAACCGCTCGATGCCTGGCGCTCCTCAGCAAACAAGGAATTGCAGGCCGACCCTGAAACGCTGGTTTGGCAGACGCCGGAAGGCATCGACGTCAAGCCGCTCTATACGGGTGAAGACGTTGCCGGTGTCGATCATCTTGGCTCTTTGCCGGGATTCGCGCCCTTTGTCCGCGGGCCGCGCGCCACCATGTATGCCGGGCGGCCATGGACGATCCGCCAATATGCCGGCTTTTCGACGGCAGAAAAATCCAACGCCTTCTATCGCAAGGCGCTGGCGGCGGGCCAGAAGGGCCTGTCGGTGGCCTTCGATCTCGCCACCCATCGCGGTTATGACAGCGACCATCCTCGCGTCGAGGGCGATGTCGGCAAGGCCGGCGTCGCCATCGATTCCGTCGAGGACATGAAGATCCTGTTCGACGGCATTCCGCTGGACGAGATGTCGGTTTCCATGACCATGAACGGCGCCGTGATTCCGATCCTGGCCAGCTTCATTGTCGCTGGCGAGGAACAGGGCGTGCCGCGCGCCAAGCTCTCGGGCACGATCCAGAACGACATCCTCAAAGAGTTCATGGTGCGCAACACCTATATCTATCCGCCCGAACCCTCGATGCGGATCGTCGCCGACATCATCGAATACACGGCGACGGAGATGCCAAAGTTCAACTCCATCTCGATCTCCGGCTATCACATGCAGGAGGCCGGAGCGACGCTGGTTCAGGAGCTTGCCTTCACGCTTGCCGACGGACGCGAATATGTGCGCGCGGCGCTGAAAAAGGGGCTCAATGTCGATGCCTTCGCCGGGCGGCTTTCCTTCTTCTTCGCCGTCGGCATGAACTTCTTCATGGAAGCTGCGAAGCTGCGGGCGGCAAGGCTCCTGTGGACTCGCATCATGGAAGAGTTTGAGCCGAAGAAGGCGTCCTCGCTGATGCTGCGGACACACTGCCAGACATCCGGCGTGTCGCTGCAGGAGCAGGACCCGTACAACAACATCGTGCGCACGGCCTATGAGGCGCTTGCCGCCGCACTTGGCGGCACGCAGTCGCTGCACACCAATTCCTTTGACGAGGCGATCGCGCTGCCGACGGAATTCTCCGCCCGCATCGCGCGCAATACGCAGCTCATCCTGCAGCATGAGACAGGCGTGACCAGGGTCGTCGATCCGCTGGCCGGCTCCTACTATGTCGAGTCGCTCACCGCCGAGCTTGCCGCGAAAGCCTGGGCCCTCATCGAGGAGGTCGAGGCCATGGGCGGCATGACCAAGGCGGTCGAGAGCGGGCTGCCGAAACGGCTGATCGAAGAGGCGGCGACCCGGCGTCAGGCCGCGGTTGACAAAGGCGAGGACATCATCGTCGGCGTCAACAAATACCGGCTCGAGCAGGAAGACGCGATCGACATACTGGAGATCGACAACAGCGCGGTGCGCAGTGCGCAAGTCGCCCGCATCCGGCAGACAAAGGCCCGGCGCGATGCCGGACAGGTCGAGGCTACACTCGCCGAACTGGAGAGGGTTGCCCGCGAGGGGACCGGCAATATTCTGGGGTCGGCCGTCGAGGCGGCGCGCGCGCGCGCCACCGTCGGCGAAATATCCGAGGCGCTGCGGCGCGCGTTCGGCGACCATGCCGCGATACCGCAAGTGGTGAAGAATGTTCATAGGGCCTCTTACGCGAACGAGCCCGAATACGAGACGCTGACGGCACGCATCGATGCGATCTCTCGCACATTGGGCGAGACGCCGAAGATCATGGTGGCGAAGCTCGGCCAGGACGGTCATGACCGCGGTGCCAAGATCATCTCTTCGGCTTTCGGCGACCTCGGCTTCGAGGTCGTGGCCGGACCTCTGTTCCAGACGCCAGAAGAAGCGGCGGCCATGGCGGTGGAGGCCGAGGTGCGGGTTCTCGGTGTTTCGTCGCTTGCGGCGGGTCACAAGACATTGCTGCCGCAACTTGTGACGGCGCTGGAATCGCGGAACGCCGGGCATATCATCGTCGTCTGCGGCGGCGTCGTGCCGCGCCAGGATTACCAGTACCTGTTCGACCACGGCGTCGCCGCCGTCTTCGGTCCCGGCACCAATGTGCTCGACGCGGCCCGCGCCGTTCTCGATTTGCTGGAAGGTAAGCGCCGCAACGACTGACCCAACGCCCAACCAAGGTTGACAGGGCTGAAGCCGTAGGCCAGTCTCAGGTCTCACCAGGGGAGTCCCGACAAGGGGCTGAGATACTGCTGGCCCAGATATTGGGCAGCGCAGTGACCCGTTGAACCTGATCCAGTTCACACTGGCGTAGGGACGGTGCGAGGTTTCGCGGGTCGGCTTATCATGGCTCGGCATTCGGCAAACAGCCGAATTCCCTCGGCGAAGCGCCTCTTCCTCCTCTCGGCACGAACTGGGTCTCCGTTGCATCGAGCAAGGAGGCTCACAATGACCGCATCCACCCTTACCGTTACCACCGGGTCCCTGCCGGCATCGCGCAAGGTATTCAAACCCGGCGTATTGCATCCGCAAGTGCGGGTGCCGATGCGCGAAATCGCGGTGCATCCGACGGCCGGCGAGCCGCCGGTGACGGTTTACGACTCCTCGGGCCCGTACACTGACGCCAATGTCAGAATCGACATCGACGGCGGCCTGCCGCGCCTGCGCGAAACCTGGGTTGCCGCGCGCGGCAACGTCGAGCGCTATGAAGGCCGCACCGTCCGGCCAGAGGACAACGGCAATGTCGCGGCGGATCGGCTGACGCCGGAATTCCCCGTGCGGCACCGGCCCTTCCGCGCCGTGGGCGGCAAGGCCGTCACCCAGATGGCCTATGCGCGCGCCGGCATCGTCACGCCGGAGATGGAATTCGTGGCCATTCGCGAAAACATCGGCCGCGAGAAGCTGCGCAATGCGCTGGAGCGCGACGGCGAGGATTTCGGCGCGGAAATCCCCGATTTCGTCACGCCGGAATTCGTCCGCGACGAGATCGCCCGCGGGCGCGCCATCATCCCTTCCAACATCAATCATCCGGAATGCGAACCGATGGTCATCGGCCGCAACTTCCTGGTCAAGATCAACGCCAATATCGGCAATTCCGCTGTCACCTCCTCTATGGCCGAGGAGGTCGAGAAGATGGTGTGGGCGATCCGCTGGGGCGCCGACACGGTGATGGACCTTTCGACCGGCCGCAACATCCACAACATACGCGACTGGATCGTCCGCAATGCGCCGGTGCCGATCGGCACGGTGCCGATCTACCAGGCACTGGAAAAGGTGGGCGGTGTCGCCGAAGCGCTGAACTGGGAGGTGTTTCGCGATACGCTGATCGAACAGGCCGAGCAGGGCGTCGATTATTTCACCATCCATGCCGGCGTCCGGCTCGCCTACATTCCGCTCACCGTCAACCGCGTCACCGGCATCGTCAGCCGAGGCGGCTCGATCATGGCCAAGTGGTGCCTGCATCACCACAAGGAGAGCTTCCTCTACGAACACTTCGATGAAATCTGCGACATCGCCCGGGCCTATGACGTGTCGTTCTCGCTGGGCGATGGCCTGCGCCCCGGCTCGATCGCCGACGCCAATGACGCCGCGCAGTTCGCCGAACTCGAAACGTTGGGCGAACTGACCAAGATCGCCTGGGCGAAGGACTGCCAGGTGATGATCGAAGGCCCCGGCCACGTGCCGATGCACAAGATCAAGGTGAACATGGACAAGCAGCTGGCCGTCTGCGGCGAGGCGCCGTTCTATACGCTCGGGCCGCTCACGACCGACATCGCACCGGGCTACGATCACATCACCTCGGGGATCGGCGCGGCGATGATCGGCTGGTTCGGCACGGCGATGCTCTGCTACGTCACGCCGAAGGAGCATCTCGGCCTGCCGAACCGCGACGACGTCAAGACCGGCGTCATCACCTACAAGATCGCGGCGCACGCCGCGGACCTGGCCAAGGGTCATCCAGCCGCCAAGCTCAGGGACGACGCCCTTTCCCGCGCGCGGTTCGAGTTCCGCTGGGAAGACCAGTTCAACCTGTCGCTCGACCCGGAAACGGCGCGCGCCCTGCATGACGAGACGCTGCCCAAGGAAGCGCACAAGGTGGCGCATTTCTGCTCGATGTGCGGGCCGAAATTCTGCTCCATGCGCATCTCGCACGATATCCGCGCCGAGGCGCAGAAAGAGGGCATGACGGCCATGGCGGAGAAGTACCGGCAAGGCGGCGATCTCTACATGCCCGTGGAAGACGTGGAGCCGGCGCTGCCGTGAATGTGCTGATCAAGGGTGCCGGCGTGGCGGGGCTGACGCTGGCGCATGAACTGGTCTCGCGCGGAATGTCGGTAACGGTGCGCGAGACGCGTGAAACCATTGCCGGCAACGCGTCCTGGCAGGCCGGCGGCATGCTGGCGCCCTGGTGCGAACGCGCCAGCGCCGAGCCGCCGGTGCTCGAGCTCGGGCGAGCCGCCGCCGACTGGTGGGATGCCGCCCTGCCCGGTCATGTCAGGCGCAACGGCACACTGGTTGTGACGCAAAGGAGGGACATGGCCGAACTGGAGCGCTTTTCCGGGCGGACAACAGGCCATGTCCCCGTCGATGCCACGGAGATCGAAACGCTTGAGCCGGATCTGGCAGGCCGATTTCCGCGCGGCCTTTTCTTTGCCGGCGAAGCGCATCTCGACCCGCGCCGCGCTCTGCTGGCGCTGGCGGCGAAACTGGCGGGCGACGGCGTGCCATTTGTCTTTGGTGACGATGCCCGCGCGGGCCTCCTGCCCGGGGCAGGAGCGGACGTGCAGGCCGACTGCACTGGCACGGCAAGCGGCCATGCCGAACTGCGCAGCGTCCGCGGCGAAATGCTGATCCTGCGAACGCCGGAGCTTCGGCTGTCGCGGCCGGTGCGGCTCCTGCATCCGCGTTTCCCGCTCTACATCGTGCCGCGAGAAGATCACCACTTCATGGTCGGCGCGACGATGATCGAAAGCAGCGCCACGGGGCCGATCACCGCGCGCTCGACGATGGAACTGCTGAATGCCGCCTATGCGCTGCATCCAGCCTTCGGCGAGGCGGAGATCGTCGAGACGGGCGTCGGCCTGCGTCCCGCCTTCCCGGACAATCTTCCGCGGGTGGAATGGACTGGCGGGGTTCTCAGCATCAATGGGCTGTATCGCCACGGCTTCCTGCTGGCGCCGGCCATGGCCCAAAAAGCCGCCGACCTGCTGGAAGGTCAGAAGGAAAGGAGACGCAGCGCATGAAGCTGATCGTCAACGGTGAAAGCCTGGATGTCGACGCCGAGACCCTGGCCGCGCTGATGCAGGCGCTGGACTATCAGGGAAGCTGGCTCGCCACGGCGGTGAACGGCGAGGTTGTGCCCGCGCGGGACCGAGGCCGATGTACCCTCGCGGAAGGCGACCGCGTCGAAATCCTGTCGCCGATGAAGGGAGGCTGATCCATGCTGGAACTTTACGGACAACACCTTTCTTCGCGCCTGCTGCTCGGCACCTCGCAATATCCCTCGCCGGCTATCATGGCGGAGTCCATCGAGACGTCCGGCACGGAAATCGTCACCGTGTCGCTGCGGCGTGAGACGGCGGGCGGCAAGGACGGCGGGCAGTTCTGGTCGCTGATCCGTTCGCTCGGCGTCAAGGTCCTGCCCAACACCGCCGGCTGTCATTCCGCCAAGGAGGCGGTGACCACCGCCCACATGGCGCGTGAGGTCTTCGGCACCGACTGGATCAAGCTGGAAGTGATCGGCAATCACGATACGTTGCAGCCGGACGTGTTCGGGCTGGTGGAGGCCGCCGGCATCCTCAGCCGCGAAGGCTTCAAGGTCTTCCCCTACACGACCGACGATCTGGTGGTCGCCGAGCGGCTGCTCGATGCCGGCTGCGAGGTCCTGATGCCGTGGTGCGCGCCGATCGGTTCCGCGCGCGGCCCGCAACACCTGGATGCGCTGCGCAGTCTGCGCGCGCATTTTCCCGACACGCCGCTGATTGTCGATGCCGGAATCGGCCGGCCCTCGCACGCGGCAAGCGTGATGGAGCTGGGCTACGATGCGGTGCTCCTGAACACGGCGGTCGCCCAGGCCGGCGACCCGGTCCAGATGGCGGCGGCCTTTGCCCAAGCCATCGAAGCCGGCCACCGCGCCTTCCTCGCCGGGCCGCTGGAACCGCGCGACATGGCCGTGCCCTCGACGCCGGTGATCGGCCAGGCGGTGTTCACGTGAAACTCGACCCGTTCTACCTGATCGTCGACAGCGCGGCGTGGATCGAGCGGCTGGCGCCGCTCGGTGTCAGGCTAGCGCAGCTGCGCATCAAGGAGATGGACGAGGCGGGACTGCGCCGGGAAATCCGCGCGGCCAAAACGATCTGTTCGCACCATGACTGCCAACTGATCGTCAACGATTTCTGGCAGTTGGCTATCGAGGAGGGCTGCGATTTCGTCCATCTCGGCCAGGAGGATCTCGCCGCCGCCGACCTCGACGCCATCCGCGCTGCCGGCATGAGGCTGGGGCTGAGCACACATGACCATGCCGAGCTGGAAACCGCCCTTGCCTGTAAGCCGGACTATGTCGCGCTGGGGCCGGTCTACCCCACCATCCTGAAAAAGATGAAGTGGGAACCGCAGGGCCTGGAGCGCATCGGCAGATGGAAGAAGCTTGTCGGTACGACGCCGCTGGTCGCCATTGGCGGGCTGAACCCCGAGAGGCTGCCCGGTGTTTTCGCGCAAGGCGCGGACAGCGCGGCGGTGGTGACCGACATCACCCGCAAAGCCGATCCCGAGGGCCGCACGCGCGAATGGATCGCGGCGACGGCGCCATGGCGATGACGAAGCATGTGCTGATCGTCGCCGGTTCGGACGCCAGCGGCGGTGCGGGCATTGCGCGCGATATCGAGACCGTTTCGGCTTTCGGATTGCGCGCCTGCCTCGCCGTCACGGCGATCACGGTGCAGACGCATCGGGAAGTCGGCGCAGTCGAACTTGTGCAGCCCGATCTCGTCGCCGCGCAGATGCGCGCGGCGCTCGAGGCCAATGAAGTGGCCGCGATCAAGCTCGGCATGCTCGGCACCGCGGCAATCATCGATGCGGTCACGGCGGTTCTGGACGATCACCCGACGCTTGCAGTGGTGCTGGACCCGGTTCTGGCGACTACTTCGGGCAGACTTCTGCTCGACGCGACAGGACGCACGGCGCTAAAAGGCCAACTTCTGCCGCTTTGCCGGCTGGTGACGCCGAACCTGCCAGAGCTTGCCCTTCTGACGCAAAGCGAGCCGGCAGGGAACGAGGCCGAGACTATCCATCAGGCTGGCCTGCTGGTCGATCAAGGCGCTCGCGCGGTGTTGGTCAAGGGCGGGCATGGAACGGGTGACACGTCGACCGATATTTTGGTGGAGCGAGGCATTTCGCCAGTCAGCTTCGATGCACCCAGGATCGACGCCGAAATGCGCGGCACCGGCTGCATGCTCGCCAGCGCGATTGCCGCGAACATAGCGCTGGGGAGATCGCTGGAGGAAAGCGTAAGCCGGTCGAAGGCCTATGTCCTCGACCGGCTCACAGAGCAAATATCCGCCCGGCAGACCGCCTAGTTGGCGAGCGCGGCCTTGACCGCCGCCACCGCATCGCCGCCGTCGAAAGTGGTGACGCCGGCGAGCCACGGCGTGACCGCATCCGGGTTGGCCTTGAGCCAATCCTTCGCCACGTCGCCAGGGTTGCCGCCCTTGATGACTGCATCCATCATCACGTTCTCCATCGGCAGGGTGAACTTGACGTTCTTGATGAAGGCGCCGACATTCGGGCATTCGGCCGCATAGCCCTTGCGGGTGTTGGTGAACACCTTGGCTTCGCCGAAGCCTGAAGCCTCCATGCCGCCGAGATATTTGATCTTCATTCCGCCCATAACCGGGTGCGGCGTCCAGCCGAGGAACACGACCCAGTCCTTGGCCTTCATGGTCTGCTCGGCCTCCGTCAGCATTCCGGCTTCGGAGGATTCCACGAGCTCGAAGCCCTCGAGCCCATTCTTCGGATCGTCGATCAGATTCTGGATGTTCTTGTTGCCGGCCGCGCCCGCCTCGATGCCGTAAATCTTGGCGTTGAACTTGTCCTTGAACTTGCCAAGATCTTTAATGTCCTTGACGCCTTCAGCCTGAACATAGTCGGGAACCACGAGGCCGAAGCCCGCGCCTTCCAAATTCTGGCCGACCACGTCGAATGCGCCCTCGTCCGCATAGGGCTTGATCGCCTCGGTCTGCGAGGGCATCCAGTTGCCGAGGAAGACGTCCATATCCTTGTCCTTCAGCGCGGCGAAGGTCACCGGTACGGTCAGCTGGGTGATTTCCGGCTCGTAACCGAGCGCTTCCAGAACGGCTGCCGTGGTGGCGGTCGTCACCTGGATGTCGGTCCAGCCGACGTCCGACAGCCTGACCTTCTTGCAGCTTTCGGCATCCGCCGCCATCGCCTGGCCGGCCGCCAGCGCCATCACCAATCCAAATCCTGCGGCACGCATTCCCATCTTGTTCATGTGACTGCTCCTGTTCCCTGTTGTTGTTCGTTCATTCGCCGCGGGGAAAGCGTTGGCTTTCCTCCAGCACGTTCAAATCCATGTGGTTGCGCATGTAGCGTTCCGAGGCCTTCTGCAAAGGCTGGTAGTCCCATGGGTAGTAGGCGCCGTTGCGCAACGCTTCATAGACGACGCGGCGGCGGGCCTGGCTTTCGCGCACGGCGGCGTCATAGCTTGCGAGATCCCAGCGGGCGCGCGCTTTCGCTGTCAGAGTGGCCAATGCCCCCTGATGCGCGGGGTTGGCGGCAAGGTTGGCGAGCTCATGCGGATCGGCCTCGATATCGAACAGCATCGGCGGGTCCCGGTCACATAACACAAGCTTGTGGCGGCCCTCGCGCAGGCACACCAGCGGCGCTTGCGACCCTTCCGCCGCGTATTCCATCGGCACCGGGCCCCGCCGACCGGTTCCTGCCGCCAACGGCGCGAGGTCCTCGCCATCAATCCATGGCGCCAGACCGCCGATGTCGAGGCCGGCGAGGCCGGCCAGAGTCGGCAGCACGTCGAGCGTCGAGACGGGTGCGTCGAGCCGCTTCGGCGACCAGCCGGGCGCGGCGATCATCAGCGGCACGCGCGCCGAACTCTCGAAGAAGCTCATCTTGAACCAGAGGCCGCGCTCACCCAGCATGTCGCCGTGGTCGGAGACGAACAGCACGATTGTGTCCTCGGCCATGCGCCCGCGCTCCAGCACCTCGAGTATCTCGCCGATCTTCTCGTCGATGTAGGAGATGCTGGCGAAATAGCCGCGGCGGGCGCGGCGCACATCGTCCGGCGTGATGGCGAAAGCGGTGTGGTCGCAGGCGTCGAGCAGGCGCTGCGAATGCAAATCGTGATCTTCATAGGCAATAGGACCAATCTCGGGATCCAGCGCCGGGCAATCCTGGTAGAGATCCCAATATTTGCGGCGGGCGACGTAAGGATCGTGCGGATGGGTGAAGCTGACAGTCAGGCACCAGGGGCGCTCGTCATGGCCCCGGGCAAGATCGTAGAGCTTGCGCGTGGCGTGATAGGCGACCTCGTCGTCATACTCCATCTGGTTGGTGATTTCGGCGACGCCGGCCCCGGTCACCGAGCCTAGATTATGATACCACCAGTCGATGCGCTCGCCGGGCTTGGCATAGTCCGGCGTCCAGCCGAAGTCGGCGGGGTAGATGTCGGTGGTCAGCCGCTCCTCGAAACCATGGAGCTGATCGGGCCCGACGAAATGCATTTTTCCGCAAAGGGTTGTTGCGTAGCCAGCAGCGCGCAGGTGATGCGCATAGGTCGGGATATCGGAGGCGAACTCGGCGGCGTTGTCATAGACGCGCGTACGCTGCGGCAATTGCCCGGACATGAACGATGCCCGCGCCGGGGCGCAGAGCGGGCTTGCCGTATAGGTGTTGGCAAAGCGTACCGAACGTGCCGCAAGCGACTTCAGATTGGGCGCGTGAAGGAAATCGGCCGGCCCATCGGGAAACAGCGTTCCGTTGAGCTGGTCCACCATCAGGATGAGGATGTTCGGCTGCGCCATTCCAAACTCACTCGCCAGCGGATGCGTCGCCGGGCGAAGCCGGACGCTCCGTTGGCGAGATGTCATTAAGAAATCTGGCCATCGCGCTGTAAACGGGTTATTTTCCAATGGTTCCCATAAGGAAATTTTATATTCATGCGAAAACTGGACGCCGGATGGATGCGTATTCTCGCCGAGACGGTGCGGCGCGGCAGCTTCTCGTCGGCCGCCGGCGCCCTCGGGCTGTCGCAGCCGGGGGTCAGTTACCAGATCAAGCGGCTGGAAGAGCAGGCCGGCTTTGCCGTGCTGAACCGGCACCGCCATGGCGTTGAACTCACCGCGAAGGGGCGGCGGCTTTACGAAATCGCCGAGCGCGCGGTGACCGATATCGATGCGCTGATGCGTGAATACGAAGCCATGGCGGAACGGCCGTCGCTGCGCCTGCACACGGACTACGCCTTCTCTTCGCTGTGGCTGATCCCGAAAATGCACGCTTTCCGCCTGCTCTATCCCGAAATCGACATCCAGATCGTCGCAACGCAGAGGCTGAGGCAGGAAGATGTGGGAGAGAGCGACATCGCCATTCCGTTCGGCGAACAGGGCAGTTTCGACGCCAATGCCTCGATCCTTCTGCGGGAAGAGGTCGTGCCTGTCTGCACCCTGGACTATCTCGACCGGAACGATCTCCTGGCCGATCCGAAGATGCTGGCGCGGGCGCGCCTCATCCATCTGGATGCGCTGGCGCCGGCGCCGTGGTTCGACTGGAACCGCTATTTCGACGGGCTCGGGCTGGCGCGCGAGCCGGCGGGTCATGAAGGGGACATCAGCTTCAACACCTATTCGCTGGTCACCCAGGCAGCGAGCGAAAACCAGGGCGTCGCGCTGGGCTGGATGGGCCTGATCGACGGGCTGCTGCGGTCGCGTGTGCTGGTGAAAGCCGGGCCGGCATTGCAGGCGCCGCACCGCGGCTACTGGCTGGTGCCGCCGCGTTCGCCCGACAAGCAAAGCGAACGTCTCGTTTCCTGGCTGCAGAGCGAAGCCGGCAAATGAACAACCATCATCTGCCGGCTTTCGGCCCCCTCTTCTCGTGCTTATGATGACCAGGAACCCGTGAAAGACAGAAGCGTTCTTCAACTATGAGCGATTCAGCCAATCGAACGACAGGCACGAGCGACATCTCCTCTTTCATCCGCATGTTGCAACGCCGGGATAACTTATCGAAGGAAGACATCGCCCTCATCGAGAGGCTGCCGATGCGAAAGGTGCGATTCAGGTCCGATGAGGATATTGTCGCGGAGGGTTCGCGCCCGCAGGAAAGCTGCCTGATGCTGCATGGGCTGGCGGCGCGCAGCCAGTCTGTCAGCGGTGGCGGACGCCAGATCACCGCTCTCCATATCTCCGGCGATTTCGTCGATCTTCACGCCTATCTTCTCAAGACCATGGACCACAGCGTGGTCGCGATGGGCCCCTGCGAAGTTTCCTTCGTACCTCATACGGCGATCCGATCGGTGACGGAGCAAAGCCATCATCTCGGTCGGCTCTTCTGGCTGTCGACGGTGATCGACGGCGCCATCCAACGCACCTGGATCACTTGCCTGGGCCGGCGGTCGGTCGAACAGCAGATCGCCCATCTGTTCTGCGAACTCTATCGAAGGTTCGAAGCCGCGGGGGCAGCGACGGACTTCCGGTTCGAATTGCCGTTGACACAGGCGCAGTTGGCGGATGTGCTCGGACTTTCGATCGTGCATGTGAACAAGAAGCTGCAGCAGCTCAAGAACACGGGACTGGTCGAGTGGAAGAACCCGACTGTGCGCCTTCCTGATTTCGATCGCCTTGCGTCGCTGGCTGAGTTCGATCCGACCTATCTCAGCCTCAGGAATGAGCCGCGGTAGTCAGTCGGACCTGGTCGATAGCCATAGGGAGTAAACGCGATGAACGTTGCAAACCTGCAGATCGAGGGGCTTTTGATGGCGATGGCGGCCATCAACAATGCCCTGGTTCACAAAGGGCTTCTCACCATCGATGAAATCGAGCTGGCGCTTGCCAGAACCGAATCGTCGCTGACCGGCGACGAGCGCTTTTGCGAGGATATGTCGCCGGCCAATCGGGACGCCGTCTGTTTTCCCGTTCGCCTCCTGCGCCTTGCCAACACGTCTCAGGGAGAGGTCGGCGTCATGTCGTTCTCGGAATTGACACGAGCCGTGGGCGAAACGAAGCAGGCCTACAACGACCAGCGCTGAAGGGATTGCAACAGGCAGGTCTCCAGCATCCGGACCGTGCGTAGGCGGACCGGCTGGATTCGCCACCGCAGGTCCGTTCAAGTCCCATTGTCTTTTCGCACTGCAAAAAGAACCTTGCATCTCAACGAAACCGCGATAGCTTCCTTCCGCGACGTAACCGGCGCGCCTTGTGCCGTATGACGGACTTCAGTCCGCTATCGTGGGCGAGCCAGCCGGCGATGCGTGCAATGTCAGCAACCGCTTCCATTGGACAACGGCTTCAGGTTTGGACGACATGAACCTTGCTGAACCTGAAAGCGGTCTCTCCGACCGCATTTACGAAGCGGCCTTTGTGCCTGAGCTGTGGCCCGACGTACTGGAGTCGCTGTGCGACCTTTCGAATTCCGCCTCCGGTTCGTTCATCGTCTTCGAGGATCGCACCTCGCCGAAATTCGTCGCCACCGATAGAATCCGGCCGGTGCTGGAAACATTCGACGCCAACGATGGCTGGCAGAACAGCTCCGAGGTGAAGTTGCTGTTTTCGATGATGCCGCCGGCCGCGTTCATCTATGACCGGGACTACTTTCCGTCGGAAGCGATCGAGGGCAACCGTGCCCGGCTCGACCTCACCGAACCGCTTGGCATAGGCGGCCAGGTCGGTTCCTTCATCGCAATGCCGACGGGGGAAATCGTGCTGTTCTCGATGGATCGCTGGCAGGCTACCGACAGGCCATCCGAGCACGAGCTCCTGCAACTGAACCGCATGCGGCCGCATCTGGCCCGCGCCGGCTTGATTGCCGCGCGCCTGCGGCTGCAACGGATGCAGACTGCCGTCTCGACGCTTCAACTGCTCGGCCTGCCGGCGGCAGTTCTCACATCGAACGGCCGCGTGCTCGTCTCGAATGAATTGCTGGAGATGCAGACCGCGATCTTTTCTCCAACTGCTTTCGAGGGCATGGCGATCGCCGACAAGAACGCCAATGCGCTGTTCCAGGCCGCGGTGCGCAGCGGTCCCAACGGCCCCCCCGTCAGGTCCATTGCCATACCGGCTGATGAAGGCCGGCCCGCTTGCGTTCTCCATGTTCTGCCGCTCTACCGCTTCGCGCGGGATATTTTTGGAAGCGCCGACGTCATTGTCGCGCTCACCATGGTCGATGCCGGCGGCTCGCCGCCGTCGACCGGCATCCTGGCAACGCTTTTCGATCTGTCGCCCGCCGAAGCAAGGCTGGCGACCTCGCTTGCCACGGGCGCATCGCTGCAGGCCGCTGCGACCGTGAGCAAAGTCACGGCCAAGACGGCAAGAACGTATCTTGAACGGATATTCGCAAAGACCGGCACACACCGGCAGAGCGAGCTCATCAGCCTGTTGAAGAATATATCTCCTTTTTCCTGAGGTGGTGGAATGTGGGCTCCGGTTATCGACCGCATCTACGAAGCCGCTTTCGTTCCCGAGCTTTGGCCTGAAACGCTGCAGGAAATCGCGCTCCGGACCGGTTCGGTCAGCGGCGAGTTCCAGCTCATCACCGATAGCGCCACGCCACGCTGGCAAGCCACCGACGTGACCCGTCCGGTCATGGACGACTTCATGGCGAGCGGCATGTGGCGGCGATGTATGCGGCCTCAGGTCCTCCTGGAACTGAACCATGCCGGTTTCCTGTGCGACCACGACTACATGGATGCCGGCCAGCTCGCCGCAGATCCTGCCTATGAGGTCATGGGCAGGATCGGCCTCGGTTGGCAGCTCGGCACGCTCATTCCCATGCCGACGGGCGAAGTGGTCGGTGTGACGTTTGAACGATGGGTCGCGCAAGGCAAGCCGGGACAGGACGAGATCGACCGGCTTGACGAGTTGCGGCCGCATCTGGCTCGCGGCGGGCTGATCGCCGCTAGGCTTCAACTGGAACGGGCGCGCGAAACGGTTTCGGCACTCGAGGCGCTCGGCCTGCCGGCGGCGGTGATGAGCGCATCCGGCAAGGTGCGGGCGACGAATTCGCTTTTCGAAGCGCTGCCGGAGGTTTTCCTGCCGCGTGCGTTCGACCAAATATCGGTGGCCGTGAAGCGGGCGGACGACATGGTCCGCGATGCCATCCAATCCTTGTCCGACGGGCACTTTACGGCAATTCGCTCTATTCCTCTGGCGGCAACCGTCGAAAGGCAGCCGCTTGTCATCCATGTCCTGCCAATCCGGCGAAGCGCCTACGACGTTTTTTCGGGAAGCGATGTCATCATCGCCGCCACCATGGTTTCGGCCAGCAACCTCGTTCCCTCGCCGTCGATCCTGACCGGCCTCTTCGACCTGTCACCCGCGGAAGCGAAGTTGGCGACTGCTCTTGCCGCCGGTACATCGTTAAACGATGCCGCGATGTCCGCTTCCATAAAACTCAAGACCGCACGCACCTATCTCGAACGCATCTTCGCCAAAACCGGCACGCACCGGCAGAGCGAGCTCGTCGCTCTGCTGAAATCAACCGCACCCCTGTCGTGAGCCCATGCCGGTCCCGCTGATCGATCGCATCTATGAAGCGGCCTTCGTGCCGGAATTCTGGCCTTCGGTGCTGGATGACATGGCGGCCATGTCCGGCTCCGTCTCGGGGGCGGTTCTGGTCTTCAGCGGCATCGATCAGCCGCCACTCTATAGAACGACGGATTACACCCGGGCATCGCTGCACGAATTCACGACAACCGAACGATGGCGCGAGAGCCGCCGGGCGGAGGCTTTGTTCAAGAACATCATCACGGGCGATTTTTCGAGTTTCCAGTATCTGAACGACCACATGTCAGCCGAGCAGCTGGCCGGCGATTCCGTGGCGCGAAGCCTCCGTGAACTGGGGCTCGAAGCCCAGGCGACCACAGTCATACCGCTATTCAGCGGCGAGGTCGTCTCATTCACATTCGAGCGCCGCGCAGGCGAGGGCCGCCATTCCGCCGAAGCGCTCGCCATGCTGGACAAAACACGGCCGCATCTTGCGCGGTCCGGGCTGATGGCAGCGAAACTGCGGCTCGAACGGGCGGAAGCAACTGTCTCGGCCTTGCAGGCGATCGGCCTGCCCGCGGCGGTTCTGCAGAAATCCGGCAAGGTTCTGGCGACCAATATCCTGTTCGACGCAGCCGCCTCGCTGTTCCTGCCTCGCGCTTTCGGGCGCGTGGCTCTTGCCGACGCAGCGGCTGAAACGCTTTTCAGGAATGCGGTGGAGGCTTCCGCCCCTCACGACCGGCCGGTGGTACGATCCATCCCGGTCGCAGCGAGCGAAACCACGCAGGCTTGTGTCGTACATATCCTGCCGCTGTGCCGTTCCGCCCATGATATTTTTTCGAGCGGCGACATGTTGATTGCCGCGACCGCCGTGGGCGCGCATCTCCAGGTGCCGCAGGCTTCCATCCTGACCGGGCTCTTCGACTTCTCCCCAGCGGAGGTGAAGCTGGCAATCGGGCTCGCCTCCGGTGCGTCGGTCAACGATGCGGCGGTGCAGAACGGCATCACCGTCAAGACCGCGCGAACGTATCTGGAGCGGCTCTTCGCCAAAACCGGCACGCACCGGCAGAGCGACCTGGTGGCGCTGCTGAAGACAGCCTCACCGCTCGGCTTCTAGATCAAGGCCAGTGCGAAAAAAGCCGCGACGGTCGGCATTTGCCGACTAGGCCGGTCGATTTCTCCGGATCAGATTGCCGTTCGACGCGGCGCAGCCCTGGCGGGGGGCGGACGACGCGAGGAGCGGCGTCCGATGTTCGACATTCAAAGCGCGCATGCGTCCGGCATGCTGGCCTTCGCCGGATCCTATGCCACGCTGGCGATGATTCCCGGGCCCAACTTCGTGATTGTCGCGCGCGCGTCGCTGGCCGGCTCGCGCATGGCGGCGGTGACGACGGCAGGCGGCGTCGCGGCAGGCGCCAGCCTGCTTGCGCTGCTGGCCGCGAGC
This sequence comes from Mesorhizobium sp. Root554, assembly GCF_001427025.1. Lineage (GTDB taxonomy): Bacteria > Pseudomonadota > Alphaproteobacteria > Rhizobiales > Rhizobiaceae > Mesorhizobium. Next base: position 3,116,812 of record NZ_LMGA01000001.1, on the reverse strand, counting down.
AGTTGCGCCGTTTTGTTCACCAATGCTTCCTTCCACTTCTTCGCCACCATCATCTTCGCCGCCATGCTTCTGGCGGGCGGCGCCCGGCTGATCGGCAGCACCATGCGGGAGGCCGAGATACCGGCGCCTCGGCCCGTGCGGGAGCCGCATTTCGGCCTGGGATTCCTGACCGCGCTCACCAACCCGCTGAGCGCCGTCTTCTTCGCCTCGGCCTCCGTCACACTGGACTACAGCCAGAACGGCATCCCGGCACATGCGATGGCGCTCACCGTTTTCCTGGTGGCCGCCTGCTGGTTCGGCCTGGTCGCCATCGGCATATCGGCTGCCTCGTCCAGCGCGCTCTATATGCGCTGCCGCAGGCCGTTCGGCATCGGTGCCGGACTGCTGCTGATCTGGTATGCTTCAACTGCGGTGGCCGGCGCCCTCGCTGCCTGATCCGGCAGCAGCCGCGGACAAGCGCATTTTGGAAAAGTTCAGAATTCCCGTCCCGCCGGGGTCCAGGTGCCGTAAGCGATGCAGTCCAGGTCTCCGGCCGATCGCTTAGGGTCGACCATCGACGGCCGGAGTGCGCGAACGACGGCGCAGTCACCCGATCCCAGCACAATGACCTTGTAGGACCTGCCATCCGAAACATACTGCATCTCGTTTATGATCGAGGTCGGCACATTCTTCTCGAATTCGCCATTCTTCAATATCGCCAGCGCGTTGGCGGCGGGCACCAGCTTCATCTGCGAACTGGGATAGGTCTTTGTCCTGGCGGCGTAGTCCCTCAGGATGTTGCCGAGTGCGATCAAGGCGTTGATCCGCGCGATGGCCGGCTTCGGCGTCCCCAGCGCTTGGCGCAGCGGATCGAGCGCCCGCTCCGTTTCGGATGAAGCCCGTGCCTGGTCCCCGGTCTTCAGGCCACCCTCGCCCGGCCTGACGGTCTTCATGGCGACGGCGAACTTCGGCCCAGCCGGTTCGGTCAGGCGGGAAAAGGGGTTGCCCGGTAGGTCCATACCCTGCGGGCTGGCAAGGAACAGCACAAGGCCGACCGAGACCGCCACCGACACGATCCAGCCCGCCAACGCCGCGGCATAGCCGGGGCCTCTGGCATGGGAACGGACCGCGGCGCCGTCGTACCGGTGGGTCATATCCTGCGTCATCCGATGCACCCAAGCTGTGGCATAAATGTCATAACGCAACGGAACGCCCGCAACAGTCGGCAAATGCCGACTGTTGCCCGGCGGCGGAATCAACACACTGGCCCCGATCTGCCTTCACGGTCGCTATCCTGCGATCGAGGGCGACGGGACAGGGAACGCGAAGGGGTGCTTATAATGAACTTTCAATCCAGGAAGATTTCGCTGCTGACGGGGTTCAGCGCACTGGCAATCGCTGCGTGCTTCTCGAATGCGGCCATGGCCGGAACCTACTGCGGCCCGCGGGTCGTGATTGACCTCATCGGCCTCGACCCCTTCACCGTGGATACGGCTGAAGGGGGCGATGAGATCATCTGCAACCAGTCGATCAACAACGACGACCTCGCGTTCGATTCCGTGACGGGGGCCGAAATCGTCGACGGTTCGGTCGGCAACTCGGATCTGGCCGATGGCGCGGTCGACAATGCCAAACTCGGCGGCGACGCCGTAACGTCGGACAAGATCCAGGACGGCGCGGTTGGCAATGACGACCTTGCAGACAATTCGGTCAACTCGCAGAAGATCGAGAACGGCAGTGTCGCCACGGAAGATCTGGCCAACGGAGCGGTGACGACCGGCAAGATCGCGGCGGGGGCGGTCACCAATTCCAAGCTGGCGGATAATGCGGTTACAACAGACAAGATCCTGAACGGAACGATACTGGCCGAGGATTTGGCTGATGGCGCGGTGACCAACACCAAGCTCGCGGCCAATTCCGTTACGACGGACAAGATTCTGAACGGCACCATCCTGGAAGAAGACCTTGCCGACAACTCGGTATCGACGCGCACGATCCAGGACAGCGCTGTGACGACCGCAAAGATAGCCGATGGCGCGGTGACCACGGTCAAGATCGCGGACGGTGCGGTCACCACGACAAAGATCGCCGATCTGGCCGTGACCGAGCAAAAAATGGCGGACAATTCCGTCTCGACCCGCACTATCCAGGACGGCGCGGTGACGATGAACAAGCTGGGCGGCGATGTCCTCGACCGCTTCAACTCGATCCAGTCCGACCTCGATACCGCCTACAGCGGCGTATCGCTGGCCATGGCGATGTCAAACATCCCCCAGCTCAGCTCCAACAAGAATTTTTCGGTCGGCATGGGCGTCGGCACGTTCGAGGGCGGCTTCGGCTACGCCTTCGGCGCCAATGCCCGCTTCAGCGAAAACGTCGTCGGACGCGTGACGCTTGGCGGTACAGACGACAAGAAGTTCGGCGCCGGCGGCGGTCTTGCCGTCGAATTCTGATCCACCGGCCATGGCCGGTCAAACTCATCGCTCTACAAACCCAGCTGTGGCCGGACGAAGATTTCGTTCGGCCACTTTTTTTACCGCGCTGCTCCTTGCGGGCGGCACTGGCGCATTCGCCCAGCAGGAACCGTCGGCCGAAAAGAGCGGGTGGCGGCTGAATTGCGCCGCCGACGGCAAATGCGAACTCGGGTTTACGCAGATCAATAGCGGCCAACTCGTCACCCGGCTGCTGATCTATAAGGTCGGCAAGAAGATCGTGGTCGAGTATCTGGTGCCGCTCGGCGTCAATCTGCAAAAAGGCATTCTCCTGCAGATCGACGGGAAGCCGGCTTTTCCCACCCAGTCGCTCTATTGCGAGGCTCCCGGTTGCGTGGGCTTTGCCCCACTGTCGCCGGATCTCCTGGCTCAGCTGAAGCGTGGCGCGCAGTTGAAGCTTGCCTTCTCTCCGCATGCGGGCAGCACATTCTATGCCTTCGACTATCCACTCGACGGATTTTCAGCCCAGTATGCAGCCTTCCTCAGCGGCGTGGTTCCGGCGGAAAAGCCCCAGGCCGACGCCGGGAAAGGACCCGGGAAACCAGCAGAATCGAACTGACCTCGCCGTTTAGTTTGCCGGTTCGACAGACCCACGCAGTGCGCTGTTGCGTGAGCGGTCGATGTGGCGGCGCATGGCCTTTTCCGCGGCCGCGCCGTCGCCTTTTCTCAAACCGGCAAGTATCTGCTCCCGGTCTTCGATCGTGCTCATCGGGAAATCAAGCAGCAGGTTTGCCCGGTGTCGGGCAAGCTGGATCTGCAGGCCAAGCCGATTGAGGCACTGGATAAGCGTCTCGTTGCGCGAGATGGCGGCGATCTGCTGATGGAATTCCTGATCGCGTTTCTCGAATTCGACAAGATCGCCAGCGTGAAGCGCCGCATGACATTGGCGTACGATGTCCTCTAAAACGTCGAAATCGGTCGCCGATCCATTCTCAGCCGCACGGCGAACCGCAAGCGCTTCCATTTCCGCCCTTACGTCGAAAAGATTGACGATCTGGCTCTGCGTAAAAGAGCGCACGACATTGCCCTGATAGGGGCGGCGCTCGATAACTTCCTCATTGCCCAGTCGCACGATGGCCTCCCTGACGGGTGTCCGGCTTATCCCGAGACGCTCGGCAAGGATGCGTTCATCCAACCTTGCGCCCCAGGTGAGTTCCCCCGTTACGATCAGCTCGCGGATGCGCTCGTAGGCGCGCTGATTCACGGTCTGGATTTCCAGTTTCAGATCATTCTTCATCGGTTTCTTTCACAACGGCCGGCTGCGGGAATCACCCGCGTCCCACAGGCCCAAGTCCGTGAATATGTCTCACAACAGGAGCCAAATCACCATTGACGCTATTTGGTGTCTGGTATACCAAATTTTGTATACAAGGCAAACCGCAGGTGCGACGATGACTCAAGTTGTTCTGCTCGGCACTCTCGACACGAAAGGCGAGGAGTACAAATTCCTCGTAGATGAGCTCAAACGTCGCGGAATCACACCACGCGTTGTCGATGCTGGTTCCCAGGGACGACCATCGTTCAAGCCCGATGTGACACGCGAGGAAGTCGCCAAGGCGGCAGGTTTCAAGCTCGCCTCGGCAAATGACCGGGGAATAGCCGTCGAAGCCATGTCGCGCGGAGCGGCGCAAGTGATTACCGCTCTTTATGAGCAAGGGCGGCTCGATGGCATAATCGGACTGGGAGGAACCGGCGGCACGACGCTCATCTCTGCTGCCATGCGAGAACTGCCGGTTGGCGTGCCGAAGCTGATCGTCTCCACCGTCGCCTCCGGCGACACGCGCCCCTATGTCGGCGCCCTCGACATTACGATGATGTATTCTGTTGTCGACATAGCGGGAATCAACAAGCTCTCCCGCGTTATCCTGGGCAACGCGGCGGGCGCCATCGCAGGAATGGTCAAGGATCGGCCGGCTGCTCCTGTCACCGAGAAGCCCCTGATCGGCGCAACCATGTTCGGCGTGACGACGCCTTGCGTGCAGGCAGCCCGCCAAAGGCTTGAGAGCCTTGGCTACGAAGTCCTTGTGTTCCATGCGACCGGCACCGGAGGCCAATCCATGGAAGCGCTGGTGCGCGCAGGAATGCTGGCCGGCGTGCTCGACATAACGACGACCGAACTGGCCGACGAACTCGTCGGCGGCGTTTTTTCCGCCGGCCCTGACCGGCTGAAAGCAGCTGGGGCAACGGGAACACCACAAGTCGTAAGCCTCGGCGCTCTGGATATGGTCAATTTTGGCGGCTGGGACACGGTGCCCGAAAAATTCCGCTCGCGCCGGCTGTACAAGCACAATGCGTCTGTCACCCTCATGCGCACCACGCCTGAGGAATGCGCCGAATTGGGGAAACGAGTGGCCGAACGACTGAATAAGGCCACCGGACCTCTCTCCGTGTTTGTCCCGTTGCGGGGCATCTCGATGATCGCGCGCGAAGGCCAACCGTTCCATGATCCGGAGGCCGACAAGGCCTTGATCGGAGCCCTGCGGGAAAACCTCAATCCGCGCATCGAGCTTCGCGAGGTAGACACCGAAATCAACGATCCCGATTTCGCCAATGCGATGGCCGACCGGCTTGCAGAACTTGTCCAGGGATCGAATCAAGACGGCCGAAAGAAGGGGTCCAATCGATGAAGAGAGAGGAAGCGCTCAGGCGGCTTCGCGGCCAGGTCGAGGAAGGGCGCACCATCGTTGGCGCCGGAGCAGGCACCGGGCTTTCGGCGAAGTGCGCGGAGGCGGGCGGCGCGGATCTCATCATCATCTACAATTCCGGCCGCTACCGCATGGCCGGGCGCGGATCGCTCGCCGGCCTGCTTCCCTATGGCGACGCCAACGCGGTCGTCGTCGACATGGCACGCGAAGTGCTGCCGATCGTCGAATCCACGCCGGTTTTGGCCGGCGTGTGCGGGACCGATCCGTTCCGCCGCATGCCGCTGTTCCTGCGCCAGCTTGCCGACATGGGCTTTACCGGGGTGCAGAATTTCCCGACCGTCGGCCTTTACGATGGAATGTTCCGCCAGAACATCGAGGAAACCGGCATGGGCTTCCAGCTCGAAGTCGACATGATCGCGGCGGCCCACGAGCTCGACCTGCTGACTTCCCCCTATGTGTTCGACGCCGAACAGGCCGACGCGATGGCCCGTGCCGGTGCCGACCTGATCGTCGCCCATGTCGGGCTCACCAGTTCCGGCGCCATCGGCGCGCGCACCACACTCAGCCTGGACGACGCCATCGTGCGGGTGCAGGAAATCCATGATGCAGCGCGGGCCGCACGCGACGATGTCATCGTCATCTGCCATGGCGGGCCGATCGCAACGGCCGAGGATGCCGCGAAGGTTCTCAGCCGCACCAAGGGCGTGGCCGGTTTCTTCGGCGCGTCGAGCATGGAGCGCCTGCCGACCGAAACGGCGATGACCGAAAACATGCGCCGGTTCAAGAATATCAGGATCGGGACGGCTTGAACCCCATGCCAGGTGCCGATCTCACGATCCTGAATTCCATGGGCGGGGACGATCTCGACGCGCAGCTTGCCTATCACCGCGCCAGGAAGCTCACCTGGATGGACATCAAGAACCAGATCTACGGCCACTGGACCGTTGATATCCCGCTCGATCTTGCCGCCCGGGCGCAGGCGGAAATCGAGCGGTCCGGCCAGAAGGTCTACTGCCTGTCCACGTCGATCTTCTTCGACTCCATCGACAAAGGGCTTGAGACTTTCGGCCACGAACAGCTCGGCAAGATCGACCATGTCATCGCGTTGGCGAAAGTGTTCAAGCCAAAGCTGATCCGGATGACGGCGGCGCAATTCCTCGAGCGTGACAGCGGCAATGCCGTCAAAAGCCTGCAGCGAAAACATAACTGGGTGTTCGATGTCTATCGCGAGGCCGTCGACCGCTTCCATGAAGCAGGCTTTCGCCCCACCATCGAGAACGAGGTCCGGCAGTGCTTCCTTGCGCGGACGGGTGAGTTTCTCGATTTCTTCGAGGCGCTGGACCGCCAGGGGAAGGTCGGCCTGACCTGGGACGTCCAGAACCAGTGGTCGACCGGTGAGTTCCCGACCGTCGCCGTCTATGATCGGCTGAAGCCGCTGATCGAATACTGCCATTTCAAGGGCGGCGCGGCGGAGCCGGGCGGCGATGCGCTGGCCTGGAACGTCGCGCTGGAGGAAGCGAGCTGGCCCGTCGTCGAGATAGCGCGCCGGGTGGTGGCGGACGGCGTCTCGCCGGTCATCTGTCTCAACCCGCCGCAGCACGGCCAGCCACGGCCCAATTATGACTATGAACAGGTAACCGGACGCGACATCGATTTCCTGCGCTCCGAAATTGCGGGGGTGAACTGATGGAATACCAGCGCGATGCGGTACGGCGCATTCGACTTGGCGTCATCGGGGTTGGGTCGCATTCCTACCGCAACATCCTGCCGACGCTGACCTACCTTCCGGTCGAACTGGTGGCGGTGGCCGACCCCGACGACGACAAATGCGCTGCGACGGCAAAGCAGTATGGCTGCGGCGCCTACCGCACGAGTACGGACATGTACCGTGCAGAATCCCTCGACGCCGTGCTGATCTGCGTGTCGCCGCAGATGCATCCGAACCTCGCCTGCGAGGCGTTCGCCGCGGGGCTGCATGTATGGGTCGAAAAGCCGGCGGCGATGCGCGCCGCGGATGTGGAACGGATGATCGCCGCGCGCGGCAGCCTCGTTTCCGTCGTCGGCTACAAGAAGGCGTTCATGCCGGCTTTGCTCAAGGCCAGGGAACTCCTGGGCGAAGACAAGACCTCGCCGCTGAGGAGCATGCTCGGCATCTACCCGATGTCCATCCCGGCGAACGGGCGCGAGGTGCTTGAGCAAGGCCTGTCCAGCGACTGGCTCGCCAATGGCTGCCATCCGCTTTCGGCGCTGCTGGCCTTGGGCGGACCTGTCGCCTCGGTGACGGTATTTCGGGGCCCGGACGGTCTGGGTGGGACGTGCGTACTGGAGCACCGCAACGGCGTGGTGAGCAACCTGCACCTCGCCCAGGGCGGTCCGAAATTCCAGCCCTTCGAGCGCTACCACATCTATGCCGGCGAGCGCTGCATCGAGATCGAGAACGCGCGACGGCTCGTCTACCAGCGCGGCATCCAGTTCCAGTACGCCACCGGCACGTCGTTTGCGCCGGCTGGCCTCGAAGGCGGGGCCATCGTCTGGGAAGCGCAGGACGGGCTCAACACACTCGAAAACAAGGCCGTGTTCACGCAGGGCGTGTGGGGCGAACTCGACCATTTCTGCACCTCGGTCCTGGATGGCGTTCCAGCCAGCAACGGGACGCTCGAAATGGCACTGGAAGTAACGCGGGTCTACGAGGCCGCGCTGCTTTCGAACGGTGAAAAAGTACGCATAGGAGAGCCTGATGGCGTCTAATCAAAATCCAATCGTGGCGCGCGTCGGCGACCATGACGAAGTGCGCACAGACTGGGGTCGTCTCGTCTGGCACGTCTCGGCAAGCCAAGGCAATTCGGAAGAACTCACCACTGGGCTGTGCTTTATCAACCCCGGCCAGATGAACGACCGCCATCTTCATCCCGATTGCGAGGAGGTCCTCACCGTTATCCGCGGGCACATCGTCCATAGCTGGAACGATCTGGAAGTCGAAATGCAGGAGGGCGATGTCATCGTCATCCCGCCCAATGTCGTCCACAACGCACGCAACGTCGGCAGCACCATGGCCGAACTCGCCATCACCTTCTCCAGCGCCTACCGCTCGACGCAAGTCATTGGAGATGGCGACAGCCGCCAAGCCTGAGACCGAAACCATTCAACAAAAACAAAGGGGAAATATCATGAATCGGAGGCAGTTCCTTGCAGCGGGCGGCGCAGCCGTCGCCTACACGATGACAGTTCCGGGCATGGCTTTGGCGCAGGGCGCCTATCCAAGCCGGCCCGTCCAGTTCGTCGTCGGCTTTGCGCCGGGAGGCAATTCGGATGTCATCGCCCGTCGCTTCGCCGACCTTTTGAGCAAGCAGCTTGGCCAGCCGGTTGTCGTCGACAACACGCCCGGCGCCGGTGGCGCGATCGCCAGCGGCGAGGTGGCGAGAGCGTCGGCCGACGGCCACACGCTTCAGCTCGCCAGCGCCTCGACACATGTCACCGCGCCGCTGACCGGCAAGGATGTTTCCTTCGATCCGATCAAGGATTTCACCCACATCAGGCTGTTGACGCTGCAGCCCTGGGCGATCGTGGTCAACCCGCAGGTCCCGGCGAACACGCTCGCCGAGATGATCGACCTGATCAAGGCGAAGCCTAACGAATTGTTCTACGGCAGCGGCGGCGTCGGCGGGCTGGCGCATCTGACCGGCGAGCTTTTCAAGAAGCTGGCCGGCGGGCTGCAGATCGAACATGTCGGCTATCAGGGAGGCGCGCCGGCGCTTCAGGATATTGTCGCCGGCCGTCTGCAAATGATGGTCGAAGTGATCGGCGCGGTGTTGCCGTACCAGAAATCAGGACAGCTGAAGATCCTTGCGGTCTGCTCCGAGAAGAAGCTCGCTTCCCATCCCGATTTGGCGGTAGCCGCGGACACCGTTCCTGGCCTGGTGTCGGAAACGTTCCTCGGCATTTCCGCGCCCAAGGGCCTGCAGGACGATATCAGGGCAAAACTCTTTGAAGCGGCCGGCGCCGCCATTTCCGACAAGAAGTTCATGGAAGAGCTGCAGGCCGTGGCGACCAATCCGGTTACAGAAACGACACCGGACGCGATGACCATGCATATCGAGAACGAGCTGGCCAAATGGAAGCCGATCGTTGAATCGCTCAGCTGATCTGTTGGCTGATATCCCGAGGAGCAGGCCGTGACCGGCAAGCACTTCAGCGCTGACATGAAGTCCGGCCTGTTCTTTCTCGTGGTCGGGGCATTCGCCGTCTGGCGGGGTCTCGACTACGATATGGGAACCGCGTCCCGTATGGGTCCCGGATATTTCCCGGTCGTTCTGGGCGGGATTCTCGCACTGCTCGGCGTGGTCATTTTCGGACGCAGCCTTGTTGCTTCCGATGATGCGGAGCCACAGGAGAAGTTCGAAGCCAAGTCGCTTTTCCTGATCACACTTGCCGTCGTCGGTTTTGCGGTCGCCTTGATGAAGTTTGGTCTGGCGGTCGCGGTTCTGCTTCTTGTGTTCGTGGCATCGGCGGCATCGGACAGTTTCAGTCTGAAACGCGTGGCGGTGCTGACGGTGGTGCTGCTGGCCATGTGCGTGGCCATCTTCATCTACGGCCTAAACCTGTTCATTCCTCTGTGGCCGGATTTGCCGTCATGGATCTGATCGCACATCTCAGCCTCGGTTTCATGACGGCGGTTTCGCCGGCAAACCTTTTCTATTGCCTGATCGGGGCGGTGCTCGGTACCGCCATTGGCGTGCTGCCCGGGCTGGGGCCGCTGGCGACGATCGCCATGCTTCTGCCCATAACGTTCCAGCTCGAACCGGTGTCGGCACTCATCATGCTTTCCGGCATTTATTACGGCGCGAGCTATGGCGGCTCGACCACTTCGATCCTGGTGAATATACCCGGCGAGGTCGCCTCCGTCGTCACCTGCCTGGACGGTCACCAGATGGCGAAACAGGGCCGCGCCGGCGCGGCCCTGGCGATCTCCGCCATCGGCTCTTTCGTCGCCGGCTCAGTGGCCACCTTGATCGTGGCCGCCTTCGCGCCCGTACTGGCCCGGGTAGCGCTTACATTCGGACCAACGGAATATTTCTCCTTGATGGTGCTCGGGCTCATTGCTTCGATCATCCTGGCCCAGGGATCGATCCTGAAAGCCCTCGCCATGATCGTTCTCGGGCTGCTGCTCGGACTTGTCGGAACCGATCCGGGAAGCGGGGCGCAGCGCTTCACCTTCGGCGTGCTGCGGCTATCCGACGGCATCGAGTTCGTCGCGCTGGCGATGGGCTTCTTCGCCTTCACCGACGTGATCGTCGGCGCCAACAAGAATTCCAACCGCCAACTCGTCACCGAAAAGGTCAAGGGCCTGTGGCTGACGAAGGACGAGGTGAAGGCGTCGGTTCCCGCCATCGCGCGCGGAACGATTGCCGGCTCGCTGCTCGGCATCCTGCCAGGCGGCGGCGGCATGCTCGCATCCTTCGCCTCCTACATGATCGAGAAGCGGATTTCCAAGCATCCGGAACGTTTCGGAAAAGGGGCGATCGAAGGCGTCGCAGGACCGGAATCGGCCAACAATGCCGGAGCGCAGACCGCGTTCATTCCCATGCTGACGCTCGGCATTCCCAGCAACGGCACCATGGCGCTGATGATCGGCGCCATGATGATCCACGGCATCCAGCCCGGACCGCAGGTGATGACGACGGAGCCGGCGCTGTTCTGGGGCCTCATCGTGTCGATGTGGTTCGGCAATCTGATGCTTCTGGTGTTCAACCTGCCACTGATCTCGATCTGGGTGTGGCTGCTCAGGGTGCGCTACAACGTGCTGTTTCCGGCCATCCTGCTCTTCTGCTGCATAGGCCTGTTCGGCATCAAGAACAGCGTCTTCCAGATTTATCTCGGGGCGGCGTTCGGCGTGCTGGGGTATTTCTTTTACCGCTGGCGTTGCGAAGCAGCGCCCATGCTTCTCGGCTTCATCCTGGGCCCGATGATGGAAGAGAATTTGCGCCGTTCCATGCAACTCTCGCATGGCAACGTTTCGACCTTCTTCACCAGTCCGCTCTCGGCGGCGATGCTGATCGCTGCCGGGGCGCTGTTGATCCTGGTTCTGCTGCCGGCGATGCGGCAACGGCGTGGCGAAATTTTCGAAGAAGAAACTTAGGACGAGAGCCCCGTCAACCGGCGCTTTCGTCCTCCTTTTCCCAGAATGCCGTGCCGCCCAGCTTCTTCATCTCTTCGAGAATCTTTTCCCGCGGAATGACGCCGCAGCGTCTGGCCCATTCGTGGTACTGCGCTTTCATGGCGCTGACACGTTCAGAATGGGCCGAGGCGAGATCGCGCATCTCCGTGCGGTCGGTCTCCATGTCGTAGAGTTCCCAGTCCTTCGGGTATTCGCGCACCAGCTTCCATTTGCCGACGCGCACCGCGGCATTGCCCTCATGCTCCCAGAATAGCGGCTCGGTCCGTTCCTGGTCGGACGGGAACGAACGCGCCAGGCTGATGCCCTCCAGCGGTTGAATCTCATGGCCTTCAAATGTCCGCGGATACTGCGCCCCGCTCACTTCCAGCACCGTCGCCATCAGGTCGGGCAACTGGCCGGGTGTATGCCGCAAGCCGCCCTTTTCGGCGATGCCGTTCGGCCAGTGGGCGATCAGTGGCGTGGCGATGCCGCCCTCGTGGATCCAGTGCTTGTAGAGCCGGAAGGGCGTATTGGAGAGATTGGCCCAGGCGACACCATAGCTCTGGTACGTATCCTCCGCTCCCGGCATGACCGTTGGATCATTGCCAAGCAGAACCGGCCGTCCGTCGCGGGTTTCGGCGCGCGCAATCATAAGATCGTCGACAAGCGATTGGACATTGACGCCTTCGGGGATGTCCTCGGCGCAGGCGCCATTGTCGGACAGGAAGATGACCAGCGTGTTGTCCAGCCGGCCGGTTTCCTCAAGCGCGGCGATGATGCGCCCTATGCCCTGGTCCATGCGGTCGATCTGGGCCGCGTAAACTTCCATGCAGCGCAGCAGCCATTCCTTCTGCTCGGCGGTTTCCCATGGCGGCTGCGTCGGGTCGCGATCGGTCAGCGTCCACGACGCATCAATGATGCCGGCGCGCACCAACCGTTCCAACCGCTGCTCGCGCAGCCTGTCCCAGCCGGCGTCGAAACGACCCTTGTATTTGGCGATGTCCTCGTCATGCGCATGCAGTGGCCAGTGCGGCGCGGTGTAGGTCACATACTGGAAAAGCGGCTTGTCCGGCGTCGCCTCATGGTGCTGGCGGATAAAGGCGGCGGCCTGATCGCTGATGGCGTCGGTGTAGAAGAACTCCGGATCGTTTGCCGCCTCATGGTCGATATTGTCGTTCCCGCGCGTCAGCGTGTTCGGGTAATAGAAGCTGCCGGCGCCGATGATCGTGCCGTAGAATTTGTCGAAGCCGCGCTGCATGGGCCACGAATCCGTTGGCTCCGTCAGGTTCTTGGCGACATGCCACTTGCCGCTGAGATAGGTGCCGTAGCCGGCCGAGCGCAGAACCTCCGCCATGGTGACGCAGTTGCGGTTGAGGTCCCCGGCATAGCCTTCCGGGCCGGTGTCGTAAGTCAGGATGCCAATCCCCGTCTGGTGCGGATGCAGGCCCGTCATCAGCGATGCGCGGGAAGGCGAGCAGCGCGCGGTGTTGTAGAATTGCGAGTAGCGCAGTCCATCCATCGCCAGCCGGTCGAGGTTGGGCGTCTGGACCTCGCCGCCGTAGCAGCCGATGTCGGAGAAACCCATGTCGTCATTCAGGATGATGACGATGTCGGGTCTTGTCTTTTCCATGATTTTTCTCCGGCTGGGCACTTGGGTCGTTAGGCGCTGGGCTTGGCGTTTCGGCGCGTCAGCGTGATGGAAAACTGATGGCGCTCCGGCACGTAGACGGCGCGCAGCAACTCCAGCGGGCGGCCTTCGCGGTCGATGGTCAGGCGTTCGACAGAAATCAGCGCATGGCCCTGCCTGACGCCGAGCCGCGCCGCCTGTTGGGCATCAGCAAGCGTTGCGCCGATCGTCTGCCGGGCTTCCTTGATCTCGAAGCCGAGTTCCTCTTCAAAAATCCGGTAGATCGCCGCGTCGGTCAGGTCGCGTGCGGCAAGCTCGACGCCGATGTCGGGCGGATAGAAGGCTTGCTCGATCGCCACCGGCGTGCCGTCGGCCGAGCGCAGCCGGCGCAGTTCAAAGACGGCGCGCTCCTTCAGAAGGGTTGCGACGTCGCTGTCATGGCGATTGGTCATGCCCTGATGCAGGATTTCGCCGACCGGTTCGAACCCGGCTTCGTCGCCGCTTTCGACGAAACCGATCAGCGTGCCGCCCCAGTTCTCGATCTCGGAACTGCGCAGGAAGGTGCCCTTGCCGCGGGTGCGCGAGAACATGCCCTGATCGACCAGCGGCTGGATGGCGTTGCGGATGGTGATGCGGCTGACGCCGAAGATCTCGCCGAGTTCCGCCTCGGTCTTGAGCCGGCCTTCGCCGTTGACCAGAGCGCCGTCTATCGTCTTCTCGCGGATCAGCCGGCGCACCTGCACATGCAGCGGAACGCGGCTGGCGCTGTCGATTTCGGAAGCGAAGATCGCCGGATTGTCCTTCACGGTCACTGGACCTCCAGGCGCCGGCCGCTTGCGGCATCGAACAGATGGATGTTCTTTGCATCGAACGACATGGCGACGGTCTGCCCTTCGGCATAGTCCGCCGCATCGTCGACGCGGGCCCGCGCCGTGCCGCCTTCATAGCTCAGATCGAGGATCGCGTTGTCGCCGAGGTTCTCGACGAGATCGACCGTCGCGCGGATGCCGTCGCCGCCGATCCGCACCGCGGACGGGCGCACACCGACAATCACCTCCGGGGAGCCGGAGACCGGCTTCACATCGAGCGGCCGGCCGTCAATGGACGGCACGCCGTCCTTCAAGGCCGCCTTCATCAAATTCATCGGCGGGCTGCCGATGAAAGCCGCCACCTCGATGGAATTCGGCCAGGCGAACACCTCGGCCGGACTGCCGATCTGGCGGATTTCCCCATCCATGAACACCGCCATGCGGTCGGCCAGCGTCAGGGCTTCTTCCTGGTCGTGGGTGACATAGACCGTAGTGACGCCAAGGCTGCGCTGAAGGCGTTTCAACTCGGTTCGCGTTTCGAGTCGCAGCTTGGCGTCGAGGTTGGACAGCGGCTCGTCGAGCAGGAACAGGCCGGACCGGCGCACTATCGCGCGCGCCAGCGCGCAGCGCTGCTGCTGGCCGCCCGAAAGCTGTCCCGGCCGCCGGTCCAGCAGGTGTTCGATCCGCACCTTGCGGGCAGCCTCCTGGACGCGGCCGGCGATTTCGGCCTTCGGAGTCTTTTCCATTTCCAGCGGAAAGGAAATATTCTGCGCAACCGTCATATGCGGGTAGAGCGCGTAGCTCTGGAACACCATGGCGACGTCGCGGTCCTGCGCGCCTTTCGCGGTGACATCGGCGCCGTCGAACAGGATGCGGCCGCGCGTCGGCTTGTCGAGACCGGCCAGCAGCCGCAGCGTGGTGCTCTTGCCGGAGCCGGACGGCCCGAGCAGGGCAAAGAACTCGCCCGGCCGGATGTCCAGCTCGACATTCTTCAATGCCGCCACCTGCCCGTGATACTTGGCGACGTTTTCGAGCCTGACCTGACCTTGTGTCGTCATCGCCGACCCCCTCCCTTCACGGCGCCAACGGTGAGGCCCTTGACGATGTGCTGCTGCGCGACAATGCCGAGTATGACCACAGGCAGCATGGCGACGACCGAGACCGCCGCTAGCTGGGCCCACAGCGTCTGCTCGACCGAAACGAAATTGAACATGGCGATGGTGACCGGCCTCACCGTATTGCCGCTGAGCACGACGGCGAACAGGAACTCGTTCCAGGCATTCAGGAACACGAAGACGACGGTGACGGCGATGCCGCCCTTCACTTGCGGGATGATGATGCGCCATAGCGTGGTCAGCCGGCCGGCGCCGTCGACGGCGGCGGCTTCCTCCATCTCCCACGGAACGTCCTCGAAATAGGAGACCATCAGCCAGATCGCGAAAGGCAGCGAGAAGGACAGATAGATGATGATGATGCCGTGATAGGTATCCATCCAGCCGATGTTCCGGAGCGCCAGGAAGTAGGGGATGATGATTCCCACCGGCGGCAGCATCTGGGTGACGAGGATGTAGAAGCCGGCGCTTTTCTTTCCCGGCACCTGCAGCCGCGCCAGCGCATAGGCCGCCGGAACCGCCAGGATCATGGTGATGACCGTGGTGCCGACCGAGATGACGATGCTGCTCCAGACATTGGGCAGGATCGACTGCGCGCCGAACAGGACCTGCCGGTAGGCTGCGAGCGTCGGTTCGAAGAACAGCTTCGGCGGATAGGCGAGAATATCCTGCTCCGTCTTGAACGAGTTGAGCACGCTCCACAGGATCGGGAATACCCAGGCGAAGGTGAAGACGAGGGCGCCGATCAGGATGGCGGCGGAGCGCAGATGCCTCATGCCGTGCGCTCCCTTCTGAGCAGGAACAGCACGAAGGAAATGAGCACCGTCACGATCAGCAGCGCGACCGCCAGCGCCGAACCGTAGCCGAGCGAAAGCTCGGTGAACGACTTCCTGTAGGCATAGAGGTTGAGGATTTCGGTCGCGGTCCCCGGCCCGCCGGCGGTGACGACATAGATCGCGGCGAAGGCCGTCAGAGCCACCATGGTGCGCATGATGACGACCATGACGATGGCCGGCCGTAGCAGCGGCAGGGTGATGCGGGTGAAGCGCTGCCATGAATTGGCACGGTCGATGCGCGCGGCCTCGTAAATGTCTTCCGGCAGTGCTGCGAGGCTCGCCAGCAGCACCATGAAGGCGAAGGGCGTCCATTGCCAGGTGTGGATGACGATGACCGAGATCATCGCCAGCGTCGGATCGCCCAGCCAGTTCCTGCTGCCGAAACCGGCGGTGATCGAAAGATAGTCAATGACGCCGAACTCCGGCGTCAGCATGAAGGAGCGCCAGACCATGCCGACCACCGCGGGCGACAGCACCACCGGCAGGATGGCGATGATGCGGAACAGCGTCTGGCCGCGCTTCATCTTCATCAGCAGCAGCGCCAGCGCCAGTCCGATCGCCACCTGCAGCACGACGGTGGAAACCGTGTAGATCATGCTGAGGCCGAGCGATTCCCAGAAGCGCGGATCACCGAGCAACTGGCGGTAATTCTCGAGGCCGACGAAGCCGTCCATGAAGGGCATGGCCAGGTCTTTGCGCTGGGCGCTGATCCAGACCAGGAAAAACAGCGGAAAGGTCGTTGTCGCCAGCAGAGCGAGCAAGGCCGGCGCCAGAAGCGCACCGGCAAAGCGCTTCTCCCGCAGCCGCTCGAGGCGGTCGAGGTTTTGAGCGGAGAGCCCGTCCGGCTCCCCGCTCGAAAAAGCGCCTGCCTCGGGCATCACTGCATCATCGAGGCAACGCGCTCCTGCGCCGCGTCGAGCGCCGCCTTGGGCGTCGATTGGCCGGCCAGTGCAGAGGCCACGGCCGTCGCGACGACATCGCCGATGCCGGGCCATTGCGGAACGCGCGGCCGCCAGTCGACATCGGTATCTTCCTTGAGCGCGGTCAGCGTCGCCTCGACGAAATTGTCGCCGAACTTGCTGACCGTATCGATGTAGCCCTTGTCCTCCCACAGCGAGAGCCGGTTGACGCCGGAGCGCTTCGAAGGCCCGGTGAACTTGTAGGACGTACGGATCTGCGTCTCCGGGCTGGCGGCCCACTGGATGAACAGCCAGGTCGCCTTCTTCTGCTCGTCGGTCAACTTGGCATTGATGGGGAAGCCCCAGTTCCAGATCGAGGAGACCCGCTTGCCGGACGGCCCTTTCGGCCAGCGGGCATAGGTGACCTTGCCGATGACCTGCGACTTCTCCGGATTGTTGACCACGGAGGCCGAGGAATGCGCATCGATGTAGCTCGCCAGCGTGCCTTGCGAGAAGGCGTCGGCGATATCCGGCCAGTTCCAGTTCTGCGCGGCGGACGGTGCGTAGGTCTTCATGGTGTCGACATACCAGGCGAGCGCGGCCTCCGCCTCGGGGCTGTTGACGGTCAGCTTGCCGCCCGGCAGCCAGTCGCCGCCGAACTCGCGGAAGATCGACGAATAGATGTAGATGTTCTGCCCTGCGCCAGCCAGACCGCGCAGCGCCGTACCCCATAGACGGTTGTTCGGATCGTGCAACGCCTTGGCGTTGGCGATGAAGGTTTCCATATCGTCAGCCGGCTTCAGACCCTTGGAATCCAGCAGATCCTTGCGCAAGACCTGGAGCGTGACCTCGCCATCGTAAGGAACGCCATAGAGCTTGCCGTCGATGGTGTTGGCGGCTGTCCAGGCCGGAACGATGTCCTCAGGCTTGAACCAGGCCTTGTCGGTGAGGTTCGGGTCTTCAAGGTATGGCGTCAGGTCCTCGACCCAGCCATTGGCGGCGTAGAGCGGGTAGTACATCGGATCGGCGGCATGGGTCGCATAGGTACCGGTGCCGGATGTAAGATCGAGAACGGCCTTCTGCCGGATCTGGGCAGGCGGCACCTTCTCGAAGCGGACATTGATGCCGGTCAGCGCCTGGAACTGCGGGGCCAGCGCGACCAGATTGTCGAAATAGCCGGCGGGGATGACCGCCACGGTGATGTTCTGCCCTTCGGCCTGGCGCCAATCCAGCTTTGCCGACTGGTATGGCGCCAGATCGGCGTCCTGAGCAAAGGCAGAACGGGTGAGATACGGCATCGCCAGGATGCCAGTTGCCGAGCCGGCAATGCCGGCCAGAACGCGGCGTCTATTCAGCTTGAAAGTGTCCATCAGAGCCTCCCTTCTCACGACGTGACTGGCGAAAAATGGCTAATATGTTCTGACATGTCAAGCATGTTATAACTTTTACTCACGATGCGTGTCTCGCTCCTTGTTTCGCTGGTTTGAATGAAGCCATCGTCGGGGCGGTGTTGCGAGCGCATTTGATTGCGAACTCTACTAATCTTGTAGAAATTAGCTTCGGCAACCGGCCGCACAGGCGATGACTTTTCCAAAGATCGTTACAATGCGCCGTTTCGCCATTGCCCTGTGCTTGAGGACCGTGCTGCTCGGCTGTTACGCTGGAGGCGAAAATCTGGGGCACTGCCGCCATGAATATCCGTTTCGTCGAAACATTCGTCTGGGTGGCGCGCCTGGGAAGTTTTCGCGCGGCGGCGGAGCGGCTGAATGCGACACAGGCCGCGGTCTCCAACCGCATCGCCAGCCTCGAGGCGGAAATGGGCTGCGAACTGTTCGAGCGCGTCGCCGGCGGCGTGAGGCTGTCGAGCATCGGCCAGCGCGCCATCCAGCCGGCGGAAGAGCTTTTGCGGGCCGCGACCAATTTCAAGGTGTCGATCGGAAATCCCGAGCAGCTGCGGGCGACCGTGTCCATCGGGACGATCGATTCCATCGTTCACGCCTGGCTGCCGCGCTTCATCGAGATGACCAAGGAGCGCTTCCCGTCGCTCAGCATCGATCTGAACGTCGATACTTCTCTGGCCATCGCCCGCGAGATCGGCGAGCGTCGGCTGGACCTCGCGCTGGTCATGGGTCCGGTGCTGCGCGCCGGGTTGAAGAACATCGATCTGAACGCCATGGAATGCGTGTGGGTGGCGGCGCCGTCCTTCGGGCTCTCGGACAAGCGGCTGACGCTGGAGGATCTGGCGCCCTATCCGGTGCTCACCTTCTCCCGCAACAGCGTGCCGCATATCTGGCTGCTGCGCCAGTTCGAGGAACGAGGCATCGCGCCGCCGGTCATTTCCAACTCGAACTCGCTGTCGGCGATGTCGCGCCTGGCCTGCGACGGCGTCGGCATCGCCCTGCTGCCGTCACCGATGATCCAGCCGTTGATCCAGCGTGGAGCACTGGAAGTGCTGTCGATCACGCCCCGTTTCCCGGCGCTGAAGCTCCACGCCGTCTACGCCGACGACCCGGAAAACCTCGTGCCTTCAATCCTTTCGGTCATCGCGCGTGAAGCCTCCTATCAGCCGCCCAGGACCGTTTTGCCCTTCGCGTAGATCACAAGTTTTTCTTATCGCGAACGATAATTCTTTGTCGTTTGTCAGATCGCGTCTTCCCCATGACGATGCGTCAACACGAGACGCGGAGGATGTCGATGAAGATCAGTGTCGTTCAGATGAATTCCGATTCGGACAAGGCCAAAAACCTCGACGAGGCGGAGCGGATGGTGCGCGAAGTGGTGGCCGAGGAGCAGCCGGACCTCGTGGTGCTGCCCGAATATTTCGCTTTCCTCGGCGAGGGCCGCGACGCCGTCCACGGCAGCGGTGAAAGCTTCCCCGACGGCCCCGTCTATCAGCGCATGGCGGCGCTGGCCAAGGAACTCAACGTCACCCTGCATGCCGGCTCGATGGTCGAAAAGCAGGGCAACAACCATTTCAACGCATCGGTCGTCTTCAGCCCCGACGGCACGGAAATCGCCAAGTATCGCAAGATGCATCTGTTCGACGTCGATACGCCCGGCGGCGTCTCCTACCGCGAGTCCGACACGATCAGCCGCGGCGAAGACGTGGTGACCTACAAGGTGGGCGACGCCACGGTCGGTTGCGCCATCTGCTACGATATCCGTTTCCCGGAGCTGTTCCGCGCGCTGCGCGACAAGGGCGCCGACGTTATCGTGCTTCCCGCCGCCTTCACGCTGATGACCGGCAAGGATCACTGGGAAGTCCTGGCGCGCGCACGCGCCATCGAAACGCAGACTTATTTCGTCGCAGTCGGCCAGACCGGCGCGCATGCAGACGGCAAGAAATGGTGCTGGGGCCATTCGATGGTCATCGATCCATGGGGCCACATGGTCGCGCAATGTTCCGATGGCGTCGGAACGACGACGGCGAAGCTCGACATGGACCGCATCTCCAAGGTCCGCGCCGATGTGCCCGTCGCGCAGCATCACGTCATCTGAGGAGCGGTCGAATGTTCGTCGTCAATCCAATGCCGAAGCAGATCGCTCCGGAACTGATCAAGAAGATGGAACAGGTCGAGACCGCGACGGTCGGCCACTTCCTGCATTCCGGCTTCATGGACCGCGAATTGCGCGCCGTGCTGCCTGAAAAGCGCATCGGCGGCACCGCCGTCACCGTGCGCCTGCCCCATGCGGACTCGACCATCCTGCACTATCTGACCAAGCTGGTGCGGCCCGGCGATTTCGTCGTCGTCGACCGCTGCGGCGACGACAAGCACGCCTGCTGGGGCGGCGTCGTCACCCATTCGATGAAGCTCGGCGGCATAGTCGGCGCCGTCATCGACGGGCCGGCGACCGATTTCTCCGAAATCCGCCGGGTCGACCTGCCGATGTGGTGCCGTGGTCCTTCCCCCATCACCACCAAGATCCTCGGGCTCGAAGGCGCCATCAACGTTCCGGTCTCCGTCGGCGGCCAGATCGTCAATCCGGGCGACGCCATCATCGCCGACGAAAGCGGCATCGTGGTGCTGGCTCCCGACCAGGCCGAGTGGGCCGCCGACAAGGCCATCGGCATGCAGCAGAACGAACTCGTTTTGCTCGAGCGCCTGCGCAATGGCGAGAAACTGCCGGACATTTCCGGCGCTACCCGGTTGGTGGAGGCATCCCGGGCGGCATAAGACGCATAAAAACAAGAACAGGGAACGTTCATTCAAGAGGAGAAGATCAATGACTAAAATGAAACGCGCCTTCGGGGCAGGCATCGTCGCCCTGTCGCTGTCGATGCTGACGGCCGGAACCGCCATGGCCGACAATGTGGTCGTCGCCGGCTATGCCGGTATCTTCCAGGAAAATTACGTGAAGGCCGTGGTCGAGCCTTTCATGAAGGCCAATCCCGACATCACCGTCGAATTCTACCCGATGCCCAATTCCGCGCAGACGCTTGGCACACTGCGCGCGCAGGCCAGCGCCCCGCAGATCGATGCAGCCATCCTTGACGTTTCGGTCGCCAAGGCTGCCACCGGCGAAGGCCTGTTCGCGCCGATGGACGAAAGCGTTTCCAAGCATATCGCCGACCTTTACCCGCAGGCCAGAATTGCCGGCGTCAACGCAGTCGGCGTCACCTTTGACAACCTCGTGCTTCTCTACAACACCGGCAAGATCAAGCAGGCGCCTGATTCATGGGAAGCCCTGTGGGACAAGACCTACGCCAAGCAGGTTTCGATACCGGCGGTGCCGGACATCCAGGGCACGACGCTTACCATCATCGCCAACAAGATGGCCGGCGGAACCAACTATACCGAGACGGTGGAACCCGGCCTCAAGAAGCTCGAAGCACTGGCGCCCAATGTCCAGACCTGGGACCCGCGTCCCGATGTCTACCAGCCGATCTCCAGCGGCACGGCCTCGATCGGCATCGGCTGGAATGCCCGCGCCCAGGTCTATGCCGACCTGTCCGGCGGCAAGCTCGGCGTGGTTTTGCCGAAGGAAGGCAGCGGCTTCCAGATCAACGTCATCGGTCTGGTCAAGGGCGGCCCTGCCAGCGAAAGCGCCAAGAAGTTCGTCGACTATGCGCTGAGCCCGGAAGCCCAGGCTGCCTTTACCCAGGCGATGTTCTACGCGCCGACCAATTCGAAGGCAGCGCCGCTGATCTCCAAGGAAGCGATCGAGCGGACGGCGGCGGGCTCGATGGACCAGATGATCGACATCAACTGGCTTGAGGTGGCAAAGATCCGGGATGCCATCACCGAGCAGTGGCGCCGGCGCATTATTCCGCTCAGCCGTTGATTCCGGTTGGTTCACGATCCGGGCAAAGGGAGATTGCCGTGACCGTTTCGACCGCCAAGGAAGATCATCTCAGACTGGAGAACATTGGCGTGAGCTTCGGCTCCGTCAATGTCATCCCCTCGCTCGACCTGTCGGTCCGCAAGGGCGAGATGGTCGCCTTCCTCGGCCCTTCGGGCTGCGGCAAGACCACCACGCTCAGGATGATCGCGGGCCTGATCACGCCTTCGCACGGCCGCATCCATGTCGGCGGCCGTGACATCACAGCGCTGCCAATCCACGACCGCGACATGGGCATGGTTTTCCAGAGCTATGCCCTGTTCCCGCACATGGATGTAAGCCGCAACGTCCAGTTCGGCCTCAAGATGCGGAATCTCGCCGCCGGCGAGATTGCCGCCCGCACCAAGGCGGCGCTCGACATGGTCCAGCTCGGCCATCTGGCCGGGCGCAAGCCGAAGGAATTGTCGGGCGGCCAGCAGCAGCGGGTGGCGCTGGCGCGGGCGCTGGTCATCCAGCCCTCCATCCTGCTTCTCGACGAGCCGCTGTCCAATCTCGACGCCAAGCTGCGCGACGAGATGCGCGTGCAGATCAGGGCGTTGCAGCAGGCGAGCGGCATCACCGCCGTCTTCGTCACCCACGACCAGGTCGAGGCCTTATCGATGTGCGATCGGATCGTCGTCATGCGCAACGGACGGGTGGAGCAGTTCGGCACGCCGACCGAAATCTACGAAAAGCCGGCGACCGCCTTCGTCGCCAATTTCGTCGGGCGGACCAACCGGCTGAAAGGCACTGTCGATGCGCAGGGGAACCTGAGCGCGGCCGGGCAGCAACTGACCAGTTCCGCAAAGCTTGAACCGGGCAAGGTGGAGGTTCTGGTCAGGCCGCATCGCATCGCCATGCAGCCTGCCGGCGCAGGCAAGGCAGCTGAAGGCGGCAACCTCGTGCAAGGCGAGATCGCCAGCGTGACCTTCATCGGCGATCTTGTCCAATATGGCGTGCGCGTCGGCGGCGATGAGATCATGATCGAGGAAGCGACGCGGCGCTGCGCACCCCCCTTCGCGGCCGGCGACACCGTCAGCCTCGCCTGGTCGGCCGGGGACACGCTGATCTATCCGGACAAAGACCAATGAACGCCGCGGCCGAGACGGCTCCGCGCACATGGCGCTCCGGCGAGCTGGCCATCGTGCTGCTTCTTCCGATCGCGCTGATCAACGCGATCGGCTTCATCCTGCCGGTGCTTAACCTGGCGCGCTATTCCTTCAACCAGTCGACCGCCGGCGGCGGCATCGCCGATGTCTTCACCTGGGAGAACTGGACCGGTCTGCTGCGCGATCCGTTCTACCTCGAACTCATCTTCAATTCGGTATGGATCAGCCTGGCGATCACGCTGACGACGCTCGTCGTCTCCTATCCGATCGCGCTCTATCTTCATCGATCGACCGGGTCGTGGAAGACTTTCCTGACCGTACTGGTGATCTCGCCACTGCTGACTTCGGCGGTCGTGCGCACCTATGGCTGGATCGCGCTTTTGACCGACAACGGGCCGGTGCTGAGCTTCCTGAGGTATGTCGGACTGCCGGCGCCGAGCCTGATGTTCAACATCAAGGGCGTTTTCATCGGCCTGACCGAGATCCTCATGCCCTATATGATCCTGGCGCTGATGGCCGGCTTCGGACGGCTCGATCCGCGCGTCGAGGAGGCAGCGCGCACGCTTGGGGCGACCCCTTCGCGGACATTCTGGAAGATCATCCTGCCATTGACGCTGCCCGGCATCGCGCTTGGCTGCCTCCTTTGCTTCGTGCTGGCCGTTTCGTCCTTCATCACGCCCAAGCTGATGGGCGGCGGCCGCGTCTTCCTGCTGGCCACGGAAATCTACGACCAGGCCATCGTCACCCTGAACTGGCCGCTGGCCTCGACCCTGTCGATCCTGGTCCTGATCGTCTTCGGCGCGGCGCTCTGGGCTTATTCCGTCGTGCTGCGGCGGCTGGATTGAGGAGGTCATGATGGAAATCCACAAGACCTCGTGGCCGATGCGCGTCCTCGTGCTGGTGCTGTTCCTCTATCTCCTGGCGCCGGTGATCCTGGTCTTCCCGATCTCCTTCTCCGGCGATCAGGTGCTGCAGTTTCCGCCCAGCTTCTGGTCGACCCGCTGGTATACGGCCCTGTTCCAGAACACCGTCATGCTGAAGGCGTTCTGGACCAGCCTGACGCTGGCTGTCGTCGTCACCATCCTGTCCATCGTGATCGCGGTGCCCGCTGCCTGGACGATGACGCGGACCAGTTTCTTCGGCAAGGAGTTCCTGTTCAACCTGTTCACCGCGCCACTGCTTCTGCCGACGATCGTGCTCGGCCTGGCGATCCTGATCGTCTTTGCTTCCTTCGGCCTGCTGGCGACGATGCAAGGGCTGGTGCTCGCCCATCTGGTGGTGACACTGCCCTATGCGCTGCGCGTGCTGGCTGTTTCGCTGGGCACGCAGGACCGCGCCTGCGAGGAAGCCGCCCGGACATTGGGCGCGAAACCGCTGACGGTCTTCTTCCGCGTCACGTTGCCGATGCTGACGCCCGGCATTGTCGCGGCATCCGCGCTCTGCTTCCTCGTCAGTTTCGACGAAGTGGTGATTACGCTGTTCCTGACCGGCCCGCGCATCAGCACGCTGCCCGTGGAACTGTACAATTACGTGTTCAACCAGGCCGATCCGCTGGTCGCCGCCGCATCCGTCCTGCTGATCCTCTTGACGCTCGGCGTCATCATGATCGTCGAGCGCGCCATGGGGCTTGGCAAGGCGTTCGTCAAATAGAGCGCCCCGGCGACTATTCCGCCGCTTCTACCAAGGGAACAGGCACGTAGTTGAGGATAGGGCCGAGCCAGCGTTCGACATCGGCGATGCGCATATCCTTGCGCGCCGCATAGTCTTCGACCTGGTCGCGTTCGACCTTGGCGACGCCGAAATAATAGCTCTCCGGGTGCGACAGGTAGACGCCGGATACCGAAGAACCGGGCCACATGGCCATGCTCTCGGTCAGGGTGACGCCGGCCTTGTTCTCAGCGTCGAGCAGCTTGAACAGCGTCACCTTCTCGGTGTGGTCGGGCTGCGCCGGATAGCCGGGCGCCGGGCGGATGCCCTGGTAGGGTTCGCCAATCAGTTCGTCAGGCGTCAAGCTTTCGTCCGGAGCATAGCCCCACAACTCCTTGCGGACCTGCTCGTGCATGCGCTCGGCAAAGGCCTCGGCGAAGCGGTCGGCGAGCGCCTTGACCATGATCGAGGAATAATCGTCGTTGGCGCGCTCGAAGCGTTCGGCGATGGCGACTTCCTCGATGCCGGCCGTCACGACGAAGCCGCCGATATAGTCCGGCTTGCCGCTGTCCATCGGCGCGACGAAATCGGCGAGCGCGACATTCGGCTTGCCGTCGCGCTTGGTCAGCTGCTGGCGCAAGGTGAAGAAGGTCGCCAGTTCCTCGGACCGGCTTTCGTCGGTGAACAGGCGGATGTCGTCGCCGACGGCATTGGCAGGCCAGAAGCCGATTACCGCCTTGGGCGCGAACCATTTCTCCTCGATGATCTTCGCAAGCATCGCCTGCGCATCCTCGAAGAGCTGACGTGCCGCCTGCCCCTGCTTCTCGTCGTCGAGGATTTTCGGATAGCGGCCCTTCAGTTCCCAGGTCTGGAAGAACGGCGTCCAGTCGATGTAGCGGGCGAGTTCGGCCAGGTCCCAGGTCTCGAACACGCGTGTCCCAAGGAAGGATGGCTTGGGCGGTGTATAGTCCGGCCAGTCGACCTTGTGGGAATTCGCCCGCGCCTTAGCCAGCGGCAGACGTTGTTTGTCGGCTTCCGACCGGTGATGGGCGTCGGCGACCTTCTGGTATTCGGCCTGAATCGTCTCGACGTAACCGGGCTTCACATCCTGCGACAAAAGGTTGGAAACGACGCCGACCGCACGGCTGGCGTCCGTCACATAGACAGTCTGGCCTTTCGAATACCGAGGATGGATCTTGACCGCCGTGTGAACGCGGCTGGTCGTCGCTCCGCCGATCAGCAGCGGGATGTCGAACCCTTCCCGTTCCATCTCCGACGCCATATGCACCATTTCGTCGAGCGATGGCGTGATCAGGCCGGACAGGCCGATGATGTCGACCTTCTCGTCCCTGGCGGTCTGCAGGATTTTGGTGGCCGGCACCATGACGCCGAGGTCGATGATCTCGTAATTGTTGCAGGCCAGCACGACGCCGACGATGTTCTTGCCGATGTCGTGGACATCGCCTTTCACGGTCGCCATCAGAATCTTGCCGGCAGTCTTGCGCTCGCCATTTTCGATGCCGGCGGCGGCGTTGGCGAGCTTCTCGGCCTCCATGTGCGGCAGCAGCCCGGCCACCGCCTGTTTCATCACACGGGCCGACTTCACCACCTGCGGCAGGAACATCTTGCCGGCGCCGAACAGATCGCCGACGACATTCATGCCGGCCATCAGCGGGCCTTCGATGACATGCAGCGGGCGCTCGGCGGCAAGTCGCGCCTCATCGGTATCGGCGTCGATGAACTCGGTGATGCCGTTGACGAGGGCATGAGAAATCCGCTGCTCGACCGGCCATTCGCGCCAGGCGAGGTCGCGTTCCTTGGCTTCCTTGCCGGCCGTGCCCTTGAAGCGCTCGGCGATTTCCAGCAGGCGCTCGGTCGCGGTGCCCCCGGCTTTCGGCGTGCGGTTGAGCACCACGTCCTCGCAGGCCTCGCGCAGATCCGGCTCGATCGTGTCGTAGACGGCGAGCTGGCCGGCATTGACGATGCCCATATCCATGCCGCGCTGGATGGCATGGTAGAGGAACACGGCGTGCATCGCCTCCCGCACCGGTTCGTTGCCCCTGAACGAGAACGAAAGATTGGAGACGCCGCCCGAGATGTGGACGTGCGGAAGCGTGGCGGTGATCTCGCCGGTGGCCTCGATGAAATCGACGCCGTAATTGTCATGTTCCTCGATGCCCGTGGCGACGGCGAACACGTTCGGGTCGAAGATGATGTCTTCCGGCGCGAAGCCCGCCTGCTCGGTCAGCAGCTTGTAGGCGCGGGTGCAGATTTCCACCTTGCGCGCCTTCGTATCCGCCTGGCCCTGCTCATCGAACGCCATGACGACGACGGCCGCACCGTACATCCGGCAAAGCCTTGCATGATGCAGGAAGGCCTCCTCGCCCTCCTTCATGGAGATCGAATTGACGATCGGCTTGCCCTGCACACATTTGAGGCCGGCTTCGATGACCTCCCATTTGGAACTGTCGATCATCACCGGAACGGTGGCGATGTCGGGCTCGGCAGCAACGAGATTCAGATATTCGACCATCGCCTTTTGCGAGTCGATCAGACCCTCGTCCATGTTGATGTCGATGATCTGCGCGCCATTGGCGACCTGGTCGCGTGCGACGTCGAGCGCGGCCGCATAGTCGCCTGCGGTGATCAGCTTCCTGAACTTCGCCGAGCCGGTGACGTTGGTACGCTCGCCGACATTGACGAAGGGAATGTCCTCGGTGAGCGTGAACGGCTCAAGGCCGGAAAGCTTCATCAGCGGCGTTCGGGCAGCCGGCTTGCGTGGCTCGTGCTTCGACACCGCCTGCGCAATGGCGGCGATGTGCTCGGGGGTCGAGCCGCAGCAGCCGCCGACGATGTTGACCAGGCCTTCTCGTGCGAAATCCTCGACCTGACGCGCCATGAAATCCGGTGTCTCGTCATACTGGCCGAAGGCGTTGGGCAGGCCGGCGTTCGGATAGGCGCAGACAAGGGTGTCGGCGACGCCCGAAAGCTCCGCCAGATGCGGCCGCATGGCGGCGGCGCCGAGCGCGCAGTTGAGGCCTATGGTGAAGGGTTTGGCATGGCGCACGGAATGCCAGAACGCCGTCGGCGTCTGACCTGACAGCGTACGGCCGGACAGATCGGTGATGGTGCCGGAGATCATCACTGGCAGGCGAACGCCTTTCTCGGCGAAAATCTCCTCGCAGGCAAAGATCGCCGCCTTGGCGTTCAGCGTGTCGAAGATCGTCTCGATCAGGATCAGGTCCGAACCGCCATCGATCAGACCGCGCAGCTGCTCGCCATAGGCGAGGCGCAGATCGTCGAAGGAGGTCGCGCGGTAGCCCGGATTGTTGACATCGGGCGAGATGGAGGCGGTGCGGTTGGTCGGCCCCAGCGCGCCGGCGACGAACCGGCGGCGGCCGTCTTCCTGCTCGGCCCGGCGGATCGCGCGCTTGGCGAGCCGGGCGCCATCGCGGTTCAGCTCATAAACCATGTCCTCCATCGCGTAATCGGCCTGGGCAATGGAGGTGGAGGAGAAGGTGTTGGTCTCGACGATGTCGGCGCCCGCCCTGGCATAGGCGTAGTGGATGTCCTCGATCGCCTTGGGTTGCGACAGGATCAGAAGGTCGTTGTTGCCCTGCTGATGGCAGGCGCACCCGGCGAACTTGTCGCCCCGGAAATGATCTTCATCAAAACCGAGACCCTGGATCTGCGTGCCCATGGCGCCGTCGAGGATAAGGATGCGTTCGCGCGCAGCCGCAGCCAGAGCGGCAAAAACCTCTCCGTCCTGCCGGAGGGCCGTCTCGCCAAAGAGTTCATCCATAGCCGACATCGCGACACCCATTGTTCTGCAAACGACTCTAAGTCATATAAAGACATCTTTATGTCAACATACAATAGTCGCTCTTTTGCATTCCAAGGCCTGGATCGATCGCAGGACAGCTCCGCCGGTGGACGGCGGCGGGCTCCCACCGGACAGTCGGTTTATAGTGGAGGGCATCGAGCGCCGACGAAACCGGCGCTTCAACTTGCCTCAGGTCAGGCCGCCGGATCGAACTCCAGCGCCACGCCGTTGATGCAATAGCGCAGGCCGGTGGGCGGCGGGCCATCCTCGAACACATGGCCGAGATGGCTGCCACAGGTGGCACAGTGAACCTCGGTGCGCGTCATCCCATATGAACGGTCGACGGTGGTTTCGATCGAGCCGGGGACCGGATCGTTGAAGCTCGGCCAGCCGGTGCCGCTTTCGAATTTCAGCTTGGATTCGAACAGCGGCTGATCGCAACCGGCGCATTTGAAGGTGCCGGCGCGCTTTTCGTGGAGCAGGGCACAGCTTCCCGGCCGTTCCGTGCCATGGCCGCGCATGACGGCATATTGCTCCGGCGAAAGCTTTGCCCGCCATTCGGCGTCGCTGCGGGTCACGGGATAGGTATGAGTGTCCATGTCGGTCTCCTGCCGTCTCGGCTGTTGCAGGTCTGGTTCCGCCTAAACATAGGGCTTTGTTGCAAGGATGCACAGGGCAGCGGCGTGGCGGCCCCTGCATCGGCATTCACGGTTCCGTGCGAAGGGAAGTCTATCGGCGCTGAGGGTCGGTCGCGACCGCCGAGATCGGCACGATCTCGATGCCGCGTTTTTTCGCCTCGTCGGCCCAAGCGTCTACGGCGTCGACCGTGACATTGAAAGCCGAGCCAATGCCGATGGCGAAGCCCTTGGCGCGGGCCGTCGCTTCCAGCTGGTCGAGCTTCTTCAGGATCGACCCGCGATCCTGAACGGCGTCGATGGTCGTATCGCCGATCGCCAGCGGCACGCCTTCCTTGAGCGCAATTTCCGAGGCAACGCTGCGGGCGGTCGAACCGTCATCGAGATAGCCAAGCCCGCGCTTGCCGAGCTCGGCGATGATCGGTTCCATGGCGCCGGCGTCGGTGGCAAAGCGAGCGCCCATGTAATTCATAACAGCGGTGTAGTTGGTGGTGCGCGACAGCGCCCAGCGCAAATTCTTCAGGTTTTCGTCTGCGTCGGCATCGACGGTCAGCGTGTTGCGGCCCGGATTGACGTTTGGATAATCGAACGGCTCCAGCGGGATCTGCATGACGATCTCGTGGCCGCGTCGGCGTGCCTCCTGCATCCAGCGCCCGATGCTGTTGCCCTGTGGTGCGAAGGCCAGCGTCACTTCTGCCGGCAGCTTGGCGATGGCCGCCTGGGTGCCGGTTTGCGAAACGGCAAGCCCGCCGATCACGATGGCGACCCTCGCGCCGCGTCCGCCCGACCATGGCCGCGCATAGACATCGAACGGCCTGCGCCCATCAGCGGCGCGGATCGGCAGCGGGCCGGTAGCACTGTCTTCGATCAGCGCCCTGTCGGGCATATGCGCGGTCGCCAGGTTCTGGCCGAGAGCCGATGGATCGCGGACAGTGATGCCCGCTGCCCCACCAGTATCGGTGGGTTGCACATGAATGATCTGCGGACCGTCCGGCCTGGCCGCGGCGAGGGGCGCCGGATCGGCCGGTTTGGAAGCGGTGGGCTCGGGCTTCGTTTGCAACGCGGGTGATGGCGCCGGCTTCACCGCGGCGATTTCTTCAGCCTTGCGAAAAGGCTTGTCGCGCAGAGCGATGGCGCCGGAAATACCCACCAGCACCAGCATCGCGACGAGCCCGGCAATCTGCTTCACGCCCATGCCGAAGCGGCGTCCCGGAACGTCGGGCCGCCTGTCTTGCCCCAGCGGGCGTTCGATTTCCTTGATGGACTGAGCCAAGCCGCAACCCCTGCCGCGGTTTCCGAATCAAACTGCCGGAACCTCGCGGCCCCGGCAGGATGGCATTCTCGTGATCTGACAGCCAGACCTATTGGTTCATGACGGCCTTGTCCGGATTGGGAGGGAAGGCCGGATCGGTCTTTTCGCCGCGCAGCAGCTGCTCGGCATAGATCAGTTGCAGGTCGTCCTTCGGTTCCGGCGGCACATAGGCGGCGGAACCCGAACCCTTGTCGCTCTCTTCGGCGCCCTTGATATGGCCCTTGAGATCGGATTCGCCGCGCGTCAGGTCGCGGCCCTGGAGCTCTTCCGGCAGCGGCTGGTCGACCTTGATGTCGGGCGTGATCCCCTTGCCCTGGATCGATTTGCCCGACGGCGTGTAGTAGAGCGCCGTCGTCAGCCTGAGCGCGCCATTTTCGCCGAGCGGGATGATGGTCTGTACCGAGCCCTTGCCGAACGACTGCGTGCCGACAACGGTGGCGCGACGCAAATCCTGCAACGCACCGGCGACGATCTCGGAAGCGCTCGCCGATCCGCCATTGACCAGGACGACCAGCGGCTTGCCGTCTATGTCGTCTCCGGCGCGGGCGTCGAAGCGGGTGACGTCCTTCGGGTCGCGGCCGCGCGTCGAGACGATCTCGCCACGGTCGAGGAACGAGTCGGACACGCTGACCGCCTGGTCGAGCAGACCGCCCGGATTGAGCCGCAGGTCGAGCACATAGCCCTTCAGCTTGTCGTTCGGCACCTGCTTCTTGATGGTGCTGATGGCGTTCTGCAGATCGTCATAGGTCTTTTCGGTGAACGAGGTGATCTTCATGTAGCCGACATTGTTATCGACCCGGAACTTCACCGCCTTGACCTTGATGATGTCGCGCACCACGGTGATCTCGATCGGCTTGTCGGCGCCCTGGCGCAGGATGGTAAGCTTGATTGGCGTGGAAACCGGTCCGCGCATCTTCTCGACGGCATCGTTGAGGGTAAGGCCCCGGACTTCCTGGCCTTCGATCTTGGCGATGTAGTCGCCAGCCAGAACGCCCGCCTTGGCGGCCGGCGTATCGTCGATCGGGGTGATGACCTTGACGAGATCGTTTTCCATGGTGACCTCGATCCCGAGGCCGCCGAATTCGCCCTTCGTCTGCACGCGCATGTCCTGCGCGGCCTCGGCATTCATGTAGGACGAATGCGGATCGAGCGAGGTGAGCATACCGTTGATGGCGTTCTCGACGAGCGATTTGTCATCGGGTGGCGTCACATACTGGGCCCGGACGCGCTCGAAGATATCGCCGAAAATCGCCAGTTGCTTGTAGGTTTCCGAGCCCGCGGCGTTCGCAGTGGAGCCGGGCGCGCCATAGACAAGGCTCATGGCGGATGCGCCCATCAGCGCACCGGCAAGCAAGAGCGACACTTTCCGCATCATTTCAGGTCCTTCCAGAAAAGCGGCCCGCCCACCACGGGGTCGGATCGACGGGTTTTCCATCCTTGCGGAACTCTATGTAAAGTTCCGGCGTGACATTTCCATTCGACGATGCCGCGGTGCTTGCCACCCTGGCCTCGCCCATCGCTCCGACCGGCTCGCCTGCAAGCACGGATTGGCCGGACGCGACATTCAATCTGCTCATCCCCGCCAGAACGACATGATAGCCGCCCCCGGCATCCAGGATCAAGAGTTGACCATAAGAGCGAAAAGGCCCCGCATAAAGAACATTTCCATCCGCCGGAGCGGTGACGATGGCGTTCGATTGTGTCGCGAGCGTGTCGCCTTGCATCACGCCGCCGTTACCGTCACTGCCGCCGAATCGCCGCTTCATCATGCCCGTCGCCGGCAGCGCGACCTGCCCGACCAGGGCTGAAAACGGGACCGATTCGGCCAGCTGATTGGCTTCCGGCACCGGCAGGGCGGCCAGTTCGGCTTCGCTGTTGGTCCTGGCTTCGGCCTCGCGCCTCGCGGCGTCGGCTGCCTTGCGGGTCTTGTCGGCCTCCGCCTCCAGCGAGCCGATAAGGTCCTTCAGACTGGCGGCTTTGGCGGCCAGTTGCTGCGCCGTTTGCTGCTCTTGCGCCAGCGCCTGTTCGGTTTCCGCCTGCGCCTTGCGCTTGGCTTCCAGCAGCAACGTCAGCTTCTGCTTCTCGGCGGCCTGCTCGCCGATGGCCGCCGTCAGCTTGCCGCGCTCCGATTCGATCGAAGCGGTTATGCGTGACAGTTCGGCCAGATCGGCCGCGAGCACTTCGGTCTGGTGGCGCATCTCCGGCACAACCGCGCCAAGCAGGATGGCGCTGCGCACCGATGAAAGTGCGTCTTCGGGTTTGACCAGCAGCGCCGGCGGCGGATTGAGGCCGATGCGCTGCAGGGCGCCCAGCACCTCCGCCAGCACGTCGCGCCGGGCGGCCAGGGATTTGCGGATGATCTGTTCCTGGCCCTTGAAGCCTTCCAGCTTGGCGCCGATGTCCTCGATGTCCTGGCCGAGCTTCTGTTCGGTCTTCGCCGACTGGATGAGCGCCGCCGTGATCGAGGTGCGGTCCTTGCGGACGGTGGCGATCTCGGCCGCGAGCTTCGCCCGCCGCTCGGCCGACAGCGTGATCTCGTTGGAAATGCGCTCATATTCGGTCCGGCTCTGGTCCGGATCAGGAGTGACGGCAGAGGCGCTCTGTCCATGGGCCACCCCGACGAGCAAAGACGACAGCAAAGCCGCCGCGATTCCACGGCGGGCATGCCGGAAACCCGCGCTCGATTTCACCCGTTCAGCCATTCGGTCCAATTCTATTCGGGGGTTCGTTAACGAAGCATCAACCATATCGCCGTGGCCATCCGACACTGGTGCATCAATGGGGCAAAAATCGGAATCGGTCGTCGGGAAACCAGCCGGATTGAGGCCCTAGCCGCGGTGATAGGGATGGCCCGAAAGGATCGTCGCGGCGCGATAAAGCTGTTCGGCCAGCATCACCCGCACCAACTGGTGCGGCCAGGTCATGCTGCCGAAGGAGACGGTCATCTCCGCCTGGTCGCGCAGCGACTGGTCGTGTCCGTCGGCGCCGCCGATGGCAATGACCATCTCCTTGCGTCCGCCATCCCGCAACAGGCCGACCCGTCCGGCGAAATCCTCGGAAGTGAAAGCCTTCCCGCGTTCATCGAGCAGCACAAGCGCGGTCCCGGACTGGAGATGCGACTGCAACGCCCTGCCCTCGTCACGCCGGCGCTCACTTGCAGTCTGCGCGCGGCTTTCCGGAATTTCGACAATATTGGAAAATTCGAGCCCGATGCCGGGACCGCTTCTGGCGAAACGCTCGAAGTAGCGATCGGCGAGCTCTCTCTCGGGGCCGGTCTTCATGCGGCCCACGGCATGTACGGTAATCTTCATCCCTGCCTCAACGGGCCGAAGCCCGAGCACGTCCGAGAACGAACTAGTGGATCGTCTCGTCGTCGAGATCCGGCGCCTGCCACATCTTCTCGATGTTGTAGAATTCGCGGACCTCCGGGCGGAAGACGTGGACGATGATATCGCCGGAATCGATCAGCACCCAATCCGCGCTGGCCAGCCCCTCGACGCGCGCAGTGCCGAGACCGGCATCCTTGAGCGCCTTGAGAAGATGATCGGCGACAGCCGCGACATGGCGGTGCGACCGGCCCGAGGCGATGACCATGTAGTCACCGAGGGTCGATTTTCCCTGAATGTCGATCGAGACGATGTTTTCGGCCTTGGAGTCTTCCAGACTGGCAAGGACTGTTTCAATGGCGCGGGACGAAGCATCGGCAACGCTTATCCCGGCCGGCGAAGGCATGATGTCGGCCTTCTTCCGCAGTGCTGTTCTCAGTGTCTTTCCTTTCGCAGCAAGAACAACCAAATCACCAGGCGACGCAGGTGATGTCACCTAGATAGGCAGAGTCGCATGGCAGTTTCAAGACGGACCTTCCGCTGTGCCAGCAACGCCCATGGCGCCGTTCCGTTCCGGTCCCCGCATCCGGGCGGAGGAAAAGTTCGGAACCGAGGCAAAACGCCGGGGTTATGCAAGTACCGACTAACTGGACCGCCGCCATGGCTATCGATGCTCAAGGTGCCCTTGTCACCATCCAAGCCGGCCTCGCTCAACTGAGCACGCTCATTGTTTCCTATTCGTTTTCCGCCCTCGGTGCGATTGTTCTCATGGTTGCCGGCTATCTGCTCGCGGGTGTCGCCGAACGCTCAACTTTCGCCGGGCTCGGCCATATCAGCGGCTTCGACGCCACCTTGCGGCACTTCTTTTCCAAGATGGTCCGCTATGCGATCCTGATCCTCGTTTTCATCATGGTGCTCGGCCAGTTCGGCGTGCAGACGGCGTCGATCATCGCCGCGGTCGGCGCCATCGGGCTTGCCATCGGCCTTGCCCTGCAGGGAACGCTGCAGAACATTGCCGCCGGCATCATGCTTCTGGCGCTGCGCCCGATCCGCATCGGCGAATATGTCGAGATCGGTTCGGTGGCGGGAACGGTGGAGGAAATCGGCCTGTTCGCCACCCGGCTGCGGGCGCTGGACGGCATCTACATCCTGGCGCCCAATTCAACGCTGTGGAACACGCCGGTGCGCAACTTCAATCGCAACGGCGTTCGGCGCAACGACATCGTCATCGGCATCGCCTACAGCGACAACATCGACCACGCCCAGGAGACGCTGCTTGACCTGGCCAGGGCGGACAAGCGGGTGAGGTCTGATCCAGCGGCCAGTGCCTTCGTGTCGACGCTGGGCGACAGCTCGGTCGGCATCACGCTGCGATACTGGACCTCGGCGGCGGATTTCTTCGCCACCAAGCTCAGCCTCACCAAGCTCGCCAAGGAACGGTTCGACATGGAAGGTATCTCAATACCCTTCCCGCAGCAGGAAGTGGTCTATCGGGAAATGAAACCCGGAGCCTAGTCCGGCAGTTCAGGTCTTTGCCGCTTGCCGGATGGCGGTGGAGGACAGCGACGAGCGCGGCCCGTGGATGAAGGTCCAGGCCGGCGCTTTCATGCGAGCAAGCAGCGGAGCGTCCCCCTCGTCGACCCGGGCATAGTCGAAGGTCTTGGCGACCACCGAGGACAGGAACGACAATGTCGCGCCCGGTCGGTCTATGACGGCAATTGGAAACGTCAGCATGATCTGGCGCCAGCGTTGCCAGCGATGGAAATCGCGCAGCGAATCCGCCCCCATGATCCAGACGAACTCTACACCGGGATTCTTCGCGCGCACCAGTTCGAGCGTGTCGGCGGTGAAGCGAACATGATGCGCCGCCTCGAAGGCCGTGACCTTGATGCGCGGATCCTCGGCGATTTTTTCCGATCCCTCGATACGCTCCGCGAGCGGCGCCAGTTCCCGCGTCGATTTCAGCGGATTGCCGGGCGTTACCATCCACCAGAGCTGGTCGAGCGCCAGCCGGCGCAGCGCGATCTCGGCCACCAGCGCGTGACCGGCATGCGGCGGGTTGAACGAACCGCCGAACAGACCGACCTGCATGCCCTTCTCGACATAAGGCATGCGAAGGTAGTGATCAGGAACGTCATGAGAAATCATTCGGCCCGCCACTCGCCTTCGGGCCAATCGCGTGCACCGTGGATGACGCGCAAGATATTGAGCGTCTCATCCGTCAGGGAGTAGGCGATGATGTAGGGTGTCTGTCGAACATGCCATTCATGGGTTCCGCTTACCCGCCCCATGCGGCCCGCCGGCGTTTCAGCCAAGAGATCGACAGCTGCCTCTATCCTGTCGAGGACCAGATGCGCCGACTTGGGCGCATCGAATCCGATATGGGCGATCGCCTCGTCGAGGTCGTCTAACGCATCGCGCGACCAGCCCACGCGCGGCATCAACGCTTTTGGACGCGATCGATCGTTGCACGCAGGCGCTTCATTGCCTCTTCATGGGGAACGGTTCTGCCTGCCTCTATATCAGCCAGCCCCCGCTTGATGCCCTGGACGATCGCAAGTTCGCGCTCGACATAGTTGGCTATGGCCTCACCGGCCAGGAAGGACTTTGTTCGCCGTGTGTGCTGCGCCAGTTCCTCGAGGCGGGACTTGGTCGCGCTGTCGAGGCGAACGGTGACGGTCTCGGATTGTGTTCCCATGTGCACAATATAGCACAACAGGCCGGACAGGCAACTACGCCCGCACCTGCCCGCTGCCCCGCACCCGGTACTTGAACGAGGTGAGTTGCTCGACGCCGACCGGTCCGCGCGCATGCATCTTGCCGGTGGCGATGCCGATCTCGGCGCCCATGCCGAACTCGCCGCCATCGGCGAACTGCGTCGAGGCATTGGCGAGCAGGATCGCCGAATCGATTTCGTTGAAGAAGCGCTCCACGGCGTTTTCATCCTCGGCGACGATCGCCTCGGTGTGATGCGAGGAGAAGGTCTCGATGTGCTCGATCGCTTCGCCGACGCCGTCTACCAGCTTCACCGCGATGATGGCGTCGAGATATTCGGTGATCCAGTCGGCGTCGGTCGCCGGGCTTGCATCGGCAAAGGCCCTGAGCACCTCGGCGTCGGCATGGATCTCGCAGCCGGCTTCACGCAGCGCCTCCAGGATCGGCACCAGATGCGTCGAGGCGACGGCGCGGTCGACCAGCAGTGTCTCGGCCGCCCCGCAGACGCCGGTCCGGCGCATCTTGGCGTTGACGGCGATCTCCTTCGCCATCTCCAGCTTCGCGGATTTGTCGATATAGAGATGGCAGATGCCTTCGAGATGGGCGAACACCGGGACGCGCGCCTCGGTCTGCACGCGCTCGACCAGGCTGCGGCCGCCGCGCGGCACGATGACGTCGATATTGCCGGAAAGGCCCTTCAGCATTTCGCCGACGGCGGCGCGGTCGGTCACCGGCACCAGTTGGATCGCGTCCTCGGGAATGCCGGCGGCTTTCAACCCTTCCACCAGGCAGGAATGAATGGCGGCGGACGAATTGATCGAGTCCGAGCCGCCGCGCAGGATCACCGGGTTTCCCGCCTTGAGGCAGAGCGCGCCGGCGTCCGCCGTCACATTGGGACGGCTTTCATAGATCACGCCGATGACGCCGAGCGGCGTGCGCACACGCTCGATATGGAGCCCGTTCGGCCGGTCCCATGCCGCGATCACGTTGCCAACGGGGTCAGGCAGGGCCGCCACGGCGCGCACGCCATCCGCCATGGCGCGGATGCGCGCCGGATCGAGCTTCAGCCTGTCCAGGAACGAGCCGGCTAGGCCCGCCTCCTCGCCATTCTTCATGTCGATGGCGTTCGCCAGAAGGATTTCCGCCTGATTGCGCATCAGAGCGTCAGCCATTGCGACCAGCGCCGTGTTCTTGGATTGCGTGGTGGCGACAGCCAGTGGCCGCGCGGCGGCGCGGGCTCGCTGGCCGAGATCGGCCATAAGCGCCGCGGTATCGTTCGGGGATTTTTCATGCAGTTTCAGCATGGCTCATCCTTCGCTTGTCTGTCCGGCACGGCCGGCAGGGTTCACCACGAGATCGTCGCGGTGGATCATTGCGGAGCGCGCCTCATAGCCGAGCACGGTTTCGATCTCGGCCGTCTTCAAGCCTGCGATCCTTACGGCATCGGCGGCGTCGTAGGCAACCAGCCCGCGCGCGATCTCGCGGCCCTCGGGCGACAGGATGGCCACCGTGTCTCCGCGGCCGAAGCTGCCGCTGACCAGCTTGACGCCGGCCGGCAGCAGCGATTTGCCCGACAACAGCGCGCCCACGGCGCCTGCATCGACGGTGAGCCGGCCCGCCGGTTCGAGTTGCCCGGCTATCCAGGTCTTGTAGCCCTTGACCGGCTGCTCGCTGGGACGGAACCAGGTGTGGCGCTCGCCGCGCTCGATCGCCATCAGCGGCGACAGCCGCGTGCCGGCGGTGATGATCATCGCCGTGCCGGCGGCGGTTGCGATCTTGCCGGCGTCCAGCTTGGTGCGCATGCCGCCGCGCGACAGTTCCGAAGCGGCGGCGCCCGCCATCGCCTCGATGTCCGGCGTGATGCGGTCGACGACCGGGATGAATTTAGCTTCCGGGTCGCGCGCCGGAGGGGCGGTGTAAAGACCGTCGATGTCGGAAAGCAGCACCAGCAGATCCGCGCCCATCATGGTGGCGACGCGGGCCGCCAGCCGGTCGTTGTCGCCATAGCGGATTTCCGATGTGGCGACCGTGTCGTTCTCGTTGATGACCGGCACGGCCTTCATCTTCAGCAGGGTCGAAATCGTGGCGCGCGCATTCAAATAGCGGCGGCGTTCCTCGGTATCGCCGAGCGTCAGCAGGATTTGTCCGGACTTGAGCTTTTGGCTGCCCAGTGCGTCCGACCATGCGCCGGCGAGCGCGATCTGCCCGACGGCCGCGGCCGCCTGGCTTTCCTCCAGCTTCAACGCCTTCTTGCCGAGGCCGAGAATGGTGCGGCCGAGCGCGATGGCGCCGGACGAGACGACGAGGATTTCAGCGCCGCCGGCCGCGAGTTCGCCAACGTCCATGGCCAGCGATCGCAGCCAGTCGCGCTTCAGGCCGCTGGCCCGATCGACCAGCAGCGCGGAACCGATCTTGACGGTGATGCGGCGGTAGGCTCGCAGGGAAAGGGGGGCCCCGGACAGCGTATCCATGACGGTTATTTCACCCACCGGTCATCCTGGACCGGCACTTTCTCGACCCTCGCTTCCTCGACCACCGCCATCAACGCTCTCAACACCGCCTCGACGCCCTCGCGGGTCACCGCGGAGAGCAGCATGGGTGCCCTGCCACAAGCGCGTTTGAGCGATGCGATCTTCTTCTTGCGCTCGTCGGCATCCAGCGTATCGATCTGGCTGAGCGCCACGATCTCGGCCTTGTCGGCGAGGCCATGGCCGTAGGCCTCCAGCTCGCCGCGCACGGTCTTGTAGGCCTTGCCCGGATTTTCCTCCTGCGCTGAAACCAGATGCAGAAGTACGCGCGTGCGCTCGACATGACCGAGGAAGCGGTCGCCGATGCCGACGCCCTCATGCGCGCCCTCGATCAGGCCGGGAATGTCGGCGATGACAAACTCGCGCGCGTCGATGCGGGCGACGCCGAGGCCGGGATGCAGCGTCGTGAACGGATAGTCGGCGATCTTCGGCTTGGCCGCCGTCACCGCCGCCAGGAACGTGGACTTGCCGGCATTGGGCAGGCCGACCAGCCCGGCATCGGCGATCAGCTTCAGCCGCAGCCAGATGTTCATTTCCTCGCCCGGCAGTCCGGGGTTCGCCCGCCTCGGCGCCTGATTGGTCGAGGTCTTGAAATGCTGGTTGCCGAAGCCGCCATTGCCGCCCTTGGCCAACAGAAAGCGCTGACCGACAACGGTCAGGTCACAGATCAGCGTCTCATTGTCCTCGGCAAAGACCTGCGTGCCGGCCGGAACCTTGAGCGTCACGTCGGCGCCCTTGGCGCCGGTCATGTTGCGGCCCATGCCGTGGACGCCGGTCTTTGCCTTGAAATGCTGCTGGTAGCGGTAGTCGATCAGCGTGTTCAGCCCGTCGACCGCTTCGAGCCAGACATCCCCACCGCGGCCGCCATCGCCCCCATCCGGCCCGCCGAATTCGATGAACTTCTCGCGCCGGAACGAAACCGACCCGGCGCCGCCGTCGCCGGATCTCACATACACTTTGGCCTGGTCGAGGAATTTCATCGGACTGTGCGGTTGCCGCTGCTAAGGATTTCGTGAAAGTGCTCTATCCTATGGCGCGCCACAGGGCGAGAGCGGAAACGGCGGATTTGGCGCCGCTTTGGTGGAGATATCGCAATGCGGGTGGTCAGTTACAACATCCAGTACGGCATCGGCCTCGATGGGCGCTACGATATCGCCCGCATCGCCGATGCGGTGCGCGGCGCCGATGTGATCGCGCTGCAGGAGGTTTCCCGCAACAATCCCAACAATGGCGGCCGCGACATGGTCGCCGAGCTCGGTGAAGCGCTGCCTGATTACTTTTTTGTCTACGGCGCCAATTTCGAAGCCAATATGGGTTCGTATCTGAAGGCTGGCCGGGCCGTCACCACAACGTTCCAGTTCGGCAACATGATCCTGTCGAAGACGCCGATCCAGTTGTCGCGCAACCTGCTTCTCCCGCGCAGCCGCTCTTTCGAGGCGATGAATTTCCAGCGCGGCGCGCTGGAAGCGCTGGTCGAAACGCAGCTCGGCTATGTTCGCTTCTATTCCATTCATCTCGACCATCGCGGGCCGCTTGAACGTGCGCGGCAGATCCGCTTCCTGCGCGAGCGCGTGCTTGGCTATCCGCTCGAAGGGGGCGGCATTTCCGGCCTGTCGGAGATCGGCATGCCGGAACCGCCAACGCCGGAGGCTTTTGTTCTGGCGGGCGACTTCAACATGCTGCATGGCGCGCCGGAATATATCGAGCTGGCCGGCACGCCGGACCACGAATTCGGCATGCCGATGACGGCCGACCTCGCCGTCGACGCGGCCATCCGCCTCGATGCGACCGGCGACGATCTCGTCACCTGGGTCGATCCGCTGCGCCCCGAGGACGCCAGCCGTCACAAGCGCATCGACTATATCTTCACCAGCGCCTCGCTTGCCGCTTCGCTCAAGCGCTATTGGGTTGATCGCAAGGCGGTCGGCTCCGATCATATGCCGGTGTGGTTGGAACTGGGATAGCGCTCCACGCACCCGTAAAGCGACCTGGCATACGGGGCGCCCCTCACCCAGCCTCCGCTTCGCTCGGCAGCCCTCTCCCCGAGGGGAGAGGTAGGGGTCGATGGCGATTGCCACCTTCCCAGCGGGGAGAAGGTGGCCGCGAAGCGGCCGGATGAGGGGGCGATCCCTATTCCGTAGCCCTGCCACAGTAATACCGCTCAAAAATGCACCCAGTTGCGCAGTGACGTCCAGGTCTTGCGGTCGAGCCTGTAACGCTCCACCGGCACCTGCCCGGCGACGATGGAGTTCAGCATGCCCTGACCGGCATACTGGAAACCGCATTTGTGGATGACGCGCCGCGACGACGGATTGATCACCCGCGTCGAGGCATGCAGCACCTGTATGCTGGCGCGGGTGAAGGCGAGATCGACCAGCGCGTGCGCGGCCTCGGTCGCATAACCCTGCCGCCAGTACGGCTCGCCGATCCAGTAGCCGAGTTCCAGCCCGCGATCTGTGGTGTTGAGCCCTGCGCAGCCGATGAAGGCGCCGCTGTTTTTGAGGGTCAGCGCGTAGGCGACGCCGGAGCGGCGTCCCTGCGCCGCCGCCAGGAAGGCGCGAGCCTCGTCAGGACCGTAGGGATGCGGCATCCGCGCCAGCATTTCGGCAACGTGGCGGTTGTCGGCAAGCTGCACCAGATCGGCGATGTCGGCCTCGCAGGGCGCACGCATCACCAGCCGCTCGGTGACGAGCGTGGGACAGTCTATCGCGTAACTTTCGTCTTCCGTGTCTTCCGCTTCGGCAACCATTTGACGTCCTCCAGGCAAAGAAAAAGGGAGATGGCCACCCATCTCCCCTGATCCTTTTCCTGGCTGCGCCAGACACCGGTTCCCGAGATGGGGCGCCGGTGTTGTAGTGCGGAACCGGCTACTCCGCGGCCTTCTGCATCGGGTTAACCGATACGTAGGTTCGGCCGTTGGCTTTCTTAGAAAAGGCGACTGCGCCGGCTTCAAGCGCGAAAATGGTGTGGTCCTTGCCAAGCCCGACATTGGTGCCCGGATGCCACTTGGTGCCGCGTTGACGCACGATAATGTTGCCGGCGCGAACAGCTTCGCCGCCGAACTTCTTCACGCCAAGGCGCTTGGATTCGGAATCGCGACCGTTGCGCGACGAACCGCCAGCTTTCTTGTGTGCCATCTTATTGCTCCTTTGCGCCCCTTCGGGCGCCTGCGATGCTTATGAACGCGTTCGCGTTCCGTTTCAAGTCCGGTCGGTCAGGGTTGCTGACAAATTATTTTGCCAGTTCCCTGGCCTGTTCGCGCCAATCCTTGATCTGGTCGGTGCTGAACGGCATCGACGCGTCGATCTTCTCGGCGTCGGCGTCGGTGAGCTTGGCAAGCTGGGCGAAAGTGGTGATGCCCTGCTCGTTCAGATCCTTGGCGGCAACCGGGCCGATGCCCTTGATGACCGTGAGATCGTCGCCCTTGCCCTTCGGCGCCTTGAACAGCGGCGCCGCGGCGGCGGCCTTGGTGCTGTCGTCAGCTTCCGCGGCCTTTGCCTTCTTCGGGGCGGCTTCGGTCTTCTCGGCCTTCGCCTCCGCCTTGGCTTCCGGCTTCGCCGCCGCCTTCTTCGACGGCTTGGCGCCATCCAGCAGGATCTCGGAGATACGGACGGTGGTCAGAAGCTGGCGGTGGCCGATCTTGCGGCGGGAATTCTGCCGGCGGCGCTTCTTGAAAGCGATGACGGTGCGATTCTTGCCCTGCTCGACGACTTCGGCGGTGACAAGCGCGCCGCTGACGAAAGGCGCGCCAAAGGTGACGTTGTCGCCTTCGCCATGCGCCAGAACCTGGCCGATTTCGACGATATCGCCGACCTGGCCTTCGACTTTTTCGATCTTCAGGAGATCGTTGGCGGCAACGCGATACTGCTTGCCGCCCGTTTTGATGACTGCGAACATTTTTTGCCTTTCGCTGTTCGGTCGGCCTTGCGGATCGCTGGTCTCACGGGGAGAAGGGCGGTCCGGCCGTCTTTTTGTCAGTCTGCGGGTTCAATAAACAAGCGGCGCGGAAAGCTTCCCACGCCGATTGCGCGCCGTCCCTAACCGAAGGTCATGCCCGAGTCAAGGCAAGGCGCCCGTTCGGCGATCCGGAACGGCAGATTGGGCCCAGATTAGGCCTTGTGTCCCAGCCTTGCAGTCGTTATCTAGTCGCCGCGCCGGCAACGGCGGACCAGCGACCCCGGAGAGGTGGCAGAGTGGTCGAATGCACCGCACTCGAAATGCGGCATGGGTGCAAGCCCATCGGGGGTTCGAATCCCTCCCTCTCCGCCAGTTTTCTTATCGCTACCAGTTCGCTTCGCTCACGGCTCCCATGCTGCGGCCTGACCGGCCAGCGGACAGTCGTCGGCTTGGCTCCGAGTTCGAACTCCATTCCTCATCTGCTAGCTGTCGCATCCCTGACGCCAATATTGTAGAGATGACTGATCGCTTCGGTGGAAACTCCGCAGCCGGTCAATAGCGTCAAGCAGAAGAGAGG
Source organism: Mesorhizobium sp. Root554 (assembly GCF_001427025.1). Classification (GTDB taxonomy): domain Bacteria; phylum Pseudomonadota; class Alphaproteobacteria; order Rhizobiales; family Rhizobiaceae; genus Mesorhizobium. Next base: position 3,073,371 of record NZ_LMGA01000001.1, on the reverse strand, counting down.
GATTCATGGCCAGGACAACCAAAGAAACCGCCGAGCCGGCCTCGGCGCCGATTTTCACGCCCGCCCCGGCGGCCAAGGCACAGGCGACGCGTTCGCGGATCATCGCCTTGGTGCTGTGGGCGGTCGCGATTGCGCTCGAATTGGTCGCCATCTTCTGGCTGCTGCGGCCGTCGTTCGACGAATTGGCCGCCAGTCATGGCTTTCCGCAGTGGCGATGGTGGACGCTTCTCGGGTTCATCGCCGTCATTGGCTTACTCGCGATCATCGGCTCGCAGCTTTGGAAGAGCGCGAATCGTCACGATCCCGCTTCCAGGAACGAGCCTGTGAGGTTCTTCATTCAGAACCAGCTCGGAGCCTTTATTGCGCTTCTGGCTTTCCTGCCGCTGATCATCCTGATCTTCACCAACAAGGATATGAACCAGCAGCAGAAGGGGATAGCAGGCGCTGCCGGCATTGTCGTCGCGCTCGCGGCGGTCGCGCTCGGCATCGACTTCAAGCCGTTGTCGCAGGAACAGGCAGTTGTCGAGTCCCAGGTGGTGACACAGCTCGTCGGCGAGGACCATGTGTGGTGGAGTGCAGGCGGTAACGTCGTCCACCTGTGCGAGGGGGCGTCGGATCTTCAGAATGCCAAGACCCAGCTTTCGAACGGCCCCATCGCCGACGCTTTGGCGCAGGGCAAGCAGGGCATTACCCTCAAGCTGGACACGGAACTTGCCCAGTGTGGGCTGCCGGTGCCCGCAAACCTTGCCGACATCGAACAATGGGTCCGGACCGCACGGGGAGAGCAACCGGCCGCCTAGGAAAGCCGAGTCCTCGGACATAGGGAGGGCGACGAACGTAGATTTGAGTCTCATTCCGGTTCGTCGCTCTCCGCCCGCTACTCCAATCCTTGTGCTGAACCTGTCACGGGTCCGGTGCTGCTGCAGCCATTCATGGTTGCCCCCGTTCATGCTACAACATCAGGACAAGCCGGCGCGGCCGAACATTTCGGCGGCGCGCCGGAACCCCTTTGTCAGTCATCGCATTTCTGCATTGAACGGAGAGGTGTTGTTCCATGTTCGACGACAAGCAGGATCGTATCCGCAAACGCGCTCATGCGATCTGGGAAAATGAAGGCAGGCCCGACGGCGCCCACGAACGCCACTGGCACCAGGCCGCCACCGAGATCGATGCCGAAAAGACGAAGTCCATCGCTTCTTCCAAAAAGTCGCCGGCACGGGCAAAGGCGGCTACGAAGCCTGCAGGCAAATCCGCGGCTTCAGCTAAGGCGGCGAAACCGCGCAAAGGCTGACGCCGACAGCGCGGACACAAGACGACAGGCCGCCCCGAGGCTGGACTTATCCGATCGTGCGCTCCAGCATGTTCACCCAGTTCTTCCAGGCGATCTTTTCGATCAGAGCAGTGCCGTAGCCGTGCTTGGCGAACGCCTCGATCAGCCGCGGCAGGCCGGCGGCGTCGCCGATCTCCGGTGGGATCGGGGCGCCATCGAAATCCGAGCCCAGGCCGACACCATCCTCGCCCAGCGCTTCTAGCAGGGCATCGATGTGGCGAACCATCATCTCGATGTTTGCCCCGCCAGCGCCGGGACCTTTCGGGTTGAGGAAGCCGGTGGCGAAGTTCAGCCCGACCATGCCGCCGGTGTCCCGGATCGCGCCGAGCTGCCAGTCGGTCAGATTGCGGGCATGGGCGCAGATGGCATGGACGTTGGAATGCGTCGCCACCAGTGGCGCATCCGTCAGCGCCGCCACATCGCGGAAACCCTTTTCATTGAGATGCGACAGGTCGATCAGGATTTTCAGTTCGTTGCAGGCCTTGACCAGCGCCTTGCCGGCGTCCGTCAGCCCGTCGCCGGTATCGGGCGAGGAAGGATAGCGGAAGGGGACGCCCTGGCCGAAGGCGTTAGGCCGGCTCCAGACGATGCCGAGCGAGCGCAGGCCGGCGGCGTGCAGCACTTCCAGCGCATCCAGCCTGGGGTCGATCGCCTCCGCGCCTTCGATATGGAAGATCGCCGCCATCATATCGTTGTGCATCGCGGCGCTTACCTCAGCGGCGCTGCGGCAGATTTTGAGCGCCCCTGCCCGGTCCAATTCGAGCAGGATGGCGGCCATGGCGAAGGTAAATCCGCGCGCCGCTTCCAGCGGCAGTTCCGGCGGCAGGGGTTCATCGACGCTGAGCGCGCTGGAAGCCGTGGCCCGGCGCTGTTCCAGCGGCGGCGGGAAGATCGCAAACATGCCGCCGGCCAGGCCGCCCTTGCGTGCCCGCGGCAGGTCGATGTGCCAGCTGGCCGGCGCGCCATCGACGAAAAGCCCGACCTTGTCGGCTTGCGGGTTTGCGTAAAGCTTAAGCAGCGTATCGTTGTGGCCGTCGAAGACGGGAACCCGTTTTTGGTCTGACATTATTGGCTTTCAGTCTTCAAGCTGCCGCTGAGTCGCAGGATTTTACGCTAACCTAGGCGGGTATGCCTCGCTCTGCAAAGGCCAGAACAGCGATTGGGCTTGTTGGCTGGCGCGCTTCGGTGCTGAAAGGCGCAGTAATCGGGAACACCAATATGGCCAATACACTTTACGACGCGCTTTTCCGTCCCCATGAACAGTACGAGGCGCGTTCCTGGCGCTGAAGGACGGGCGCGAGCTCAGCCATGCGCAGTTTCATCCGCATGACCGCCCTCTTTGCCAACGCACTGTCGGCCGCGCCAAGGACCTGATCATCTCTGGCGGCTACAACATCTATCCGAAAGAGGTGGAACTGCTCCTCGATGCTCTGCCGGGCGTCGGGGAATCGGCGGTGGTCGGCATGCCGATCTCGGCGAGGCGGTGGTCGGCGTCGTCAAGGCGCGTCGGGATAATCATGTGGAAGAGAAGGCGCTACTCGCCGCCATCCGCGACCAGCTCGCCCGCTTCAAGCAGCCGCGGCGCATCTTCGTCATCGATGAACTGCCCCGCAACACGATGGGCAAGGTACAGAAGAACCTGCTCAGGGAACGCTACAAGGACCTTTTCGCGTAGGCCGGGCTGGTCGTTCTGGCTAGGCCAGCCCCGCAGGCATCAGGACATCTTGTCCAGTTTCTTCTGCATGGCGGCGATCTGCTCTTTCAGCTCCTGAAGATCGTCGGCCTTCCCCGGCGCTTCCGGCTCCTGCGCATCGGGCGCGGCATTGGTGTTCCCGGCCGGCGGAAACGGCGTGAACATGCGCATGGCGTTCTGGAACATCTCGACATTGCGGCGCGTCTGTTCTTCCAGCGCCTTCATCGGCGTTGCCATCTTCATCATGTCCATCGGCGTCTTGCCGATGGCCGACTTCATCTGCTCGCGAAACCGCTCCTGCTCCTTGGAGAAGGCGACCATCGACTGCTCGAGGAAACTCGGCACGATCATCTGCATCTGGTCGCCGTAGAAGGCAATGAGCTGGCGGAGGAACGGGATCGGCAGCATGTTCTGCCCTTCCTTGTTCTCCAGTTCGAAAATGATCTGCGTCAGCACCGGATGGGTGATGTCGTCGCCGGTCTTGGCGTCCTGGACGGTGAACTCCTCGCCCTTCTTGACCATTTCGGCCAGGTCTTCGAGGGTGACGTAAGTGCTGGTCCCGGTGTTGTAGAGACGCCGGTTGGCGTATTTCTTGATCACCACCGGTTCGTCTTTCGCAGCCATCATAATCCTCCCCCGGACACCGGCGCGTAAGCCGTCGCTAATATAACGATCCAGGAAAGGATATGCGCAAAGCCGTCACAATTCCAAGCGGTTTGTGCAGTGCGGGATTTTTCCAGCGTTTTCTGCGCTGCGAAATGCTGCGCAGCATTTTTTCGGGGCCGGCTCGCCGGCGCCGGACAGCTTCCATTTCCGGTTTGACAGCCGGGCAGGAACGGGCAAAGTCTCGTTAAGTCCGAGAAACTGACAGAAGTCTGGAGAAGAATATGCCCGCTTCCAACGCCATCGTCGTAGCCAGTGCCGCGCGAACGCCCGTCGGCTCTTTCAACGGGTCGTTCGCCGCGACACCGGCCCATGAACTCGGCGCGGTGGTGATCCGCGAGCTTCTGGCGCGGGCCGGGGTCGAGCCGCATGAAGTGGACGAAGTCATTCTCGGCCAGGTGCTGACGGCCGCGCAGGGCCAGAACCCGGCGCGCCAGGCATCGATGAACGCCGGCCTGCCGAAGGAGACCACCGCCTGGAGCCTCAACCAGGTCTGTGGCTCGGGCCTGCGGGCCATCGCGCTTGGCATGCAGCAGATCGCAGCGGGCGACGCCAGGATGATCGTCGCCGGCGGGCAGGAATCCATGTCGCTGTCGCCGCATGCCCAGCACCTGCGCGCCGGGATCAAGATGGGCGACACCAAGTTGATCGACACAATGATCAAGGACGGGCTGTGGGATGCCTTCAACGGCTATCACATGGGCAACACCGCCGAGAATGTCGCCAGGCAGTTCCAGATCACCCGCGACGATCAGGACGCGTTCGCGCTTGCCTCGCAGAACAAGGCGGAGGCGGCGCAGAAGGCCGGACGGTTCAAGGACGAGATCGTCGCCGTGACACTCAAGGGCCGGAAGGGCGATACGGTCATCGACCAGGACGAATATATCCGCCATGGCGCAACCATCGATGCCATGACCAAGCTGAAGCCCGCCTTCGACAAGGACGGCACGGTGACGGCCGGCAACGCCTCCGGCATCAATGACGGCGCCGCCGGCGCCCTGCTGATGACGGAAGCCGAGGCGGTGCGGCGCGGCATCACCCCGCTGGTGCGCATAGCCTCGTGGGCGACCGCCGGCGTCGATCCGGCGATCATGGGGACCGGGCCGATCCCCGCCTCGCGCAAGGCGCTGGAAAAGGCGGGCTGGTCGGTGGGCGACCTCGATCTGGTCGAAGCCAACGAGGCCTTCGCCGCGCAGGCTTGCGCCGTCAACAAGGACATGGGCTGGAACCCCGATATCGTCAACGTCAATGGCGGGGCAATCGCCATCGGCCACCCGATCGGCGCCTCCGGCGCCCGCGTCTTCAACACGCTGGTGCATGAGATGAAGCGCCGCGGCGCGAAGAAGGGCCTCGCCACGCTGTGCATCGGCGGCGGTATGGGCGTGGCGATGTGTGTGGAAGCGATGAACTGAACGGCAGTCGGAATTAGGCAGTCGGCAGTCGGAAAAGAACGGAAAACGACTGCCCATTGCCGATTGCCAACTGCCGACTTACCACGAGGGAGGGAGAACTCATGTCCAAGGTAGCAATCGTCACGGGCGGGTCGCGCGGCATCGGCGCCGCGATCTCGGTCGCGCTTAAAAATGCCGGCTATTCCGTTGCGGCGAACTATGCCGGCAATGACGAGGCGGCGCAGAAATTCACCGCCGAGACTGGCATCAAGACCTACAAATGGTCTGTCGCCGACTATGAGGCATGCGCCGCCGGCATCAGCCGGGTCGAGGCGGATCTCGGTCAGGTCTCCGTGCTGGTCAACAATGCCGGCATCACCCGCGACGCGATGTTCCACAAGATGACGCCGCAGCAGTGGAAAGAGGTGATCGACACCAACCTCACCGGCGTGTTCAACATGACCCATCCGCTGTGGAGCGGCATGCGCGACCGCAAGTTCGGTCGTGTCATCACCATCTCCTCGATCAATGGCCAGAAGGGTCAGATGGGGCAGGCGAACTATTCGGCTTCCAAGGCCGGCGACATCGGCTTCACCAAGGCATTGGCGCAGGAAGGCGCGCGCGCCGGCATTACCGTCAACGTCATCTGCCCCGGCTACATCGCCACCGACATGGTGATGGCGGTGCCGGACAAGGTGCGCGAATCCATCATCGCCCAGATTCCGATAGGCCGCCTCGGCGAGCCCGAGGAAATCGCACGCTGCGTCGTGTTCCTCGCTTCCGAGGAAGCTGGTTTCATCACCGGTTCGACGCTCACCGCCAACGGCGGGCAATATTTTACGTAGGCAGATTGATTTAAAACGGGCCTTTCCCGGCCCGTTTCGCGTGATCGTCAGATCAAAAAGGCTAAACCAGACCGCGCTTGACCAGCATCGCCTCGGGCGAGGGCATCTTGCCGCGGAACGCCTTGTACAGTTCTTCGGGGTCCTTCGAGCCGCCGGCTGCGTAGATATTCTTGCGCAGCCTCTCGGCCAGCATCGGGTTGAACGGATCGCCGGTTTCCTCGAAGGCCGAGAATGCATCGGCATCCAGCACCTCCGACCACATGTAGGAATAGTAACCGGCCGAATAGCCGTCGCCGGCGAAGACATGGCCGAATTGCGGGGTGCGGTGGCGCATGGCGATGGTGTCGGGCATGGCGAGTTCGCGCAAAGTCTCGGCCTCGAAGGCGAGCGGCTCGGCCGGGGCATCGGCCCTGGCGTGGTAGGCCATGTCCATAAGCGCCGACGAAGTGAATTCCACGGTCAGGAAGCCGGCATCGAAGGTGCGCGCCGCCAGCATCTTGTCGAGGAGTTCCTTCGGCATCGGCTTGCCTGTCTTGACGTGCAGCGCGTGCTTTTCCAGCACCGCCGGAACCGTCAGCCAATGTTCGTAGAGCTGTGACGGCAACTCGACGAAATCGCGGCTGACCGAGGTGCCGGCAACGGAAGGCCAGGTGACGTCCGTCAGCATCCCATGCAAGGCATGGCCGAATTCGTGGAACAGCGTCCGCGCCTCGTCGACCGAGAGCAGCGCCCTCTCACCGGCCGGCGGCTTGGCGAAATTCATGATGTTGTAGATGATCGGCGTCGAGCCCTGGCCCAGCCTGTAGCCGGATCGCAGCGAACTCATCCAGGCGCCGGACCGTTTCGAGGGCCGGGCGAAATAGTCCGCCAGGAAAAGCCCGCGCTCGGAGCCGTCGGCGTTCCTGACGACGAAGGCGCGCGCGTCCGGATGCCAGAGCGGGATGCCCTTCTTTTCCTCGATCGTGATGCCGAACAACCGGTGAGCCACATCGAAGCAGGCGTCGATGATCCGGTCGAGCTGCAGATAGGGCATCAGTTCGGCGTCATCGAAGGCAAATTTCTGCGCCCGCAGTTTTTCCTGGTAGTAGCGCCAGTCCCAGGCCGAAAACTTTTCGTTGCTGCCGGCGTCGGCGGCCAGCTTTTCCATCTGCGTCTGGTCGCCACGGGCCTTCCCGAGCGCCTTTTCCCACACGGGATCGAGCAGCGCGTGGACTGCTTTCGGCGTCTTCGCCATGGTGTCGTCGAGCTTGAGCGCCGCGTAGCTTTCATAGCCCAAGAGCTTGGCCTTCTCCGCGCGACGTTCCAGCATGTCGCGGACGACCGCGGTGTTGTCGGTGGCGCCGCCATTCTGGCCGCGCATGGTGAAGGCGCGCCAGGCGGCCTCGCGCAGATCGCGCCGCTCCGAGAAACACGAAAACGGCTCGTAGATCGACCGCGACAGCGTCACCGCATAGCGGCCCTTCTGGCCGCGCAGTTCGGCCGCCTCGGCCATGGCGCTTTTCAGGAAGTCAGGCACCCCGGCAAGGTCGGCCTCGTCGAGGTACAGCGCCCATTCGCTCTCGTCGGCCAGCAGGTTCTGGCCGAATGCCGTGCCGAGCGAAGAAAGCGCCTCGTTGATCGCCGCCAGCCGCTTCTTGCCCTCGGCATCCAGTCTGGCGCCCGACCGGACGAAGCCCTTCCAGGTCTTTTCAAGGACACGCAGGGTTTCGGGGTCGAGGCCGAGACTGGCGCGGCGCTGATACAGGTCGTCAATGCGGGCAAAGAGCTGTTCGTTCATCGAGATGGCGGAGAAATGCCGTGACATCTTCGGCGCGATTTCGCGTTCCAGCGCCCGGATCGTCTCATTGGTGTGCGCGCCGGCGCGGCACCAGAAGATCGCGGAGACGCGGTCCAGCGCCTCGCCGCCTAGTTCCAGCGCCGCCAGCGTGTTTTCGACGGTCGCCTTGTCCTTGCTGTTGGCGATCTGCTCGATCTCGGCCTCATGCGCTCTCAAGGCCATGTCGAAAACCGGACCGAAATCGCCATCGCCTATCTGTTCGAAATCGGGAAGGCCGAGCGGGCCGTTCCATGCGGTCAGCGGATGCGAGGCGAGGTCGGGAGATTTGGACATTGGGAGGACTTTCAGTGACAGGGCTTGGCAATCGCGGGCCGCAACCGATGTAGGATGATGCACCGCGCTCGGCAACCTCACCGATCAGAAGCTGTCGCAGTTTTCGGCGACCGTCGCCTGGGTGCTTGCGGCGACGTGGTCGCCTTCGATGGTGAAAGTTTCCTGCATCATGATGTCGTTGGCCGGGAAGTCGTAGCATGCGGTCACGGTCGTGACGCCAGCCGCTTGGCTGTCTATCCGGTGCCGTATCGCAGCGCCCGCGACCGCGCCCTCCCATTCGTCCATCGAAGCGATGAATTCGTCCTTGCTCTGCTCGATGCCGAGATCGTCGAGCCGGATACGGGCGTTCTCGGCAAGAAGCTCGGAAAGGACCGCGCGATCGGCGGTGAGCAGGGCGCCATACCATTTGCCGATGACCGCCGCGTCATCCGCGCGTACCGGACCTGCTGCCGTAAGCAGCACGATCGACAGGTAAAGGAGGCGCAGCAACGCGGGAGCCATAGCCGCAGCCTATGACGGTTCGACGCCGAACAGAAGATGTCAGTCGATTTCCGGCTTTTCGAAATCGCCGGTCTGCGTGTTCATTGCCCACAATTCGCCGGTGGAAATGTCGAACCAGGCGCCGTGAAGCGCCAGCCGGCCCTTGCCTTCCAGGATCGAGATGCAGGGAAACGTCCGCAGATTGGCGATCGAATAGCGGATGGAGATACGCTCGAGCGCGGTATGACGCTCGCCGGCCGTCATCATCGTCGATGCCGAAACGGTTTCGGCAGCCGGGCCGATCAGGCTCATCCATTTGCCGATGAAGTCACCGGGCGACAGCGGGGATGAAGCCGGATCGAGCGCCGCCTTTATGCCGCCGCAGCGGCCATGGCCCATGACGACGATGTTCTTGACCTTGAGGACCTGCACCGCGAACTCGAGCGCCGCTGAAGTGGAATGGAACTCGCCATCGGGTGCATAGGGCGGCACGAGGTTGGCCACATTGCGGACGACGAACAATTCGCCCGGCCCGGCGTCGAAGATGACTTCGGGCGCCGAACGGGAATCGCAGCAGGCAATGATCATGCTTTCCGGCGTCTGTCCCTCGCGGGCCAGCGACCGGTAGCGGCTGCCCTCTGTGACATAGCGACCGGTAATGAAATTGCGGTAGCCGGTGAGGAGGTGTTCGGGCAAATGAGGCATCGGCGGCTATTAAGGCGAAAAGTGCGTGCCGATCAATCCTGAATCGTGCAGGCCTTGATCCGGACAAGCGGTGACGACACCATCGAGCCGTGCTCACGCCCAGATGGCGATCGGAACGCCAAGGCCGTCCTTCATGGGCGGATCCGGAAAGGAAACGGCGTCGCCATCGGCGATGCGCCGCGCTATCGCAGCCATCGCCGTGGCGTCGAGGAAGTCATCGGTCCCAGCTCCACGTGGCGGCGGCATGTCGAGAAAGGCGCGATCATAGCCACAACGGCCAAGCAGCGCCTTGCGCTCTTCCATCCCCGAAGGATTGACGGCGCCTTTGATTTTCTTCGGCAACTGCATCGCCCTGCCGCCATTGAGCCGCCAGAACGCAACTTCCGGGTGGGACTCGAAGATGCGGGTCCGCAGGTCCGGCCGGGCGATCAGCAGGGCGTCGATCTCACGGATCCTGGCGAACAAACCGAAAGCCTGAATGGATACGCCGCGCGGCGGGTCGGAGGTCGCCCTGGCGACGAGGCTTGCTCGCCGATGCGCGGCATACCAGGTTTCGATGTCCGTGAAGGCATCTGCCTCAGCGTAGATTGCCGCGCGCGATGGAATGGCAAAGACGCTCGACTGCCGCGCGCCGAGAAGCGGGCGCACCAGAATTTCGGGTCCACGCCCGCTGCGTCCGCAGGTTTCCGGAAGACCGATCGGCATGTCGACCGCGACGATGGCGTCATCCGGCAGCGTCGCGATCAATTCGGCGAAGACGGGAAACACGGCAGTCGTGGGAGGATCGTCGCCTTCATGGCGCACCATTATCCATCCGGCCTTGCAGCCATCCACACCAGCCAGCGTTGGAGCCATGCCCATCCTGCCAGTCTAAGCCAGCTTGTTGCGGCCTGGATGCAGCAGATGGCGGAGTTGAACCATGGCCATGGGATGCGAGAGGCTTTGAGCGTCCGTTTCAAGCTGCAGTTCGTCGCCGCCGCGCTTGGCGGTGCGGGCGAGAATTTCGTACACGGCGGCGGTGGTGGTTTGCAGCGCCTTGGCCGGCGGTTGGCCCGACATGATACGCGCCAGGTAGATGGCGGCGGTCAGGTCACCCAGCCCGTTGGGCGGCTGCGCGATCACCCGGTGTTCGGCAAGCAGCGCATGGCTGGAATCGAGCAGCAGATTGCCGGTGCCGCCAGCCATCATCGACTGCGCCGACGTGACCAGCATCGTCGGTGGTCCGGCGTGAAGCGCGGCGGCGATGGTGGATTTCAGATCCGGCAGTTCCACACCCGTCAGCCATTCCAGTTCGTAGCGGTTCGGCGTCGCAATATCGGCGAGCGGGATCAGTCTGTCGCGGAGCGCGATCGCCGTCGGCTCGGGAACATAAAGTCCGTCGGAATCTCCGAGGACCGGATCGCAGATATAGAGGGATGCAGGGTTCCTCGTCTTCACTGCCCGGACCAGACCCGCCACGGCGTCGGCCTGGGATGCGTCGCCGAGGTAACCCGAAAGCACTGCGCCGACTTCACCCAGCCATGGCGCGCGTTCAAGGTCGGCCATCAAAGCGGTAAATTGTTCCGCCGGCGGAACGATCCTTGTCGCCCGCCCATGTCCGGGGTGCCATGGCAGGATCACCGTGGGTACCGCCCATACCGGAAAACCGAGACATTCCAGGGCGAAAACGGCAGCGCGGTTGCCGACCGACCCGCGCGCAACATGACTGGAAACAACAATGACGGCGCGCGGGGCGTCGGTGGTTTCGGCGCTCATTCTCAAGCCTTATCCCCGGTTGAAAATAAAATAGACCAGCCACGCCAGCATGGCGACCGCGAGCAGGAGTCCGAGGGCTCTGCCAATGCGCGTTCCCCAATATTCTATTTTGTCGGCAGGGTCGACATCGGCGGCGGCGACATGATTGTGCGCACCCTTCGCCGCCTTGCCCAGAAGCGAGCCGCCAGGATCGGTCTCGCGCTGAATGCGCTCGAGAATGCGGCGCGATTCCCGTTCATCGTCGCTGCGTCCAGCCATCACGAATCCTCATTGAAAGAACCAGTGTAGAGGGTTGCGGGCGTCTGTCACGTGGGCTCTACCGGATGCAACGGGGGTCATTTCCTTGCGCGTGGTTTGTGCTAAAGCTTCGCACTACAGTCCACGAGGAAAACAGTCATGCTCGCCGCGCGTCATTCTTCGCTTCCGTCGCTTCGCAGTCTTTTGTCGTTCCTGACACTGGCGGTTCTGCTGCCGCTGCTCGCCGGTTGCGGCTACAACACCATTCCGACCGCCGAGGAAAACGCCAAGGCGGCCTGGAGCGAAGTGCTGAACCAGTATCAGCGCCGCGCCGATCTCATTCCCAATCTCGTCGAGACGGTGAAGGGATACGCGTCGCATGAGCAGGACACGCTACAGGCCGTGGTCGAAGCGCGCGCCAAGGCAACGCAGGTGACGGTGACGCCGGAGACACTTTCGGACCCCGAGGCCTTCAAAAAGTTCCAGGACAGCCAATCCGGCCTGACCAGCGCGCTGTCGCGCCTGCTCGCCATCACCGAGAACTATCCCGACCTCAAGGCCAACCAGAACTTCCTTGCGCTGCAGGCGCAGCTCGAAGGCACCGAGAACCGCATCGCCGTTGCGCGCCGCGACTACATCCAGGCGGTCCGCGACTACAATCTGACCCTGCGGACCTTCCCCTCGGTGATCTGGGCGACGTTGTGGTTCCGCGGCAACCAGCCGTTCCAGACCTTCACGATCGAGCAGGACAAGATGGAGACGCCGAAGGTCGATTTCGGCACCGGCGCCAAGCAGGGCGGTTGAGTATTCGCGTGCATGCGTGACAGTCATGCCGGATAGCTTCGACTGGCGATTTTCGCCCTTGCTTCATAGCAGGAGAAGGATGCCCGTCGGCATTCGGCTGATGGCGTTCGCGCTGGCTTGCCTCCTTTTTCCGCTCGTCGCATTCGCGCAGGACCTGCCGAAGCTGACAGGGCGGGTCGTCGACAATGCCGGCATTATCGACGCCGCCACCGAGGTACTGCTTACCCAGAAGCTGGCCGACTTCGAAAAGAAAGGATCCGACCAGATTGTCGTCGCCACTGTCGACAGCCTGAACGGCGAAGAGATCGAGCCCTACGCCAACCGCCTGTTCCGTGACTGGGGTCTCGGCCAGGCGGGCGAGGACAATGGGGCGCTGCTTCTGGTCGCGAAGAACGACCGCAAGATGCGCATCGAGGTCGGCTACGGCCTGGAAGGCACGCTGACCGACCTGCATACGAAGCTGATCATCGAAAACGACATGGTGCCGGCATTCCGCGCCGGTGACTTCTCCGGCGGTATATCGAAGGCCGTTGATGACATGATCATGGTGCTGGAAGGCAATCCGGAGGAGCTGGAGGCGCGCGGCAAGCGCAACCCCGACACATCCATCGATCCCGATGCCATCATCTTCTTCATTTTCATCGCCATCTGGCTCACCATTTTCTTCGGCAGCTTCGCCATGGCCATCCTGCCGCCGATCCTGGGCACGAAGATCGCACCGGGCCGGTACAGGTGGCTGGGCATGACCTTCGACACCAATAGAAAGCGCTCCTCTTCCGGTGGCTCGTGGACCACAGGCGGCGGTGGTTGGTCGTCCGGCGGCGGCGGCTGGTCTTCGGGTGGTGGAGGCGGCGGCTTTTCGGGCGGTGGCGGCTCGTCCGGCGGCGGCGGATCTTCGGGGAGCTGGTGAACGATGGCGACACGTCCGATCACCGCCGAAGAGCATGCGCGCATCACCGCCGCTATCCGGGCGGCCGAGCAACAGACCGACGGCGAAATCTACTGCGTCGTGGCGCGCGCCAGCGACAATTATTTCTATCCGGCCGCTTTCACCGCAACTCTTGCCATGCTGATCGTTTCCCTGTTGCTGACGATTGGCATCGAGGCCTGGTGGCTGTCGGTGCGGCTGCCGTATTTCGTTTCGGCCCAAGGCCTGGCGATCCTGTGCGTCTTTGCGCTCCTATGGGCTTTCCCAGGTCTCAGGATCCACCTCGTGCCGCGGCGGCTCCGCTATCAGGCGGCGCATGCCAACGCGGTCAAGCAGTTTCTTGCCCGCAACGTCCATCTCACGAGCGCGCGCACCGGCGTGCTCATCTTCGTCTCGCTGGCCGAGCGCTACGCCGAGGTCGTGGCCGACAATGGGATTGACGGCCGCGTCGGCCAGCATGTCTGGGACGGTGTCGTGCGCGACCTCATCGCTCACGCCCGCGGCGACCGTCTGGCCGATGGGTTCGTCACGGCAGTTGCAACGGTCGGTTCGGTGCTGGCGGAGCATTTTCCCGTATCGCCGGGCGATACCAACGAGCTCGACGACCATCTGGTCGAAATCTAGCCTCTAGTCTCCGGCGATAAGGCGTTGCGCAGCGTTCCGCCGCAGCGCGTCGCCATCTCTACCCATAGCCCTGTGCGAATTGACGCCGGACTCTTTGCAAGCGCGCAACGTCGGGCTATGGTTAACAAATCATGAACACGTTGACGATCGACATCAGGAAGGCCGAACCGCGTGACGCGCGGGAGATCGCCGACGTGCACATGGAGGCCTGGCGCGGCGCCTATGCCGGCATCATTCCGCACCGGGCGCTGTCTTCCATGATCAACCGCCGGGGCGCCGACTGGTGGGCGAACGCGATACGCCGCGCCGCCACCGTTCTGGTCGTCGAGATCGGCGGCAACATTGCCGGCTATGCCACCATAGGCCGCAACCGCGCCCGCGAACTCAGGCAGCAGGGCGAGATCTACGAGCTCTATTTGCGCCCCGAATATCAGGGCATCGGCCTCGGCAGCAGGCTTTTCGCCGCCGCGCGCCGGGCGCTTGCCGATAACGGCCTGCGGGGCATGGTTGTATGGGCGCTCGAGGACAACGCCAACGCGCTGGCCTTCTACACCGGCGCCGGCGGCCGCGATATCGCCGAGGGGGTCGAGATCTTCGAGCAGAGGGCCTTGAAGAAGATCGCTTTCGTCTGGGAATAGACAAGCCGGTGACCGGTGGCGCTTTCGCCGCATTGCACCGCAGCATTTGTCCCTCTATCGATTGCACAAGAGAGGGAGCAAGCCATGCGCATCGAAGCGATAGCCATCGGGAAGAACCCGCCCGACGACGTCAACGTCATTGTTGAAGTTCCTGTCGGCGGCGAGCCGATCAAGTATGAGATGGACAAGGCCGCCGGCGCGCTCTTCGTCGATCGTTTCCTGCACACGCCAATGCGCTATCCCGGCAATTACGGCTTCGTGCCGCACACCCTGTCCGGCGATGGTGATCCGATCGACGTGCTGGTGTGCAACACGCGAGAGCTGATCCCCGGCTGCATCGTCAATGTGCGGCCCATCGGCGTTCTCATCATGGAAGACAATGCCGGCCAGGACGAGAAGGTCATCGCCGTCCCGTCGCCGCATCTCACCAAGCGTTACGAGAAGGTGTTCAACTACACCGACCTGCCGCAAATCACACTGGACCAGGTCACGCACTTCTTCGAGCACTACAAGGATCTTGAACCCGGCAAATGGGTCAAGATTGCCGGTTGGCACGATGCCACCTATGCCAAGAAGATGATCGTCGAGGCAATCGAGCGGGCCAAGGGCAAGTAGACCGCGCCTTTTCTGCCTTTTGCCGCTGGCAATGGCACAGTCCCGCGTTCCCGGCGGCGCGTTTTTCGTGCGCCAGGTTCTGGAAAGCCGTTGTTTGTCAGGCATGAATGCGACGCCAGCCAGATTGACTTCATGAGGTGTCAGGCGCGAACGACAACGTCTGACGGCCTTCCGGCCTGGCAGGCCCGTGCCATCCGGCCCGCGGATGGGCCGCTCGGCGAAGCGCCGACCGCCGCGCCAACAATACACACAGCGCAAGCGCCAGCGCCCGCAAACTCCCGGCGAGACGCACAGCATCGCCGGCCGTTTCCGGTGCTTCCGCTGGCCCATCTGCCGGCATCGGCGCTCCGGTCGCCAGAGCGATGACGAAGGGGCGGGCCACGGCCTCGCCATGGCTCAGGATTTCGAGCACCTGCCGGCGGCGGCGGTAAGGCGCACAGGCGGCAAGGTCGGCGAGATCGGCGAGAACGAAAAGCAGCGCCGCGATGCGCTCCAGCACATCGCGGCTCCAATCTGCTTCCCAGGTCCCCATCCCATCCTCCGTTTCGATTGGGCAGAAGTATGGGAGAGGTTTTCGGGGTGTGGACAGATTTTTTGCGGGAGCGGCGCGATTCCTCCCCTCAAGGGAAGGCGCCACACCGTCTCAATTGTCCACCCGGCCGAACGCCGGAACCGCGCCGATCGTCACGCGCTGGTCCTTGCCGCAGGTGAAGGCGCGCACCTTTTCGTCCGCCAGCTTCTGCGCCGCCGCGTTGGCGTCCGGAACGCCGCTGGCCAGCACCAGCCCGACCGTGCAGCCCTGCTTCTCCTCCGGCTGGCCGACTTTCGAGACCACCAGCACCTCGATCTTCTTGTCCGACCCATCGGCGCTGGCGACGGAACGGCGATGGATGGTGGCAAAGGGCACGGCGATATCGCCATCGGTCTCGATGCGCCATTCGATCCTTGGACCGCCGGAATTGAAACCGACGAAGCTCTCCCAAACCGCCGTCATGTCGGCGGCCGGAAAGCCGTAGTAAAGCGATTCCCGCGCATCGTCATAGGCGATCATCACCGGATAGCCGCGATAGCCCGAGCAGACGAGGTCGGACCAGTCGCCCTCGCCCTCCTCCGCCTGGGCGTAAGTGGCGCAGTCCGTCTTCCAGTCGAGATCGGTATAGGCGCTCGAAATGTCGCCCGCCCGGGCGACGCTGCAAAAACCGACTGCGGCAAGGATCAAGATCAGCAAGCGCATGCGGACATCCCCATCGCAATGGCTTCGCAGATTATCGCTCAAACGACGACGGCGCTAGCGTGTCGGCAGACCCGCGATCCGGTCAATCAACACGGCCGGATCGCCGGCGATATGCAGGGTCTTCAGCCGCGCGGTGTCACCGGCGACAACGGATATCGCCGACGTTGGTGTTCCGAGCGCCTTGGCGACAAGCCCGATGAGCGCCGCGTTGGCGAGACCCTTCTCGGGCACAGCGCGCACGCGGACCTTGAGATGACTGCGGCCGTCGGCGGTTTCTTCCACGCCCTCAAGCCTGTCGAGCGAGGATTTCGGCGTCAGCCGCACAAACAGATCGATGCCGTCGCTGCGAAGCCGGAACGGTGCCCTCACAATCAGCCGAGCAGAGCCGGGGCTATAGTGTAGATGATGAACTGCTCCAGGAAGAACAGGATCAGCAGGAGAATGATCGGCGAGATGTCGATGCCGCCGAGGTCGGGTATAAAGCGGCGTATGGGCCGCAGGGCCGGCTCGGTAAGACGGTAGAGCGCATTGCCGATCGTGCCGACGAACTGATTGCGCGGGTTGACGACATTGAAGGCATAGAGCCAGGAAAAGACGGCCGAGGCGATAATGATCCACCAGTAGATATTCAGCGCCATAAGAATGGTTTGAATGAGGGCGTACATACCGGTCTCCGATTGTTGCCGACATGTAGCCACTGCAGCCGAATGCGGCAAGAGCAGGCTCGCCTGAAGTGTCTTGTGGGGCCCAAGCCGTTGCAATGTGGGCCCGACGACGGCCTTTCCTTCCAATATTTCCGCACTTTCAGCGAACACGGCACGAACGCGGGAGTGCATCGAGATCATTCCAGGTCCAGCTTGCTCTGAGGATAAGGGTCCTTGATGGAGCTCGCTTGTCACCGGCAATGCTTGCTTGACAGCTGCCCGGCCGGCCACATAAATGCGCCATCCGCTGGACGGGGCTGTAGCTCAGCTGGGAGAGCGCGTCGTTCGCAATGACGAGGTCAGGGGTTCGATCCCCCTCAGCTCCACCACCGGCGGGTCACCGTATTGATGGTTACGAAGTGTCTCGGGCAGCGTCGTGCGCTTGTCGACAGCGAACCCATAGGTTCGACCGTTGATCCGGAGTCGTGTGTCCATGAAGGAATGTCCTTTAGCCCCATGCTCATGACGCGCCGACCCCAGCATCGTGGTGGTGGCGCAACCGTTGCGCGGACTGGTCCCTCGTGAGCAGCTGGGGTCGTCGTCCGGTCATGCCTGGCCTCATGCGGAGCATGACGAGAAGCGATGACCTGCCGTTCTGTTTCTTGCCATGACGCATTCGATCTCCCTGCCGACTCGTGGTTGCCGCACTGAAATATTAGTGTAATGATCGTACTGGCGTGCATGCGGAAGAGTTGATGCCTCGTCAAAATGACTGGAAATCGCAGGGATACACGGGATCGATAGCTTTTTGCGTTGCCCTCAATGCCTGCATCACGGCCGCCTTTTCCGCCACGCTGCCGATTTTCCTGACGGTAAAGCTTGGCGCCACCTACTTCGATGCAAGCCTTTTCATGGTAGCGGGGACGCTCGCTTCTTCGGCCGCCGTCTATATGCTGGGCAGGATCGGCGACGTACCGCGACTGCGCTACCCCATCACGATAGCAACCGCCCTTTGCGGACTGGCCGGCAGCCTGTGCCTGGCTTTGGCGACCAACTACTGGGTCTATTTTCTCGTCTTCGCGTCCCTGATCGCGATAGCGGGGAGCCTGTTCTCGCAACTGATGGCGCTTGCCTTCATTAACGACCGGTCTTCGACCGGCTTTATCCGCGCGCTGGCAAGCGCCGGCTGGGTGGCGGGACCGCCTTTCGGGGGGCTCATTGCCACCGTCTACTCACAGGCCGCCGTGTTCTACGCGGCGGCCGCGGCCTATGCGCTGCTGGCGGTTTTCATCGTCGGGACCAAGGCTTTCTTTTCCCAGAAAACCCCGTTTGCAGCGGAATCCGCGAAGCCGGCCCCACAAGGGACGTCCGGGCAGGAGTCGATCGTCCTCACCGTGCTCACACTGTCGTCCGTGCACCTGCTGATTTCAATCTGCGCGCTCGGCATACCGTGGCGGCTCGTACAGATCGGCGGGACGGAATTTCATGTCGGACTGGCCTTCTCGATCGCGGCCGCCATCGAGGTCCCGATCATCGCCGGCTCGAACGCCATAAGGAACCGGTTCGGCTATGCGAGGATACTGCTCCTCTCATGCGCCCTGCTTTGCGTCTATTTCCTGACCGCCGCGCTGATGGAAAATCTGTTCGGATTGATTTCCCTCAGCGTGATCAACGGCATCGTCACCGGTACCATGATGGGTCTCAGCCTGATCGTTCTTCAGGAGCGGCTGGCCGACCGGCCCGCCCACGCCAGCTCGATCTACTCCAACATCCTCCGGCTGTCCTATGTCGGCGCTCTTCTGGTCGCGGGCGTGATCGCGCAGATCATTTCAGTCGTCGCCATCTTCTGGATAGCGGGCGTTATGGCGTTTTGCCTGTGCGTCGGACTGGTCGTCTGGCGGCCGTTCGGCTCCATGGACGCCTTCGCGGCAGAGACTCCGCGGCACGGGCAATCCTGACCTTGCCAAGCAGAGGCGCTGCACGAAGCGGAGGCACTCCTTCAACTATGCCGGATCGGGCCTTCAAGCCTGGTGCGCTTGCCTGCGAAGCGCCGGCAGCTGGAAACGGCGCCGGTGAAGGGCTTGCGGCGCCACCACTGTCCTGCGGCCGGACGGCAGCAGCCGATGCCAGTCGACCCGTTCGCCGGCCAGCCATGCGGCCACTGCCTTGTGGATGTCCGGCTGGACCGCCGTGCCTTCAGTGAGGGCCGATCCAGCCCCCCGCAGCCGTTGCATCAATTCGTCTTTGGACGTGGCAAGAAAAGCCGCCCGCCGTTGCTGTTGGGGCATGCCAACGGTGAGCGTAAAGGAGATGTCCGGCAGGGTGGCCGGCGGGCCGCCTTCCAGCCACTGGACCATCTGTTGCGTACGGGCGGACAGGCCGGCCTCGTCCTCAGCGGACAACAGGATGGGATACGGCGTGTCGGCGCCGCTTTCGCTGACAGGCGCTTGACCGAGCACCACATGCGCGTTGCAACCGCCCAGCCCGTAGGCATGGACGCCGGCCATCAGCGGGGCGCCGGCGCTGAATGCACCCAGCGGCGCGTCGGTTTGGAGAACCCGAACTGCGCGAGGACGCAGTGTTTCGTCCTCGATCAATGTACGGTGCGAGCGGGTGGCCGGCATGACGCCTTCCTTCATGCCCATGGCCACCTTGATGATCTGCGATAGTCCGCCGGCGGCTTCCAGAAAGCCGATATTGCCTTTGACCGAGCCGACTTGGATGCCATCGGCGAACACGTTCTGGAAAGCCAGCAGTTCGCTGAGATCGCCGCTGCCGCCATTGCCATGTGCCTCGACATAGCCGACGGCCTCGGGGTCGATGCGATGGCGGCGATAGGTATGCCGGATCAGCTCGGCCTGTGCGGAAGCGCTCGGGCGGGTGAGCCCGCCCGACGTTGCGCCCTGATGGTTGACGCCGCCGCCAAGGACGACGGCGTGGATCGTGTCGCGGTCGCGAATGGCGCGGTCGAGCGGCTTGACGACAAGGGCGGCGGCGCCTTCGCCCAGCACTTGGCCGCGCGAATCCCTGTCGAAAGGCGCGCTTTGCCCCGACAGGCTGAGCAGGCCGAGTTCCTGCAGCCTGACCAGACGGCTCGGTTCCAGAAGCAGGCTCACCCCGCCGACGATCGCCTGCTCGCACTCACCATTCCTGATTGCCTCGACCGCGCGGTGAACGGCGACCAGCGCACTTGAGCACGCCGTATCCACGACCTCGCTCGGCCCGCGCAGGTCCAGCGCATAGGAGATGCGATTCGGCACCATCGTGTGGGCACTGCCGGTCGCCAGATACATGCTGGAGATATCGTCCCAATCCCCGGCGCGCGCATAGAACTGGAAATCCGGATTGTAGACTGCGACGAAAACCCCGGTGGTCCGCCGCGCGAAATCGGCGTGATCGTAGCCGGCATTCTGCACGGCCAGCCACGCTTCCTCCAGCATCAGGCGCTGATGCGGATCGATCGTCTCCGCCTCGCGCGGGGAGATGCGGAACAGCGCATTGTCGAAGGCGAATATATCGTCCAGCACGCCCATTTTCGGCACGCGGATGCGGTCGTCGCCGCACCAGTCCCAGCGTTCGCGCGGTGGTGGCGAGAAGAGATCGGCGCCCTCGATGAGGGAGCGGTGATACGCTTCCGGGCCGACGCTGCCGGGAAAGCGGCACGACATGCCGACGATCGCCATCGCCGCCGGAGCCCCGGCGTCAATGTCCTGTTGTTGCGAGTCCTGGCTTTCCGATTGCTTCTTCATGCCGTCGGCCGCTCAGGCTTCCACCGTTTCGAAGCTGTGCTTGAGCTCGGCGAGATAGGGCAGGTTCAGGCGAATATCGGCGACGGTCGGGCCATAGTCGAGCAGGCAGGCGATCTCGTCGACGCCGGCTTCCGCGGCCGTCAGCGCGAACCGGCGCGTATCGGCGACCGTGCCGAACAGGGCGGCGGTGCCGAAATAGCGTTCGAAAGAGTATTCGGCCATCTTGTCGATTTCGTCGGCCGAGAGCTGATGCCCGACATCGACGGCCCCGCCTTGCAGGTGGCTTTTCAGGCTGGTCTTGATGTAGTCCAGGAATGGCCCCCGAACTGCGCGATGGACGGTGTCCATGTCCTCATGGACGAATGTATGCAGCATAAGGGTGACGGTGCCCGTGGCGGGATCGAGCCCAGCGCTTTCCCGCCCCTGCCGGTAGAGCGTCACTTTCTGCGCCAGCTGTTCGAGCGAGATGCCGGAGAGCATCGTCAGCACGTTCATGCCGAGCTCGCCGGCCTTGCGGAACGATTCAGGCTGCTTGGTCGCGGTGAGCCACAGGTTCAGCTCGGGCTGGACCGGACGCGGATAGGTGACGATCTGCGTCGGTTTCTGCGCGCCATTGGGATAGGACATCGGCCGCCCCGACCAAAGGTTGCGGATTTCGTCGATGCGGTCGAACCATAGGTCGCGCAGATTGGCGAAGGCGCCCGGCGCCAGCACGAAATCATTGACGTTCCAGCCGCTCGCCAGGGCAAGATCGACGCGGCCATTGGAGAGGTGATCGACCACCGACCACGATTCCACGATGCTGGCGGGATGATGCAACGGCACCACGACGCTGCCGGAGCGCAGCCGGATGGTCCTGGTGATCGACGCCAGATAGGCAGCAACCACCGCCGGGTTAGGGTAGATCCCGCCCATCGTATGGAAATGACGTTCCGGGATCCACACCGCCTCGAAGCCGTGCCGGTCGCCATACTTTGCCATTTCCGAAATGACGGCATAGGCGCCTCCAGCTTCCTCGGGATAGGAGTTGGAGAAGAAGATCAGGCTGAACTTCATGATCGGTCCTCGATAACCGCATCTCCGGACCCGCCGGGACAGGTTGCGACAGGCGACAAATCACGCCTTGCCGCAAGGGCGGAGAAGCCGGTCCGGCTCTGGACCGGACCGGCTTGCCGCATCAGAACGCCGGTTCGACCGAGTCGACGTTTTCCTTGGTCACCACGGTCAACGGAATCGGAAGGCGGTCCTTGACCTCCTTGCCGTCCATGATTTCGGCCATGGTGTTGATCGCAAGCTTGCCGTCCTCGACGGGCGACTGGACAATCGTCGAGTACATCTCGTCAGTCTTGATGGACGCGAAAGCGTCCTTCTGCCCGTTGATACCGACGATTGGCGGCGCCTTCTTGGACGGGTTGGCCTCCTTCCAGGCATCGATGAAGCCGCGGGCCATGGTGTCGTCATTGGCATAGACGCCGCTGATCTGGTCGCCGAAGCGGGTGATCAGGTCGCGGCTGACGACGAGGGCCTTCTGCTGGTCGAAGTCGGCATTGACCGTGTCGAGAACCTTGATCTCGGAATTGGTCTCCTTGAGACGGTCGTTGAAACCGTCGACACGGCCGATGGTCGTGCCATTGCCGGCCTGGCCGGCGATGATGACGACGGAGCCCTTGCCGTCCAGCGCCTTGCTGAGCGAGTCCGCCGCAAGCTTGCCTTCCTCGTAGACGTCCGGACCGGTGAACGACTTGATGAACGGCTTGGCGTCGTCACCCATGGGTGAGTTGATCAGGATCGCCGGGATGTTCGCCTGCTGCGCGCGGGCGAGGCCGGGGATGTATGCCTGCGGGTCGAGCGGCCACAGGATGATGCCGTCGACCTTGCGGGCCACGCAGGTGTTGAGCTGCTCGGTGCCCTTCTGCACATCGAAGTCCTGGCTGAGGCTGAGGACCTCGATGCCGAGTTCGTCGGCGCGCGCCTGAAGCGCCTTGTTGGCCGGCGTCGCATAGGCATGCGAATCCGCCGCGGTCACATAGCAGACGGTCTTTGCGCTGGCCCAGCCTGTCGATGCCAGCACCACCGCCATGGCGGTGATGTGGAGCATGCTTCTCTTGCCAATCATACGTTTCCTCCTTGAGTGATTGGATTGTCGCGAACGAGCGCGGGGCGTGTGCCCGGAGCCCTCCCCTTGGTAGTCACGGCCCGATCGAGCACGACGAGCAGGATCAGGATAAGCCCGGATACGACCTGCTGGACGTATGCGGGAATGGACTGGAACTCCATTGCGATGGTCAGCGACCCGATGGTGAGCACGCCGCCCAGCGTGCCGAGCGCGGATCCCTTGCCACCTTCGAGGCGCGTGCCGCCGACCACGACCGCGGCGATGACGGCGACCGTCAGTTCGGAGCCGAAAACTGGCGAGCCGGTATTGGTGACGAGGCTCTGGAGAACGCCGGCCAGCCCGGCCAGCGTGCCGGCGAAGACGAAGCCGAGAAAAAGGATGCGATCGGAAGCGATGCCGCTGTCTTTGGCCGCCACCGGATTGGAACCGACAGCGAAGACGTTGCGGCCGGGCACGGTGCGCGTGAGCCAGAAATGCAGCAGCACGATGAGCACGATGAAAAGCGCGCTGCGGACGGTGAATATCTCCAGGAAGACCTGCGCGAACGCCAGTGACAACATGATGTCCGTGCCCGTCACAGGCTGGCTGTTGGTGATCCAGTGCGCGAGGGAGCGGAAGATCAGCATGGTCGCCAGCGTCAGCACCAGCGAATTCACCTTCAGCCCGGCGACGAGCAGACCGTTGATCGCACCGGCCAGCGTGCCGACCAGAATGCCGACGATCGCGGCGGGCAGGACGTCGATCTCACGCTGCAGGATGACGGAGACGATGCCGGCAAGCGCGAAGACCGCGCCGCCCGACAGATCGATCTGGCCGGCGATCAGCAGCACTGTCAGGCCGATGGCGATAAGCCCGATGGTCGCCGCCCGGTCCAGGCCGAGGCTGAGGGTCGACGTCGCAAGGTAACCGGGAACGACCAGCGAGGAGATGATCAGCGTCAGGCCGAGAATGATGGCGACGCGATGCTGCGAGATGAGTGCCAGGAAACGCATCACGCTCCTCCCCTTTTGCGCAGGGCCGCGTCGACGCCGACAGCGCCGACGATCAGGGCGCCGAGCACGAAACCCTGGATCGGCGTGCGGACGCCGTTCAGCACCATGACGTTGGTCAGGAGCTGCACGAAGATAAGTCCGGCGATGGCGCGCGGGACGGAGCCGAAGCCGCCGATGATCGAAACGCCGCCGACGACGACCGCGGTGATGGCGCTGAACTCGTAGCCTGCGCCGATAAGCGGGCGTGCGCTCTGCAGCGTCAGGCCGAGCAGGCCGCCGCTGATGCCTGAAGCCAGCGCCGTTATGACGAAAGCGCCTGCCTTGACCGCCTTGACCGGGACCGCGCTGGCCTCGGCCGCGCTGTAATTGCCACCGGTTGCGAGCGTCCATCGTCCCCAGAAGGACCGCGACAGCAGGAAATGGCCGACAAGGGCGATGGCAAGAAAGATCAGCACGACGACCGGAATCCCGAACAGCCGCCCCTTGGCGAATTCGGCCGAGGCCGGGTTGCTGCCATAGACGATGACGCCGCCGACAGCCGCCTGGACTATGCCGAGGCTGATCGTGCCGACACCGAGCGTGGCGATGATGGGATTGATGCCGATATATCCGACCAGCACCCCGTTGAGCAGGCCGATCAGCCCGGCAAGGCCGACCGCGAGGACGAAGGCCGGCACGGGCCCGATCATCGGCTGCAGCCCGAGCGACAGGATGGCGCCGCAGGCGATGGTGGCCGGCACCGAAAGGTCCGCCAGGCCGCCGGCCACCAGCACGAACGTCATGCCGACCACGACGATGCCGACGATGGACATCGACGTCAGCACGTTGAGCAGATTGCCGGCGGTGAAGAAGGCGGGACTGACAAAGGAGCCGTAAAGCACGACGGCCAGAATGGCGAAGCCAAGCCCTGCCTTGGACAGCATGTCGGCAAGCTTGCTGCCGCGGGTAAAACGGTCGTTGCGGGTCACGCCGCTGATCTCCATGGCGGTATCGGTCACGCTATCTCCTCCCCGGTCGCCAGCGCCATGATGCGTTCCTCGCTGAGTTCCCTGCGGACCAGCGGCTGGGAAGCATGTCCGTCGCGCATGACGACGACGCGGTCGCAGACCCCGAGGATTTCCGGCAGCTCGGACGAGATCATGACGACAGCCATGCCGCCGGCGACGAGCTGGCCGATGATGTGGTGTATCTCGGCCTTGGCGCCGACATCGACACCGCGCGTCGGCTCATCCAGGATCAGAACCCGGGGATTGGCGGCAAGCCATTTGGCGATCACCGCCTTTTGCTGGTTTCCGCCGGACAGGAGGTTGATGCGCCTTTCGCCGTCGGGTGGCGAAATGGAGAACTGCTTCACATAGCCTGCCGCCAGCGAGCGATCGGCGCTGCGCCTGATGCGTCCGAACCGGGTCAGGCGCCGCAAGATCGGCAGGCTGATGTTTTCGCGGATCGACATGCCGGGCACGATGCCGTCGCCCTTGCGGTCCTCGGGCACATAGGCGATCCCCGCCTTGACCGCATCCGAGGGAGAGTTGATGGAAACCTTCCGTCCATTGACGCTGATCGACCCCTCGATCAGCGGGGACAGGCCGAAAATGGCCCGCGCGACCTCGGTGCGGCCGGCCCCGACCAGGCCGGTCAGCCCCAGAATCTCGCCGGCTTTCACATCGAAGCTGATGTCGCGGAAGCGGAGGCCATCGCTGAGGCCATCGACACGCAACACGGAGTTGCCGATTTCGGCGGGGCTTTTCGGGAAGACGTTGCTGACCTCGCGCCCAACCATAAGCCGGATCATCCCAGCGGCCGTTATGCCATGGATCGGCCGCGTCTCGATCATGCTGCCGTCACGTAGCACCGTCACCTCGTCGGCGATCTCAAGCACTTCCTTGAGCCGGTGGCTGATGTAGACGATGGCGATGCCGTCGTCGCGCATCTTGCGCAGGATCCTGAACAACGCCGCCGTCTCATGTTCGCTAAGGCTCGATGTCGGCTCGTCCAGGACGATGATCCTCGGCTTCGCCGCATAGGCCTTGGCGATCTCGACGAGCTGCTGCTGGCTGATCGACAGGTTTCCGAGCCGCTCGCGCGGGTTGATGGCCGCGCCCAATTCGTCGAGAACCGCGGCAGCCCTGGCGATCATCTCGCTCTTGCGCAAAAGACTCCACCGGGCGGGCATGCGGCCGAGATAGACATTCTCGGCGACTGTGAGGTCGGGGACCAGGTTGATTTCCTGGTGCACCATGCGGATGCCGAGCGCCTGCGCATCAGCGGGCCGGCGCATGCGCACTTCCGAGCCGCCGACATGGATCGTGCCGCTAGTGGGCGCATATGAACCGTTGAGCACCTTCATGAGCGTCGACTTGCCAGCGCCGTTCTCGCCCACGACGGCATGGACCGTGCCGAACTTCACGGAGAAGTTGACGTTGGACAGGGCCTTCACGCCCGGAAACGTCTTGCTGATGCCTCGCATATCCAAGGCGCAATCGGCTGCAGTCATGTCTGGCTAGGTTCCTCCCTGGCAAGATAGCCGCACAATCCGCAGAGGAGATTTACGCGACCGGAGGAGACTATTGCACTAATATAACAGTTCTGACAAGCTGGAATTCAGTCGTTTTGGGCGCTGTTCAGCGCTGGAACGACACCCATCGGGAGGCAGGTGCATTCCGTTTGACATTCTAATATAATCTTATCATTTCAGGTCAACAAAACTCGGGATTTCCCATGGACCTCGACCCTTCGACTCTGAACCGGGCCCTGCCGCTGCGCGACCAGATCTACTACAAGATCCGAAACATGATCGTCGTCGGGCGGCTGAAACCCGGCGACGTCATCAATGAAGTGGCCATCGCCGAAGCCCTGGGCGTGTCCCGCACACCCGTGCGGGAAGCGGTAAAGCGCATCAGCGACGAAGGGCTGGTCAAGATCCTGGCGCAGACCGGAACCTATGTCGCGCCCATCAGCCGGGCAGATCTCGAAGAAGCCTATGTCATCAGACGGGCGCTGGAGATGGAAAGCGCAAGGCGCGCCGCCGACAAGCTGACGCCTGTCGCCAAGGAAACGCTGGAAGACAATATGGCGGCGCATCGCCTCGCCATATCGCGGGGCCGATACGCCGTGGCAATCCAGCTCGACGATGTGTTCCATCGCACCATCGCCGAGATTTGCGGCATGCCGATGATCTGGAGGGCGGTCGACATCTCCAAGGCGCAAATGGACCGAGGCCGTTATCTGGCGATCCCGAAACCCGGCTATGGCGAACAGACGATCGAGCAGCACGAAGCGATCCTGGACGCGCTGGAACGCCATGACGCCGAGGCTGCCGCTCAAGCCATGGAGCATCACCTCGAGACGTCGTTCCGCAACACGCTCGACGTCGCGGCCGAACTTCTCGGCTGACGGTCGGACCAGCAACGGACAGGGCAATATGAAGCGAATGGGGCTTTGCATCGGCGTGAAAGCCGAGGCACTCGAGGAATACAAGCGGGTCCATGCCGATGTCTGGCCGGAAGTGCTGGACGTCATCAGCCGCGCCAACATCCGCAACTATTCCATCTTCCTGCGCGAACCGGAGAACCTCCTCTTCGCCTACTGGGAATACCACGGCAGCGACTTCGCGCGTGACGCCGAGCTCATGGGCGAAGCGGAAGCGATGCAGAAATGGTGGAAGCTGTGCGACCCCATGCAGCATCCCTTGCCGACCCGCGCCAAGGATGAGTGGTGGGCTGCCATGGAAGAGGTTTTCCATCTAGACTGATCCCCGGTATCCGGATCGCGCCCCCGCAATTCACCACGTTTCCCGGGCCAGGCGTCGTGGCCCTCGTTCGCCGTGGTACCCTTGCCGACCAGCCCTCACCGCCCCGTCGCACAGTTCCGCTGCGCGGCTTGACCATTGTCATTCTATTATATTAGTATTCAGAATCATTTTTGCGCATCCCGGCCCCCTGCCGAGCGCCTTTTCAGAGTTTGGGTAATGACGCGGTTCATCAAGCTTTCGGACGCCGATAATATTCTGTTGGCAGTCGATCCGTTGAAGGTCGGAGACAAGGCCGGTGAGGTGGTCGCCAGGGCGCGCATACCGCGCGGCCACAAGATGGCGCTGCGCGATATTCCGGCGGACGAGGCGATCGTCAAATACGGCCAGACCATCGGCTTCGCGCGCGTGCCCATCGCCGCCGGCGACTGGATCCATGAGCACAACGTCTACCTGCGCGATTTCGAGCGCGATTATGGATTTGGCGCAAACGTCAGGGACACGCCTATGGTTTCCGAGGCGGAGCGCGCCACCTTCATGGGCTACCGAAGACCGAACGGCAAGGTCGGCACGCGCAACTACATCGCCACCCTGACATCGGTGAACTGCTCGGCCAGTGTCGCGCGCTTCATCGCCGACGAGATCAACCGGTCCGGTGTCCTGCGCGACTATCCCAATGTGGACGGCGTCATCTCACTGGTCCACGGCACGGGCTGTGGCATTGACGTCAACGGGCCGGCCTACGATCTGCTGAAGCGCACGCAATGGGGTTTCGCCACCAACCCCAATGTCGGTGGCGTGCTGATGGTCGGCCTTGGCTGCGAGGCGTTCCAGATTCCGCGCTGGATGCAATCCTACAATATCGAGGAAAGCACGACCTTCCGCACGATGACGATCCAGGAGACCGGCGGCACCCGCAAGACCGTGGACGCGGGCGTCAAGGCGATCATGGATATGCTGCCTGTCGTCAATACCGCGGAGCGCACGCCCCAGCCTGCTTCCGAACTCGTGCTGGCGCTGCAATGCGGCGGTTCCGACGGCTACTCGGGCATCAGCGCCAATCCGGCGCTCGGCGCGGCCGTCGATCTGTTGGTCGCGCAGGGCGGCACGGCTGTGCTTTCGGAGACGCCCGAGATCTACGGCGCCGAACATCTTCTCACGCAGCGCGCCGAGAGCCGCGAGGTCGGCGAGAAGCTGATCGAGCGCATCCGCTGGTGGGAGGACTACACCGCCAGGCACGACATGGAGATGAACAACAACCCATCACCCGGCAACAAGCTGGGGGGGCTGACGACCATCCTGGAAAAATCGCTCGGCGCATCGGCCAAGGGCGGCACGACCAATCTGCGCGCAGTGCTGGAATATGCCGAGCCGATCAACGAACGCGGCCTGGTCTTCATGGATACGCCCGGCTACGACCCGGTCTCGGCGACAGGACAGGTCGCGGGCGGCGCCAACGTTCTCTGCTTCACCACCGGACGCGGCTCCGCCTTCGGCTGCAAGCCGACGCCGTCGATCAAGCTCGCTTCGAACACCTTCATCTACGAACAGATGCGCGACGACATGGACATCAACTGCGGCGACATACTGGACGGGGTGACGCTGGCGCAGAAGGGCGAAGAAATCTTCGCCGAGATCCTGCGCGTCGCCTCCGGAGGCCGCACCCGCTCCGAAGGCCTGGGCTATGGCGACAACGAGTTCGTGCCGTGGAGCCTCGGCGCGACGATGTAGCAATCAGCGCGACCTGAGCGGGATGCGCCCGTTCAGGTCTCGCGTAGGCTTCAGGAAACCAGCCCCTTGCTCCTCAGCGCCTGCCACAGTTCGTCTGGCAGGGGCCTTTCGAACCATTCGACATTCTGCCGGACTCGATCGGGGTGCTTGGCGCCGATCAGCACCGAGGTCACTGCCTCGTGCTGGAAGGGAAACTGGATGGCGGCTGCGGCGAGCGGCACGTCGAATTCGTCGCAGACCTCTGCAAGTGCATCCACCTTGGCGGCAACCGCCTCGGGAACGTCCTTGTAGTTGAACTTGCGGTTGCCGGCGTTTCCGGCGGCAAGAATGCCTGAGTTGAAAACGCCGCCGATGACGATGGACATGCCGTCGCGATGCGCCTTCTCCAGCAGTGTATCGGCATTCTGCTCCAGCAAAGTGTGGCGGCCGGCGAGCAATGTGCAGTCCAGGCGCGCTTCGCCCATGGCGTCCAGAACCACCTCGGCTTCATTCACGCCGAGACCGAAGCCGCGGATGATGCCGGCGTCCCGCAAGTCCGCCAGCGCGCGGAAGCCGCCGCCCCTGGTCAGTGCGTCCCAGTGGAATTGCGACGCGTCGGTATGCGTCAGTTTTCCTATGTCATGGACGAACAGGATGTCGATTTGCGATCGGCCCATGCGCTGCTGGCTGTCGTCGAAGCTGCGCATGATCGCGTCATAGGAATAATCGAACACCTCGCGGAACGGCAGGCCGTTCTCCCAACCGGCGTCGAGCGGGTTCTTCTCCGCAGCGGGGGGCAGGATGCGGCCGGGCCGCTCGCGCGTCATCAGGCGCCCGACCTTGGTGCTGACCACAGCGGGTGCAGCCGGAACCTGCTCGCGCAGGAAATAGCCGAGCATGTGTTCGGCGCGCCCCAGCCCATACATGGGCGCGGCGTCAAAATAGTTCATGCCGGCATCGAGCGCGGCCCGCAAGGTCGCCATACAGGTTGCCGCATCCACCGGCGCATAAAGCCCGCCCAGCGACGCGCAGCCCATTCCGAGCGCGGTGATCTCCAGACCAGTTCCGCCCACGGCGCTCTTTTTCTCGACCTTCACAGTCCCTCCAATCCTGCAGGCCCGAAAAATCGCATCGCCTGCTTGTCGGAGTTGTTACACTAATATAATGATCCCGATCAAGCCTTGCGCTGGCGCCTTGATGCGGCGTGGAACCGGCGTGAGGAATTGGGCCGGCACCCGTCCGCGGGTCGCTGCGGGTCTGCGAAACATCTTAGGGAGAGCGCGCGCGACATGAACAGGATCGATCTTGAGGGCGAACACGCCGTGGTAACGGGCGGCGCACAAGGCCTCGGCTTTGCGATGGCGAAGCGCTTCGTCGCTTCTGGTGCAACCGTCACCTTGTGGGACCTGGACGAGGCCCGGCTCGAAACCGCGAAGAAGGAACTGGGCAGCGCCGCATCGACCGAAATCGTGGATGTGGCTGACTGGGCTTCCGTCGATGCGGCGCGCGCCAGTACGGAAGGACGCGCCGGCAAGATTTCGATCGTCGTCAATTCGGCGGGCATAGCCGGCCCGGCCGCGCCGCTCGATACCTATGACATCGAGACGTGGAAGAAGGTCATCGACGTCAACGTCAACGGCACCTTCTACGTCAACCGCGCTGTGGTTCCGGGCATGAAGGCGCGCAATTACGGGCGTATCGTCAACATCGCCTCGGTGGCCGGCAAGGAAGGCAATCCCAACGCCGCCGCCTATTCAGCATCGAAGGCCGCGGTCATCGGGCTGACCAAGTCGCTCGGCAAGGAGCTCGCCCAGTACGACATCGCCGTCAACTGCATATCGCCGGCCACGGCGCAGACGCGCATCCTCGAGCAGCTGACGCCGGAGCATATCGAGTATATGCGCTCGCGTATTCCGCGTGGCCGTCTGCTCGAGGTCGACGAGGCCGCCGCCATGGTGGCCTGGCTGGTCTCGAAGGAAAACAGCTTCACCACGGCTTCGACCTTCGATCTGTCGGGCGGACGGACGACCTATTAACGGCACGCCGCCGCGAACACGATCGCGGCGAATGTGTGCGTCAGGCCGGCCGTCTTCGAGGCGACGAGGATAGCCGGTGATCTGGAGGAGATGGAAGTAAGCATGGTCAGGGAAACCAAGTTCGCGGCAAGCGTCATCATCCCGACGTATAACCGTCAGGAAATGCTCTATCAGAACCTGCAGTCTCTCAAGGCGAGCTCGATCTCAAAGGACGATTTCGAGATCATCGTCGTCGATGACGGCTCGTCGGACAACACGCTCGACGTGGTCCGCAACTTCACCGACAGTTGCCAGATACGCTACGTCTATCAGCAGGACAGCGGCTATCGAGCCGGTCGCGCCCGCAATCTTGGTATCGAATTGTCCGAAGGAGCCGTCTGCATTCTCCTTGATTGCGGCATCGTCGTGTCCCAAGGCTTCGTTCAGGCCCACATCGACGCGCACGCGAAGCCGAACTCCGTCGTGCTTGGTTATCTCTACGGCTTCTCGAACACCGACGACCATGCCGAGGAACTCGACGCCGCGATCGCGGAAATGAATCTTGCCGACGTCGATCGGACCATCGACAAGCTGCGCCAGACCGGCCGCTTCCCCGATTTGCGGGAGGCAACTTACGCGGCTTGCGCCGACAACATGTCCGCCCTGCCAGTGCCATGGTCGATCGCCTGGTCCGGCAACATCTCCGTCCGGCGCGACAGGCTCGGCGACCGCTTCCGCTTCGATGAAAACTACCGCACATGGGGCGCCGAAGACATCGACTTCTCGCTAACGCTGTTCGAGAGCGGAGCGCAGTTTTCGATATGCCGTGACGCCTGTGGCATTCACCTGCCGCATTCGAAGTCGCATGAGGTCAACTCGCGCTCGTCCCGGCCCAACAAGATCTATCTGCACAGCAAGTTCAAACGGCCGGAAACCGAACTCTTGATCGACATCCAGTCCTGGGAGCTCAACGCACACCTGATGCGCCAGGCGGCGAACGTCGCCTGACCGCTCCCGCAAGTCCTGAAAGGTAATAGGAAATGAAACTTCTCCGATACGGCGCGGCCGGTTCAGAACGGCCCGGCCTGCTCGACGGCGACGGCCGCATCCGCGATCTTTCCGGCATTGTCGACGACATTGGCGGGCGCTGGCTGGCGGACCTGTCCTGGACGCGCTCTCTCGATGTTGCGAAGTTGCCGGTCGTCGAAGGCGAGCCGCGTCTCGGCCCGTGCGTGGCCGGCACCGGAAAATTCATCTGCATCGGGCTGAACTATGCCGATCATGCCGCCGAGTCCGGACTGGAAGTGCCCCCGGAACCGGTGATCTTCATGAAGGCGACCTCGGCCATCTGCGGGCCGAACGACGACGTCGTCATTCCACGTGGATCGACTGCCACCGACTGGGAGGTCGAGCTCGGCGTCGTCATCGGCAAACCGGCCAAATATGTTTCCGAAGCCGAGGCCTTGGATCATGTGGCAGGGTATTGCGTCATCAATGACGTGTCCGAACGCGACTTCCAGACCAAGCGCTCCGGACAATGGACCAAGGGAAAATCCTGCGACACGTTCGGTCCGATCGGGCCGTGGCTGGTGACGCGCGACGAGGTCGCCGATCCGCAGAAGCTGAAAATGTGGCTGAAGGTCAGCGGCGACACGAAACAGGACGGTTCGAGCAGTACGATGGTCTATGGCGTCGCTCACTGCATCAGCTACCTGTCGCAATTCATGACGCTGCATCCCGGCGACCTGGTTTCCACCGGCACGCCGCCCGGCGTGGGGCAGGGGTTCAAGCCGCCGCGCTATCTCAAGGCGGGCGACGTCGTCGAACTCGGCATCGAGGGGCTCGGTGCGCAACGGCAAAACGTCCGCGCCGACACCTGACGAGCAGACCGGCTTCGCGCCTGCAGAAGCCGGCTTCTCAAAATGGAAAGCGGCCGCTGTCTCTAGCGGCGGCTTGCCGACGCTGCCGAAACCAGTTCCGCCAGTTCGCCGAACGACCGCGTGAAGATGTCTTCCATTTCCGGGCGGGTGCCGAATTCGGTCTCGATCCGCCCGGCCAGAACCGGCGCCACCAGTGAATCCCCGCCGAGATCGAGGAAGTGGTCCTGCGACCCGACGCTCTCGCATTTGAGTATGACGCGTGCCAGTTCCAGGATCCGCTCTTTTACCGCGTCGGGGTCTGTCGCAGCCGTGCTATCCATTGCCTGTTGCTCCTGTCGTATCTTTGCGGCTCCTCGTTGGCTCGCCGCCTTCCGGTTTCCACAGGCAACCCTGGTATTCCGTGCCTGTGAGGATCGGTGCTACCGGCGTCAGGACACGCGCCACATGGGCTTCCGCGTCGTCGCGAAACAGGTCACGGCCTATGGCTGAGACAAGCTGCGGAATACCAAAACGCATGCCGCTGACCTCGCCGGGATTACGGCCGTTGGAGAGCATCGCACCGGCACTGAAGAAATGGATGTTCCGCAGATAGGGCGCCGTGCCGGCTTCCTTCTCGGTGAAGGCGAAGCCGGGCGTCAGATAGGGATAGCGCGCCAGGTCCGCATTTTCCTGGCCCGGTTCCGGATGATAGCGGTCGCGCCACAGTGCGATCCGGTCGACGATGGTGGCTAGCTCGGGACGGGTGGACAGGTCGACGCTGTAGCCTGTGCCGGCAATCACGAAATCAAACTCAGGGTCGCTGTCGCGTCCGGCCAGGGTCAGGTGGATCGCGCCATTTTCCGCCCTGAGCTTCGGGTCGCGCGCGCCGAGATGCAGATAGAAAGACTCGAACCGCTCGACACGGCGTACCGTGTCGGGCACCGGCCCCTGGGCACGCCGGCAAAGGATGCTCATGATGCGCCAACGGTCGGCGTCGGACAACTCGCGGTAATGCTCGACGGAACCGGGAAAATAAAGCGTCCGCATCAGCGAATACCGCTCGATATCGTCGTGCCGGCAAAACATGTGCACGGCAGCCGCACCATTCTCGAGGGCGGCCGCCGCGGTATCGAAGGCGGCTGAGGCGGCCCCGAATATGGCGATGCGGCGACCTCGCAGCCGTTCGAAATCGAGGGGCTCTTCGGTGTGGGCATAGAACTGCTCGGGCAGGTGATGCCTGATGAAGGCAGGCACGTTGGCGTTGCCGCTGCCGGCGAAGCCGGTGGCCAGCACGATTTTCCGGCAGACCTCTTCAATCGGACTGCCGAAGGCCGACATTTTGAGCCGAAATCCTTCCCCGGCGGGTTCAATGCTCTCGAGGCGTGTATCGTACCGTACCGATATGCCCGTGGCTGCGCGGTACCACTTCAGATAGGCGGCCCATTCGAGCCGGGGGATGAACGTCATGGCGGCGTAAGCGGCTTCGCCGTGCCGGGCTTCGTACCAGGCCTGGAAGCCGAGTTCCGGTATGCCGAGTTCGGGTCCCGGCAGCGTCTTGGGCGAGCGCAGGTTGTTCATCCGCGCCGTCGTCAGCCAGACGCCCTCCCGGCCTTCGGAAGCGGCGTCGATGACGGTCGTCCTGGCGATCCCGGCGCGCCGTAGCGCGAAGGCGATGGCGACGCCGGACTGGCCACCGCCGACGACCGTCACGTCATGGTCGGTGCCCGGGCGCTCCGGGACCCAGTTATCGGGAGCCACCCCATGAAGCCGCAGGGCCCGGGCGACCGCCTCTTGGTGTATGGCGATGGATGCCGCCCGCTCGTTGTCGGACAGGTTCCCGTTCAACTCACGGACATTCACGCCCATCCGCCTCAATCCTCCCGGAACCTGACGACGCGGAATTGCTCCGCGACACGCAGCAGCCGACTGCCGCTCGCGGCCTTGTCGCACTTGTCCTTCCTATTACACTAATATATTAGAACTGATCAAGGCGCTGATGCGGAGCGGTGTCCCATTTGCTGAGGAGGAGCAAAAACATGCACAAGCGTGCCGAGGTTCGACCCGTCGACACAGGTGAAAAGCCGTTTCTGCTTGAAAGCATCCAACAGGCTTACTGGGTCGGGCAGACGGCCGCGCTGGAGCTCAGCATACCGGCGAGCTACTACGTCGAAACCGACATTCCGGCCGATCTGGCCGATGGATTGACGCCCGCCTTGCGGCGCGTCATCGAACGGCATGCCATGCTGCGCGCTGTCATCACACCCTCCGGTGAGCAGCAGGTGCTGCAGGACGTCGGCACCTACACCATCGACATACAGGACCTGCGAAAGCTCCCGCAAAGCGAACGCGGCCTGCGGATCGATGCACTGCGGACCGACATGCAGGCAAGGGAGTTGCTGTCCGGAACGTGGCCGCAATTCGATATACGCGCCACGCGCACCGATGCGGGTTTGCTGCTGCACATGCGCTTCGCGCTGTGGATGATGGATGGCTGGAGCTTCCATATACTGCTTCAGGAACTGCTGGCGCTCAGCGCGAACCCGCAAGCCGTCCTGCCGACGCCGGACATGTCCTTTGCCGACTATGTGGAGGCGCAGGGCGAAACGCGCCGGGGAGCGCGATGGCAAAAGGCGTGGGACTATTGGCAGCCGCGCCTGGCTGATTTTCCAGGCCCGCCGGCGCTTCCCTTGAGCCGTGCGATGGGGGAGGGCCAGCCGCCGCGCTTTCGTCATCTCAGCCGCACGGTGAACGCCGCCGACTGGAAAAGCATTGTCGACATCTGCGCCAGAATGCGGGTCACGCCCAGCATGCTGGCCTGCGCGGTCTATACCGAGGTTCTGTCGCGCTATGCCGGGAGCCAGCATTTCGCCATAACCATCCTGCATTCCGGCCGCTTCCAGCACCTGCCGAGATCGGCCAACGTGTTCGGCAACTTCGGCACCACCATCCTCCTGGAAGTGGACGCGTCGCGCGATTGCACCTTCCTCGACCGTATCAAGACATTGCAGCGGCAGTTCTGGCGTGACAGCGAACGCCTGGAAGTTAGTGGCATGGACGTTTCGCGCGCCATGCAGCAGCGCGCCGGCACCGGACCGGGCGTCAGCGTGCCGGTAACCTTCACGGCTGTCACACCGGCCACCGACGGCGATGGACAGGAACGGCCCCGCGCCCGCATCGATCACGCCTCCGCCCGCCTGGAGGTGCCGCAGGTCTATCTCGATCACCAGATGCATCTTTGCGACGATGGCTCCGTCGTCTTCAACTGGGATTATGTCGAGCAGATATTTCCCGCCGGCTTCGTGCAGGAGCTTTGCGACGCGCATCACGACCTGATTTCCCGGCTGGCCAACGACGAACAGCTCTGGCACCAGAAGGAGCCGGGAACGGACAATCGTCGCGCCCCCGTTCCGGCCGCGACGCCGGCTTGCATCCTGCAGCGGCTGGAGAAAACCTTCGACCGGCAGGCCGTCGATCATCCGGACAGGATTGCCGTGATCGCAGGCGAGCGCGCCATGACCTATGGCGAGTTGCGCCAGCGAGCCCTGGCCCTTGCTGCCGAACTCGCCCGCAAGGGCGTCAAACGCGGCGATCTGGTCGCGGTTTCGCTGACAAAGGGTTGGGAGCAGGTCGCCTCCGTGCTCGGCATCCTCTACGCCGGCGCCGCCTATGTGCCGGTCGATCCCGAGCTTCCGGAAGAACGCCGCAAGCTGCTCGTCTCCAGCAGCGGAGCCCGCGTCGTGCTGACGCAGCAAGCCCTCGACCGGCCGCTGGCCTGGCAGCCCGAGGTCGTCCGCATCGCGATCGATGCCCTTGCGGCAAGCAGTACAGACCATGTCCCGGGGCCGTCCGGAGACGTCGGCGATCTCGCTTATGTGATCTTCACCTCGGGCTCGACCGGAATTCCCAAGGGCGTCATGATCGATCATCGCGGCGCGGCGAACACCATCGCGGATCTCAATGACCGTTATACGGTCGGACCGGCAGACAAGGTGCTCGCCCTGTCTTCGCTGAGCTTCGACCTGTCGGTCTATGACATTTTCGGTACGCTGGCGGCGGGCGCCACCATCGTCATGCCCGATCCCGGGCGCACCAAGGAAGCGTCGCACTGGCGCGAGTTGGTGCGCCGGCATGGCGTGACCATCTGGAACTCGGTTCCCGCCCTCATGCAGCTCGCGGTCGAAGGCACGCAAGGCGCCGCAATGCCGTCGCTGCGGCTGGTGATGCTCAGCGGCGACTGGATCCCCCTGAATTTGCCGGATCGTATCCGTCCGGCAGCGCCCGGGGCGCAAATATACAGCCTTGGCGGCGCGACAGAAGCCTCGATATGGTCTGTGCTCTACCCGATCGCCGCGGTCGATCCCGAATGGCGCTCGATCCCTTATGGCCATGCAATGGATCATCAGTCGATCCACGTTCTCGACGCCAATCTCATGGTCTGTCCGCCCTGGGTTCCGGGCGATCTCTACATCGGCGGCATCGGCGTCGCGCTCGGCTATCTGGGCGACGAGGCCAAGACGGCGGCCAGCTTCATTATCCATCCAGTCACGGGTGAACGGCTCTACCGCACCGGCGACCTGGGGCGCTATCTCGGCGACGGCGAAATCGAGTTCCTTGGACGCAAGGATTTTCAGGTCAAGATCCAGGGCTATCGGGTCGAATGCTCGGAGGTAGAAGCTGCCTTGCTTGCCGGCCCGGAGCTGCAGGCCTCCGTGGTCTCGGCTGCTGCCGACAGCGCCGGCACGCGGCATCTCGTGGCCCATATCGTGCCGAAAGCGGATCGCCGGAATATTGATATCGCTGCGCTTCGCGAGCGGCTCCGCGCGAGTTTGCCGGCCTATATGGTTCCGAGTTTCTTTGTCGAACTGGACCGGCTACCGCTCAGTGACAATGGCAAGGTCGTGCGTTCTGCCCTGCCCAAGCCCGACTTCGGCTCGCGCGAAAGGACGGAGCGTGCTTACGAACCGCCTCGCGACAGCCTTGAAGAATCCATAGCGGCGTTGTGGCGGGAAGTCCTCGCTACAAGCGAGATCGGCCGCAACGACAACTTCTTCGCGCTCGGCGGTTCCTCCTTCGCCGGCATGCGATTGATGGCGAAGCTGGAAGAGCGCTTCGGCCGGACCATGCCCTTCGCCATGCTGGTCAGCCATCCGACGCTGGCGGAAATGGCGGAGGTAGTGCGCGGCGAGGCGGGCGTGCCCGATGCTTCCCTCATTGTGCGTATACGCGCAGGCGATGACGGCGCACCGCTGTTTTGCGTTCATCCCATTGGCGGCAACGTCATGTGCTATGCGCCGCTGGCGCAAGCGCTTGAGCCCGGCAGGCCGATCTATGGCATTCGTGCGCCGGGCCTTGCCTCGGATCGGGAGACCCCGCTCGCTTCCATCGAGGAGATGGCCGCCCGTTACGTCGATGAGATACGCTCGGTGCAGCAAGATGGACCCTATCACCTCCTCGGCTGGTCGCTTGGCGGGTTGGTGGTGCAGGAGATGGCGCGCAACCTCGCCATGGAAGGGGAAACCCTGGGGCTGGTGGCGATGATCGACAGCGCCGTGCCGAAGGCGCCATCTCCGGCGGCGGAGCCTTTGCCACCGGTCCGCTTCCAACGGTTCGCCAACGATCTGGCCGCCGTTGCCAACCTGCAGCTGGACGGTGCGGACCATGAGCTTGGAAACCTGTCCGACGAGGCGCGTTTCGCCTGGCTGGAGCGCCGGATGGAACAGGCTGGCATTGCGATGACCGGCGCGGCGATCAAGTCCGTGTACGATGTCTTTCAGGCGGGCTCCGAAGCACTCGACGCGCACGCGCCACGCAGCGTCGATGCCGGGGTGCTTCTGTTTGCAGCGGACCGAAGGCCGGACGCCGCCTGCATGCGGCAGACATGGCGCACGCTGATGCCAGGTATCGAGATCATCGCCATGGACGCCGACCACTACACCATCGTGAGAGCGCCGATGATCGATGCCATCGCGAAAAAGATAACAGCCGTAATGGCCAGGACCGAGGCCTCGGAACCAAGGCACGCGAACGCCAAGCCCAAGGCGCATTCAGGGGGCCACGGAGATCGCGCGCAGCGGCTCGGTTGAGCAGCGCGCATTTCAGCCGGATCGTACCATGGGCCACAGAACGCCATTCAACCCGAACGCCGGCGGTCCCCGCTCAGGGCGTCGTCGGCAGGTTGATGGCGCGTGTGCGCGCCGGTCTGATCTTGAGCTTGTCCGCCGGGAGGGCTGCCGCGACGCCAACGATGTAGCCGGCTTCCAATGGCAGGCTGCGGAATGTCCAGCGCGCCGGATCGTCAGCGATTTCATCGGAGAAATGCACCGCTGGAGCAGAGCTTTCAAGATCAACCAGGATGCCGTTCATGGGCAGGGCAAGCCCCATGCCCCGCGCCTTCACATAGGCTTCCTTCAACGTCCACAGCGTGAAAAAGAAATCCCCCCGCGCCTGACCTTGCATGGTGTCGAACCGCTCGCGTTCCTGCCGCGAAAGCACCGTCGCTGCCAGTTCGTCGAGGCCGGCATCGCGATCCCGCGATTCGACATCGACCCCGATCTCTTCCACGGAAGCAATCGCGCACACCGCCATGCCATGGGTATGCGACAAGTTGAAATGAAGACCGCTGATTTGAAGGCTGCCGTCGATGGACGGACGCCCGTAGCGGTTCGTTTCAAACCGCCACTGGTCGGGCGCAACATCGCGGTAGCGCGACAAGGTGGTGCGGACGAGGCCCCGTGCGGCGAGATGCTGAAGCCGGGCGGACTCGGATCTGAAAGCATCGTGCCGTTCGCGTTCCGGCGGGCTCAGAAGCCGGAAGCACGCAGCCTGATCATCGTCCCCGAAGTCGGCCAGCGGCACATACCAGAGATCGATCTGGCCCGGCCGGGGGTCGCCTCCATTCATTGGCGGACCAGCCAGACACGCATCAAGGGCAAGGGGTTCGGCCAGCACCAAACGGCGCCGTTCTGGAGCAAAACCCTATGACGATCCAACAACAGAGGCATCCAATGCGAGTCTTCATGTTTCCCGGTCAGGGATCACAGTTTCCGGGAATGGGCAAGGATCTGTTCGGCCAGAGCCGCATGTACGGCCCGCTCGAAAGCCGGATCGACCGGATTGCCGGCTTCTCCATCCGGCAGATGTGCCTTGATGGCGATGAGGCGACGCTCAGCCGAACCGATGTCACGCAGCCATGCCTTTATATCGTCAATGCGCTGTATCATGAATATCAGGCGGCGAACGGCAAAGCGCCGGACTGGCTGGCCGGCCATAGTCTTGGAGAATACAACGCGCTGCAGGCGGCGGGCGCTTTCGATCTGCTCGACGGGTTGCGCATGGTGGTTCGGCGCGGGCAGATCATGGCGGCGCTGAGCCACGGCGCGATGGCGGCCATCATCGGTATGGCGCCGCACGCCATAGCCGGGGCGCTGGCCGGAGCCGGTCTCGACGACCTCGACATCGCCAATCTCAACACCCCGGATCAAACGGTGATCTCGGGTCCGGCCGGGAGCATCGAGAAGGCTGAAATGCCGCTAGTGGCCGCCGGTGCGCTGGCATTCGTGAAACTGCCGGTGGGCGCCGCCTTCCATTCTCGCGCCATGGAGCCGGCGGCGGCATCCTTCGACGCGTCCCTGGAGACAATCGTCTTCCATCCGCTCCGAAAGACTGTCATCTCAAACGTGACGGCCCGGCCTTACCCAAACGATGGCGATCCGGGAACGATCATCCGTTCGCTGCTGGTACGGCAGCTCAAGTCCATGGTGCTATGGGCGCCGACGATAGGCTACCTCAAGGCCGCTGGGGCCAACGAATTCATCGAAGTCGGTCCCGGCTCGGTTTTGGCCCGCATGGTCGCCAAGATTCCCGCACTCGACGACAACGGCATCGCCGCCTGATTGGAGGGCCGGGGCACCGTTCCTGAGCAACCTTGCAAGTATCCGCAAGAGACGCAGAAACCTCCGAGTCTCCCAGCCGTTTCGCGTTGCGGATACTATTATATTAGTGTAACTCTAAACGAATGAATGTTCCACGGTAGCCGGCATCGACAGAACAGGATGCTCCGGTGGACCTCGTCACTTCGAAGATCGGGAGGAGCCGTCTTCGAAGAAGCGGCGCGAGAGGATGACGTATGACACAAGCGTTTTCTGAAACCCTGGTCCATATTGCGCGGGACCGGGCGCAGCAACTCGACGGCAAGGTTGCCTACGCAAATCTCAAGGACGGCAAGGAAGAACAGAGGCAGATAAGCTACAGGCAACTGGATGAGGCCTGCCGGCGCATCGGCGCAGCCCTGCAAAAACGCGGCACCGCTGGCGAGCGCATCCTGCTGCTGTTTCCGCAAGGGGCCGAATTCGTCCTTGGCTTCTTCGGTACACTTTACGGCGGCGCGATTGCCGTGCCCGCTCATACGCCGAAACCCAACAAACGCAGCTGGTCGACGTTCGAGGCCATCGTGGCGGATTGCCAGCCCCGGTTTGTCCTCACCTGCCGCTCCATCCGCGACAACATCGTCGCATGGTCTGAACCCTATCCGACCGTCAGCTCGCTGGAACTCCTGTGCGTCGAAGACCTGGAAAGCGAATGTGCGTCTGCCGACTGGGACGAGTCGGCGCCGGTCAAGACCGAAATCGCATTCCTGCAATACACGTCCGGCTCGACCAGCACGCCGAAGGGCGTCATGGTCAGCCACGCCAATCTGATCCACAATGCCGGCCTGACGGCGCGGCATATGGGCCACGACGACAAAACCGTCATCGTCAGCTGGCTGCCTTTGTTCCACGACCTTGGCCTGATCGGCATCGTCGTCCAGACGCTGTATGTCGGCGCCACCTGCTACATGATGAGCCCGGCGGCATTCAGCGGAAACCCGGCGCTGTGGCTGCAGGCCATCAGCCGCTATCGCGCGACCTCATCGATGTCGTCCGATTTCGGCTACCGGCTTTGCGTCAAGTCGATACGGCCCGAGCAGCTTGAAGGCGTCGATCTCAGCAGCTGGCGCAATGCCCTCAATGCGGCCGAGCCTATCCATGCTTCGACGCTGACCGGCTTCAAGGAGCGTTTCGCCCCCTACGGCTTCGCCGAGGATGCCTTCTTCCCCGCCTACGGTCTGGCGGAGGCCACATTGCTCAGCACCACGTCGCGCGTCGGCGAAAAACCCGTCATCATGCGCGTCGACAAGGCCGCGCTGGCGCGCGGCGCGTTCGTCCCGGCCGAAGACACGGATGGCGACGCAGTCGAACTGGTCAGCTCCGGACGGCCGGCGCACGACATGGAGGTCGCCATCATAGACCCGGAGTCGCAAACGCGCTGCGCCGACGGCATGATCGGCGAGGTGTGGGTGCGCGGCGCCAGCATCGCACGCGGTTACTGGCAATCACCGGATGCAAGCCGGCAAACCTTCGGACGAAGCCCGGCAGATGCAGGGCAGCCGCATTTCCTGCGCACTGGCGATCTTGGTTTTCTCTGGAACCGTGAGCTTTACATCGCCGGGCGCTTGAAAGACCTGATCATTTCACGCGGCCGCAACATCTACCCGCAGGATATCGAGCTGACCGTCAAGGACAGTCATCCAGCCTTCCGCACCGTAAACGGGGCCGCCTTTTCGGTAGAGGACGACGAGGGCGAGTCGATCGTCGTCGTCCATGAGGTCGAGCGCACGGCGCGCAACACGACCGATTTCTCGGAGTTGGAGAAGGTCGTCCGCAATGCCGTTTGGCAGGAGCATGACATAAGCCTCGCGGCTGTCATTTTCATTGCGCCGGCTTCCCTGCCGAAGACCACCAGCGGCAAGGTGCAGCGGCGGCTGACGAAAGCTCTGTATCTGTCGGATGAATTGGCGGCGCTCAAGCCGCGCGGACAGGATGCTGGGACGGCTGCGCAGGCACCGGGCTCGACCGGCTTGCAGGCACAGGATTTGCAGGACCGCATCTTCGCGGCGGCCCGCAAGCTGGCCGCTACGGCCGCGCCGGTGCAGGCGACGGACAGCTTCGGCACGATCGGCATCGATTCTGTCCTGGCGGCGCAACTGGCGGTCTGCCTGAACGAGACGCTCGGTCTTTCACTCGAACCGGCGGTCTTCTGGCAATATTCCACGCCTGAACTGCTTGCCCGCCATCTGGCGCCGGAGCAGGCGGCCATGCCGTCGAAGCCGGCTGCCCAGAGCCGTTCGAGCGACGACCTGCTCCGCGCCCTGAAGGCCGCGCTTGGCGAGCAGACGCTCGAGAGGCAGGAGTAGGCGCTGTGGCCGAGATCGTGCCTTTCGCGAACGTCCGGCAAGGCTCGCCGGCGCATGGCAGGACCCTCGGTCCGGCCGAGGAGCATTGGCGCGATCCGATCGCCATCATCGGCATGAACGCACGGCTTCCGATGTCCGGCACGCTGGCGCAATACTGGGACAACCTTGCGGCTTGCCGCGACTGTGTCAGCCCAAGGCCTGCAGGCCGTGCAGGAGATGAGGCCGGCGTTGCCGAAGCCGGATTCCTCGACGCTATCGACGCCTTCGACGCAGCGTTTTTCGGTATTTCCGCTGACGAGGCGGCGATGATGGATCCCTTGCAGCGCCTGGCGCTGGAATCCGCATGGCACTGCATCGAGGACGCCGGCTATCGCGCAGCCGACGTAAAGCGGCTGGAGACGGGCGTCTTCTTCGCCACAGGAAAATCCGACTACGAGGAGCTCCTGTACCGCGACGATATCGAGCCCGGCGCCACTTTCGCAACCGGCGTCGCGACATCCGTCATTCCCAACCGCATCTCCTTTGCGCTGGGCCTGACTGGGCCGAGCCTGGCCATCGATTCGGCTTGCTCGGGCTCGCTGGCTGCGCTGCATGTGGCCGCCCAATCGATCCGCAACGGCGACTGCGCGGTTGCGCTCGTCGGAGCCGTGAACCTCATTCTCAGCCCCACCTTGTCACGGTCCCTGGACAAGGAGGGAGCACTCAGCCCCGACTGCCGAACCCGCAGCTTCGATGCCGCCGGTAACGGCTATGCGCGCGGCGAAGGCGCCGTTTCGCTGCTGCTGAAAAGACGCGCGCAGGCGGAAGCCGACGGCGATCATATCTATGGCCTGCTCACCGGCTCGGCGATCAGCCATGGCGGCCGCGCCAACTGGCTGACCGCGCCCAACACCATCGGCCAGGAACAACTTATCCTGACCGCGTGGCGTCGAGCCGGCGTCGAGCCACGCACGCTCGGCTATATCGAGGCGCATGGAACCGGCACCTCCATCGGCGACCCGATCGAGTTCAACGCCATCCGCGGGGCGTATACCAAGCTCGCCGGCAGCCAGGAGAACGACGCCGCGCCGCAGCGTTGCGCGATCGGCTCGGTGAAAGCCAATATCGGACATATCGAGGCGGCATCCGGCCTCGCCGGCGTCGTCAAGGTGCTGCTGGCGATGCGGCACGGACGCATTCCCGGCAATCCACATCTGCGAATGGTCAATCCGATGTGCAAGACGCAGGGAACGCCGTTTCACTTCGCCCAGGAGACCGGAAGCTGGGAACGTTTGCATGACGCGGACGGCAAGCCGCTGCCTTATCGGGCCGGCGTCAGTGCTTTCGGCTTCGGCGGCGCTTATGGCCATGTCGTGGTCGAGGAATATCCGCAGCCAGGGGTCCGTGGCGATGTCGGCGCCGATGCCGCGCCTGTGTTGCCGATCCTGCCGCTCTCGGCCAAAGATCCGGAGCGGCTGCGGCGCTATGCCGGACAGTTGTCGTCGTTCGTGCAGGAGATCGCCACCGGCAACGCCGGGCAAGGCTCCGGCACGGACGAAGCCGTGGCGCTGGAGGACCTTCTCTATACATTTCAGACGGGACGGGCATTCCTGCCCAGCCGCGTCGCCTTCATCGCCAGGGACTGGTCAAGCCTCCAGGTCGCTTTGGCGCGCTTCGCCGCCGGCCAGGCGCACCCCGCTGTCATAGCGGTGGACGGCGTGATCAGGCAGGACACGCCGGAAGACGAAATGGAAGCGCTCTCCCTGCGTTTTGCGCGGCAGTGGGTGGAAGGTGCGAAGGTCGATTTCGCCAACCTTTATGCGCCGGGGCAGAGGCGCCGGGTCGCGGCTCCCGGCTACCCCTTCGCACCGACG
This sequence comes from Mesorhizobium sp. Root554, assembly GCF_001427025.1. Lineage (GTDB taxonomy): Bacteria > Pseudomonadota > Alphaproteobacteria > Rhizobiales > Rhizobiaceae > Mesorhizobium. Next base: position 3,028,402 of record NZ_LMGA01000001.1, on the reverse strand, counting down.
CGTTTCTGGTTCAGCGACCGCAAGACCGCGCCCGCGGGGCTGCAGGCGGATGGAATGTGAGCGCGGCGGCGCTCCCTCCGGGCAGCGCAGCGGCGAACAAGCGACGTTCGAGGCATGACGATGGATTATGACGTGACGAGTGCGACCAGACATCCCTACCGGCTTGCCGACATTCTGACGATTGCCGCTTCCATACTGGAAACGGACACGGCCGCCCTCGATCCGGACGAGGCGCTGGGGTATCTCGGTTTCGACTCGGCTTCACTGAAGCTTCTGGCGGCACGGCTGTCACAGCATTTCGCCACACCGGTCGATACGGTTCTCCTGTTCACCTATCCGACCCTGCGTTCACTGGCGGACTATCTGGCAGAGCAGGAAGCGCCGGCCAGCCAGCAGGAACCCGTTGCCGGCTTGCCCGTCACCGTGGCGAAGCACGACGGCACCGACACCAGACATGACATCGCCATTGTCGGTCTATCCTGCCGTTTGCCGGGCGCTGCCTCGAAAGAGCAGTTCTGGGCCAACCAGGCGGCGCGTCGGAATTGCATCCGGGAAGTGCCGAAACGGCGTTGGGACTGGCAGGCCCTGTTCGGCGATCCGTTGCGCGAGAATGGCCGCACGGACGTCAGATGGGGTGGCTTCATCGACGGTGAAGATCAGTTCGCGCCAGAGTTCTTCGGCATTTCGGTCTATGAGGCCGAGCAGATGGACCCGCAGCACCGGCTTTTCCTGAAGGCAGCGTGGGAAGCGATCTGGGACGCGGGATACGATCCGGCCCAATTCGCCGGCAAGCCGCTCGGCGTCTTCGCCGGAGTCCAGTTCCAGGATTACCAGAAGCTGCTGGATCAGGGCGGGGTGCTCAGCGCGCAAGCCTGCACCGGCAACGCCCATGCGATGCTGGCAAACCGCGTCTCGTTCCTGCTCGACGCGCATGGCCCGAGCGAGGCGATCGATACCGCCTGTTCGAGCAGCCTCGTGGCGATCCACAATGCCGTCAGGGCCATCCGCCAAGGCGAGTGCGATGTCGCGATCGCCGGCGGCGTGAACCTGCTCCTGACGCCGGATCTGTTCATCATGGGCCGCCAGCTCGGCGTGCTCTCGCCCACGGGCCAGTGCCGCACCTTCGATGCCGCCGCCGATGGATATGTGCGCGGTGAAGGCGTTGGCGCATTGCTGCTCAAGCCGCTCCGCAATGCCATGGAAGACCGCGACCACATCTACGGCGTCATCAAGGGCACCGCCGTCAATCACGGCGGCAAGGCGGCCTCGCTGACGGCGCCGAACAGCCGCGCCCACGCCGACCTGGTCATGCGCGCCCTGAAGGACGCCAGGATGACACCGAACGACATTTCCTATGTGGAAATGCACGGCACCGGCACGGAACTCGGCGATCCCATCGAGCTGGAAGGCGTGAAGACCGCATTCCGCAAGCTGCGGACCGAGGGCGGCTTGCCTTCGACGGCCTGTGCCATCGGCTCCGTGAAGACGAATATCGGTCATCTGGAACCCGCTGCCGGGGTCGCCGGTGTGACCAACGTCGTCATGGCGATGGCGAACCGCACGCTGCCCGGCCTTTCCAACTTCCGCAGCCTCAATCCTCATCTGCAACTGGAAGACGGCTTCTCCATTCAGTCCGAAACGGCGCCATGGCAAGCTCCGGCAAGCGGCAAGTCGCTGGCAGCCGTGGTGAATTCCTTCGGCTTCGGTGGCGCCAATGCCTGCGTGGTCGTGGCGGAACACACCGCGGCACACCGCGAGCCGGCAGCTGCGGAGCGGCTGTTCGTGCCGGTCGCGGCGTCGAACGCCGAGCTGATGAAAATCCACGCGGAAGAACTCGCCGATGCGGTCGGCCTGCTAGGAGGGCGCGGCGGCAATGAACTGCTCGCCGATGTCGCCTTCACGCTGCGAAGCCGCAATGAGTGCGGCGCGGTACGGGCGGCGGTCCTTGCTTCGTCGCTGGCGGAGTTGCAGCACGGGTTGCAGGTCATCGCCGCCGGCGGCGCGCTGCCGGACACCGTGGCGATGTCCGGCTTCGACCGTCCCGGGCAGGCGGACTGGCCAGAAAATGTCGTGCGCTGGCTCGGCGGCGGCGTTGCCGAGTGGCCTGAGATCGCCCGGGCAAGGCGCTGTCCGCTGCCCTTGTCACCGTGGCCGGACAGGACCTGCTGGTTCGAGCCGAGACTCGACGCCGACATGGCAACCGACGAGCCTGCGCAGATGATCTATCTGGAAAGGCACTGGCGGGCGCAAGAGGCGGGAACCGGACCGGGAACAGAGGGCAAGTGCGTCTGGATCATCGGCCGGAGCGACGCGCAGCTGGAAGTCTTCGAAGCTCTGCTGCGCGCCGCCTTGCCGGCAAGGACGACACTGGTCACCTCCCTGCTGGACGCGCCCGCGGAAGCGCGGCCCGAGCCCTCGCTGGAGGTCTGGAACCTGGCCGGCGACGAGCCGGACGCCGTCATCGTCCTGCCGCCTGAAGTCAGCGACGCAGCGGCGGTGGCGAACGGAGAGACACGCATCCTTTTCGGCCTTGCCAAGGAGTTGATGGAGCGTTCCTTCGGCCGGGATATCGACGTCTTCTATCTGGCCGGCTTCGATTTCGGCGTTTCGCCCGCCGCGGACGCCATGCCCGCGCTCGCCAAATCGGCGTTCCTCGAAAACGAGCGGTTAAAGGTTCACACGATCTTTTGCCGCAATTCCGAACCCGGCGATCTGGCCGAACTGGTGGCTGCCGAACTCTCCGCCGCGGATCCGCGGACGCCGCTCGTGCTCCGTTTCAATCCGGCGCGCGAAGTCCAGGGATTGCGGCTGGCTGACTTGCAGGCCGGCCCTGCCAGGCCTGACACATGGTTCCGCCCGGGCGGGGTCTATCTCATCGCCGGCGGCATGGGCGAACTTGGCTATCGGTTGCTCGAAAAGCTTGTCGCCCAGATCGATGCCACCTTTATTCTGTGCGGTCGTTCCCAATTGCAGGGTCTCATCGCCGAGCGTCTCGACTTGCTGCGAGGACAGGCGAGGACGTCCGACTCCATCCATTACGTTGCCTGCGACATCACCGATGGCGTCCAGACGCGCGCCATGGTCGACGCGATCCTTCTCGGCCAGGGACGGCTGAACGGCGTTGTCAACATGGTCACGGCCCATAACGATGCCTACCTCTTTCGCAAGGACTGGGCCGATTTCGCCACCGTCGCCGCCTCGAAGGTCGAGGGCACGATCAACCTCGATCTGGCAACAGCAAACGTAGACCTCGATTTCTTTGTCGCCTTCTCGTCGTTGGCGGCGCTGGGACTAGCCGGTGGCAGCGACTACGCCTATGGCTGCGCCTTCCAGAATGCTTTCGCGCAATGGCGCGAGCGAGCCGTTGCCGCCGGCGTCCGGCATGGGGCCAGCCGCGCCATCAGCTGGTCGCGCTGGAAGTGGGATAAATACGTCACCGAAACATTCGACAAATGGTTCGCATCGCTCGGCTACGCTTTTCTCGATATCGAGGAAGGTCTTGACGCCTGGCGCGCGATCATGGGTCGAGGCAGCGGCGAAATCTTCGCCACCCAAGGCTGGCAAGAGCAAATTCTCAAGCATCTCGATCTGGAAACGGGCCTTATGCTCGCTGGCGGCAAAGACGCTGAACCGACCGGACTGGAGGCCGTGAATTCCACCCATGCGAGTCTGGCGGGGGGTTCCATCGCAAAAGGCCCGCCGGACCGAACGCCGGTTTCAAATCCAATCTCCCACGCCGCCGAGGAACAAGCCGTCGTCTCCCCAGGCACCGGCGGCGGCGAGCATGTTCTGGAAGTCCGGTTGTCTGCGATCATCCGCGAATTGCTCAAGCTTGACGAAATCGATTCTCAAAGTCCGTTCCCAAGCCTCGGTCTCGATTCCGTCATGGCGATCAGGCTGATCGTGCTTGTGGAGCAGCGTATGCAGCTGCGCCTTTCGCCGAAGGAACTGCTGCAGTATCCTTCGGTGGCGCTGCTTGCCGCACACCTGCGTTCGCAGAATCCTGCCCAACTCGCATCCGGCCCGCCCAGCGCCGGGGACCTGGATGCTGTCGCCACCTATCTGACGTCGAGCCTGAAGAAGATGCTGCGGGCGGATGCGATTCCGACCGATGCAAAATTCACGAATCTCGGCGTCGATTCGATCATCGCCGTTAAGCTGGCGTCGGAGCTCGACAGGCGTTTCGAGGTCGGCATCTCGCCGCGCTGGTTCATCGATTTTCCGTCCGTTGACCGAATGTCGCGCGAGATCGAAAAACGCAGGTCGCCACGGCGATAGGTTCTCTATTGAACGCGTCCGTCGCCGCCTAGACGCCATCTGCCGGCTGGAACCGAAGCCAGAAGCGCCGCTGTCAGCCCGCGCGGCCGGCGAATCGATAGCAGCTGCTCGGGCGTGAACAAGGGAGATCGATGTAAAGCTCGCTCGCCCCAGAACGTGACGCTCACTTTCGCATTCTCAATGTTCAATACAAGCGAACGCCAGTGCCGCGTCCGCAGTGGAGTTGCGGCCCGCTGTTCCGACATCACGCCGGTGTCGCGCCCTGGTTACCCGTCCCTATGTGACCGTTGCGCTGGACATTGCACGCACCGCCCGGCAAAGAGGGCCGGCAGGTTCTCCCATCCGGCCGAACTGCAAAAAAGCTTCGCGAACAAAGACCGGCCGTGCCCATCCTGACCACTGCGCTTCTGATCCTGGCGGTCTTCGCCACCTCCACCCTGTCAGGCGTGTTTGGCATGGTCGGCGGCATGGTGCTGCTGTGGCTGCTGCTCCTGATGATGCCTGTCGCCACGGCCATCGCCATACAGGGCGTGATCCAGCTTGTCGCCAACGGTTCGCGCGCCTATTTCGCCCGCGCTTTCGTCGAATGGAAAATCGTCGGGTTCGCCATGGCGGGCCTGGGCTTCGCCGCCGCCGTGCTGGCGCTGGTCAGCTATACGCCGACGCTTGCCGTCGTGTCGATCGCGATCGGCCTGATGCCTATATTGGTCTGGCTGCCGATGCGATGGGCGCAGTTGGACGCCTCGCGCCCGGGCCACGCCATGCTTTGCGGCTTCATCTCCGGCGCCCTTAATATCGGCGTCGGGGTTTCCGGCCCGGTCATCGACATTTTCTTCGTGCGGACCGAACATGACCGCAGGCAGATCATCGCCACCAAGGCGACGATCCAGGTGCTGTCGCATCTGGCCAAGATCGTCTTCTATTCGCAGTCGCTGTGGCTGCTTTCGAAAGGCGAGACCGCGGCGGTGGCCATCGCCGCGCCGTTCTCGGTCCTCGGGTCGATCGTCGGCCACCGTATCCTGCTGCGCCTGACCAATCACGGCTTCCGCCAGGGATTGCGGTGGCTGGTGACAGGCGTCGGCGCGTTCTATTTCGTGCAGGGGCTTTACCTGCTCGCAAGCACGCCCTGACGCGGCAGATCCGAACGCTGCCCGTTAGCGTCGGACGACGAATTCGAACAGTTCCTCGCGCGGCTCGACGCCGATGCCCGCCCCGGTTGGCACCGTGTAGGCACCCGCCGCGCAGCCCATGTCGCCGTCGGTGTAACCGAGATTCCGGTCGAAGATCGAATGCTGGTACTCGTGATAGGGCACGTTGGGCAGGGTTGACGCCACCTGCAGGCTCGCAGCCATGAAAATGCCGACGCTGATCGAAGCGTGCGGAATGACATTCATGTGAAAGGCCTGCGCCATCCTGCCGATCTGGATGAATTCGGCGATGCCGGTGTGGCCCATTTCAGGCTGTACGATGCTCATCGCGCGCGCCTCGAAGCGAGGACGGTATTCGTAGACGGTGCGCAGTTCCTCACCCAGCGCCAACGGCACGCCGATGGTGCGGGCGACATGCGCCTGCCCTTCGAGGTTTTCGGGCTGACACGGGGCTTCGGCGAAATAAAGGTTGTAGGGTTCGAGACGCCGGATCAGCCGTACCGCTTCGGCAGCCTCGAACTTCCAGTGCAGATCGACCATCAGGTCGATGCCGGGGCCGACGGCTTCCCGCAGCGCCGCCATCTCCTCGACGATGCCTTCGTCCGATACGACAGCGGCGAACTTGATACCCTTGAAGCCCTTGCCGATCCATTCGACGGCAAGATCGCAGCGTTCCTTCAGCGTGGCGCGTGGCAGGCCGGAGACGTAGGCCGACAGCGTGTCGTGACGGCGGCCGCCGAGCAGGGTCGATACCGGCACGCCGAGGTTCTTTCCCGCCAGGTCCCAGAGCGCGATGTCGACGCCGGCCAGCGCGTCGAGATAGAAGCCGCCGAAAAAGCCGCGCACCCGCATCAGGTCGTAGAGGTCTTCATGGATGACCATGGCGTCGCCGGGATCGCGGCCGACGATGACGGGTCCAAGCACGTCGTCGATGATAGCCTTGGTCGCTTCCGGTGCGACGATGCCATAGCATTCGCCCCAGCCCGCTTTGCCGCTCTCGCCGGTGATCTTGACCAGCAAGGTCATGTCGGTGGAGGGGTAGATCGTGCGGTTGCCCTTGCGCACCAGATAGCCGCGCTCGTTGATCGCCTCGCCTTCTTTCAGCGGTCCGAGATAAGGCACGGCGCGCGGGATCGAGATGATGAAGGTCTCGACCTTGACGATGGCATCGACGATGTTTTTCGGCATGGAGCGGCTCAGACCGGACGATGATGCTTGTAAGGCAGGTCTGCCTCGGCGAGAAGCAGCGCCAGCTCGGCGCGGTCGCCCTCGTCCAGCTTCGGCCCCTTGCCGCGCACGAAGGTGTTGGCGATGACCCCGCGGCGGCGCAGCACCTCCTTGGTCATGTGCATGCGGAAGATCGCCTGGAAATTGAGCAAGGGCAGCGAGGCCGAGTAAAGTTTTCGCGCGGTGGCGACATCGCCAGCGCGCCAGGCATCGACCAGCGCTGCATGAATGTCGGCCAGTTCGCTGGCCGGCATGGTGCCGGCGGCGCCGCGCGCCAGTTCATCGGTAATGTAGCGGCCGCCGGCGCCGCCGAAAATGGCGTCGACCGAGCCGTTCACGGCTGCCTTGATGCGGGTCAGATGCTGGCCGCAGGGCGGCGTCTCTTCCTTGATGTAGCGGATCGCCGGCACGGCCGCGACGACAGCTGCAACCTCCTCCGGCGTGAGGCCGGCGCCAACCGGCTTCGGCTGGTTCTGAAGCATGACCGGCACGCCCGCGCCTTCGGATACCTTCTTGAAATAGGCGACCTGCGCCGCGATGTCGTTGCCGAGCGCCAGCGGCGCCATGACCATCGCGGCGGCGGCGCCGATCCCGGCCGCCTGGGCGATGTGGGCGGCCGACTTGGCCGGATCGGGATCGCTGGCGCCGATGACGATCGGGATGCGGCCGGCGATGCGTTCCGCCAGCAGCGCGACCTGGCGGCGACGCTCCTCCGGCGTCAGCGTATCGACCTCGGAGGCGACGCCCGGATAGACGACGCCGTTGGAGCCGCTCTCGACGGCGAAGTCGATGATCGAGAGGAAGTCTTTCTCATCAATGCTTCCATCGTCGCGGAAGGGCGTCGGCAGGACCGGAAAGGAGCCGGCGAGTTTCACGGTTTCGGTCATTTGACGGCTCCGGCGGTGACGCCCTGGATGAAGTAGCGTTGAAGGAACATGAAGGCGATGACGATGGGCGCGGAGACCACAAGCGAAGCCGCCATGGCGCCGCCCCAGTCGGCATTGGTCTCATTGAGATAGGTCAGCAGAAGGCCCGGTCCGATGGTGCGCTTGTCTTCGGAAACGATCAGCGTCATCGAATAGAGCAGGTCGTTCCAGCTCCACATGAAGGAGTAGAGGAAGACGGTGACGACCGGCGGGATCGATATCGGCAGAACGATGGTGTGGAAGATGCGCAGATCACTGGCGCCGTCGGCGCGCGCCGCGTCGATCAGTTCGTCCGGCACCTGGGTGAAATAGCTGTAGAGCATGTACACCGCCACCGGCAGCGCGAAGACGATGTAGCTCAGGATCAGGCCCGGCCGCGTGTCGAGCAGGCCGAAACTGGTCAGCACCGGATAGAGGCTGATGAGCAGCAGCCCAAAGGGAAACATCTGCGCCGACAGCATGAACAGCATGATCGGCTGGCGGCCGGGATAGCGGTATTTGGCAAAGCTGTAGCCGGCATAGACGGCAAGCACAGTGTTGATGGCGGCGCTGGCGCCCGAAACGATCAGGCTGTTGACCAGATAGAGTCCGAGCTGGCTTTCGGTGAAGACCGACCAGTAATGCGCCAGCGTCACGTCGCGCGGGAAGAAGGTCGGCAGCACCTGGTAAAGCTCGCCATTGGCCTTGAACGAGGAAATCACCATCCAGTAGATCGGGAAGAAGAGGTAAAAACCGATCAGCAGAATGGAGACGCCGAACACCAGCTTGGCGGTGCGGCTGGACAGGTCGAACATTTCAATTGCCCTTCTTGATCAGCAGCCGCAGGTAGAAATAGGCGGGCGGCAGAAGGGTCGCGACCCAGAGCACGCCCATGGCCGAGGCCATGCCGATGTCCCACTGCTCGAATGCCTTGCGGTAGACGGAGATGGACAGGACCGAGGTGGCGCTGACGGGACCGCCGCCGGTCAAGGCGTAGATGGTGTCGAAATCCTGGAGACCGCCAATGACGCCCAGCACCACCACCACGATCAGCACCGGGCGCAGATGCGGCAGCAGATGGTCGCGCAGGATCGCCCAGTTGCCGGCCCCGTCGACGCGCGCGGCGTCGATCTGCTCCTGATCGACATTCTGCAGGCCAGCAAGGAAGAAGGCCATGAACAGCGGGATCGAGCGCCAGATGCGGGTGAGAATGACGGCGATGAGCGCGCCTTCCGGGGTCGAAAGCCAGGCTTTCGGAACGTCGATCAAGCCCAGTTCGAGATATATGCCGTTGATGACGCCGAAACGGCTGTTGAAGATCCAGGCCCAGATAAAGGCGCTGACGGTGCTGGGCACCACCCAAGGCATGATCGTCAGCGCCCGCAACGCCTTGCGGCCACGAAAAGGCTGGTTGAGGATCAGCGCCCAACCGAGGCCGAGGACGAGGGTGCCGATGGTGGCGCCGCCGACATAGATGACGGTGATGCCGAAGGAATTCCACGTTTCAGGATCGGCGAGGATCGCCTTGAAATTCGCCAGGCCGATGAAGGTCGGCTCGATCGACTGCAGCGTGTCCTCGAACAGCGACAGGCCGAGCGCCTGGAAGAACGGATAGAGGATCACGATCGCGAAGGCGATGGCGGCTGGCGCCAGCATCAATATGCCGACCCGGCGCTGCACGGCGTGCAGGCCGCCGCGCCTTGCATGCGGCGAAACCGGATAGTTCAGGCGGCCGGAGGCCAGCGTCACATCGCTCATCGTTTCAATCCTTCAAAGGCAAGGGCAGCCGCCGAGCGCGGCTGCCCGCCGCGCCTCTACTGCGCGTAGCCTGCCTTGGTCATCGACGCCTTCATGCGCTCGCCCATGGAGGCGATCGCTTCTTCAGGGCTCTTCTGTGCAAGCAACGCCGCCTGCACTTCCTGCGCTAGGATGTCGGTCAGCTCGCCGCCATTGCTCCAGATGCCCACTTCGTTGCGGAGCGGATGGGTGTTGTTCTTCGCCCAGGCCGTCAGATAGACATCATCCGCCACGACAGGGTTGGCGCGTGCCGAGATCGTGCCGGGGAGAGCGCTCTGCTCGACCGGGAACTGCGTCTCGACCGCGTCGTCGCCGAGATATTCGGCGAACATCATGTTGGCGTCTTCCTTCGTCGGCGGGTTGCTCTGGGCGAAGGCGATGATCAGATGCGCCCACTGGATCGAGACCGGCGTGTCACCCGCCTTGAGCGAAGGCACCTGCATCGGCTTGACGTTGACGTCGAAAGCTTTGCCCTGGCCTGAGAAGCTGCGCAGGAAGGCGCGCGACTGCGGTGCATCGAGGTAGAAGGCGGCGGCGTTCTGTCCAACCAGCCGGCGGGCGTCGGGCCTGCCGATTTCGGGCGCGACCAGACGGTTCTTCATCAGGTCAACGAGGAAGGCGAGCGCCTTCTTGCTGGCGTCGCTGTCGACGACTACCTTGCCCTGCGGGTCGATGACATGGGCGCCGAAGACATATTCCCAGGTCAGGAAGTCGACCAGAATGTCGCTGTTGTTCTTGGTCGCCATCGCATAGGGCACCGAATTCGGGACCTTGTCGCGGATCAATTCCAGATCGGTCTTGAACTCCTCGATCGTCTTCGGCAGGTCCTTGATGCCGGCCTTGTCCAGCACGGCCTGGTTGGCGACCATACCGATGGAGCCGGACATCAGCGGGATGGCGAGCTGCTTGCCGTCGATCTGGCCCATGGCGAGCGCTTCCGGCGCATAGGTCTTTTCGAGATATTCCTTGCCGAGGACGGTGTTGTAGTCGACCAGGCCGGGCAGCTTGCTGAGCGAAGGCAGCCAGCGTTCCGAGATCTGCGCGATGCTCGGCAGCGTCTTGGAGCGGGCGCGCAACAGAAGGTTCTTCTGCATGTCGCCGAAAGACGAGGCGATCGGCTCGACCGTCTTGCCGGTCTTGGCCTCGAAGCCCTTTATAATCTTTTCGACGGACGGCTTGGCCGATTCCTCGGCATAGCTGTAGCCCATCCAGCTCAGATCGGCGGCGCGCGCGGCGCCTGAAGCCATGAGGCTTGCGGCCAATGTTGCGATGACAAGTTTCTTCAGTTTCATTTCGTACTCCTCCCGTTACAGATTGATTCAACCGTACTCACCAACATGTTCACACCGCCCCGGCATCGACGATGAAGGTCTGCGCCGTGACCAGCCGCGAGTCGTCGGCCGCCAGCCACAGCGCCATGCGGGCGATGTCGGGCGGCAGCAGATGTTCCTTGAGGCACTGGACCTCGAGATATTCGGCGAATTTGCCCTGGTAGACGCGCTTGGCGCGCTCGACCTGGCGTTCGGTCAGCACCCAGCCGGGCGCGATGGAATTGACGCGGATGTTGCGTTCGCCGACCTCACGCGCCAGCGACTTGGTCATACCCATGACGGCCGATTTGGCGGTGGTGTAGAAGATCAGCCCGGCGGCGCCGCGCATCCACGAGATCGAGCCCATATTGATGATCGAGCCGCCGCCGGCCGCCGCCATCTGGCCGATCACCGCCTGGGCAGCGAAAAACTGGTGGCGCAAATTCACGTCGAAGCGATCGTCCCAATAATCAGGCGTCACCTCCTCGAGCGGCATGCGGTCGTCATTGCCGGCATTGTTGACCAGCACCCGCACCGGGCCGATCGCCGCCGTCAGCATCTCGACGCCGCCGCGCAACGCATCGATATCGCGCAGGTCGGCGACCGCCATCACCGGCCTGTTGCCGGTTGCCGCATCGACGGCTTCGACCGTCGCGGCGGCGGTTTCGGCATGCAGATCGAGAAAGCCGACCTTGCAGCCCTGCGCGCAGAAATGCTCGACCAGCGAAGCGCCGATGCCGGAGCCGCCGCCGGTGACGATGACGCCCCTGCCCTCCAGGCTGAGGTACCGCGCCGTCTCGACCTTCACCTTCGCAATCAATTCAGGGTGGAGGGTCATGCCGCCTCCAGCGCCGCGGGCTGCGCCGAAGCGAGCGACGCGCCGGACGCGGCGAAGACATGGATCATCTTCGGATCGACATGGACACCGATCGGCTCGTTGCGCGCGACGGCGTTCTCGCCGGCGAGCCTGACGACCAGCATGTCGGACGAACCTTCGAGCGCGACATAGGCATAGGTATCGCTGCCGAGATGCTCGGTCATCGTCACCTTGCCGGCCAGGCTGTCGGGTGCGCCGCGCCGCGTCAGCAAAAGATGCTCGGGGCGGATGCCGATTTCGGCAGGCTCCTCCGTCAGGCCGGCAGGCAGGCGCACCTCGCCGCCGGCGACGATGCCGGCCTTGTCGGCGGAGCGGCCCTTCAGCGCCAGGAAGTTCATGCGCGGGCTGCCGATGAAGCCGGCGACGAAGCGGTTGACCGGCTTGTTGTAGAGCTCGAGCGGCGAACCGATCTGCTCGACCTTGCCGGCATTGAGGACGACGATGCGGTCGGCCAGCGTCATCGCCTCGATCTGGTCGTGCGTGACATAGATCATGGTCGTGCCGAGGTCGTCCTTCATGCGGGCGATCTCGATGCGCATGTCGACGCGCAGCGCCGCATCGAGGTTCGACAGAGGTTCGTCGAACAGGAAGATGCGCGGCGCCCGCACGATGGCGCGGCCGATGGCGACGCGCTGGCGCTGGCCGCCGGAAAGCTGGCGCGGCTTGCGTTCCAGGTAGGGATCGAGCCGCAACACCCTGGCCGCCTCGGTGACGCGGCTCTTGATCTCGTCCTTCGGCGTGCCGGCGAGCCGCAGTGCGTAGCCCATGTTCTGGGCGACCGACATGTGCGGATAGAGCGCGTAGGACTGGAACACCATGGCGATGCCGCGCTTGGCCGGCGGCACGTCGTTGACCAGTTCTCCATCGATGGCCATCTGGCCGGCGGTTATCTCGTCGAGGCCGCAGATCAGCCGCAGCAAGGTGGATTTGCCGCAGCCGGAGGGGCCGACAAAGGCAACGAATTCGCCGTCCTCGACGGTCAGGTCGATGCCCTTGAGCACCTCGACCGGGCCGAAGGATTTGCGGATGCCGCTGAGTTCCAGTTTTGCCATGATGTTTCCTTTCTCAGCCGGCGAAGACGGGATCCGGCAGGCCCGCAATGCCGGTATTGACGGCAAAGACGCTGCCGGAAAGCGGCGCGTCCGCGAGCTGTGCGGCCGAGAGCCGGATGCGCGCCGAGGTGACGAACAGCGTCTGCATGTCCTCGCCGCCGAAGACACAGCTGGTCGGCCGCGGCACCGGCAGATTAATGACGCGCTCGACCTTGCCGGCCGGGTCATAGCGGGTGACGCACCAGCCATCCCAATGCGCGACCCAGACGAAGCCTTCGGCATCGACGGTCAGGCCGTCGGGCTTGCCCTCGGCTTCCGGCACGGCGACGAAAAGGCGCCGGTTGGCGAGTTCGCCCCGCTCCAGGTCGAAATCATAGGCATAGATCAGATGCTTGCCGGTATCGGCGAAGTAGAAGGTCTTGTCGTCGGGGCTCCAGCCGAGGCCGTTGGCGACGTGGAGGCCGCTTTCCATGGCGGTGGCCTGGCCATCCGCATCGATGCGCCACAGGCGGCCGCGATCGGCCGTGGTGTCGATCGCCAGCGAGCCGGCCCACAGCCGGCCCTTGCGATCGCACTTGCCGTCATTGAAGCGGTTGCCGGGCCGGTCCTGTTCAGGCCGCGCGAGGATAGAGGTCGCGCCGGTTGCGGGATCGACACCGACGATGTTGCCATGCATGCCGGCGACCAGCCCGCCGTCGCGGCGCGGGATGGCAAAGCCGATCAGGTCGCCCACCGGCACCGTCCTGTGGGTGCCGAGCGCCGGATCGCTGACATAGATCGACGGCGCCAGAATATCGACGAAATAGAGTTTCTTCTCCGCTGCCGACCAATGCGGCCCCTCGCCCAGGAAGGTGCTGGCGGGAACAGCGCAGAGCACATCCGAGCGGTCGGGGCCGAGCGGACGCGGCTTGATGGCGAGCGACATGACGAATTCTCCGAAATTGCCGGATGTGCGGCGGGCCGCTTCGATGACGTCCCGGCCAAGCGCATGCAGCTTTTCTTCCGGAAGGCGATAGGTCGGCCCGATGATGCCGATGGCGCCGATCGGGTCGCCGCGATGGTTCAGCACCGGAGCGGCGACGGAGGAAATGCCGCTGTTCTGCTCATCGACCGATATGGCGTAGCCACGCGCCTTGATGAGGTCGAGCTGCGGCATCAATTCCCGAGCGTCGATGATGGTGTTGGCCGTCAGTTGCTGAAGCGCCTTGTCGGTCAGCAGCGCGTGCCGCCGCTCCAGCGACAGATGCGCGAGGATCGCCTTGCCGAGACCGCTGGCGTGAGCGGCGGCGCGCGCGCCGACGCCATTGTTGAGCCGGATCGGCTGGGTCGACTCGCGCTGGTCGATGTAGAGAATCGAGCTGCCGTCGAGGACGCCGAGGCGCACCGCCTCGCTGGTCAGGTCGCGCAGCCTTTCCAGTTCAGGCTCGGCGGCCCCGCGCAGGTCGAACTCGTCCCAGACCTTGTGCGCCCATTGGAACACCCGCGGCGCCAGGCGGTAGACCTGGTCGCGCTCGTCGAAGGCGAGCAGCCGTTCCTCGACCAAGGCCTGCAGCAGGCGATGCAGAGTTCCCTTCGGCAGCTGCGTATCTTCCAGCAAGTCAGTGAAGCGCATGCCTTTGGTGCGAGCCGCGATAGCATCGACGATCTGGATACCGCGCGTCAGCGCCTGGACGCCAGGAACGCCATGGCTCTCGGCGCTCGGGTCGCGGCCGGCTTCGATGCCGAGCATCTGCGCCACAGGGCTTCTCCTCCAAAAAATCCTTGTCTTGACCGCCGCTATATCTTGGAACTAAGTTCCATGTCAACATGTTTGGAACTCAGTTCCAGCTTCCGTCAGGTTCGAGCATTTTTTCCGCAGGAGGTCCCGCGTGCGCATCATCAAGGTCGAGCATGCATTGATCCGCATGCCGTTCACCGAGGATATATTGTGGGGTTCGGGGCGGCGCATCGGCACGACGCGGCTGGTCTGCAAGATCGAAACCGACGCCGGCATCACCGGTTGGGGCGAGACCATCTCGCTGATCGCCAACGTGCCGGCAGTGTTCGCCGACATCGTCGCGCCGCTGGCCATCGGCTATCCGGTCGCCGATGTCGAGCGGCTGCATCGCCATGTGCTGGGCGCCGGCTACTACCATCACAAGCGCGCCGCGGTGATGGCGATCGCAGCGCTCGAAATGGCGATGTGGGACGCACTGGGCAAGCAGGCGGGCCAGCCGCTTTATGCGTTATTGGGCGGACGCTGGCGCAAGGATGTCGAGGCGGCGGCCTATCTTTTCACCAACGATCCAGCGGCGCTGAAGCCGCGCCTGCAAGGCTTCCTCGACAAGGGTTTCGAGACGTTCAAGGTCAAGATCGGCTTCGACGAGCGCAGCGACATCGCGCTGGCCGAAGCTTCCCGAAGCGTGATCGGCGACCGGCCGCTGCGGCTCGACGTCAACGGCGCGTGGAACCCGGCGACCGCCAAGCGGCAGTTGAACAAGCTCGTCCCATACGACCCGGCCTATGTCGAGCAACCGCTCGAACTGGACGATCTCGCCGGCCACGCGGCGCTCGTCGCCGCAAGCCCGGTGCCGATTGCCCTGGATGAGAGCGCCTACACGCTCGCCGATGTCGGCAACATCGTGCGGGCGCAGGCGGCGGATGTCGTGCTGATCGATCCGCATGAGGCGGGCGGCCTGTGGCAGACGATCAAGGCGGCGGCGGTCTGCGAGGCCGTCGGCATTGCGGTCACATTGCATTCGGGAGCCGAACTGGCGCTGTCGCAATCGGCCTATGTCCATCTCGCCGCGTCGATCCCGAACATGTCCATCGCCATCGACACGGAACGGACCTATCTGGGCGGCGACATCTCGCCCAACGCGCCGAAGCTGACCGATGGCCGTTTCGAAGTGCCCGAGGAACCGGGCCTCGGCGTCGAGATCGATGAGGGCCTCATCGACAAATATCGCGTCGATGGCATTGCCGGCGCCTATCTCGACAAGGAACGCAAGGACTGGTTCCCTGTGAAGCCGGCTTATTGATCGGGGCTGCTATTCTGCACCTTTTTAGCCGAGGATATTGCGAACCGTCCGCATGAATATCCGCGCGCCGATACCGATGAGGTCGTCGGGGAAATCGTAATCGGGATTGTGCAAGGCGGGATGGTTTTCGCCGGCGCCCAGGAAAAGCATGGCGGACTTGGCCGTATCGCCGAAGCGCCCGAAATCCTCCGAGGCGCGGATCGGCAGATTGGCCTCGTCATGCGCCACGCCCTCGGCATCGAGCGCGGCGCGCAGATGCTGCGTTGCTTCGGAATCGTTCTCGCAGTGGTGGAAGATCTCGTGATAGGAGATGCTGCAGCGCAGTCCGGCCTTGGCCGCCGTCTCGGTCACCAACGCTTCGGCCGCGGCGCACAGCGCCTCCATGCGGTCGTCAACGAGGGATCGGAGCGTCGCCCATATTTCCGCCCGCGCCGGTGCTATGCCGAAGGCCGACGCGCCCATTTCGGCATGGGTGACCGTGACCAGGGTGAAGGCGGGCGAGGACACGTTGCCCTCACTCAAGGCGGTCAACGCCGGCATCAGCGATGAAATGGCCGCCATCGGCGACGTTCCGGTTTCCGGCATCGAGGCATGCGCGGTCTTGCCTTCAAGCACGATGCGCATGCCCCGCGAAGCGCAGTTCACCGGCCCAGGCTTCAGCGCGACATGGCCGAACGGCAAGCCCGGCAGATTGTGCAGCGAGAAGGCATAATCCGGCGCGATCTCCTTGTAGCGGCGGTCGGCGATAACAGCGTCCGCGCCAGCGCCCGTCTCCTCCGCGGGCTGGAACATCAGCACGACTCGACCGCGCCGCGGCCTCTGGCGGCCCAGTCCGCGCGCCAGCGCCGCCAGGATCGCCATGTGCCCGTCATGGCCGCACAGATGCGCCTTTCCCGGAACGCGGGACTTATGGCCGATGTCACCGAGTTCCTCGATCGGCAGTGCATCGAGCTCGGAGCGGAACAACAGAGTGGGACCGGCTGCCGCGCCGTCATAGACAAGGGCGACGCCGTGCCCGCCCAGCCTTGAGAGGATGAGATCCGGACCGGTCGGCGACAGGAATTTCTCGACCTCAGCGGCGGTTTCCGCTTCCTCGCCAGATAGCTCAGGCATCTGGTGCAGATGGCGCCGCCAGCCGGTCAGTTCGACGACATCCGTGTTGGTGAGAAACGCCATCGCCTGCCTGTTCCCTTTCCTTGCCGCGCCATTTCAGGATTACGCGGATGGACGTCAAGACCTGCCGCGGCTTCGCGGCGGCAGGCCACCGCGATCCGACATCTCGACTTTTGAAATACGGGTTTTGTTCTAGAATGTATAATTTACATATTACTTGTAAATATATCGATATTTGGTTGATGTCCCTGGACATCATTTCCTTTCATAGCTTTTCCTGCGCAAAACAATGCTTGAAAACTATAAATACACGATATCTAATTTGCCTGTCATCGAGACAGGAGGCAAAGATGATCGTACGGACATTTAATATGTCTGACTCTGTCAATTTATTCAAAACTTCTATTTCAAGGCACATCGTCACTGCGAGTGACGAGGTCGGACATCTCCTGTTCGATTCGACAATCAAGGCCGGAACGTCAGACACCATCGCCGACGACTATGTCGCGCTTTATTCGGGCCAGGCGCATTACTGCCTTGAGGGGCGTGGGACGGCACGGCTGGGCGGCGCGCTTCACAATATCGGTCCCGGCACCCTGATAGCGGCTTCGTTGCCAAACAGCGTTGAAATCATCGCTGAAACGGACATGCGCGTCTGCACGATCCTCGGCAACGACTCCCTACCAGGCCAGGCGGTGGTGCGTTCGCTGCATGAGATCGTCGGGACGGAACGCGACGTATTCTGGGGCAACGGCCAGAGCCGAAGGCTGCTGGTCCGGAAAGACGGGCTGGGCTTCGCCCTTTGCATAACCTTCGGCAACGCAAACACGGACTCGCCCCTGCAGTACAGGAACCACTTCGAATCCTGCTACTATGTCTCGGGAAGCGGCGAGTATGTGTGGGACACCAACCGGCATCCGATCGACACGGGCGAGGGAACCTCGACTGTTTTCATCATGAACCGGAACGATGCGCACCGCATGGTGGTCAAAGACGAATCCATATGCCTCAGCATCTTTTCGCCACCCATCGAAGGCCATGAATCGCACAATATGTCGGCGGGCAGTTCTTCTTCCTACTAAGCTGCTCTTTCGTTCATGGCTTCCCGCACGGCAATCATTCTGTGTTCAGTCATATTGGGAGATGAAACGTTCGGCTCTGCTCTATGGATTGAATACTCATACCAAAAGTAACCGAGTTGCTAGACTATTATATATTTCCCAGCCGCACGGGAGGCGTTCTACATTCTGCCTGAGGAGGAAACACAGGCTGTCTTTGCTGGTGGAGGACTGTTTCCAGCGTCAACAACTGCAATTTGGCAGGATTCGCGGAAAAACCCTCGCTGATGGTTCAGCCATGATGTTTGTGCGCTGAGCCAGCATACGACCCAGCCGGCAGCCGTATAACCGAGGCTCTCCCGGCTTACGGTTGCCAGAAGCAGAGCCTTCATCAAGCCCGCATGATTTGCCCCGCCGGACGCGGCGGGTTCGACAGCCGATTATCTTCGGGAAGAATGGGATGAACTCAAGAGTATATGACATCATTGGCGTCGGCGTCGGGCCGTTCAATCTCGGTCTTGCCTGCCTGACGCAGCCGATCGAAGACATCGACGGCCTGTTCCTGGAACGCAACGACGAATTCAACTGGCATGCGGGAATGCTGCTGGAAAATGCGACGCTGCAGACACCGTTCCTGTGCGATCTGGTCACGCTCGCCGACCCGACAAGCGAGTTCAGCTTCCTAAACTATCTCAAGCGGCAGGGCCGAATCTATTCTTTCTATTCGTACCTTGTCGTGACGGAAAACTTCTTCCTGCTGCGCAACGAATTCAACCGCTATTGCCAATGGGCGGCGGCGCAGCTCGACAGCGTCATGTTCAGCACCGAAATCGAAGGCGTCGATTACCATCAGGCGAGCGGTCTCTATCAAGTCGTCGCCCGAAACACCAAGACGGGAGAGCAACAGACTTACTGGACCCGCCGGCTGATCCTCGGTTCCGGCATGACGCCCGCCATTCCCGATTTCTGTGCCGATCTCAAGGACGAGCTTGTCCACACCTCCACCTATATGGCCAACAAGGACAGGCTGAGAGCAAAGAAATCCATCACCATCGTCGGCAGCGGCCAGAGCGCGGCGGAAGTCTACTACGACCTGCTCAAGGACATCGATCGCTACGGCTACACATTGAACTGGATGACGCGCTCGCCACGCTTCACGCCGATGGAGCTGACCAAGTTCACGCTGCAGCACACGTCGCCAGACTACACCGATTATTTCTACACGCTGCCGACCGAAAAACGCGCCCGCCTCGTCAAATCGATGAAGGATGTCTATGGCGGCATCAATGCGTCGCTCATCAACGACATCTTCGATCTTCTCTACCGCAAGCGCTTTGTCAGCGACTTCGACACGACGCTGATGACCAACACCGAATTGTCGTCCTGCGACTACGACAGCCGGAACCACAGGTTCAATCTGCGTCTCTTCCAGCGCGAGGAGGAGAAAAGCTTCGATCTCGAAACCGAAGCGGTGATCATGGCGACCGGTTACCGCTTCAAGCAGCCCGAATTCGTCCAGTCTATCGCCGACCGCATAAACTGGCGCGACAATGGCCGCTTCGCCGTGGCGCGCAATTGTTCCGTCGATCTCAAAGGCAATGAGATCTTCGTGCAGAGCGCAGAGCCGCATGCCGACAGTTTCATCCCGCCCGACCTTGGCCAGGCCTGCTACCGCAATTCCTGCATCATCAAGGAAATCCTGGGCCGCGAATATTACCCGATCGAGCGCAGCGTGGCGTTCCAGCGCTTTGGTGCGCCCGAGACGGCCGCCACACAGACCGCGGGTGGGCCGGTGTCGATGCTGGCCGGCGTGAACTCGCCTGAAAAATGACATTGCCGCTGATGCGAGGAGCCCGGACCATGGATCAGCATAACGACCCGTCTCTTCAGGACGCCGGCCGCATTGCAGTCGCCCAGCTGGAACCGGAGACATGGTCGCAGGTGAACCGGCTTCTGGTGCGCAAGGCGATCGCGGAATTCGCGCACGAACTTCTGCTCGAGCCGATTGCTACGGGTGCCGATGGCATCTGGCAGACCTATGTGCTGGCAGACGAGGCGCAACGGCTGCAATACCGTTTCCGCGCCCGAAAGATGAGCCTCGACCACTGGCATATCGACCCGGACTCGATCGGAAAATCGATCGATGGCAAAGCCGTGCCGCTCGATGCGTTGAAGTTCGTCATCGAATTCCAGAAGCCTCTCGGCATCCGTGAAGCGATGATGGCTGTCTATCTCGACGAGATCAGCAGCATTCTCTACGGCGCCGCCTACAAGCGCGCCTTCAAGCCGCATCATGCCGCGCGGCTGGCGCTCGGCGAATACCAGCAGATCGAAACCGGGATGACCGAGGGCCATCCGACCTTCGTCGCCAACAATGGCCGCATCGGCTTCGACACGCTGGACTATCCGATCTATGCGCCGGAAGCAGCCCATGCCCAAAGCATTATCTGGGTGGCTGTGGTGCGCCGCAACGCCACTTTCACCGCCATGCAGGGGTTGGATTATCAGCGGCTGATGGACGAGGAACTCGGCGCCGAAACGATCGCCGGCTTCAAGTCCATCCTCGAAGCCAAGGGGCTCGACGCGGACGCCTATTATTTCATGCCGGTTCATCCCTGGCAGTGGTTCAACCGCATCTCGATGAGTTTCGCCGCGGAAATCGCCCTGAATAATGTGGTCTATCTCGGCCCGTCGCCGGATCTCTATCTTCCGCAGCAGTCGATCCGGACTTTCTTCAACATCAGCCATCCGACTAGGCGCTATGTGAAGATGGCGCTGTCCATTCTCAACATGGGCTTCATGCTGATGCGCGGGTTGTCGCCGGAGGACATGGCGGCCACGCCACCAGTCAACGACTGGGTGCGCGGGCTGGTAAATGCCGATCCATACCTCCAGGATAACGGGTTCCAGATCATTTGCGAAGCAGCCACACTCGGTTATCGCAACAGCTATTACGAACAGGGCCTGAAATCGGACTCGGGCTACAAGCACATGCTTTCAGCGCTGTGGCGCGAGAGCCCGGTGGCGCTGCTCGGCAAGAACGAGCGGCTGATGACCATGGCGGCGCTGCTGCATCTCGATCCGCAGGGCGAGTCGCTGACGGCCGCGCTGATCGAAGCTTCCGGCCTGGATGCCGATACCTGGATAGAGCGGTACCTGAAGGCTTATCTGTCGCCCATCCTGCACTGCCTCTACGCCTACGACATCATCTACATGCCGCATGGCGAAAACGTCATTCTCATGCTGGAGGACAATGCTCCCGCCCGCATCGTCATGAAGGACATCGCCGAGGAGATGCGTATCCTCAACGACGGCGCCGGCCTGCCGGAGACGGTGCAACGAAATTGCATCACCGTGCGCGACGAGGTCTGGCTGGACGGCATCTTCACCGACGTCTTCGACTGCTATTTCCGCCATCTGGCGGCGATCCTCGACGACAAGGGCGTCCTGCCGGAACAGCGCTTCTGGACACTGGTGGCAAAATGCGTCGAAGACTACCAGGCCAGCCAGCCGCAGCTGGCCGAGAAGTTTTCCCGCCACGATCTCTTCATCGCCGAATTTCCCCGCAACTGCATCAACCGCCTGCAGCTTCGCGACAACCAGCAGCTTCTTGACCCCAACGATCCGGCGAAAGGCTTTCAGTATGCCGGAACGCTGAGAAACCCGCTGGCCGCGGCGAAAGTCAGGGCCATGGCGGCTGGCCAGGCGAAGCCGAACTAGACCAAGCCAGGGGTTGCCACTGTTGAAGCCGGGCAAGAGTGAGGAGCGACATAAAGCGTTCCGTTCAGCATCAATCGAATCAGCATGTTGGCCAGGAGGAGCCCGAGACGATGACCAGCGCAAAGATCGCGAAAGAATTGACCCCGGACAGCATCCGGAAACTTGTCGCCAAGGAGATAGACGTCATCCATGTTCCTGGATTCTATCCGCGCGACATCTCGTTGAAATTTGCCGAGAAGATCGCGGCGAACTCCAAGCTCGAAGCCTACAAGACGCAGACTGCGCTCAAGCGCCTGGGCATGGGGTATGTTGACGTCGGCCAGGATGCCGGCAACGCCATCCGGTACCACGACGAAGCCATCCAGGCGGTCTGGGATATCCGCAATCTGATGTATCCCTACATCACGCCGCTCGACCATCTGCGGCTGATGCTCGAGGAAATCTGGCCGGCGGGATCGAACATCGAATCGATCGACGAGCACAAGTGCTTCGTCGGGACTTGCCGCGTCATCGATCCCGGCGCCAAGATGCTGCCGCACAGCGACCGGCTGGGACGCATGCTCATCAACGGCGAATCCGACCTGACTGGCCAGCTTGCCGTCAACATCTATCTCAAGATGCCGCAGGAGGGCGGCGAGATAGAACTGTGGCTGCGCGAACCGACCCCCGATCAGGACAAGGAAATGGTGATCAGCGACGGGCTGGACCGAACGGTGCTCGGCGAACCGCCTTTGCTGATCCGGCCGGAACAGGGCGACCTGGTGATTTTCAACTCGCAGCTCATACACGGCGTGACGCCCGGCAAGGGATCGGACCGCGTCACCATGTCCTCGTTCATCGGCTATCGCGGCGACGAGGCGCCGCTGACCTACTGGAGTTGAGCTGTTGCGCCGTTCTGTGCACTGCTCGACGAAATGGCCCTTCGGGGCCATTTTTTTGATGTCTGCACTGATAAGCGGACGCCAATCCCATCACTTCCGTGAACCGAGTCACACAGACGCTGGTCGGAAGGAAAAGGCCGCGCGAAAATCGCGCGGCCTCGAAATCCCGCCCGCAAGCTGCAGGCTTCAATCCGCAGCGATCAGCTGCTGGACGTTACCGGCTCGGCTGCCGGCAGATCGCTGCGCCGGATCATGAACACCGCGCAGATCACCGCCAGCACCGCCAGGAGAGCAACGATCCCCATGATGAGTGAGAAGGCGTTTTCGAAGCTGGCCCTGCCGAATTGGGTCAATGCTTCCTGGGCGCCCGCCGGCGCTCCGCTGACGGCTGAGCTGAAATCGCCAAGCGCGATCAAATTGGCCGTCCGCGGCAGGTCGCTGAGAGCGGCGGCCACCGGCGCGGCGGCCAGTTGCGCGGTGACGCTTGCAAGCAGAATGGCGCCGACGAGTGAAATGGCCAGCGTGAACGAGCCATGGCGGAAGGTAATGTTGATGCCCGAGGCAAGACCGGCACGCTCGGGCGGGACAACGGCGGTCGCCACATTGGCGAGTTCACCGTTGATCAGGCCGGTGCCGATGCCGATGATGAGGAACGCGACGACCCAAAGGGCGATCGACTCCGGCGGCGCGACGGCCAGCCAGACAAAGCCGATGGCCGGCAGCAGGCAGCCCAGGATCATCAGGCCACGCACGCCGAGACTGGATGGTGCGGCCAGCTTGGCGCCAAGGGGAGCCAAGAGGAGCAGAGGCACCGTCAGCGGCAGCAGCATCAGGCCGGCCGCCCAGGGCGACATGCCGCGCATCACCTGGAAGTAGAGCGGCAGGTAGACCAGCATGACCCAGAAGGTGACGCTGCTCAGCATGCAAAGGAGCTGCGCGCCGGTGAAAGTCGGGATGCGGAAAAGGCCGAGATCGAAGGCCGGGTTTTTCGAACTCAAGCCAATCCACACGAACAAAAGGAAGAGCGCCGCCGATGCGATAAAGGAACTGACGATCGGTGTGCTGTTCCAGCCAAGTTCGCCGCCTTCGATGACGGCGAAGGACAGGAGCGCAAATGCCGCGGTGAAGCTTGCTATGCCCGGCCAATCGAACTTGCCTGGATTCGGATCGAGGGATTCCTCGACGCGCCAGTAGCAGAGCGCGATCAGTATCGCCACGAGCGGAATGTTAATCAGGAAGATCCAGCGCCAGCTCAGGAAATCGACGAGCACGCCGCCGATCATGGGTCCAAAGGCGGCTGCCACGCCGATGGAGACGCCCCAGAACGCGAACGCCTTGGCGCGGTCGGCGCCCTGGAAAGCATGAGAGATCAACGCCACGCCAAGGATCAGCATCGCGCTGGCGCTGAGACCTTGCGCCAGACGGCCCCAGATGAGCGCGGTGGGCGAATTCGCCAAACCGACGACGAGCGACATCACGCCGAACAGGGCGAGGCCGGTCACCATCGTTCGCCTGCGGCCGATCCGGTCGGCGAGCGCGCCGACGGCGACCAGCACCGACGTATAAGCGATGTTATAGGCATTGATGATCCACTGCAGCTCGGCGAAACTTGAGTTGAGGTCGCGCTCGATGGACGGCAGGGCGACCGCCACAACCGTAACATCCATGATCACGAGGAAGGCGCCAAGCGCGGCCACAGCCAGGGTCGGCCAGTTTTCCATGAGCCCTGAGCGTTTTACGTCGGTGTTGGACATAGGGACGTTTCCTGGTTTGTAATCTGCGCGCTGGGTGAACCGATCGGTTGCACAGCCGCATTCGTTGCAGACCAACCGTGAATCCGGACGGATCCAGGCGCGGCGACTATTTCTTCACAGTGGATGAAGGATGAAATGAAAACGCCTCTGGCTCATGTCTTCCGACGGCAATCGGAACGACAGACAGAAACGCTCTCAATGCTCGCACGTCGTTCTCCTCCGGAATTGTTCGAGCGCGCATGCGGGACGCTCAGGAGGAGATTAGAACGTAGTGCTTTTTGTTAGAAATATATATTTCCCGGTGTGGATAGTCATGGAATCTATTACTGGGTTCATTGCCGCTTCACGGCACGGTTTTTCGCCACGCGACAGCCGCTTCAAATATGCAGCGCGTGGCCGAGCGCCTTCAGCGCGGCTTCCTGGAACCCTTCACCCTGGGTGGGGTGAGCATGGATCGTGCCGGCGACATCTTCCAGCCGGGCGCCCATTTCTATTGCCAACCCGAACGCCGTTGACAATTCAGACACGCCCTGGCCGACGGCCTGAATGCCCAGCACGACGTGGTTGTCGGCGCGCGCGACGATACGGATGAACCCGTCTTCCGCGACCTTCGTCATGGCGCGGGCATTGGCCTGGAAGGGGAATTGCCCGACCTTGATTTCGGGCGCAGTCGCCTTGGCCTCCTCCGGCGAGAGACCGGCAGAGACTACCTCCGGATCGGTAAAGCAGATCGCCGGAATGCAGCGCTTGTCCCAAGAACGCTTGTGACCGGCGACGATCTCAGCCACCATCTCGCCCTGCGCCATGGCGCGATGGGCCAGCATCGGCTCGCCGGTGACGTCGCCGATGGCATAGACGCCGCGCATCGATGTGCGGCATTGGTCATCGATACGGATGAACCGGCCGTTCATCGCCAGATCGATCTCCTCCAGCCCCCAGCCTTCCGTGAGCGGCTTGCGGCCGACGGTGACGAGCACCTTGTCGGCTGCGATCTTCTGGTCACCGCCCCCGGCATCCTCGACGAGCAGCGCATCGCCCTTGGCCGAAAGCCCCTTCGCCTTGGCTCCGGTCAAAACGGTAACGCCGAGTTCGCCCAGCCGCTTGGCAACCGGGCGCGTCAGTTCGGCATCGTAAGTGGCAAGGATGCGCGGCAGCGCCTCCACCACGGTCACTTTCGAACCGAGCTTGGCGAAGGCGATGCCGAGTTCGAGACCGATATAGCCGCCGCCGACAACGGCGAGACGTCTTGGGACATCGGCCAGCGCCAGCGCGCCGGTCGATGAAATGACGTCACCTTCGAATTTTAGGAAGGGCAGCTCGACGGGCGCCGACCCCGTGGCGATGACGATCGTTTCGGCCCTGATGACTTGAACGCCGGTTTCGGTGTCCACCGCAACGGTCTTGCCGTCGCGGAAGACGGCCCAGCCCTGCACCACCTTGACCCTGGCTTTTTTCAGAAGGCCGGCGACACCGCCATTGAGGCGGCTGACCACGCCATCCTTCCAGGCGATGGTCTTGCGGAAATCCAGTTTCGGTGCGCCGGCGGAAATGCCGAGCGGGCTTGTCCCGGCGGCATGATGCAGCGCGATCTCATATTCTTCGGCGGCATGAATGATCGCCTTGGAAGGAATGCAGCCGACATTGAGGCAGGTGCCGCCGGGCTTCTGCGCTTCGACGATGACAGTGTCGATGCCAAGCTGGCCGGCGCGAATGGCGCAGACATAGCCGCCCGGACCAGAGCCGATGACCAGAAGCTTGCAGGTGATGTCTTTCACGAGCGTTCTCTCAATCCATGAAAATCAGCGCCGGCGTTTCCAGCAGCGCCTTGATGCGCTGGACGAACACCGCCGCGTCCCAACCGTCGATGACGCGATGGTCGAACGACGAGGACAGGTTCATCATCTTGCGCGGGATGAACTGGGCGCCGTCCCAGACTGGCCTGACCATCATCTTGTTGACGCCGACGATGGCGACTTCTGGATGATTGATCACCGGCGTCGTCGCCACGCCACCCATCGCGCCCAGCGAGGTAATGGTGATCGTCGAGCCGGAAAGTTCCTCCCGCGTCGCCGCGCCCGAGCGCGCGGCTTCGGCTAGGCGGATCACTTCGGCGGCGCAGTCCCACAGGTCCCGCGCCTCGGCATGTTTGACGACCGGGACGACGAGACCGTTCGGCGTCTGCGCCGCCATGCCTATATGGACACCGCCATGCTGGTGGACGATGCCGGCCTCATCATCGAAGACGGCATTGAGCTGCGGCTGCTCGGCAATCGCCTTGACCATGGCGCGCATGAGGAACGGCAGGATGGTCAGCTTGGGCCTTTCCAATCCATTGGCAGCACGCTTGTCCTTGTTGAGGGAAGCACGCAGTTCTTCGAGGGCAGAGACGTCGATCTCCTCGACATAGGTGATGTGCGGGATGCGCGACTTGGAAAGGCTCATCTTTTCCGCGATCTTGCGGCGCAGACCCACTACCTTGATGTCCTCGACAGTGTTGTTCCGGATGAGGCCACCTGCCGTAGCTGCGGTTTGCGGCCCGCGAACAAGAAAGGCTTCGACGTCTTCATGCGTGATACGGCCGGCGGGTCCGCTGCCAGCTATCTGGCGCAGGTCAATCCCCGCCTCTTTCGCCCTTTGGCGCACAGCCGGCGAAGCAATCGGCCTTTCCCCTTCGGGACGCGGCGCGCCGGACAATGCCGGTTTTGCGAGAACCTTGGCGGAAGCGGGTTTCGATACCGGCTTTGACTCTGGCGACTTTGCCACGACAGCAGGTTCCAACCTGGCCGTCTCTTCAACTGCGGCAAGGTCGGCCTTCGGAGAGTTTTCCGGCTTTGCCGTGGCCGTGTCGCTTTCAACAACATTGCCGTCGCCGGCTACCTTCAGCCTGACGATCGGCGAGCCGATGGCCACCGTATCGCCGACCTCGGCGCCTAGCCACAACACCTCGCCATCGGTCGGCGAGGGAATTTCCACCGTCGCCTTGTCGGTCATGACCGCGCCGAGCACGCTGTCCTCGCGCACGAGATCGCCGACCTTCACATTCCATTCGACCAGCTCGGCTTCGGCAACACCCTCACCGACATCGGGAAGCTTGATGACATGTTCACCCATCTCAGGCCTCCATCGTTTCGATCAGCGCCCGGCCGACGCGGGCCGGGCCGGGAAAATAGTCCCACTCCTGCGCGTGCGGGTAGGGCGTGTCCCAGCCGGCGACGCGGGCGACCGGCGCTTCGAGATGGTAGAAGCAGTGCTCCTGGACCAGCGTCACCAGCTCCGCTCCGAAGCCGGAGGTCGTCGTCGCTTCATGAATGACGACGCAGCGACCCGTCTTGTTCACCGACTCGACGATCGTATCGAGATCAAGCGGCAGCAAGGTGCGCAGATCGATGATCTCGGCGTCGATGCCGGTTTCCTCGGCGGCGGCCAAGGCCACATAGACCATGGTGCCGTAGGCAAGCACGGTCACCGCCGACCCCTTGCGTCGGATGGCCGCCTTGCCGAGCGGCACCTTGTAGTGACCGTCGGCGACCTCCCCCAGTTCATGCTTCGACCATGGCGTCACCGGCCGCTCGTGATGGCCGTCGAACGGCCCATTGTAGAGACGCTTCGGTTCCAGGAAGATGACCGGATCAGGATCCTCGATGGCGGCAATCAGCAATCCCTTGGCGTCGGCGGGATTGGAAGGCACGACCGTCTTCAGGCCGGCGACGTGAGTGAACAGCGCTTCAGGCGACTGGCTGTGCGTCTGGCCGCCGAAGATGCCGCCACCTGTCGGCATGCGCACGACGATTGGGCAGGTGAATTCGCCATTGGAGCGGTAGCGCAGACGCGCCGCTTCCTGCGTCAGCTGGTCGTAGGCCGGATACATGTAGTCGGCAAACTGGATTTCGACACAGGGCTTCATCCCATAGGCCGCCATGCCGATGGCGGTACCGACGATGCCCGATTCATTGATCGGCGCGTCAAAGCAGCGCGATTTCCCGTATTTGGCCTGCAGGCCGGCCGTGCAGCGGAAGACGCCGCCGAAATAGCCGACATCCTCGCCATAGACGACGACGCGCTCGTCGCGGCCCATCGATACGTCGATGGCGTCACGGATGGCTTCGATCATTGTCTTGCGCGGCATGGGTCAGGCTCCGATAGCAAGGAAGCGGCGAACGGCGTGGACCATCGGCATCAGACTCCCGCCTGCTGGCGCTGGCGTTTCAGATGCGGCGGCATGTCTTCGTAGACCCCTTCGAACATGTCGCGGGCGGACGGCTTGCCGCCAGCGTGCAGCGTGCCGTGCTTTTCGGCCTCCTTCTGGGCGGTGATGACCTCGTCCAGCACCTCTGCCTCCGCCTGGGTATGGCGCTCGTCGGACCAGATGCCCCTGACGATGAGGTGGTTCTTCAACCGGATGACGGGATCGCCAAGCGGCCAGGCGTCCGACTCGGCTTTCGGTCTGTAGGCCGAGGGATCGTCGGAGGTGGAATGCGCGCCGGCGCGGTAGGTGACATATTCGACCAGCGTTGGGCCGAGATTGCTGCGCGCCCGCTCGGTCGCCCATTTGGCCACGGCGTTGACGGCCAGATAATCGTTGCCATCAACCCGCAGCG
The DNA here is from genome assembly GCF_001427025.1 of Mesorhizobium sp. Root554. Lineage (GTDB taxonomy): Bacteria > Pseudomonadota > Alphaproteobacteria > Rhizobiales > Rhizobiaceae > Mesorhizobium. Next base: position 2,999,664 of record NZ_LMGA01000001.1, on the reverse strand, counting down.
CCGGGATGCCGAAGCCGAGCCCGCGAGCGGCAAAGGTTCCGGAACCGCCGCGCGCGATGCCCTGGAACGTCGAGATCGCCCACTGGTTGTTGACGACATTGAGCACCACAGGCGCCTTATAGGTGGAGGCGAAAACAAGCGCGGAATGGAAGTCCGATTCGGCGGTCGAGCCATCGCCAATCCAGGCGGCGGAGATGCGGGTGTCGCCGCTGATCGCCGAGGCCATGGCCCAGCCGACCGCCTGGACGAACTGGGTGGCGAGATTACCGGATACGGTGAAGAAGCCGTGCTCCTTGGCCGAATACATCACCGGCAGCTGCCGGCCTTTGAGCGGATCGGCCTCATTGGAATAGATCTGGTTCATCATCGTGACCATCGGATAGCCGCCGGCAATGAGCAGGCCGGCCTGTCGGTAGGTCGGGAAATTCATGTCGCCCGGCGCAAGCGCCTTGCGGAAAGCGCAGGAGACCGCCTCCTCGCCCAGATGCTGCATGTAGAAGGACGTCTTGCCCTGCCGCTGCGCCATCTGCATGCGGGCGTCGAAGGTTCGCAGCAGCATCATGTGCCGCAGGCCTTCAACCAGTTCCTCGTCGGTCAGCGAGCCGGCCCAGGGGCCAACGGCCTCGCCTTTGCGATCGAGGACGCGGATGATGGAGAAGGCCAGTTTGCGGATCGATTCCGGATCGGCATCGACCGGCGGGCGTTCGACCGATCCGGCCTCCGGAATCTTGACCCTGGAGAAATCCGGCGCGCCGCCGGGCCGGACTTCTGGTTCCGGGACGTGAAAACGCAGCGGCGCTGATGTTGCGCCGGCTTCAGGCCCGACAGATGTTGATTTTGAAGCAGGTGCCATGAAACGTCTCCCGGCCGTCTCCCGCCGCGCATTTGACCAAGCAACCGCGACACAGTTTATTTTACCGGACTATGAGATAAAAGCTTTCGAAAAAGTCTGCATAAGTCTTAGTCAGCTGAAAGAAAATCCGCTATTCGTTCAAAAACTCAATAGTTTCTTTTGACGGTGGAGGACTTCAAATGAGCAAGCCGATCGACGCGACCGACCGGAAAATCCTGAACGCGCTTATAGCCGACGGCAGGCAAACCACGAACGACCTGTCGCAGCGCGTAGGCCTTACGCCGAGCCCCTGCTGGCAGCGCGTCCGCCGGCTCGAACGGGAAGGCTACATCAAGGGCTACACCACCCTGGTCGATTTCCAGCAGCTCGGCTACACCGACACCGTGCTCATCGATGTCACGCTCAACAGGCACGACGAAGACGTCCTTCGAAAGTTCGGAACGCTCGTCGCGGCGCTCCCCGAGGTCATGGATGTTTCCCTGACCACTGGCGAATTCGACTATTTCATCAAAGTTGCGGTCAAGGGGGCAGAAGGGCTGGAGGATTTTCTGTTCCGCAAACTCTACAAGATTGGCGGCATCCAGAACACGCGCACCAGTTTCGTCATTCGCAGCCTGAAGGACATGCATGCGCCTTCGCCGCTGTGAAGGGCCGGCGGCTACACAGGAGGCCTCACGGCCGATATATATCAAATAGTATATAAACCGATAGGAATTCATTTTATTTAGTCTAAGTGTTGACCATCCCGTCACATTGACGTATCCAGTCTCTATCGGAAAGAAGTGATATGGCTTCGTGGCGGAGTGGCTACGCAGAGGACTGCAAATCCTCTTACCCCTGGTTCGAATCCGGGCGAAGCCTCCACTCTTCTTCTTTGATAGGCGCTGACTTCTCACATCTTTGTTCTTGTACACGGAATCAGGCGACCCCTCGGGAAAAGCTTGATTTCCCGGTGCTTTACTTGGCGTCTTACTACGATCCTGCACTGGTAGCCGCCTGACGCAACTGACGCCGGTCGATCTTGCCGGTGGAGGTTTTCGGAAGCGAGGCGCACAGCTCCAGTTGCTCGGGCACCATGTATTTCGGCAGCTTGTCGAGGCAATGCCTCTTCAGGTCTCCATAGGCCAGCGCGGCGCCTGCGGCTGGAACGACGAAAGCCTTGAGAAAGCGTTGCCGGGACTCGTCCTCCAGATCGACGACGGCAATCTGTTCGACAGCGGGATGGCGCGAAAGCGCCTCCTCGACTTCGTTCAGATTGATGCGGAAGCCGCGGATTTTCACCTGCGCGTCGCGGCGACCGACATAGAGGTAGTTGCCGTCCGCATCCAGTTCGACCAGATCGCCGCTTCGATACACCAGATCAAGAAAGCGGTCGTGCAGCGGGTTCTGGATAAAGCGGGCAGCCGTCATCTCGGGGTCGCCCCAGTATCCGGCCGCCAAGGTGCCGCCGCGTGCATGGAGCTCTCCGACTGCACCCGGCTTCGTAACGGGCGCGCCGTCGTCATCGAGGGCAAAGACATTCATGTGGGAACAGGATTTGCCAATCGGCAATACCGGCCCCAACGGCGGCGTATCGACCGGGAAACAGGTGACGTCGTTCATCTCAGTCGAACCGTAGATGTTGACGTAGCGGGCGGACGGTATCTTCGCCATCAAGTCACGCAGTGCCTCGGGCAGAAAAACTTCCCCGGAAAAGAAAATGGTCCTCAAGCTGCCAAGGTCAATGCCGGGCCCGGTTATCTGCTTGGCGATGATCGTCAGCACGGACGGTACCGACTGCCAGACGGTAATCCGGTTGTCGACGATGAAGCGCACAAGATCGACGCCGAGAAAACTGATCTCCTGCGGAACAAGGCAGACCGTGCCACCCCGCCGCATCGTGGCATAGAGGTCGAAAAGCGTGATGTCGAAATGGAACGGAGCATGACAGGAGACGCGATCGTCTTGCGTCAGACCAAAATACTCACAGGCCCAGTCGACGAAACAGAGCACGTTGCGATGAGTGATCATCACCCCCTTGGGCTTGCCGGTGGAGCCTGAGGTGTAAAGGATGTAGGCAAGATCGGTATCGATGGCCGTCTGCGGCAAAGCCGTTTCGCTCGGGGCGAGCACCGTGTCCCAGGGTACGACGGCAGCATCGCCCGCATCGATGTCAAGCGCACCGGAGCCCACCGTCACAATCGTGCCGAGCGGCGGCGAAAGAGCCAGAATCTCGGCGAGCTTGCGCTTTTTGCCGACACTGGTGACGAGCCGCCGGATGGCGCAGTCGGCGATGATATAGGCTATCCGCTCTGCCGGTCCGGTCGGGTCGAGAGGCACGCAGACGGCACCGCATTTCATAATGCCGAAGAGACAGGCGACGGATTCGATCGACTTGTCGAGAAAGACGCCGACCCTGTCGCCATGCCGGGTACCGGCCGCCAGCAGCGTGTGCGCGATGCGGTTCGCCAATCCGTCCAGTTCGCGGTAGGAGATCGCCCGGTCTTCGAATGTGACGGCAATCCTATCGCCCGCCCGGGCGGTTGCCGCCTCCAGTATCGAAGGTATGATGCCGCTCATCGCCGACCCGCTCCCCAGGAGGTTTCCGGCCCCCGTCGCGGGAGGGCCGGCAATTAACTCAGCCGTGCCGGGATTCGCCCATCAGATAGGCGAAATATTCATAACGCCGGCCGAGGAAGCGTTCCGCCTTGCCCCACATGTCCTTTTGCGTGATCGGGCTCGGATATTTACGGCCGACCGCCGAGCGCTCGAACAGCGGCTGCAGCAGCGTCAGCGCCAGAATGTAGAACAGGTCATGGTCCATCTTGTAACTCTTGCGGACATCGCCGGACCATTCGTTCAGGATCGCGTTCTGGTGTTTCTTCAGCAAGAAGAGATGCGGGATGAAATAGCCCCACATCTTTTTGGAGATCGCCCGCAGCTCGGCTTCGGGAACTTCGGCGAAATAGCCCTGCAGCAGCGCCGTGATCGGATCGAACTCGAGCAAATTGTTGAGCGTGTATTTATCCAGGGCCGTCGGGTAGCCGATCTTCGCCACCATCCGGTAGACGGAGCTGACGATGTCACGCCAAGCCTGCAGCGGTCGCACCGGTTCAGGCAGGACATTGATGTCCTGGACGGAATCGAGATCGATCAGGAACAGCCGCCTGCTTTCGGTCGAATAGACGAAATTGCCCCAGTCGCCGGAATAGCGGAACATCTCGGCCAGCGAGAAATCGTGCAGTAGTTTGCCGGCTTCGCGGGCGAGAGCGCAGATGACGGCGAGGCGCACCCGCTCGTCGTCGGGATCGCCTTCGATGCCGAGGCAGGCGCGCATCTCGTCGTAATGAACGTCGAATTTCGGGTCGGACCCGCGCGCCACGCCGGCGCCGAACAGCACTTCCGAAATGCGGTAGGGGGCAAGGCCGGGCGACAGGGTGATCACGGCCCCCATCGGCTCACCCTGGAATTCGAGCGACTTGTCGTACTGGATGACGGCAAGCGGCGCGATGGACGGCACGTTATGGGCGATCAGGCGTTCCGCCGCCCAGTATTCGCGATGGGCGCGGCTGTGCACGATGCCGCCGATCGGGCTCGGCGAACTGTAGGCATATTGATACTCGCCGGTGTTCGAGACGCCGAAATGCGGATAGGTAACCAGATATTCGAGAAGATCGGTCAATGGCGGCACCGGATCGTCGCCCGAGCCGTCGGCGAGCTTGTTGGAATAGGCGGCATCGCCGGGCAGGACAGGGTTCCAGAGGCCGACACCCTTGAGCTTCGCTGCATGGAATGTGACCGTCGGGTCTTCTTTCAGCGCAACGGTTTCGTGCAGCCCTTCCCAGGCGCCGCGGCCCCGGCGGGTGAAGGTCGGCACAGCGCCATTCCAACTGGCTATGTCGAGCAACCTCGTCCTCTCCTTCTCGGAAATGTCGAGACCGTCATAGCTATGCGTAACCGTGTAGTTCAGACGTTGGCGTATATTCATCCGTGTAATCCCATCAGATTTTTTCGGTTACGGGGTAGGTGCGGCTGCCGAAGATCGCCGACCCGACCCGGACGCTCGTCGATCCATGAGCGATTGCCGCCTGGTAGTCGCCGGACATGCCCATCGACAGTTTTTGCAGGCCGGCCTCGCGCGCCAGCCGCGCCAGCATGTCGAAATGCGGACCGGGGTCCTCGCCGGCAGGCGGGATGCACATCAGCCCCTCGATCTGCATGCCGTGAACATTCTTGCAGCGGTCGACAAAGGCGACAGCGTCTTCGGGTTCGATGCCTGCCTTCTGCGGTTCTGACCCGGTGTTGACCTGGACGTAGAAGCGCGGCGACTTGCCCTGACTTTTCATTTCCCGAGCCAGTTCCGCGGCGATCTTGTCGCGATCGACGGATTCGATGACGTCGAAGACGGCGACCGCATCCTTGGCTTTGTTGGACTGCAACGGACCGATCAGCCGCAATTCGATGCCCGGGAACTCGTTCTTCAGCGCCGGCCATTTTCCCGCGGCCTCCTGAACCTTGTTTTCCGCAAAGACCCGGCAGCCGGCTTCGATGACCGGACGGATGTCCTCAGCCTCGAACGTCTTGCTGACCGCAACCAGTGTGACGGCTGCCGCCTGCCCGCCGCGTGCGCGCTCAGCGGCGGCGACCTTGTCGCGTACGGCCTGAAGCCGTTGCAGCGTTTCTCCCATGATGCTTCCGTCCTGTGCCTGTTGTCGTTGTTGTGAAAGCGCCATGCCTATCCCGCGACACCGAGAAGGCTCGGAAGGAGCAGGCTGATGGCCGGATAAATCGAGGCGAGAAGGATGATGACGACGTGCGCCGCCATGAAAGGCAGCGCCTCGCGGATCGCGCTCTCATAGGGAACGTTGGCGATGCGCGCCGCCGTCATCAGCGTCAGCCCGACCGGCGGGGTGATATTGCCGAGGTTGAGCGCAAGCAGCATCACCATGCCGGCATGGAGCGGGTGAAAGCCCAGTTCCACCAATGCCGGCGCCAGAACGGGCACGGCAATGATGATCGCCGGTAGGACATCGATGAACATGCCGATGATGATGAGCAGAGCATCGACGGCAAGTATCTGGATGACCGGATTGTCGCTGACCGAGGCGATGGTCTCGGCGGAATACAGCGCTATTCCCGACCGGGTGATATACCAGCCAAGCACGTTCGATGCGCCGAGCAAGAAGAACACCACGCCGCTGAAACTGACCGTGGCGACGACCGATTCCCAAAGGTCCTGCCAGGTCAGCCTGCGATAGGCCAGCGTGCCAAGCACCAGCGCATAAACGGCTGCCAGAACGGCTGCCTCGGTCACCGTGGTGAGACCTGAAAGGATGCCACCGAGAATGACGACGGGAATGCCCATGGCGGCAATGGCGCTGGCCCCCGTCTGCAGGACCGTGGACAGCCTGACTTTCTGGTGGCTGGCATAGCCCCGGCGCCATGAGATAATGCCGCTGACGATCAGCATGCCGAAACCCATCATCAGGCCCGGTACGATGCCGGCTGCGAAGAGGCCAAGGATGGACACGTCACGCAGCGAGGCCGCATAGGCGACCATGATGATGCTGGGCGGGATGATCGGCCCGACGATGGATGCGCAGGCGGTAACGGCGGCGCAGTAAGCGGCGCTGTAGCCTTCGCGCCGCATTGACGGGATCAGGGTCTTGCCGATCGCGACCGTCTCGGTGACGGCGGCGCCGGTGAGACCGGAAAACAGCAGGCAGGTGGTGACGTTGACGTGGGACAGCGCGCCGGGGACACGGCCGAACAGACTGCCGGCGAAGGCGATCAGGCGATCGGTCAGGCCGGCGCGGTTCATGATCTCTGCGGTGATGATGAAATACGGCACGGCGATCAGCACATAGCCCGAGACACCGGCGTAGAACCGGTCGGCGATGATGCCGAGGAAGCCCGTGCCGCCGATCGTGTAGGCGCCGACGAGGCCGGCCGCGGTCATGACGAGCCCCAATGGCACGCCGATCAGCATGAGGAGAATGAAGGCTCCGGCGGCGGCGCTCACGACACGCCCTCCAGTATGTTGGCGGCGGGCGGATCATGCGCCGGCTCATCTTCGACAAAGGGCATTGGATTGCGCTCCTCGACGAGCGCCAGCCCATCCAGAAGATGTATGCAAATGATCAGACCGGTAATGGGAACCGATGCCGCCATCCATTGATTGGAAATCTGCAGCGTGTCGGAAACGACGAAGATGTGCGTAGCGTGCAGGAAGAAGGTGTAACCGTACCAGAGCAGCGCCAGCCCGAAGAGGCCGACGGAAATGTAGTTGATCCAGCGCGTGGTCGTCAAAGCCCAGCGTGGCATGCTGTTGGCCAGCACGGAGATGGCTATGTGTTCGCCGAACTTGAAAGCGACGGTGATGCTGAGCATGCCGAACCAGGGCAAGAACAGCCTGACGAAGGAAGGCCGGGTGTTGGAGTAGAGCCAGTCGAAGGCGCCCGACTGGAGTGCGGCTTCCATGCCGACATACCGCAGTGTCATGCGCAGCAGGTCGAGCAGGATGCCGAGGGTCGAAACCAGCATCATGGCAACAAGCAGCAACGCACAGATGGCGATGCATATCTGGTTCGCCACGTCGCTTATTCTACTTAGTCGCAGGGTAGCGCTCATCGTGATCTTCCCAGCTTCCGGTTGTTCGATTTGGCTGTGCGGGATCGTCGCCGGCGGCACGCGGGCGGGCCCACCGCCGTGATCGCTGTTCAGTTCAGGTAGCGCTTGTCGGCCTCATCGAGGGAAGCCTTGATGCGATCGACTTCCGTGCGGATATCGTCGAACCGGGAAGCTTGCGGACCGAACTCCTCGACCAGCCAGTCGCGATAGTAGGACTGCGAGACTTCGCGCATCTTCTGCTTCTCGCTGTCGGGCAGGAGGTAGCATTCCTTGAACTTCTTGCAGGAATTGACCCAGCCGACGACGGAAATCTGAGCGGAGATGCCGTGCGCCATCTTCACCGACTCCCTGGCGGAGCGAATGACGATCTCCTTGTAGTTTTCAGGAAGCTTGGAGAACCAGGCTTCACTCACGCTCCAGGTGATCGTGTTGTAGATGTGGCCTGTCCACGTCGTGTAGTCGGTGACATCGTAAAGCCGGAAAATATCGTTGACGCCGGGTGCGTGGAAATGGCCGTCGATGAGGCCTGTCGCCAGCCCGGTCTGGACTTCGCCCCACGGCAGGGAAATCGGCGTTCCGCCGAGGGCCTTGACGATGGCCATATGCGCCTGGTTTTCCTCGACGCGGATCTTCAGGCCCTCAATGTCCTTGACCGTCTTTATCAGCCGCTTGTTGTTGGCGAAGGCTACGAATCCGCCGCCGTCATCGAGCGTGCCGAGGTAGCGAAGACCGCTTTCCTTGACCATCGGCTTCATGAAGTCCGCGAACCAGGGCGAGTCGAAAAACGCCCAAGCCGTCTGGTAGTCGGGGAACAGGAACGGCGCCGTGATCATCTCGTAATTTCTGAAGATCGAGGCCTGTGTTCCGGAGCCAAGCATGATCGACTGGACGGTGACGCCAGCCTGGGCCTGCTGCGCCACCTCGACCTCGCCGCCAAGGGCGCCGTTGCCGAAGATTTGCACGTCGATATCGCCATTGGTGGCGCTTTCGACCAGTTGCTCGAAATGTTTGAGCGAAGGCGCCGTCTCGTTGTTGGTGAGATCGTCCGGATAGAGATGGGCAATCGTCATCGTGAAGGTCGCCGCCTTGGCCGGCATACCGCCCAGGGCCATTCCCAGCGTGAGAACGCTCGCGCCCAGGAGACCTGGCCGATATGCGTGACGCCGGCAGATGCGGAAAACATGTGATAGAGTGGCAGATATTCCAGACTCGATATTGCGCATGACTCCTCCCAGCGCTGGAACCAATCGGTTACCGCGTTCTTCAAACCTGCGATGTCATCTGCCCTGGTAGCGCGGATACTTTTGCCCGCGCCTTGTTGTCTTTGGCTGTCTCGTCAGCCCGTCACCGCTCCCTCGTTCGCCGGGCGCGCAAGCTGGGCGAACTTCGAAAGCACGCCCGTTACATAGCGTGGTTTCGGCTGCCGCCAGTTCTTGCGCCGGCGCTCGATTTCCGCCTCGTCGACATCGAGTTGCAGCAGCGCCTTTTCCGCGCTGATCGTGATCTTGTCGCCTTCTTCAACCAGCGCGATAAGGCCGCCTTCGTAAGCTTCCGGGGTGACATGGCCGACCAGCATCCCCCAGGAGCCGCCGGAAAATCGTCCGTCGGTGATGAGGCCAACCTTGTCGCCCAGTCCCCGCCCGATGATCGCCGATGTCGGGGCAAGCATTTCGGGCATGCCTGGACCGCCTTTCGGCCCGAGATAACGAAGCACCAGGATGTCGCCCGGCTGAATCTTGTCGGACAGGATCGCATCCATCGCCGACTGCTCATCGTTGAAGACGCGGGCCGGTCCGGTTATGGACGTCGATTTCAGGCCGGTTATCTTGGCCACGGCGCCGGCGGTGGCCAGATTTCCGCGCAGGATGGCCAGATGGCCCTGGGGATAAAGCGCATCCTTGATCGACCGGATTACGTCCTGACCGGCGGGCGGCTCGTCCGGCACATTCGCCAGCTCCTCGGCGATTGTCTTGCCGGTAACGGTCATGCAGTCGCCGTGCAGCAGGCCGGCGTTCAGCAGGATCTTCAGAACCTGCGGAATGCCGCCGGCGCGATGCAGGTCGACCGCCATATGCTTGCCCGAAGGCTTAAGGTCGCAAATAACCGGGACCCTGCGCCGGACGCGCTCGAAATCATCGAGCGTCCACTCCACCTGCGCGGCGTGGCAGATAGCCAGATAGTGAAGCACCGCGTTGGTCGAGCCACCCGTCGCCATGACCAGGGCGATGGCGTTTTCGACACTCTTGCGGGTGATGATATCGCGCGGGCGCAGGCCCTTTTTTACCGCCTCGACGAGGACACGACCTGATTCCGCTGCCGATTCACGCTTTTCCTCGTCGATATTGGCCATCGTCGAGGAATAAAACAGCGCCATGCCGAGCGCCTCGAAGGAGGAGCTCATCGTGTTGGCGGTGTACATGCCGCCGCAGGCGCCAGTGGTCGGACATGCGTTGCGCTCGATCCCGTCGAAATCCTCCTGGCTCATGCGGCCGGCCTTAATGGCGCCAACCGCCTCGAACGAGGAAATGACAGACAGATCCTGCCCCTTCCAATTGCCCGGCTTGATGGTTCCGCCATAGACGTAGACCGCCGGCACATTGGCCCTGGCAATGCCGATCATGCCGCCGGGCTTGTTCTTGTCGCAGCCGCCGATGACCAGAACGCCGTCCATCCATTGACCCTGGACGGTCATCTCGATGCAATCGGCAATGACCTCGCGGGAGACGAGGGAATACTTCATTCCCTCGGTGCCCATCGACATGCCATCAGAGATGGTCGGCACGCCGAAAACCTGCGGATTGGCGCCCGCTTCCTTGATCGAGGCGCAGGCCGCGTCGGCCAGAACCTGAAGCCCGCCATTGCAGGGCGTAATCGTCGAATGGCCATTGGCCACGCCGATCATCGGTTTGTCGAAGTCTTCCTTGGTGTAGCCAAGCGCGTAAAACATCGCCCGGTTGGGCGAACGTTCCACTCCTTCAATAATATTCCTAGAACGCTTGTCGTACGCCACTCCGTCCCCTCCCTAGGGCTCAAGTCTCATGTGGGAGAACACTACATGCCGGCCGGTTATTTCTGAAATCTATTTGTCATATTATTTTGAGTTGATTTGCGTATTACGAATGCCGAAACAACGAAAGAATTTTCGTTTTCCTCCATACATCTGAAAAGACGATCCTGCCCGCCTTCCAAAACCCGGCCAAGCCGTTCGCGTGGCAGACGGGCGAGCGTCAGGCAGCCCCAATCATTTTTTGCGGCTCGATCCCCTGCTGCCGGGCAATATTGACGAAACGCTTGACTGTGGGAGATGGGTCGTCGCTGCGCCAGACAAGACCGGTTTCGATCATCGGCGGGTTGCCTTCCAGAGGGATGTAGCAGGTGCCGCTGCGCCCTAGCCGACGCAGCGATTCCGGCACCAGCGCTATCCCCATGCTCCTCGATACCAGACTGACGATCGTCTGCATCTGGATGGCTTCCTGGCCGATATTGGGCCGAATGCCATGGGTGGCGAAATAGCTTGTGATGATGTCGTGGAACGCCGGCGCGCTGCGGCGCGGAAAGATGACCAGCGGCGTATCGACGAGTTCCGAAAGCCGCAATCTGCCATCGGCGCAATTGATGCGTCCTTCGTTCAGCCAGGCCTCCGGAATGGCTGCGACAAGCGGTTCGCGCAGGAGGGGCAGGTAGGCCAGGGATGAATGCAGGGTGGCGTGGACGGGTATGATCAGGCCGGCATCCATATCGCCCTGAAGAAGCGCCTCGATCTGGAGATCGCTGGTCATTTCCCGCAACGTGACCTTCACGTCCGGGTAGGCGGCGCCATAATTGCCGACCAGATCGGGAAGCACACTATAGTCCGCCGTGGATACAAACCCGAGCTTGAAGGTTCCTATCTCGCCGCGGGCCAGTTGCCGGGCAAGAACCGGCAGCGTCTCGGCATCGTCCAGTATCTTGCGCACATGAACGAGCCAGTGCTCCCCCACTGGAGTAAGCTCGACATGTCTTTTGGTGCGCTTGAAAAGCGTCACCCCCAGTTCCTGCTCGAGAGCCAGTATGGCCTGGCTCAGCGGTGGTTGGGTCATACTCAGCCGCTCAGCGGCCCGACCGAAATGCAATTCCTCTGCGACGGTAACGAAAAAACGAAGCTGCCTCAGGTTCATCGGTGGCCTCTAATTCAGCGCGCAACCTATTTGGGTCTAAAAGAGATATTTCCCAATACTGCGAAAAAAGTCTATGCAAGATTTCAAGTGAAACTCCTACTAAAGGATGCTTTCGCTTAAATGGGAGGAAATGCATAGATGTTTTTTCGTCGCTTGGGTGGCCATCCAGCCGCCGGGCTGTCCATTGTTGCAGCATTTTTCCGGGCTGCGGGAGGTAATGGTGCATGTGAGTTCTCACTGCACCACCGCGGCTACGGTTCTGATCTGCCGGATGGAGCGCAGGAATCGCCTCGCACGAAAAAAACAGCCGACGCGCAAAGGCCGTACTTGTGCGCGGTCGCGATCTGCCTGGATCAGCCGGAACGGCCGAAGCCGTCCGCGCCTGTCCTGCAGACGGCTGGGAGCATCTGGAAGGCTTCTTCCCAGAAATTGCCGGCAACATTCCAAAGGGGAGTATGATGAAAATTCTGAAAGTTCCATTCCTGGCGGCCGCGATCGTGGCCGGCGTCTGCGGCCTCGGTACGGTCGCCATGGCGCAGCAGACCGAAGTCAAGCTCGGCTATGCACTCGCCGAAAATTCCCACTACGGCGCAGGCGCCAAGGCGTGGGCCGATTATGTGGAAAAAGAGACCAACGGCAAATACAAGTTCCGCATGTTCCCGTCCTCCGGTCTGGGCGGCGAGCGCGAAGTGGTCGAAGGTCTGCCCCTCGGCACCGTCGAGGCGACCATCGTCTCTACCGGCACCCTCAGCAATTTCGTGCCGGAGGTCGGCGCGACGGATATTCCGTTCCTGTTCCGCGACCTGCAGCATGCCCGCAGCGTCCTCGACGGCAAGATCGGCCAGGACGTGCTCGGAAAGTTCGATGCGCGCGGCATGGTGGCGCTGGCCTGGGGTGAGCAGGGTTTCCGCCACATCACCAACAACAAGCACCCGATCACCAAGCCTGAAGATCTCGCCGGCCTGAAGCTGCGCACCATGGAAAATCCGGTCCACATCACGGCATTCAAGACGCTTGGTGCGGCTCCCACCCCGATGGCATGGCCGGAAGTGATCGGCGCGCTCCAGCAGGGCACGATCGACGGCCAGGAAAACCCGCTGTCGGTGATCGTTTCGGCCAAGCTGAACGAGGTGCAGAAATATCTGACGCTGACCGGCCACGTCTATTCGCCGGCCATGATCCTGATGTCCAAGAAGTTCTATGACGGCCTGAGCGACGACGAGAAGAAAATCTTCCGCGACGGCGCCGCGAAGGGCCGCGACGCCATGCGCGCCTATGTGGACAATGTCGAAAAGACCGGCGTCGAGACGCTCAAGACCGCCGGCATGCAGGTCAACGAACTGTCGGCGGAACAGAAGGAAGGCTTCCAGAAGGCCCTCAAATCCGCCTACGACCAGTACTATGAGAAGTACGGCAAGGATCTCATCGACAGCATCATCGCCGCGAAATAACGTGCCCCAACTGGCGGAAGCGTCTTAACCGGCGCTTCCGCATTTTTTTGGAGGGAAAAATGGCAAAAGCGGAAGAAATCTTCGTCGCCATCAACCGTTGGGCGCTTATCCTGATCCTCGCGGCGATGAGCGTGATCGTCTTCGCCAACGTAACTCTGCGTTACCTGACAAACGATTCCATCGTCTGGGCCGAGGAACTGGCCCGCTACCTGATGATCTGGATGACCTTTCTGGGAGCGGGGCTGGTGCTTCGCTTCGGTGGGCACGTGGCCATCGACAACATTCATTTCATGCTCAGCAAGCCGTTGGCGCGGCTTTTGCGCATCTTCCTCTGCCTGCTCCTGCTCGCTTTCTTCGTCGTCATGATCTGGCAGAGCTTAGTCTACATGGACATGATGAGTTACCAGACCATGCCCGCCATGGGCTTCTCGTTCGACTATGCCTATGCGGCATTCCCGATCGGGTTCGGGCTGCTTATCATCCATTTGCTGCTCATCATGCGCTCCTACGTGCTCGAATACCGGTTTGCCGAGAGCGACGAGATGGATGCGGAAGCCGCGGCATCGATCTAGATCCACGCTCCCGCCGGGTTCAGGACACGGCACCGGCCAGAGAGCCGGATTCCGGAATTCAAAGAAAAACAGGGGAAGTCCGGCGCGTCCGCCCGGCTACAGAGGGTCTACACAGTCGTGATCGCCACACTCGTCATATCAATTGTTCTGCTGCTGGCCCTGGGAATGCCGGTCGCATTCGCGCTCGGAATCGCCGCTTGGCTCGCAGTAGCCGTGGGTGGCCAGTTTCCGCAGATCGTCGTGCTCAAAGAGATGTTCACCGGCATGGACTCGTTCCCGCTGCTGGCCGTGCCGTTCTTTATCCTTGCCGCCGAGCTGATGACCGGCGGCGCGCTGACGATCGTCCTGCTGCGCTTTGCAATGCAGTTCCTGGGTCATCTGCGCGGCGGCATGGGCTATGCGAATATTCTTTCGCTGACGCTATTCTCCGGCATTTCGGGTTCGGCGCTCGCCGATGCCGCCGGACCAGGCGCCATGATGATCCAGATGATGGACAAGGCCGGCTACAAACGCTCCTATGCTGCCGCCCTGACGGCATCGACCGCCATCATCGGTCCGATCATTCCGCCCTCGATCACCATGATCATCTATGCGCTGCAGTATGACGGCGTCTCGGTGATCGAGCTTTTTATCGCCGGCTTCATTCCCGGAATCGTCATCGCCTTGGCGATGGCGGCCGCCAACTGGTACATCTGCCGCAAGCGTGGCTACCGTTCGACCGAACCGCGCCCCGACTGGCGGACGATGGTTCTCAACACATGGCGCGCCATTCCGGCGCTGATGCTGCTGGTCATCATCATCGTTGGCATACGTTCCGGCGTCTTCACGCCGACGGAAGCCTCCGTCATCGCCGTGTTCTATGCGCTCATTTGCGGCATGTTCTTCTACCGGACGCTCAAGATCGCGGATTTGCCCAGCATCCTCGCCCGCTCGGCGATGATGACGGCATCGGTGCTGCTGGTGCTGGCAACGTCGCAGGCCTTCGCCTGGATCCTGACGATCGAAGGTCTTCCGCAGGACGTCGCACAGGCGATCGTCTCCTGGAACCTCGGCCCAATCGGCTTCCTGCTGGCAGTCAATGTGCTTTTGCTGCTGTTCGGAATCTTTCTCGAGCCGCTGCCCGGCGTGCTGATCCTGGTGCCGATCCTGGCACCGATCGCCACCGCGCTCGGCGTCGATCCGATCCAGTTCGCCATGATCGTCATCTACAATCTGACACTCGGCATGATTTCGCCGCCCGTCGGAAGCCTGCTCTTCGTGGTTTCCATGGCCACCAAGGTCAGCATGTCCGATCTCACCAAGGAACTGACGCCGTTCCTGATCGGGCATCTGATCGTGCTGATGCTGCTTACCTTCATTCCGGCCCTATCGACGGCTCTGCCGCAAGCGCTGGGATATTGACCGGCAGGAGGACAGGCCGGGGGACGAGAAAGTTGATCTGCGAATAGGAGTTGAAATGGACTTCGCATTCACCGAGGAGCAGGAGAACTTTAAACAGCAGGTGCGGGATTTCGCCCTTGCGGAACTGGCCGACAGCACGCTGAAGCAGCGTGACGCCGACAGTGAGCTGTCACGCGATCTGTGGAAGAAGTGCGCGCAGTTCGGCGTCCAGGGACTTCCCTTCGCCAAGGAATATGGCGGCTCTGAAAAGGACATCGTCACCACCGTTCTGGCCATGGAGGCCCTCGGCTACGGCTGCCGGGACAACGGCTTGCTGTTCAGCATCAATGGCCAGATGTGGACTGTGCAGATGCCGATATCCAAATTCGGTACAGACGAGCAGAAGGAAAAATATCTGCGCGGATTGATCGCCGGCGATCTGATCGGCGCCCATGGCATCACCGAACCGAACGCCGGCTCCGACGTCATGAGCCTTTCGACCTCGGCCGTCCGCCAGGGAGACAATTATGTCCTCAATGGCGCCAAGGTGTTCTGCACCAATGGGCCGGTGGCGGACGTGTTCGTTATCTTCGCGACAGTCGACGCCAGCGCCGGATCGCTCGGCATCACCGGTTTTCTGGTGGACCGCGATACGCCCGGCCTGATCGTCAGCCCCAACAAGAGAAAGATGGGCCTCAGGACATCGCCGATGGCGGAACTGACGCTTGAGGATTGCGTCGTCCCGGTGACTGCCCGGATCGGCAAAGAGGGCCAGGGCGGCAGGATTTTCAACTATTCCATGGAGTGGGAACGCAGCGCGATCCTGGCCAATCTGGTCGGCGCGATGGAGTACCAGATCGAAACCTGCATCGCTCACGCCAACAAGCGCGAGCAGTTCAGGAAGCCGATCGGCAAATTTCAGTCGGTTGCCAACCGGATTGTCGACATGAAGCTGCGGCTGGAGACGTCGAAGCTGCTGCTTTACAAGGTCGCCTACCTCAAAAAGGTGAAGGGCAGCTGCGCCATGGAAGCGGCGCTGGCAAAACTCTACCTGAGCGAATCCTGGGTGGCGTCCTGTCAGAACACGTTGATCATCCATGGCGGCTACGGCTTCATGTCGGATTATGAGATCGAACGGGACTATCGCGATTCCGCCGGCAGCCTGCTCTATTCCGGCACGTCCGACATCCAGCGCAGCATAGCGGCACGCTTTCTCGGCCTCTGATCCCGAAGCCTCTTTCCTTCTGGAGAACGAGATGCCGGCGAAGGTCTTGCCGGCGTCAGTAAGTATTGTTGCTTGATATAAAAATAGGCATAATATAGTTACTTGTATATTTTATGAATTTATCGGCGAATCTCAAAAATATAGCATTTTATTCTTGGTTCTCGCTTGACATGTAGTTTTTGTTTTTGCAATCTGGTGTCAAAGCAGACCTAAAAATCCACGGGCTCGACAAGTTTAATCTTCGTGCGCTTCAAGCCTGAAGCCTGCGGAAGGAGCGTGGATTTGCGTCGTTCGGAACTGTCTGTCGCGCCGGCGGGCCTATGACAGCAGCACAGATGCCGAAGACCCTCAAAGGGACTGCTTGTTTTCCACAATTGCACAAACGAGGAGGAGATTGTTGTGAGCAATACTGTGCCGAATGCAGCCCAGCTGCAGAAATCCCTGAACGACTATCTGGTCGAGAACTCCAGCGTCAGCGTCTCGGGCACAATCGATCCCGAAGAAAACCTTCTCGACACAGGCATCCTGGATTCGCTGGGAATCGCTGAAATCACCGAGTTCATGGAAAAGGAATTCGGCGTCGAGATCGACGAAGAAGAGATTTCGGCGAAGAACTACCGGTCGCTGAAAACGCTGACCGATTTCTGCCTGGCGAAGCTCGGAAGAGCCGCCGCTTAAATCCCTTCCCTTAAAGGAACTGTCGATGAAGAGCACGGTCAAAGCCGACCTGATTCTCGTTCACGCGCCGGCGATCTTCGATTTCAGGAACAGGGACGACATGGCGCTCGGCTGGTACTCCAGCCAGGAGAGCAGCAATGTGACGCCCATATTCGAGATGTATCCGCTCGGATTTCTCTCGATCAAAAGTTACCTGGCCGAGCGCGGGCTGCATGTCGAGATCGTCAATCTCGCCTCGCTGATGCTGAAGCATCCCACGCTGGACGTGGACAAGCTCATCGGGCATCTCGACGCGCCGATCTTCGGCATCGATCTGCACTGGCTTCCCCATTGCCAGGGTTCCGTCGAGGTTGCGGGCGTGCTGAAAAAGCATCATCCGGATTCGTTCGTCGTATTCGGCGGCATCGTTTCCACCTACTACGCCAAGGAAATGATGCAGTATCCCCAGATTGACGGCGTCATCAGGGGCTACGACACGCTGGAGCCACTCTGCCAGCTCGTCAGCGACATCAAGAAGGGTCAGCGGGGCAAGTTCGACGTGCCCAACATGATTTACAAGGACGACGAGTTCATCGTCGACAATGGCCATGCCTACACGCCGGACATCCTCAACGACGTCGCCATCGACTGGTCGAAGATGTTCCCCAAAACGCAGAGCCTGTTGAACCTCCCCAATCTCATGGTTCTGCCCAACACCGGCTGCCAGCAGAGCTGCGGCTGGTGTTCCGGATCGCGCTGGGCCTACCAGCGCATGATGAACGTATCGAAGAAGACGGTCTTCCACCGCCGTTCCGAACAGCTTGCACGCGAGATAACCACCTTCCCCAAGACGGAATCGCCGCTCAGCGTCTACACGCTGCAGGCCTATTCGGAGTCCGGCCCGCGCCTGATCGACTATCTCAAGGCGGTCGATGAAAGCGGCGTGGTGAAATCCGTTTCGTTCGAGCAGTTCCGGCTGACCAAACCGTCGCTGTTGAGGGAAATGGTGAACGCTGCGCCGAACACCGACATCTACATCAATCTGTCGCCGCAGTCGCACGACGTGGAGATCAGCCGGCTGACCGGCCGCGGAACCTATACCAATCCCGAGATGGAGGACTGGATACAGGAAGCGCTCGATATCGGCATCAAGGGCTTCTACCTCTGGTACACAATCGGGATGCCGCAGCAGACCCACGCTTCCGTCATGGAGACCGTGGAATACTCAGCCAGGCTGATGGAGCGCTTTCCCGACGACAAGGTCATACCAACCATCTTCGGCATGATCCCGTTCCTGGATCCCGGCTGCCAATGGTTCGAGGAGCCCGAGAAACACGGCTACAAGGTCTTCCATCGCGACCTGCAATCACATCGGGAGTCGCTGCTGAAGCCGATGTGGAAAGACGCCATGAACTACGAGACCAAGTGGATGGCGCGCGACGAATTCCTGCCTTCCATGTACGAAGCGATGCAGACGCTGGCCAACTACAAGGCCGATTTCGGGCGCGTCACCAAGAAGAGCATCAAGATCGTCAATTCGCGCATCGATCATCTGCGCTACCTGACCGGATCGATCGACCGCGCCTATGCGAAGGACGGCGCCCTGCCGGCATCGCTGCGGCGGGAGCTTCTGGACCACAACAACGACATCCTCTCTTACGCAGCGGACGTCGTGCTGGTGAAGAAGCCGCTGGAGGGGCGCTGGTACGACGACCATGCGGTGCCGAAAGACGTCATCCAGAGCTGCCTTCACTAGATCGACGGCCACACTGGCCGCAGGCACATTTCCAGGAGGTTCCCGATGAACGACCAGCCTATCGGCATCTTGGCCGCGGCTACCCTGCTGCCGCCGAGGACCAAAACCCTGCGCGAGATATTCGAGGAGGAGGGCGTGCCTTTCAGCGAGGAGGCCGCTTCCCGTCTCGGCGTCGAGCAGGTCCACGTCTTCGAGGGCGAGAGCCCGACCGACATGGCCGTCGAGGTCTCGAAGGATGCGCTCGGCAAGGGATCGCTGTCGCCGCTCGACCTCGACGCCATCATCGACTTCTCGGTGATGCCGCAGAAATATGTCGAGCCGGCATGGTCGATGAGCAATGAGTTGCAGGCGGAACTGGGAGCCAAGAAGGCGTTCACGCTCGGTTATAGCGGCGGCGGCTGCTCCAATTTGCATGTCGCCCTCAAATTCGCCACGTCGCTGATCCGCACCGACGAGGAAGTCCGGACAATCCTGCTGGTTGCCAGCGACTGCGCCATCCCCGGCAACCGCCTGATCGACAGGACGAACCCGGTGACCGCGATAGGTGACGGAGCCAGCGCGCTCATCGTCCAGCGCGGCGCGCCGGGAAGCGCCATCATCGATACGATGGTCTCCACCGAGGGCAGTCTGCACGACGTCATCAACATACCGGGCGGCGGCATCGCCCATCCGGCGCGGCTGGACCTGTACAGGCTGATGCTGGACCGCGCCAAGTACGACGCCTTCGACCGCGTCGGCGGACTCAAGAGGCTGACCTCCGCCTTGCTCGACAAGCATGCGCTGGGAGAGCGCGATATCGGCCATTTTATCACACCGAACATCTCCGGCGACGATATCGACGCCTTTCTCGACCACATGGGATCGCAGGACCATCTCGCGCGGCAGAACCTGTCAAGCTGCGGACACCTTCATTCAAACGATCTGGTGATGAACTATCTCAGCGCCCAACTGAACGGCGCCCGCGCCGGCGACCTGGTGATGCTGGCCTCGCACGGCATGGGATTTACCACCGCTGCGACATTGCTGCGGCTTTGACGGAGAGTTGCATGGATATGATCGGCATCCTGGCGGAAGCGTTCTATCTTCCGGAAAAGAAAAAGAAGGTCGTGGACGTGTTCCGCGACGAAAACGTGCCCTTCGGCACGCTATCCAAGAACATCGACTTCCAGCGCGACGTCGGCGTCGAGGAAGTGCACGTGACCGATGAACTGCCCTCGGAACTTGGACTGAAGGCCGCGCAACGCGCGCTGGACAAGGCGAATGTCAAAGCCGAAGAGATCGACCTGATCGTCGATTTCACCAGTATTCCCGAAGATTATGTCGGGCCGACATGGTCGGCGGCCGGGCTGGTGCAGGAAAGGTTGGGGTTGAAGAACGCCTTTGCGACGGCCGTCAATACGGGTGGCTGCGCCAGCTACCATCTGGCGCTCAAGACCGTTGTCGCGATGATGCAGTGCGACGACCGTTTCAACACGGCGCTTTTGTTCGCCGGCGACCGAACGCCGGATCGCAACAAGACATACTATCCGATCACCGTGGCCAGCGACGGCGGCAGCGCCATCGTGCTGCGCCGCAATTCCGAGCGGGCCAGGATTCTGGGTGTCGAGACAATCTCGATCGGTCGGCTGCACGATGTCTGGTATGTGCCGGGACTGCAGAACCGGACCTCCGACGAGGCGGTCTCTGAGGAACTCCTGCACATGTACTGCAAGATGGACAAGTTCAACGAGGGTGTCATTCCGATCAACTTCGTCATGTTCCGAAAGGTGATGGAGAAGCTCCTCAACAGGCTGAAACTCGATTTCGACGACGTCGATTATTACGTCTATCCGACCTTTTCGACCTGGGATCAGGCCTACTTCATGCGGCGGTTCAAGCTGACGCCGGACAAGGTCTACACCAAGGCGCTGGCCAAGCGCGGCCATGTCCAGGAAAGCGACATGGTCATCAACTACGCCGAGGCGGTCGAGCAGAACCTCATCCGCAAGGGCGACAGGGTCATGGTGGTTTCCAACGGCGCCGGCTTCGCCTGGTCGGCCGCGCTTGTCCATCACTGAGTCGTTTCAGGCTGGAACACACCGAGATGGATGTCATCATCCGCATTGACGGTCGCGCCGGGCGTATCACGCTCAACCGTCCCAGGGCTTTGAACGCCCTGACGCTGCAAATGGTGACGCTGATGGAGCAGGCGCTGCTGGCGTGGGTCCATGACCCGGCCGTTCGCATCGTGATTATCGATGCAGCGGGAGGCCGCTCATTCTGTGCCGGCGGCGATATCGCCGAGCTCTACGATCCGGTGAAGGCAGGGGACATCGAAGCCGCGCGCCGTCATTGCCGCACGGAGTACGCGCTGGACGCTTTGATCGCCACCTATTCCAAGCCTGTCGTCACGCTGATGGACGGCATGACGATGGGAGGCGGCATCGGCATATCCGCGCACGCCAGCCACACGGTGGCGACCGAAAACACCGCCATTTCGGTGCCGGAATGTTCTGTGGGCTTCGTTCCCGATTCCGGCGCGACCCATATATTGTCGCGCGCGCCCGGGCACATTGGCGAATATGCGGCCCTGACTGGCGTCAAGCTCAACGCCGCCGACGCAATCGATGCTGGCTTTGCCTCGGTTTACGTAGTTGCGGAAAAACTGCCGGAGCTTTCGGCTGCAATCGCGGCAAGCGGCGAGCCGGACCTTGTCTTCACCTTCGCAGGGCGACCCGAACGCGCTGGCGGTTTGCTGGACCGCCGGGAGGATATCGACGCGGTTTTCGGATTGGCGACGCTGGCGGAAATCGTCGAGGCGCTGTCGGCGAGGGATGACGACGAATGGCATCGGGCCAGCCTGCGGCGGATGAACCGGGGATCGCCGCTGTCGCTTGCGATGACGTTGCGCGCGATCCAGCAGGGAC
Organism: Mesorhizobium sp. Root554; assembly: GCF_001427025.1. Classification (GTDB taxonomy): domain Bacteria; phylum Pseudomonadota; class Alphaproteobacteria; order Rhizobiales; family Rhizobiaceae; genus Mesorhizobium. The sequence goes on along the minus strand of NZ_LMGA01000001.1, from coordinate 2,978,098 downwards.
GTCTGACGCCAGACCTTGCCGGGGCGCTGCGCACCGAATACCGGCTCGTTTGCGGCTGCATGGAGCACGGCGATTTCCTTGAAGGGGTGCGCGCGGCTCTGATCGACAGAGATCGCGAACCGCGCTGGAAATATGGCAGCGTCGAGGACGTTCCGAGCAAGGTCTTGGACGGGATGTTCGCGCCGCCGGAAAGTGGCGATTTCGATTTCATCCCTCCGGGTTCCGGGACCGGGAGCGAACCGATCAAAGTGAGGATTGGCCATGCCGGATAGCGGCCAGACATTGCGTTTCCACAACAGCGGCGCGCGGGCGAAGGACGACTTCGCACCCTTGGACCCTTCCAACATACGCATGTATGTGTGCGGACCGACGGTCTACGACTACGCCCATATCGGCAATGCACGGCCGGTCATCGTCTTCGACCTGCTCTACCGTCTTCTTAAGCATCTGGCGGCGCACAACCACTGGGAAGCGCATGGTGGCAAGGCGCGCGTCACCTATGTCCGCAACATCACCGACGTCGATGACAAGATCAATGCGCGGGCTGCCCGCGACTATCCAGGCGTTCCCCTGAACGAGGCGATCCGCGCGGTGACGGAAAAGACCGCAAGGCAGTTTCATCTGGACGTCGCTGAACTGGGCTGCCTGGCGCCAGACATCGAACCCCGCGCCACATCGCATATCCAGGATATGATCGATCTCACCGCGCGGCTCATTGCCAACGGTCACGCCTATGCCGCCGACGGCCATGTGCTGTTCGCCGTGACGAGTTGGAAAGATGCCGACGGCGCGTCCGAATACGGCAGGCTCGCACGCCGCTCCCTGGACGACATGATCGCCGGCGCGCGCGTCGAGGTGGCGCCCTACAAGCACAATCCCATGGATTTCGTTCTGTGGAAGCCGTCTTCGCCGGAAGACCCGGGCTGGGAAAGCCCATGGGGGCGAGGCCGTCCCGGATGGCATATAGAATGCTCAGCCATGGCGGACCGCTGGCTGTGGGAGGAAGCGAAACCAGCGCTGTCGGCCGCTGGCCTCGCCAATCCGCATCAGTTCGACATTCATGGCGGCGGGATCGACCTGACCTTCCCGCACCATGAGAACGAACTGGCGCAGTCCTGCTGCGGCTTCGGCACGACCAGGATGGCGAGCGTGTGGCTGCACAACGGCTTCCTCCAGGTCGAGGGTCGCAAGATGGCGAAGAGTGAAGGCAATTTCGTTACCATCCGCGAATTGCTTTCGACCGACACATTCGCCGGCCGCTCGTGGTCGGGCGAGGTGCTGCGGCTGGCCATGCTGATGACGCACTATCGCGAGCCGATCGATTTCAGCATACGCAAGCTGGAGGAGGCCGAGAACATTCTGCACAAATGGCGCGAGCAGATCGGCGCCGCGTCCGTCGCCTCGCTTTGGCGGGAGCCGTCCCCAGAAGTCGTAGCCGCGCTGATGGACGATCTGAACAGCCCGGCGGCAAGTCTTGCCATCCACAGGCTAGCGGAAGACAGCGACTCCAACGCGCTTGCCGCCGCCATGGCCTTCTTCGGCGTCCTACCGACGCCGCTACAGAAACTGGCGAACCTCGGCCAGCAGGAAGCCTTGATCGAGATCGCAGCCTGCCACGGCGGATCGGTTCCCGACACGCTCCGCACCTTGATGGCCATGCTGGCGGGCGCAGACACCGGCGAGATCGACCGCGCCATAGAACGCCGGCTGGCGTTCATCCGGGACAAGAACTGGGCGGAAGCCGACCGCATCCGCGAGGAGCTTCAAAGCCGCCAGGTCCGCCTCAAGGATGGCAAGGATTCGGTGACCGGCGAGCGCATCACCACCTGGGAACTCAGCGCCTAGCTTCGACCCAACAGATGAGTCGAGCACGGGAACCTTCGGCCAGACCGGCTGTCCGGGGACACGCCGCAAGTAGCTTCCAGTTCGGACCGGCCTGCCGTGCTCGAGCAGATGCGGCCGCTCGTCGTCATTTCTGTCGCCTGACCAGGCAGGCCACGATTTGGCTTGAACAATAATGGCTTCTGGTCAACCAACGGGCTGCGATCCTACAATGGCTGGAATCAGCAGCGAACCGCTTGGGAAACCCGGCAATGCCCGACGTGAAGACCACACGCTCCTTCGTGACGGCACAGCAGGTGGCTGCCCTGGCCGGCGTCTCGCGATCGGCGGTTTCGCGGACTTTCACCAACGGCGCGAGCGTCTCCGACGGCACGCGGCGCAAGGTCATGGAGGCGGCCGAACAGCTCGGCTATCATGTCAATCATCTCGCCCGAAGCCTGATCCACGACAGCAGCGGCATCGTCTGCATCATCGGCGCGGACCTCAATCTTCCCTACCCGTCCAAGATACTGGATGCGATTACACGGCGCCTTCAGAGCACCAATCGCGTCGCGATGGTGATAAACACGTCGGGCGAAACGAACTCCGTCGAGGCGGCCTTGCGGCAGACCCTGAACTACCGGGCTGACGCCACGCTGGTTCTCTCAGGTGCACCGCCAGCTTCGTTGATCGAAACCTGCGTCCGAAGCGGCCAGCACGTGATCCTCATCAACCGCGACGACCGTCATAGCGGCTCGGAAAACATCTATGTCGACAATGTCACCGCTTGCCGCGAGGCGTTCCACATGCTTCGCCGGGCCGGATGTCGGAACATGGCCGTCGTGTCTTCAAGCGCCGGCACGCCGAGCATCACGATACGCGAGAAGACCTTCGAACAGGCCGCTGCGGAACACGGCCTGTCGGTGCGGGTGATACGAACCGGCCCGACCGGCTACGAAAGCGGCTATGAGGCCGGACGGCAGGTGCTGGCCGGGTCGGAACGTCCGGATGCGGCATTCTGCGTGACGGATCTCCTGGCTTGCGGCTTCATGGACGCCGCCCGAAAGGAGTTCGGCATTTCCATACCCGACGAGCTTTGCGTCGTCGGCTTCGACGACATCGAGCAGGCGGCATGGGGTTCCTATGCGCTTACCACCTTCCGCCAGCCCATCGAGCAGATGGCCGATCACATCGCCACGCTGCTGGATGAATCGGAGAAGGGCATCGTCAGCGAACCGACGGCAAAATTTCAGGCGGTTCCGGTGTGGCGCAAGACGGTGCGGCCCGGCAGCGGCCTGGCAATCCCGCCGCTTGAAAGATCTACCGAGAAGCAGTCCGATTCCTGAGCGTTCAAATAGGCGCGCATCACCGAGAAGAACGTCGCGAGCCAGGCTTGCACGCTCCCTTCCGGCCAAGCCGTCGCGGCGAACAAATCTGCGAGATCGCGGTATTTTTGCAGACGATCGGTTCCAATCAGCTCCCAAGCCAGGCTGCGCGCGTGGCGCAGCCGATACCAGTCCACCACGATGTCCAGAAAGGGCAGGTCTCCGCGTCCACCCGTGGTAGTCTGGCCGGCCTCAGCGGCTGACATTGGCGTTCCGTGCGCCAGCCGCACAAGGTCGCTTTCGCGCAGCAAGGGGACCAGTGTGGCCATGTCTTTCGGCCATTCACGCGGCAGGTAGCGGGCAAGCACGGTCTGCCTCAGCACTCTGTCGAGAAAATCCATGTGGTTCCCGGCGGCAAGAACGCCGCTGAAATCGCGCCCGCCTTGAGCCGTTTCGCTGCGATAGGCATCGAAGGCCATGTCGAAACTCGGCACATTGTCGACCAGCACGGTTTCAACGTTCAGGCTGGCTTCCCCGAATGAGACGATCTTGTACGCCGGCGGGAAGCTGACGGTGGATGGCACTGCGATGTTGACGATGAAATCGTCGCCGAACCTGGCGATCGCCGTGTCGTTGAGATGCAGATGTCCGCTGAAATGCACCCCTATGCCGGTGGCGGCGGCGGCTTTCGCAACGTCGGCCGAGGGCGTGCGGCGGCTGAAGCCGGTTTTGTTGAGCAGCTCCGCTTCCGCTGGCGCGGTGCCGTTCAACGTGTCCAGAATCGGGTAGTGCGAGAATGCAAGCAGGCGCTTGTTCTGCTGCGTGGCGCGCCTGGCCACATCGGCCATCCAGTCCAGGATGAAGCGCTTGTTGCGCAGCATCGAATTCCAGCCCGCATCGGTGCTGTCGAAATAGCTCTTTTCGGCGGTCAGGTCCGCTGCATCGTTTCTCGGCTCAAAGACGTTGGCATCGATGGACAGGACCCACAGCCCTTCGACCGGTTCCACCAGATAGGAAGCGTCAGTCATGGGCGTGACGACCGATCCGTCCTGAGAGCGGATTTCGAATTGCCGCGCCGAAAGGCTGTCGTCCTGCCCGAAAGGGCATTCCCAGTGCAGAAACTCGGGCCGCTTGAAGAACCCGAACGACGCCATCAATCCGAGCGATTGCGGGTAGCCGCCGCAATAGATCTCGTCGGTCAGGATGCAATCCCCGGCGCAGGCGGCGGCAACAGCCGGGTCGCTGGTGACCAGCGTTTGCGTTCCATCCCCATCGAGGAAGAACTTGCTCTGATGGCGGCCGTGCATGGCGAACAGATCGTGATTGCCGGGGGTCGCGAAAAAACGCAGGCCGTGCGTGCTGCTATACCGCTTCAGCAAATCGCATGTGCGCGTCATCGTGGAAAGCTGCCCGTCGTCCGACAGGTCGCCAACCAGGATAACGATCTCGATGCCACGGCGAACGATATCGTCAAGCAGCGCCGGCAGGGCCGCGAAGCTCTCGTTGAAGACGCGGGTCGATTCGACTGTATTGGCCAGAGAGCGGAACGCAGTCCCGCCACCGCCGCCCGGCCGATAGGTCACATCATGAAAATGCGGATCCGCAACGACAGCGATTTCTGGGCGAGCCATGCGTCAGTCTTCAGCCTTGTTCCGGAAGGAAGCGAATGTTGCCGGCGCCACACCGCTGTCTATGAGCTTGATCCATTGGGCGGCCCGGCGGGCTGCATCGACCAGCATCGGCTTCGGTGTTTCGAACCATTCGTCCGGGCGCAATTCCCTCCGTGTGCGGACGTGGTCCAGCGCCGCATCGAAGGTAGGATACCTTTCGCTGGCCTCGATGTGCAGGAACAGCGCGACGAGCGACACCGACCGGCTTCGCCCGCCCCTGCAATTGACCAGGACATTGCCCTTTTCGCGGCGCGGATAGGTTGGCCGGTCCGGCAGGTTCTGCGAGAGTGCGCCGCGCAACATGTAGAAGCCAGCCAGCATCATGGTCTCGGGATTGCCGTCGCCATCTATCAGTCCGAGCTTGTAGTAGCGGACAGCGCCAACGCCATAGATCGCCTCGGGATCGGGTTCCTGTGGGAAAGGCTCGACCGCATAGTTGAAATCAAGGTTGACCGCGCAATTGACGACAGTGGTTATGTTCCTGGCCTTGAGATCGGCGAGGTCGCCGGCCCCTTCCATCCCACCAATGAAAAGATCTATGCCGTATCCCGGCAAATCCGCTTCGATCAGGCTGACATTGGGTCGTTCGTAGCGCGGTGCGATGTTCATAGGTGGTTCCCAAAATCAGTTCTGCAGCAGGTCAAAGCGTCAGGGAAATTCCGGTCGCTTCACTCATTCCCGGCGCGATGCCGGGGCACGCAGCCAGTACGCCGCCGCCCTTCGCCAAGCCATCCAGCTCCAGGAACGGCGCCGTCACGCCGCCAGCTTCGCGCACCATCAGCAAACCGGCAAGGCAATCCCATGGATGCATATGCAATTCGGCGTAACCGTCGGAACGGCCGTCCGCGACGAAAGCCAATCCCAGCGCCCCCGAAGCGCCGCGGCGAACATTGGCTCCCTGCGTCAGGATATGATTCAATGCATCCAGATATCTGATGTTCGGCAGCCGGTTCGACCAGCCAAGTTCGACGCAGGCGCGCTGGTAGTCGGCTGTCCTGGCGACTTGGATCGGGGCGCCATTGCGGGTCGCACCCAATCCAAGTCGGGCGAAATGCAATTCATCGAGCCCAGGATTATAGATCGCACCGATTTCCACCACGCCTTCCTGAACAAAGGCTATCGAAATGCAGAAATGGGGGATCTGGCGGGCGAAATTCGCCGTTCCGTCGATCGGATCGACGACCCACAGATTGTCTCCCGGCGTTCCGCCGGTCTCCTCACCGAGAAAACCGTCCTCCGGGAAAGCCTGCTCGATCCGGCTTTTCAGATAACGCTCGACCATGCCGTCGGTTTCGGTGAGAAAATCCTGCGGCCCCTTCATCGCCGTGCGGTCTTCTTTCGCCGCCTTGAAGCCCTCCAAAGCCAGTTGTCCAGCGGCGAGGATCATATCCCGGCAAAGCGCCTCGCGCGCATCGAGGCCCAGCACCTTCGAGGCTGGCTGCGATCCAGTTGCAACGTTCATGGCCTTCCGCTTTCCTCGTATCCGATTTTCTGCCGCTTCTAATCTTTACTGCACACGCGTGCAAGTGACTTGAAAGCCATTTTTAATATGATTTTCAAGAATCATTCGGCGCGTTTATTTCATGGTTTGGTTTCGTGTGCATGCTGCTCTGGGCATGGGTTTTCACCGGTCCCGCCGCAGTACGACGCATGGATATATCCTGCCCGATCCGCGACAATGTCGGATAGGAAGCGCCCGCGCCAACAGCGATATAACCGGGGCAAAAATGGTCCGGACTTTCCGGCTCCACCTTGCCCATCGGCAGGCTGGTGTAGGTTCCGCCTGCTTGCCTCAGCAGCAGGATGGCGGCCGTCACATCCCAGGTGTTGACGCCGAACCCGGCTGCCGCATCAGCCCAGCCGGCGGCGACATGGGCGATGCTGAGGGCAGCACTTCCCGGCCGCCGCAGCGTCGAGAATGTCTCGGCCAGCGTGGCGAAATTCTCCAGTGCGCGCTCGCGGCCATCGAGCCGAAAATCGCGGGCGACGGGATAGCCGGTAATCAGCGTCGCTTTGCGCTCATCGGCGAGCGCGGACGATTTCAGTGGATGTCCGTTAAGCCATGCGCCGGTCAGGTCGGCCGAAAACATGTTTCCCGTGACGGGATCGAGGATCACGCCGGCGACGATCTCGTCGTCCACCGTCACGCCGATGGAAACGCACCAGAATGCGATGCCGCGGGCGAAATTCGAGGTGCCGTCGATCGGATCTATATACCAGCGCACCCGCCCCTCGCCGCTGGCGCCATATTCCTCCCCGACAATGGTCGAACCGGGCAGCCGCTCAAGAATAAGGGCCCGGATCGTTTCTTCCGCCTGGCGATCATGCTTGGTCACGATGTCGTGGAGGTCGACCTTGTAGTCGACCGCCATCTCGGACCTGAACGCTGCCGCGAGCGGTTCGCGCACCAGCAGCGCCGCCTCAATGGCGATCGCTCGCAAGTCGGCAGACCTATCCCTGTCCATCATGCCACCTTGCCCGTCTGCAGTTGCTCGAGCAGCGCCAGGAGATGGCGCGGGGTGGCGACGATGGCGTCGGGCTTCAATCCGAGATCATAGGGCATGTCATAGGTGCCCTTCGCCTCCATCAGGATATTGCCGCCGATACCGGCGCGCACGCCGCACAGCACGTCGCGGTCGAAATTGTCGCCGACATACCAGGCATCGCCCGCGTCGACGCCGATCTCCCGGCATGCCAGCCAGATCATTTCCGGGTTCGGTTTGCGGACCTTCACCTCGTCGCTGTGGATTTTCACCGCGAACCGATCCGTCCAGCCGATATCATCGAGGAAATCGAGATGGACCTGTCCCGACAGTGCATTGCTGACGATGCCGACGGAAATACTGGCGGCGTCGCAGCGCTCGAGGAGTTCCTGCATGCCGTCGCGCAGCTTGCGGTCGCTGCGCAGGTGTCCCATCCGGCGGCAGAGTTCGCGCGCTTCGGCGAGGACCGCTTCGCGCGCATCGGCCGGCCAGTCGGCGCCGACGAATTCGCCCCAGAATTGCTCGTAGGTCAGTTCCGGCGGCGACAGGGTTCGCGACATCGCGTTCTTCCAATGCGAATCCGCGATGCAGCCGGCCTGGATGTCGGCGACGATCCGCTGCCGCGACAGAAGCGCCACGCGGGCGCCGGCGCGGTCGAGCACTGTTTCCACCTTTTCGGCGAGCCGATTTTCCCAGTCCACAATCCGCGTCGTTTCGACAATGACCCCGCCGAAATCCAGCAGCAGCGCGCGCGGAAAGGCCAGCCTTTTGCCGGATAGTTGCTTGGCCGTGGTCATCATCTTCCTCCTGCGGCGGCTCTGGGCCTGAAACTCGACTGCGCGGAAAGCGTGCGCGCCACGCGTTCCAGCACCGGGTAATCCGCGCCTGCGCCGAATGCGAAATAATCCGGCGCCAGATGCGCGGGGGAAATGTCCCTCCCCGCTTCGAGGCCGCGATATGCGCCGCCTGCCTGACGCAGGATCAGGGTCCCCGCCGCGACATCCCAGGGATTGGTGGAGAGCCCAAGCGTCGCGTCGGACCAGCCGGCGGCGATATAGGCGAGGTTCAGCGCGCCGCTGCCGAGGTTGCGGACGGCCAGGAACGACCGCAGCAGTTCGACCTGCGCATCGAAGGCCTGAGCGCCCAGATCGTTGATGTTGCGGACATTGGGAAAGCTGGTCAGCAGCGTCGCCTGGCGTTCCTGCGCAAAGGACGATGCCACGATGGGCGCGCCGTTCAGCCAGGCGCCGCCAAGGCTGGCGGAAAAGAGATTGCCGGCCGCCGGTTCGAAGACGACGCCAGCGACGACCTCGCCCTCGACCGCGGCTGCGATGGATACGCACCACTGCGCAATGCCGCGCGCAAAGTTGGACGTCCCATCGATCGGATCGACATACCAGGTCACCGCCCCCGAACCTTTGCTGCCGCCTTCCTCGCCGATGATGGTCGAGTCCGGCACCTGCTTGAAAATGACTTCGGAAATACGTTCCTCGCTCGCCCGGTCGTGCTCGGTAACGATGTCATGGAAATCGCGCTTGGCGCTGTGGGTCATCACGGAACGGAAGGCAGACCTGAGCTGGACCTCGACAGCCAGCACCGCGCTTGTGGCGACATCGAGCAGCCGTGCGGATTGCGGCAACGAATTCATCATCGGCTTTCCAGAGGGTAAAAGAGGCCGGCCGCCTTGCGGGCACGGCCCCTCACAGGGTTCATTTCTTGTAGTTGACGCGCCAGAAATCCTGCCAGTCCTGGCGGGCGTCCCAGTCGTCGAGAGCGGTCGAGGTGTCGTACTGTTCGAGCTTGTCGAGCACACGTGTGATGCCAGACGGCTCGTCTGCAGGAATTTTGATATCCGGGTTGGTGGGCAGCTTGCCGTCGATCACCTGCGGCGCGATGCCTTCCTCCGTCAGGATATAGTGGATGAACAGCTTCGCCGTGTTCGGGCTCCTGGTGCCGCTGGCGATCAGCCCGAGCTTCACATAGGTCCAGCCCGGCCACGGTCCCATGTCGGCGCAGAGGCCGAGCTTGAAGTCCTTGTCGGCATTGTCGCGGAACTTCGCCGACGAGAGCAGGCCGAAGAAGGGCTCCTTCTGTCCCGGTGCGCCGACCGCCTCGGAAATGGCATCGTCCGAATCCGCCAGCAAGGGACCGTTCTGCGCGAAAGCCTTTACCCAGGCCGCCGTTGCGCTTTCCTCGCCGCCCGTGTCGATGTCCTTGCCGAACCGCGCCTTGTAGGCGTCCTTCATCTCGGCATCGAAATGCGTTTCGGTCTGGTTGAACCAGTCCGGATAGGTGCCCTTCGACAGCGGATCGTAGAAGGCGACCTTGCCTTTCCATTTCGGCTCGGTCAGCTCCCAGATGTTCTTGACCGGACAGCTGTCATAGACCTCGGTGTTGTAGGCCCAGACGCTGGCATTGGTGGTGATGGATAGCGGGTCCTGGAACTTCGCCGGGATCCTGTCCTTCATGTCCGGCGGCAGCCAGCTTTCCACGTAGCCGCCCGGCAGCAGCTGGGCCAGACCGGCAGGGGCGTCGGTGATCAGAACGACGTCGCCCTGGACGTTTTTCGCCTGCCCCTCGCGCACGATCATCTCGAGCTGGCTGGAAGCCGACACCTTGATGCCGGTCGCCTTCAGGCCGTACCTCTTGGAGAAGTTGTCGGCCATCTCGACGATCTTGCCGGTGCTGTCGTAGATGTTGATCGGCGCTTCGGTCTTGGCCGCCTTGACCAAATCATCGACGCTCGATGCCTCCTGCGCGACGGCCGCCGTCGCCAGCGCGCCCGCAGCCACGATGCTCGCGACGATCGCCTGTCCGCGCCGGATGGCGGCGCGCCTTTTCAGAAAAGTCATTGTCTTCCTCCCACGGATGACGCCGCACCGCGTGCAGGCGGTGCGGCCATGTCTCACTTCTTGTAGTTGACGCGCCAGAAATCCTGCCAATCCTGGCGCGCATCCCAGTCGTCTCCGGCCGACGAGGCGTCATAGGGGAACATCTGGTCGACAACCCTGGCGATGCCGGAAGGCTCGTCCGCAGGCAGCCTGGCGTCCTTGTTGGTGGAAATCTTGCCGTCCACGGCCTGCGGCGCGATGCCCTCTTCGGTCAGCAGATAGTGGATGAAGAGCTTCGCCGCGTTCGGGCTGTCGGTTCCCTTGGCGATGAAGCCGAGGCTCGGATACATCCAGCCGGCAAAAGGCTTCAGTCCGGTGCACAGGCCAAGCTTGGTGCCGGCTTCCTGATTGTCGCGGAACTTGGCCGAACTCATCATGCCCATGAAGGGCTCCTTCTGGTCCGGGGCGCCGGCTGCCTGGGCGGCGGCTTCGTCCGCATCCGTCAGCAGCGGGCCGTTGGCGGCGAGCGCCTTGACCCAGGCGGAGGTCGCATTCTCCTCATCGGTTTCCAAATCCTTGCCGTACTGCTCCTTGTAGGCGGCGGCCACCTTGTCGTCGGCATGCATGGACATCTGGTTGAACCAGTCGACATAGGACGCCTTGCCGAGCGGATCCTGCAGGGCGACCTTGCCCTTCCACTTCGGCTCGGTCAGTTCCCAGATGTTCTTGATGGGGCAGCTGTCATAGGTCTGGGTGTTGTAGGCCCAGACGTTCGCCTCGTTGGAGATGACCAGCGGGTTCTGGTAGATCGGGTCGATCTTGTCGGCCAGATCCGGTGGCACCCAGCTCTCGACATAGCCTTCCGGCACCAGCTGCGCGACGCCGGCGGCGACGTCGCTGATCTGCAGTACGTCCGCCTGGACGTTCTTGGCCTGCGCTTCGCGCACGACCATTTCCAGCTGCGCGGCGGCATTGGCCTTGGTGCCGGTTGCCTGAACGCCATACTTCGCCGTGAACGCCTTGGCCTGCTCGACGATCTTGCCGGTGGTCGAGTAGACCGAAACCGGCGGTTCCTTCCTGGCCGCCTCGATCAGCGCGTCGATATCGAACGTGTCCGCATGCGCCGGAAGCGACAGGGCGGCAAGCGCCGCCGCCGAACCGGCGAGCAGAATCGATTTCCAGGTCCTTGCCATGCCTTCCAATACCATGATGTTCCTCCCGTCTATCGTTGGCCGGCCGCTTTGCCATCCGGCGGTTCCAGCCTCATTTCTTGTAGTTGACGCGCCAGAAGTCCTGCCAATCCTGACGCTTGTCGAAATCGTCGGCCGCAGTGGACGAGTCGAAAAGCATCAGGCTGTCGCGGTGCTTGGCGATACCGGACGGCTCGTCGGCGGGCAGCGCGATCTTGCCGTTGCTGGGCAGCTTGCCGTCGACGGTCTGGTTGGCGATGCCCTCTTCGGTCAGCAAATAGTGGATGAACAGCTTCGCGGCATTGGGGCTCTTGGTGCCCTTGGCGATGAGACCGAAGCCGGGATACGAAAACCCGACGAAAGGTTCGATGCCCTCGCAGATGCCAAGCTTCAGCCCGCCGGTGACGTTCTCGCGGTATTTCGCCGTCGCCGTTATCGCCATGAAGGGCTCGGCCTGGCCGGGTGCGCCGGCGGCATCGGCCACGGCGGTCGAGTCGGCCAGAAGCGGCGCGTTCCCTGCATAGGCCTTGACCCATGCGGCGGTCGCGCTCGGCTGGTCGGTCTCCAGCTTCTTGCCGTAGAGGTCCTCATAGGCTTTGGCGATCTCGGCGTCGTGATGCGTCTCGAGCTGGTTGAACCAATCGGCGTAGAGCGGCTTCTCGAACAGGTCGAGCATGGCGACCTTGCCCTTCCATCTGGGCTCGGTCAGCTCCCAGATGTTCTTCACCGGGCAGGATTTGTATTTTTCGGTGTTGTAGGTCCACACCTGCGGGTCCGAGACGACCACCAGCGGATTGCGGGATGCGTCGGCGATATCGGGCTCGATATCGCCGGGCACCCAGCTTTCGACGATCCCCTCGGGGAGCAGCTGCGCCATGGCCGAGCCGACATCCATGGCGAGGCTGACATCGCCGATGACCTTGCCCGACTGGCTTTCGCGGATCATGAGATCGGCCTGCGTCGCCTCGTTGACCTTCTTGCCGGTCGCCTGCACGCCGTACTTTTCCGTGAACGCCTTCGCCGTATCGACGATCTTGCCGGTCACCGCATAGACGGTGATCGGAGCCTCGCCCTTGGCGGCGGCAACCAGCGCGTCGAGATCGAATTTTTCCTGCGCCGATGCGCCCGCCACAAAGGCGAATGTGATTGCGCCGACCGCGGCAAATCCTGCGAGCTGCTTCTTCAATGGCTTCATGATGTCGTTTCCCCCCAATGTCTCAATGAACTTCCGAAGCCGACAGCGCCCTGTCCGCTTCCGCCAGCCGGTTGCCCTGCCGGTCGAAGACGTGAAGCGCCTTCGCCTTGACGAAGAATTCGATACGGTCGCCCAAGCTCATCTCCGGTGACTGGTGCGTCGCCATGAACAGCTTTTCGCCCGGCAGGGTCAGCTCGACGATCCAGCTGCCGCCGGTGGGCAGGATGCCCGTCACCTCCGCGTTCCCGGTGAAAGCGCCTTGCGGAACCGGCGCGTCGGGTCCTGCAATGCGCAGCGATTCCGGACGAATTCCCATCGAACCGACGTTGGAGAGGTTGGGATAGCGGGCGGTGAAGTAGTCGCTGGCCATCCGGCTCAAGGTCGATTTGCCAGCCAGTTCGACGATGTTGATCGGCGGATTGCCGACGAACTGCGCGACGAAACGGTTGGCCGGCCGGTCGTAGATGTCGTTCGGCGTTCCGACCTGCTGGAGGTGGCCTTCACTCATCACCGCGATGGTCGTGGCAAGCGTCATCGCCTCCCACTGGTCGTGGGTGACGAATACGATGGTGGTCTTGAACTCGTTGTGGAGCCGCTTCAGCTCGGCGCGCATTTCCAGCCGCAGGGCCGCGTCGAGGTTGGAGAGCGGCTCGTCCAGCAGCAGGACCTCCGGATTGACCGCCAGCATGCGCGCCAGCGCGACGCGCTGCTGCTGGCCGCCCGACAATTGCGACGGATAGCGGTCGCGATACTGCTCGATCCCCAGCGTCTTCATGACGTCGCTGACGCGCTGTTCGCGCTCGGCCTTCGGCATGTTGCGCAGGCGCAGGCCGAAATCGGTGTTGCGCTCGATGGTCAGATGCGGCCACAGCGCATAGCTCTGGAAGACGAGGCCCATCTGCCTTTTCTCAGGCGGAATGAAAATGCCCTGCCCGACCGAATCCACGATCCGCGATCCGACCTGGATTTCGCCGTCGCTGAGATGCTCCAGCCCGGCGATCATGCGCAGCGTCGTTGTCTTGCCGCAACCGGACGGGCCGAGCAGGCACATGAACTCGCCGTCGCCGATTTCGAGATTGAGGTTGGCGACGGCATTGGCTGAATTGGAGCCATAGCTCTTGTCGACGCCGCGAAGGTTTATTCTTGGCATGTCAGCCCCCTAATCCCTGGGCGAGATTCGTTCTGGTGAGTTTCTGGCCGAGCAGCGTGCCGAAATAGGCGATCGCGGCGATGATCAGCACGACCGCATTGGCCGCCTGCGTGTAGTGGTAATCCACAAGCCGCAGCGAGTAGGTGGTCAGCACGTCGGTCGAGGGAACGGCCAGCACGACGAACAGGCTCAGCCCCTTGATGCCGGAAATGAAGGGCAGCAGGATGCCGGTGACCAGCGAGCCTTTCTGGATCGGCACGACGATCGAGCGCATGCGGCGGAACCAGCCGGCGCCGGCGACCTGCGCCGCCTCCTCGGGTTCCTTGCCAAGCTGCATCATGGCCGAGATGCCGGCGCGGGAAGCGTAAGGCATCTGATCCGCAATCAGCGCCAGCATGAGGATGAGGGTGGTGCCGTAGAGCGCCGGTATCGGTCCGCGCGGCACGGCGAAGAGCGACAGATAGGCGGCGGCGAAGGCGATGCCGGGCACCAGATAAGGAAGGAACGTCACCTGGCGGAGGAAGGTTGCCAGCGGGCGCACCGGCGTGCGGGCGACGACGTAGCCGACCAGCAGGCCGAGCAGGCCGGACGTGACCGATGCCAGGCCGACGATACGCAGGCTGTTCCAGGCGGCGTTCCAAAGGTCGGGGCTGAGCAGGATGCCGGTCTGCAGGGCGACCGTGTTCAGATCCGTGCCGATCCAGTAGTCGAGGGTGAAATTGTCCAGGGTGAACCGCGCAGGCACCTTCATGACGGTCGACAGGAACAGTGTGAGCAGCGGCAGGCCGACGCTGACCAGGAAGATGCCCGCCGCGAAGGCCATTGCTGGAATGCGCATGGCGCCGAGCGGCTGCAGACGGTCCATGGAACCCTTCGAGCCGATGGTGACGAAGCGGCGCGCTTCCTTGATGAGCTTGGCGTCGATGACGATCGTGATGATGCCGATCAGCATGATGCAGCCGGCGAGCACGGCGGCGACGCCGGTCTGGCGCGAGGAGATGTTGCGGTAAAGCGACGTCGCCAGCACGTCGAAATTGACCGGCAGGCCGAGCACATAGGGCACGCCGAACTCGCCGAGGCATTTGGCGAAGATCAACACGATGGCCGACAGCAGCGAGGGCAGCATCAGCGGCAGGATGATCTTGCGAGTGACGGTGACGCGGCCGGCGCCGAGGATCCGCGCCGAGTCCTCGAGCTGGGAATCGAAGCGGCGCAGCGCATTGCCGAACAGGAGGATGATGAAGGGCGCATAGTGGAGCGCCAGGATCAGCGTCACCGGCAGGCGGCCGTAGGAAAGCCAGTCGGGCGGCGAAAAGCCGAGAGCCTCGAACCAGCCGACCTGGCCGCCGACGGTGCGGTTCTTGAACAGGGTCGTCCAGGCGAGCGCGAAGGTCCAGGCGGGCAGCATGTAAGGAACGATGAGCGCCGTGGCGAACCATTTGCGCCCGAACATGTCGGTGCGCGCCAAAAGCCATGCCAGGATGCCGCCGACAATGACCGACAGCACGATGGCGCCAAAGGCGACCGAGAGCGTGTTGGCGAGCGGCTCCCAGAACAGGCTTCGCGCCACGCGCGAGGTGAAGGTCCGCTCCAGATAGTACCAGGTGAGTTCACCCGTTTCCGCCTTGATGCGCCGGCCATCGCCCAGCTGCACCCGGATGGCGTCGAGCAGCATGGAGATGATCGGCACGACGATCAGATAGGCAAACAGCAGCGCCGCCAGCACGCCGATCAGGGTCGTGGGCTCGCGCATGGCGATCCGCAGCTTGTAGCGCAAACGCTGCCAGCGGCTCGGCGCGACCCGTGCGTCCGGGCGCGACACCGCATGATGATGCGCTTCGCGGCGGCGCATTGGCGACGGTTCGGCCTTCGAAAGAGTCATGCCGAAGCCATGATCGGTCCGGATTGCCGGACCGCGGACAAACGAAGACAAAATCCGGGCGTCATTGTTCCTCCCTGACGCTTGCAGGCCGGCTACTGCCACCCGCCTGCCGAGCCAACCTCCCGCGGCCCGCACCGCACGTGAAGTACGGTTTTTATTTTTGTCGCCGTGCCGTCGACAAAAGTCAACCCAACTTTGCGACATTTTTGCACTGGTGTGCATATAGGCGCATAGCTTTCTGAACATGACTCATACCCGGATGAGGGGCGTTCACTCTTGGCATTAACTTGTCTTTCTTGTGAAAAATCAACCCCTTGTCTTTCTGGGCCGCTTGCGGCGGAGATGGCAATTTCTTCGCCTGACAAGTGCTGGGCAGGGCATTTTTGCACAGGCGTGCAATTCATTTTTTGTGTTGGTACCCACCAGACTTGCGGCTACAGATCGGCGACGCCGAGCGATTTCCTTGCCGGGCAGGCGGATGAACGGGATAGAAATCGATCCCATCGACCGAGGAATATCTCGTGGGCTGCATCTCTGGATGCTTTAAAGAGACTGGGTTGAGCCGGCGGCATCGCCACGTTGGATTGCCTGAACCGGCCAACAGATCGAAGGACCAGCTCCGGATATGCCGAGGACACTCCAGGAATCCAAGAATTGCAATTCAGGAAGAACGATTTGGTGGAGCCAAGCGGGATCGAACCGCTGACCTCCTGCATGCCATGCAGGCGCTCTCCCAGCTGAGCTATGGCCCCACACCCGGCAAGCCGCCGGCGCCGTTTCCGGCGAAAAGATCAGGCCGGGTTGGGTCCCGGCCGCCTAATGCTGGCGGCTTCTAGCGCCGCCTTGCAGCAATAGCAAGTCTTCCGCGGCGGCTTTTTATCATGCCGGCAGCGAAAGCCGGCGAGCGCCCTGGCGCCCACCGGCCCGATCAGATTTCGTCCTCGTCATCGCCGACGCCGATCATGTCGGAAACGTCGTCGTCCTCTTCCTCTTCATCCTCGAGGAAGGTGTCTTCGTCATCGTCGCCGATGTCGACATCGTCTTCGTCGTCCCCAAGGTCAGGAAGATCGTCGGCCTTGGCTTCCTCATCGGCATCCTCGAGCGAAACGATCTCGGCGCCTTCTTCCTCGGCGTCTGCTTCCTTTTCCTCGACCTCCTCCTCTTCCTCGATGGCGGCAACCTTGCCTTCCTCGAAGTAGGAGCGCGGATAGGTTTTGCCCGTATAGGGCGAAACTATCGGGTCCTTGTTCAGGTCGTAGAATTTCTGACCCGTCTCAGGGTCTATGCGTTTTGTGCCAAGTTCAGATTTTGCCACGGCAAGCCTCGTACAGAAAGACTGGTCCCCTTACTCACAGTTGACCGTGCTGTCAAAGCCAAAAGCCACGTTGCCCGGCGGCATTTTCACGAGGCTTTTTCAGGATGACGGCCGATGTCCTTCATGCTACGGAAGCGGTGCAAAAATGATCATTCCGGCTTTGAGCACGCTCGGCCGAACAATCCAGGGCATAACGACATGGCGCATGACGCCAAACCACGACCAGCGACCGCGCGGCGTTCGCCGCCGCTTTCCGGCAATGCCCGCGTGCCGGGGGACAAATCGATCTCGCACCGCTCCTTCATGTTCGGCGGCCTGGCCTCCGGCGAAACCCGCATTACCGGCCTGCTCGAGGGCGAGGACGTGATGCGCACCGGCGCCGCCATGAAGGCAATGGGCGCCCATATCGAGAAGAAGGGTGATGAATGGATCATCCGCGGCACCGGCAATGGGGCGCTGCTGCAGCCGGAAGGACCGCTCGACTTCGGCAATGCCGGCACGGGCTCGCGCCTGACCATGGGGCTGGTCGGCACCTACGACATGGAGACGACCTTCATCGGCGACGCGTCGCTGTCGGGCCGGCCGATGGGCCGCGTCCTCGACCCGTTGCGCCAGATGGGCGTTCAGGTCTTGAGCGCAGCCGCCGGCGACCGCATGCCGATCACGCTGCGCGGCCCCAAACACGCAGCGCCTATTACCTATAGGGTGCCGATGGCTTCGGCGCAGGTGAAATCGGCTGTGCTTTTGGCCGGGCTGAACACACCCGGCATCACCACAGTGATCGAGCCGGTGATGACGCGCGACCACACCGAGAAGATGCTGCAGGGTTTCGGCGCCAATCTGACGGTGGAGACGGACGAGCGCGGCGTGCGCCACATCTTCATCGAAGGCCAGGGAAAACTGACCGGCCAGACCATCGCGGTGCCCGGCGACCCGTCGTCGGCGGCCTTCGCGCTGGTCGCCGCACTGATCGTGCCTGGCTCGGATATCGTCATCGAAAACGTGCTGATGAACCCGACCCGCACCGGCCTGCTTTTGACCCTGCAGGAAATGGGCGGCCGGATCGACATCCTGAACCCGCGCAACGAGGGTGGCGAGGACGTCGCCGATCTGCGGGTGCGTCACTCCGAACTCAAGGGCGTTTCAGTCCCGCCGCAGCGGGCGCCGTCGATGATCGACGAGTATCCGGTGCTGGCCGTCGCCGCGAGCTTCGCCGAAGGCGAGACGCTGATGCAGGGCCTGGAGGAATTGCGGGTCAAGGAGAGCGACCGGCTGTCCGCCGTCGCCGAAGGGCTGAAGCTCAACGGCGTCGATTGCACCGAGGGGCATTCCACGCTCGCCGTGCGCGGCGTTCCCGGCGGCAAGGGACTCGGCGGTCAGGCGAAAGATGATATGGTGCAAACCCACCTCGACCATCGCATCGCCATGAGCTTCCTGGTTATGGGACTGGCAGCAGAAAAGCCGGTCACCATCGACGACGCCGCCATGATCGCTACCAGTTTCCCCGAATTCATGGGACTTATGAAGGGACTCGGCGCAGGGATAGAGTGACATGTATCAGCCGCCGCATTTCCGCGAGGATGATCTCTCGGTCCAGCATGCGCTGATCCGGTCGCATCCTCTCGGCCTGCTCATTACCGCGGCCGCCGACGGACCGAACGCCAATCTGCTTCCCTTCCATTTGGAAGCAGAGCGGTCCGAGAAGGGTACCTTGCAGGTGCACATGTCGAAGGCCAATGGCCAATGGCGCGAAATCGCCGACGGAGCGACGGTGCTCATCGTCTTCCAGGGGCCGGAAACATACATCACGCCGTCCTGGTATGCGGCGAAGCAGGAAACCGGCAAGGTCGTGCCGACCTGGAACTATGCCGTCGTGCAGGTGCGTGGCGTGGCGCGCGTCATCGATGATGGAGGTTGGCTGCGGACCCAGATCGGCGCACTGACGCGCGACCATGAAGCCGCCCGACCGGCCCCGTGGGCGGTCGAGGACGCGCCGGAAGACTTCATCCAGGCGCAGATCAAGGGCATTATCGGCGTCGAAATCGAAATCACCGCCATCGACGGCAAGTGGAAGGCCAGCCAGAACCGCCCGGTGACCGACATGGAGCGGGTGGCGGACGGTCTCGGCGACCCCGGTGAAGTCCACGCCAATGCCGATATGGCAGCGATCATGCGGCATTACAGGGTGAAGCGATGATCATCGCCATCGACGGACCGGCGGCTTCCGGCAAGGGCACCCTGGCGCGGCGGCTGGCCGATTATTATCATCTGCCGCATCTGGACACCGGGCTGACCTACCGCGCCGTGGCGCACATGCTCCTGACCAGGGGCTGGCCGCTCGGAGATGAAACGCACGCTGTCGAGGCTGCTAAACTGGTCGATCTCGGCAACCTCGACCGGGAGGCCT
Organism: Mesorhizobium sp. Root554; assembly: GCF_001427025.1. GTDB lineage: Bacteria > Pseudomonadota > Alphaproteobacteria > Rhizobiales > Rhizobiaceae > Mesorhizobium. The sequence goes on along the minus strand of NZ_LMGA01000001.1, from coordinate 2,958,829 downwards.
TATCCGCCCACGAGGTCGCCGATGCAGCCTCCCGCGTGGCGGTGATTTCGGACGTGCGCAAAATCCTCGTCGACAAGCAGCGCGCCTTCGCCGCGCAAGCGTCCGGCGCCGTGCTGGACGGGCGTGATATCGGTACGGTTGTATGCCCCGAAGCGGACGTAAAGCTCTATGTCACCGCCAGCGCCGAGGTACGGGCGCAGCGCCGGCTGCGCGACATCGAGGCGCGCGGCGGAAAGGCCGAAGGAGCCGATATCCTCGCCGACATCGTCCGGCGCGACGAGCGTGACATGGGCCGTGCCGACTCGCCGCTTCGGCCCGCCGCTGACGCGCACTTGCTCGACACCTCGGAAATGTCTATAGAAGCCGCGTTCCAGGCGGCGCGGGCGATCGTTGACGAGGCCATTGCCATCCGGAACAAGGCCTGACCGGCTTTTGCCCTGTTCTCCCGCCGGGAGATGCGGCGAAGCCCAGGCGAGACCAAGAACCAGCCTGCCAGCATTCTAGCATGCGCCGGATTTGCCGCTCCAGGGCGGCCAGGGTTTCGACCCGGAACGCCGGCAGGCCAACGCAACGCTAACCACGGCGCCGACCTCGCTGACAAACGCGGGGTTCCCAGGAGAAAATATGGCTACTGCAACACCCACTCGCGATGATTTCGCGAGCATGCTCGACGAATCTTTCGGCGCCGGCCATTCCGGCGAAGGCCAGGTCGTGCGCGGTCTCGTGACCGCGATCGAAAAGGACATGGCCATCATCGATGTCGGCCTCAAGGTCGAAGGCCGCGTGCCGCTGAAGGAATTCGGCGTCAAGGGCAAGGAAGGCGGCCTCAAGGTCGGCGATACGGTTGAAGTCTATGTCGAGCGCATCGAAAACGCCCTGGGCGAGGCGATGCTGTCGCGCGAGAAGGCCCGCCGCGAAGAGAGCTGGGTCAAGCTCGAAGAGAAATTCACCAAGGGCGAGCGCGTCGAAGGCGTGATCTTCAACCAGGTCAAGGGCGGCTTCACCGTCGACCTCGACGGCGCCGTGGCCTTCCTGCCGCGTTCGCAGGTCGATATCCGCCCGATCCGCGATGTCACGCCGCTCATGCACAACCCGCAGCCCTTCGAGATCCTCAAGATGGATCGCCGCCGCGGCAACATCGTGGTTTCGCGCCGCACCGTGCTGGAAGAGAGCCGCGCCGAACAGCGCTCCGAGATCGTTCAGAACCTCGAAGAGGGTCAGGTGGTCGAGGGTGTGGTCAAGAACATCACCGATTACGGTGCGTTCGTCGATCTCGGCGGCATTGACGGCCTGCTGCACGTCACCGACATGGCATGGCGCCGCGTCAACCATCCGACCGAGATCCTCAACATCGGCCAGACGGTGAAGGTGCAGATCATCCGCATCAACCAGGAGACGCACCGCATCTCGCTGGGCATGAAGCAGCTCGAAAGCGATCCGTGGTCCGATATCGGCACCAAGTTCCCGATCGGCAAGAAGATCACCGGCACCGTCACCAACATCACCGACTACGGCGCGTTCGTCGAGCTGGAGCCGGGCATCGAGGGTCTCATCCACGTTTCGGAAATGTCGTGGACGAAGAAGAACGTGCATCCCGGCAAGATCCTCTCCACCACGCAGGAAGTCGACGTTGTCGTGCTCGAGGTCGATCCGGCCAAGCGCCGTATTTCGCTGGGCTTGAAGCAGACGCTGGAAAACCCGTGGCATGCTTTCGCCGCAAACCATCCGGTCGGCTCGGAAGTCGAGGGCGAGGTCAAGAACAAGACCGAGTTCGGCCTGTTCATCGGCCTCGAAGGCGACGTGGACGGCATGGTTCACCTGTCCGACCTGGACTGGAACCGTCCGGGCGAACAGGTCATCGAAGAGTACAATCGCGGCGACATGGTCAAGGCGCAGGTGCTCGACGTTGACATCGAGAAGGAGCGTATCTCGCTCGGCGTCAAGCAGCTGCAGCGCGACGCGGCCGGCGAAGCCGCCACTTCGGGCGAACTGCGCAAGAACGCCGTCGTCACCTGCGAAGTAACCGGCATCAAGGATGGCGGCATCGAGGTGCGGCTGGTGGAGAGCGGTCTCGACTCGTTCGTCAAGCGCTCCGACCTGTCACGTGATCGCGACGAGCAGCGTCCGGAACGCTTCACCGTTGGCCAGAAGGTCGATGCCCGCGTCATCGCCTACGACAAGAAGACCCGCAAGCTGCAGGTCTCGATCAAGGCGCTGGAAATCGCCGAGGAAAAGGAAGCGGTGGCCCAGTACGGTTCCACCGACTCCGGTGCTTCGCTCGGCGACATCCTGGGCGCGGCGCTGAAGAAGTCCGGCAACTAAGCCTGCCACGAAAAACAAAAACCCCGCGAGCCTCATGGTTCGCGGGGTTTTTTTATGCGGCTTGCCTTTCGCCGAGAGGGCTCTGCGTATTGGCGCTGAACGCCCTATGCGCGGCCATAGAGCGGAACGAGAGCTCCGCTCATCGCCTGGTTGGCCGGCGACACAAGATAGAAAATCGCTTCCGCCGCCGCCTCGAGGCTGACCCAGCGCGAAAAATCGGCATCGGGCATGTCGGCGCGGTTTGAAGCGGTGTCCAGCGTCGACGGGGCTATGGCATTGACGAGGATGCCCTTGCTCTTCACCTCTTCGGCCAAGGCGACGGTCATCGCCGCAACGGCCGCCTTGCTGGCAGCATAGGCGACCATGCCGGCGCCGCGACGCGGATCGAGCCCGGGACGGGCCGAAACATTGACGATACGGCCTTCATTGCCTGCCGCGAGCAACGCCCGCACCGCGGCGCGACTGCACAAAAAGGCGGTGCGGACATTGGTGTCCATGATCTCTGCGAATGAAGCCGATTCGGTTTTTTCAAGCGGCGCCATGGCGAACCCGCCGGCAAGGTGAACCGACGCCCAAAGCTCAGGCACATCCGCATAGAATGCTTCGACCGCGGCGGAATCGGCGAGATAGACATTGTTCACCAGCCTGACGCGCTCGTGCCCGACAAAAGGAAAATGCTCCGGCGCCGCCGCGTGGCTGTTGGGGACGTGGCAGACCGCACCTTCTTCCAAAAGCTTGGCCACCACCGTGCTGCCGAGCTGCCCGGTGCCGCCCGTCACCACGATATGCCTGCCTTCGAGCTTACTCGTCATTCCTACAATTCCTTATTCGATCCCTGCCGATTCTTGCGCCTTCGGCGCATTCCCTCAACCGAAATTCGCTTGGCCGAAGGCCGCAACGCGTAACCGCATTCGCCTTAAATATGACCCGACTAATCAACTTGTTTTCATTTGACCGTGAGGTTGACCATCGGGCGTTTCAGGTCCTCGACCACGAAGGAGACCATTCTTGTCACACATGACCGAACCCGGCCGCACCCGTCTTTTAATACCGGCAATGGGAAACATCTACAGCGCCCTGCACGATCTGGCCGAAACACTTCTGCGTGTGGTGGCCGGCGGTTTCCTGGCCATTCACGGCTCGCAGAAGATCGTCGATCCGTTCGGCGCAGTGGGTATGGTCGAGGGCCTGGGCTTCTATCCCGGAACGTTCTGGTCGCCGCTACTGTCGGTCACCGAGTTCTTCGGCGGCATCCTGATCGCCATCGGCTTTCTGACGCGTCCGGCCTCTTTCGCGGGCATGATCATCTTGCTGGTCACGGTGTGGTTTCACTGGATCGTCCAGGGGCAGGGTTTTTCCGGTGCGGAAAAGTCGCTGCTGTGGGCGGCGGCCCTGTTCTTCTTCGTCATCCGCGGCGGCAACCGGCAGTCGGTCGACGCACATCTGGGCAGGGCGCTTTAACGCAGGGCTCCAGAGCGGCTAACGGCCGCTTTGCCCTTTGCGTTTGGGCTGAAACGCACTATGAAACGGCTTCAGCCAAAGCCCGCAGAAAAGGGCGTACAGCCGGAGCCGACCATGACCGAGATTCTGCAGACCCCCAAGCTCGTGGTGATCTTCGGCGGTTCAGGCTTCGTCGGCCGGCATGTGGTGCGGGCGCTGGCCAAGCGCGGCTATCGCATACGGGTGGCCTGCCGCAGGCCCGATCTCGCCGGGCATCTGCAGCCGCTGGGCAATGTCGGTCAGATCCAGGCGGTGCAGGCCAATGTGCGGGTGCGCTGGTCGGTCGACAACGCGGTGCGCGGCGCCGATCACGTCATAAATCTCGTCGGCATCCTGCATGAAGGCGGCCGGCAGAAGTTTTCCGCCGTGCAGGAATTCGGCGCGCGCGCCATAGCGGAAGCCGCGCGAGCGGTCGGCGCCGGCATGACACATGTTTCAGCGCTCGGCGCAGACGCCAACTCGGAATCCGCCTACGCACGCACGAAAGCGCTGGGCGAGCAGGCCGTTCTGGAGACCGTGCGGGAAGCGATTGTTTTCCGCCCATCGATCATGTTCGGCCCGGAAGACCGCTTCTTCAACCGCTTTGCCGGCATGGCGCGTCTTTCGCCGGTGCTGCCCCTGATCGGCGGCGGCGAGACCCGGTTCCAGCCGGTCTATGTCGGCGACGTGGCCGAGGCAATCGCGCGGTCCGTCGATGGCAAGGTGAAGCGCGGCCAAGTCTATGAACTGGGCGGTCCGAAGGTCCTGACCTTCAAGGAGTGCATGCAGGAGCTGCTTGACGTCATCGACCGCAAGCGCCTGCTTGTGCCGGTGCCGTGGTGGCTGGCCAACATCCAGGCCTCCATCCTGGAATTGCTGCCGAACCCGCTGCTGACCCGCGATCAGGTGATCCAGCTTCGACAGCACAATGTGGTTTCGGAAGTCGCCGAAAAGGATGGACGGACGCTTGCAGGCCTTGGCATCCAGGGCCAGTCGGTGGGAACCATCCTGCCGAGCTACCTGTGGCGGTTCCGCGCCGCCGGACAGTTCCAGCGCAAGCCTGCGGCCTGAGTGCTGTCTTAACCCCAGATGAGCAGGGCGATCAGTCCAACGCCGCCGACGGCCAGACGCCACCAGCCGAACAGCGAATAGCCGTGCCGCGACACATAAGCGAGCAGGCTGCGAACGACCAATATCGCCGTGACGAAAGCGGCGATGAAGCCAACCGCGATCACCGGGAAATCCGAGGCCGACAGCAGGTCGCGGTTCTTGAACAGGTCGAGCGCGAAGGCGCCCATCATGGTCGGGATGGCGAGAAAGAACGAGAATTCAGCCGCGGCGCGCTTGTCGACGCCGAGCAGCAGCGAACCGACGATGGTGGCGCCTGAACGCGAGGTTCCGGGGATCATCGCCAGGCACTGGAACAGGCCGATCTTGAGATAGGTCGAAAGCGGCAGACTGGCCGCATCATGATACTTCGGCTTCAGGTCCTGCCGATCGATCCACAACAGCACGATGCCGCCCAGAATGAGCATGACGCAGATCAGGATCGGCGTTTCGAACAGAACGGTCTTGATGAAATCATGCGCCAGCGCGCCGATTACGGCAGCGGGCAGGAAGCCGAGGCCGACACCGACCATCAGCCGCACGGCCGGATCGTTCGGCAGTTCTGGCGGCAGGAACAGGTTGACCTTGCGGCGGCGGACAGTCGCGGCAACGATTTCGAAGGCACAGCCGCAAAGCCAGACAAGGGCTGCGATGACGCCGACGATCGCTTCGCCGATCAGCCGAAAGGCGCCGGGCCGGCGCAGGAAAGTAAAAAATCGCCCGGCATAGACGCTGAGAATGGCAAGTATGGCGCCGAGCTGGATCAGCACCTCGAAGACCTTGCCGGTCGATTCGAAACCGAGAAAATGCCCGGCAAGCAGAATGTGTCCCGTGGAGGAGACCGGTAAGAACTCGGTCAGGCCCTCGAGCAGTCCGAGCAAAAGCGCTTCGATCAGCGTCTGGATTTCCATCGGCACCCTTGCTCAGGCCTTGCCCGTTGTGGCTTTACTTGTCACGGCGCGGGACTCCCCCTATAGGTCCCAGCACCCTTATCGCCCATAGAATCGGGCGACCAAGACTTATCGGCGCGGGCGGCGATTCGCCAGAGCGCTTTTGATAGCACGGACCATGCTGACCCTTTTCCATCACCCCATGTTCACTTCCTGCCGGTTCGTACGTCTCGCTTTCGGCGAGTACGGAGAGGAGCTGGCGCTGATCGAAGAAAAGCCGTGGACGCGGCGCAAGGAGTTCCTGGCGCTGAACCCGGCGGGCACTTTGCCCATCCTTCTGGCGGAAGGAGACGTGCCGGTGGTGGGTGCGTCTGTCATCGCCGAATATCTCGACGAGACGCGCGGCGTGCTGAAGCGCGACAAGCGCCTTTTCGTGGAAGGGCCGATGGAGCGCGCCGAGATCCGTCGCGTCACCGACTGGTACCTGACCAAGACCGAGAGCGAGGTCACCCGCCATCTGGTGCGCGAGCGCGTGCTGAAACCGCATATGCCGGCCGAGGCCGGCGGCGGCTCGCCCGACTCCACCGCGATCAGGGCGGCGCGCGCCAATATCCGCCAGCACATGAAGTACACCAACTGGCTCGCCGGCACCCGTCATTGGCTGGCCGGCAGCCGCATCACCTATGCCGATCTTGCGGCGGCGGCGGCCCTTTCGGTCCTCGACTATCTTGGCGAGATTGACTGGCGCGAGCATGGCGCGGCGCGCGAATGGTACACGCGGGTGAAATCGCGGCCTTCCTTCCGGCCGCTGCTTACCGATCGCGTGCGCGGCCTGTCCCCGGTATCGCACTATGCGGACCTCGACTTCTGACGCCCGGAAACTGCGTGATCTGATCGAGCGCGAGGTTCATCGCGCCGGCTTCGACGCGGTCGCCTTCACCTCGCCCGATGCCGCGCCGCTGGCGCCGCAACGGCTGGCGCAGTTCGTCGCCGACGGCTTCCACGGCTCTATGGACTGGATCGTCGAGACGCTCGACCGCCGCGGCAGCCCCTCCATCCTGTGGCCCGACGTGCGCTCGATCGTCATCGTCGCCATGAATTACGGACCGGATGAGGACCCTCGCGCGCTACAATCAAAACCAAGACGCGGCGCCATTTCCGTCTATGCCCGCAATCGTGACTACCACGATTTGATGAAGGGCCGGCTGAAGGAGATTGCCGGCAAGATCGTCGCGCGCGCCGGCGGCGACGTGAAGGTGTTCGTCGACACCGCGCCGGTGATGGAAAAACCGCTGGCGGAAGCCGCGGGGCTTGGCTGGCAGGGCAAGCACACCAACCTGATCAGCCGCGAGCATGGTTCATGGCTCTTTCTCGGTTCGATCTTCACCACCGCCGATATAGCGCCTGATGTCCCGGAAGAGGACCATTGCGGCTCCTGCCGCGCCTGCCTCGACGCCTGCCCGACCGACGCTTTCCCGGCGCCGTACCGACTGGATGCGCGGCGCTGCATCTCCTACCTCACCATCGAGAACAAAGGGCCGATCCCGCACGAATTCCGCGCCGCGATCGGCAACCGCATCTATGGCTGCGACGACTGCCTGGCTGCCTGTCCGTGGAACAAATTCGCTCATGCGGCGTCGGAGGCAAAACTCGTCGCCCGCGACGATCTGCGCGAACCGCCGCTGACAGCTCTGCTTACGCTCGACGACGCGGCATTCCGAAGCTTCTTTTCCGGTTCGCCGATCAAGCGGATCGGCCGCGACCGGTTCATCCGCAACGTACTGATCGCCGCCGGCAATTCCGGCGACGGCACGCTGCTTGGGCAGGTGTCGACGCTGCTGGCCGATCCATCGCCGCTGGTGCGCGGAGCCGCGGTGTGGGCGCTGGCGCGACTGGACGAGGCCGGCGGTTTCGCAGGCCGCGCAGCGGAGGCATTGCGGTTCGAGCCAGATGAAAGTGTTCGCAACGAATGGCGGACGGTATTGGCTGAAAAGGCCGCACTGGAGATCGTTGCTTGAGCAAGTTTTTCATCTTCGGCGCCGGTTATTCGGGCAAGGCGTTCGCGCGGGACAATCGCAACAGGCTCCCCGTTACCGGGACCACCCGCTCGGCAGACAATTTCGACGCTCTGCGCGAGGCAGGCATCACACCTTTGACGTTCGATGGCTTGCTGACGCCGGAGATCGACGCGGCCCTGCCGCAAACGACGCACCTGATCATCTCCATCGCGCCTGACGAAGGCGGCGACCCGGTGCTGGCTGCCGCGCACGACGCGATTGCCGCAATGCCCGCCTTGCAATGGATCGGCTATCTTTCCACCGTCGGCGTGTATGGCGACCATGGCGGCGCGTGGGTGGATGAGACAGCCGAATGCCGCCCGGTCTCGAAGCGGTCGCGCTTGCGGGTCGCCGCCGAACAGCAATGGCGGGAACTCGGCGAGAAGACCGGCATTCCGGTCGCCATCCTGCGGCTTTCAGGCATTTACGGCCCTGGCCGCAACGCCTTCGTCAATCTCGCCAACGGCACGGCGAAGCGGTTGATAAAGCCCGGCCAAGTGTTCAACCGCATCCATGTCGAGGACATCGCCGGCGCGTTGTGGCATCTGGCAGGCCGCAATCAGGGTGGCATCTTCAACGTCACCGACGATCTGCCGGCGCCGCCGCAGGACGTCGTGGAATACGCCGCGTCGGTCATGAATGTGACGCCGCCGCCGGCAATTTCCTTCGAGACCGCCCAACTTTCGCCCATGGCGCGGTCTTTCTATGGCGAGAACAAGCGCGTTTCCAACACGGCCATCGAGGCTGACGGTTATCGCTTTCGCTTCCCGGACTATCGCAGTGCTCTCGACCATATGTGGCAGAGCGGCAACTGGGGGCAAGGAGAGCCGCGCAGCCCGATGAAGAAGCCGTGATCGCCGCGCGCGGACCGGCTATGGTGTGATTCGTCGTGCCGGAGTGCGGTTTTGGAAACAGAGGCCATGGGCGTCAGGGAGAGGATTTCCGGATGAAGGCCATGATGGGTTTCCTGCGCAGGACAAGTTTCGCCGCCCTGGCGCTGACGACGCTTCTGTCCTTCACCGCGCAGGATACGCGGCCGGCGGCGGCCTCCGATTTGGCCAAGACCCTGTTCGGCTCTGAGGAATTGCCTTCCCTCGGCAATCCGCAATCCTACGGCTTCTATTCCAAGGGATGCTTTTCCGGCGGCGTGGCGATCGCCACCGACGGGCCGACATGGCAGGCGATGCGGCTGTCGCGCAACCGCCGCTGGGGTCATCCGGCGATGATCGCGCTGATCGAGAAATTCTCGCGCGACGCCCTCGCCGACGGATGGCCGGGACTGCTTCTGGGCGACATATCGCAGCCGCGCGGCGGCCCGATGCTGACCGGGCACGCATCGCACCAGATCGGCCTCGATGCCGACATCTGGTTCACGCCAATGCCGGATCACCGGCTTTCGGCCCGCGAACGCGAGAACATGAGCGCCGTATCCATGGTCAACGAGCGCACGCATCTGGTTAAAGACAAACTGTGGACGTCGGCGCATACACGGCTGTTGCGGCGGGCGGCAAGCTATCCGGAAGTCGAGCGCATCCTGGTCAATCCGGGCATCAAGAAGAAATTGTGCGATACCGTCACAGACGACCGGTCATGGCTGAACAAGGTGCGGCCGTTCTGGGGTCATGACTACCATTTCCATGTCCGCATCGGCTGCCAGCCGGGTTCGCCGGGCTGCAAGCCACAGCAAGGCACCGGCACCGGCGACGGCTGCGACAAGAGCCTGGCTTGGTGGTTCACCGAGGAGCCGTGGCGGCCAAACAAGAATCCCGACGCGCCGAAGGCCCGCGACCTGATGACCATGGCCAGCCTGCCGAAAGCCTGCCAGGCGGTGCTCGACGCGCCCGGACCCGTTTCAGCCGAAGCTGTGACGTACCCGGGCGGCAGCGCCGCGGTCGCCGTCGCCGCGTCGCCGGGGCCAGCAACGGTTCAAGGAGCGATGGCGCCCAACGTGCTTCGTCCCAAGGCGGCTCTTCCCCTTGGCGTCAACGCCTTTGCCGAAACGCCCGATATGGGCGTTCCGCTGCCACGTCCACGCCCGACAAACTAGTGGCATCGGGCTGCGATGTGGCGCGATCCCTGTCCGCGCTGGAATTGTTGAAAATGGCTCTGCCAACCTTGGCCCGGAGGAGCCGGGGTCGAGTGACGTTGCTTCTTTCATACAATTACCGAACGGAACCGCCGTCTACCGTGGCCACCATCTTGCCGAAGCAACGAAAGAACGGCTAAAGCCGTCTGGACTGGGGACGACATGAAAATGGCAAGCGTAGCGGAAGACGAGACCGTGCTCGAGTTCCCGATCCTGATCGGGGACATCGGCGGTACGAATGCACGCTTTTCGGTGGTGCTCGACGCGAATTCCGGCGTCGGTGAGCCGCAGATCGTGCAGACCGCCAATTTCGCGACCATTGACGAAGCGATCCAGACTGTTCTCGACAGTATTTCCGTTCAGCCGAAATCTGCGGTGCTCGCCGTCGCCGGGCCGGTCGAGAGCGACGAAATCCAGCTCACTAACTGCCCGTGGGTCGTCAAGCCACGGCAGATGCTGACCAATCTGAGACTCGCCGACATCGTCGTGCTCAATGATTTCGAGGCGCAGGCGCTGGCCGTGGTGGCGCTGGGCGAAGAGCATATGGAGAAGATCGGCGGCGGGGCGCCGGAGCCCGATGCCGGACGCGTGGTGCTGGGACCCGGCACCGGCCTTGGCGTCGCCGGGCTCGTCTATGCGCTGCGTCACTGGATTCCTGTCCCAGGCGAGGGCGGGCACATGGATATCGGCCCGCGCACGCCGCGTGATTTCGAGGTTTTCCCGCATATCGAGAAGATCGACGGCCGTATCTCCGGCGAGCAGATCCTGTGCGGCCGTGGCCTCGTCAACGTCTATCGCGCCGTCGCCAAGGCCGACGGCAAGCCGGCGCCGTTCACCCTGCCGGCGGAGATAACCGCCGCGGCGCTGGCGAAATCCGACCCGGTGGCCGAGGAAGCACTGTCGCTTTTCGTGACGTGCCTGGGGCGCACCGCCGGCGACTTGGCGCTGGTGTTCATGAGCCGCGGCGGCGTCTTTCTCACCGGCGGCATCGCGCAGAAGATCGTTCCGGCGCTGAAGGACGGCGCTTTCCGCGCCGCCTTCGAGGACAAGGCCCCGCACAGCGAATTGCTGCGGTCCATGCCTGTCTACGTCATCACCCATCCGCTAGCCGCATTGGCCGGGCTTGCCGCCTATGCGCGCATGCCGTCGCTTTTCGGCGTGCAGACGAACGGACGGCGCTGGCGGTCATAGTCAGCCAATTATTCGCGTGCGGGGAATAGGCAACGACACCGTGGGGCGCTAAGAGAAGCGCCGCAACATGGGACGTCCGATTTGAAATCTGCCCAAAAAACGCAGCGGGCCGAACCGCGCGAGATTGTGGCCGTAGTCCGTCGCGTCTTCGCCGAAAACAGCCGAGACTATATCGGGTACTACGTGTTCGCGGTGCTGTGCCTCCTGGCCGTGGCGGCGACCACCGCTTTCACCGCGTGGATCATGCGCGACGTCATCAACGAGATCTTCTACCGCCGGCGCGGGGACCTGATCCTGTTGATTTGCGCCTCGATTTTCGCTGCCTTCCTGATCCGAGGCCTGGCGAGCTACGGACAGGCGGTGACGCTGGCCAAGATCGGCAACAATCTCGTCGCCCGCTACCAGAGCCGAATCTTCGAGCACCTGATGAAGCTCGACATGGGCTTCTTCACCGACACCCGCTCCGGGCGGCTGGCCGCGCAGATCAACGTCAACGTCAACGGCATCCGCGACCTGCTCGGCATAACGCTGACCTCGGTGGCGCGCGATTTCGTCTCGCTCATCGGCCTGATCGGGGTGATGATCGTGCAGGACCCGTTCCTGTCGGTACTGTCGCTTTTGATCGGGCCGCCGCTGATCTATTCAGTCGTCTATCTGATGCGGCGGCTGCGGCGCGTCACCCGCGAGGCGGTGGAAATCAATTCGCGCCTGATCGGCGCCATGCAGGAAGCGACGCAGGGCATCGGCATCGTCAAGGCCTTCACCATGGAGGACCAGCTTTCCGAGCGTATCGAAAAGCTGATCGACAGTTCGGAGCAGCGCGCCAACCGGATCGCTCGCGTATCCGAGCGGCTGACGCCGATCTCCGAAATCCTCGCCGGCATCGCCGTGGCCGGCGTGGTCGGCTATGCCGGCTATCGCGCCACCGTCAATGGCGAGCCGCCAGGCGCGGTGTTCTCGTTCATTTCTGCCCTGCTCCTGGCCTACGACCCGGCGCGGCGTCTGGCGCGCACACAGGTCAGCCTCGAAAAGGCGCTGGTCAACGCCCGCATGATCTATGAATTGCTCGACATCGAGCCGCACCAGCTCGATGCGCCAGATGCAAAGGAAATCCATGTCGATCGCGGCGAAATCCGTTTTCGCAATGTGTCGTTCGCCTATGGCGACAATCTTGTCATCGAGGATCTGAGCTTCGTCGCGGCGGCCGGCAAGACCACGGCCATCGTGGGTACGTCAGGCGCCGGCAAGACCACGCTGGTGTCGCTGCTGCAGCGCTTCTACGACGTCGACAGCGGTGTGATCGAAATCGACAGCCAGGATATTTCAAAGGTGACGAAGCGTTCGCTGCGGCAATCCATCGCCTATGTCTCGCAGCAGCCCTATCTGTTCGAGGGATCGATCTGCGACAACATCCGCTACGGCCGTCCGGATGCCACCGACAGCGAGATCGAAACCGCCGCCGGCCTCGCCGCCGCCGACGATTTCATCCTGCAGCAGCCGATGGGATACGACACCCCCGTTGGCGAAAACGGCGTGACGCTGTCCGGCGGCCAGCGGCAACGTCTGTCGATCGCGCGGGCGATCGTGCGGCAGGCTCCGGTCCTGCTGCTCGATGAGGCGACCTCGGCGCTCGACAATGAGTCGGAAGCAAAAGTGCAGCAAGCGCTGTCCGAGGTCATGCATGACCGCACGACGATCGTCATCGCGCACCGGCTTTCCACTGTCGTGAACGCCGACAAGATCATCGTGATGGAACAGGGCCGGCTGGTCGAGGAAGGCACGCACGCCTCCTTGCTCGCCGACCCGCACAGCGTGTATGCCCGGTTCCATCGCCTGCAGGGCAGCAAAGGCCTGGGTCTCGTCGATGACAGCCTTCCAGCCGTGGCCGCGAAGCCGAAGGCAAAGCGCGTTCGCGTGAAGAAGACCGCAGGGGAAAGCACATGAGCGACCAGCGCACAAAGGATATGGGTCTCGTGGTTGTCGGCGCGGCGGGCCGGATGGGCCGGACGCTGATCCAGATCATCCAAGCCACGCCGGGCGCCACCCTGGTCGGCGCCATCGAGCACGCCGGTTCGCCGCATATCGGCAAGGATGCCGGGGAACCGGCCGGCGTCGGCCCGCTCGGCGTCGTCATCAGCGACGATCCGCTGCCGGCCTTCGCCAAGGCCGACGGCGTGCTCGACTTCAGCACCCCGGCGGCTTCGGTCGAATTCGCGGGCTACGCCGCGCAGGCGCGCATCGTCCATGTCATCGGCACGACGGGATGCTCCGACGATGACAATGCAAGGATCGCGGCGGCGGGGCGCCATGCCACCATCGTCAAATCGGGCAATATGAGCCTTGGCGTCAACCTGCTCTCGGTGCTGGTCGAGCAGGCGGCACGGGCGCTGGATGCGGCGGATTTCGACATCGAAATCCTCGAAATGCACCACAAGCACAAGGTCGATGCACCGTCAGGCACGGCGCTGCTGCTCGGCGAGGCGGCGGCGGCGGGCCGCGAAATCCAGCTTGCGGAGAAATCGGTGCGCGTGCGCGACGGCCATACCGGCGCGCGTGAGGCCGGAACCATCGGTTTCGCGACGCTGCGCGGCGGTTCGGTGATCGGCGAGCATTCAGTGCTGCTGGCCGGGCTCGGCGAGCGGGTGACGCTTTCGCATCATGCCGAAGACCGGGCTATCTTTGCCCGCGGAGCGGTCAAGGCGGCGCTCTGGGCGCAGGGCCGCAAGCCGGGGCTCTATTCCATGCGGGACGTGCTCGGCCTCAGCTGAGCAGCCCGCCTTAACTCGTCAAGGGAGCAAAACATGTCGGGAACCCTCGTGCTCGTCCGCCACGGCCAGAGCGAATGGAATTTGAAGAACCTGTTCACCGGCTGGCGCGACGTCGATCTGACCGAGCGGGGGCATGAGGAGGCGAAGTCGGCCGGCCAGAAGCTGAAGGCGCGCGGGATGAAATTCGACATCGCCTTCACCTCGGCCCTGATAAGGGCGCAGAAGACCTCGCAGCATATTCTCGACGCGGTCGGCCAGAGCAATCTCAAGACCATTCGCGACCAGGCGCTGAACGAGCGCGACTATGGCGACCTCTCCGGCCTGAACAAGGACGACGCTCGCCAGAAATGGGGTGAGGAGCAGGTGCATGTCTGGCGCCGCTCCTATGACGTGCCGCCGCCCGGCGGCGAGAGCCTGAAGGACACGGGCGCGCGCGTGTGGCCCTACTACATGCATGTCATGCAGCCGCATGTGCTCTGCGGCGGCACGGTGCTGGTGGCGGCGCACGGCAATTCCCTGCGCGCGCTCATCATGGCGCTGGAGGGGATTTCGGGCGAGGAGATCGTCAAGCTGGAACTCGGCACCGGCGTGCCGATCGTCTACAAGCTCAACGCCGATTCCACCGTCGCCTCCAAGGAAGTGCTGGAAGGCTGAGCGCCGGGGCACCTGCGGAGCGGCAAGCGCCGGCAAAAAAGCGCGTTGACAGGCCAGTCCGGCCCGCTTACATCAGCGCGCACCAGCCCAGATGGCGGAATTGGTAGACGCGCACGGTTCAGGTCCGTGTGCCGCAAGGCGTGGAGGTTCGAGTCCTCTTCTGGGCACCAGTTTCAGCAAAAAGCCCCGTACATCGTGCGGGGCTTTTTCTTTGGCGCCCACCTGATTGGCCCCGCGGCGGCATGGGTGGTGACATCTTCCGTCAGGAGCGGTGGCGCAGACGCTTGCGGATGGACTTCACCTCTGATTGTCTTCCGGCATGGCATGGAGGAGAGCCATGATGGAACAATATTATCCTGTGGCCGTCGTCACCCTGCTTTGCAGCCTGCTCATATTCGGCATGGCGCTCACCGTGGCGAGAATGCATTCCAAGACCGGCATACTGGCACCGGCCATGACCGGCGACCCTTTGCTTGAACGGGCGATCCGGGCCCATTCGAATACGATCGAATGGCTCCCCGTTTTCCTTCCCTCGCTGTGGCTGTTCGCCATCTACTGCAGTCCGACCTGGGCGGCCGGGCTGGGATTCTTATGGCTGATCGGCCGGATCTTGTATTTCACCGGCTACCTGTCGGCGCCCCTGAAGCGCTATCCGGGATTTTTCATTCAGTCGATCGCCGCCTTCGTGCTGCTCCTGGGCGCACTAGGAAGAATTCTCTATCTTTGGCTGATGTAGGCGGGTTCCGGCTCGTCTCCATCACTCCATTGGAAAATCCCGTCCTGTGGTCTATGTCCTATCGGTGTTGACTGACCGGTCCGCCAGACCGGCAGGCGGCATCGAAACTTCATATTCGTGTGGCTTGATGCCGATTCTCGAAGTCTCATTCGTCCGCCACCGGACCCACCAAACACGGAGAACCCAATGCAGCTCGGGATGATGGGATTGGGCAGGATGGGCGCCAACATGGTGCGCCGCCTGCTGCGCGACGGACATCAGTGCGTCGTCTACGACATCAATCCGGAAAGCGTTGCGGCCCTGGTCGAGGACGGCGCGATCGGCGCTTCCTCCATGGAGGAATTCGTTTCCAAACTGTCCAAGCCGCGCAGCGCCTGGCTGATGCTGCCCGCCGCCATCACGGCCAAGATCGCCGGGCAGGTGGCGGCGCTGATGGAGGAAGGCGACATCGTCATCGACGGCGGCAATTCCCACTATCACGACGCGGTTGACCAGGCGGCAGCCTTCGCCGGCAAGGGCATACGCTATGTCGATGTCGGGACCAGTGGCGGCGTCTGGGGGTTGGAGCGCGGCTACTGCCTGATGATCGGCGGGCCGGACGACGCGGTCAAGCATCTCGACCCCGTCTTTGCCACGCTGGCGCCAGGAGCCGACGGGAGTGCAACGCCCGATCCCAAGGCAGGCACCGCACAACTCGGCTATCTGCATTGCGGGCCAAGCGGCGCCGGCCATTTCGTCAAGATGGTGCATAACGGCATCGAATATGGCGTCATGGCCGCCTACGCCGAGGGCATCAACATCCTCAAGGCGGCCAATGCCGGCAAGAAGAAGCGCGAGGCCGACGCCGAGACCAGCCCGCTGGCGCAGCCGCAATATTACCAGTTCGACATCGATCTCCCGGCGGTTACCGAAGTCTGGCGGCACGGCAGCGTCATCGGCTCCTGGCTGCTCGACCTGACCGCGGGCGCGCTCAAGGCCGACCCGGCGCTGGAGCAATTCGGCGGCAGGGTTTCCGATTCCGGCGAGGGACGTTGGACGCTGAAGGCCGCAATCGATACCGGCGTTCCCGCACCGGTCCTGTCGTCGGCGCTGTTCGACCGCTTCTCCTCACAGGGCGAATCCATGTTCGCCGACAAGCTGCTTTCGGCCATGCGCTACGCCTTCGGCGGCCATGTCGAAAAGCCGAAGACAGGCCTCAAGCCGAAATCCGGCAAGTAATCCAGGGCGGCAGGACATGAGCGAACCACGATCCGACGTGCTGGTGTTGTTTGGCGCAACCGGCGATTTGGCGCACAAGAAAATCTTTCCGGCGCTTTACGCGATGGTTTCCCGCGGGACTTTAAAGGAGCCGGTGGTCGGCATTGCCTACGACAAGTGGAGTGTGGAGCAGCTTGCCGAGCGCGCCCATGATGGCATCAAGGCCGCCTTCGGCAAGGTCGATGACAAGATATTCAAGAAACTCAAAGGCCTGCTGCGCTACGTCAGCGGTGACTACCGCGATCAGGCGACGTTCGACGCGTTGAAGGAGGCATTGTCCGGTTTTCGGCACCCCCTGTACTATCTCGCCGTGCCTCCTTCCATGTTCGAGCCGGTGGTGCAGGGCCTCGAACAATCCGGCGGCGCCACAGGCGCCCGGCTGATGGTAGAGAAGCCCTTCGGCCGCGACCTGCAATCGGCCCGCTGGCTGAACCGCGTGCTGCACATCGTCTTCGAGGAAAAGGCGATCTTCCGCATCGACCACTACCTCGGCAAGGAAGCGATCCAGAACCTGCTCTATTTCCGCTTCGCCAATTCCTTCCTCGAGCCGATCTGGAACCGCAACTATGTCGAGAGCGTGCAGATCACCATGGCCGAGAATTTCGGCGTGCAGGGCCGCGGCAAATTCTATGACGAGGTCGGCGCGATCCGCGACGTCATCCAGAACCATCTGCTCAATGTCATGCTGCTACTGGCGATGGAGCCGCCTCCGGGGAGAACGGTTGACGACCTCGTCGACGAAAAGGTGCAGGTGCTGAAGGCGATAAGGCCGCTGACCAGGGACGACGTGGTGCGCGGCCAGTTCGAAGGCTACCTGAAGGAGCCCGGCGTGCGGCCGAACTCGCCGGTCGAGACCTTCGCCGCCGTGCGCTTCTTCGTCGATACCTGGCGCTGGAAGGATGTGCCGTTCTTCATCCGCGCCGGAAAGGGCCTGCCGGTGCATGCGACAGAGGTGGTGGTTCAACTGAAGCGTCCGCCATTGCCTGTCTTCGACGAGTTCAAGCGCAACGAGGGCAACTACGTCCGTTTTCGTATCGCCCCGGTCATGTCGATCGGTATCGGCGCGCGGCGCAAGGCGGCCGGCGACGAGATGGTCGGCGAGCAGGTCGAACTGACCGCCGTGGACGATGCCAAGGGCGACATGGAGCCGTATGAGCGGCTGATCGGCGACGCCATGAACGGCAATAGCGAGCTGTTCACCCGGCAGGACGCCAGCGAAATCGCCTGGCGGATCGTCGGGCCGGTGCTTGACGACCAGACGCCACCGCCTGTCTACAAGCAGGGAAGCTGGGGGCCTGAGGACGCGATGGCCGGCTTCGCGCCGCCCAATGGCTGGATCGATCCGGGGAAATAGGCGCCATCGAGGCGAGCCGGCGCATCCCGGTTGAGCGCTCCTTGTCGGCGGGGCATTTGCCGGACGGCGCCAGCGCTGCTATGGGCTCGCGCGCCATGCGAACGATCGAGCGATGAGCTTGCCTGACCTTCCCGACCTTCCCGTCACCGCGGTGCTGCCGGCGCTGCGGACCGCGCTGGAAGGCCGCAACAGTGCCGTGCTGGTGGCGCCGCCCGGCGCCGGGAAGACGACGCTGGTGCCGCTCGCGCTGCTCGATGCACCGTGGATTGGTGAAGGCCGGATCGTGCTTCTCGAACCGCGCCGCCTGGCGGCCCGCGCCGCCGCGCGGCGCATGGCGATGCTGCTCGGTGAAGAGCCTGGCGGCACGGTCGGTTATGCGATGCGGATGGAAAACCGCACATCGGCCCGCACGAAAATCCTCGTCGTCACCGAAGGCGTGCTGGCGCGCATGATCCTTGATGATCCGGAACTGCCCGGCGTTTCGGCAGTCATCTTCGATGAGTTCCACGAGCGGTCGCTCGATGGCGATTTCGGCTTGGCTCTGGCGCTGGATGTGCAAGGCGCGTTGCGGCCGGACCTTCGCCTCCTGGTCATGTCGGCGACACTCGATGGCGCGCGGGTGGCGCGGCTTTTGGCGGGGGCGCCGGTGATCGAGAGCCAAGGGCGCAGCTTCCCCGTCGAGGTCCGCTACAGCGAGCGACCCGCGGGTGAAGCCATCGAGGACGCGATGGCCAAGGCGGTGCGCATGGCGCTGGCCGACGAGAACGGCAGCGTACTCGCCTTCCTGCCCGGCCAGCGCGAGATAGAACGGACAGCCGAGAGGCTGGAAGGACGTGTCGGCGGCGACGTCGATGTCGTCCCCCTCTACGGCATGCTCGACGGCAAAGCGCAGGACGCCGCCATTCAGCCGGCGCCGGCGGGACGTCGCAAGGTGGTGCTGGCGACGGCGATCGCCGAGACCTCCATCACCATAGAAGGCGTGCGCGTGGTGATCGATTCCGGCCTGTCGCGGCTGCCGAAATATGAACCGGCGAGCGGCCTGACGCGGCTCGAGACGGTCCGCGTCTCCCGCGCTTCGGCCGAGCAGCGCGCCGGCCGCGCCGGACGCACGCAGCCGGGTGTCGCCATCCGCCTGTGGCGGGCGGAGCAGACCTCGGCGCTCGCCGCCTTCACGCCGCCGGAAATCCTCGAAGCGGATCTGTCCGGCCTGGTGCTTGATTGCGCCGCGTTCGGCGTCGCCGACCCGGCAAGCCTCGCCTTTCTCGATCCGCCGCCAGCGCCGGCACTGAACGAGGCGCGGGTGCTGCTGGGGACGCTCGGCGCTATCGATGACACAGGCCGGCTCACCGAGGCCGGCGCTGCCATGCGCCGGCTGGCGCTGCCGGTACGGCTGGCGCATATGGTGGCGGAAGCAGCGAAGACCGGTCATGCCGGCGAGGCGGCTCAACTTGCGGTGCTTTTGACCGAGCGCGGCCTAGGCGGGGACAGCGCCGATCTGGAACGGCGGCTGATGCGGTTTCGCGCGGACCGGTCGCCTCGCGCCAATGCCGCCCGGCAACTGGCGGAAAGGCTGGCGCGGGCTTTACCGCCCCGCGCCCCGGCCCGGGACCTACGGTCGGACCCTCCCCACAAGGAGGAGGGTATAGAGGCCGGCTCCCTCCTTCTGCATGCCTGGCCGGACCGGGTGGCGAAAGCACGCGGGGAACGTGGGCGTTTCGTGCTGGCGAATGGTTCAGGCGCCGCGCTCGACGCATCCGATCCGCTGGCGGCCGAGCCTTATCTCGTCGTCGCCGACATGCAGGGCAAGGCGCAGAATGCGCGCATCACGGCGGCGGCGGCGATCGCCGAGGCCGACATCCGCACCGCACTCGCCGGCCGCATCGAGACGCACGGGCAAACCGCCTTCGACCCGGAAAAGCGGGCCGTACGGGTGCGCGAAACGGTGCGGCTCGGCGCCATTCTGCTTTCGGAACGGATGCTGCCGCCGCCGCAAGGCGAAGCCGCCGACCGCGCCATCCTCGACGCCCTGCGCCAGCACGGCCTGTCGCTGCTTACATGGGGCAAGGAAGCGCAGACGCTGCGCCGCCGGCTTGCCTGGCTGCAGCGTGGCATTGGCGCGCCATGGCCAGACATGTCGGAGGAAGCGCTGCTGGACACGCTGGAGAGATGGTTGCTGCCGTTCCTGACCGGCAAGGCTTCCTTCGCAGCCATTCCGGGCGAAGCCCTGACGGCGGGGCTGATGTCGATCGTGCCTTACGATCTGCATCGGCGCGTCGATGCGCTGGCGCCGATCCATTACGACGCGCCGTCGGGCAGCCGCGTCCCGATCGACTATGAAGGCGAATGGCCGGTGCTTTCGATCCGTGTGCAGGAGTTGTTCGGTCTCGACCGCCACCCTGCCATCGCCGACGGCACGGTGCCGCTGACGCTGGAGTTTCTGTCGCCGGCGCACCGGCCGATCCAGACGACACGCGACCTGCCCGGTTTCTGGCGCGGTTCGTGGGCGGACGTGCGCGCCGACATGCGCGGCCGCTACCCCAAGCATGTCTGGCCGGAAAACCCGCTCGAGGCGGCGGCGACCAGCCGCGCCAAGCCGCGCGGCACCTGATCCGGACCGCACATTCTGGCGTTCCCGCACGCCAGGCTGTAATGCAGGCGGATGATCAACGTCCAACGCACGCCGGATTTCCAGCAGAGCAACCGGCTTCGGCTCAATACCCTTATCCGCCTGCGCTGGCTGGCCATTGTCGGCCAGAGCGTGGCCGTGCTTGTCGTCGCCTACGGCTTGAGCTTCCCGCTGCCAGTCGGCCT
Organism: Mesorhizobium sp. Root554; assembly: GCF_001427025.1. GTDB lineage: Bacteria > Pseudomonadota > Alphaproteobacteria > Rhizobiales > Rhizobiaceae > Mesorhizobium. Next base: position 2,938,117 of record NZ_LMGA01000001.1, on the reverse strand, counting down.
GTGCTTCGGGCTGATCGCCTGCTCGGCCTGGCTGAACCTGATGCTCGCGTTCCGCTTCCCCGCCGCGCATCGGCTGAAGCCCTTGGCGGCGATGGGCATCCTGGTGTTCGACAGCCTGCAACTCGCCGGCCTGCTCTACATGACCGGCGGGTTGACCAATCCGTTCTCGCTGCTGATGACGGTGCCGGTGGTCATTTCGGCGACATCGCTGCCGCTGAAGCTGACGGCGGTTCTTGGCACGATCGTCACGGCGCTCGCCTCGCTGCTGGTGTTCTTCCACCTGCCGCTGCCCTGGTATGACGGCTCGCCGCTGCCGATGCCGTTCATCTATGTCGCCGGCATGTGGATGGCGGTGCTGTCTTCCATCGCTTTCACCGGCATCTACGCCTTCCGCGTCGCCGAGGAGGCGCGGCTGCTTGCCAACGCTCTCGCCGCCACCGAACTGGTGCTGCAGCGCGAACAGCATTTGTCGGCGCTGGATGGATTGGCGGCGGCGGCGGCGCATGAATTGGGCACGCCGCTCGCCACCATCACGCTGGTGGCGCGGGAAATGGAAAAGGCGCTGGGCGACGATCCGAAATACCGGGAAGACGTCACGCTGCTGCGCTCGCAGAGCGAACGCTGCCGCGAAATCCTGAAGCGCCTCACCAGTCTCTCCTCGGAGGGCGAGGAGCATCTCGCCCGCCTGCCGCTGACCTCGCTGGTCGAGGAGGTCATCGCGCCGCATCGCGACTTCGGCATCGCCATCAAGCTGCGGCCCGGCGAGCGCATCGGGCCGGAACCGGTCGGGCGGCGCAATGCCGGCGTCATCTACGGTCTCGGCAATCTGGTTGAAAACGCCGTCGACTTCGCCCGCTCCAACGTCACGGTGCGCTGGAGCTGGAACGAGGAGCAGGTGACGTTCTCCATCATCGACGACGGGCCGGGCTTTCCGCCCGAGATCATCGACCGTATCGGCGAGCCTTACATGTCGACCCGGCAGGGCGCGGAACGGGGCGGAGGGCTCGGGCTCGGGCTTTTCATCGCCAAGACTTTGCTGGAGCGCTCCGGCGCGACGATCGATTTCCGCAATTCGAGCGGATTGGGCGAGGGCGCCATCGTCAACATCAGCTGGCCGCGCGAGGTCTTCCTGCATCCCGAAACGGCCACAGGCCCGATGTTCGACACCGCCTGAAATGCGGCGAAATTGGACATTCGGCCTCCGGAGTTATATCTGCGTCATAAAAAGGCATCAGGAAACGACCGATCATGGCGGGTGAAGAAAACAGCGGCAGCATGGTGACCGGCGACGACACGTCGCTGCTGATCGTGGAAGACGACAAGCCGTTCCTGACACGGCTGGCGCGGGCGATGGAAACGCGCGGCTTCATCGTCGATACGGCCGAAAGCGTCGAGGAGGCGATCGGCAAGGCGCGCGCCAATCCACCGGCCTACGCGGTCGTGGACATGCGGCTCGGCGACGGCAACGGCCTCGACGTCGTGGTGGCGATCCGCGAAAAGCGCGAAGATGCCCGGACGGTCATCCTCACTGGTTATGGCAACATCGCCACGGCGGTCACGGCAGTGAAGCTCGGCGCCGTCGACTATCTGTCCAAGCCGGCCGATGCCGACGATGTTTTCGCCGCGCTGACCCGTACCTCCGGCGAACGCGCCGCGCCGCCCGAAAACCCGATGTCGGCCGACCGCGTGCGCTGGGAGCACATCCAGCGCGTTTACGAAATGTGCGAGCGCAACGTTTCCGAAACGGCCCGGCGGCTCAACATGCACCGGCGCACGTTGCAGCGGATCCTCGCCAAGCGCGCCCCACGCTGAGTTCTTTACCGCATGACCCGAGAGTAGGTTACATCGCTTGCTTCCCAAAGCCGGCCTGCGCATCATCGTCGCCGATTCACTGCATCCGCAACCGGCGTGAGGGAGCCCGACATGACGAATGAAAATCGCCGTCCGGTTTCCGTTTTCCGCGAATTCCTCGGCGGCGAAGCCTCTGGCGGCATCATCCTGATCGTCGCCGCGGCGCTTGCCCTGATCGTCGCCAATTCGCCGCTGGCGGAACCCTATTTCGCCGCCCTGCACGCCTATCTCGGCCCGCTCAGCATCCAGCACTGGATCAATGACGGGCTGATGGCGGTGTTCTTCCTGCTGGTCGGGCTGGAGATCAAGCGCGAGGTGCTGGACGGGCAGCTTTCAACCTGGCCGCGCCGGGCGCTTCCGGGTATCGCAGCTGTCGGCGGCATGATCGTGCCGGCGCTCGTCTATGTCGTGGTCAACCGCAACAGTGCGCCGGCGCTTCCGGGCTGGGCCATCCCCACCGCCACCGACATTGCCTTCGCGCTCGGCGTGCTGTCGCTGCTCGGCAGCCGCGTGCCGGCCTCGCTGAAGGTGTTCCTCACGGCGCTGGCGATCATCGACGATCTCGGCGCAGTGATCATCATTGCCATTTTTTACACAAGCGGTCTGTCGCTCGCGTATCTTGGCGGCGCCTTCGCCGTCATCGCCATTCTGATCGCGATGAACCGCATGGGCGTTCTCTCGCTGATCCCGTATCTGGTCCTCGGCGTAGTCCTGTGGGTGCTGGTGCTGAAATCGGGCGTGCATGCGACGCTGGCCGGCGTGGCGCTGGCGCTGACGGTGCCGCTGCGCGTTTCACCCGGCCTGGCGCACGACCTGGAGCGTTCACCGCTGCACCGGCTGGAACATGCGCTGCACAAAGCCGTGCCATTCCTCGTCATCCCGATCTTCGGCTTCGCCAATGCCGGCGTTTCGCTGGCAGGCCTTTCCGCTTCGAATCTGATCGAACCGCTGACGCTGGGCGTCGCCGCCGGGTTGGTGCTTGGAAAGCTGGTCGGCGTCTTCGGCGCCTCGGCGCTGACGGTGCGCCTCGGTCTCGCCGACCTGCCCGCCCATGCCGGCTGGATCCATATGGTCGGCATTTCGCTGCTGTGCGGCATCGGCTTCACCATGAGCCTGTTCATCGGCCTGCTCGCCTTCGGCGACAATGCGGCGCTGCAGGATGCGGTGAAGGTCGGCATCCTGGCCGGCTCGCTGATCGCGGCGGCGCTCGGCGCGGCAGTGTTGTTGCTGGCGTCGAAACCCGTGGGCGATACGGGCGAATAGCTACTCGCTTTCGCCTTCCAGCGCCGGCACCGAGACGCCGGCGAGTTCCGCCGCCAGCAGGCGTGCCGCGCCTGCCCGCGCAATGCGCAGCATCAGCGCCTTGCGGGTGGCCGCCGCCATGCGGTGCTCCGGCGCGTCACGCATGATCTCGGCGCCATAGCCATCCGAAAGAATGAAGCCGCACTCGGCCGGGAAGATCTCCGACGGCACGCCGGGATGGGTGGCGAAGAAGAAGCGGTCGGAATGCAGCCGGTAGTCCGGCCATTTGCGGTCGACCCTGAAATCCTCGATCGAGGACTTCACCTCGATGATCCAGATATCGCCCTGCCGGGTCAGCGCCACCAGATCGGCCCGGCGGCCGGTGGCCAGCGACAGTTCGGGCAGGACATGCGCCCCCATCTGCATGAGCAGGCGCTGCACGCCGCGCCTGACCAGCATGGCGCGCTCGGACTGACGGCCGTCGACAAGGGGGTTCACGAGAATCGGCGAAACGATGGGCATGGCCCAGTATGGCCGATTCTGTTCACGGTTTGAACCCGCTCCGTCAGGAAATCTCCCCCGCCATTTCCTCCAGGATCGGGCAGTCGGGGCGGTCGTCGCCGTGGCAGGCGTGGATGAGCTTCTGCAGCGTGGCGCGCATCGATTGCAGCTCGCGCACCTTTTCCTCGATCGCCGCGACATGCGCCGAGGCGATGGCGCGGACATCATGGCTGGCCCTGCTGCGGTCACGATAGAGCGCCATGAGCTGACGGCAATCGTCGATGGAAAAGCCGAGATTGCGCGCGCGGCGCAGGAAGGCGAGGCGGTGGATATCGTCGCCCGTATAGTCGCGATAGCCATTGCCGGCGCGAATCGGACTGATCAGGCCGATTTCCTCATAATAGCGAATGGTCTTGGCCGGCAGTCCTGACCGGCGGGCGGCAGTTCCGACATTCATGGTCCTTGCCCTTTTCAAAGCCGTCTTTCCGTTAGAAGAAGTGCAGCTTCATTGTTTTTCCTTCACATTCCCGTGAAGCCTGTTGCCGAAATACCATAGGTATCGGCTTACCGATGCGTAAGGGAAAGCATATAGGCATCGCCTGCTTGGCAAGCAAAGCAAATGCCAGCATGAATGATGTCGAAAAGACGGCTCGAATCGGGCTGCGACGGATTTTGGGGGGTGCGGACAGTTCATGCGGATGAAATCACTGGCCATCGTTGCCGGACTTGTGCTGGCGACCGCGCTTTCCGGATGCAGCACCATCGGCTCGCTGCCGATGTTCACCAACAATTATGGTTCGGTCACGGATGCAGGCTACCGGCTGCCTAGCATTCCGATCAGCAAGGTTCCGCGCAAATATCACCGGCAGATCGTCCGCTTCGACAGCCAGGAGAAGCCCGGCACCATCATCGTCGATACCAATGAGAAGTTTCTTTACCTGGTGATGGCTGACGGCAAGGCGATGCGCTACGGCATCGGCGTCGGCCGCGAGGGTTTCGAATGGCACGGCACGGCCCGCATCGCGCTGAAGCGCGAATGGCCGACCTGGACGCCGCCGCGCGAGATGATCCGCCGCCAGCCGGAGCTGGCGAAATGGGCCGGCGGCATGCCTCCCGGGCTCAGCAATCCGCTCGGCGCGCGCGCCATGTACCTGTTCAACAAGGGCGGCGATTCCGGCTACCGGCTGCATGGCAGCCCGGAATGGAACTCTATCGGCAAGGCGATGTCGTCGGGCTGCATCCGCCTGATGAACCAGGACATCATCGACCTCTACAACCGCGCCGAAGTCGGCGCCAAGGTTATCGTGAAGTAGCAACGGACGCGGAGGCGACCTGCCTTCCGGCCAAGCGGTGCAAAAGTTTCTTACGCGGACCGTCCAGGCAACACGGACGTCCCAAACGGAAAACCGGGCCTCAAAGCCCGGTTTTTTGTTGTGCTATCCCGAAAGAAAAGCGGTTTGGAGGTTCAGGAGACCTGCTCGACCTGCTGAACTTCCGGCACGAAATGGCGCAGCAGGTTCTGGATGCCATGCTTCAGCGTCGCGGTGGACGAGGGACAGCCGGCACAGGAGCCCTTCATGTGCAGGAACACGGTGCCGTTCTCGAAGCCGCGGAAGGTGATGTCGCCGCCGTCCTGGGCGACCGCCGGCCGTACGCGGGTGTCGAGCAGTTCCTTGATGGTGACGACGATCTCCTCGTCGGCCTTGTCGTAGAATTCGCCGGTCTGGCTGGTCTCGGCGGCGGGGCCGGCGTTGACCATCACCGGCGCGCCGGACATGAAATGCTCCATGATGGCGCCGAGGATCGCCGGCTTGAGATGCTGCCAGTCGGGGCCGTCCTTGGTGACGGTGATGAAATCATAGCCGAAGAAGACGCCGGTGACACCTGGAACCTCGAACAGCCGTCCCGCCAGCGGCGAGGCGGCGGCCGCGCTGCCGGCGTCACGGAAATCGGCGGTGCCCTCGAGCAGCACTTCCTTGCCAGGCAGGAATTTCAGCGTCGCCGGATTGGGGGTCGACTCGGTCTGGATGAACATCTTGATCTCCACGCCTGCCGTATGGCGGGCCAAATAGTTTGGAATAGTTCTAAATAAGCCCAATCGGTCCGGCCTTCAAGCAGAAACGGCCTCAGCAACCGTCCCGCATCATGTCGGAACCCTACGCCAGGTTTTCCAGATCCTCGTCTGACAGATTCTGCGGCACGACGGTGACAGGAATCGGAAAAGCCGCGCCCTTGCCGGCGATGGAGGCGACAAGGGGGCCCGGACCTTCCTTGCCGGCGCCGGCGGCAAGGACAAGAATGGCGATGTCCTGATCTTCCTCGATCAGTCTGTGGATTTCGTCGGCCGGCTTGCCCTCCTTCACCACGAGTTCGGGTTCGATGCCCAATTTCTGCCGGACCTTGGTGGCGTAGCCGTCGAGCGCGGCGCGGGCATTGGCATTGGCTTCCTCGCGCATGATCTTCTCGACGCCGAGCCAGTGCTGGAAATCGTCCGGCTCGATGACATAGAGAAGCACGAGAACGCCATTGGTGGTCTGCGCTCGTTTCGATGCATAGACCACGGCCCGTTCGCATTCGGGCGTATCGTCGATGATGGCCAGGAACTTCCGCCGGTGGCCGGCTTCCCGGCTGAGACGTTTTGAAACCATTGGCTGTCTTCCCGTTTCGGGCAATCTGCCATTGCCGCCCCTCAGCGGCAAGCAGCGTTGCCGCGGTGTCTTCTAACCCTGCAGCAGCCCGACGATGTCGCGCACGTGCTTCATGGTGGCTTCGGCAAGGGCGCCGGCCCGTTCGCCGCCATCCTTCAGAACGGCATCGACAAAGGCCGGATCGGCTGAAATGCGCCGCATCTCGGCTGCCACCGGCGCCATTCTCTCCACCGCCAGGTCGGCCAGGGCCGGCTTGAACTCCGAGAATTGACGGCCGCCGAATTCCTTCAGCACCGCTTCCTTCGAGATGTCGGCGAGACCGGCATAGATGCCCACCAGATTCTCCGCCTCGGGCCGGCCGGCAAGACCGTCCGGCTCGCTCGGCAGCGCATCCGGGTCGGTCTTGGCCTTGCGGATCTTCTTGGAAATGGTGTCGGCATCGTCGGTCAGGTTGATGCGCGACAGGTCGGAGGGATCGGACTTTGACATCTTCTTCGCTCCGTCGCGCAGCGACATGATGCGCGTCGCCGGACCGCCGATGACAGGCTCGGTGATCGGGAAAAAGCCGTTGACCGTCTCGTCGCCGACCTGCATCTCGACCCCAAGGCCGAGGTCGGCGATGCGGCCGGAAAAGTCGTTGTTGAACTTCTGGGCGATGTCGCGGGTCAGCTCCAGATGCTGCTTCTGGTCGTCGCCCACCGGCACGTGGGTAGCGCGGTAGACCAAAATGTCTGCGGCCATCAGGCTCGGATAGGCGAGCAGGCCGAGCGAGGCGTTCTCGCGGTCCTTGCCGGCCTTGTCCTTGAACTGCGTCATGCGGTTCATCCAGCCGATGCGGGCCACGCAATTGAATATCCAGGCGAGTTCGGCGTGCTGCATCACCCGCGACTGGTTGAAGACGATGTGCTTTTTGGGGTCGATGCCCGATGCCAGAAAGGCGGCGGTGATCGAGCGTGTCTGGTCCTGCAGATCCTTGTGCACCAGCTGTGCTGTGAGCGAATGCAGATCGACGACGCAGTAGATGCAATCGGACTTTTCCTGCAGCGCGACGAACTGCTTGATGGCGCCGAGATAGTTGCCGAGATGCAGATTTCCGGTCGGCTGCACGCCGGAAAACACGAGTTCCCGGAAAGGACTGGAGGGCATGATTGTTTTCCCTGGCTTATGGAGGGCCGGTCGAGCATGACCCCGAGAAGTTTGACACTTTTCGACGGCCACGCTGCTGGAACCCGGTGGGCAAATTCGGACGCGCTTATGACCGATGACGCAGCCATAGGCAAGATATCCGTGGTTTACGGCGGTGGTTCGGCGGCCTTGGCCCCCCGCTTCACATTTCTTCTGATCATGCCGAAATCGGCGCCCCCTGTGAGGAAGGCAAGCGCGAAATAGAGAATGGCGCCGGCTCCGGAAAGCAGTGCGAGCGCCACCGCCTTGGTCAGAAGCGGGGCGGATGAAGCCAGTTGCGGCGCCAGCCAGTCTTGGCCGAACCACAATGCCACGCCCATCAGAGCGGCCGATAGCAGAAGGCGCGGTATGCGCTTGAGCAGCGGCACGTCCCTGCCCCAGTGACCGCGCCGGACCAGCACACCGAGCAGAAGCGCCGCGTTGACCCAGCCGGCCGCCGCCGAGGCGACGGCAATGCCCGGCGCGCCCATGGACGGAAACAGGGTGAGCGCGGTAGCGACGTTGACGGCGACCGATATGGCGGCAAAGACCATTGGCGTGCGCGTATCCTCGCGGGCGAAATAGCCCGGCGTGAACGCCTTGATGAGCACGAAGGCCGGAAGTCCCAGCCCGAAGATGGCCAGGATGGCGGCCACGGTCGGCGTCGAATTGTTGGCGGCGAAGGCGCCGCGTTCATAAAGCAGCCGCACGATGGGTTCCGACATGACCAGAAGCGCTGCCGCTGCCGGGAGTGTCATGAAGAGGGTGAATTCGACCGACCGGTTCTGCAGATTTGCGGCCTCGACCACATTGCCCGCCTTCAGCGCCCGCGACAGTTCCGGCAGGAGCACGATGGCCACCGCGATGCCGACGACGCCAAGCGGCAACTGGTAAATGCGATCGGCATAGGCGAGCGACGACACCGCGCTGTCCTGCCCCGAGGCGATGGCAGTACCGATGAGCTGGTTGATCTGGGTGATGCCGCCGGTGATCGCCGCCGGAAACGCCAGCACCAGCAGCCGTTTGACGTTGGGCGTCATGCGAGGCATGCGAAAGCCGATGGAAATGCCGGCATGGCGCACAGCGACCCAGACGATGGCGAGTTGGACCAGGCCGGCCGCCAGCACGCCCCATGACAAGGCATAGCCGACGCGGATGGCGTCCTGGCCGTCATACCAGGCATAGGCCAGAACAGCGATGAGAATGACGTTGAGAAACACCGGCGCGACCGCGGCGGCGAAATAGCGGCGCAGCGAATTCAGCATGCCGGCCATCATCGCCCCCAGCGACATGCAGATCAGATAGGGGAACATGATGGTCGCCAGCGTCACCGTCATGGCGAACTTGTCGGGCGTGTCGGCAAAGCCCGGCGCAACGGCGTAGCGGACGATCAGCGGCATCGCCAGTTCCATGACGATGGTCAGCGCCAGGAGCGCGCTGAACAAAACGCCGAAGACCTCCTCGGAAAAACGCTTCGCCCCTTCGAGGCCGTGGGCTTCGATTTCCTTGGAGAAGAGCGGCACGAAGGCAGCGTTGAACGCGCCTTCCGCGAACAGCCGGCGAAAGGTGTTGGGGAACTGGAAAGCGGCATTGAAGGCGTCGGCGATCGGACCGGTGCCAAGCGCCGCCGCCATCAGCATTTCGCGGGTGAACCCGAGAATCCGGCTCATCAGCGTGCCGGATGCGACCGTGGCAAATTTTCTGACGAGGCTCATAGTGCGTCCTTCGAGGCTCGCTCCGTTCGCGCCTCAGGATGAGGACTGTTGATGCGCTTCGCGTAGAGCTTGCAGCGGGCGTTGCCTCCGCCCTTCGATTCAAGCCCTGAAAAGCCTACGAAGATTTGCCGGCGTAGAGAACAAACAGCCCCGATCCTGAGGTGCGTGCGCGCACGGCACGCGTCGGGCGGCCGCATCGACGGGCGGACGAGCCTCGAAAGACGCACCCTCATTCCGCCGCCGCCCTGGCCTTGCCGGCGCGCTGGGGGACCGCATCCTCCAGCACCGCTGTCAGCCGGTCGCGAACGGTTTTTACGCGGGCCGAGTTTTCAAGCTTCTGGCCAGTCAGGTCGGTGACGTAGAAGGTGTCGATGACCTTTTCGCCGAACGTCGTGATATGGGCCGAGGCAATGTCGAGCGAGAGATCGGACAGCGTTCCGGTGATTTCCGAGAGAAGCCCCGGCCTGTCGAGACCCTCGACCTCGATGACGGAGAAGCGGTTCGACAGGGCGTTGCGGACCTCGGCGCGGGGCGGAATGCGGAACACCTTGGCGCCGCGCTTCGGCTTGGTGCGTTTCTCGATCATCTCCGGCAGCCAGGCCCGGCCGGAAAGCACGTCCTCGATCAGCTTGCCGACCCGCTCGGCGCGGCGGCGTTCGTCTTCATCGCGATCGAATTCACGACTGATGAGGATGGAGTCGAGCGCCCGGCCGTCGGACGTCGTGAAGATCTGGGCATCGACGATATTGCCGCCCGCCGCGACGCAAGCCCCGGCGATGACGGATAAAAGGCGCGGATGGTCCGGCGCCAGCACGGTGATCTCGGTGACTGCCTCGAACTGATGCGTCTTCACCATGGTGGCGAGCTTCCTGCCGGCACCGTCGGCCTCGCGGATGAACTCGGCATGGCGCAGCTGGTCGGCCAGATCGACCGCCAGAAGATAATTCTCGTAGTGGAGCCCGACGACCCGATGGCGTTCCGCATCCGGCCAGCCGGACAGGCCCTCAGCCAGCTTTTCGCGCGCGACCGATGCCCGTTCGGCGCGGGACACTTCCGAGAAGCCGCCGGTGAGGGCGAGTTCCGTCTCATAGTAAAGCGTCCTGAGCAGCTGGCCCTTCCAGCCGTTCCAGACACCGGGACCGACGCCGCGTATGTCGCAGACAGTGAGGATGAGCAGGAACTTGAGCCTGTCCACCGTCTGAACGACGGAGGCGAAATCGTCGATGGTCTTGCGGTCGTTGAGGTCGCGCGTCTGGGCGGTCATCGACATCAAGAGATGATTTTCGACCAGCCAGACGACGGTCTCGGTGTCGGCGGCAGACAGGCCCATATGCGGGCAGATGCGCCGTGCGATCCTGGCGCCAGCCTCCGAATGATCCTCAGGGCGGCCCTTGGCGATATCGTGCAGCAGAACCGCGACATAGAGCATTTCGCGGCTGCCCTTCAATCCAGGCATCAATGCGTGCGAAAGCGGATGTATTTTCTTGCTGTCGCCGTGCTCGATCTCGGACAGCACGCCGATGCAGCGTATGAGGTGCTCGTCCACCGTGTAGTGATGATACATGTTGAACTGCATCATCGCGACGATCTTGCCAAAATCCGGGATCAGCTTGCCGAGCAGCCCGGCTTCGTTCATGCGCCGCAAATTGAGTTCCGGATTGCGGTCCGAAGTCAGGATATCGAGAAACAGGCGGTTTGCCTCCGGGGCGCGTCGCAACGCCCGGTCCACCAGTTTCAACGAGCGGGTGAGCAGCTTTAGCGCGTCGGGATGGAACTCCAGCCCGTGCTTGTCCGCCAGCCAGAACAGCCGCAGCAGATTGACCGGGTCGCGCTCGAAAACCTTGTCGTCAGCGACGTTGATGCGGTGATTGTCGACGATGAAGTCGGCGGTACCGGCCAGCTTGCGCTTGCGCCGCTGGAAGGTCTGGAAAATGCGGTTGAAGCCGGGCACATGCTTGGCCTGTTCCTCCTCAAGTGCTGCGCAGAAGATTCGGGTCAGATCACCCACTTCCTTGGCGACGAGGAAATAATGCTTCATGAAGCGTTCGACCGCCGACAGTCCGGGATGGCTGGTATAGCCAAGGCGTTCGGCGATTTCGCGCTGGATGTCGAAATGCAGCCGCTCCTCCGCTTTTCCTGTCAGGAAGTGCATGTGGCAGCGCACCGCCCAGAGGAAATCCTCGGCCTTCAGGAATGAGCGGTATTCGGCGTCCGTGAAGACGGCCTTGTCGACCAATTCCTCGCCGGTGCGGACGCGGTAGAAATACTTGCCGATCCAGAACAGCGTCTGCAGATCGCGCAGTCCGCCCTTGCCATCCTTGACGTTGGGCTCGACCAGATAGCGGCTTTCGCCGGCCTTGGCGTGGCGGTCGTCGCGTTCGGCAAGCTTGGCCTGGACGAATTCCGGCCCGGTGGGCCGCACTACATCCCGGTCGAAACGCCCGACAAGCTCCTGGTAGAGTTTTTCCTCGCCCCACAAGAAGCGGGCTTCGAGGATGGAGGTGCGGATGGTGATGTCGGAGAGCGAAAGTCGGATGCAGTCCTCGATGTCGCGGGTGGCATGACCGACCTTGAGGCCAAGATCCCACAGCATATGCAGGATATATCCGACGACCTGCTCACCCCAGGGCGTTTGCTTGGAGGGAAGCAAAAAAAGCAGGTCGATATCCGAACCTGGCGCCAGTGTGCCACGCCCGTAGCCGCCCACGGCGACGATGGCGATGCGCTCGCCCAGCGAAGGATTACGGGCCCGGTAGACGTGGGTGACGGCGAAGTCGTAAAGCGCCCTGATCAACTCATCCATCAGATGTGAAAGACGGGCAGCGCAGGCGGTGCCGCCGCCATCTTCCTTCAACATGTCCTCGACGGTCTTGCGACCGGCAATCATTCTCTCCTTCAGCGCCTGCAGGACCTGTGCTCGGACCGAAGCGGCCGCACCGTCGCCGCCGGTGGCCGATGTCAGCGCCGTTAGGTCGCGGCGCAGGGCGTCGCCGTCGATGAGATGATCTAGCTTGAGAGATATCTTCGCCATAAAGCCGGACGGACCCTTTTTCCGGCGCGGTCTATAGCCTGTTTTCCGGTCCGTGGGTATGGGCAGAAAAAGACGAACTCAGGCGACCGCCGGCAGCGCATGGTTCAGAGCGACGCGGTTGCCGCCCTGCCGTTTGGCATCCTCCATCTGGCGGTCTGCCTGACGCAGCACGTCGACGATGCGGAAGGGGCTGCACCGCGGGATGAGGACACCGCCGACGCTTACTTTCACATCGGGCATGCGGGCGCCATCGACATGCCATGGAATGATCTCGACCTGGCGGCGGATCAGTTCGGCCAGCCGTTGCGCCTCATCCGGGCCCACGGAGACAAGGAACACGCCAAACTCGTCGCCGGCGATGCGGCCAACGATGTCGACCGGACGGACGGCATACTGGATGGCCTTTGCCACCCTGATCAGGGCTTCGTCACCCCGTGCGTAGCCAAAGCGGTCATTGATGCTCTTGAAGCCGTCGGGATCGATAGCAAGAAGCGCGTAGGCTTCGTCGCGCCGGCGCACTTCCTCCACGCGCCGCAGGAAAACCTCGCGATTGGGGAGCCCGGTCATCCGGTCATGGCCGGTAACGAATGCCAGCGTGTCATGCGTTTCAACGAGGCTGCGATGTGATTCGCCCAGTTCTGCAAGTGCGGACTGAAGTCTCTCTGCCTGCGAGAAAATGAAAGCGGCGATCGGCGTTCCCACCAGGACAGGGATGGCGGCGCATTCGACCCAACTCAGCCAGTCGATCGGCATGCCGAAAGCCAGACGCAATGAAAACGAGAGTGCAAACGTTGCGATGACCGCCGGCCCAATGACCAGCAAGGTTTTGGCCAATATACGTTTTTTTATTTCATTCATTTCGCCGAGCCTAGTCTACGGCGGCTAAATTCCGTTTATTGGAACGGCTAAGATTTTAGCGATAGCTCATATTCAAGCATCAGGATTCTAAGCCCTTGACCTTCCAGTAACTGGAAGCCCTATCTCCTGATGAAACGACAGCGAGATGCCAATGGCCCAGTCCGATCACTCCCATCATCATCATGCCGCAAGCAGCGCCTGCTGCGCGGCGCATCCAGCCGTGGCAAAGGAGAGCAGTGTCCTACGCGATCCGGTGTGCGGTATGGTTGTCGATCCCGCCACCGCGGCTCATTTCCTGCATCACGACGGAGAAAAACACTACTTCTGCTCCGAAGGCTGCCTGAAGAAATTCGAAGCCGACCCGACAAGATATCTGGGCGAGCGACCGGACCCGGCCCCAATGCCGAAAGGAACGCAATACACCTGCCCGATGCATCCGGAGATTATCCGAGACAAACCCGGTTCATGCCCGATCTGCGGCATGGCCCTGGAACCGATGGGGGTTCCGGCGGACGACGCGGGACCGAATCCCGAGCTGGTCGATTTCACCCGGCGCTTCTGGGTGAGCGCGGCGCTGTCAGTGCCGCTCCTGCTCCTGACCATGGGCCCGATGCTCGGCCTGCCGGCGCGCAGTTGGATCGGGGAGGGCCTGGCCGTATGGATCGAGCTTGTGCTCGCCACGCCGGTGGTCCTGTGGGCGGCGCTGCCCTTTTTCGAGCGCGGCTGGGCTTCCATCGTCAACCGCAGTCCGAACATGTGGACGCTGATTTCGCTCGGCGTCGGCGCCGCCTATCTCTATAGCCTGGTCGCCGTCTTGTTTCCGGGGCTTTTCCCGCACGAAATCCGAGGCCATGGCGGCGCGGTGCCGGTCTATTTCGAGGCCTCTGCGGTCATCGTGGCGCTGGTCTTCCTCGGCCAGGTGCTGGAACTGCGGGCGCGCGAGCAAACCGGCTCGGCGATCCGCGCCTTGCTCGACCTCGCTCCGAAAACCGCGCGGCGGCTTAACCGTGACGGTTCCGAGACCGATGTGCCGCGCGATGAGGTGAAAGCCGGTGACCGGCTGCGCATCCGGCCGGGTGAAGCCGTTCCCGTCGACGGCAGAGTGGTCGAGGGGCGTTCCTCGGTAGACGAATCGATGATCACCGGCGAGCCGGTTCCGGTCGAGAAGACCGAGGGCGACGCCCTGACCGGCGGAACGCTGAACAAGAATGGCTCGCTGATCATGCAGGCCGAAAAGGTGGGCGCCGACACCACGCTGGCACGCATCGTCGAGTTGGTCGCCAAGGCGCAGCGCAGCCGTGCGCCGATCCAGGGGCTGGCCGATCGCGTCTCTTTCTATTTCGTCCCCGCCGTGGCGCTGGTGGCGTTGGCGTCCTTCCTGATTTGGCTGCTGTTCGGTCCGGGTCTCGCCTTCGCCATCGCTTCGGCCGTTTCGGTGCTGATCATCGCCTGTCCCTGCGCGCTCGGGCTCGCCACGCCGATGTCGATCATGACGGCCACCGGGCGTGGCGCCCATGCCGGCGTCCTGGTCAAGGATGCCGCGGCGCTCGAACGTCTAGCCTCCGTCAACATGCTGGTGGTCGACAAGACCGGGACGCTGACCGAAGGCCGGCCCCGGCTGACCGATGTGGTTGCTCAAGACATTGCTGAAGACGAGCTGCTGGCGCTGGCAGCGGGGCTCGAAGTCGGCTCCGAGCATCCGCTGGCGGGAGCCATCGTCGATGGCGCGCGGGAACGTGGCGTCCGCCCGGGCGAAGCCGGGAATTTCGAAGCGATCACCGGCAAAGGCGTTTCGGGAACCGTCTCGGACCGGCAGGTGACGCTCGGCAACGCGGCGATGCTGGCCGATTTCGGCATCGATGCACAGCCGATGATCCCCCCGGCGGAGGCGCTGCAAGCCGAGGGAAAAACCGTCATGTTCGTCACTGTCGACGGTCGGCTCGCCGGTCTCGTGGCGGTTGCCGATCCGCTCAAGGCGAACGCCGGCGAGGCGATCCGCGCCCTGCAGGAAAGGGGTATCACGGTGGTGATGGCCACCGGCGACAACTGGCGCACGGCGAAAGCCGTCGCGGCGAAACTCGGCATCGATCAGATGCGCGCCGGCCTGCTGCCCGAGCAGAAAAGCGACCTTGTCGAAGAGCTGCGCCAACGCGGCGGCATCGTCGCCATGGCCGGGGACGGAGTCAACGACGCGCCGGCGCTGGCGACGGCCGATGTCGGCATCGCCATGGGATCGGGTGCGGACGTTGCCGTGGAAAGCGCCGGCATCACCCTGCTCAAGGGCGACCTCGCCGGCATCGTGAGGGCGAGAAGGCTGGCGGAAGGCACGCTGCGCAACATCCGCCAGAACCTGGTCTTCGCCTTCCTCTACAATGTGCTGGGCGTGCCGGTGGCGGCCGGCGTGCTTTATCCGATCACCGGCGCATTGCTGTCGCCAATGCTGGCCGCCGCGGCGATGAGCCTTTCTTCCGTCTCGGTCATCGGCAATGCGCTGCGGCTGCGGACGCTGAAATTATAGACCTCAGGGCGGGGCTACGTAACCTCGAAAGGAACCTCCATGACCCCATTCAAGAAGATCGTGCTGGCGCTGATGGCAGCTGGAATGCTGCTTGCCTTTTTCCTCGAAACCGCGCCGGCCCAGGACCACAAAGGCCACGATATGAGCGGCATGACCACGACCACCGCCGATGGTCCCTCGACCGAGGGCTACAGGAAGGCGATGGACAAGATGCATGGCGACATGGCCATCCCTTACACTGGCAACGCCGATATCGACTTCGTGCGTGGCATGATTCCGCACCATCAGGGGGCCATCGACATGGCCAAGGTCGAGCTCGAACACGGCAAGGACCCCGAAATCCGCAAGCTGGCCGAGACAGTGATCAAGGCGCAGGAGGCCGAGATCAAGCAGATGCAGGATTGGCTTGCCGCGCACGCACCAAAATAGGCGCAAGAACTCGGGCTGGACCGACTGTCCGGCCCTTCTGGCCTCTCAGCAATCGACGTTGCTGCACCGATCTATCCAAGCGTAGGATTTCCCCTTTTGGAAGGAACGCGCAGATGCCTCTCGTTCGGATTTCCGTTCCCGCGGGCAAAGGTGAGGCCTTCGCCAAAAGCGTATCCGAAGGCGTGCATGATGCGATGGTCGCCACCATCGACATCCCGCAGGCGGACCGGTTTCAGGTCATCACCGAACATGCCGCAGGCAGGCTGGTGATCGACCCGACCTACATGGATATCGAGCGCAGCGAAGATGCGGTGATCATCCAGATCACCATGCGTTCGGGCCGCACAGTTGCAAAGAAGCGGGCGCTCTACCGGGCTCTCGCCGACAACCTCGTTACGCGCGCAGGCCTTCGTAAAGAGGACATCATGATCGTGCTGACCGAGAACGAGCTTATCGATTGGTCGTTCGGCAATGGCGAAGCCCAGTACGTGCCGGAATAGCTACGGTTTTTGGGTCAGCCCCTTCAGCCGGTAGAGCGCTTCCAGCGCTTCTCTTGGCGTCATCTCGTCTGGATTCATGTTGCCCAGCGCTTCGCCAACGATTTCGGCTGTCTTCGGCGCGGGCGCTTCACGCTTCAGCACAGCCGAGAACAGTGGCAGATCGTCGATGAGCCGGTCTGTCTTGCCGGACACTTCGCCGGCTTCCAATTGCTGCAGCACTTCTCGGGCGCGCGCCACCACGGCCTCGGGCAGGCCCGCGAGCCGCGCCACCTGCACGCCATAGGAGCGGTCGGCGGCGCCCTTGCCAACCTCGTGCAGGAAGACGACGTCGCCTTCCCACTCCTTCACCCGCATGGTGACGTTGTGCAGGCGGGGCAACTTGCCGGAAAGCGCCGTCATCTCGTGGAAATGGGTAGCGAAGATGGCGCGGCAGCGGTTCTGCTCATGCAGATACTCCACCGCCGCCCAAGCGATAGAGAGACCGTCGAACGTCGCGGTGCCGCGGCCGATCTCATCGAGAATAACCAGCGCCCGCTCGCCGGCCTGGTTGAGGATGGCGGCGGTCTCGACCATTTCTACCATGAAGGTCGAGCGACCGCGCGCCAGATCGTCCGATGCGCCGACGCGCGAGAACAGCCGGTCGACGACGCCGATATGGGCGCTCCGCGCCGGAACGAAGGAGCCCATCTGCGCCAGGACCGCGATCAGCGCGTTCTGGCGCAGGAAGGTGGACTTGCCGCCCATGTTCGGGCCGGTGAGCAACCAGATCGCTCCATGCGGCCCGTCGCCTTCCGGCGACAGATCGCAATCATTGGCGACGAACGGCCCCTCGCCCGATCGCCGGAGCGCCTGTTCGACCACCGGATGCCGGCCGCCAGCCACTTCGAAGGCCAGGCTTGAATCCACCGCGGGCCGGCACCAGTTCTCGCTTTCCGACAACAGCGCAAGCGCCGCCGAAACATCGAGGACTGCCAGCGCCTCGGCGGAGGAGCGGATTTTGGCAGCATCCGCTACCGCTTCGGCGCACAGCCGCTCGAAGGCGGTCAGTTCGATGGTCAGCGCCCGATCCGCCGCGTTGGCGATCCTGGTTTCCAGCCCGGCCAGTTCCGTCGTGGTGAAGCGCATGGCGTTGGCCATGGTCTGGCGATGGATGAACCGGGCCTTGGCGCCATCCGATCCCGCCAGCACCGAATGGTGGTTGGCGGTCACCTCGATATAATAGCCGAGCACATTGTTGTGGCGGATCTTGAGCGACCTTATGCCGGTCTCCTCGATCAGCTCGCGCTCCATGGCGGCAATGACTTTTCGCGACTCGTCGCGCAGCGCCCGCATCTCATCGAGCTCGTAGTCGTAGCCGGCGCGCACGAAACCGCCGTCTCGCTTCAGCAGCGGCAGTTCGTCCGACAGCGCGCGAGCGAGATGCTCGACCAGCGGCCGCGGCAATGCCGCGATCGCTTCCAGCGCCCGCTGCAACTCGACGGGCGGTTCGGCTTTGGCGAAGATGGCGGAAAGCTGCGCGGCGGCCTCGCATCCGGCTCGCAAGGCCCCGAGGTCGCGTGGGCCGCCGCGGTGGAGCGCCAGCCTGGACAGAGCGCGCGGCATGTCGGCGACGCCTTTCAGAGCCTGCCGCACCGCTTCGCACAAGCGCGGTTCGGCGCGGAAGAAGGAAACTGAATCCAGTCGCGCGGCGATCCTGTCCGGATCGGTCAGCGGCGCCATCAGCCGGTCGGCCAGCAGGCGCGCGCCGCCGCCGGTGACGGTGCGGTCTATGGCCTTGAACAGCGAGCCGTCGCGGCTGCCCGACAATGTACGCAGCAGTTCCAGATTGGCGCGGGTCGCCGGGTCGATAAACAGGGTCGAGCCGCTTTCTTCGCGTTCCGGCCTCGACAGAGGCGGCCGCTCCGCCTTCTGCGTCTTTTCGACATAGGCGATGATACCCGATATCGCCGAGAGCTCGGCGCGGGAGAAGGCGCCGAAACTATCCGGCGTCGCCACGTCGAAGAAACGCGCGATGCGGCCCGCTGCCGAAGCAGAATCGAACAGGCTGGCCGGCTGCGGATTGGCGACGCGGCCGAGCAGATCGAAGACCGGCTTCAACCCGGGATCGTAGAAGACGGCATCGGCCACGATCAGTTCGCGCGGATCGACCCGGCAGATGTCCGCCAGGAGCCGTTCATCGGTGGTTTCGGCAACCCGGAACGCACCGGTCGAGATGTCGATCCAGGCAAGGGCCAGGCCGCCAATGCCACCACTGGCGCCTTTGACCCGGCCAAGCGCCATAAGGAAGCTGGATTCCGAAGGCGCGAGCAGCTTTTCCTCGGTGATCGTGCCCGGCGTCACCAGCCGGATGACATCGCGGCGCACGACCGATTTGGAACCGCGCTTGCGCGCTTCGGACGGATCCTCGATCTGCTCGCAGACGGCGACACGGAAGCCCCGTGCAATCAGCTTCTGGAGATAGTCGTCGGCGGCATGGACCGGCACGCCGCACATCGGGATATCGGCGCCCTGATGCTTGCCACGCTTGGTCAATACGATGCCCAGCGCCGCGCTCGCCTTCTCGGCATCGTCGAAGAAAAGTTCGTAGAAATCACCCATGCGGTAGAACAGCAGCGAATCCGGGTTCGCCGCCTTGATCTCGATGAACTGCTCCATCATCGGCGTGACGGTGCCGGCGGCAGCCGAAGCCGGCACCGCGATTCCTGTCCGGATCGGCGTCTCGTCGTTCACAGGGATTCCCGCTTCATTGCGCCAGGCTCGGGCGCCCTCCCCGGCGAGGAGGAGGGTGCGCAAGTCCCTCTGTTTTTTCTGCCTGACATCCCAATCGAGCTCTGCACAAAAACAATCTTCTGCTGCTTGGCGGTTTACAGTTTCGATGTGTAGCCTTAATCGATCACACTCCACAGAAGAAAGCACGCAGCCGGATCAAATGGCGCGGCACCCCCGGGAAGGAAATCTCTTAAAATGGCAAGAAACGACAAGTCCAACGGTCAGACGCCGTCTGTGAGTGAACAGGAGGCGCTGGAATTCCACGCCATGGGCCGGCCAGGCAAGCTTGAGATTAGCCCGACCAAGCCGATGGCGACGCAGCGCGACCTCAGCCTTGCCTACTCTCCCGGCGTCGCCGTTCCGGTCAAGGCGATCGCGGACGATCCATCGCGTGCCTTCGACTACACAACGCGCGGCAACATGGTGGCCGTCATCTCCAATGGTACCGCCATTCTTGGCCTCGGCAATCTCGGTGCGCTCGCTTCCAAGCCGGTGATGGAGGGCAAGGCGGTCCTGTTCAAGCGTTTCGCTGATGTCGATTCCATCGACCTCGAAGTCGACACCGAGGATGCTGACGAGTTCATCAATTGCGTGCGCTACCTCGGACCGTCCTTCGGCGGCATCAATCTGGAAGACATCAAGGCGCCGGAATGCTTCATCATCGAGCAGCGCCTGCGCGAATTGATGGATATACCGGTTTTCCACGACGATCAGCACGGCACCGCCATCATCTCGGCCGCCGGCCTGATCAACGCGCTCGACCTGACCGGCCGTGACATGAAGACGACGAAGCTCGTCTGCAACGGCGCGGGAGCGGCGGGCATCGCTTGCATCGAGCTGATCAAGGCGATGGGATTCGCGCCGGAAAACGTCATCCTGTGCGACACCAAGGGCGTCGTCTACCAGGGCCGCACCGAAGGCATGAACCAGTGGAAATCGGCCCATGCGGTGAAGACAGAAGCACGCTCGCTGGCTGACGCGCTGGATGGCGCCGATGTGTTCCTCGGCCTGTCCGCCAAGGGCGCGCTGACGCCGGCGATGGTGCAGTCGATGGCCAAGAACCCGATCATCTTCGCCATGGCCAATCCGGACCCGGAAATCACACCGGAGGAAGCCGCCGAAATCCGCACCGACGCGATCATGGCGACGGGCCGCTCGGATTATCCGAACCAGGTCAACAACGTGCTGGGCTTCCCCTATATTTTCAGAGGGGCGCTGGATGTGCGCGCGACCACCATCAATGACGATATGAAGATCGCGGCCGCCCGCGCGCTTGCTGATCTGGCGCGGCAGGATGTGCCAGACGATGTCGCGGCAGCCTATCAGGGCAACCGGCCGAAATACGGCCCCAACTATATCATCCCCGTCCCTTTCGACCCGAGATTGATCTCGGCCATTCCGGTGGCCGTGGCGAAGGCGGCCATGGAGTCCGGTGTCGCGGGGAAGCCGATCCTCGATCTCGACAAATACGCCAACGAACTGTCGGCCCGGCGCGACCCTATCGCCTCTACCCTGCAGCGCATCTACGACCGCGTGCGGCGGCAGCCGAAGCGTATCGTTTTTGCCGAGGGCGAGGAGGACCAAGTGATGCGCGCGGCGGTCGCCTACGTCAACCAGCGGCTGGGCACCGCCATTCTTTTGGGCCGCGACGACGTCATCAAGGAAAACGCCCGCAATGCCGGCGTCGATCTGAACAAGCCCGGGCTCGAGATCATCAACGCCCGGCTGTCGCGCAAGAACGCCATCTATGCCGACTATCTCTATGAGCGGATGCAGCGAAAAGGATTCCTGTTCCGCGATTGCCAGCGCCTCATCAACAACGACCGCAACCACTTCGCCGCTTGCATGGTGGCCTTGGGCGACGCCGACGGCATCGTCACCGGTGTGACGCGCAATTATTCGACGGCGCTTGACGACATCCGCCGCGTCATCGACGCCAAGCCGGGGCACCGCGTCATCGGCGTCTCGATCGTGCTGGCGCGCGGCCGCACCGTCATCGTCGCTGACACGGCTGTACACGATATGCCGAATGCAGAGCAGATCGCCGATATCGCCGAGGAAGCGGCCGGCTTTGCCCGCCGCATGGGTTACGAGCCGCGTCTGGCCATGCTCGCCTATTCCACCTTCGGCCATCCGCATGGCGAACGTTCCGAGCGGATCCAGGAGGCCGTCCGCATTCTCGACAAGCGGCGCGTCGATTTCGAGTATGACGGCGAAATGGCAGCCGACGTTGCGCTCAATGCGCGCGCCATGGGCCAGTACCCGTTCATCCGTCTCTCAGGCCCGGCGAACGTGCTGGTCATGCCGGCGTTTCACTCGGCCTCGATCTCGACGAAGATGCTGCAGGAACTCGGCGGCTCGACCGTCATCGGCCCGCTGCTGGTCGGCCTGAACAAGCCAGTGCAGATCGTCAGCCTGAACGCCAAGGACTCTGACATCGTCAACATGGCGGCAATGGCGGCATTTTCCGCAGGGACGTGATCTCCCTGTAACCCGGCAAGGAAAAGAAGGGCCGCCAAACGGCCCTTCTTTTTTGCCGATCAGGTCTTGGCGGCCTGAACGAATTTCGGATCGAAAGTCTTTTCGTAGGCGACGTCGGCATTGGCCAGATCGGGATCGAGCGTTTTCAAAACGCCCATCATCGAATCATAGCCTTCCTTGGTCACCATCCCGTCCGGAGAATACATCTCCTTCGAGTTCTTGACCGCTTGCATATAGAGGTCACGGTTGCCGAGCAGATATTCCTGCGGCACCGTATCGGCGATATCGGCAGGGCTGGCCTGGCCGATCCATTTCAGCGATTTCATGAACGCATTGACCAGGCGCTGCGTCGTCACAGGATTGGCCTCGGCGAACTCGCGCTTGAGATAGACCGTCGCGGCAGGGTTCGGGCCGCCGAACAGTTCGCGCGTGCCGGCCTCGGTGCGGGTGTCGAGCAGCACCTTGATGTCGCCCTCGAATTCGAGCTGCGCGATCACCGGATCAAGGTTGGAGATGCCGTCGATTTCACCGCTCTTCATCGCGGCTACGGCACCGGCGCCGCCGCCAATGCCGATGATCGAGGCGTCCTCAGCCTTGAGGCCGTTTTTCAGCAGCGCATATTGCAGCATCAGGGCTGTCGACGAGCCGGGAGCGGTGACCCCGATCTTGCGGCCCTTCAGGTCAGCGACGGATTTTACCTCGCCTTCGAGGTTCTTGCGCACCGCGATGACGATGCCGGGGAACCGGCCGAGATCGCAGACCGCGGTGATGTCCTGGCCCTTGTCCTGCATGCGGATCGTATGCTCGTAGGCTCCGGTGACGACGTCCACGGAACCGCCGACCAGCGCCTGCAGCGACTTGGAGCCGCCGGCGAAATCGTTGATCGTCACGTCCAGCCCTTCCTCCTTGAAGAAGCCCTTGCGCTCGGCGATCGTCAGCGGCAGGTAGTAGAGCAGCGGCTTGCCGCCGACGCCGAGCGTCAGCGTGGTTTTCTCCGGCTTGGCGTCCTGCGCGAAGCTCGGCATCAGTCCGGCCGAGGCCCCGACGGCCAGACCGGCGCTGCCGATCAGGAATGTTCTGCGTTTCATGTGTTTCCTCCACTTTCCAGTTTGAATTATTGCGCCCGCCAAGCCAGCAGGCGTTGTTCGACCAGCGTCACCAGCCAGTCGACGATCAGCACGAAGGCCATCAGCACGAACATGCCGGCAAAGACGCCGACGACATCGAAGACGCCTTCAGCCTGCTGGATGAGATAGCCGAGGCCCGCTGCCGAGCCGAGATATTCCCCGACAACCGCGCCGACCACGGCGAAACCGACCGAAGTGTGCAGGCTGGAGAACATCCAGGAGAGCGCCGAGGGGACATAGACATGGCGCAGCAGCTGGCGCTCGCTCATGCCGAGCATGCGGGCATTGTCGAGCACCGGCCGGCTGACTTCCTTGACGCCCTGATAGACGTTGAAGAAGACGATGAAGAACACCAGCGTGATGCCGAGCGCGACTTTCGACCAGATGCCGAGGCCGAACCAGAGCGCGAAGATCGGCGCCAGCACGACGCGCGGCAGCGCGTTGGCCGCCTTGACGTAGGGATCGAACACCGCCGCCAGCAGCGGCCGCCGTGCGAACCAGAAGCCGAAAAAGACACCGCCCAGCGAGCCGAGCACGAAGGCGAGCAGCGATTCCGACAGGGTGATGCCGAGATGGTACCAGATCGAGCCATCGACGAACCACTGGACGATGCGCTTCATGACGCTGAACGGATCGGCGAAGAAGAACTCGATGGTCTTGGGGTTGCCGAACAGTGTGGTGGTCGAGGCAAGCTGCCAGACCGCGATGATAACCACCGCGACAAGAACCTGCAGGCAAAGAAGCACCGCCTTTTTCATCGGCTGTCCTCCCCGGTCTGCCCATAAGCCCTCAGGACCTCCTGGCGCAGCGCGTCCCAGATTTCCTTGTGCAGCCGGTTGAACCGCGGATCGTGCCTGATGTCGGCGACGGCGCGCGGTCGTTCCAGCGGAATGGGGAAGTCGCCGATGATCGATGAGCGCGGACCGGCGGACATGATGACGACGCGGTCGGAGAGCGCGATGGCTTCGTCAAGATCGTGGGTGACGAACATCACCGCCTTGCGGTTCTCCGACCATAGTTTCAACAGCAGATCACCCATGATCAGCCGCGTCTGGGCATCGAGGGGGCCGAACGGCTCGTCCATCAGAAGAAGCCTGGGGTTGCGGATCAGCACCTGGGCAAGGCCGACGCGCTTGCGCTGGCCGCCAGAGAGCATCTGCGGGTACCGATCAGCAAAGGCGGCAAGGCCAACGCGCTCCAGCCACTCCATGCCCATCCGTCTCGCTTCGGATCTCTTCGTGCCGGCGATTTCCAGGCCGATGGCGACGTTCTCGATCACGGTCTTCCACGGCATGAGCGAATCCTGCTGGAACAGGTAGCCGGCCTGGCGGTTGATGCCCTTCAATTCCTGGCCGAATATTTCGACCGTACCCGTAGACGGCTGCAAGAGCCCGGCGGCCGCATTGAGCAAGGTCGACTTGCCACAACCGGTAGGACCGACGATCGACAGGAACTCGCCGTCGCCCACCGCCAGATCCGTTGCCGCGACGGCTTCGAAACGGCCACGATCCTTGAGATCGAACGCGATGCTTACTTGCTTCAGGCGAACGGCCTGAACCCGATCCGTCATCCTTCGTCATTCCTCCCTGACGGCGCCTCGTCGGGCGCGTCTGTCGTTAGGACACACCAAAGCGTTTTCGGTCAAGTATTGCTAGGGCCAAAGGCGGCGCGAACTTGGTCTATAAGTCTGATTTGACGATTATCGCGCAAGAAGTGCTGCCGGGCGCATTGCCGAACTAGCCGCGCTGGTTCCAGCGGCGAATGACCGGCTCGGTCATGTCATGCTCGTAACCAAGGATGCTGACGCTGGCCGTGTCGAGCACGAAGTGCCGGCCGCCTTCGGGGCCAAGGCCAAGCCAGCAGGACGCCAGCGTGCGCAGGAAATGCGAAGAGGAAAAGATCAGCGTCGTGCCTTCCAGGCGCCTCAGCGCGGCAACGACGCGGTTGGCGCGCTTGCCTGCCTCCGCCACGCTTTCACCGCCGGGGCAGCCATCGCTGTAGAGGCTCCAGCCCGGCCGCTCGGCGGTTATCTGCTTGGTCGTCAGGCCTTCATAATCGCCATAGTCCCATTCCTGCAGGTCGTCCTTCTTCACCGCGTTCCCGCCGTAGCCGGATAGAACGCAGGTCTGCCAGGCGCGGCTGGACGGGCTGGACCAGACCGTCGAGAATGCGTGGGCCCGAAGCCTTTCGGCCAGCGCCCGGGCTGCATCCTCGCCGGCGGCGGTCAGCGGAATGTCGCTGCGGCCGGTGTGCTTGCCGGTCGCGCTCCATTCGGTCTCGCCGTGGCGAACCAGGTAGATTTCAGGGAATTTGCCTGCCATGCGGACTCCTCTAGCTGTTCCCACAGCATCCTAGCCCGGCGCCAAGCCGCTGGAAAAGGCTGCAGACAGTGGCCAATACGCCTGTCAGATAAGTCCAGCCTGCTCGGCTTCCTGGCGCAGGTTCTGGCGCGGGCGCGGGCCTATCTGCTGGATCACCAGCCCGGCGGCCAGCGAGCCCAGATCGCCGCAATCCTTGAGGCTGCGGCCTGTCGTGTAGCCGTAGAGAAAACCTGCGGCGTAAAGATCGCCGGCGCCTGTGGTATCGACCAGTTCGCGGATTTTGGTCGCCTCTATGACCTGGGTTTCATCGCCCCGCACGATGACAGAGCCCTTTTCGGAGCGGGTGACGGCGGCGATGCGGCAATCCCTGCGAATGGCGGCCAGCGCCTCGTCAAAGGACGCCGTCTGGTAAAGCGATTTGATCTCATGCGAGTTGGCGAAGACGATGTCGACGGTGCCCGAACGCATCAAATCGAGGAATTCATCGCGGTAGCGATCGACGCAGAAAGAGTCTGACAGGGTCATCGAAACTTCCCGGCCGGCGCCATGCGCCAGCGCGGCGGTCTGGCGGATCGCTTCCTTGGCGCGCGGCGGATCCCACAGATAGCCTTCGAAATAGGTGACCTTGGCGCCGCTCGCCTTTTCCGGCTCAACGTCCTCCGGCCCGAGTTCGACACAGGCGCCGAGATAGGTGTTCATCGAGCGTTCGCCGTCGGGCGTGACGAAGATCATCGAGCGTGCCGTCGGCGGCGTGCCGCCCAGCGGCCTGGTATCGAAGGCGACGCCCTGGGCGCGGATGTCGTGCGCATAGATTTCGCCCAGCGCGTCGCTGGAGACCTTGCCAAAGAATGCCGCCCTGCCGCCGAACGAGGCGACGCCTGCGGCGGTATTGCCGGCCGAGCCGCCGGACGCTTCGATCGCCGGCCCCATGCGGCTGTAGAGCAGCTCCGCGCGGTCCGTATCGATCAGGTTCATGGCGCCCTTGATGATGCCGTTTTCGGCCAGGAACGTTTCCTCGCACTGGGCGATGATGTCGACAATGGCATTGCCAATGCAAAGCACGTCATACTGGCTCATAAGCGTCTCCATGCCGTTGCCCGGCATGAAACGCGGGCCGGGCGCGTTCTAGCCGGTTGTGGCACATTTGCAAGCCCGCGGCGGCAATCCCGGCGGCGGCGTCATGGCTTCGGCGTGAAGAGGCCCTGAAGCTTGGAGAATGGCATGGCGGCGCGGGCAAAGCCGAATGTGCCGTCCTGCAATATCTCGCGGGAAGCCGTTTCGAGCATGCCGAAAGCAAACTCGGTCAGCCATGGGCCAAGCGACACCCGCTTGACGCCGACTTCCGAGAGCGCCGCGACGGTCAGTCCGGGGCGGGCCATGACATTGACCGGCTTCTGTACCGCCGAGCAGACGAGGCGCACCGCCTCCATATCCGGTAGGCCGGGGGCGTAGAGCACATCGGCGCCCGCCTTCTCGAAAGCCTGCAGACGCTTGATGGTCTCGTCCAGATCGGGCCTGTTCCAGAGGAAGTTTTCGCAGCGCGCGGTGAAGACGAAGTCGCGCTTCAGCGCCCGCGCCGCTTCCGCCGCGGCGGCGACACGTTCGACGGCCTGGGAGAAATCGTAGATCGGCTGGGAAGTGTCGCCCGTGTGGTCCTCGATCGAGCAGCCCGCCAGACCCGCGGCCTCCGCGGCGAAGATCGTTTCAGCGGCGCTTCCGGCGCTGTCGCCCTTGCCCTTTTCGAGATCGGCGGAGACCGGCAGGTCGGTCGCATTCGCCAGCTCGCGGCAATGCTGGATCATCATGTCGAAGCCGACACCGCCGTCGGGCAGGCCGCGCGAAAAGGCGAAACCGGCGCTGGTAGTGGCCAGGGCCTTGAAGCCGAACGAGGCGAGCAGCTTGGCCGTACCGATGTCCCACGGATTGGGCATGACGAAAATGTTGTCGTGAAGTTGGCGAAAAAAGCTGCCCGTCCCCATCCGTGTCACCCCGCGATGAACGAAAACCCCGCCTATTTCATAGCCGGGCGTTGCGCGGCGAGCAACGGATGCCGCTGTAGCAGGGATTTTTCCATAACCGGAGCGGAATCGTCCGCTAACGGAGGCCAGCAAGCCCAGCCAGATCGCGCATGTCGTCAAACAGGACGCCGCCCGCCGCCTCAAGCCCATCCGGATCGGAATGCGGGTCGCCATGATAGGAAAAGACCCGCATGCCGGCGGCGATGCCGGCTTGCGTCCCGGCAACGCTGTCTTCCACGACAATGCAGCTTTCCGGCGCAACGCCCATGGTCTTGGCGGCATGGAGGAACAGATCGGGGAAGGGTTTCCCCCGGCTGACCATGGTGGCCGAGAACATGGCGTGCTCGAACAGCGGCAGCAGGCCGGTTGCGCCGAGCGTGATGTGCATCTTGGAGACGCGAGCCGATGAGGCGACGCAGTAAGGGATGCCGGCCGCGCGCACCGTGTCGATGAATTCGCGGACATGGGGTATGGCCGTCACGCCGCCGGCGAACAAATCCGGCAGGCCGGCATTCCAGCGTTCGACGAAATCGGCGCCAAGCATGATGCCGCCTTCCTCGATTTCCTTCTGGACAGAGACCATGCTGCGGCCGGTGAAGACCTTGCGGCAATATTCGAAGGTCGTGGAAAATCCGGCCTCGTTCAGCCAGTCCGACAATCGGCGGTTGGCCAGGTTCTCGGTATCGACGAGCACGCCATCGCAGTCGAAGATCACAAGCTTGGGTGGTTGGCTGGACAATCGTCAGGCCGTCCCGGTGGAGCCGAAGCCAGCCGCGCCGCGTGCGGTGCCGCCGGCCAAGCTGCGTTCTTCGATGCTGGCCTGGGTGACCTGGGCAAAGACGATCTGGGCGATGCGCATGCCGCGCGTTATCGCGAAGTCCTCATCGCCGAGATTGATGAGGAGGACCTTCACCTCGCCGCGATAGTCGCTGTCGATGGTGCCCGGCGTGTTGAGGCAGGTGATGCCGTGCTTCAGCGCCAGCCCGGAACGGGGGCGGACCTGACCTTCCATCCCCTCGGGGATTTCCATGACCAGGCCGGTCGGGACCAGCGCACGCTTGCCCGGCAGGATAAGCATCGGCCGGTCTTCCGGTACGGCGGCGCGCAAATCCATGCCGGCGGCGCCGGAACTCTCATAGGCCGGAAGTGGCAAACCTTCGCTGTGCGGCAGGCGCACGATTCCGACGGCCTGGCCGAGTACGGAGTGGCTATAGGCGAGATTTGGCATGGGCATCATCCTATTCGCCTCGCCATCAAAACGGTCAACGGCCATGGTCATCGACGCGTTCCTTTTGCACAGGAACGTTGCCGTTCCGGCCAGTTTGCAAAAGACGTGGCAGGCTCAAAAACGGGCTGGCTCAGGCGACAGCTACAAACTCTGTTGGCGCGCCGTTCGCGGCAAGAAAATCGTCGAGCTGCCCGGTGGTCGGCATGGCGGGCGCGCAGCCGACCTTCGTCACCACGATGGCAGCGGCGGCTGACCCGCGTATGACGCATTCGCGAACCGACCGTCCATCCGCCAATGCCGCCAGGAAGCTGCCCAGAAAAGCGTCGCCCGCACCCATTGGCTTGACGGCTTCGACGGGAAATATTCCGGTCCGTTCCTGCTGGCTGCCATGCAGGGTTATGGCACCCGCGTCGCCCATCTTGTAGACGACGATCTCCGCAGTTGTCGCAGCAAGGCGAGACGCGGCTGCGAAGCCGTTGGAATCGAAGCCCGACAGGACTTCGAATTCCTCCTCATTGCCGACCACGATATCGGAAAGCGCGGCTACCTGGGCACAGACGGCGCTGGCTTCCTGCGGCGATGCCCACGCGAAAGCACGGTAGTCGATGTCGAACACGACGCAGACGCCCGCTTGCCGGGAAAGCTCGACCGCCCTCAAGGAGGCGCTTCGCGATGGTTCGGTCGCCAGAACCAGACCGGCGACGACAAGCGCATCGAAGCTTGAGAAATCCAGCCGCTCGACATCGGCCGCCGTCATGTCGAGATCGGCGGCGTCCTTGCGGTAGACCACCCAGCGGGCATCTTTCAAACGGCTTTCCGCCAGCGCCAGCGAATTGCGCGCCGGACCGCCAACGCGGCGGATGTGATCCGTCGACACATTGTTGCGCTGGAGTTGATTGATACAGAAGCGGCCCACGGCGTCGTCCGAAACAGATGTGAGAAGCGTGCTTTTCAACCCATGGCGGGTCAGCGCAACGGCAATGTTCGCGGACGATCCGCCGAGGCATGGGGTGAAATTCGTTGCGTCCTCGACAAGAGTGCCGGGAGGATCGGCATAGAGATCCATTCCGGCCCGCCCAAGGACCAGAAAACGGCCGCCCCTAATACGGTCCACCGCCGCCGTCACGGCCGAATTCCCAGCCAATGCGGAATCCGCGCTATGGAAAGGAGGCCACCATCCGGTCGGCTGTATGCTGCTCTGGAAAAGTCCCTGGAAGCCATCGCGCCGCACAATGGTCACGGGCGGCAAGACTGTCAATGCATCGCGAATCGGCATGCCCAGGCCCGCGTTTGACCCTCATTTCCGTTCGACAGCCTGACGTGTCACTGCTAGAAGCCCGCGCACCAGACGGATTTTCCAATCATGACCGAAAGCATCGAACAGGCGGTCGCCCGCCGCCGCACCTTCGCGATCATCGCGCACCCGGACGCCGGCAAGACGACGCTGACCGAAAAACTGCTGCTGTTCGGCGGCGCCATCCAACTCGCCGGTGAGGTCAAGGCGAAGAAGGACCGCATCCAGACCCGTTCGGACTGGATGAAGATCGAGCGCGAGCGCGGCATTTCGGTCGTCACCTCGGTGATGACGTTCGAATATGGCGACAACGTCTTCAACCTGCTCGACACACCCGGCCACGAGGATTTCGCCGACGACACTTACAGAACGCTGTCTGCGGTCGATAGCGCGGTCATGGTGATCGACGCCGCCAAGGGCATCGAGCCGCGCACGCTGAAACTGTTCGAAGTCTGCCGGCTGCGCGACATCCCCATCATCACCTTCGTCAACAAGATGGACCGGGAGGCGCGCGACACCTTCGAAATCCTGGACGAAATCGAGCAGAAGCTGGCGCTCGACACCGCGCCTATCACCTGGCCGATCGGCCGGGGCAAGAGTTTCTCCGGCACCTATCACCTGGCCGAGAACGCGGTTCGGCGTGGTGACGCCGAAACCGAGCGCACCAAGGTCAACGGACCGGACTCCAACCGCGTTGCCGGGCTCTTGCCGGAGAATGAGCGCGAGGCCTTCATTGAGGAACTTGAACTTGCCCGCGAAGCCTGCCGGCCCTTCGACCTGGGGGCGTTCCGCGAGGGCCATCTGACCCCGGTCTTCTTCGGCTCGGCGCTGCGCAACTTTGGCGTCCGCGACCTGATCGAAGCATTGGGCGACTGGGCGCCGCCGCCCCGCGCGCAGGAGGCGGACATGCGCAAGGTGGAAGCGACCGAGCCGAAGATGACTTCGTTCGTTTTCAAGATCCAGGCCAACATGGATCCCAACCACCGCGACCGTATCGCCTTCGTGCGCGTCTGCTCCGGTACGCTCCAGCGCGGCATGAAAGCCAAGCTGGTGCGCACCGGCAAGCCGATGAGCCTGTCGGCCCCGCAGTTCTTCTTCGCCCGTTCGCGCATCACCGCCGACGAGGCTTTCGCCGGCGACGTGGTCGGCATTCCGAACCACGGCACGCTGCGCATCGGCGACACGCTGACCGAGGGCGAGGAGATCCTGTTCCGTGGCGTACCGAACTTTGCGCCGGAAATCCTGCGTCGCGTGCGGCTTGGCGACGCGATGAAGGCGAAGAAATTGAAGGAAGCGCTGCAGCAGATGGCCGAGGAAGGTGTGGTGCAGCTTTTCTCGCCGGAAGACGGCTCGCCGGCCATCGTCGGTGTGGTCGGCGCGCTGCAGCTTGACGTGCTGAAGGAGCGGCTCAATTTCGAATACACGCTGCCGGTCGATTTCGAGATGTCGCGCTTTTCGGTCTGCCGCTGGATCGATGCCGACGACCGGGCCGAGCTGCACCGCTTCATCGAAGCGCATCGTGGCGACATTGCCCGGGACCTCGACAACGATCCGGTCTATCTCGCGCAGCACGAATTCTCGCTGAATTATGAGGCCGAGCGCTGGAAAGCCATCCGTTTCACGGCCGTGAAGGACTATCAGGTGCGCGAAGCGGCGTAGCGGCTATCCCTGCCGTTTCGGAGTCACTCCCCGGCGACCGCTTCGGCCATAGCCGGCGCATCCGCCTTTTTCCCGCCGCGCCATGAGGCGAAGGCGGCGAGCAGATAGAGGATCGCCGAGAAGGTGAAGGCGAAGACCAGCCCGTGCTTGAACGGTTCTGCCATCAGGCCGGGGAAGAACTCGTTGCCGGTCAGCGCCGCGACGTTCTGCGGCGGCAGCGCGTGCAGCACGTCGACTGGGATGAGCTCGCCCATCGGGTTGTAACCGAGGAAGGCGGCAAACAGGCTGGCGACCGGCGGCATGTTCGCCACCTGATGCGCCACCGCCAGCGGCACATGCTGCGCCAATAGCCCGCTTTCCATTGCCGCCGGCAGCGAAGAGGCAAGCCCGACCAACATAAGCGAGAAGAACAGGCCGATCGACAGAACCTGCCCGGCATTGGTGGTGGTGGCGCGCATGCCGGAAGCCTGGCCTCGCTCGGACGCTGGCACCGAGTTCATGATCTGCGTGGAGTTCGGCGCTACGAACAGGCCAGAACCGAGGCCGTTGAGGAACAGCAGCGCGGCGAAGGCGGTATAGGAGAAGTTGGCCGGCAGTTCCATCAGCGCGAGGAAGGAGATGGCGCCGGCAACCATGCCGCCGACCGAGAACGGCACGCCGCCGACGCGGTCCGAAAAGTAGCCGGAAAGCGGACCCGCCAGCAGGAAGCCAACTGTCAGCGGCAGCATGAAGATGGCCGACCACAGCGGGGTTTCCTCGAACGAATAGCCATGCAGCGGCAGCCAGATGCCCTGCAGCCAGACGATGAGCATGAACTGCAAGCCGCCACGGGCAATACCTGAGGAAAGATTGGCAAGATTGCCCCAGGCGAAGCCTGGAATGCGAAACAGCTTGAGGTCGAGCATCGGCTTGGCGACGCGGCTTTCCACGACGACAAAGGCGATGAGCGACAGGATGCCGATGGCGAAGAACGACAGCACCTTCGGGCTGGTCCATGCCATCACCTGCTCGCCATAGGGCTGCAGGCCGTAGGTGATGGCTGTCAAAATCAGCACCAGGCCGAGGCCGAAGCTGATATTGCCGAGCCAGTCGATGGTGTGGCTGCGCCGGTTCGGCGCGTCGTTCAGTTTCATATAGGCCCAGATCGTCCCGACGAGGCCGAACGGCACGTTGATCCAGAACACCAGCCGCCAGTTGGCGTCGGCCAGCAGGCCACCGATCAGCAAGCCGATGAACTGGCCGCCGATCGCCGCCACGACATTGATGCCGAGCGCGAAGCCACGCTCGTTCTGGGGAAAGGCATCCGTCAAGAGCGCGGTCGCGTTCGCCATGATGAGCGCGCCGCCAATGCCCTGTATGATACGAACCGTGACCAGATAAGAGGCGGCGAAATCGCCCTGCCCCGGCAGCAGGCTGAGCGCGATCGAGGCAGCCGTGAAGATGGCGAAGCCGAGATTATACATGCGGGCGCGGCCGAACTGGTCGCCCAGCCTGCCAAACGCCACGACCAGAACCGCCGTGGCGATCATATAGCCGATGATCGCCCAGAGCAGGTAATTGATGTTGCCGGGATCGAGCGCCTTCAGACCGATGCCGCGAAACACCGCCGGCAGGCTGATCAGCAGGATAGAACTGTTGATTGCCGCGGCCAACATGCCCAAGGTGGTGTTGCTCAAAACGATCCATTTGTGGTTCTGCGGGCGCTCGGCATGTGCGGAATTCATGGAACACGCTTTCGAAATCTATGGCGCGGCAGCCGCCGGCGTCTTATATGAGGGTTATCTCAGGTTTGGTATATGAGGATGGCCTCGGAAAAAGCAAGTGCTAAAGCCCTGAAGCCGCGCCGGCCCCAGCAGGAGCGCGGCCGCCTTCGTGTCGCCGCGCTGATGGCCAGCGCTGCGGAACTGTTCGCCGAAAAGGGCTTTGAAGCGACGACCATGACCGAGGTGGCCGCGAACGCCTGCGCGGCCATCGGCACGCTCTATCTGTTTTTTCCGACGAAGGAAGCGCTGGCCGAGGCGATTCTGCGGGAGCAGGCCGAGGAAATCTCCTCACAGCTAGACTGTTTGAGCGAACGCATGGTCGGTCATGCGCCGGCCGCCATCGCCGATGCACTGTTTGCCTTGCTGGGCGATTTTCTTAAAACCCATCCGGCCTATTCCGCCATGCTCGACCTGCCGGGCGACGCAAGCTGGCGACGCGCGATCCGCATCCGCCGCCGCAACCAGATTTCAGCTTTGTTCGCCAGGGCCGAGCCGGCGCTGAGCCCCGAGCAGGCTGAGCGAATCGCCGTCATCGTGCCGCAGCTCATGCGCATACCGCTGGCGCTGACCGGCGAGAAACGATTGAGGGACGGTGTCGTGGACGAGCTCCGGCAGATGCTCAAAGCGCATCTGGAAGCAGGATCATAATTCCGGCTACTTGCCCAGCGCCTCGCGGACAGCGGCGGTTATTCGGGCGATGTCGATCTCATCCATGTTGGCAATGTTTCCCGCCAGAAGGTTGGCGAGCTCAGTCGCGGCGGGCGAAAGGCCGGATGTATCGAGGCGGACGCGGGGGTGGGAGCTGTCCGCCAAGCGCTCGAATTCCTCCGCCTCATCCCAGATGATGTTGAAATAGCCTATGATTTTCTGGACCATGGTCCAGTTCGGCGCACCGCGCCGGCCATGCTCCAGCGCCGAAAGGTAGGCGGCGCTGACGCCGATGGCACTAGCCATATCTTTCTGGCTGACGCCGCGCTGACGCCGAAGCGCACGGATTTTTTCACCGAGCGGAGTCATGGCTTCGTCTTGCGCAGCCGCACATAGAGCGCGCCGCCGCCGCCATGGTGACGGGCGGCATGATCATGGCTGGAAACGACGGTTCGAAAAGCCGGCGTCGACAGCCAGGCCGGCACCGAGCGCCGCAGCACGCCGTCACCCCCAGACGACGATCCCTTGCCGGTGATCACCAGTACATAACGCACGCCGCCTGCTTGCGCGCGCAACAGGAAGGAATGAAGCAGGCTGTATGCCTCATCCTGCCGCAGCCCATGCAGATCGACCCGGCCTTCAATCGGCAGCCTGCCCTTTGCAAGCTTGTCCAGGGTCGGTTCGTCAAGCCGCTGCACGACCGTCTGGGATTTCGGCTTGGTTGCCGCCGTTACGGACGGAGCTTCGCGGGATGTCCCGGTTTCCCCGGCCTTGCTGTCCGGAAGGGACATATCCGGAATCTCGACCGCGAGACGGCCCTTCAGTGGCATTGCCGTGCGAGCGACCAGGTTCCACAGAACGCGATCTTCGTCGCTTAGTGGATTTGCCACCGGCCGCTTCATCGATTCGGTTCCGAAACGAGAGCTTTTGGAACCAAAGCGTAAAAATCGGCTGCATGGCGGATGACGCCAGCGATTTCGCCCGCCGCATCGCCCGAACCGGCGAACAGATCGCCGCGGGCAGCACCAACGATCGCCGAGCCGGTATCCTGGGCGACCATCAGCCGGTGGAATCCGTCATCACCGAACGCCGTCAGCGACGGAGCGTGGATATGGAAAGGCGTGCCGAATGTATGGAGAAGCCTGTCCACGGCCACCGAACGGCCCGGCGTCAGCGGCACTTTCGCCGCCGCGACCGGACCCAGATCGAGATCGGCAACCGGTGCTTCGCGGAAGAAAATGTAGGAGCGGTTCCGCCACAGGATCTCATCGACCCGGTGCGGGTGCTTTTTGAACCAGGCGCGGATGGATTGCATCGTCACTTCGGCGAGCGGAATTTCACCCAGGTCGGCGAGAACCTTCCCGGCACCGGTAAAACGATGCCCGGATTTGGCCGCATAGGTGATGCGGCGCAAGCTGCCATCGGTCATGCGGAGCCGCGCGGCGCCCTGCACATGGATGAAAAAGGCATCGACCTTGTCGGCCAGCCAGGCCAGTTCGAGATTCTCGCCGCTCAGGGCGCCGCGTTCGATCTCGCCACGGTCAAAATACTCCGTCAGTCCCCCGCACGTCCGGCGTCCGAACGCAAAATAGGGATCCATTGCCGCAGGCCTGTTCTCGTCGTCCAGATCTTCCAGATCGACCGGCCGCGACAGCAACGGCACGTTGAATTCACCGGTTTGAACCGGCGAGGCCATTACTTCCGGTTCGTAGAAGCCTGTGACGAGGCCCGAAGCGCCGGTTTCGGGGCTGACACGGAAAGGCGTGAAGTGCTGTTCGAAGAAAGCACGCGCGGTGTTCGCATGGGTGGGAACAGAACTCCGCGCCTCGGCATAGGCCGGCTGGAAGGCGGCGAAGTCGATGCCAAGCGACCCTGTCCTGTAGGGTTTTTCCGACACATGAAAGGCTGAGCGCCGAAATGCGGCAAAGGCGGCCAGATGGTCGTCGCCATCCCAGCCGGGCAAATCCGCGAAAGTTTTTTGAGCGAAGAGCGGCGAAAGCGACACGGCAGCGTCGCCCTGGCTCATTCTTCTTCGGTCGCGACCAGCTTCCAGTTG
Source organism: Mesorhizobium sp. Root554 (assembly GCF_001427025.1). Classification (GTDB taxonomy): domain Bacteria; phylum Pseudomonadota; class Alphaproteobacteria; order Rhizobiales; family Rhizobiaceae; genus Mesorhizobium. The sequence goes on along the minus strand of NZ_LMGA01000001.1, from coordinate 2,902,296 downwards.
GGGTCGCGCGAGCGCGTATCGCGAGAGAAGGTCCACACGTCCTTGACCTCGGCGACGGTTTCCGGATCGCCGTCGATGACCGCGCCGGCCTTGTCGCGGGTGGCCGAGATGAGTTCGCTGACGATGCGCAAGGTCACATGCGCCTCGCCACCCTTCATTTCGGCGGAAACGATGTCGGCCTTGTCGATACCGACGAAGGACGATTGAACTTTTTCGGATTTTGACTCGCGTTCGGTGATCGCTGCGACGAAGCCGTCATAGACTTCGCGCGAAAGCAGGTTCTTGAGCGTTTTGCGATCACCATCGGCATAAGCCATGACGATCATCTCGTAGGCCATTTTCGCGCCATCGACAAAGGTCTTGGGCTCGAAAGACGCATCGGCGTCCTTGATCGCGCGCAGACCCTTGTTAAGATCGCCGTCCGGCTTGGCGAATGCGTCGATCCCAGCATAGACCTCTACCGGAGGCTCTCCGGCAGCACGCTTGCGCGGCAGTGAAACCACATTGTCGGGTCCTTGCGCAGCTTCCTTGGTCCGGCTTGCCGTATAGGGATCGAAAGGCTTCCGTTCGTTGCCGGTGCGGCGGCCAAGCACATTGCGCAGTTGCAGGAAGATGACAACCGCCGCGACCAGGAAGAAAATCGTACCGAAGTCGAAGAATGCCATATGGTTTGCCAATCGATCCTGTCGGGCTGGTTACGGCCATGCTCCGCATAGCGCCCAATCATCAAAGCATATAGAACGTGCAGCGCAATCATTCAAATGGATGGTGGGCGTTCCTATTTAAGGCATTCCGCCCCATCCGATAGCGGCCAGGCGATGAGCGCCGGCCACGGAACAGGCCAAGAAGCGGATTCGGCACGGTTTGCGCATTTCGTTCCTCCCCCTCCTCGTTCTCGCCCTTCCGATCCTGGAGATCGCCGGCTTCGTCGTGGTCGGACGCGAGATCGGCGTTCTTGCCACGGTAGGCCTGGTGCTGCTTTCTGCGCTGGTCGGCACCTTCCTGCTGCGGCAACAGGGATTTGGCGTCATGTCGCGCGTACGCGCCGAAATGGATGCCGGCCGCAACCCGGGCAGGCAACTTGCCCATGGCCTGATCGTGCTGATCGCCGCGATGCTGCTCATCGTACCGGGCTTCATCAGCGATATTCTCGGCATCCTTCTGTTCATTCCCCCCGTCCGCGATTTCGCCTGGCGGTTTCTGAAGAACCGCGTCTCCATCGTGACGAATTTCAGCGGCGGCGGCTTTTCGCAGCGCCGCAAGGAGAAGGTCATCGATCTGGACAGCGACGATTATTCGCGCCGGCCTGACCCCAGTTCGCCCTGGCGCCGACTGAAGGACGACAAAACCGCCGACGACTGAGGAAGGCCTCAAACCTTGTCTTGCCGCGCCGGGCATGATAGCGAACGCCCGCTTCCGCCGACCTTAGCCGATCGGCTGCATTCCACCCGCAAGCTTCACGAGGAACAGGCTCATGGCCGATAACAACGAAGCGCCGACAGGCGCCGCCACCAATGGCAACGGCACGCAGCCGACGCTCAACGTACTCACCCAGTACGTCAAGGATTTGTCCTTCGAGAGCCCAGGAGCCCCGAATTCCCTGCGCGGCCGCGAGAAGGCGCCAGGCATTGCGATCAACGTCAACGTCAACGCCAATCCGCTTTCCGACAAGCAGTTCGATGTCAATCTGACGCTCACCGCGAAGGCTGCCTACGACAAGGAAGTGCTGTTCAACGTCGAGCTGGTCTATGGCGGTGTGTTCAGCATCAGCGGCTTCCCGCAGGAGCACATGCTGCCGCTCCTGTTCATCGAATGCCCGCGGCTGCTTTTCCCGTTCGCCCGCCAGATCATCGCGGAAGCGACGCGCAATGGCGGCTTCCCGCCACTGATGCTCGACCCGATCGATTTCGCGCAAATGTTCCAGCAGAAGATCGCCGAAGACCAGGCCGCCTCCAAGGTCAAGGTCAGCTGACCGGCGTCAGCATTCGGCAATCGTGATTGTCCAGAAAGATCCGGCCTCGCGCCGGATTTTTCAATTGGCGGGCACTTTCAGCCAGATGGCTTTGTCACCGAGCTCAGCCACCAGCCCCGCATGCGCCGCCCGTTCTGCATCGGTCAGGCGCGGAGGCAGCGGCGCCGGCCGCATGCCGATGGTGATGTCGATCATTTCGGCCGCATCGTTGCCCTGTTTCGTCACGACGACCGCGTCGAGAACGAGCGCGGCCTGCTTGCCGCCGATCAGCTCGATATAGACCTCGGCCAGGAGCTCGGAATCGAGAAGCGCACCGTGCTTTGTGCGGTGGCTGTTGTCGATGCCATAGCGTCGGCACAACGCATCCAGCGAATTGGGACCCATGGGATGCCGGCGGCGGGCCAACGCCAGCGTGTCGATGACACGCTCCTGGCCGACGGCCGGATGGCCAAGCCGCCCGAACTCCGCATTGATGAACGCCATGTCGAAGCCGGCATTGTGCGCGATCAGCTTGGCGCCATCGATGAAGACAAGGAATTCCTCGGCAATATCGGCAAAGCTCGGCTTGCCGACGAGATCCGCTGCGCTGATGCCGTGCACGGCCTGGGCTTCGACATTGATCGAGCGCCCCTGCGGATTGATGTAGTGATGAAACGTGCGGCCCGTCGGGAAGCGGTTGACCAGTTCGATACAACCAAGCTCGATGACACGGTCTTCGCGCGCATCAAGGCCGGTGGTTTCAGTATCGAAGATTATCTCACGCATCGAATCGCTCCGGAGCCAAAGATGGCGGCTGTGGCAACCAGGTGCAAGTTCGGCCGGAGGGCGATCAGGTCTTTTCCCCTGTCAGGCTGGCGATGATTTTGTCGACCTGCGCGCGGGCTGCCCTCAGTCCATGGCCGGTGTCGATGACGAAATCGGCCTTTGCCCTTTTGTCCGCATCCTGAACCTGCCGCGCCAGGATGGCTTCGAACTTCTGCGCCGTCATCCCCGGCCGCGCCATTACACGCCGCCTCTGGATCTCCGCCGGCGCCGACACCACGGCGATCCTGTCGACGCGGCTTTCTCCGCCGGTCTCGAACAGAAGCGGAATATCCAATACAATGAGAGGCGCGCCAGCCTTGCGGTGGCCGGCGACAAACGCATCGGCGTCAGCGCGTACCAGTGGATGAATGATCTCTTCCAACCGCTTCAGAGCTGCCGCATTGCCAAGAACCCGGTGCGACAATTCCGTTCGGTCGATGGCGCCATTGGAAGCAACACCGGGAAACGCCGCCTCGATCAGGGGCACGGCCTTGCCCCCATAAAGCCGATGCACCGTCTCGTCGGAATCGTGAACCGGCACCCCTGCCTTGGCAAACATCTTCGCCGTGGTGGACTTTCCCATGCCGATGGAACCGGTCAGGCCGAGCACGATCATTTTACACGGTCCAGATCGGCGACGATCAGCGCCCGCAATTCCGCCGTCACTTCGGGCCGATGGCCAAACCAGCGCTCGAAGCCCGGCACCGCCTGATGCAGCAACATGCCGAGGCCATCCACCGTCTTCAGGCCATTTTGGCGGGCAGCAGCCAGCAGAGGCGTTTCCAGCGGCGCGTAGACGATGTCGGTCACGATGGCGTGGCTCGGCAGCAGCGTCGTATCAACCTGCAACTCGGCGCTACCTTCCATGCCGAGCGATGTCGTGTTGACCAGCAGCCCTGCATCCTCAAGCAGCTCGCCGGTTTGAGCTGGCGAGTGGGCCGATATGCCGATGCCGAATATGTCGCGCAGTTCCGCGGCTCGCGCCACTGTGCGGTTGACGATGCGAATATCGCCGACACCGCGTTGCTTGAGTGCGTGGATCACGGCGCGCGCGGCGCCGCCTGCCCCGAGCACCACCGCCGGACCGTTCCGTGCCCAGCCGGGACTGTAAGCATCGAGATTGGCGGCGAACCCATAAGCGTCGGTGTTGCCGCCGCAGAGCCTGCCGTCTTCCAGCCAGAGCGTGTTGACCGCCCCTATCGCCTCGGCCGATTCGTCGCGCCGAGCGACGGCTTTGAAAGCCGTCTCCTTATGCGGAATGGTGATATTGCCGCCCCTGAACCCGTTCGCCGCGAGCGACTGGACGAAGGCAGAAAAATCTTCCGGCGCCACATCGATCGCCTCGTAGCTGCCGGCAATGCCGTAGTGCTTCAGCCAACAGCCGTGGATCATCGGCGAGCGGGAATGCTTGATCGGGTGGCCAACGACAAAGGCCTTGCCGCCAGTCTCAGCCATCGATGGCCCCGAGCCGGCGAAGTTCGGCAAGCGTGGCGAGCAGAGGCACGCCGACAATGGTGAAATAGTCGCCCTCTATCTTCTCGAAAAGCTGGATGCCTTCGCCTTCGATCTGATAGGCGCCGACGCTCAGCAGGGCCTTCGGCCCGACCCGAGCCAGATGCCGGCCGATGAACGCCGGATCGAGCTTGCGCAGGGTCAGGCTGGCGGTGCCGACATGGCGCCACAGGACTTCGCCGTCGCGCACCAGAACCGCGGCGCTGTTCAAATGATGCGTCTTGCCGGAGAGTTTGAGGAGATGACGCCGCGCTCCCTCCATGTCGGCAGGCTTGTGAAAAACCTCGTCACCGAGAGACATTGTCTGGTCGCAGCCAAGCACCAATGCACCGGGCTTACGTGTGCTGACTTCGACGGCTTTCGCCTCGGCCAGGATCAGGGCCACGTCCTCGGGCGAAGCTCCGCTTTCCTGCAAGGGAGCTTCGGCTGCCCGCTCATCGATTTGCGCCGGAACGACTTCGATATCGAGACCGGCGTTCATCAGGATCGCCTTGCGGAACTGACTGCCGGAGGCAAGAACGATCTTTTCCATCGCAACCACTCCTTCTGAACGGCGGACCTAACGCGTCTTGCCGCGCAGGGCAACGATTGCCGCGGCCGTTTCCTCGATCGACCTGCGGCTCACGTCGAGCATCGGCCAGCCATGGCGGCTGCAGATCTGCCGCGCATAGACCAGTTCCTCGCTTATGTTGGAACGGTCCGTATAGTTGGCGGCATCATAGCCGGCATTTCCGAGCACGCGATTCTGCCTGACCTGCGATATGCGCTCGGCCGTCGCCACCAGCCCGACGATCAGCGGCCTCGTCGCCTTGGCCAGACTGTCGGGCATCGGTACGCCAAGAACGATCGGGATGTTGGCCGTCTTTATTCCGCGGTTGGCGAGATAGATGCTGGTCGGCGTCTTCGACGTTCGGGAAATGCCGATGAGCACGATGTCGGCTTCGTCGAGATCATCGGACAGCTGCCCATCGTCATGCTCCATGGTGAAATTGAGCGCGTCGATGCGGCGGAAGTAATCGGCGTCGAGGACATGCTGGGCGCCGACCCGCCGACCCGCCGGCGTTCCGAGATAAGACTGGAAGACGGTCAGCACAGGCTCGAGCACTGAGACATAGGGCAGGCCCATCGCTCCGCAGCGTTCATCAATCATGCGCGAGAGGTTCTGATCGACCATCGTATAGAGCACGATGCCAGGCTCCTCCTCGATGTCGTCGAACACCTTCATCAGCTGCTTCTCATTACGGATCAGCGGATAGATATGTTCGATGGCGCGGGCGTCCTTGTACTGCGCCGCCGCCGCTCGGCCGGCCGCCAGCAGGGTTTCGCCGGTCGCATCAGAGATCAGGTGCAAATGGAAGAAGCTTTGCGGTTTGTTCACGATATCCTTGAGGCCTTGTGGGTTACTGTGAATAAGTCGAGGCAGCGGATAGGCGTGTCGGAGGCGACTGTATCAGGTGGGCGATTGTCCACAATTCGATGTGCTGTCAGCTCCGCCGGAGGGCTGGGGACAAAAGCGTGGACGAAGATATAGGGGCTTTTTCGACGCACAGGCAACCGCGGCATGGCAGTCTCGCAGGCTTTTGAATCCAAAAGGGGAATCCGGATTGTCCCCGATATTCTCAACGATCCGGATTGTTGTCCGCGACACCGTGGCAGATGGCCTTTTTGACCGTGGCAATGGACAGGTAGGTATTCCCGCTACAAACAGACTCTTAGAATCAGAATACCTTCTTTTCTCTTTTCTTTATTTTTTTAGAAGGGCTCTTGAGGACGAAGACATGAGTGAGAACCGGACCGTCCTGAAGGTACTGCGAGGCGAGGCGGTATTTCCGCCTCCGCTCTGGATGATGCGGCAGGCCGGACGCTATCTTCCCGAATACAGAGCGACGCGGAAGCGCGCCGGCTCCTTCCTGGATCTTTGCTACGATCCCGATTTCGCCGTGGAAGTGACCTTGCAGCCGATCAAGCGCTTCGGCTTCGATGCCTCGATCCTGTTTTCAGACATCCTCGTCGTGCCCCATGCGCTCGGCCGGGACCTTCGCTTCGAGGAGGGCCGCGGGCCGATGCTGACGCCGATCACGGCGGCAGAAATCGGGGCGCTGAATACGGAAACGTTTCACGTGAATCTGGAGCCGGTCTATGAAACGGTCCGTCGTCTTCGCACCTCCCTGCCACAGGAAACCACGCTGATCGGCTTCTGTGGGGCGCCCTGGACGGTCGCGACCTACATGATCGCCGGCCATGGAACGCCGGACCAGGCTCCGGCTCGGCTGTTCGCTTACCGGGAGCCTGCGGCTTTCCGGAGCCTGCTGGACATCCTTGCGGAGCAATCGGCGGCTTATCTGATCCGCCAGGTTGAGGCAGGAGCCGATGCCTTGCAGATTTTCGATTCCTGGTCAGGGGTTCTCGATGAGGCATCGTTCCGGACATTTTGTGTCGCGCCCGTAGCGAAGATCGTCAGCAGGGTGCGCGAGGTTTATCCCGATGTTCCGATCATCGGTTTTCCGAAGGGCGCCGGCGCCAACTATGCCGGGTATCGCGGCGAGACCGGGGTGAATGGTCTGGGACTGGATTGGACCGTGCCGTTGGAACAGGCGCGGCAATTACAGGCTGGCGGCGCCGTGCAGGGCAATCTCGATCCGCTGCGGCTCGTGGCCGGCGGCCCGGCGCTTGCCGAGGGCGTCGATGCCATCCTCGGGAAACTCGGCGGTGGGCCGCTGATCTTCAATCTCGGCCACGGCATCACGCCGGAGACGCCGATCCCGCATGTCGAGGAGATGGTGCGGCTGGTGCGGAAGGCGAAGCGATGACCACGCCGGGCGCGACGGAAACGGGCAGTGGAAAGATGGCGCTGCGCCGGGCGGCAATGGCAATCGCTATTTTCGCCGTGTTGGCGGGGTTGCTGTTTCTTTTCGCGCCGGACGGTTTCTATCTCTGGGCCAAGGCGATCCACGTCATCGCCGTCATTTCCTGGATGGCCGGCATGCTCTATCTGCCGCGCCTGTTCGTCTACCATACGGCGGCGGAGGCAGGTTCTGTCCAGTCCGAGACCTTCAAGGTGATGGAGCGCCGGCTGCTGCGCGGCATCATCAATCCAGCCATGATCGTGACCTGGACTTTCGGCCTTTGGCTTGCCTGGAAAGGCTTCGGTTTCCAGGGCGGCTGGCTGCATGCCAAGATCGCGGCGGTCGTCCTGATGTCCGGCGTCCACGGCTATCTTTCCGGCGCCGTGCGCAAGTTTGCCGAAGACCGCAACGAAAAGCCGGCGAGACACTGGCGTATCGTCAACGAAATACCCACATTGCTGATGATCGCCATTGTGATCCTGGTGATCGTGAAGCCTTTCTGAACACCTTCGCCAACGCCAAAAGGCCGCTTGCTCTTTGGCTGGAGCGACGATAAAAGACGGGTCTTCCTCCCGCCATGCGCCGCCGCTTTTCATTGCTTTCGGCCGCGCCCGGCACTTTCGCATACAGCCGAAAATTTTCCCCTGACGCACATTCAGAGTCTATCCATGCAGGAAATGAAACTCTCAGAGTTCAAGAACAAGAAGCCACCTGAGCTGATCGCCTATGCCGAATCGCTCGAGGTCGAAAACGCCAGCGTCATGCGCAAGCAGGAGCTGATGTTCGCCATCCTGAAAAAGCTGGCCGGACAGGATATCGAGATCATCGGCGAAGGCGTTGTCGAAGTTCTGCAGGACGGGTTCGGATTTCTGCGATCAGCCAACGCGAACTATCTGCCGGGTCCCGACGACATCTATATTTCGCCGTCGCAGATCCGCCGCTTCTCGCTGAAGACCGGCGATACCGTTGAAGGACCGATCCGCAGCCCGAAGGAGGGGGAACGCTATTTCGCGCTACTCAAGGTCAACACGATCAATTTCGACGATCCGGAAAAGATCCGCCACAAGATCCATTTCGACAACCTGACGCCGCTTTATCCGACCCAGCGGCTACGGATGGAAGTGGACAATCCGTCCGGTAAGGACATCTCGCCGCGTGTGATCGACCTGGTTGCGCCGATCGGCAAGGGCCAGCGTGCGTTGATCAACGCGCAGCCGCGTACCGGCAAGACGGTGCTGATGCAAAACATCGCGCACTCGATCACCGCCAATCATCCTGAATGCTATTTGATCGTGCTCCTGATCGACGAACGACCTGAGGAAGTCACAGACATGCAGCGGTCGGTGAAGGGCGAGGTGATCTCCTCGACCTTCGACGAGCCGGCTGTTCGCCACGTGCAGGTCGCTGAAATGGTGATCGAAAAGGCCAAGCGCCTGGTCGAGCATGGCCGTGACGTTGTCATCCTGCTCGATTCGATCACGCGTCTTGGCCGTGCCTACAACACTGTCGTGCCGTCGTCCGGCAAGGTGCTGACCGGCGGTGTCGATGCCAATGCCCTGCAGCGGCCGAAGCGTTTCTTCGGCGCCGCGCGCAACATCGAAGAAGGCGGCTCGCTGACGATCATCGCGACGGCGCTGATCGATACCGGCAGCCGCATGGACGAGGTCATCTTCGAAGAGTTCAAGGGCACCGGCAACTGCGAAATCCAGCTCGACCGCAAGGTGGCCGACAAGCGGATTTATCCGGCGATGGATATTCTCAAATCCGGAACGCGTAAGGAAGACCTGCTGGTGCCACGCGCCGACTTGCAGAAGATTTTTGTGCTGCGGCGCATTCTCGCCCCGATGGGCACGACCGACGCCATCGAATTCCTGATCGACAAGCTCAAGCAGACCAAGACCAACAGCGACTTCTTCGATTCCATGAATACCTGACGGCCTGATTTTCGATCGCATGGCTCAAGGCGCCGGGCATCAGCGCTTCCTGAGCCTGGCTTGCAGGTCGGTCGCATCCCATATCGGCGGATGACACAACTGGCCGATGCACAGATAGGCCGCAGGCCTGTCTGTGGCGGGGTGCGTTCCGTCTGGCAGCGTTGCCCCGCCGCCATTTGCGCTCAAAGGCAGAACGATATCGACGCGCCTGGGGTCCGGGTGTCGATTCGCTACCGTAACAAATGCCGGGTTGTCCGGATCATCGACGAGGATGAGTTTCATCGGTTCGATGACCACCGCACAGGCATTGACGATGCCGACCTGTCCATAGGTCTGGCGTGAAGCCCGGCCGAAGGCGTGTTCGGCTACGACAATGGCTTTCTCCTGCAGCTTTATATCGCCAGTTGCCGTCGCCAGCTTCTGCAAGGCCTCGATGATCTGGGCGGTGGCGGACGGGATCGCCTCGTCAACATCGCCGCGGACGCGAAGCGGCACATCGGCGCTGTCGTAAGCCGTCAGATAGTAGCCTGTCCTGTCCGTATCGGAATGCCAGCGGTCGAGCATTTCCATGAAATGCCGGGCATGGTTCAGGAATCGTCGGTCGGACGTCGCTTCGAACAGGGCCACCGCCGCACTGGTCATCGCGGCATAGTCACTCGACAGCGCTGGAAACAGCGCCTGTCGGTCAAGCTGTGAATGGGGAAGCCTGCCTTCCTGCGAGGACTCCAGTATCGATAGAAACGCTTTCCCTGCCCGTTCTATCCATTGGGCCCGGCCCAGAGAACGACCGCATTCAGCAAGGGCGGCGATCGCCAGGCCGTTCCAATCGGTCAGGACCTTGTCATCCCGACCGGGCATGGGACGGCGCGCGCGGGCAGCAAGTAGCCCTTCCTTCAGGCCGGCCGCTTTTTGAGCATCGACGATGCTTGCACTCTGTTGCCCGCTGGTCTGGAACAGAATTGGATCGCCCTCCCAACCGGGGGGCTTCTCCAGCGAGAAGTAATTGTAAAACAAGGAGGAGTCGGTCCCGAGCGCTTCGTCGATGTCTTCTTTCTTCCACGTGTAGAATAGCCCTTCCTCACCTTGGCTGTCGGCGTCATAGCTGGCCGTGAAACCGTCGCCCGATGAAGACATTTCACGCAGAAGCCACGCGATGGTTTCTTCGATTCGTATCCGGAACAAATCGTTTGCCGTTTCGCCCAGCGCCCAATTGCACAGACGGAGCAACTGGGCGTTGTCATAGAGCATTTTCTCGAAATGAGGCACCAGCCAGCGCTCGTCCGTCGAGTATCGGCTAAGGCCGCCTCCAACATGATCGTAAATGCCGCCAGCGAGCATACGTTCGAGACTGAGTAGTACGAGATCGCGATGTCCGGCATTTCCTGTCCCGATCCACGACAGCCAAAGGCTATGCATGAACGGTGCGTTGGGAAATTTCGGGGCGCCGCGCATGCCGCCCAGTTCGGGATCCATCATTTGCCCGATCCTGCCTGCCAGCGTCGGGAGCTGATCGGGATCGAGTCCGATTTTGCTCGCGGTGCTCGAGAGCTGAGCCTCGACATGGCTGGACAAGGCGTGGGCGCTGTTTGTCAGATCGTCCTTCTTCTCGTTCCAGCTCTTGGCGATGGCCTCGAGGACTTGCCCAAAGGAAGGGCGCCCATATCGGGGCTCTGGCGGAAAATAAGTCCCGCCCCAGAATGGCTTGCCCTCCGGCGTCAGAAACATGGTAAGCGGCCAACCGCCCTGCTCTCCCATAGCCGACAAGGCAGCCATGTAGATCTGGTCGATATCGGGCCGCTCCTCCCTGTCCACCTTGATATTGACGAAGAGACGGTTCATTAGGGCGGCGGTTTCCTGGCTTTCGAAGCTTTCGTGCGCCATGACATGACACCAGTGGCAAGCGGCGTAGCCGACCGACAGAAGAATTGGCCGGTCCAGCGCCTGCGCTTCCGCCAGGGAGGCTGCCGACCAGCCCCGCCAATGAACGGGATTGCCGGCGTGCTGTCGCAGATACGGGCTGGCTTCCTTGTCGAGCAGATTATGTTGCGGCTGGTTCATGTCGGCATCCCTAGAGACTTCAGATCAAACTACGGCTATCCGGTTCCGCGGCAATGAATTTCACACACTCCATCGTTGCATTGTCGAGCGGCAGGCTGCCAGCGGGAGTGGCGGTGATCCGTCTGTCGGGCCACCACTGTCGATTCGCTCTCGAAACGATCGTTAACGGAGCTGCTTTTTCACCCCGGAAAGCAGTGGTCGCTGATTTCAGCAATGCCGCTGGCGAGAGGATCGATCGCGGTCTGACGCTTTTTTTTCCAGGCCCGGCCAGCTTTACCGGCGAGGACGTCGTCGAATTCCATGTGCATGGCGGCCGCGCCGTTGTCGCGTCGATGATCGAAGCCCTGACATCCATCGACGGCGTGCGCCTGGCAGAGCCGGGGGAATTCACCCGGCGCGCCTTTCTCAACGGCAAGCTCGATCTGGTGGAGACCGAGGCTTTGGCGGATTTGATCGCCGCCGAGACCGAGGCGCAGCGACGTTTTGCGGCGGCCAATGCTGGCGGCGCACAGAGCGAACTCTATCTCGGCTGGCGGCAACGGTTGGTGCACGCCCGCGCCATGATCGAAGCGGAGATCGATTTTGCCGACGAGGACGATGTACCGGGATCGGTCGCGTCGTCGGTGTGGACGGATGTGGAGGCGCTCGCTGCGGAAATTCAGAATCACATTGATGGATTCCACGCTGCAGAGATCATTCGCGACGGCTTTGACGTGGTTATCGTCGGCGCTCCCAATGCCGGAAAGTCCAGTCTTCTCAATGCATTGGCGCGGCGTGAGGTAGCCATCGTAACGGACGAGCCGGGCACGACACGCGACTTGCTGGAGGTGATGCTGGATCTGGGCGGATTGCCCGTGCGGATAACGGATACGGCGGGTTTGCGCGACGGTGCGGGAAAGGTGGAATCGATCGGGATCGAACGGGCGAAGGGGCGGTTGGACGGCGCCGACCTCGTTCTCCTGCTCACCGATTTGGTTTCGCCTGTCGACCCGAAGCTTCCGACGCTCTCGTCGGCAGTGATGCGGATAGGCACCAAGCTCGATCTGGTGCCCGATGGAGAAGACCGGCATCAGTACGACATGGCAATCTCGGTCAGGACTGAGGCCGGGCTTGATATTCTGCTCGATGAACTGAAACGCCGCGCGGCGTCGGCGGCAGGGTTCCATGGCGATATCTTGCCGTCGAGGCTCCGCCATGTCGAATTGCTGAGGCGGTGCCGGGAATTCCTGCTCGTATGCCTGGCTGGCCGCGGTCGCGGCGCTGAACTTCATGCCGAGGATTTGCGTCTGGCCGCTGACCAGCTGGGCCGGATCGTTGGCAGTATCGATACCGAAGAACTGCTCGATGTCATTTTCGGTCAATTTTGTATAGGGAAGTGATTCACGTGAAACATGCACCGGTGCTTGTCGTTTCACGTGAAACGCTGATGATGGCGGATATGGACCCATGGATTTGAATTTCGATGTGGTTGTGGTCGGCGGAGGACATGCGGGTTGCGAGGCCGCCGCCGCCGCAGCGCGCTTTGGCGCCAACACGGCGCTGGTGACGCTGTCCTTCAATACAATCGGTGCGATGTCCTGCAATCCCGCAATCGGGGGCCTCGGCAAGGGCCATCTGGTGCGCGAGGTCGATGCGATGGACGGGCTGATGGGCCGGGTCGCAGACGCCGCCGGAATTCAGTTTCGTCTCCTCAACCGGCGCAAGGGCCCGGCGGTGCGTGGACCGCGGACGCAAGCAGACCGGAAGCTTTATCGCCAGGCAATGCAGACGGCGATTCTTGAGCAATCGGGACTTTCGGTGATCGAAGGCCAAGTTGCCGACCTGATAGTCCAGAATGAAAGAACGACAAGTGTTGTTCTGGCCGATGGGCGCCGTATCCGCTGCGGGGCCATTGTTCTGACCACGGGCACGTTCCTGCGTGGATTGATTCATATCGGCGAACGCAAGATCACCGCCGGGCGGATGAATGAACCGGCGTCAATCGGCCTCTCGGCAGCCATGTCCCGCATTGGTTTCCGGCTCGGACGCCTCAAGACCGGAACGCCTCCCCGGCTCGATGGACGGACCATCGACTGGGCCGGCCTCGACATGCAAGCTGCCGATGCCGATCCTGTGCCGTTCTCGTTGATGACGGATGGAATCATCAACCCGCAGATCGAATGCGGGATCACGCGGACTACCGCCGCCACACATGATGTCATACGGCAGAATCTCGGGCGTTCGGCCATGTATTCCGGTTCGATCGAAGGAGTGGGCCCACGTTACTGCCCGTCCATCGAAGACAAAATCGTCAAGTTCGGTGACAGGGAAGGTCATCAAATCTTTCTGGAGCCGGAAGGGCTGGACGATACTACCGTTTACCCCAACGGCATTTCGACCTCATTACCGGAAGAAGTCCAGTTGGAAGTCCTAAAGACCATTCCCGGACTTGGGCGCGCGACAATGCTGCAGCCCGGTTACGCCATCGAGTACGACCATATCGATCCGCGCGAGCTTGAGCCGTCGCTGGAGACGCGGCGTGTGACCGGGCTTTTCCTGGCCGGACAGATCAACGGCACCACCGGGTATGAGGAGGCCGCCGCACAAGGTCTCCTTGCCGGGGTCAATGCCGCCCGCCGCGCTTCCGGCGCCGACGGCGTGGTGCTGAGCCGTTCGGAGGCCTATCTGGGAGTTATGGTCGACGATCTGACCAGTCGAGGCATAGCCGAACCATACCGCATGTTCACGTCCAGGGCGGAATTTCGGCTTTCACTGCGAGCGGACAATGCCGATGAACGCCTGACGCCGAGGGCAGAAGCCCTTGGAATCGTAGGGGAAGCGAGGCGGCAGCGGTTTCGCCTCGTCCAGGATCGTTTCCAAAAAGCGAAGAATTTGGCCTTCCAGACCACTTTGACGCCCAATGAAGCCGCAAGATATGGACTGGCGGTCAATCAGGACGGCGTCCGTCGGTCGGCGTATGAGTTGCTGTCCCATGCGGACGTAAGCGTGGAATGGCTGGCTCGTATCGAACCTCAATTTGGCGATATCGATGCCAGGACCGCCGAAACCCTTGAGACAGAGGCCAAATACGCTGTCTATCTCGATCGGCAGCGAGCGGACGTCGAGCAGTTGCGCCACGAAGAAGCCCGCCTCATTCCGGACGGTCTCGATTTCTCCACGATTCCCGGTCTTTCGAACGAACTGCGGCAAAAAATGCGGGATCGCCGGCCGCGTTCCGTCGCCGAGGCGCAACGGATGGAGGGGATGACCCCGGCGGCGCTTGGTTTGGTGATCGCCCATGTTCGGAATGCAGAGCTCCTCCAAAGAGGTGCGGCTTGACTGCCGCAACCATCGAGAGTCTCCGGGCGGTCGCGGGACCCGTTTCACGTGAAACATTTGAGGGGCTTCAGGCCTTCGAGCAGCTTTTCCGCAAGTGGAACCAGCGTATAAACCTTGTCGCATCTTCAACGGAGGGTGAGATTTGGCGGCGCCATGTGCTGGACAGCGCCCAGCTAATGTCAATTGCCCCTGACGCAACGAACTGGCTGGACCTGGGCTCGGGCGGTGGATTTCCCGGACTTGTGGTGGCATTTCTTTTGCAAGAGCGCCGCGGATTCATCCGTTTGGTTGAAAGCAACCGGAAAAAAGCGTCATTTCTACAAACCACAATCGGTCAATTCGGCCTCCCCGCGCATGTATTTGCCCAGCGAATTCATGATTGCTATCAACTGGTGCCCCAGCCCGAAATTGTTACCGCCCGCGCCGTGGCGCCCCTGGTCGCCTTACTGGACCTCGCTGCGCCGTGGCTGACGAACGGTGCAACCGGTCTGTTCCATAAAGGACGGGATTATCGGCAGGAGGTGGCAGAAAGCGCTCACCACTGGGCTTTCGATCTGATAGAACATCCCAGTCTGGTCGATCCGGAAGGCGTCGTTCTCGAATTTAGAAATTTACGATCCGTGTCGAAGAAACCGGATTAATGACCTGAATTATCGGCATATATTCGGCATATATCATGAATCATAGCGGCCCACGAATCATCACAGTCGCCAATCAGAAGGGCGGGGTCGGCAAGACGACGACGGCGATCAACCTCGCCACGGCCCTGGCGGCCATTGGCGAGCGGGTGCTGATCGTCGATCTCGACCCGCAGGGCAATGCCAGTACAGGTCTGGGTATCGATCGGCGCGATCGCGCCGTTTCGTCATACGATGTGCTGATGGGTGAACTGACGCTGGAAGGCGCCGCGATGGCGACGGCCGTGCCTGGGCTATTCGTCGTGCCATCGACCCTGGATCTGCTCGGCGTCGAGATGGAGATCGCCGCCTCGCCGGATCGTGTGCTGCGGCTACGCAACGCGATTCGCGAATCGACCCTGAGAACGCCTGATTTCAGCTATATTCTCATCGATTGCCCGCCTTCACTGAATTTGCTGACCTTGAACTCCATGGCGGCAGCGGATTCGGTGCTGGTTCCGCTCCAGTGCGAGTTTTTCGCACTTGAGGGGTTGAGCCAGTTGCTTGAGACTGTCGAGCAGGTGCGGGCCTCGATCAATCCCGACCTGACGATCCAGGGAATCGTCCTGACCATGTTCGATGGCCGGAACAATCTCGCCAACCAGGTTGTGCAGGATGTGCGGGCGCATATGGGTGAAAAGGTCTACGAGACCGTCATTCCCCGTAACGTGCGCGTTTCCGAGGCTCCATCCTATGGCAAGCCGGCAATTCTGTATGATTTAAAGTGCTCAGGCAGCCAAGCCTATCTGCAGCTTGCTTCGGAGGTGATCCGCCGGGAACGCCGCTTGAGGGCCGCATAATTGATTCGATATCGAAACGATCTGGAAGAAGCATGACTGAAGATCCGGCAAGAAAACGCCTCGGCCGAGGCCTGGCAGCCCTGATCGGCGAAATGGACCGTCCCGCTGAGACGGCCGAAAGGCCGCGGGCTTCAGCGGATGGCCGGGTTCCGATCGAATTCGTCTCGCCCAATCCCAAGAACCCGAGGCGCAGCTTCGGCGAGGCAGATCTTGCCGACCTTGCGCAGTCGATTCGCGAGCATGGCGTGGTGCAGCCGGTCGTCGTGCGACCGTCGCCCCAGCAAAGCGACAGATTCGAAATCATCGCCGGCGAGCGCCGCTGGCGGGCGGCGCAGCGCGCCGGGCTTGCTGAAATCCCCGTTATCGTCCGCGACGTCAACGACCGCACGGCACTTGAACTCGCCATCATTGAGAACGTGCAGCGCGCCGATCTCAATCCGGTCGAAGAGGCGCTGGGCTATCAGCAATTGATCGACGATCACGGCTACAGCCAGGCCGATCTCGGACAGGTGATCGGCAAAAGCCGTAGCCATGTCGCCAACACGCTGCGTCTGCTGAGGCTTCCGGAGGTGATACGCGACATGCTGGTCGACGGAGCGCTTTCCGCCGGTCACGCCAGGACGCTGGTGACGGCTCAGGATCCGGCAGGGCTGGCTAAGCGGATCGTCGAGGACGGGTTATCCGTTCGTCAGGCCGAAGCACTGGCGCAAATGCCGGCAGCCCGGGAGGGTGGCGGCAAGTCCAGCAGTTCGCACGAGAAAGATACCGATACTCTGGCGCTCGAGAAGCTTTTGACCGACGTGACGGGAATGCAGGTCTCGATAGCCCACAAAAACCACGGCGGACACCTTCGCATCGCCTATCGAACACTGGACCAACTTGATGAACTGTGCCGGCGGCTGAAGCAGGAACGGTGATATTTAGCCGGCTCTAGTTATTCCCGTTGTTTCAAAAGACGGGCGCCTTCGACGGCAATTCCAAGCAATGCCTGCCTTGCCACGGCGATCGACATGTCGGAACGGCGCCGGGTCTGAAGAACGGCGGCCTGCAAGCGTGTCAGAGCACGGGAAAGCGCCTCGGAATTCCATCGTTCAAGAGCCTTTTCGACAGACTTTCGCCGGCTAAAGAATACCGGGGGACGTGCTGAGGCGACGATTGCGGCAGCGCTCTTCCGGTCGGTTTCCAGCACTGCGCGCATGGCATGCAGGGAGTGGAATTGTCGCATGACGGTCAACAGCGCCTGAAATGGGTGCCCGCCTGCCTGGCACTGCCGGCTGAATGCGGTATCGAAATCCTCGACCCGCCCTTCCAGCAAAGCATCCAGTGCATTGTCGAAGGACTGACCCGATACGTCGCCGGTCAAGGCTCTCACGTCATCAAGACCAACTTCGCCGGCGCCGTGGGCAAAGAGCGCCAGCTTGGCCACCTCGCCTCTCGAAGCCAGCCTGTCGCCGCCCAGACTGCGGCGCAGCGTGTGCCTGGCTTCGAGGCTGATGGTCATTCCCGCCTTGGTCAATTCCTCATCGATAAGCTGGTCGATGTCGCGGCCGCTGTCGGAGTAGCATGGCAGGGCGATGGCGTTTGCGGCGCTCTCCACCAGAGCGCGCAGCGCGGCGCCCTTCTTGAGGTCGCCGGCTTCGACCAGAATGATCGCATCGCCGGGCGGATCGGCGGCCAGGGCCTTGATGTCTTCGGTCAGGCCTTTCTGCGCGCCGGCATTTCGCACCCATAGAAGTCGCCGATCCGAGAACATCGGGACGGTGCGCGCCTCGTCGAGAAGGCGGCCCTCTTCACGGTCGATGTCGGCCGCATCGAGCTTGACCACGGAAAACGGGTCGTCGAGGGCGAGACCGGTTTTCTTGGCGAAGTCGCTGCTCCGCTCGGCGACAAGCCCTCGATCGGGACCATAGATCAGCACGATCGAAAACCGCGGGTCCGGTCTTGCCAGCCAGGAATCGACTTCGAATGCTTTCTTCTGCGCCATTGATCTCTCCTAGCATGGAGAGGCCCTGCGCGCATGCGTTTTGCCGGCCACCGAACAAGATTCCAGACGGCAAAAAGGCCCGGATATCCGAGCCTCTAAGCACTTCAGAATTAAGAAGATTTGGAGCGGGTGAAGCGATTCGAACGCTCGACCCCAACCTTGGCAAGGTTGTGCTCTACCCCTGAGCTACACCCGCTCGCGCGGCCTTGGCCGCAAGCCGCGCCTATATGGCCGAAGAGCGCGGCGATTGCAACAGGGAAATCGTGGACTTTGAAACCTTCGCGCTGGAGACGTGGAAAGCTCGCTCTCACATCATCGAGAGCCGCAATAAACACAAAGAAGCACAAGCCTCTTGTCTCTTTTGTCATCTTGGCCAAAAACGGCAGTTCGACGGTGCGGATGATCCAATGCCAAAATCTGAAGAAGACCTTTTTGCTTTCCTCGACGAACTGGGAATTGCGGTTTCGACGCTGCGTCACCCGCCGCTTTTCACCGTGGCCGATTCGCAGGCGCTGCGCGGTGAAATCCCCGGAGGGCACACCAAGAACCTCTTTTTGAAGGACAAGAAGGACCATTACTTCCTGGTGACCGTCGATGAAGAGGCGTCGGTCGATCTGAAGCAGATACACCATCTGATCGGCGCCGCCGGCCGTGTCTCTTTTGGGAGGTCTGAAAAACTGATGGAGCTGCTGGGCGTCGTTCCGGGTGCGGTCACAGTGTTCGGGCTCATCAATGACGCCCGGCTGGAGGTCAAGGTTGTCCTCGATGAGGCGTTGATGCAAAATGCGGTCATCAACGCGCATCCGCTGACCAATGAGGCGACGACGTCGATTGCCGCAGGCGATTTGCTCTCGTTCATCAAGGCGACAGGGCACGATCCCGTCATCTTGAAAGTGGCCGCGTGATCGCCACATGCGTGGGCACGGCAGACCGGGTTGCGGTCTTCGATATCGAAATTGAGCAGGACGCGGCGAAGGGCCAGATGACGACGAACAACGACAATCCATTTCGCGCCGCGGGCGGCCAGTACACCACCACTGTCCAGTTCGGCGGCGATGGCGGCCCGGCAAGCGCAGCGCCGGCTGCCGCTGCCGACATCATCAAGGACACCACGACGGCGACTTTTACCGCCGACGTCATTCAGGAATCGCGAACCCAGCCTGTCCTGGTGGATTTCTGGGCTCCGTGGTGCAATCCGTGCAAGCAGCTCACGCCGGTTCTCGAAAAGGTGGTCAGGAATGCCGGCGGCCGGGTGAAACTGGTCAAGATGAATATCGACGAGCACCCCTCGATTGCCGGACAGCTCGGCATCCAGTCCATTCCGGCGGTCATTGCCTTCAGCAACGGGCAGCCCGTCGACGGCTTCATGGGCGCCATTCCTGAAAGTCAGGTGGAAGAGTTCATCGCCAAACTGGCAGGCAAGAACGGCGCGCAACCAAAGCTCGATGAAACCTTGGCAGCGGCAGCGGAAGCGCGCGCCAAGGGTGACATCCAGGGTGCCGCCGGCCTTTATGACGCCGTCCTGCAGCAGGCTCCCGACTCGGTCGAGGCGATTGCCGGACTGGCGGATTTGCTGTTCGAGGCCGGAGACAGGGAGGGCGCCGAGGCGCTGCTGGACGGCGCGCCGGAGGCGAAGAAGGACGCGCCGGCCCTGGCCGCAGTCCGCGCCAAGATGGCGCTGGCCGATCAGGCCGCTTTGCTGGGTGACGCGGCGGAGTTCGAAAAGCGTCTGGCCGAAAACCCGAAGGACCATCAAGCGCGGTTCGATCTGGCCATGATCCAGAATGCGCACGGCGATCGGGAAAAAGCGGCCGACAGCCTGCTTGCCATCATCAGGACCGACCGCAGCTGGCAGGACGATGCGGCGCGAACGCAGCTGCTGCAGTTTTTCGAGGCCTGGGGAGTGACCGATGAGGCGACGCTTTCGGCGCGCAGGAAGCTTTCGTCGCTGTTATTTTCCTGATCAAGCTTGCCATGCCGCGATTACCGGCCAGATCAACAGGGGAATATTTGTCGATGGGACTGGGATGATCAGTGCAGGCAGGTAACGCACATTATCGGCGCGACAAGGATCTGCCCCAGACGGTTCCGGTCTTTCCACTTGCCGGTGCGTTGCTGTTGCCGGGCGGCCGCATGCCGCTCAATGTTTTCGAGCCGCGCTACCTGCAGATGCTGGATGACGTGCTGGCCGACCACCGCCTGATCGGAATCATCCAGCCAAGTCTCGAGGGCGCTGTTCGTGCCGATGGCGAGCCCGAATTGTGCAATGTCGGCTGTCTGGGGCGCATCACCTCCTTTGCCGAAACCGGGGACGGACGATACCTGATCTCGCTGCAGGGCGTCTGCCGCTTCAGGGTGGCGCAGGAGATGGCGGCGAAGACGCCTTTCCGGCAATGCCGGATAATGCCGTTTCTGGCCGATCTGCAAGAGGACCAGTCCTCTAACGAAATCGACCGGCCATCTCTGTTGAAGACGTTTCGAGCTTATCTCCAGGCGAACGACCTGGAGGCCGATTGGGAAAGCGTCAGCCGCGCCGACAACACGATGCTGGTCAACGCGCTTTCTATGATGGCGCCCTATGGATCGGCGGAGAAGCAGGCGCTGCTGGAGGCCGCGGACCTGAAAACGCGGGCGGAAACGCTGGTTGCGATTACCGAAATGGCGCTGGCGCGCGATACCGATGATTTCGGCTCAAGCCTGCAATAGTGGGGCCTGCAATAGTGAGCGAGACTGCAATGGCCCAGGACCGTGAACCCGGCAAAGCGCAGGTGGATCCTAAACTTCTCGAACTGCTGGCGTGTCCGCTGACAAAGGGGCCGCTGGTCTGGGATGGCGAACATGGCGAACTGGTGTCCAGGCTGGCGCGGCTTGCCTATCCGGTGCGAGACGGAATTCCGATCATGCTCCCCTCGGAAGCCCGGTCGATCGGCAGCGACGGCAAATAGGAAGGGGCCGCCGGCTCCGCCACAGGTCAACCTCCTCGATCATTGGAAATTGCGTCCTTTCGGCATGACGTCGTTTGCATGACGCACTGTCATCTCGGAAACGCCGTCCGTTTCTTCGACTGACTCTTCGGAAGAACGCAGAACGCCCAGCCAGGAGGAGAGGTCCTCCATGGATTGGGCAACGATATGGACGACACCGGAAGCCGATTGAAGCTTGCCGGTGACGCGGATGAATTTCGAACCCATGATCACCGGCAGCAGCCGGTCGAAATCCCGCCTCCAGACGATGATATTGGCGATCGCTTCCTCATCTTCCAGAGTCAGGAAAATGGCATTGCCCTTGCCGGGACGCTGCCGCACCAGCACCAGACCGGCGACGGAGACCTTGCGGCCATTGTCGAGCGCGGCCAGCCTTATGTTAGGGGTGACGCCAGCCCGGTCAAGCCGCCGGCGCAGGAAGGAAATCGGGTGCGCCTTGAGCGACATGCCGAGCGAGCGGTAGTCATGCAGGACATGCTCGCCCAGCGGCATGACCGGAAGCCGGGTCTCGGGCTCATTGTCAGTCAGGACAAGCCCCGGTTGATCGAGCAGCGGCAGATTGGCCGTGCTCCTGTCGCCAAGAGCCCTGACCGCCCAAAGCGCAGCCCGGCGGTCGAGGCCGATAGAGCGAAAGCCATCGGCATTGGCGAGGCATTCGATCTCCCTCACCTCGAGACCCGACCGCAGCCAGACGTCGCGCACTGAAGTGTAGCCAGCCTCGCGCCGTGCGACGAAGGCGTTCATACGCGCTTCGGACAGGCCTTTGACCTGATTGAAGCCGAGCCGCACAGCCCGCATGGATTTGATGACGGGCCGCATCTCGACATGGCGCGCGGCGACCCGAGCTGGCTGGAAGCCGCCCTTGACTAGCGTGCAGGCCCAATCTGAGTGATTGATGTCGACAGGTTTGATTTCGATGCCGTGGTCCTGCGCATCGCGGATGAGCTGCGCCGGGGCATAGAAGCCCATGGGCTGGGAGTTGAGGATGGCGGCGCAGAAGATGTCCGGGTAAAAGGTCTTGAACCAGCAGGATGCATAGACGAGCAGGGCGAAGGAAGCCGCGTGGCTTTCGGGGAAGCCATAGTCGCCAAAGCCTTCGATCTGGCTGAAGCAGCGCTCGGCGAACTCTTTCTCATAACCGTTGCCGACCATGCCCTCGATGAATTCACGCTTGTGGCCGTCGATTGTGCCATTGCGCCGAAACGTCGCCATCGATCGGCGCAACTGATCGGCCTTGCTCGGTTTGAAGCCGGCGGCGTCGATGGCGATTTTCATCGCCTGTTCCTGGAACAGCGGCACGCCCAGCGTCCTTTTCAGAATCGCTTCCAGCACCGGACTCGGATAGTCGATCTTTTCCACCCCCATCCGGCGGCGCAAATAGGGATGCACCATGTTGCCCTGGATGGGACCGGGGCGGACGATCGCCACTTCGATGACGAGATCGTAGAATCGGCGCGGTCTCAGCCGGGGCAGCATCGACATCTGCGCACGCGATTCGATCTGGAAAACGCCGAGCGTGTCGGCCCGGCAGATCATGTCATAGACCTTGGGATCTTCTTGCGGCAGCGTCGCCAGGGTGACCGGTCGGCCGTATTCGTCGCGGACCCGATAGTGATCTTCCAAGAGGGTGAAGGCCCTCTTCAAGCAGGTGAGCATGCCGAGCGCCAGGACATCGACCTTGAGGAGGCCGACGGCATCGAGGTCGTCCTTGTCCCATTCGACCATCTTGCGTTCGGGCATGGCCGTTTTCATGATCGGAACGATCTCGTCGAGCCGATCCTTGGTGATGACGAAGCCGCCGACATGCTGCGAAAGATGGCGGGGAAAGCCCATGATCTCATTGGAGCGATCGATGACATGGCGGGATATGGCCTGTTCCAGATCGAGCCCGCCAGCCTTGGCTTCGTGCTCGCCGAGCGTGGACGACCACCAGCCCCAGATCGAGCCGGAAAGCGCGCTGCGCGCATCGTCGGAAAGTCCCATCGCCTTGCCGACCTCGCGCAGGGCGGAGCGGCCGCGATAGGAAATCACCGCCGCCGCCAGCGCAGTGTGCTTCTGGCTGTATTTCTCGTAGATATAGGCGATGATCTTGTCGCGGTGCTCATGTTCGAAATCGACGTCGATGTCGGGCGGCTCGTCACGTTCGGTCGAGACGAAGCGCTCGAACAGAACCTCGATCAGCGACGGATCGACATCGGTAATGCCGAGGCAATAGCAGATCACGGAATTGGCGGCCGAGCCGCGTCCCTGGCACAGGACATCCGCCTTTTCCCGTGCGAAGCGGACGATGTCATTCACGGTCAGGAAATACCGGGCATAGGTCTTCTCCGCGATGATCGCCAGTTCATGGCGGATCAGGCCGGTGACTTTTTGCGGAATGCCGCCGGGATAGCGCCGGTGGGCGCCTTTCCAGGTCAATCGTTCCAGTTCGGTCTGCGGATCGACGCCTTCCTCGGTCGTTTCCTCGGGATAATTGTGCTTCAATTCATCGAGCGAGAAGGTCAGGCTTTCGGCAAAGCGCAGCGTCTCGTCCAGCGCTTCCGGATGGCGGCGGAACAGCCGCGCCATTTCAAAACCGGACTTCATGTGGCGCTCGGCATTGGCTTCCAGAGCGAACCCGGCCTCGGCGACGGTCTTGTTCAGCCGGATGGCGGTCAGCACATCCTGCAGCGGCCGGCGCTCGGATGCGTGATAGAGCACGTCGTTGGTGGCCATCAGCGGCAATTTCGCCGCGCCAGCCAAAGCCGCGGCTTTCTCCAGACGGAAATGGTCGTCGCCGTGATAGGCGGGGGCGGCGGCCAATCGGATGTCGTCGCCGAACCGATATTTCAGCCCGCGCAGCAGAGTAAGCGTTGCGTCTTCGGTAGCGGCCAGTTCAGGCAGGACCGCCAGGGACAGCCGATCGCCCCATTCCAGAAGATCGGTTCGCTTGAGAAGCGTCGCGCCTTTCCCGGTCTCGTCGCGCAAATTGGCCTGGGTCAGCATGCGGCACAAATGCCCCCAACCCTGGCGGTCCTGCGGATAGGCCAGGATGTCAGGCGTTTCGTCGGCAAAGACGAGGCGGCAACCGGGATGATAGGGCAGGTGCACGGGCTCTGCGTCGGCAAGCTGGATATGCTTTGACTGGCTCCAGGCGCGCACCACGCCAGCGACGCTGTTGCGGTCGGCAAGACCCATGCCGGCATGACCGAACATGCAGGCGGCGACGACCAGTTCCTCTGGCTGTGAGGCGCCGCGCAGGAAAGAGAAATTCGACTGGACGCCGAACTCGATATAGCGCGGTTCAATTGGCGTGCTGCAGGGCGGTAGCGTCGGCCTCATGCGAAGATGCCGTGCAGGAACCAGCGCGGGGGCGCATCGGCATTGCCGTAAGATCCCTGGCGGTAAAGCCAGTAGCGCCGGCCGTCGGTATCCTCGACGTGGAAATAATCGCGAACCGAACGCGTCGTTTTCAGCGCCGCGGCCTGCTTGCGGCGCTTTTCGTGATCCGGATCCGTTTCACCGTCCTTTTTCTCGACGGGAGGCAAGCTCTCAAGCCACCATTCCGGGCTGATCCGCTCCGGCCCTTCGACACGGGCAATGCGGTAATGTGCGCGTCGCCAACGGAATTGCAGGGGCGGACCCTCCGGGACTTCGGCCACGACCTCGACGTGTTCGGGCTGGCGGAGCAAACGCATCGGGCGCTCCGCCCTGGCCGGCAGCGCGGTCTCGACGATTTTGGCGGCATTGGCGAAGGATGAAAAAGCCACTGACCGTTCCGGCAGGTGACTTGCGACGGGAACCGGCCGACGCACGGCGTTGCGGCCGAGCCGAGCGCAGACCCGGTCGACGAACAGCGCCAGATCGGCGTCGTCGTCGCGATCCGCATGGCCAAGATCGACTTGCTGTGCGGCAAGCGGCGCAACCGATTCCACCGCGAGCCGGACGAGATCGAAGCCGCAGCCGGTGTCGAGGCTATCGCCAAGTGCCGCCAACCGTTCATGGAAAAGTTTTGCCATCCGGTCCGGGGCACGCGCCGGCCGTGACAGATGAACGGAAAGCCGGGTGACGGCGCCATCGACCCGAAACAGGAAGAGCCGCAGGCCGAGCGCGCCGGCGCCACGCCTTTCCAGCGCTTCCTGGAGCGCTGTGGCGAGGAGAAGAATAATGCGCTCGATGTCCTCCACCATCATGACGGGTTCGGCTAGCGCGCGCTCGGCCGACAGTTCCGGCACCGGCATGCGCGGAGACAGCGCTTCGTCGATCTGGCCGAGCGCCTGATCAAGACGCAGGACAAGCGCCTTGCCGAAGCGGCGGACAAGCGGCGCGCGGGGCGTCGTCATGACTGCCTCGATCGTGCGTAGGCCCACGCTGTCGAGGGCCGTGCAGATCGTTGCATCGAGACGTAAAGCCGCCAGCGGCAATGGCATCAGCCAACCGGCTTCCTCGCCATCGGGCACGACGAAATTGCCGCGAAAACGGGCGACGGCCCAAGCCGTGCCGGCCGTTGCGGCGACGGCGGCGCTTGCTTCAAGACCCTGCTCGGAAAAGCGGCGCAGCATGTTGGCGACCAGAGCCTCCTCGCCGCCGAAAAGATGGCTGCAGCCGGTGATGTCGAGGAAAAGCCCGTCGGTTCCGTCGAGCGCCACCAGCGGCGTGTAGCGGTCGCACCAGTCGGCGAGGCCTTCGAGCAGGCGGCGGTCGGCTTCGGGGTCGGCCTCGACGATTTCCACCGAAGGATGCATGGCGCGCGCATCGGCAACGCCCATACCTCGCTTCAGTTTCAGCATCTCGGCGCGATGGTCGAGCGCGGCGATGCGCTGAGCGTTGCCGTCACGATGGCTGACGAGCAGCGGGGGGAAAGCGGAACAGGCCGTAAGCCATGCGCGGCCCAGCCGCTGCCGCCATATCCGGTCGGTGGCGAGGTAGGGGAACCAGAGCGACAGGATCCTGCGGCCTGCCGTGCCGGAGTGCATCACGCGTTTCAAAGGTGCGTTCATCGGCATTCCATTCGAGTACAAAGCGCGCTGAAGGCGCCAGACGGTTCTTGTCGAGGGCGATGATGAAGGCCGGTGGCCCAATGGAACCAGCGAGCGGCCGGCCAAGGATATGCCGCTTCCCGGCCGGCGCCGGGGTGACGGCGAAGCGCAGGGGTGCGGCGGTCGCCTCGGCCTGTGCCGACTGTCGGAGCAGGAAGACCGGGCGGCCCGCCTCGGCAGCGCGGCGGTGCAGCCGGCGTGTCGCGGTCAGGTCCAGCCGTTGCGGATTGCCTGAGATCTCGATGACGACGGTCGCCAGTGTCTTCAGCCCAGCCGCCTCCTCGGCGATCCACAGCGCATCGACCGGTCTCGGCGCTTCGGCGAACAGCACGCCCTGCGGCATAATGCCGAACAGGCGGGAAAGCCCATGCGCATAGGGAAGGCCCGCTTCGGCGAAAAACCCTGATGTGCCGATCCACAGAACCGGCTTTGACGGCGCCTGTTTGAGCAGGAGGCTGATCAGCGACAGCGTGAAACCCGTCACGGCGCCGGCATCGCGGGAATGCTGGCCGTGGATTTCGGTCAACGCTGCCTTGGAAATCCCGCCGCCCAGCGCTTCGTCCAAGGCTGGGACTCCGGTAATGAGCAGGCTGGCCTCGCCGCGAGGGCGGCCATTGTGGCGCAGCACGACTGCGTCCTCCGAACCGGGTTCGGCGAACCGTTCGGGCAGCGTGCCTTCTATCCTCGAGATTTCCCGGCGCAGGGCGAAAATAGCCTTCTGCGCCACGGCGTTCGTCGCCATGGCGGTCGCTTTCCTACAGTTTGTTCCTGTTGTGTTCTTATAGATTCCTGAGCCTGCGACGAGAGTCAAGCGCCCCGAAGAAAAGAATTTATTCCTGTTGTTTTCGAAGCGGCCCCGCCGGGCATGACCGTCGTTTGCCGAGTCCCGTACAAAAGCCTATATGCCGCGAGACGAAGGACGAAGAATGGCCCGCATCTACAAGACCCGCACCTGGCATGGTGAACTATCACCCTCGCTGGAAGAACTGGAGTTCCTGGCGCTGGAGGCCTATGCGCATCTGCCGGCGGATTTCCGCAATCTGACCGGCGAGATCATCATCCAGATGGCGGAATTCCCTACCGACGAGATCATGGACGATTTGTCGCTGGAAACGCCCTTCGACCTGCTCGGCCTATTCGAGGGGCGCGGCATTGCCGAGCGCTGGAACCCGGCGACCGGCGAGGGGCCGAACCGGATAACGCTCTACCGCCGCGCCATCCTCGACTACTGGGCCGAGAACGAGGAGACGCTGGGCGACATTGTCACCCATGTTCTGATCCACGAGATCGGCCACCATTTCGGCCTGTCCGACGACGACATGGAAAAGCTCGAGGAAGCGGCGGAGTAGAACTGTCCGCTTTAGAGCGATTCAGAACTAAACGCCCTATCCGCCTCGTTTCGCTCGGCACCTTTTCCTGAAGGGGCAAGGAAAAGTCCTACCAGTCGCCCAGCTTGGTTTCGCCTGCCTTGTATTCCTGGCCATCGACATCCTTCACCACGGCCTGGCCGCATCGCATGACCTTGCCCTTCTTGTCGTAGGCGTAGGTGGGCGAACCGTAGAGGTGCCAGCCCTTGTTCAAGGCCGCGGTCACCTTGTGACAGAATTTGGAATCGTCGACTTCGGTGAGGAAACGGTAGAGTCGCATCGGGTCGATCCTATGCTGTAATCTTCGTTATCATGCGCCAATCGCCCCGGCCTTGGCGAGAAGTCTTTCGGCCTGGGCGAGATGCAGGCGCTCAACCATTCTGCCATCCAGGCCGATGACGCCCTTGCCGGCGTTCTCCGGCCTGGCGAAAGCATCCCGGATGGCGCGGGCTTCCGTCAAGGCCACCTCCGAGGGCGAAAACGACTTGTTGACCGCCTCGATCTGTGCCGGGTGGATGACGCTCTTGCCGTCGAATCCCATGGCGACCGCCTCGGCACATTCGCGCGCCAGGCCGTCGGCATCGCGGAAATCGTTGAAGACGCCATCGACGACATCGAGGCCGCCGGCACGCGCAGCCAACAATATCTGCATCAGCCACGGCACCATATAGCGCCGGTCCGGCAAAGCGAGGACACCGGTTTCCTTGGCCAGATCGTTGGTGCCGGCGACAAAACAGGCAAGCCGCGAGGCCGGGTCGCGGCCGAGTTCGGCGATGGCGCCGATGTTGAGCAGGCCCTTCGGCGTCTCGATCATCGCCCACAACCGGACGCTTTCCGGCGCAAAGGCATCGTCCAGCACATCGCCGGCCTCGATTATATCGCGCGCCGTATCCACCTTGGGCAGGAGGATTCCGTCCGGTTCGCAGGCGGCGGCGGCGGCGAGATCGTCGCTGCCCCATTCGCTGGCGAGCGCGTTGACGCGGATGATCATCTCGTAGCGCTTGCCCGGCCGGTTGGCGAAAATGGCGCCGAGCTTTTCGCGGGCGGCGGCCTTGTCCTGCAGCGCGACGGCATCCTCGAGGTCGATGACGACGGCATCGCAGGCAAGCGTGGCGATCTTGGCCAGCGCCTTGTCGTTGGTGGCGGGTACGTAAAGCACGGAACGGCGCGGGCGGTATGTCTGGGTCATCTGGTCTTCTTGCCTTTCAAGGCTGGCCCTTGCAAGGTCTAGCGGCTCAAGCTGTTTGCATCGAAGCAATCCGGGACATGCATCATGGCGCACTATGACATCGTGATCGTCGGCGGGGCCATCGTCGGCTCGTCGCTCGCCTATCATCTGCGCAAGGAAGGGTTTTCGGGGACGGTGGCGCTGATCGAGCGCGATCCGCAGTTTGCCCACGCGGCGACGACCCTGTCGATGGCGTCGATCCGCCAGCAATTCTCCATCGCCGAAAACATCCGCCTGTCGCGCTTCACGCTCGGCCTGTTCCGGCGATTGCGCGAGGAGTTCGGCACTGAGGCCGATATCGGCTTCCGCGAAGGTGGCTATCTGATCCTCGCCGGCGAGGAAGGCCTGCCGATCCTCAAGGCGAACCATGAAACACAGATCGCCGAGGGCGCCGACATCGTGCTGGAGGATATCGAGGCGCTGCGGCGGCGTTTCCCCTGGCTTTCGCCGGAAGGCGTGGTTGCCGGCGCGCTCGGGTTGAGCGGCGAAGGCTGGTTCGACGCCCATGCGCTGCTGGCTCTGTTGCGCAAGGCGCTGCGCGGCATGGATGTCGATCTTATCACCGCGCCGGTCGCCGCGATCGGCCGGGAGGGCAACCGCGTCACCGGCGTGACGCTCGCCAATGGCGAGCGGCTGGACGCCGGCATCGTCGTCAACGCCGCTGGCCCCAATGCCGGCAAGGTCGCCGCCATGGCCGGCATCGCCCTGCCGGTCGAGCCGCGCAAGCGCACGGTGTTCGTGTTCGAAGCGCGAGAAAAATTCGCCGACATGCCGCTGCTGGTCGATCCGAGCGGCATCTATGTGCGGCCGGAAGGCTCGGTCTATCTGACCGGTGGCGCCGAATCGGAAGAGGGCGAGACCGCCGCCGACCCGGCCGATTTCGAGCCGGAATGGAGCCTGTTCGAGGAAACGATCTGGCCGGTGCTGGCGACCCGCATCCCGGCCTTCGAGGCGATCAAGATGACGCGCGCCTGGGCTGGTCATTATGACTACAACACGCTCGACCAGAATGCGGTGATCGGGCCGCATCCCCAGGTCGGCAACTTTCTCTTCGCCAACGGCTTTTCCGGGCATGGGCTGCAGCAGGCGCCGGCGGTGGGCAAGGCGCTGGCGGAACTGGTCGTGCATGGCGGCTACCGCTCCATCGATTGCTCGGCCTTTGGCTACGAACGGGTGACGTCCGGGCGTCCGTTCCGGGAACTGAATGTGATTTGAACGGACGCGCCTCCTCTTCGCCACGCCCTGCTTTCGCAGTCTGGCCATTGCCGGAGAATTGACCTGCCACAAGGCGAAGGTCGGGAAGACGGGCGGTCGCGCGATCGCTCATCTGGGAGGGGGCAGTCGTGCGGTCTCACAACCGCCCGTCCAGTCTTTACCGCGGCTTCCGCAGGGGAGCTCCCCGGTCAAGGGAGCGGAGCTGCTTCTTTGGAAGGAAGCTTACCGCTCCGGAGGAAAACCCAGCGCTGCCTCATCAGGCCCGCTTGTCTCTTGCCCGCGCCCCGTTACCGGCTGGCGAACAATTTTCAAGTCTTCCCCTTCCGGAAAAGGACCGCGGCCCGCCTCCGCCGCCACGTTAGCGGTTTTGCCGGGAACCGGTTCCTCTACGCACAACCACCGTCATGACCGGCGCTCCCGCGGTAGGAACTACGGAGAGTGTAGGAGGGGATGGAGAGGGCGTGGATAGATTTTTTGTTGGAAGCGCGCGGCCTCTGGGACCGGAGCCGGCCAGCCCAGGCTTCGCTGCAGCTTCCGATGACGATGGCTTCGGCAGCGGCTTCTTGACAGCCTGTTCATATTCGTAATATCAAAAGTTACATGAAAAGAGACAGCCGCCTTTCCTCAGTCCTGCACGCGCTTCTGCACATGGCCGAACACGATCGGCCGATGACGTCGGAGGCGCTGGCGCAATGCATGAACACCAATCCCGTCGTTGTGCGGCGCACGATGGGACTGCTGCGCGAGGCCGGGATCGTCGCTTCGGCGCGCGGCCATGCCGGCGGTTGGTCGATTACCGCCGATCTGTCGACGGTGACACTGCGCCAACTGCACGAGGTTCTTGGCGAACCGGCTGTCTTTGCCATCGGCAACCACAGCGAAGTGCCGGAATGCCTGGTCGAACAGTCGGTCAATGCCGCGCTCGACGGCGCCTTCGCCAAGGCCGAAGCGCTGCTGCTGGAACATTTCGCGCAGGTGAGGATCGGCGACATCGCAGCGGATTTTGCCCGGCGGCACCAATCCATCCGGACGCCGCAAGCATAGGACATCGACATGCAGCATGATGTGATCATTATCGGCGGCAGCTATGCCGGCATGGCCGCCGCGCTGCAGCTTCTGCGCGCGCGCCGCTCGGTGCTGGTGATCGACGCGGGGCAGCGCCGCAATCGCTTCGCCAGCCATTCCTACGGGTTTCTCGGCCAGGATGGCGTCGATCCGGCGGTCCTTGCGGCCAAGGCGCGCGAACAGCTTCTCGCCTATCCGACGCTGACCTGGATCGACGGACGCGCGGAAACAGCGCGGGGCGACAAGGACGCCTTTGTCGTCGGGATCGAGGACGGTGACGAGCATGGAGGGCGCCGCCTGCTTTTCGCCACCGGGGTCGCCGATACTTTACCTGCCATCGAGGGCGTCGGGGAACGGTGGGGCAAGAGCATCTTCCACTGTCCCTATTGCCATGGCTATGAACTCGGCCGAGGCCGGATCGGCGTCATCGGCACGAGCCAGATGTCGGTGCACCAGGCGCAGTTCATCCCCGAATGGGGCGCGGTGACGTTCTTTACCAATGACGCCGTGCCGCTCGACGATGCGATACGCGCTGACCTGGTGGCGCGCCAGGTCAGCGTCGAGGAAACACCCATCGCAAGAATCAAAGGCCATGCGGATGTGGAATTGACAGACGGGCGGGTTCTTTCCTTCGCCGGGCTTTTCACCGCGACTGAGACGCATCCTGCCTCGTCCGTCGCCGCAGGCCTTGGTGCCGAGCTGGAGCCGACGCCGTTCGGATCGCAGATCAAGACCGAAGAGACCAAGGAAACGACCGTGCCGGGCGCGTTCGCCTGTGGTGATGCGGCACGTATCCCTCATTCGGTCACGCTGGCGGTTGGCGACGGCGCCTGGGCCGGTGTGCAGCTTCATCGCTCGCTGGTGTTCTAGCGTTCGCGTTTTTGCCAAAACGCATCGGTCATGCGTGCCAGGCCAACGCGCTCGTAGAAGCCGACCGCGTCCGGCATCGAGATCAGCGCAAGCGCAACCCACGGGCCCAGCCGGCGGCGGGTTTCGTCCAGCAGGCCTTTGCCGATGCCGAGGCCTTGCGCCTGTTTCGACACCGCCAATTCGGAGATGTAGCAGACCCATGAAAAATCGGTGATGGCGCGGCAGACGCCGATCAGTTCGCCTTCGGGGCCGCCAAGACGGGCGGTCAACAAGAGATCGGCGCCGTCGAGCATCGCCTTCAGCCGCTCCGGATCGACAGGACGGGTCGCGCCAAGCCCGGATTCTTCCAGCACGCGACGGAATTCGGCGGGACCGAGGCCAGGTTCGGCAGCGTATATTACGGCAGGGCGGTCGCTCATGCCGGCAGTTTGCACGAAAATGGAATGGTTTCGACCGGTTTTCCAACGCCGGCAGGCAGCAGGACCATTCCTGAATCAAGACCCGCCCGCAACAGCCGCCTTTTCTTTGCCCGAGCCTTTGTGTAAACCGACCCCAACAAAAAATCCCCGCAACGTGAAAGACGGGCAATAGCCATGGACAAGTTCACCAAGCTCACCGGCGTCGCCGCGCCCTTGCCGATCATCAATGTCGATACCGACATGATCATCCCCAAGGATTACCTCAAGACGATCAAGCGGACCGGGCTCGGCACGGGGCTTTTCGCCGAGATGCGCTACAATGACGACGGTTCGGAAAATCCCGATTTCGTGCTCAACAAGCCGGCCTACCGCAAGGCGCAGATTCTTGTGGCGGGCGACAATTTCGGCTGCGGCTCGAGCCGCGAGCACGCGCCGTGGGCGCTGCTGGATTTCGGCATTCGCTGTGTCATCTCGACCTCGTTCGCCGACATTTTCTACAACAACTGCTTCAAGAACGGCATCTTGCCGATCACCGTCAGCCCGGAAGATCTGGAAAAGCTGATGGACGACGCCGATCGCGGCTCCAACGCGACGGTTTCGATCGATCTCGAAGCCAAGGAAATCCGCGGTCCGGATGGCGGCGTGGTGCATTTCGACCTCGACGATTTCAAGCGCCATTGCCTGCTCAACGGGTTGGATGATATCGGCCTTACGATGGAGAAGTCGGACGCCATCGCCTCGTTCGAAAAGCGCAACGCCGAAAGCCGGCCCTGGGCCTGAACGGCCCGGGCATCGCGTAGAGCCGGCAACCGGGAGGTGACGATGC
This sequence comes from Mesorhizobium sp. Root554, assembly GCF_001427025.1. Lineage (GTDB taxonomy): Bacteria > Pseudomonadota > Alphaproteobacteria > Rhizobiales > Rhizobiaceae > Mesorhizobium. The sequence continues at coordinate 2,869,399 of NZ_LMGA01000001.1, read as the reverse complement.
GGCCCTTTCTCATCGCAACCACGGCGGCAATGCTGTTCTTGGCGTCCGCAGCCTCATTTGCGCAGACGGCCGCGCCCGATGCGGACGCCGGGGCCAGCGAAAAGCAGGCGCCGATCCCCTTCGAGGGCGGCGAGCTGACGATCGCGCAGCCGGAAGAATATGGCGAGAAGATCCTGTCCTTCGGCGGCAAGGAGCTGGCGCGCGACTATGTCGTCTATTTCGAGAAGGTCGTCGATGTCGCCGGCACCAAGGTGGCGCTGTTCGACGTCGGTCCCGGCGGCAATGCCTGCGGACCGGCCATGCTGCTGGTGTGGAAACCGAAGGATGCCGACATCCGCACTGTTTCGGTCGGGGCCGAGGAATGCGGCGCGCCGCCGGCGGCGGTTTCCGACTACAGCATCAGTTTCGTGCCCTACCTTTTGCCAGGTGAATCGAAGGCTGTGCTGAGCTGGACACCCGACAGCGGGCTGATGACGGCCGGCATGCTAAGCTATGTCCCCGAGCCGAAGACGGACTGGAAGGACATCGACGCATCGAAATTCCAAAACATCATCGACGCCTTCCACAACGAGGCCGTTTATGAAGCGGGCCGCAAGCTGCTGGGCAAGGACCTTACCGAGGTCGTCACCGGGCTGCTGGTCGGCGGCGGCACCGAAAAGATGGCTTCCGGCGCGATCTACGCCAGCGGCTGCACGCCGCATGCCTGCGGTGTCGCCGATTCCTTCATGGCCGTCGATGCCGGCAACAAGGCGCTGTATTTCGCGCATCAGAGCGACAAGGGCGCCCCGCAGGCCTGGCCGGCGGCGGATAAATGGCCGGCCGATCTGCGGCAGGCGATGAAGACCGCGCTGACGCCGCCGAACTGAGCCGGCGAGCAGGCCGTGCGCAAGCTGATCTCCACCGGTTCGCCCTTCGAAAAGACCGCCGGCTATTCGCGCGCCGTGGTGCAGGGCGACTGGTGCTTCGTTTCCGGCACGACTGGCTACGACTACGCCACCATGACGATGCCGGACGAGGTCGAGGCGCAGGCGCGCAATTGCCTGGCGACGATCGAAAAGGCGCTGGCGGAAGGCGGCTTCGAACTCGCGGACGTAGTGCGGGCGCATTACTACATCACCGATGCGGTATTCGTGGATCGGGTGTTTCCGATCCTTGGCGAGGCCTTCGGCGAGATACGCCCTGCCGCGACGATGATCGTCTGCGGGCTGAACAGGCCGGAAATGAAGATCGAGATCGAAGTGACGGCGCTGCGGCGCGGCGCCTGACTGGCTGAAGACCGACCGGAAATGCGTTCGTTGTGTTTGCCTGCGGCAGCGAGGAGTTCTTCTCATGAAGGTCAGCCCGGTGAAGGTCAGGCGCATCGTCGCCAATATCGCGACGGCGGATGTTTCGGCAGCGAAACATTTTTATGGGAATATACTCGGCCTCGATCTTTTGATGGACCATGGCTGGATCGCCACCTACGGTTCGGCCGAGCGCATGAGCGTGCAGGTCAGCTTCGCCTCGGAAGGCGGCAGCGGGACGCCGGTGCCGGACCTTTCCATCGAGGTCGACGATGTCAATGCGGCGCTTGCCGCGATGAAGGAGGCCGGCGTCGCCATCGAATACGGGCCGGTGGAGGAGCCATGGGGCGTGCGGCGCTTCTACGTGCGGGATCCCTTCGGGCGGCTGGTGAATATCCTGCAGCACCGCTAGAGCCGGTTCCCGTTTCGACCTGCAGAACATAACCGATCAGTCGAACGATATGCTTGCGCGGCGGCGCTTCGGCGGTTAGCAAGTTCGCGGCTATTCACACATTCCAGGCGCAGATTTCAGGACAATCATCATGGCATTGAAAAAGCTTCTCCTCCTCGCCGGCGACGGCATCGGCCCCGAGGCCATGGCCGAGGTCAAGAAGCTGATCGCAGCCATGAACGATAAAACCGGCGCCGGTTTCGTCACTGACGAAGGACTGGTAGGCGGTTGCGCCTACGACGCGCATGGCGCGGCGATCTCCGACGCCGATATGGATAAGGCGATGGCTGCCGATGCGGTGCTGTTCGGCGCCGTCGGCGGGCCGAAATGGGACAGCGTGCCCTATGAGGTGCGGCCCGAGGCTGGACTGCTGCGCCTGCGCAAGGACATGGAGCTGTTCGCCAATCTGCGTCCGGCGATCTGCTACCCGGCGCTCGCCGCGTCCTCCTCGCTCAAGCAGGAAGTTGTCGAGGGCCTGGACATTCTGATCGTGCGCGAATTGACCGGCGGCGTCTATTTCGGCGAGCCGAAGCAGATCATCGATCTCGGCAACGGCCAGAAGCGCGGCATCGACACGCAGGTCTACGACACGTTCGAGATCGAACGCATTTCCGGCGTCGCCTTCGAGCTGGCGCGCACCCGTAACAACCACGTCACCTCGATGGAAAAGCGCAACGTCATGAAGTCGGGCGTGCTGTGGAACGAGGTGGTGACCCAGACCCACAAAGCGAAATATTCCGACGTCAAGCTGGACCACATGCTGGCCGACGCCGGCGGCATGCAGCTGGTGCGCTGGCCGAAGCAGTTCGACGTCATCGTCACCGACAATCTGTTCGGCGACATGCTGTCGGATGTGGCGGCGATGCTGACCGGCTCGCTCGGCATGCTGCCGTCGGCTTCGCTCGGCGCGCCGGACGCGAAAACCGGCAAGCGCAAGGCGCTGTACGAGCCGGTGCACGGTTCGGCGCCGGACATCGCCGGCAAGGGCATCGCCAATCCGATCGCGATGATCGCCTCCTTCGCCATGTGCCTGCGCTATTCCTTCGCCATGGTGGCCGAGGCCGACCAACTGGAGGCGGCGATCGCCGCCGTGCTGGACGATGGCCTGCGGACCAAGGACATCATGTCGGCCGGCATGAAGGAAGTCGGCACGACAGAGATGGGCGACGCGATCCTGGCAAAATTCCTGGGGTAGGTGTCCCGTTAGTAGACAGCCTCTTCATCCGGCGGCGTCGTTGGCGTAGGCGTGACGCCTTCCGGGATCGGTCCCCAGCGGTTTTCGCGCTTTTGCGTCGGCACCAGCGCGAAGACCAGCATGACCAGCCAGCCGAGCGGGATCACCACGACGAGAACCAGCCAGCCCGACAGGCCGATATCGTGCAGGCGGCGCGCCATCAGCGCGATGCCGGGAAAGAAGGTTGCCACCGTGAAGGTGCCGACGATGCCGAACGTGGCGATTGGCAAGTCCTGTCCGCTGTCTAGGCTGCCGGTTGACACATCGAGCAGCAGCCCGGCGATCAGCAGCACGGTGAATCCAATCAGCCAGAACAGCGCGTACCCCCAATATTCCTTGCGGCGGGCGCGACCGGCGAAATTCACATAATTGGTGGTGAGCGCGCGCCAGAAATATCCCGGCAGGCTGGCCGAGGACTGCCGTTCATCCTCCATCGCCAGGCGGCCGAAATGCGCCGCGGACTGCGCCCCTGCCGGCTGAGTAGCCGCCTCTTCGTGCCGATCCGGGGTGGAGGCGCCGATCTGGGCGCGGAGGATGAGAATGTCGCGCGCGCGCCCGCCATTCGGCTGGAATTCGACGAGCGTGCCCTGCCCGACCGTGGCCTCGCGGCGTAAATCCTCACGCGTAAAGGTATAACGCTCGCCATCGTCGGCATGGACGAAGCCAAAACCCTGGCTTTCATCGTAGTAAAGCACTTCGCCGCGCATTGCTGCCTCCGGGGTTTGCCGGTTGAGATTGTGCAAAGTCCGGCCGATCCGCAAGAGGCTGGACACGAATGCCGGATCGTTGAGCCAGGCCCTTGCGGTGAACGCCCGATGTTGTATTTGAAACGATCCAATTTGCGAATTCGCAGGAGATGCATCATGCCGATCAAGACACTGGTCTGGGGCGAAAACGTGCATGAACAGGAGAACCCGGTCGTCGCCGGCCTCTATCCCGAGGGTATGCATGCCACCATCGCTTCGGCGCTGAACGAGGATGCCGGCATCGCGGCGACAACGGCGGTGCTGCAGGACGCCGAACATGGGCTGACTGAAGAGCGGTTGGCCAAGACCGATGTGCTCGTCTGGTGGGGCCATGCGGCGCACGGCAAGGTCGAGGACGCCATCGTCGAGCGGGTGCAGAAGCGCGTCTGGGAAGGGATGGGGCTGATCGTGCTGCATTCCGGCCATTTCTCGAAAATCTTCAAGCGGCTGATGGGCACCGCCTGCTCGCTGAAATGGCGCGAGGCGGGCGAGCGCGAGCGCATCTGGGTCGTCAACCGCAGTCATCGCATCGCACAGGGGCTGGGCGAATGCATCGAGTTGCCCAACACCGAAATGTATGGCGAGCCTTTCGCCGTGCCGGAGCCGCTGGAGACGGTGTTCATCTCCTGGTTCGAGGGTGGCGAGGTGTTCCGCTCCGGCCTGACCTACCAGCGCGGCGCCGGAAAAATCTTCTATTTCCGTCCCGGCCACGAGACCTATCCGATCTATCACAATACCGAGGTGCGGCAGGTGCTGCGCAACGCCGTGCACTGGGCCCACAATCCCGCGCCGGCGTGGACGGCGATCGCCGACGCGCCGAACGTCCCGGTTGCGGCGGCGAAGGAAAAGCTGGTGCAGAAGGGACCCCGGCTGCATCGGGACGGCGAGGAAGGTCTCCGCTAAAAATCTTCGTCGCGCTCTGACGCATCCTCGAAAAGGTTCTGAAATCATGCATCGGCTTCTGCTTCTCGGCACCGGCGGCATTGCCGGCCAGCACATGACCGAATTCGGCCTGCTGGAAGATTGCCGCATCGTCGCTTGCGCCGATGCCATACCGGGTCGGGCGCAAGCCTTCGCCGAGCAGAACGAGATTGGCCATGCTTTCGAGGGTCTTGAGACGGCGCTGCAATGGGGCGCGTTCGATGCCGCCATCAACGCCACGCCGGATGGCGTGCACAAGGCGACGACGCTGGCGCTGCTGGCGGCGGGCAAGCATGTTTTCTGCGAAAAGCCGCTGGCGCCGACCTATGCCGAGGCGCTGGAAATGACCGAAGCTGCGGAGCAGGCCGGCCTTATCAACATGGTCAATCTGACCTACCGCAATTCCCCTGCCCTGCAGATGGCGCGGCAGATGGTGGAGGCCGGCGAGATCGGTGAACTGCGCCATGTCGAGGCGAGCTACCGGCAGAGCTGGCTGGTGTCGAAGGCATGGGGCGACTGGCGCAGCCTGGACACCTGGCTGTGGCGGCTGTCGACCAGCCATGGCTCGACCGGCGTGCTTGGCGATGTCGGCATCCATATTCTCGACTTCGCCACCTTCGGCGCCGGTCAGGACATCGTCTCGCTTCATGCCGATCTCGCCACCTTCCCGAAGGCCGAGGGCGACCGAATCGGCGCCTACACGCTGGACGCCAATGACAGCGTGGCGATGACCGTGCGGTTCTCATCCGGCGCGCTCGGCACCGTGCTGGCGACGCGCTACGCCACGGGCCATCTCAACGAACTGACGCTCAAGCTGCATGGCACGCGCGGCGCGCTGCTGGTCGAGACCGATGGCAAGCAGTCCTTGCTCAAGGGCTGCTTCGGCGAAGACATCGACAGGGCGCAATGGCGCGCGATCGAACTGCTGGCGGTGAAGCGCAACGCCCGCCGTTTCGTCGATGCGCTGGCCAGCGGCGTGAACGGCGAGCCTTCATTCCACCGCGCAGCCGACATGCAGAAACTGATCGACGCAGCGTTCGAAAGCAGCGCGACCGGACGGGCGGCCATCACAGGCTGAAGCGCTGATTGACTCTTCTTCCAAACAGCGTAAAAGCCCGCCTCGAACAGGAACACACCATGCGCGGCCTCATCCTGGCGCTTTTCGCATTCGACTTCCCCGGCCATCATATGGCCGGAGAAGCAGCCCCGCGCCGTTCCACCAAAACCACGGCCAAAAAAACGACCGCCACCACGGTCTGATCTCCCTTGGCTGCACCGCCCTCTCCCGGGTCTAGCCGGAGGGGGACGGAACCCGCACCGGCCGGCGGGTTTCTCCAAGCCAACAAGCGGAGAGCGACAGGAGACATTCTTATGGGATTCAAGGTTGCGGTCGTCGGCGCCACGGGCAATGTGGGCCGGGAAATGCTCAACATACTGGAGGAACGCGGGTTCCCGGTCGACGAGGTCGTGGCGCTGGCGTCGCGCCGCAGCCAGGGGACGGAAGTGTCGTTCGGCGACAAGACGCTGAAGGTGCGCACGCTCGACCAGTATGATTTTTCCGACACGGACCTCTGCATCATGTCGGCAGGCGGCAACGTCTCGAAGGAATGGTCGCCGAAGATCGGCAAGCAAGGCTGCGTCGTCATCGATAATTCGTCGGCCTTCCGCTACGACCAGGACGTGCCGTTGATCGTGCCGGAAGTGAACCCGGACGCGATCTCGCTGTTCACGCGCAAGAACATCATCGCCAATCCCAACTGCTCGACCGCGCAGCTCGTCGTGGCGCTGAAGCCGCTGCACGATGCGGCCACAATCAAGCGCATCGTCGTCGCCACCTACCAGTCGGTTTCCGGCGCCGGCAAGGAAGGCATGGACGAACTCTTCACGCAGACCCGCGCCGTTTTCGTCGCCGATTCGGTTGACGTGAAGAAGTTCACCAAGCGCATCGCCTTCAACGTCATTCCGCATATCGACGTGTTCATGGAGGACGGCACCACCAAGGAAGAGTGGAAGATGGTGGCGGAAACCAAGAAGATGCTCGACCCCAAGATCAAGCTGACTGCGACCTGCGTGCGCGTGCCGGTGTTCATCGGCCATTCGGAAGCGGTCAATGTCGAGTTCGAGAAGCCGATCACCGCCGACGAAGCGCGTGAGATCCTGCGCGAGGCGCCGGGCTGCCTGGTCATCGACAAGCGCGAGGACGGCGGCTACATCACGCCGATCGAGAGCGCCGGCGAAGACGCCACCTACATCTCGCGCATCCGCGAGGATTCGACCGTCGATAACGGCCTCAATCTTTGGATCGTATCGGACAATCTGCGCAAGGGTGCGGCGTTGAACGCGGTGCAGATCGCCGAGCTTCTGGTCGAGCGCGGGCTGATCCAGCCGAAGAAGCAGGCGGCTTGAATTAGCCCTCCCGCTGTCAGGCTGAAAACAGCGACTTTGCCTGTTGTCGAACAGCGATGGATCGAATCCGCGACTGCCGCGTTATGGGCCCGGTAGGGGCAATACCGGTTTCGAGAGGAAAACTTATGAAGAAATTGATCGTGCTAGCGGCGCTGCTTATTCCGCTCGCCGCCTGCTCCCAGACTGAGCAGGGTGCCGCCGTTGGCGGCCTCGGCGGTGCAGCCATCGGCGCGGCCGTATCCGGCAACCCGCTAGAGGGAGCCATCATCGGTGGCGCCGTCGGCACCGTTGCCGGCGCGCTGGTCGGCCATGCCAGCGAACGCGGCCAGTGCCGTTATCGCGACCGTTATGGCCGCGTCTACACCTCCCGTTGCCCGCGCGGTTACTAAAAAGCGCTGGCTAAGGGAACGGGCCGGCTGTCGGCTGGTCCTGAAAACGCGACGCTTGAACGGCGCGCGGCGAGCAATCGCCGTGCGCCGTTTGTCATTGGTCACGATGCAGCGCAATGTGATTGCTGTTTGTCGCCGCGGACGCCACATTGTCATCGGCTTTTAACGTTCTTCTGGGTGAACAGGTCCAGCTCGCCTCCATGCGCCGATCTTGCTTCGTATATTTTGACGTTTACGTAAGACAAAACGTTTCTAACCGATTGAAATTATTAGGCTTGAAATAATCGTTTGAATTTTCAGCGCTCCGGGGCTATTGGGTGCGGCGAAAATTCGCGGTTTCCGTCCTCCTCGGCCCCTCTCCGACGCCGCCCGGCGTCGCCCAATGCAAAGGGAATTGATCCTCACATGGCACGCAACAAGATAGCGCTCATAGGCTCGGGCATGATCGGCGGCACGCTCGCCCATTTGATCGGACTGAAGGATCTCGGCGACGTCATTCTGTTCGATATCGCGGAAGGCACGCCGCAGGGCAAGGGTCTCGATATCGCCCAATCGTCGCCGGTCGACGGCTTCGACTCGCGGTTGACCGGCGTCAACGACTATGCCGGCATCGAGGGCGCTGATGTCTGCATCGTCACCGCCGGCGTGCCGCGCAAGCCCGGCATGAGCCGCGACGACCTCATCGGCATCAATTTGAAAGTGATGGAGCAGGTCGGCGCGGGCATCAAGAAGTATGCGCCCAACGCCTTCGTCATCTGCATCACCAACCCGCTCGACGCGATGGTGTGGGCGCTGCAGAAGTTCTCCGGCCTGCCGAAGAGCCATGTCGTCGGCATGGCCGGCGTGCTGGACTCGGCCCGCTTCCGCTATTTCCTCGCCGACGAGTTCAAGGTCTCGGTCGAGGATGTCAGCGCCATGACGCTGGGCGGCCACGGCGACGACATGGTGCCGATGGTACGCTATTCGACGGTCGCGGGCATTCCGCTGCCTGACCTGATCAAGATGGGCTGGACGACCAAGGAGAAACTTGACGCCATCGTCGAGCGGACCCGCAAGGGCGGTGGCGAGATCGTCGGCCTGCTCAAGACCGGATCGGCCTATTACGCACCCGCCGCTTCGGCGATTGCCATGGCGGAAAGCTATCTCAAGGACAAGAAGCGCGTTCTGCCCTGCGCGGCGCACCTGACCGGCCAGTACGGCGTCAAGGACATGTATGTCGGCGTGCCGGTGGTGATCGGCGCCGGCGGCGTCGAGCGTGTCATCGAGATCGATTTCAACAAGGCTGAGCAGCAGATGTTCGACAAGTCGGTGGCGGCGGTGAAGGGGCTTTGCGAAGCCTGTGTCGGGATCGCCCCGCAACTCGGCAAGAAGTGATCCGGAGGCAGCCATGAACATCCACGAATATCAGGCCAAGCAGGTTCTAAAGGGGTTCGGCGCGCCGGTTGCGGAAGGCGTGCCCGTGTTCAAGGCAAGCGAGGCGGAAGCGGCGGCGAAGAAGCTGCCCGGCCCGCTCTATGTGGTGAAGAGCCAGATCCATGCCGGCGGCCGCGGCAAGGGCAAGTTCAAGGAACTTTCCGCCGACGCCAAGGGCGGCGTACGGCTGGCGAAGTCGGCCGAGGAAGTGGTCGCCAACGTCAACGAGATGCTCGGCAACACGCTGGTGACGAAGCAGACCGGCCCGGCCGGCAAGCAGGTCAACCGCCTCTATATCGAGGACGGTGCCGATATCGAGCGCGAGCTGTATCTGTCGCTGCTGGTCGACCGCACTGTCGGACAGGTTGCCTTCGTCGTTTCGACCGAGGGTGGCATGGACATCGAAGGCGTGGCGCATGACACGCCGGAAAAAATCATCACGCTCGCCATCGACCCGGAAAAGGGCGTGACGCCGGACGATGTGAAGAAGATCAACGCCGCCTATGAGCTCGATGGCGATGCGGCGAAGGACGGCGAAAAGCTGTTCCCGATCCTCTACAAGGCCTTCGTCGAGAAGGACATGAGCCTGCTCGAGGTCAACCCGCTGATCGTGATGAAGAACGGCAGGCTGCGCGTGCTCGACGCCAAAATGTCGTTCGACAACAACGCGCTGTTCCGCCACCCGGACATGGTGGAACTGCGCGACACGACCGAAGAGGACGAGAAGGAGATCGAGGCGTCGAAATACGACCTCGCCTATGTCGCGCTCGACGGCAATATCGGCTGCATGGTCAATGGCGCGGGCCTCGCCATGGCGACGATGGACATCATCAAGCTCTACGGCGCCGAGCCGGCGAACTTCCTCGACGTCGGCGGTGGCGCCACGAAGGAAAAGGTCACGGCGGCGTTCAAGATCATCACCAGGGACCCGGCCGTCAAAGGCATCCTGGTCAATATCTTCGGCGGCATCATGAAGTGCGACATCATCGCCGAGGGCGTCATCGCCGCGGTGAAGGAAGTCGGGCTGCAGGTGCCGCTGGTGGTGCGGCTGGAAGGCACCAATGTCGAGCTCGGCAAGAAGATCATCAACGAAAGCGGCCTGAACGTCATTTCAGCCGACGATCTCGACGATGCGGCCAAGAAGATCGTCGCGGCGGTGGGCAAGTAAGCCGGCTGACGGAGCGAGAGACACATGAACGCGGCGCCTTCCTTTGCCCTCTCCGACGGTCACCAGCGCCTGCAGGCGCTGGTCGGCGCGTGGCGTGGCGTGGAAGAAATGTCGGCGACGCAATGGGCGCCGGCGGGCACGGCGAGCGCCGAGGCGGTTGGGGAAGCCGAGTTCGGCGGCCTGTTCGTCACCCAGCGTTACCGTCAGATGCGCGACGGCAGGGAAAGCTTCGCCGCGCGCAATGTCTTCGGTTTCGACCAGGCGGACGGGCTGACCAAGATGTACGCGTTCGATTCGATGGGCTTTGTCCCGGCTTCCCCAGCCAGCGGATCGTGGGACGGCGCTAGATTGGTCCTGGAGCGCTCGTCGCCGCGTGGCGCGGCGCGCATCACCTATATTCTCGAAAGCCAGGATAGCTACCGTACCGAACTGCGATTTCGGCCGGCGGGCTCGGAAACCTGGCAAGACATGGCGAAGGGCGCTTTCAGCCGCGTTTCGTCTTCATCGATCACCCTCTGAGCAAGAAGGTAAGGCATGTCCATTCTCGTCGACAAGAACACGAAAATCCTGGTGCAGGGGCTGACCGGCAAGACCGGCACGTTCCACACGGAACAGGCGCTGGCCTATCACGGCACCAAGATGGTCGGTGGCATCCATCCCAAGAAGGGCGGCGAGACCTGGGAAGGGGCGAAAGGCGAGAAACTGCCGATCTTCGCCACCGTCGCCGAAGGCAAGGAAGCGACCGGCGCCACCGCCTCGGTCGTCTATGTGCCGCCGGCGGGCGCGGCTGAAGCGATCATCGAGGCAATCGACGCCGAAATCCCCTTCATCGTCTGCATCACCGAAGGCATCCCGGTGATGGACATGGTGCGGGTCAAGGCGCGGCTCGACCGGTCGAAATCGCGGCTGCTCGGGCCGAACTGCCCGGGCATCATGACGCCGGACGAATGCAAGATCGGCATCATGCCGGGTTCGATCTTCAAGAAGGGTTCGGTTGGCGTTGTTTCGCGCTCGGGAACGCTTACCTATGAAGCAGTCTTCCAGACCACCAATGTCGGCCTCGGCCAGACCACCGCTGTCGGCATCGGCGGCGACCCGGTCAAGGGCACGGAGTTCATCGATATTTTGGAAATGTTCCTCGCCGACGACGAGACAAAGTCGATCATCATGATCGGCGAGATCGGCGGCTCGGCCGAGGAAGACGCCGCGCAGTTCCTCCGGGACGAAGCCAGGCGCGGCCGTTCGAAGCCGATGGCAGGCTTCATCGCAGGGCGCACGGCGCCTGCCGGCCGCACCATGGGTCATGCCGGCGCGGTGATCTCGGGCGGCAAGGGTGGCGCGGAAGACAAGATCGCGGCGATGGAAGCCGCGGGCATCAAGGTTTCGCCCTCGCCGGCGCGTCTTGGCACAACGCTGGTGGAAGCGATAAAGGGCTAGACAGTGAGCAATCGGCAATAGGCAGTCGGGGCCGCGTTATCGACTGCCGACTGCCGAAGACCGACTGCCTCGGAACAAGGAGACGGAGCAAGGCTCCGCAGACATAAAATGGCACGACAAGATCAGGCCAACGACCAGTTTTCCCTCACTTCCTTCCTTTATGGCGGCAATGCCGACTACATCGACGCGCTCTATGCCGCCTATGAGGAGGATCCACAGTCGGTCGATCCGCAGTGGCAGGAGTTCTTCGCCGGGCTGAAGGACGATTCCAACGACGTCCAGAGGAACGCCAAGGGCGCCTCTTGGGAACGCCCGTCCTGGCCGCTCGTCGCCAATGGCGAACTGGTTTCGGCGCTCGACGGCAATTGGGGCCTGGTCGAAAAGGTCATCGACAGGAAGGTCAAGGACAAGGCGGTTGCCAATGGCGCGACCATGTCCGACGCCGACGTCCACCAAGCGACGCGCGATTCGGTGCGCGCCATCATGATGATCCGCGCCTATCGCATGCGCGGGCACCTGCACGCCAATCTCGATCCGCTCGGCATCGCCAAGCCGCTCGAGGACTATAACGAGTTGTCGCCGGAGAATTACGGCTTCACCGAAGCCGATTACGACCGCCCGATCTTCCTCGACAATGTGCTGGGGCTGGAATTCGGCACCGTCCGGCAGATGCTGGAAATCCTCACCCGCACCTATTGCTCGACGCTGGGCGTCGAGTTCATGCATATTTCCGATCCCGAAGAGAAGGCCTGGATCCAGTCGCGTATCGAAGGCGCCGACAAGGAGATCATCTTCACGGCGGAGGGCAAGAAGGCGATCCTGTCGAAGCTGATCGAGGCCGAGGGGTTCGAGCAGTTCATCGACGTCAAGTACAAGGGCACCAAGCGTTTCGGCCTCGACGGCGGCGAATCGCTGATCCCGGCGCTGGAACAGATCCTGAAGCGGGGCGGTTCGCTCGGCTTGCAGGAAGTCGTGCTCGGCATGGCGCATCGCGGCCGGCTCAACGTGCTGACCAATGTGATGTCGAAGCCGCACCGGGCGGTCTTCCACGAATTCAAGGGCGGCTCCTACGCTCCCGACGACGTCGAAGGCTCGGGCGACGTCAAGTACCATCTCGGCGCCTCGTCGGATCGTGAGTTCGACGGCAACAAGGTGCATCTTTCGCTGACGGCAAACCCCTCGCATCTGGAAATCGTCAATCCCGTGGTGATGGGCAAGGCGCGCGCCAAGCAGGATTATCTGTTCGGGCGCTCGCGCGGCGAACTGGTGCCGCTGGAAGAGCGCGCCAAGGTCATGCCGCTTTTGCTGCATGGCGACGCCGCCTTTGCGGGCCAGGGCGTGATCGCCGAAATCTTCGGCCTGTCGGGGCTGCGCGGCCATCGCGTCGCTGGAACGCTGCATTTCATCATCAACAACCAGATCGGATTCACCACTGATCCGCGTTTCTCGCGTTCGTCGCCCTATCCCTCCGACGTCGCCAAAATGGTGGAAGCGCCAATCCTGCACGCCAATGGCGACGACCCGGAAGCCGTGGTCTACGCCGCCAAGATCGCGACCGAATTCCGCATGAAGTTCCACAAGCCGGTCGTGGTGGACATGTTCTGCTACCGCCGCTTCGGCCACAATGAGGGCGACGAGCCTGCCTTCACGCAGCCCCTCATGTACCGCAACATTCGCTCGCACAAGACGACGGTGCAGCTTTATGCCGACCGGCTCATCTCGGAAGGGCTCCTCACCCAGGATGAGTTCGACAAGATGAAGGCCGACTGGCGCGCGCATCTGGAGAGCGAGTGGGAGGTCGGCCAGTCCTACAAGCCCAACAAGGCCGACTGGCTGGACGGCGCATGGACTGGCCTGCGGAGCGCCGACAATCAGGACGAGCAGCGCCGCGGCAAGACCGCCGTGCCGGTCAAGACGCTGAAGGAAATCGGCAAGAAGCTGACCGAGGTGCCGAAGGACTTCGAGGTCCACAAGACCATCGGCCGCTTTCTCGACAATCGCCGCCAGGCGATCGAGTCGGGCGAAGGCATCGACTGGTCGACCGCCGAGGCGCTGGCTTTCGGCGCCATCCTCCTCGACGGCAATCCGGTCCGTCTTTCGGGCCAGGATTCGGAGCGCGGAACCTTCTCGCAGCGCCATTCGGTGCTGTACGACCAGAAGGACGAAACGCGCTACATTCCGTTGAACAATCTCTCGGCCGCGCAAGCCGGCTACGAGGTCATCAACTCGATGCTGTCGGAAGAGGCCGTGCTCGGCTTCGAATATGGCTATTCGCTCGCTGAACCCAAGGCGCTGACGCTGTGGGAAGCCCAGTTCGGCGATTTCGCCAATGGCGCGCAGGTGGTGTTCGACCAGTTCATCTCGTCGGGCGAGCGTAAGTGGCTGCGCATGTCGGGCCTCGTCTGCCTGTTGCCGCATGGCTATGAAGGACAGGGGCCGGAGCATTCGTCGGCGCGGCTGGAGCGTTTCCTGCAGCTTTGCGCCGAGGACAACATGCAGGTCGCGTACTGCACGACGCCGGCTAACTATTTCCACATACTGCGTCGGCAGCTGAAGCGCGACTTCCGCAAGCCGCTGATCCTGATGACGCCGAAATCGTTGCTGCGCCACAAGCGGGCGGTATCGACGCTTCCCGAAATGTCGGGCGAAAGCGCCTTCCACCGGCTGCTGTGGGATGATGCGCAGATGCTGCCCGATCAGGCGATCAAGCTCACCAAGGATTCGAAGATCCGCCGCGTCGTGCTGTGCACGGGCAAGGTCTATTACGATCTTTACGAGGAGCGCGAGAAGCGGGGCATCAACGACATCTATCTGCTGCGCGTCGAACAGCTCTATCCGTTCCCGGCCAAGGCGCTGATCACCGAACTGTCTCGGTTCCGCAATGCCGAGATGGTGTGGTGCCAGGAAGAGCCGAAGAACATGGGCGCCTGGGCGTTCATCGACCCCTATCTCGAATGGGTGCTCGCCCATATCGACGCCAAGCATCAACGGGTGCGGTATACAGGCCGTCCTGCAGCCGCATCGCCGGCGACCGGCCTGATGTCGAAGCATCTCGCCCAACTCGCCGCCTTCCTCGAAGACGCGCTGGGCGGCTGACCTGACCCACGGCTGATAGACCTCGAATCAACGGAAGCAACCAATGGCCACCGAAATCAAAGTCCCGACGCTGGGCGAATCCGTCACCGAAGCGACCGTCGGCAAATGGTTCAAGAAGGCGGGCGAAAGCGTCGCGGCCGACGAGCCGTTGGTCGAGCTGGAAACCGACAAGGTGACGATCGAAGTGCCATCGCCGGCTGCCGGGATGCTGTCCGACATCATCGTCCAGGAAGGCGAAACCGTCGGCGTCGGCGCGGTGCTTGGCGCGATCTCCGCTGGTAGCGACAAGGCGTCGGAAAAGCCGGCTGCCAAACCGGCTGAAAAGACCTCGGAAAAGACCGGCGAAGCGCCTACGCCCAAGCAGGAAACGGCAGTCGCACAAGCGTCGGCCCCGACTGCCGCTTCGACCACCAAGGAGGCCGCTGCCCAGCAGGCCAAGATCGCCGGCGAAAGCCCCGTCGAGCCGCGCGACACCCCGCCGGCGCCGTCCGCCGCCAAGCTGCTTGCCGAGAACAATCTCTCGGCAGACCAGGTCTCTGGTTCGGGCAAGCGCGGCCAGGTGCTGAAGGGCGACGTGCTCGATGCGATCTCCAAGGGCGCGCCGTCGCAGCCGGCCGAAACGCCGAAGATTTCCACTCCTCCCGCGGCGCGGACGCCGACTTCGGAAGAGGATGCGGGCCGCGAGGAGCGGGTGCGCATGACCAAGCTGCGCCAGACGATTGCGCGCCGGCTGAAGGAAGCGCAGGCAACCGCCGCCATGCTGACCACCTTCAACGAGGTGGACATGAAGGCGGTGATGGATCTGCGCGCCAAATACAAGGACGTGTTCGAGAAGAAGCATGGCGTGAAGCTCGGCTTCATGGGTTTCTTCACCAAGGCCGTTACCCATGCGCTGAAGGAAATCCCGTCGGTCAATGCCGAGATCGACGCGACCGACATCATCTTCAAGAACTATGCCCATATCGGCGTGGCCGTCGGCACCGAGAAGGGCCTGGTGGTTCCGGTCGTCCGCAATGCCGACCAGATGTCGATCGCCGAGATCGAGAAGGAAATCGGAAGGCTTGGCGTGGCTGCCCGCGACGGCAAGCTGTCGGTCGCCGACATGCAGGGCGGCACCTTCACGATTTCGAATGGCGGCGTCTACGGCTCGCTCATGTCGACGCCGATCCTCAACGCGCCGCAGTCGGGCATTCTCGGCATGCACAAGATCCAGGACCGGCCGGTCGTTGTCGGCGGCCAGATCGTGATCCGGCCGATGATGTATCTGGCGCTTTCCTACGACCACCGCATCGTCGACGGCAAGGAAGCCGTCACCTTCCTGGTGCGGGTCAAGGAAAGCCTGGAAGATCCCGAACGGCTGGTGCTGGATCTGTAAGCACAGTGGAATGGGTTCGCTCGGAGCATCAGTTGCCAAAGCCGGACTGTTGCCTGGCCACAGCGGGTGGCTGATCAGGGCCGCGGTGATGGCCGTCTCGGTCCTTTCGACGGCGCAAGCGGCCCTTGCCGGCTGCCCGGTCGAACTCGCCGTGTATGGTGATCGCGACGATGCAGCCGGAATCGATTTCCGGCCAGCGACGGAGTCGGCAACGGTGACCAACGCCTTCAGGATGAATCTCGAAAATGGCGTCCAGCTCGACGGCATGGTGATGTGGAGCGAAGACGTCGAGCGGCCCTATGGGGCTCTGATGTACAAGTGTCCGGACGGCGACGTGACGGGCGCCGAACTGCAAGCCTGCACATTATGGCAAGGCGTCATCTATGCAGCGGACGAGACCGGCGTGGTCAGCCTGCTGCCGAAGAAGGGCGATGCGCCGAAGACGCTGATCTTTCCCGACCTCGGCCCTTCGCTGCGCCACTCCTCCGCCTACGGCGCGCAAGGCTTTTCGAAACTACCGTGGGACGTCTTCGCGTTGAAGGGGTGCCAGGAATGAACGCGCCGAAAACGCTGCTGGTGACCGGCGGCTCGCGCGGCATCGGCGCGGCGATCGTGCGCATGGCGGCGGCGCGCGGCTGGCTTGTCGCCTTCAGCTATGTCGCGAACCGCGAAGCGGCCGACAGTCTGTCGCGGGAGCTCGAGGAGACAGGCGCGAAAGCCTTGGCGGTGCAGGCCGATGTCGGCAGCGAGGCCGACGTCATGCGGCTGTTCGAAACCGTCGATGCCCATTTCGGCTCGCTGGATGGGCTGGTCAACAATGCCGGCGTTGTCGACCAGAAGGCGCGGATCGACGAGATGTCGGGCGAACGGCTGGAGCGGATGTTCCGCATCAACGTCATCGGTTCGATCCTGTGCGCACGCGAAGCGGTGAAGCGCATGTCGAGCCGGCATGGCGGTCGGGGCGGCGCCATCGTTAATCTGTCTTCCGCAGCCGCCAGGCTCGGCAGCAGCGGCGAATATGTCGATTATGCCGCGTCCAAGGGGGCCATAGACACATTTACCGTGGGGCTTGCCCGGGAAGTCGCGACCGAGGGTGTTCGCGTCAATGCGGTGCGGCCGGGCATGATCGACACCGAAATCCACGCCTCCGGCGGCCAGCCGGACAGGATCGAAAGGATGCGTGCGCTGATCCCGATGAAGCGGGAAGGCCGCGCCGATGAAATCGCCGCGGCCGTACTATGGCTGCTTTCTGACGAAGCTTCCTATACGACAGGCGCGCTGCTCGACGTCAGCGGCGGGCGCTAAGGTCGTGGACCGGACCAAGAAGGGAAAATGAAATGGCTTACGATGTTGTGGTGATCGGTTCCGGCCCCGGCGGCTATGTGTGCGCGATCAAGGCGGCTCAGCTTGGCCTCAAGGTGGCCGTGGTGGAAAAGCGCGAGACCTTCGGCGGCACCTGCCTCAACATCGGCTGCATTCCGTCCAAGGCATTGCTGCACGCGTCGGAAATGTTCGCCGAGGCTGGCCATTCCTTCGACACGCTGGGCGTCGAGGTGACGCCGAAGCTGAACTTGAAGAAGATGATGGCTCACAAGGACGCTACTGTCGCCTCGAATGTCGGGGGCGTCGCCTTCCTGTTCAAGAAGAACAAGATCGATGCCTTCCGTGGCACCGGCAAGGTTGTTTCCGCCGGCAAGGTTTCGGTGACCGGCGAGGACGGCAAGAGCCAGGAGATCGAGGCGAAGAACATCGTCATCGCCACCGGATCGGATGTCGCCGGCATTCCCGGCGTCAAGGTCGATATCGACGAGAAGACCATCGTCTCGTCCACCGGCGCGCTGTCGCTGGACAAGGTGCCGGGTCATCTGGTCGTGGTCGGCGGCGGCGTCATCGGGCTTGAGCTCGGCTCTGTCTGGGCGCGGCTCGGCGCCAAGGTGACGGTGGTGGAGTTCCTCGACACGATCCTCGGCGGCATGGACGGCGAAGTATCGAAGCAGTTCCAGCGGCTGCTCGCCAAGCAGGACTTCGACTTCAAGCTCGGCGCCAAGGTCACCGGCGTCGCCAAGGCGAAGAAGGGTGCGAGCGTCACCTTCGAGCCGGTTAAGGGCGGCGAGACCGAGACGATCGATGCCGATGTGGTGCTGATCGCCACAGGCCGGCGCGCCTATACGGACGGGCTCGGGCTGAAGGAAGCCGGCGTCGAGGTCGATGAGCGCGGCCGGGTCAAGACCGACGGCCATCTGAAGTCCAATGTGCCCGGCATCTGGGCGATCGGCGACGCCATCGCCGGGCCGATGCTGGCGCACAAGGCGGAGGACGAGGGCGTCGCGGTGGCGGAAACCATCGCCGGGCAGGCCGGGCATGTGAACTACGAGGTGATCCCGAGCGTCGTCTACACCAGCCCGGAGATTGCTTCAGTCGGCAAGACCGAGGAGGAGTTGAAGAAGGCGGGCATCGAGTACAAGGCCGGCAAGTTCCCGTTCACGGCCAATGGCCGGGCGCGCGCCATGCTGCACACGGACGGTTTCGTCAAAATCCTGGCCGACAAGACGACCGACAAGGTTCTGGGCGTTCACGTCGTCGGCTTCGGCGCCGGCGAGATGATCCACGAGGCGGCGGTGCTGATGGAGTTTGGTGGTTCGTCGGAAGATCTGGCCCGCACCTGCCATGCGCACCCGACCATGTCGGAAGCGGTTAAGGAAGCGGCTCTGGCGACGTTCTTCAAGCCGATTCATATCTGAGAGGGCCACGGCTCGAAGACCTGGCCTGTGAAGTGAATTTTCACACTGCTCGATTCGGGACCGTAACGATGCGCTACGCGCGTGTGAGGGCCTCGATCAACGCACGCAGTTCCGCCACCTCGGCTTCCAGCGCCGCGACGCGGGATTCGAGACCTGAGTTCGCAACTGGCGAGGCCTTGAAAGGCTCAATCGCGGCTGCCGCTTCGACCGGGCCGGCGAGCAGATGGGCGAAGCGCTCCTCGCGCTGGCCGGGCGCGCGGCCGATATCCTGCACCAGCGGCGGCCGGCGGCCGATAAGCATGTCGAGTTCGCCGCGCACCGCATCGGCATCGGCGAACTGCGCCAGCCGTTCGCTGCGCGCCAACAGTTCATGCACCGTCTGCGGCCCACGCAGCAGAAGCAGGCCGACAAGGGCGGTCTGGCCACGCGTCAGCGAGAATTTCTGCGCCATCTGATGCTCGTAGCGTTCGACGCGCGAGGCGAAGACCTGCCGCACCAGTCCCTTTGATTGCAGCGTGCCGAGCGCCCGGTTGATGTCCGCCATGTCGAGCGCCATGACCGGCTCGCGCGCTGTCTTCTGATTCGCGGCGGCGACCAGCGCGTTCGACGTCATCGGATAGACGTCCGGTGTCAGCTCCTTCTTCTCGATCAGGCAGCCGAGGATGCGCGCTTCGGCCGGAGAGAGGTGAGGGAGGTCTTCGGTCATAGTTTGCTGCTCTCAGGCTCGCGGCGCGCTAGCCGCGGCGCCTAAATACCAGACGATCGCGGCCTAAACCCGCCGTTCCACCATCATCTTCTTGATCTCGGCGATCGCCTTGGCCGGGTTCAGGCCTTTGGGGCAGGTCTGCGCGCAGTTCATGATGGTGTGGCAGCGATAGAGCCGGAACGGGTCTTCGAGATTGTCGAGCCGCTCGCCGGTCGCCTCGTCGCGCGAATCGATCAGCCAGCGATAGGCCTGCAGCAGCGTCGCCGGGCCGAGATAGCGGTCGCCGTTCCACCAGTAACTCGGGCAGGAGGTGGAGCAGCAGGCGCACAGGATGCACTCGTAGAGCCCGTCCAGCTTCTGCCGGTCCTCATGGCTCTGCAGCCATTCCTTGGCCGGCTCGGGCGAAACCGTCTTCAGCCATGGCTCGATGGAGCGGTGCTGGGCGTAGAAATTGGTGAGGTCGGGCACCAGGTCCTTGACCACCGGCATGTGCGGCAGCGGATAGACCTTCACGGCGCCGGAAATGTCGTCGCAGCCCTTGGTGCAGGCGAGCGTGTTGGACCCGTCGATGTTCATGGCGCAGGAACCGCAGATGCCCTCGCGGCAGGAACGGCGAAGCGTCAGCGTCGGATCGATCTTGTTCTTGATCCAGAGCAGGGCGTCGAGGACCATCGGCCCGCAATCGTCCATGTCGACGAAATAGGTGTCGATGCTGGGGTTCTCGTCGTCGTCCGGCGACCAGCGATAGATGCGGTATTCGCGCAGATTGGTCGCGCCGTCCGGCTTCGGCCAGGTCTTGCCCTGCCTGATCTGCGAGTTCTTGGGAAGGGTCAGTTCGACCATGGTGCGATCCTCAATAAACCCGCGCCTTGGGCGCGATCTTCTTCGGGTCGATGCCGCCTTCGGACTGCGGCAGCACGGTTTCGGTGTGGACCGGGCGATAACCCAGCGTCACCTTGCCATCGGCAGAAAGCCAGGCCAGCGTGTGCTTGCGCCAGTTGACGTCGTCGCGGTCGGGATAATCCTCGCGCGCCTGGGCGCCGCGGCTCTCCTTGCGGGCTTCGGCGCCGTAGACGGTGGTAATCGCGTTGGCCATCAAATTCTCCAGCTCCAGCGTCTCGACCAGATCGGAATTCCAGATCATCGAGCGGTCATAGACCTTGATGTCCTTCAACTCGCTCCAGATCTCCGAAATGCGCTTGCAGCCATTCTGCAGCGATTCCTCAGTACGGAACACCGCGGCATCCTCCTGCATGGTGCGCTGCATCTTGTCGCGCAGCACCGCGGTGGGGATCGGGCCGTTGGCGTGACGAAGTCTGTCGAAACGGTCCATGATCGCATCGACAGACGCCTGATTGGGCGAGGGAATCGCCGACTTGCGGTCCACCACCTGGCCGGCGCGGATGGCGGCGGCGCGGCCGAAGACGACAAGGTCGATGAGCGAGTTGGAGCCGAGCCGGTTGGCGCCGTGAACGGAAGCGCAGCCTGCCTCGCCAACAGCCATCAGGCCGGGCGAGATACGGTCGGGTTCACCGGCGGTCGGGTTCAGCACCTCGCCCCAGAAGTTGGTCGGCACGCCGCCCATATTGTAGTGAACCGTCGGCGAGACCGGGATCGGCTCCTTGGTCAGATCGACGCCGGCGAAGATCTTGGCCGATTCGGAAATGCCGGGCAGGCGTTCGTGCAGCACGGCCGGGTCGAGATGGTCAAGGTGCAGGTAGATGTGGTCCTTGAGCTTGCCGACGCCGCGGCCCTCGCGGATTTCCAGCGTCATGCAGCGCGAGACGACGTCGCGCGAAGCGAGGTCCTTGGCCGAGGGCGCATAACGCTCCATGAAGCGTTCGCCTTCTGAATTGACCAGATAGCCGCCTTCGCCGCGAGCGCCCTCGGTGATGAGACAGCCGGCGCCGTAGATGCCGGTCGGGTGGAACTGGACGAACTCCATGTCCTGCAGGGGCAGTCCCGCGCGGGCCGCCATGCCGCCGCCATCGCCGGTGCAGGTGTGGGCGGAGGTGGCTGTGAAGTAGGCGCGGCCGTAGCCTCCGGTCGCCAGCACCACCGTCTTGGCGGAAAAGCGGTGGATGGTGCCGTCATCGAGGTTCCAGGCGACGACGCCGGTGCAGGTGCCGTCGGGCTCCATGATCAGGTCGAGGGCGAAGTACTCGATGAAGAACTGGGCGTTGTTCTTCAGCGACTGGCCGTAAAGCGTATGCAGGATGGCGTGGCCTGTGCGGTCGGCCGCGGCGCAGGTGCGCTGCACCGGCGGGCCGTCGCCGAACTGGGTCATGTGGCCGCCGAACGGACGCTGGTAGATCTTTCCTTCCTCGGTGCGCGAGAAGGGCACGCCATAGTGCTCGAGCTCGTAGACAGCGGCCGGCGCCTCGCGCACGAGGTACTCCATGGCGTCGACGTCGCCCAGCCAGTCGGAACCCTTCACGGTGTCGTAAAGGTGCCACTGCCAGTTGTCGGGGCCCATATTGGCGAGCGAGGCGGCGATGCCGCCCTGCGCCGCGACGGTGTGCGAACGGGTCGGGAAGACCTTGGTGATGCAGGCCGTGCGCAGACCCTGTTCGGCCATGCCGAGGGTGGCGCGCAGGCCGGCGCCGCCGGCGCCGACGACGACGACATCGAATTTATGGTCGACATAGGTATAGGCGGAATTGCCGGCCGTTTTCGTTTCAGTTGCCAAGGCTCAGCCTCCGAATGCGAGCTTGAGCAGGGCGAAGATGGAGACGACGCCGACCGCTACCGTGAAGAAGGTGTTGAGCACCATCAGGGCAAGCTTGCTGCCTTCATGGTGCGTGTAGTCCTCGATGATTTCCTTCATGCCGAGGCGCATGTGGTCGAGGCCGATGACGAGGAACAACGCCACCACCAGCGTCACCAGCGGCTGCGCCAGCGAGGCGCGCACTTCGGCGAAGCCGGCGCCGCGCAGCGAGACGATCCAGCCGACGACGAAGAAGGACAAGGGAAGAAGCGCGATGGAGGACAGGCGCTGACGCCAGAAATGGCCGGTGCCTTCCCTAGCGGAGCCCAGTCCGCGGACGCGGTTGAGAGGGGTTCGAAAGTCGTTCATGTGGCGCTCCCGACGAAGAAATAGAGCGCCCACAGCGCCAGGGTCAGCACCACCGAAGCGATGACGGTCAGCCAGGCAAGACGTGAAGCGGTATGTTTTTCCAGACCGATACCGGTATCCCAGATCAGGTGGCGGACGCCGCCGAGCAGATGCTGGAAAATCGCCCAGGTGTAGCCGAACAGAACCAGCCGGCCGAACCAGGAGCCCACGATGCCGTCAATGAAGGAGAATTGCTGTTCGGAGGTCGCCGCAGCCAGCAGCCACCATGCAACCAGCAGCGTGCCGACATAGAGCGCGCCGCCGGTGATGCGGTGAACGATCGACACCGTCATGGTGATCGGCCAGCGATAGACCGTCAGGTGCGGTGAAAGCGGCCTCTCACGGCGGATCGGCGCTTGGGTGGCTGGTGATTGGCTCATGGCTCCCCCAGAATCGACGCCCATGAATGCAACTCGGAAACCGGCACGACCATTCCGGTTGCGACTTCGGACAGCGCGTTTCTAGAACTCTTTTTGCACTGCGTCAAAGCCGGAAAACCGTTTTGGAAAAGTCATTTAGTCTGAGAAATCCCGCATGCGGCGCTTCAAACGATTGAAGCCGGTGAGGGTATCCTTGCCGACCGGTTTCAGGCCCGGGCTGGCCCATCGGAAAGTGTCACTTCCACCAAAAAATCAGCGCTTGCAAGCCATGGGAGACGAGCCGCCCTTCATGACCAGCGCCTCGCTGCCGTCGATGACGATAGCGTCGTGCTCAAACCCGAAACGGCTGTTCTGATTGGAGGGCGAGGCGGGCAGTTCCTCGCTCATGCCATCCGACCCGACGAGGCGCACAGACCCGCCGAGGTTTTCGACCGTCATTCTGCCGCCATCGGCGCAAGTGTAGGTCGCAACGCGCGGCTGCGCCGGATCGGTTTCGACGTGAGCCGCTGGCAGCGCTGCTGACGGGCCCGGACCGGAAGCGCCGGCTTGTGGCGTCCCGGGCTGGGAAACACAGGCTGAAACAGCAACGAGCGGGAGGACGGCAAGTATCGTCCGATGGAATTGGCATGACGCCATTTTCTATTCTCCTGCCGCAGAACTTAGCTGGTCCTGGCGGACAAACGCAAGAAAATGGCTGGCTCGGCTGACCGAAACTACGGCGTTAACCATGTTTGCTGAAGGCAGGCCTGGTTGAGGCACGCACCTCTTAACAAAGGTTAAGAAAAGGTTAATTTGGCGAATCGAGGCGGCACGTTCTTATCAGGGAGGACGCTCAATGCGTTCGACACATTTGCTTCGTTTCGGAATGCTTGCCGTTCTGGCGCTTTGCGCAGGCCTTCAATCCGCCTCGGCGCGCGAGCGGGATCACGTCTATGCCGATTCGTTCGGCAATCTGGTGGTGGAAAGCGCTGCCGGCTACAAGCGCATCCTTGTCGGCGAAGGCGCGATGGCGAAGGAATTGTCGCGCTATACCGGCGCCGGCCAGCCGGAGGTCGTCTATTCCAGCGAGCCGGACGCCAGCTCGGAGCGCGGCTGCTACCGGCCTCCCGTCCTGGTGAAGGGCCGCAGCTACATGTACGGTCTTTCCGACGGTGAGATGCCGCAGATCAGCCCTTGCCGTTGAAGTCGCGTCCGGATCTTGCGCCGGTCGAGATGATCGAGGAGACGGCCGAAACACGGACCTGATCGCGGCCGCCCTTCTTCGCCTCATAGAGCGCGTGATCCGCCCGCTGCATCAGTTCGGCAAAGCTTTCATACGGCGTCAGTTCGGCGACGCCGAAGCTTGCAGTGCAGCGATAGTCGCGGGGCAGACCCTCCACCGGGAGCGCGCCGAAAGCGCTGCGGGTGCCTTCGGCCAGCAGCCGGGCGCCGGCCAGATTGGTGCCAACCAGAAGAATGGCGAATTCCTCGCCGCCTATGCGTCCGGCGACATGGCGTTCGACGCTGGCTTCGTGCAGGAAACTGGCGAAGGTCTCGATAACCTTGTCGCCGCAGGCATGGCCGAAACTATCGTTGATCGACTTGAAATGATCGAGATCGGCGATCACCAGCGACACGGATATGCCGCGGCGCGCCGCGCCTGAAAGCACGGCCCCGGCCCGGCGTTCGAAGCCGCCGCGATTGAGCAGCAGCGAAAGCGAATCGGTGTCGGAGCGCGACGCTGCCTCCGTCAGCGTGTCCCGCACGAGGATGACAAGCACCAGAAGGGCGAGCGCCATCGAAAACACCGTGCCGAGGGACTGGGAAACCATGGCATAGGTGGTCTGCAGATACGCCGTCGCATCGGCTCCCCAGCCGCCAACGGCATGGGCGATGAAGGGCTTGCTCAGAAATTGCAGCGCGCTGGCGGCGAGAACGCCCATGAGGATGCGATCCAGCGCCTCCTTCCGGTGCGGCGACGACCAGACGATGCCGAGGCCGATCAGCTGCATCGCGGCATAAGGCAGTTGATAGGCCATCATCCTCGCCAGCGATTGCCGCGGCAGATCCTGAACCAGATAGACGGCAGCGCTGGCGAACACGAGGAAGGCCAGCATGGAGCACCAGGGTGGTGCGACGTCGTATTTGCGGGCGAGACCGGTGTTGAAGACGATCGTCGCGACCAGCAGGACGGCGAAGGCGGCCACCACCGGCCAGCGCGCGTCGGTTAAGGACTGGATCGAGAGTTCGATCAGGAGATAGACGATGCCGATGCAATAGCTGGCGGCCATCCATCGCGCCGCTATGCGCCTTGCATCCTGAACGGCAATCGCCAGGAACGCCGCGGCCAGCAGGCCGGCAACGACCATGTTGATCGCCAGGATGAAGTTTGCTCCGCTCATCGTCGTTCCACGCGTGTGGCCCAGCTAATCACGCAGGCACGAAAATCCAGTTAACGTCAGGCAGGA
The DNA here is from genome assembly GCF_001427025.1 of Mesorhizobium sp. Root554. Taxonomy (GTDB): domain Bacteria; phylum Pseudomonadota; class Alphaproteobacteria; order Rhizobiales; family Rhizobiaceae; genus Mesorhizobium. Next base: position 2,844,091 of record NZ_LMGA01000001.1, on the reverse strand, counting down.
TCCACGGCGACAAATGACATCGGGTGGGCCGGCAAGGGGCTGGCGGCAGGGCGCTCATAGGACAGGCGCACGCTGTCGCGCCCGCTTCGCTTGGCCTTATAAAGGGTGTCGTCGGCGCGGCGCATCAGCGGCTCAAGGCTTTCGCCGGAGCTGCGTGCGGCAATGCCGAAGCTGGCTGTGACGCGCTTGCCGGGCGGCAGTCCGTCCACATCGGCGGCGGCGAAGCCGGTGCGGATCGCCTCGGCGCACAGGCGGGCCGCAGCGAGATCAGCCACCGGCAGCAGTATGGCGAATTCCTCGCCGCCCAACCGCGCAACCAGGGCGCGGTTGCCGGCGGCGGCCTGCAGCTTGCGGGCAAAATCGGCGATCACCCTGTCGCCGGCCTGATGGCCGTGAACGTCGTTGACCGCCTTGAAATGATCGAGGTCGGCCAGGACCAACGCCACGGGCAGCCCGGTCTTGCCGCAACGGTCCAGCAGGCGCGCGGCGCGCTCCTCGAAGCCTCGGCGGTTCAGCAGCCGGGACAACGGGTCGGTATGCGAATCGGCCTTGAGCCCGGACACCACGTCCAGCCCCGCGCCGGCGAGCAGGACCAGCGCCAGCATCAGCGACAGCAGCGCATGCGACAGCACGGCGGACATCCAGTAGGCGGACTGGTAGAGGTTATCATAGGTGAGGGGACCATCCTGCAAGGACAGGACGACGGCGGTACGGGCGACGAAATTCAGCCCAACAACGAAAGTTAGCATCACCAGGACCGTTCCGAGAGGCCCTCTGCCGGGCGCCCGATACATCTGCGCGGCAACGAAGAAGGTGATGCCGCCGAGCGAGAAGTTCATGGCGTAGATGCGCCAGGACAGGTTGGGATCGATGAAAAGGAACCAGATCAGAAGCGAAAGCCCGATCGCTGAAAGGATGCCGACGGCGGCATAGGGCGGGCGCGCCGTGTAGCGGGCGCTGACCGCCAGAGCGATACAGGCGGTGCCGGCGATGAAGGCGACGTTGGAGATGAGCTTGGTGGGGTAAAAGCCGATGGGCAGCACGAAATACTGCAGCAGGAATCCGACGGAGGAAAAAAGATAGCCGAAGGCAAGCACGGCCAGATAGCGGCTATGGCGCTGATAAAGCCACAGGGTGGCGAACGACGCCGCCAGCATAAGCGCGATCGACGGATTGAGCAGCGCTGTCACCAGGCCCATGTTCACCGATTGCGCCTTCAGCCGTTTCCCCTGCGGAAGGAGCATAAGGGGCAAGCACAAACAACGGGTTAAACTCCTGGATCGCCAAGTGCGGCGCAACGCCGCGACGTTGCCGGCGTCGGCCACCCCGGCATGGCACGAACGGCCCGGCGCCTTTGCCTGGAACCAGCGGCGGCGGCCGGCGTTGCACGGCCAACCCTTCTATGCGGATGCACACTGCGATTCAGGAGATTGAGATGGCTGAAACCGTAACCCTTACCGACCACGAAGCCGTCCGCGACTGGGCCGCCGCCCGCGCCGGTTTCCCGGCGATCGTCGACGTGTCGCCGGAAAGCGGCACGCAACCTATGCTGCGGATCGTTTTCGGCCAGCACGCCTATGCCGACAACGATCAGGCGGACCGGCCGGCCAATGCTGGCGGGTACGAACTGGTCGAGTGGGATGAATGGTTCACGCTATTCGATGAACTGGAACTGGCCCTGGTGGTGGAAGCGGAGCAGGCCGGCAGGCGGGAACAGTATCACCAGCTGGTGCGCCGCTCAGACTGACAAGGACCGTGCGCGCTCCCGGAAAGGGAATCCGGCTGAGACCCGCTGAAGGAAACATCGTTCCGGTAGACCACGAGCCAGCGGGAACATGGGCCTCGCCGGCTGGCGCCGGAGGGTTTAGGTTCCGATCCTGACGTCACGGTAACATCCAAGGGCAGAATGACGATGTCGACACTGGTTCAGCCTCTGGCGGCCGAAAGCCGCTTCCCGCCCATCGGCCCGGCCGGGATCACGGCGCTTGCCGTGCTGGTCATCGGCACGCTGCTTCTCGCCTATGCCTACGGTCCGGCGCAAGGGGCGCTGTTCCTGGTCGGCGGCGGCCTCGGCATCGCGCTCTACCACGCCGCCTTCGGCTTCACCTCGGCCTGGCGGGTCTTTATCGCCGAAAGCCGTGGCCGGGGCTTGCGGGTGCAGATGCTGCTGCTGGCGTTGGCGGTGCTGCTGTTCTTCCCCTTCCTGGCGCAGGGCACGCTGTTCGGGAACCCGATCAAGGGCTCGGTCTCTCCGGCCGGGGTCTCGGTCGTCGTTGGCGCTTTCATGTTTGGACTCGGCATGCAGCTGGGCGGCGGCTGCGCTTCCGGAACCCTGTTTACGGCCGGCGGCGGCAATGCGCGGATGCTGGTGACGCTGCTGTTCTTCATCGTCGGGTCGCTGCTCGGCACTGTCAATTTCGACTGGTGGACGAGCCTGCCTTCGCTACCGCCGATCTCGTTGGTGCAGAGCTTCGGCGCGGCAGGCGGCATCGCGCTGTCGCTGGTGGTCTTCGCCGCCGTGGCGGGCATTTCCGTTCTGGTGGAAAAACGCAAGCACGGCGCGCTGGAAACGGCGCCGGCCTCGCCGCGTCACGGCCTGTCGCGATTCCTGCGTGGACCATGGCCGCTTGTGTTCGGCGCCGTTGCGCTGGTGATGCTCAATTTCGCCACGCTGACGCTGGCTGGACGCCCCTGGGGCATAACCTCGGCATTCGCGCTCTGGGGCGCCAAGGGCGCACAGCTTGTCGGCATCGATCCGACGGCATGGGCATACTGGCAGACGCCGGGCAATGCCAGCGCACTGGCGAACAGCGTGTTCGCCGACATCACCTCAGTTATGGATTTCGGCATTGTCGCCGGGGCCATGCTGGCGGCGGCGCTCGCCGGCAGCTTCGCGCCGAGCCTGGACATTCCGCTGCGCTCGGTCGCGGCAGCGGTGATCGGCGGCCTGCTTCTGGGTTATGGCGCGCGCATCGCCTATGGCTGCAACATCGGCGCCTATTTCTCCGGCATCGCATCCGGCAGCCTGCACGGCTATCTATGGGCGATTGCGGCGTTCGCGGGCAACATCCTGGGCGTCGGCATGCGGCCGTTCTTCTTCGAGCCGCGCCGCATCGTCGCCCGCGGCGACGGCTGACGTCTCAGGAAAGCGCCTTCGCCTCGATCAGCCTGACAAGCGTTAGAAGCGTCCGGTTGACCGGGGTCGGAACACCCAGCGCGTCGCCCTTGCGGACGACGTAGCCGTTGAGATGCTCGATCTCGGTCGGCTTGCCGCGGGCGAGGTCCTGCGCCGTCGAGGCATACTGGTTCGGCATGCTGGCGGCGAGGTTGGCGACGGTCTGCGCGGTTTCCGGCGGAACAGTGACATCGGCCGCGCGGGCGACGGCCAGGCATTCGTTCAAAACATCCTGCATGACCTCTTTGACGCCATCGGTCTCAAGCAGCCTGCCATAGGGAAGCTGCGGGATGGCCGACAAGGCGTTGTAGGCGCAGTTGACAATCAGCTTGCTCCACAGCGCGCCGATGGCATTGTCCGAGACGACCGTCGGGATGCCGGACGCCGTGAATGCTTCGGCGATCCTGTCACTATCCAGCGAGGCGCCGATGATGAGATCGCCGCGGCCGTGATGTTTGACATGGCCGGGCCCGGCCATTTCCGTCGCCACGTAGACGGCAGCCGGGATGGTTGTGTGTCCGATGACGGCCCGCAGGCGTTCGGCATTGTCGACGCCGTTCTGCAGGCAGATGATCGCCGTCCGGTCGCCGAGATACGGCGCGATCTGCCGTCCGGTCGCTTCGGTATCGGTCGATTTCACGCAGAACAGGACGATGTCCGCGCCGGCGACGCCGTCAGGTTCGGTCGTCGCCTGCATCGGCACATGGCCGGTGAACCTTAACTTGCTCTCAAGAAGAAGACCGCTCTGCCCGACTGCCTCGACATGCTGCGGCCGGCCGATCAGGGTTACGGCATGGCCGGCCTTCGCCAAGATCGCGCCCATGTAGCAGCCAACAGCACCAGCGCCCATCACGGCAATGTTCATGAGATCACCTCGCGGACAAGAAAAAGGCCCGCCGGGGGAGGACCGGCAGGCCTGATCTGAACAGCGGCGCGGGAGGAGGTGCACCGCAGTCTGTGCCAACATTGTTCCGGGAGGAATGAATTGTCAGCATCACTGACCTATAACGCGATCCAAAAATCTGGCAATTGAGCTTTCTGCATAGGTGCCGTGCGTTTATGCGCGAGCGGCATATGTTGCCGGGCAACGGCCATCGGCCAAGCGGGAGACCAATGTGGAGGACATTGACGTAGCCGTCATCGGTGCTGGCGCGGTCGGCCTTGCCGTTGCCCGCGAACTGGCGCTGCAGGGCCGCGAGGTCCTGGTGCTGGAGGCCAATTCTGCGATTGGCCGAGAGACATCCAGCCGCAACAGCGAAGTCATTCATGCCGGCATTTACTATCCCGCCGGTTCGCTGATGTCGCTTCTGTGCGTGGAGGGCCGGCATCGGCTTTACCGCTATCTCGCCGAACGCCAGATCGCGTTCCGCCAATGCGGCAAGCTGATCGTGGCGACGAATGCGGCGGAAAGCGCCCGCCTCGCAGCCATCGCCGCCCATGCGCGTCAAAACGGCGTCGACGACATGGTCGAACTCGACGCCGCCGCCGCCCGCGACCTCGAGCCGGCGCTGTCCTGCACGGCGGCGCTGTTGTCGCCCTCGACCGGCATCTTCGACACGCATGGCTTCATGCTGGCGCTGCAAGGCGATGCCGAAAACGCCGGCGCGGCCTTCGCCTTCCATGCTCCGGTGCTGCGCGGCGAGGCCGGTGAAGACGCTATCGTTCTTCACATCGGCGGTGAGGCGGGGATGTCCATGCGCTGCCGCGCCCTCGTCAACGCCGCCGGGCTGAATGCCTGTACACTGGCGGCAAGCATCAAGGGCATGCCGCCTGCACTGGTACCGAAACCGTATTACGCCAAGGGCAATTATTTCTCGCTTGCAGACCGTTCGCCATTCAGCCGCCTGATCTATCCGGTTCCCGTCCCTGGCGGGCTCGGTACGCATCTGACGCTCGATCTCGCCGGACGTGCCCGGTTCGGTCCGGACGTGGAATGGATCGACGAGATCGACTACGCCGTCGACCCGGCGCGTGGCGAGAGCTTCTATGCTGCGATCCGCCGCTATTGGCCGGCGCTGCCGGATGGATCGCTGCTGCCGGACTATGCCGGCATAAGGCCGAAGCTCGCCGCGCCCGGCGCCGGCTGGAACGATTTCGTCATCCAGGGCCGCGCGGCGCACGGGATCGTCGGGCTGGTCAATCTGTTCGGCATAGAGTCTCCCGGATTGACGGCGTCGCTGGCGATTGCCGCCCACGTGGCGGCTCTGGTCTAGGACGCCCGCCGGCCAAAGCCATGAATGGGCTTGCCTTGGGGTGACCCTGGGGCAATCAAATCTTAGGACTAGGCATGTATGGCTGCAGGCGCACGAGGGGCTTGGTGTGACGCAGGCAGACGGGAACAGGGGCGAGGCGGCCGATGTGCTGGCCCTGCAGATGGACGCGCTCTACAAGGCGGCCCCGGCTTCCATACTGAGCATTTCCGGCGCCCTGATGGCCATCTTCGCCTACTGGTCGCCTGATTTGAAGTTCGGACTGATCCTGTGGGTCGGCTGCGTCAGCACGGTGGCCCTGCTGCATCTCGCGGGCACCGCCCTGCGCGCCAGCGGCAGGCCGGCGAGATGGACGCCGGTCTCCTGGGCGCGCGTCGCCAGCGCTATCTATTTTGCTTCCGGCCTCTCCTGGGGCGTCGGCGGCGCCTGGATGCTCGGCCACGGCAACGAGCAGCAGGCCCTGGTGATCTGCTGCCTGGCCATGGGCGCGGTGACGGTCACGTTCCCAGCCGTGGTTTATGCGCCGGCTTACAATCTTTTCCAGGTGCCGATCTTCTTGATGTTCGCTATCGGCCTTGCCACAAGCGGCATGGAGTTTGGCGCACTGCTTTCCATAGCCTCCGGGCTGCTGTGCATCTTCGCCGCGATCATCGGTCAGGGGATGGGATCGCAATTGGTGCTGGCGCTTCGCCTCTATGACGAGAACCGCAAGCTTGCCGAGGAATTGCAGGTGCGCGGAGCGGCGCTGGAGGCCGCCAATCGCGAACTCAGGATTCAGAGCCTGACCGATCCGCTGACAGGCGTGGCCAACCGGCGCCAGCTGATGAGCTTTGCCCGCGCCGCGCCCGAACGCTGCGCGGTGTTGATCGTGGATGTAGATCATTTCAAAGCCTACAACGACAGTTTCGGCCATGCGGAGGGCGATGCCTGCCTGGTGCTAGTCGCCGCAGAACTGCAGGCTAGCGCCAGACCGGGGGTCGATCTCGTCGCGCGGCAGGGTGGCGAGGAATTCGCGATCGTCCTTGTGCATGTCGATGAAGACACGGCGCAAACCGTTGCGCAGCAGATGCGGAGCAATGTGGAGACGCTGTCCGACGCTCATTCCCCGGCGATAAAGCGCACCGTGACGGTGAGCATCGGGTTGGCCTGCCGGGGACCCGGTCGGCACAGGACGATCGCTGACCTGATGGCCGACGCCGATGCCGCCGTCTACGAGGCCAAGCGATCTGGCCGCAACCGGGTCTGCACTTCGGCGGCTCCGTCGCAGATCGCCGTGGCCTGAGCCCCCTATCCGAGCACCGGCTGCCTTTCCTGGCCGACGCTGTAGAGATGGCTGGCCCGCGCCGTCTGCCTGGAAGCCCATGTCACCGGCGGCTGCGGCAGTTCGAGGTCGAAATGGTGGCGGCCGAGCAGCGCGTTGACGATGGTGGCGCTGCGCCACGCCATCAGGCTGAGCTGCGGCTCTGCGATGCCATGGGTCAGGCGTCCGGCATTGAGCGCATAGATGTGGCGGTCGGCGGGGCCGTCCCACTCGATCTCGAAATTCGCATCGAGCCGGTAGTGGCCGCGTTCGTCCAGGGCGATCCTGCCGAGCAGCGGTTTCATGCAGTCGGGAATGGCGAAGGCATAGCCGGTGGCCAGCACCACCGCGTCGGCGGTCCGCGCCTCGATCGCCCCGTCGAAGCCGTTGCGCATGATGAGGCGGTATTCGTTGCCTTCGCGCGTCAGGTTCAACACTTCGCGGTGCGGCGTCAGGTTGATCGTGGTGGCATCGGCGGAAAGATGCCGCAGCGTGTAGAGCTGGCGGTAGATCGCCTTCAGAGTGCTGGTCGAGGCTCCGTCGCCGGCGAGTACCTGCTGCTCGAGGATGGTTTCGCGCCGCCCCCGCGGCAGGCGGTGGAAGTTTTCAACGTAACCCGGCGTGAATAACTCGTCGGTAAAGGGCGAGTCATCCAGCGGCAGGAAGTTCGGCCGCATGCTGATCCAGTCGATCTCGCAGCCGGCGAAACGGTCCGAGGAGATCAGATGCAACATTACCTCGGCGCCGCTCTGGCCGCCGCCGACGATGGCGATGCGTTTTCCGGTCAGGCGATCCAGCCGGTCGGCGGCCTGGCTGTTGTGGAAACAGCGCTCCCCCGCCGCCGCCTGCGCCCAGGCAGGGATGTTGGGTTTCAATCCGACGGCAATCGCCAGATTGCGTGCGGTCACGTCTTCGCGACCAAGGCGGAGCCGAAAATCCCTGCCGTCGAAATCGATTTCCTCGACCGCGCTGGCGAAGCGAAGTGAGGCGAGGTTCTCGCTGACCCAGGAGAGATAGCGGGCGAATTCCGGCCTCGGGATGGCGTTGAAGTCCGCATTCAGAAATTCATAGAAGCGCTTCTGCGCGACCAGATAGGCCATGAACGACCATGGGCTGGTCGGGTGCGTGGCGGTGACGAGATCCTTGAGGAAAGACGTCTGCAGCTCGACGCCCGGCAGCATCATGCCGAGATGCCATTCGAGACTTGGTTCGCGGTCGAAAAAGCGGGCCTCGAAGCCCTCGATGGAATCGAGATGTGCGGCGAGGCTGAGATTGAAAGGTCCGATGCCGATGCCGGCAAGATCAAGCGTATGGGTCATGGCGGTCAAACTCCGTTTGGAGCTGGCTGGGCCGATGGGAGATCGCCGGGCTGACTCGGGTTGAGCGGATTGTCGAGCGGTGTGCCGAGATCGGGCAAGGGGCGCTCGCCGGCATCGCCGTAACCGATCGCGAAGCGGACCTTGTTGATGGCGATGCGCGGTATTTCGGGAGCGAACAGGTCGAAAAGCGCGAAGCGGTCGGCCAGTTCGGGATGTTCGGCCTGATAGCGCCGGGTGGCTGTGGCCAGAATGGCGTAAAAGCGTCGTTCGTCAAAGCTGTCATATTCGGCCAGCGCCTCGGAGAGGAAGCGCAGCACGCTGACGATGTGGCCTGTCTGCAGATGCTGGAGCAGGTGCGCCGGCGGCCGTCGTTTCAGCGTTGAGAGGATTTTCGGATCGAGCGCGCCGAGTTCGGGGAAAGACTGATCGACAAGGTCGAGATCGCCCTGGAAGTCCTTGACCGCCACGCCGACAGGCGTCGCGCCATCGAGGATGACGGTGATGTTCTGCCCGTGGGCGATGAAGCCGACGCCGTAGCGGCACATGAAATGGTAGAGCGGCACGAAAACCGAGGAAAACAGCCGGTCGAGCCAGACTTCGGCGTCGAGACCAGACTGTTCGATCAGGGCGCTGGCGATCGGGCGGCCATGGGCGTCGCGCTGCGGCAATGCCCCCATCATCATCGGGCGGTGGCCCGAAGGCAGGTCCTTTTCCGGGCTTTCGCGCCAGATGGCGCCGAGCATTTCGCAGAACTGATAGGGTGCGCCATCGACGCCGCTATAGTGGGGGTGCGGGTAGAATGCGCCGGCGACTTCCCTAAGCACTTTCACATTCTTGAGCACAGGGTCGGCGGCCGCAACCTCACCCAGCCAGCGTGACAGGTCGGCGCCGATCTCCATGTATTTACCCGGCACGCCGCGCCAGGCGGATGTATTGAGGATGGTCAGCGGCAGCTTGACGTGAAACGCCTCCGGTCGCGCCGTGTTTGCCAGCGTGCGCAGCGATTGCAGCGGCAGGAACGGGTCGCCGAAACGGCCAAGCGGCGCCAGCCTGCGGGCGGCGATTTCACCCGCGAACTGCGAAGCGATCATGCCCTGCCATTGCCATGGATGGACCGGCATCAACAGGTGAGTGCGGCGGGAGAGGCCGGCGGCGGCAAGGGTTGCTTCAAGCCTTCTCCGTTCGTCCGGATCGAGCGCGGCCTGCAGCAAGGCCTCTTCGTCCAGTTCGCGATCCAGAGCCAGCTTGCAGCGGTCGCGCGCGGCGGCGAGCCAGAAAAGCTGGAATGTCTCACCGGATTCCGGTGCATAACGCTCGAAATCGTCCAGTCCCCAGCCGAGCCGGCCCTTGTTGGCGGGCGCCTTCGGATGGCCATCGAGCAGCGTCTGCAATTCCGGGTCCGGTAGCATTGCGAGTTCAGCAGCGGATCTCGCGCCTCGCCGCTCGGCGATACGCCTGTCGGCCATCAGCGTGTTGTAGAGTTCCTTCGCATAGGTGCAGAAGGTGGCCGGCGACATGCCAAGCGTCTCTCGCGAGTCGGCGAAAAAGGCCACCGCGTCATCGACCGGCAGTTCAACACCGGCATCGCGGGTGAGGGTTTCGGGACGGACGCTAAGCTGGCCCCAAATGCGGCGCGTGGCGGCAAAGCGGTAGGTGACGCCGGAGCCGAGCGTCAGCTCCCACCGCCCGGGCGATGCCTCGCGCGGCGCAAGGCATTCCTCGAAGGTCAATTCGGAAATCGCCTTGGCGACCACGTCACGGTTGATCGCGACCCAGGTCGCGGTGTCGCGAGCCTTGGATACGGGTTGGTGTGCCGTCACAGCGGCACCTCGCGGAAGAAGCGCTCGCGCTCGCAGCAGACCAGTGCGGCGCGCTTGTGCGGAAAGTCGAATTCCTTGACTTTGTTATAGGCGGCGTCGGCGCAATAGCTCAGCATCTTCTGATGCGATGCGCGCGGCTCGCCGACGATGCGCAGCGTGCGCGGCTCGTCGAGGAACAAATAGTGCGTGATCGAGCGGAAGAAGGCGAGCGTCTTCGGCCGGCCGAGGTGGCGCGCGTTGCCGATCAGCCCATGCCAGCCGCGGTCATAGTCGTGCGGTTCGTAGTAGGGTCCGAGCCTGTCCTCCCTGGCCCAATAGAATTCGAAATAGCCGACAGGCTCGTTGTCCAAGCTGCCGATGACGCCGAAAATATGCGGATCGCTTTCCTGGTCGGCGAGATACTTGTCCAGCTCCTCGCGGCTCTGGGCAAGCTCCCAGAAAAAGGCGACGCGCCCGTCATTCATCCAGCGATGAAAGAGGTCGAGATCGCACCGGCGGTCTATGGGCCGGAACGACAGGGTCATGCCGATTTCCGCGATCCAGCGCTCGTACATCGGCCCGCACGGGCGCGGCGGACGCAGCGGCGGCAGGCGATCCTGCGGACCGAGAGCCGTGGGCAGTTCGGGATAGGTGACGTGCGAAGCCTGCCGGCGCCACAGAAGCGGCAGCTGGCGCAGGACCGAGCGATGGACGAGGGCGCGTTCGGCTTCGTCCGGGAGGGTTTCCGTCGCCAATGCCGAAACCGGCCAAAGCGTCCTGGCCGACGGCAGCAAGGCGCGGTCGATAGCCGGATACAGGCGGAACGCGGCGTCGACGAGACCGGCGAGGATCTGCGGTTGGTTGAGCCGTTCGGCGGCGAAGGTGACATCGTCGACAAGAAGCCGACCATCCGTGGTCGTGACGCGCGCCTGTCCGGCCGGCGTGCCGTCTGCGGCATTCAGACTGAGGCGCTCGCCATCGACGTGAATCGCCAGCGGCTCGGTGGCGGATGCCAGGTGCTGCCATCCCCCGGTGCCAAGGTCGCTGGCATGTGGCCAGTTCTTCGCGGTCTCGATGTTCATGCGTGTTCTCTCACCAGCAGGGGATTGGGAAGCTCCACGTAACCTGCCAGCGGGTCGGTCACCTCGGTGTTCTCGTTGATGTTGCGCAGCGCGATCAGGAAATTGCCCTTGGCGGCCAGCGTCGGGGCGTTGAGCAAATAGTCGAGGCAAGTTCTGTCGGCCATCGGCTGCTTGGCCAATCTTTCCAGCGAGTGGCGGAAGATCGCCAGCAACCCGTCCTCCTTCACCAGGCCGGCGGCGGCGAGCGCGGCGATGGTGGCGAAGGCGCCGTTGACGATCAAATAGTAGCCGAAGAGCTTTGCCGCCGCGGGCGCCGGGAAAACGTGGTCGCCCTTCTGGCCCGCCTCGGGCAGGAACTGCCGGAGTTTCGGCAGGAATTCCTCGACATAGCCGGTGCCCTGGCAGTCGCGGAAATAGAGCGCGTCTGGCCAGCCGCCGGCGAGGCCGACGACGAGGTTCTGCTGGTGCGCGCCGAACAGCAGGCCGAATTCCGAAAAGGCGACGATGAAGGGTTCGATGGCGGTTGCGAGGAATCGCTCGAACCACAGGCGCGCAACATCCTCCACCGGCTTCTTTTCGTCGCGGGCGATGCGGTTGACCAGATCGGACAGATGGCTTTCGGTGCGGCCGGGATGGCGCTCGCACAATGCGCCGAGCACGACCGCCGAGGGGCTGTCCTCACCGCGGAACGGGTTTTCGCGAAAGGAGACGATGGTGTCGGTCATCAGGCTGCCATCTTCATCGCGCAGGCCGAACCAGGCCGGCTCGCCCAGCACTGTCAGGGTTGGGCAGCGCTTGCGCAGGGCCTCACCAAGCTTGCCCTTGACCAGCCGGTGCACCGAAAGGCCGCGCCGGCATTCATGCTCCTCGACAATGCGCCGGGAGTTGGTCAGGCGCAGGCTGAGCGAAAACTTCAGCATCCAGTCCGTTCGTGATGAATGGATCGTGCGCAACGAGGTGGTGGCGCGCCACGCCGGCCCACCGAGCCCGAGATCGACGATGCGGCCGTCGCGGAACAGCCTTTCGATACGTTCCTCCTGCATCAGCCGCAGGGTCTGCCAGGGATGCATTGGGACAAGGACCTTGCCATATTCCCTTGCTGCCCGGGTCAGAAGTTGCGGATCGCCGGCGGCGAGCTTGCGAGCCATATCGACGACGTTGAGAGGCTCGACGCTTCCCGAGGCAAGGATGGAGGGATCGACAGCCCACCAGCGAAGGGTGAAGTCATTGCCGTATTCATGGCCGAAGCGTTCTGAGTCGACATGCGTGAACTCCTCGCGGCTCATCGGGGCGGGGTGGACGGCGTGGCCGAAGCGCAGGGCGCTTTCCGCCTCGATGAAGTCCGGGTCGCCCTCGGCAAAGGGCCTTATTTCGCCACGGGCCGCGCTCACCTCGCCGATGGCCGCGATGCTGGCGAGGCTGCGGCGCAGGAAGGTCATCCGGCTTTTCGGCGTGGCGCGGCCGGCAATGCCGGGCTCCTCAAGGATCAGCGCCAGAAGGCTGAAAAGATCGATCTCGGTCGCCTCGCCATCGGGGCGGAGCCGCAAGAGCGGCATGGCGAAGTCGTGGTAGCCGACTTTGGAGCGGTGCCGTGCCTCGACCAGAACCGCGCAGCGCGAGGCAGGGAAATTCAAGCGGAGGACGTCCGCCCGCGGGCGGAATAGTCCGGTCGGTACGCCGGTGATAAATTCCCAGCCGTTCCATTCCCGTAAGAGAGCATTAAGAAAAGGGCTCAATGCCGGAGACGCTCCAAATGGACTTGGTTCCATGGGTTTCCTCATATTGGAAGTACAATATAATGGAGATAGATATTTATACTTTATAGCTTTCAATATTACTTTTTATCAATTAACAAACGCCAAGAAACGAACTTGCTTTTGCCGTGAGTGATATGGAAAAATCGTCCGCTTTGCTGCCTCGGTTGGCGATGGCGGTATCGGCCATCGGGTTCGGCCAGTCCGCCTTCGTCTCGCTTGTCCCCATGGTGATGGAACGGCTGAAGCTGGACGCATTTGCCATCGGCGCGGCGACGGCCATTGGCGCCGCCGCCTTCCTGGTCGGCTCGCCCCTGTGGGGCCGCATGGGCGAGCGGCTCGGATACGGGAAGCTGTTGCGTCTGCTCGGCCTCGCCATGCTGGCGGCGCAGGCGATGTTCGCGGCGCTTCTGGTGTTCGGAGCCGGCGCAGCGCTGGGCATCGTTCTGCTGATGCTGTCGCGATTCGTATACGGCTTTGCCGCGTCCGGCGTCATGCCGACGGTGCAAGTCTGGGCCAGCCGAGCGGTTGCCGACGACAGGCGGCAGGCGGCGCTGGGTCTGCTCGGCGCCGGCGTCAGCACCGGAAGGCTGGCCGGCGCGGTGCCGGCTGCCGCAGCCATCATCTCGCCGCTGCTGCCTCCGCTGCTGTTCGTGCTCAGCCCGCTGCTCTTGTGGCTGGCGCCGGGCAAGGAAGAAAGCGGCGGACGAGCGGACGGCAATGCGGTCAATGCCAGCAAGGACGTTGGCATATCGCCGTTCGACCGCCGTGTCTTGCCCTGCCTGGCGATCGGCTTTTGCCTGACGCTCGGTTTCGGTCAGGTGCAGATGATGCTTGGGCCTATGATCCAGCAGCGTTTCGGCCTCGACGCAACACAGGCGACGACGGTCACCGGCGTGGCGCTGATGCTGGTGGCGGTGGTGATGGTGCTGGTGCAGGGATTGGTCGTGGCACGGCTGCTCCTGAGCGAGCGCAAGAGCGTCGTCGCCGGATGCCTGCTGGTCTGCGCCGGCATGGTGCTGCTGGCGGTCACGGGCAACCATACCGTCTCGGCTATTGCCTTGGCGGCGGCCGCGGCCGGCATCGCGGTGGCGACGCCGGGCTACATCGCTTGGTTGACGAAGCGCGTCGAGCCGCAACAGCAGGGTGCGGCGGCCGGATGGCTGGCCAGCACCCATGTGCTGGGGCAGAGCATCGGTGCGCTGGTCGGCGGCTTCGCCTTCACGCTTTGGCCGTTCGCCCCGCTGGCTGGCTGCGCGGCGCTGGCGCTTATCGCCGCCTGCTTCGCGACCACGGTCAAGGGTAGCGGCCAATAGCGTGAAGCGGGCTGCCGGAAACGCCCTCATTCGGCGACCTCCGGGAGCGGCCGCGCATTGGCCCGTATCTTTCCGGCATCGGCGGCATAGGCATTGAGCATGCGATAGGTCGCGATCACGGCAATGGCCGACAGCGCCGCCGCGAGGGTGAACAGCGCCGAATAGCCGAGCATGTCGGCAAGGCGTCCGGCCAGCATCGAGCCGACGAGATAGACGATGAGCTGGGTGCAGGACAGGATGGTGAAGTCGGTGCCCGGCTGGTCCGACGAGGTGACGGCCATGAACAGGCTGTAGAGCGCGACGATTTCCATATAGCGCACCAGCGTCTGCAGGAACGAGGCGCCGAAGATCGGCCAGAAGCCGGTCAGCGCGCCGAAGGCGTGCAGCGCGAACATCAGGAAGCAGACGGTGCGCAAGGTGCCCAGCAGGCCGAGCACGGACGCCGCGCCGCGCTTGTGCAGCAGCCATGCCGCCAGCGCCGAACCCCCGAGCCCGACAGTAAACGCCGCACCGCCCGACAGATAGCCGATGATGTCGAGCGGCACGCCGGCGTCGACGAGATAGGACCCCTCCATCGACTTCACCAGTCCTTCGCTGGCGCGGTAGATGAGCGCGATCCACAGAATCTGGCGTGCTTCCGGCCGGCGCAGAAAGCGCGTGATGGAAGGACGGGTGATCGCCGCCTGGCCGTTGCTGACCGGGTCAGTCTCGCGCATGGCCAGGGCGGCGAACAGTGGGATGACCGACACGGAAGCGACCATGGCCAGCATGCTGGTCCAGCCGAAATGGTGGTAGGTCAGGAGGCCGAGCGTGCCGCCCAGCACGACGCCGAGCGCGACGGAACCGCCCTGGATCGCATTGCCGATCGGCCGGTCCTTCGGGTCGAGATATTTGGCGGCGTAGCCGTCGGTGGCGATGTCCTGCGTTGACATCAGGACGGAGACGACGAAGCCGATGGCGAAGATGCCAGTGACATCCGTAGGCTCGACCCACATCATGGCGGCGATGCCGGCGATGACGCCGATCTGGGTGATGATAACCCAGCCGGCGCGGTGCGCGCGTGCCACAGGGCGGAAGCGGTCAACCAGTGGCGCCCACAGGAATTTCAGGATCAGAGGCAGCATCAACAGGGCCATCATGCCGATGGCGGTGCGTGAGACGCCCTGCTCTCGCAGGATGGGCGGAATGGCGGCGGCGAAGAGGTAGCTCGGGATCGCCTGCGCCAGATAAAGGCACGCCAGCACGACGAACAGCCTGATGCGCGATGCGCCGGGGGCACGGCGTTCAGCGGACGGGCTCATTGGTGCGCTCCGCCGACAAGCGGCTCCGATACGAATATGTTCAGGAAGGCGTCGGCTTTGGCGCGGCTGCGGGTGACAAGAACCGGAAAGTCGAACAGGCCCTGCCAGACGCGTTGCATCTTGTCGTCGGCAGCAGGGCGAACGAGCGCGCAAGCGCGGCAGGCGGCCTCGACCGTCTCGCGGTCCGCCTTGTACCAAAGGTTCTGCGCCTTGCGCTGGGCGTCGGTCAGATTGATCTCGACGCCGATATCAACCAGCAGGACGAACGGTCCCGGCTCCGACGAAATCCGCCTGATCGCCTCGACGTAGCGCTCGCCGTCGGCCGGATCGGCGGGGGCTTCGCCGACCAGCGAAACCACGTTGCCTTGCCGTTGCAGGGTTATCGTCATCGGGCTGCCCTAGAAAGTGACCTGGTAGGACATGCCGAAGGATCGGCCGAGACCGGGAACGTCGGCGCCGCGCGTCGCCGATGCCGACGGGTTGACGTAGTCGGTGTCGAAGACGTTGCGGACGGCGAGGCTCAGCACGCTTTCATTGGCGAATTTCTTCGAGAGGCCGACATTGACCAGCGCCGCGCCGTCCAGTTCCTGTGTCGCCACGCGGTCGCGGCCGGAGAACAGCTCCAGTTCGGTGCGCAGCGTCAGATCGTTCTCGAAATGGGTGACGAGATAGACCAGCCCCTTGTACGTCGAGGGTATTCGGTTGTTGGGCAGGTATTCGCTGCTTTCGATCCTGCCGTCGCGGTCGGCGTCGTATTTGCCCTCGACATAGCCGACGGAGCCGCCCAGCGTGAACATGCCGTTGAGGTCCGTCTCGGCGTTCGCTTCAAAGCCCCAGATGCGTTCCTTCTGCTGCGAGACGCGGTTGGCCGCGATGTCGTAGCTGACGCCGTTGTCCGAGGTGGACATGTAGGCGCTGACGCCGCCCCGATAGGTGCCCCAGTCGCCGCGCAGGCCGGCTTCATAGGTGTTCACCAGCTGAGGCTCGGGCGCGATGTCGGCATAGCTGATGGCGTAGTCCGGGGCGCCGACGCATGGCAGCCCCAGAGGCGCGACGGTGCTGCCATAGGCATCGCAGATCTCGCCGTTGGAGTTCAGGCCGGCGCGGCGGGTGAAGCCGCCAATGTCGGTCAGGCTGTAGCCTTGCGAGAAATTGCCGAAGGCCTGCATCTCGTCGGTCAGATCGTAGACGGCGCCGGCGTTGAAACTCCAGGCGTTGTAGTCGAACTCGCCGCCGGTCACGTCGATGGCCGGCAGGCCGACAATGCGCGAACCGAAGAGCACGCCGGCCGCCGGCCGGGTGAAATCGTCGACATTCAAATAGAACTGGTCGAAACGCGCGCCGCCGCTGAGACGCAGCCGGTCGGTGACCGGCACCTCGGCTTGGGCGAAAAAGGCGACCGAATGCTGCGCGGTCGGCGCGATGGCGTCCTGGCCATTGGTCAGGTGCTGCTCGGTGTTGTCGAAAGTGTAATCGGCCCCCCATGTCAGGGTGCTGCCTTCCTTGATGAAATCGACCGGCGTGTTGACGGTGAGGTTGACGCCGGTGCGCTGCGATGACAGCGCCGTCTGGTTGAACGGCGCGGTCGGATCGACGCCCACCGGGATCAGGATGGGGGTCGCCGGATTGAACGGCAGATAGACCTGGCTATTCACGGCCGAGAATTTGGTGAAGGGCGACTGCTTGAAGATGTCGTTGTAGAAGGCCTTGATCTCGAGATTGCCGAGGGCGAAGTCGCTGTCGGTGTATTTCGCCGTCAGGTACTTGGAATCCTCCTTCAGCGGCTTGCCGAAATAGGGATCGCCGAAATCGGGAGCCACCGGGTCGGCGGCGTAGTCGGTGAACCAGTCAGGCTCCTGGTTGGCATAGGTCCAGTCGGCGCTGACCTCGAAGCGCCTGGAGCCGGCCTCGTAACCGGCGACGCCGAACAGGTTGCCGGAGCCGGTGCGGTCGCCGCCGCCCTGTCCGAGCATGGCGTCCGACGCCATTTCGTTGCCGTTGCCGTCATAGGTGCGGCGCGACATGTCGCCGGACGCGGAGAAGAAATAATCGAAATTGTTCTTGCGGCCTTCGACCGAGACGCTGCCGTTCGGCGCGATGGATTTGCCGACGTTCTCGGTGAAGGCGTTGAAGCCGGTGCGCACCGTCACCTTCGGCTTGTCGCTGGCGCCACGCTTGGTGATGAAATTGATGGTGCCGCCGGTGGCGCCGGCGCCGTAGAGGCTGGACGCGCCATTGACGACCTCGACACGCTCGACCGTATTCATGTCGATCATGGCCAGGATGCGCGAGACGTCGCGTAGCGGGGTGTTGCGCGGCACGCCGTCGACCATGATGAGCACGCTGCGGCCACGGAAGGTCTCGGATGCGCCGGAGATCGTCTGGTTGCGCGGTGCGTAGCCGGGAACGATCCGGCTCATGAAGGTGGCGGCGTCGATGTTTTCCTGCGCCGCCCGTTCGACCTCTTCCCGGTCGACGACCTGGACAGACTGGGCGACGCCGGAAATGGAGCGCTCGTCGCGTCCGGTGACGACGATGCGGTCGAGTTCCGTGGCGTTGCCGGCGACCGGCTGCGCGGTTTCCTGCGTCCAGGCCGAGCCGGAAAGCGCCGATGAAGAGAGAAGAAAGACTGCAAGAAATTTACGCATGTCGCCCCCGATGATCAATCGCCCGGGTGGTTCCCAACAACGATCCGGGCATATAGGGACCGCCTATATATCATGACTAATCGAGTCAACATTTTTATGCTGACAAAGACAATCAAGTTATATGAGGGTCTGAAATCGCGGAGACGTGGGGTTCGGGGTTCTTTCACGTTGCGCCCTTGGCGTGAACGTCACGTCGTTCGCGCCTTGCGCCGGGAACCGAAGGAAAGGCCCGGCGTTGATGCGCGTCCCGAACTTCAATGCCGCCGCGTCAAACCCGACCGTGCGGCTTTCCCGAAAGAGTTCCCATGCGCGATCAGATGTTCTTCACCCCGGTTGCTGTTTCCGCGGGACTTGGCGTCAAGCGTGAGATCGCCTGCCTGTCGGAAATGCATGAGTTCCTGACGGAATGGGAACCCTCCCGACGCAGCGTCAGCTATGGCGGGGCTGTCGCGGCCGTCGAAGCGGCGCGCGCAGGCGACATTTCCGTTGCCGCGGCGCGGGACGCCTTCATCACCTTCGCCAACACGGCAGGCATATTGTGGCCGGAAGCCCAGCCGATCATATCGGTCAAGCCGGTTGCCCGCAGCTTCGGCGGCTTCGCCTCCTGATCCTTCAATATGAATCGGTCGAGGGGCCGGTGAGTCTTTCTATGCCCGGCGCGAGCGCCGTACCGGGCTGACGGAATGCGCCGCGCCAAAGCAGCGCGCGCGCCAGATTGCGCGCCTGTCAGATTTTCGGTGACAAGGCGATTTAATCTGACTAACAATGCCAGAAGAAATACGAGTCTAAAAAATGATAATGGGGAATTGCTCCCCGGATTGAGTCTGAACAACTCAATTCGTGGGCGGCGTGCCTGATCTATAGGCATATGAACGTATGAATGGCGGGGTTTCTATATTCACGCGATGCATGGATCGCCGATCATTTTCGATCGGCACTATTTCCACTGACTTGCGCGAGAGCGTAAGAGCCAGCCGGGACGAATGACTTGTTTTTTGTTCAGGACTTCAGGTTTCTCCCGCCGAACCCATCAAAATCCGTTGCGGCGTATGCTGCTGCTTCCCCACCTTGCCCGGCCTCCGGCCCGGTCGCCGCTCGGGGCCGCCTTGTCGTTTTGCGTCAGATCCCGGCGTGCCCGAACGGGTCACCGGTTCGCGCCTGCGCATCGGCCGCACCGGCAGTTTGCCTTTTCCTCGCCCCAACCTTCCAGCCTCAACACAGGGATTTCCAGCATGATGAAACGCCGCTCATTGTTTGCCGTCGCCGGCATGTTGCTCGCGGGCTTTTCCCTATCCGGTGCTCCGGCGCAGGCCGACGCGCTTGCCGATATCGCTGCGCGCGGGACAATCCGCATCGGTGTGCCGCAGGATTATCCACCCTTCGGCTCGGTCGGAACAGACATGAACCTGAAGGGTCTCGACATCGACATGGCCACGATGATCGGCGAGAAGATGGGGGCCAAGGTCGAATTCGTACCGGTGACGCTGCCGAACCGCATCCCCTATCTGCAAACCAACAAGGTCGATCTCATCATCTCCAGCCTGGGCAAGAATGCCGAGCGCGAGAAGGCGGTCGATTTCACCCAGGCCTATGCGCCTTTCTTCAACGGCGTATTCGCGCCGAAGGACGTCAAGATCGAGAAGCCGGAAGATTTGTCGGGCAAGACGATCGCCGTCACCCGCGGCGCCATCGAGGATTTCGCGCTGTCGAAGATTGCACCGCCGGACGCTGAC
Organism: Mesorhizobium sp. Root554; assembly: GCF_001427025.1. GTDB lineage: Bacteria > Pseudomonadota > Alphaproteobacteria > Rhizobiales > Rhizobiaceae > Mesorhizobium. Next base: position 2,824,454 of record NZ_LMGA01000001.1, on the reverse strand, counting down.
ATCAAGCGCTTCGAGGACAATAACGGTACCATGTCAGCCTTCCTTGCCGGCCAGACCGAAGTGATCGTCACCGGCAACGTCCATGCCGCCGCCATTCTGGAAAAAAATCCGCCGAAGCGGCCGGAACTGAAATTCCTGATGAACAAGAGCCCCTGCTATATCGGCCTCAACAAGAACGAGGCGGGGTTGAAGGACAAGGTCAACGCCATCATCAGCGAGGCCAAGAAGGACGGCACTTTGGCCGGCTTCATCGACAAATGGCTGCATCAGGAGCTTCCCGCCGACCTCTAGGATTGACCTAGCCCAAAGCCCGGCCCATGCGCGCAGGCATGGGCCGGCCAATTCGCAACGGGGACAGCGGCGATGCATTACCAGTTCGATTTCGGGTGGGTCGCGGATTACTATCCGGTCTTCCTGAAAGGCATTTGGATCACCCTGGAGCTGACCTTCGTCGCTACGGTGCTCGGCGTTCTGGTCGGCATCGCCTGCGCCTGGGCCCGCACGCAGGGGCCTGCCTGGCTGCGGCCACTGCCGATCGCCTATATCGAGCTGATCCGCAATACGCCGTTCATCATCCAGCTCTTCTTCATCTTCTTCGGCCTTCCCGGATTGGGGTTCAGCCTGAGCGGGATGGAGGCGGCGTTGCTGGCCATGGTGGTCAATCTGGGCGCCTACAGCGCCGAGATCGTCAGGGCCGGCATCCAGGCGACGCCGCGCGGCCAGTTCGAGGCCGGCTCCAGTCTCGGCATGAACCGCCTGCAGGTGTTCCGCCATGTGGTTCTGGTGCCGGCGCTGCAGCGCATCTGGCCGGCGCTGTCCTCGCAGGCGATCATCGTCATGCTCGGCTCGGCGGTGGTCTCGCAGATCGCCGCCGAGGATCTCACCTTCGCCGCCAATTACATCCAGTCGCGCACCTTCCGCGCCTTCGAGGCCTATTTCATCTCGACCGCCATCTACCTGTTGCTGGCGATCGCGCTGCGCTACGTCCTGGCCGGGATCGGCAGCTTGATCTTCCCGCGGAGGGCGGTGCGATGACCGAGTTCACCACCTGGGATATCCTGCGTAACCTGCTCCTGGCGACGCGCTGGACACTGGTCCTGTCGCTGGTGTCCTTCGTCGGCGGCGGGCTGTTGGGCGTGCTGCTGCTTTTCCTGCGCATCGGGCGCGCCCGCATCGGCCGGATCTTCGTCAAATACTATGTCGAGTTGTTTCAGGGCACGCCGCTGCTGATGCAGCTCTTCCTCGCCTTCTTCGGTCTCGGCCTGTTCGGCATCGACGTGCCGCCATGGCTGGCCGCCGGCACGGCGCTGATCCTTTGGACGGCCGCCTTCCTTGCAGAAATCTGGCGCGGCTGCGTCGAGGCCGTCGTCAAGGGTCAATGGGAGGCGTCCGCCAGCCTCGGCATGGGCTACCTGCAGCAGATGCGCTGGGTGATCCTGCCGCAAGCCTTCAAGATCGCCATCCCGCCGACCGTTGGCTTCTCGGTGCAGGTCATCAAGGGCACGGCGCTGACCTCCATCATCGGCTTCGTCGAACTGTCGAAGGCGGGCACCGTAGTCACGAATGCGACGTTTGAACCGTTCACCGTCTACGGCTTCGTCGCCCTCATCTATTTCGCCATCTGCTGGCCGCTTTCGAAAAGCAGCCAGATGCTCGAAAGGAAGCTGAATGTCGCTCATCGAAATCACTGAGGTGCGCAAGAGCTTCGGCAGCAATGAGGTGCTGAAGGGCATCAACCTCAATGTCGAGGCCGGCGAGGTCGTCGCCGTTATCGGCCGCAGCGGCTCCGGCAAATCGACGCTGCTGCGCTGCATCAACGGACTGGAGCAGATCAACGCCGGATCGATCTCGGTCGCAGGCCAGCCCTTGCTGCCGGATGACAAGCACCTGAAGGCGCTGCGGCTGAAGGTCGGCATGATTTTCCAGCAGTTCAACCTTTTCCCGCATCTGACGGCGGGCGGCAACGTCATCCTGTCGCAAACCGTGGTGAAGAAGACGCCGAAGCCTGAAGCCGAGGCAATGGCGCGGCGGATGCTTGAGCGCGTCGGTCTGGCCGAGAAGTTCGACGCCTACCCCGACGAGCTGTCCGGCGGACAGCAGCAGCGCGTCGCCATCGCCCGGGCGCTGGCGATGCAGCCGATGGCGCTTTTGTGCGACGAGATCACCTCGGCACTCGACCCTGAACTGGTCGGCGAGGTGCTGGCGGTGGTGCGCGAACTGGCGTCTGAAGGCATGACGCTGATGATGGTGACGCATGAAATGAAATTCGCCCGCGACGTCTGCAAGCGCGTCGTCTTCATGCATGAGGGCCGTGTGCACGAAGTCGGTCCGCCGCAGGAGGTGTTCACCAAGCCGAAGACGGAAGAGTTGCAGCGCTTCATCGGCATGGTCGGTGAAGCCGGCTGACGCTTCGGAATCCTGAGGCAAAAAAAGGCCCGCAAGATGCGGGCCTTTTTCATTTCTGCTGGAGACCGATCATTTCCAGTCGCGGATGTCGACGAAGTGGCCCTCGATCGCGGCGGCGGCGGCCATGGCCGGCGAGACCAGATGGGTGCGGCCCTTGAAACCCTGGCGGCCCTCGAAATTGCGGTTCGAGGTCGAGGCGCAGCGTTCCTGCGGCTTCAGCCGGTCGTCGTTCATGGCAAGGCACATGGAGCAGCCCGGCTCGCGCCAGTCGAAGCCGGCGGCGATCAGGATCTTGTCCAGGCCTTCGGCTTCCGCCTGTTCCTTCACGAGGCCGGAGCCGGGGACGATCATGGCGTTGACGCTCGGATGCACCTTGCGGCCCTCGGCCACCTTGGCGACGGCGCGGAGGTCCTCGATGCGGCCATTGGTGCAGGAGCCGATGAAGACGCGGTCGACGGCTATGTCCGTGATCTTGGTGCCGGCGGTCAGGCCCATATAGTCGAGCGCGCGCTTCTTGGAATTGCGCTTGGTCTCGTCGGCAATCTCGTCGGGGTCCGGCACGACGCCCTGCACCGAGGCGACATCCTCGGGCGAGGAGCCCCAGGTGACAATGGGCGGCAGAGCGGCGGCGTCGAGCACGACGATCTTGTCGAAATGCGCGCCTTCGTCGGTCGTCAGCGTCTTCCAGTATTCCAGCGCCTTGTCCCAGGCTTCGCCCTTCGGCGCGCGCGGCTTGTCCTTGACGTAAGCGAAGGTCGTCTCGTCCGGCGCGATCAGGCCGGCCCGAGCCCCACCTTCAATACTCATGTTGCAGATGGTCATCCGGCCTTCCATCGACAGCGCGCGGATCGCCTCGCCGGCGTATTCGATGACGTAGCCGGTGCCGCCGGCGGTGCCGATCTCGCCGATGATGGCGAGGATGATGTCCTTGGCGGTGACGCCTTCGGGCAGCTTTCCATCGACGCGCACCAGCATGTTCTTGGCCTTGCGCTGGATCAGCGTCTGGGTAGCCAGCACATGCTCGACCTCCGAGGTGCCGATGCCGTGCGCCAGCGCGCCGAAGGCGCCGTGCGTGGAGGTGTGGCTGTCACCGCAGACGATGGTCATGCCTGGCAGCGTGAAGCCCTGCTCCGGGCCGATGATGTGGACGATGCCCTGGCGGATATCGTTTTCCGAATAATATTCGACGCCGAAATCGGCAGCGTTCTTGGCCAGCGCCGCGATCTGGATGCGGCTTTCCTCGTTGTTGTTGATGCCGAGCTTGCGGTCGGCCGAGGTCGGGACGTTGTGATCGACGACGGCCAGCGTCTTTTCCGGGTGCCGGACCTTGCGGCCGGCCATGCGCAGGCCTTCGAAGGCCTGCGGGCTGGTCACTTCGTGGACGAGGTGGCGGTCGATCCACAACAGGCAGGTGCCGTCATCCTGGCGGTCGACCAGATGGTCGTCGAAAATCTTGTCGTAGAGGGTGCGCGGTGCGCTCATATGCGTAAATCCGTCGATTTTCTGAGGAAGAAGCCGGCACAGCGGCCGGTGACAGCGGTTACGAAATCAGCCGAGTCGGCTGGTCAGCGCGCCTGAAATCCGCGCAAAGAACCGCGCCGGCAGGCGTTTCCTGTCCTGCAGCACAAAGCCCTTGTAGGCCGGATCGCCGAAAAGCTCTTCCATCGCGGCTAAATAGCAATGTTTTGGGGCGGCGGCAATCGGGGCTGGCTGTGCCTGGTCTAACGCCTGCGCTTGTTGACCGGTTCGACTTCCGATGGCTTGTCCGGCTTCGCCTTGATTGACGGTTCGGCCTTGGCTTCCTCTTCCGGCGACCGGTTCATCTCCAGCTTCGCCTGCAGCGTCTGCAAAAGACCCAGCACCACCAGCGCCAGCAAGGTAGCGAACAGCGCGACTTGCCACAGACCGAGGCCGCAGGCGACGCCGATGGCGCCCGCGAGCCACATGCCGGCTCCGGTGGTCAGGCCCTTGACCTCGCCGCGTGTGAAGATCACGACGCCAGCGGCTAGGAACGCCACGCCGGCTGTAACAGCCTCGACGACGCGGACCGGATCGACCTTGACGGCTTCCTTCATCGTGCCGGCGGCAAACATCGGCGCATGCACGATCTCGATGGTGAGGATGGCGAAGGTAGCGGAAGCGACGCAGACGAGTATATGTGTCCGCAACCCTGCCGGGCGGTCGCGCCACTCACGCTCGAAGCCGATCAGCGCGCCGAACAGGGTGGCGAGCAGCAGCCGCGCGGCGATGACGGGAAAGGCGATGTAGGTGGGATGGCCGAATTCCTCGACGAGCTGTTCCATTTGATCCCTGTCCGTTGGCGGGGGCTGAACGCCTTATAGCCGGTGAAGTTCCTTAGCCGGTCAATGGAATGGGTCAACGGCCCGCCGTGCCATACTGGCTGTCGGGCTGGCGCAGGCGTTTTTCCAGCGCGCGCAGCGCCAAGGACAGGCCAATGGTCAGGAACAGGTAGATGTAGGCGACGATCGAATAGGTCTCGAAGAAGCGGAACGAGCCTGCGGCATAGACCTTGGCCATCTGGGTGATGTCGGCGACACCAAGCACCGATACCAGCGAACTGTCCTTGACCATGGCGATGAAGTCGTTGCCGTAGGTGGGCAGGATGGTGCGGAAGGCCTGCGGCCAGACGATGTGGCGGAAGCGCCGGTAGCGGCTGAGGCCCAGCGCCTTGGCCGCCTCGATCTGGCCGATGCCGACCGACTGGATGCCGGCGCGGAAGATCTCGGCGATGAAGGAGGAATAGGCGATGGTCAGCGCGATGATCGCCCGCCACAGAAGGGAGACGTCGCGCACCATGAGGTCGCCGACATAGCCGGCCTCGCGCAATGGCGTAGCGAGATAGTTCCAGCCGGCGACGAAGGCCGGGACGCCAACGAAGGCGATCCAGAACAGCAGCACGAGGATCGGCACGCTGCGAATGATCTCGACGTAGAAGCGCGCGATCTGCCGCAGCGCCACTGAACCGGAAAGACCCATCAACGCCACCGCCAGCCCGAGCGCCGAGGCAAGCGCGAAGGCGACCAGGGTGACGAAGATGGTGACGCCTATGCCCGTGACGACAGTCGAGAACACCTGGGCGTAGAGGCCGCTCGTGGCGATGAAGACCGCAGCCATGGTGGCAAGACCGGCGACGGCCACCAGCCACCACGGGAAGTCGGGTTTCAGGGGCAGCGCCATTTACCCTCCCCGTTGTGGCGAGGGTCGCTGCGTAGCAGCGGGGTGGGGGCAACACCGAGGCCAGAGCACCACCAACCCGGACCTGCGGTCCGACCTGCCAGGGCAAGCCACGGGTCTTGCCCGTCCTTCGGACCCCCACAAGCAGGATGATGAAGTGCCCGCGCCTGCTTCACTGTCCCATCTTGTAGTCGAGGAACCACTTCTTGTTCAGAGAATCCAGCGTGCCGTCCGCCTTCAGCGCGGCAATGGCGGCGTTTACCGGCTGGACGAGGTCTGAGCCTTTCGGGAAGATAAAGCCGAAATCCTCGCTGCCCAGCGGCCCACCGACCAGCTTGAGGCCGCCATTGGAAGCCTCGACATAGCCCATGCCGGCGGTGCCGTCGGTCAACACCGTATCGACATCGCCCGTCTTCAATGCCTGCACGGTGGCTCCGAAGGTCTCGAACAGCTTGATGCGCGGGTTCTGCTCATTGCCGTCGAGCACGCTGTAGACTGCCGTATAGAAGGGCGTGGTGCCCGGCTGCGCACCGACCAGCCCGTCCTTGAGCGCGGCGAAGCCCTTGGCGTCGCTGAAACGCGACTCGTCGGCGCGCACCAGCATGAACTGCTCGGAGCGCATGTAGGGATCGGAGAAATCGACCTTGGCCTTGCGCTCGTCATTGATGGTGATGCCGGTCATGCCGATGTTGTACTGGTTGTCGGAAACCGCCTGGATCATCGCGTCCCAGGAGGTGTTCTGGTATTCGACAGCAAAATTCAGCCGCTTGGCGATCTCGTTCATCGCATCGTATTCCCAGCCGACCGGCTTGCCGGTCTTGGGCTCGACGAATTGCAGCGGCGGATAGGCGTTCTCCGTCACCACAACCACCTTGCGACCTTTCAGGTCGGGCAGTGTCTGCGCCGCCGCGGCGGCGGAGGCCAAAGCGACGAGCATGGCAAGCGCATGGAGTAGGATGCGGGGCTTCACGATCTGCTCCTGTAAGAATGGCTGCGATCTGCCAAGACTAGCGGCCAAGCGTGGCCTTGCAAAGCTGGCTTGGGCGATTGAAAAGACCCGCACCGGCACAGCCGATGCGGGTTATATGATTGCGCGACATAAGAGCCTGGCGAGGTCAGGCCGGCACTGCTTCACTGCTCGCGTCGAGCGCATCGATGCCGCCGGCACGGTCGTATTGCGCCTGGTCCAGAATGCCGGCCCGTTTCGACACCAGCGTCGGCACCAGCGCCTGGCCGGCGACGTTGACCGCGGTGCGGCCCATGTCGAGGATCGGATCGATGGCGAGCAGCAGGCCGACGCCGGCGAGCGGCAGGCCGAGCGTCGACAGGGTCAGCGTCAGCATCACCGTCGCGCCGGTCAGGCCGGCGGTGGCGGCCGAACCGATCACCGAAACGAAGACGATCAGGAAATAGTCCTGGATGCCGAGCGGCACGCCGTAGAACTGCGCCACGAAGATCGCCGAAATGGCCGGATAGATCGCCGCGCAGCCATCCATCTTGGTGGTGGAGCCGAGCGGCACGGCAAAGGCGGCATATTCGCGCGGCACGCCGAGGCTCTTTTCGGTCACGCTTTCCGTCACCGGCATGGTGCCGACCGAGGACCGCGACACAAAGCCGAGCTGGATCGCCGGCCATGCGCCGGCAAAGAAGCGCGCCGGCGACAGCCCATGCAGCAGGAGAAGCGTCGGGTAAACGATCAAGAGCACGATGGCGAGGCCGATATAGATGGCGCCGGCGTACCAGCCGAGCTGCGCCAGCGTCTGCCATCCATATTGCGCCACCGCGTTGCCGAGCAGGCCGATGGTGCCGATGGGCGTCAGCCTGATCACCCACCACAGGATCTTGCGCACGATGGCAAGGGCGGCGCGGTTGAATGTGAAGAACGGTTCGGCCTTGTCTCCGACCTTCAGCGCGGCGACGCCGAAGACGATGGAAATGACCAGCAATTGCAGGACGTTGAAGTTCAACGACGTCGAGGCCTTGCCGTCGGTCAGTCGTGTGGACGCTTCGAGGCCGAAGACGTTGGCGGGGATCAGGCCTTTGAGGAAGTCGAGCCAGGAGCCGTTGGTGGCCGGCGCCTTCGCCGCGTCGGCGACCACGGCGGTCCCGAGGCCGGGCTGGATGATCAGGCCGAGCGCGATGCCGATCAGCACCGCGATCAAGGCGGTGATGGCGAACCACAGCAGGGTTTGCCAGACCAGCGCTGCGGCGTTGGTAAGCTGGCGCAGATTGCTGATCGAGGCGACGATGGCCGTGAAGATCAGCGGCGGCACCAGCGCCCGCAGCAGCTGGACGAAGATGGAGCCGATGGTGGACAGGGTCTGGACCAGCCAGTTCGGATTTCCGGCGGCATCGGGTCCAAGATTGCGGGCGACGAGGCCGAGGACGAGGCCGGCCACCATGGCGGCGAGCACCTGGAAGCCGAAGGAGGAATAGAAGGGTTTCGCAGCGCGCGGGTGGGCCGGCGTGGCATGAGCGGGTGTCTGGGACATGATGCGATCTCTGTCTGAAACGGGCGCTTGAGCGCTCAATATGACGCCTGCCCGCAAAAACGCGCAAGCGGCATTTCGTTTCCCTCTACGCCTTTCGCGATGACAGGATCAGAAACATCGTCGCAAAATTCCGGCTGAAACCGGAATGAATTTCTGTATTATCGCCGAAGTCGTCGGGATCGCTTTGGCGTGTGCGATTTGCCGCGGACGCCAGCACCGCTGTGCCGCAAACGAAAAAGGCGGCCGAAGCCGCCTTTTATGCGTTCCAAAGACAGGAAGAAATTATTCCGCAGTCTGCTCGGCGGCGGTGTTTTCAGCCGCGGCGGCAGCCTTTTCAGCCTCAGCAGCGGCCTTCTTCTCGGCGGCGTCCTGCGCGGCCTTCTCGGCGGCCAGAGCCTCGGCGGCAGCGACCTTTTCGGCCTCGAGCCTGGCGCGCTCGGCGAGCATCGCCTCGCGCTCGCCATCATTCAGCTTGCGGGCGCGCACGCCGGTGTTTTCGGAAATGCGGGCCGACTTGCCGCGGCGGTCGCGCAGATAATAGAGCTTGGCGCGGCGAACCTTGCCGCGACGCACGATCTCGACGCCCTCGACCATCGGCGAGTAGACCGGGAAAACGCGCTCGACGCCTTCGCCGTAGGATATCTTGCGGACGGTGAAATTCTCCTGGAAGCCGGCGCCGGAGCGGGCGATGACCACGCCCTCATAGGCCTGGACGCGGGTGCGCGAGCCTTCGGTGACGCGCACCTGGACGCGAACCGTGTCGCCGGGCTGGAATTCGGGCAGCGTGCGCTTGGCTTCGATCTTGGCGGCCTGTTCGGCCTCGAGCTGACGGATGAGATCCATCTCAAAAATCCACTTCTTGTTCTTCCGACAGCCAGAGCGCCCGGCGCTCGCCTTGCAGTCTTCCCGGATCGGGGACCGCTCGGCTATGCCATTTGTCAGGTTTTGGCCAAACATCCGGCAGGGGCGACTACACCGTCATCGTTGACGGGACCCGGAAAGTTATCTTCCGGTTCGGGCGGGCACATACATCTATTTCCGGGCCTTGTCACGCCCAAACTGATCGCTTGATGAGGACAGGAAATGGGCCTTGCCGAGGACCTCGGCCTCGAATGCGTGGCTGCTGGACCTGTGAAAGTTGGCCATTGCGGCTTGTCTCTGCGTACCGACCTTTCTAATCAGGGCACTGAAATGGGGAACGCGCTGCCTTGACCTTCACGACAATCGCCCTCTTGTTCGTCGCAGGCCTGCTGACCGGCATGATCAACGCTGTCGCCGGCGGTGGCACCTTCCTGTCCTTTGGCGCGCTGACCCTTGTCGGCATCCCGCCGGTCGTAGCCAACGCGACGTCATCGATCACCCAGTTCCCCGGCTACGTGACCTCGACGCTCGCCTACTGGGCGGACATCAAGCGTTTCTGGCGCGGCGCCCTCGCCCTGTGCGCAGTCTCCATGGTGGGCGCCTTCGTCGGCGCGCGCATCCTTCTGGCGCTCGACAACCCCTCCTTCCGGGCGCTGGTGCCGTGGCTGCTGATCGCCGCGACTGCGCTGTTCGCGGCCGGGCCATATCTCAAGCCGAAGCCGAAACCCGGACAGGAAGCACCAGTCGGTTCTTTTTTCGGCTGGATCATGCAGTTCTTCACCGCCATCTATGGCGGCTTTTTCGGCGCCGGCATGGGGGTGATGATGCTGGCGACGCTCGGCCTGTCGCAGAGCGGCGACTATCATCGGCTGAATGCGCTCAAGAACATGCTGGCGATGGTGATCGCCGCGGTCGCCATCGTCATTTTCGTCCTGGGGGGCGTGGTCGCCTGGCCGGAGGCCATCGTCATGATCCCCGCCGTCGCCATCGGCGGCTGGAGCGGCGTTTGGGTGGCCAAGCGGGTGCCGCAGAGCGCCATGCGGGCCGTGGTCATCGCCGTAGGGCTACTGCTGGCGGTTTATTATTTCGTCACCGGCTGAGCTTCGCCAGCAAATCCGGCCGCCGCTCGGCGGTCAGTTTCTCCGCCTCGGCGCGGCGCCATTTGGCAATTTTTCCATGGTTGCCGGATGTCAGCACGTCCGGGATCGGCCGGCCTTCGAATTCCTGCGGCCGCGTATAGTGCGGGTGTTCGAGCAGGCCGTTCTCGAAACTCTCCTCGTCGCCGGATTTCTCATTGCCCATGACGCCGGGTAAAAGCCTCACCACCGCGTCGAGCAGCGCAAGCGCCGCCGGCTCGCCGCCGGACAGGATGTAATCGCCGACAGAGACTTCCTCCAGATTGCGCGCGTCGATGACGCGCTGGTCGACGCCTTCGAAGCGTCCGCACAGGATGACGACGCCGGGACCGGCGGCAAGCGCTCTCACCCTTGCCTGCGTCAGCGGCCTGCCGCGCGGGCTCATCAGCAGGCGAGGGCGGGGGTCGCCGTCCGGCGCGGTGTGGTCGAGGGCCTCGGCCAGGACGTCGGCGCGCATCACCATACCGGCGCCGCCGCCGGCCGGCGTGTCGTCGACGGTGCGATGACGGTCATGGGCGAAGTCGCGAATCTGGATCGCCTCAAGACGCCAGGTGCCAGCCTCCAGCGCCCGCCCGGCAAGCGACAGGCCAAGCGCGCCGGGAAACATCTCCGGATAGAGGGTCAGCACCGAGGCGGAAAAGCTCACCGGTTGCCTCCGGCGTCGCGCGGGCCGCGGGGTCGGTGGTTGAGGCTGAAGTCTTCGCCATCCGGTCCGCCGTTTCCGTCCGGCTCATCGTCGCCATCCTCCACCAGCCCTGCCGCGATCGGATCAATGGTGACGAAACCACCGGAAATCGAGACGTCAGGCACGGCCGCCTTCGAAAAGGGAATCAGCACGCCCTTGCGGCCGCCAAGGGTCACTTCGAGAAGGTCGCCGCCGCCGAAATTCTGCACCGCGACGATTTTGCCGAGCACGGCACCGTCGCCGTCTTTCACCGAGAGGCCGGCCAGGTCGGCATGGTAGAACTCGTCGTCATCCGCCGCCGGCAGCACAGAACGGTCGACGAACAGTTCGGTGCCGGTCAGCGCCTCGGCAGCGTTGCGGTCCGCAACATTCCTGAAGCGCACGACGACGACATCCTTGGCGGGCCGGATCGCGGCGATCTCGAAAGCCCGGCCATCCCTGGTATAAAGCGGGCCGTAATCGCCCAGCGCCAGCGGATCGGCGGTGAAGGTCTTCACGCGGAGCTCGCCCTTGATGCCGTGGGCAGCGCCGATCACGGCCATCTGGATTGGATTTTGCAGCTTGGGCATCGAGCGTTCCTCTGTCCGTCCGTGTCCTAGACTTTGAGCGCCGGCATTTCAATCGCGCCTCTTCACGGGTTCCTAACCTCGGCACGGCACCATGTGCGCGACAAGCGGAACGAGGCGATGCAGGAATTTCTCATCCCAGCGAGGCCGGACCTCCAGGCTGCGCGCGAAAGCTGGCTGAAGATGCTGGCGCGCGAGCGTCGCCTGTCGGCGCTTACCGTCGAGGCCTACGAGCGTGATACGCGTCAGTTCCTGCAGTTCCTGACCGGCCATTGCGGCGGCTCGCCGGGCCTCGCCGACCTCGCCAATCTGCGGCCGGCGGATTTGCGCGCCTATCTGGCGGCACGCCGTAGTGGCGGCGCCGGCGCGCGGACGCTGGGGCGTGGACTGGCCGGGGTGCGCTCGCTGCTGCGCTTCCTTGAACGGCGCGGACTGGCCAACGCCGCCGGCGCGGCAGCGCTCAGGGCGCCGAAGCAGCCGAAATCGTTGCCCAAGCCGCTGACCGCCGCCGACGCGAAGCGCGTCGTGTCGGCGGGCGAACAACTGGCCGAGGAGCCATGGATCGCCGCCCGCAACTCGGCGGTGCTGATGCTGCTCTACGGCTCAGGCCTGCGCATCTCCGAGGCGCTCGGCCTGACCGGCGGCGAACTGGCTTCGGCGGATGACAGGGTGCTGCGGATCACCGGCAAAGGTGGGAAGACACGACTGGTGCCCGTGCTGCCGGTCGCCATGCAGGCGGTGGCCGAATACCGCCGGCTTTGCCCGTATCATCTCGACCCGCAGGGGCTTCTGTTTCGCGGTGCGCGGGGCGGCCCGCTCAATCCGGCCATCGTGCAGCGGGAAATGGTACGGCTGCGCTCGGCGCTGAACCTTCCGAAAACGGCGACTCCTCATGCTTTGCGCCACTCTTTCGCCACGCATCTGCTCGGGCGCGGCGGCGACCTGCGCACCATCCAGGAACTGCTCGGCCACGCCAGCCTGTCGACGACGCAGATTTATACCGGCGTCGACACTGCCCGACTGCTGGAAGTCTACGAGGCTGCGCATCCACGCGCCTGAAAGCCCGGATGGCGGTCCTCGCGGGTGGCGACAATTTTGCCGGACCGATTAACCGTTTCGCCGTTTTTTGCGCCTAGAACCGGCGGATGACCCGCGTTTTCGCTACCGCAGACCGTCTCGCCCCGCTGGGGCTAAAGCTGCTCGCCGCTCTCAATCTGCTGTTCTTCCTGTCGTTCCTGGCGGTGATGTTGCTTGTCGCCGGCAAGGCGCGGGCCGAGGGCGTCACCTGCAGCGGCAAGGACATGACCGTGGCCCTGCGAAAGGATGATCCGGACGCCTATGCGCGAATCGAAGCCGAGGCGGCGAAGACGCCGAACGGCACGGGCCTGCTGTGGAAGCTGGAGAAGCCCGGCCAGAAACCGTCCTGGCTGTTCGGCACCATGCATATGACCGATCCGCGCGTCGTCACCCTGACCCCGGCGGCGAAGCAGGCCTTTGATGCCGCCGATACGGTGGTGATCGAGACGACGGACGTGCTCGACCAGAGCAAGATGATGGCTGCCATCACCAAGGAGCCGGGCCTGATGATGTTCACGGATTCGACGACGCTTGCCTCGCTTTTGTCGCCGCAGGACGCCGAAGCGATGAACAAGGCGCTGGATGCGCGCGGCATTCCGCCAGCGAGCGTCGCCAAGATGAAGCCGTGGATGCTCACGGCCATGGTGGCACTGCCGGCCTGCGAAATGGCGCGCAAGTCCGGCGGCGCGCCGGTGCTGGACATCAAGCTGGCCAATGACGCCAAGGCCGCCGGCAAGGACCTCGAAGGGCTGGAAACCGTGGCCGACCAGCTGCGGGCGATGGCGTCGCTGCCGATGGATCTGCACATGAAGGGCCTGGTCGATACGCTCAAGCTGGGCGACAAGTCCGACGATCTCTCGGAAACCATGATCGCGCTCTACCAGCGCGGCGAGATCGGCATGATATGGCCGCTGTTCCGCGCCGTACTGCCCGACGAGGCGAAGGACTCGGCCGGTTATGCCGCCTTCGAGGAGACGATGGTCACCAGCCGCAACAAGGTCATGGCCGAGCGGGCGGAACCGATACTGGCCAAGGGGAATGTCTTCATGGCGGTCGGCGCGCTACATTTGCCTGGGCCGGAAGGTCTGGTAGAAGACTTCCGGAAGGCCGGGTTTAGCGTTATTTCCGTGCAATAGGCTGCACCTGATGTGATTCGGCAGCCTTTGATGTCGCATTTGTCGTTGTTTAGGCGTTTTCCGTACCCAAATTGAAACCTGATCGCGCTTCGTGCGTTGATCGCTGTTGATTGATGCCTTTTTCATCCAAGGAGGACTGCACATGGCCAACATCCCCCCCACCGATCCGCTGAATCCGACACCGGGATCGACCGATCCCCGTATCGATCCACCCGCGCCGCGCGGCGGCGGTAGTGGATGGCTGATCGCACTGGTCGTGATCGTTCTTGCCATCATTGCGTATTACGTGTTCGGCCGCACCGGACCCGAGGCGCCTCCGGCTGAACCGCCGGCAGCAAGCGAGTCCACTCCGGCTCCCGCACCTGCCGCTCCGGCAACGCCTGCTCCGGCACCTGCTGAACCGGCCCCGGCGCCCGCGCCGGCACCTGCTGAACCAGCCCCGGCGCCCGCTCCGGCAGAGCCTCCGGCAATGCAGCCGCAGACGCCGCCTGCCCAGCCGGCACCTGCGCAGTAAAAAAGCGCTACACGGCAATCGGAAAGGCCCGCTTCGGCGGGCCTTTTCATTTGCAAGGAAGCTTGGAAGGGTGACAGGGTCGGTCAGGCATCGAGCCCGCGCCTTGACTCTCGGGCGCTTTTCCTGTCTACACGCGCGAATTCCGCGACGACGATCTTTCGCGAAACCGACCGGGACGAACGGCCCTTCCCTGAGAAGCGGCTGCAGATCGATCCCGGAGGCCAACACCCGGCAGCGCTGTGCGCCCCCGGGTGCTTTCTGGTTTTGGGCTATTGCCCGGCGGCTTGGCTTGGACGAGCGGCGCGCATGCACTACCTCTCGGCATCATGCGGATGCTCGAGAAAAGGGAAAAGAATGTTTGAATCGCTTCAGGAGCGCCTTGGCTCCATCCTGAACGGCCTGACCGGCCGCGGCGCGCTCAACGAGGCGGATGTCTCGGCAGCGCTGCGCGAAGTTCGGCGCGCTCTGCTGGAAGCCGACGTGGCGCTGGAAGTGGTGCGCTCGTTCACCGACAAGGTGCGCGAGAAGGCCGTCGGCGCGGCGGTGCTGAAATCGATCAAGCCCGGCCAGATGGTCGTCAAGATCGTCCATGACGAGCTGATCGACATGCTCGGCGCCGAGGGCGTCGCCATCGATTTGAACGCACCGGCGCCGGTCGTCGTGATGATGGTCGGCCTGCAGGGCTCCGGCAAGACGACGACGGCGGCCAAGATCGCCAGGCGGCTGACAGAGCGCCAGGGCAAGAAGGTGCTGATGGCCTCGCTCGACACGCGGCGTCCCGCCGCGCAGGAGCAGCTGCGCCAGCTCGGCGAACAGGTGAAGGTCGCGACGCTGCCGATCGTCACCGGCCAGACGCCGGTCGATATCGCCCGGCGCGCGGTGCAGGCGGCGAAGCTCGGCGGCCACGACGTCGTCATCCTTGATACCGCCGGCCGCACCCATATCGACGAGCCGCTGATGGCGGAGATGGCGGATATCCGCAAGGTCTCCGCGCCGCACGAGATCCTGCTGGTCGCGGATTCGCTGACCGGTCAGGACGCCGTGAACCTCGCCAAGAGCTTCGACGACCGCGTCGGCATCACCGGTCTGGTGCTGACCCGCATGGACGGCGACGGCCGCGGCGGCGCGGCGCTGTCGATGCGCGCCGTCACCGGCAAGCCGATCAAGCTGATCGGCACCGGCGAAAAGATGGATGCGCTGGAGGAGTTCCACCCCAAGCGCATCGCCGATCGCATCCTCGGCATGGGCGACATCGTCTCGCTGGTCGAGAAGGCCGCAGAAAACATCGACGCCGAGCAAGCGGCGGCGATGGCCAAGAAGATGCAGTCGGGCAAGTTCGATCTGAACGACCTTGCTGCGCAGCTTCAGCAGATGTCGAAGATGGGCGGCATGGGCGGCATCATGGGCATGATGCCCGGCATGGGCAAAATGAAGGACCAGATGGCGGCAGCCGGTCTCGACGACAAGATGTTCGGCCGTCAGCTCGCCATCATCTCGTCGATGACCAAGAAGGAACGGGCCAACCCCGACCTCCTCAAGCACAGCCGCAAGAAGCGCATCGCCGCCGGCTCCGGCACCGATGCGGCCGAGATCAACAAGCTGCTCAAGATGCATCGCGGCATGGCCGACATGATGAAGGCGATGGGCGGCAAGGGCAAAGGCGGCGGCCTCATGCGCGGCATGATGGGCGGGCTGGCCTCGAAAATGGGGCTGGGCGGCATGATGCCCGGAATGGGCGGAATGCCCGATCTGTCGAAGATGGACCCCAAGCAGATCGAAGCCTTGCAGAAGCAGGCGCAAGCCGCCGGTCTCGGCGGCGGCTTGCCGAAAGGCCTGCCTGGAATGGGCGGCGGCGGATTGCCGGGCCTGCCGGGCGGCATGAAGCTTCCGGGTGGACTTCCTGGCTTGGGCGGGCTGCCGGGGCTGGGCAAGAAGAAGTGAGCGTCATGAACGAAGAAGACGATACCGCACAGGCGCGCAAGATACTGGCCGACTATCGCGCCTCGATCGACAATATCGATGCGGCGCTGATCCATATGCTGGCCGAGCGGTTCCGCTGCACCAAGGCGGTCGGCGTGCTCAAGGCCGAGCACGGCCTGCCGCCGGCCGATCCCAGCCGGGAGGGGCAACAGATCGAACGCCTGCGCCGGCTTGCCAAGGATGCGCAACTCGATCCGGATTTCGCCGAGAAGTTCCTGAACTTCGTCGTCCGCGAAGTCATCCGCCATCACGAACAGATCGCCGCTTCCAGCAGCGGCGCGAACGATGACGCCGCGGAAAACGGCGCCACCCACACCGGCTGAGTTTCAGCCGCAACGCAATCAACCGATCAGAGCTTTAGGAGAAAAAATGGCACTGAAGATCAGACTGGCCCGTGCGGGCTCGAAGAAGCGTCCCTACTACCACATCGTCGTCGCCGACGTGCGCTCGCCGCGCGACGGCCGCTTTATCGAAGCGATCGGCGCCTGGAACCCGCTGCTGCCCAAGGACGGCGAACGCGTCAAGATCGACGCCGACCGCGTCAAGCATTGGCTGAGCCACGGCGCGCTGCCGACCGACCGCGTGCTCCGCTTCCTCGACGAAGCCGGCATTTCCAAGCGCGAAGCTCGCTCGAACCCGAACAAGGCCGAGCCGGGCAAGAAGGCGCAGGAGCGCGCTGCGCTGCTCAAGAAGGCACAGGACGATGCCGCAGCCGCTGCCGCCGCCGCAGCCGCCCCGGCGGAAGCACCGGCTGAAGAGCCGGCCGCAGCCACCGCCGAGTAAGAGCAGGATATGGGACGGAAGCGGGGATTTTCTCCGCTTCAATCCTGTCCTTCCGCGATTCATTGAGGCGCCTCTTTCGGGGCGCCTTTTATTTTGCGGCTTGCGGAAGCTGTGCCTGCGCAGGAGCCGGTTTGGCGGACGGCTGGTGCCGGCGCGTCCATTCCTCGAGCCATTCCCTGCTCTGCATCTCGATCAGCCGCGAGGCGGTGCGGTCGAATTCGAAGGCCTCGGTGATGCCCGGCCGCCCGGCATAGAGTCCGGCAGGCGGCGCATCGGCGCTAACCACAAGGCGTTTACGGGTATCGTAGAGCGTGTCGATCAGCAGGATGAAGCGCTTGGTCGGATTGCGCAGCGTCGGGTCGAGCACCGGCACATGGTCGATGAAGATGGTCGAGAAACGCTGGGCGATGGCGAGGTAATCGCGCGCGCCGAGCGGCTTTTCGCACAGATCGGCGAAGCTGAAGCGGGCGGACTCACCGGCGGCGCGGGGCACGACGACCTGCCGGCCCTTCACCGTCAACACCGCTTCTTGCACCGGCGCGCCGTCCGTGGCGGCTTCCCAGGCGCGATCCAGCGCCTCGTCGGCGTCCGAGTCGGCCGGCACGACATAGACTGGCATGCGGTTCAGCTTTTCCATTCGGTAGTCCTTGTCGGACTCCAGCGTCAGGACCTCCGCGTTGCGCTCCAGCAGCTTGATGAACGGCAGGAAGAGCTGGCGGTTGAGGCCATCGCGGTAGAGGTTCTCCGGCGCTACGTTCGAGGTGGCGACCAGCACCACGCCAGCGGCGAAAAGCGCCGAGAACAGACGTGACAGGATCATCGCGTCGGCGATATCGGTGACGCTGAATTCGTCGAAGCACAGCACCCACGCCTCTTCGGCCAGCGCTCGCGCTACGGGAGGTATCGGATCGTCCTCCTTGACGGTTCCATCCTTGCGCGCCTGCCGGTGCTTCTGGATGCGGTCGTGGGCATCGGCCATGAAGTCGTTGAAATGCACCCGGCGCTTGCGCCGAACCGGCACCAGCTCATGAAACATATCCATCAGCATGGTCTTGCCGCGGCCGACGCCGCCATGAATATAGAGTCCCTTGACGGGCTCACGCACCGGCCGCTTCCTGGCGAACAGCCAGCCGAGCGCGCTGGATTTGTGCGCCAGCCGCTTCTCGCAAATCTCGTTGATCAGCCTGTCGAGGCGGGCGGCGACGCGTTCCTGCGCGGCGTCGCGCTCTATCTGTCCTGCCTGGACGAGATGGTCGTAGCGCTGCCTGACGGTCGCATGGGTTTCAAGGCCGTCACGCAGATGCATTCGTCACTTCACGGGATGGTTCGAGGCTGCCTATCTTGTAAGCGAGATCGGCTGTCCGCTGGAAGTCTGCCCGTCGAATTTTTCCGGACCCGAAGAATAGAGGCGGGCCAGCGTGCCGCCATTCTGATCGTAGAGGGTGAGCTGCTTGCCGGCGACGTTCCACGATTTGATGCCGTCGATGGGCGCCGGGCAGTGGAGCGGACCGGCGCGGTAGCCGGCGCCGAACTTGGTCTGCGGCGTCGCCACACGGCAGGTCTGGCCTGAAACGCTGGCGTTCCACACGCCGGCGACGTTCGAGGCGGTGATGTCGGGCGCGTTGGCACCGGCTGCGCCGCCGTCCGGCGGCAGGGATGCTACCTGGGTGTTGGCGGGTGCCGTGGGGAACTGCGACGGATTGGGCGCAGCGGGCGGCGGCAACTGGTTGCTCGATACGGTGCCGGCAGGGGCCGCTTCCAGCGGTGCGGGCTGGGCCGAATCCATCGACGAGAACCGCGTGCTCGAGCAACCGCTCGCGGCAAGCGCGGCCACGGACAAGGCCAGCAGTCCGAATCTTGAAAATGTCATGGCAACCTCCGCTGCCCCGAAAAAGGGCGCCGTCTGAAAAATGCATCTCCACCAAATTGGCGAAGATGGCAGAATTTCAACCGCATATGGTTAAAATAGGGTGTGCGCCC
Organism: Mesorhizobium sp. Root554; assembly: GCF_001427025.1. GTDB lineage: Bacteria > Pseudomonadota > Alphaproteobacteria > Rhizobiales > Rhizobiaceae > Mesorhizobium. The sequence continues at coordinate 2,805,643 of NZ_LMGA01000001.1, read as the reverse complement.
GGAAATGTTGCAGTTTTGCCGCAGCTGCTGCGGGCCGATGCAGGAAAAGCGGCTGCTTTGGCCCGCGCCGGTCCGCCGGAATCGTGCATCGTCTGCCGGAACCCGGAAACGCTCGGCGCGTTATGGACACGTTTCCGAAAGCTTCGATTATCGAGGGCATAGCCATGATCAAATGGATCATCATTCTTCTCATCGTCGCCGCCGCCGCCAGCCTGCTCGGCATGCCGGCGCTTGCCGGTGCCGCCGCTACCGGAGCGCGCATCCTGATCGGCATCGCGCTGGTCGTGTTCCTGCTCATCGTGCTTGGCGTATTCGCGATCACCTGAGGCCGGGCTGCCGTCGCACTGGTAATTGCGGGCCGTTTCCGCCATATAGCGCCAAACGGACCTGAATGACTTGCAAATGGCGACCGCAGCAATGGCAGCCACGGCCCCCTTCGCCAAGATGAACGGCATCGGCAACGAGATCATCGTTGCCGATATGCGTGGCCGCGCGGACCGCGTCACGCCGGCCGCCGCCATCGCGCTGAACGCCGACCCCGCCACGCGCTTCGACCAGATCATGGCCATCCATGACGCGCGGACGCCGGGAACCGCCTATTTCGTCGATATATTGAATTCCGACGGCTCCAGCGCGCAGGCCTGCGGCAACGGCATGCGCTGCGTCGTGCAGGCGCTGGCGGCTGAAACCGGGCAGAGCGTGTTCACCTTCGAGACGGTGGCCGGCATCCTCAACGCGACGCAGCATGAAGGCGGCCTCATCTCGGTCGATATGGGTACGCCGCGCTTCGGCTGGCAGGAGATCCCACTGGCCGAGGAATTTCGCGACACGCGCATGATCGAACTGCAGATCGGCCCGATCGATGCGCCGGTGCTGCATTCGCCGTCGGCGGTTTCGATGGGCAATCCGCACGCCATATTCTGGGTCGACCGCGACGTCTGGTCCTACGATCTCGACCGGTTCGGACCGCTGCTCGAAAACCATCCGATCTTTCCCGAGCGCGCCAACATCACCATCGCGCAGGTCACTTCGCCGGAAACGATGATCATCCGCACCTGGGAGCGGGGCGCCGGTCTCACCAAGGCCTGCGGCTCCGCCGCCTGCGCGGCCGCGGTCGCCGCCGCGCGCACCAGGCGGACGGGCCGCAGCGTCACCCTGCAGGCGCCGGGCGGGCAATTGCAGGTCGAGTGGCGCGAAGACGACCATGTCGTTCTGACCGGCGCGGCGGAATGGGAATTTTCCGGCACGTTCGATCCGACGACCGGGAACTGGCAGCGCGACACCGAGAGCGCGGCCTGATGTCAGATATTGCCAAGGGAATCGACATCGTCACCTTCGGCTGCCGGCTCAACACCTACGAGTCGGAAGTGATGCGGCGCGAGGCTGAAACGGCGGGCCTCGGCGCGCTGAAGGGCGGCGCGGTCATCTTCAACACCTGCGCCGTCACCGGCGAGGCGATACGGCAGGCCAGGCAGGCTATCCGCAAGGCGCGGCGCGAGAATCCGCAGGCGCGCATCATCGTCACCGGCTGCGCGGCGCAGACCGAGCCCGGCAGCTTCACCGCCATGGACGAGGTCGACCTCGTACTGGGCAATGAGGAGAAGCTGAAGGCGCATTCCTACCGGGCGCTGCCCGATTTCGGCGTCAACGATGCCGAAAAGGCGCGGGTCAACGATATTTTCTCGGTGCGCGAGACGGCGGGCCACATGGTCGACGCCATCGAGGGCCGCGCGCGCGCCTTCGTCCAGGTCCAGAATGGTTGCGACCACCGCTGCACCTTCTGCATCATCCCCTACGGGCGCGGCAATTCGCGCTCGGTGCCGATGGGCGCGGTGGTGGAGCAGATCAAGCGGCTGGCCGGCAACGGCTACGCCGAAATCGTACTGTCAGGCGTCGACATGACCAGCTACGGCGCCGACCTGCCCGGCGCGCCGAAGCTTGGGCGTCTAGTCAAGACGATCCTGCGCGAGGTGGCGGACGTGAAGCGGCTACGGCTGTCCTCCATCGATTCCATCGAGGCCGACGACGATCTGCTCGACGCCATCGCAACGGAAAAGCGGCTGATGCCGCATCTGCACCTGTCGCTGCAGTCGGGCGACGACATGATCCTGAAGCGGATGAAGCGGCGGCATCTGCGCGATCAGTCGATCCGTTTCTGCGAGGATGTGCGCAAGTTGCGTCCAGGCATCGTGTTCGGGGCCGATATCATTGCCGGCTTCCCGACCGAAACCGAGGCGATGTTCGAGAACTCGCTTGGCATCGTCGAGGAATGCGGGCTGACGCATCTGCATGTCTTCCCTTTTTCACCGCGCGAGGGGACGCCGGCGGCGCGGATGCCGCAGGTACGGCGCGAGACGGTCAAGCGCCGTGCGGCTCGGCTGCGCGAGGCTGGCGAGGCCGCCTATCGCCGACATCTCGATTCGCTGGCCGGCACATCGCAATCGATCCTGATCGAGCGCGACGGGCTGGGCCGCACCGAGGGCTTCACGCTGGCCGCGATTCGTACCGGCGGGCCGGGCGACATCGTCGCGGCCATGGTCACCGGCCATGATGGCGCGCGCCTGACTGCTGCGCCGCTTGCCGCGCGCGCGGCCTGACAGAGCGGAGCGCATGGCGGGTTTCTTCAAGAAAATCTTCTCCTTCGGCAAGAAGGAGGTCGTCGAGGAAAGGCCGGCCGAGGATGCGCCTCTGCCGCCGATCAATTTCGATGCGCTGCAGGCGCTGAAGCCGGCAGCCGAACAACCGGTTCCGGAATTCCTGAAACGCGACGCGCGGACGCCAGACGTGCCGTCCGAGCCGGCGGAAGGACCGCCATCCGCACCGGAAGAACCGGTCCTGCCGCCCTCAGAAGTCCCACCGGCTCCCGCGCCGCAGCCAGAGGCCGCGCCACCGGTTGCGCCAGTACGCGAAACGCCTGTTCCGGCGCCGCAGGAGGCTCCTGCCGAGCCCGCAACGCCCGAAGTCAAGCCGTCCAGGCCGGAAGTGCCAGAGCCACCGCCAGAGGTTCCGCCGCCGCCAGCGCCGGAACCGGCACCTGAAAAGCCGGAGATTCCGGCCGAGGTACCGGTCGTTCCTGAAATACCGGAGCAGCCGGTCGAAATTCCTCCTGTCTTGCCCGGGGAAAAGCCTCCGGCGAGGCCAGTTGAAATTCCGGTCGAGTCGCAGCCGGCACCTGCGGACATCCCGCCCCGGCCATCATTGGTCGCGAGCCAGCCTGTGTCGGAGGAGATCGCGCCTGAGGCCGACGCAACGTCGCGGCCCTTGCGCGACGAGGATCAGCGCGAAGCCGCAGAGGCCGTTCCACCTCCGGCTGAAATCCTGCCGCCCTGGCGCGAGCCGCCGCCTGTCGAGGCGCAGCCGGTTCTTTCCGACATAGCGCCAGAGCTGGCGGCTGAACCGTCCCCGACTGTCGCCAAGACCCTTGTTGAGAAGCCGGCGCCCGGCAAGGTCACGGTCGCCAAAAAGGTCGAGCAGAAGGCCGAGCCCCTGGCGGCGGCGCCAACATCCGTGCCGCGCCCGTCATGGTTCCAGCGCATGCGCGAGGGGCTGGCGCGGTCGTCGCGGGAACTGACCGGCAACATCGCCGGCGTCTTCACCAAGCGCAAGCTCGATGAAGAGACGCTGCAGGATCTGGAGGACGTACTGATCCGCGCCGACCTCGGCGTCGAGACAGCGCTGCGGGTGACGGATTCGCTCGCCGTCAGCCGCTACGGCAAGGATGTTTCGGACGCCGAGGTGCGCGCGGTGATGGCGGCGGAGGTGGAGAAGGTGCTGGCGCCGGTGGCATTGCCGCTGGAACTCGATCTCAGCCACAAGCCGCATGTCATCCTTGTCGTCGGCGTCAATGGCACCGGCAAGACCACCACGATCGGCAAGCTGGCGGCGAAACTGACCGATGGCGGGCTTTCGGTGATGCTGGCGGCGGGCGACACGTTCCGCGCCGCGGCGATCGAACAGTTGAAGATCTGGGGCGAGCGGACCAATTCTCCGGTGATTGCGAGCAAGCTCGGGGCCGACGCGGCCGGGCTTGCCTATGATGCGTTCGAGAAGGCGAAAGAGGCCGGCTCCGACGTGCTGATCATCGACACGGCAGGGCGGCTGCAGAACAAGACCGAACTGATGGCCGAGCTGGAAAAGATCGTGCGCGTGCTCGGCAAGCTCGATCCGGAAGCGCCTCACACGGTGCTGCAAACGGTCGATGCAACGACAGGCCAGAACGCGCTCAACCAGGTCGAGATTTTCCGCAACGTCGCCGGGGTCAACGGACTGGTGATGACCAAGCTGGACGGCACGGCCCGCGGCGGCATTCTTGTCGCCATCGCCGCCAAGCATAAGCTGCCGGTGTATTTCATCGGCGTCGGCGAACAGGTCGACGATCTGGAGCCGTTTTCAGCCGGCGAGTTCGCCAGGGCGATCGCGGGGGTGGCGTGATGACTATGCATTCGCCCGACGTCGAAGGAATGTGGCGGTTCTCCACCAGAGGGAAATCATGAACGCTCCCATCCTCGAACGCGACCCCTCCGACCCGCAGAAAGCGCGGAAGGAGACCGTCAACCCGGTGCTGAAGATGGTGCTGGAGCTGGGACCGCTGATGGTCTTCTTCTTCGCCAACACGCGCGGCGCGTGGCTGGCCGAGAAATTCCCGGTGCTGACCGATTTCGGCGGCCCGATCTTCATCGCCACCGGCCTGTTCATGGCGGCGACAGCGATTGCGCTGGCAGTTTCCTGGGCGCTGATGCGGAGGCTGCCGATCATGCCGTTGGTTTCGGGCATCGTCGTGCTGATCTTCGGCGCACTGACGCTCTACCTGCAGGACGACATCTTCATCAAGATGAAGCCGACCATCGTCAACACGCTGTTCGGCGCGACGCTGCTCGGCGGGCTTTTCTTCGGCAAGTCGCTGCTCGGCTACGTCTTCGACGAAGCCTTCCATCTAGACGCGGAGGGCTGGCGCAAGCTGACGTTGCGCTGGGGCGTGTTCTTCCTGGTCCTGGCCGTCATCAACGAGGTGGTGTGGCGCTCCTTCTCCACCGATTTCTGGGTCGCCTTCAAGGTCTGGGCGACCATTCCGATGACGGTGCTTTTCACGCTGAGCCAGATGCCGCTGATCATGCGCCATTCCGTCGAGGACCAGAAGAAGACGTAGCATTTGGGCCAAGGGGCGATGCGCTCCATGTTAGGCTCGCGGGCAAGGATTCGCCGCGAGCCGCACCATGCCGGATTTTCTTGCCATTTCGGGAAGCCTCAGGGCCGTCTCGACCAATTCGGCGCTTGTCCGGGCCTTGGCGCGCGATGCGCCGAAGGGCTTCGGGGTGACGATTTACGGCGATCTCGGCCTTTTGCCGATCTTCAATCCAGACGAGGAGCAGCGGCTTCCCCTCGCGGTGGCAGCGCTGGTTGAAGCAGTGGCGCACGCCGACGGCGTCATCGTCTCCTGTCCGGAATATGCCCACGGCGTGCCGGGTGGCCTGAAGAATGCGCTGGACTGGCTGGTCTCCCATGAAGCCGCGGTCGGGAAGCCCGCAATGCTGGTGCACGCCTCGCAGCGTTCGCACTTTGCCCGTGCGGCGCTGGCGGAGATCATGCGCACCATGTCGTTTGATCTTTATGACGGCCCGGAACTTGAGGTGCCCCTGCTCGGCAAGGAACCGCCGGAGATGGAAGCGGTGTTGGCCGAGATGGAGCACAGGCAGGCGATACGGTCGGCGCTGACGCGGTTCGCGGACTTCGTAACGGCGCGTTAACCGGCCATGCGCATAGCGCAATGCTGCGTTGCGGCATCTTTTATTGCGCTGCACAATTCCTATGTCATGGTGGAAGCCGAGAGGGAGGAACAAATTCGCTGCCTCGTGCGGCATACTGAAGGAGTTCCACAATGTTCGACACCATCGTGTCCCGCGCCCGCGATTCAATCGCCAAGCGCCGTCGCTACAACCAGCTCATCAACGAGATTTCCGGCCTGACCGACCGCGACCTGGCCGATATGCGCGCCAGCCGTTCCGAGATGATCTACCAGATCCGCCGTCAAATCTACGGCTGAGCCTGTTCAGGCCAGCCATTCAATCCAGCGTCCGTGGTAGTCGCACCGCGCCAGATGGCGGGTGCGGCCCTCGGGCCAGAGCGTCATAGACAAGGTCGCGAAAGGATCGCTGACTGTCAGCGGTTCCATGCGGAGCCAGGCGACGGGCCTTTGCGGCGTTGCCGTACGGCCGAATGCTTCGATAATCTTTTCCACAGCAGTTTTCGTGGCTCCAGGCAGATACTGCCACATGATCGAGTGATAGAGCGCGAAGACCGAACCTGATCGTGCGCCGGCCACGCCTTTCTCCAAAAACAATGCAGCATCTTGCCGCGCCACGCGCGGTGGCGAGGCATCGGCGATCGCCAGCGCGGCATCGAGCCGTGCGAGTCGCTGCGCCTGATCGGCCCAGATATAGGACCGCAGCCGCAACCGGGCGGCGGGATCGGCGATGTCGATCGGTGCGATGTCGCAGCCCTGCCGGCCAACGATCCGGATTTCCCCATCCAACGGCGGCGCCAAGCCTCTGACCTCCGGCGCCAGCCGTACCGTCGCACTGTCATCGCCCCACGCGGTGTCGGCATAACGGTAGCAAAAGCGGTCGAACAAAAGGTTCAGGCCAGCGCTGGCGCCAATCTCATGCAGGTCGATGGGCAATCCTGTTTCGCGCGCAATGGCGGTGAAGCCGGGCAGCAGCATGGCCGAGCGGGCCACCTCGTTCGTCTGCGGCGCATGGTCGAGTCCAGCGAGGAGCCTTTCGTCGAAGCGCTCGACGATAGCCGGCAACCGCGTGATCATCTCTGCTTCCTCTAGCCGATGCGGCGGATAGAGCCTGGCCAATGCGTCCTCGGCTTCGCTCAGCATCAAGGCATGAAGCGCCCCGCACAGGCGGAGCGACAATGCATCGGCGGCGGCGTCAGTTGGCCAGGACAGCACCGCCGTGCCCGTCCGCGTCGTCAGATCGAGCGTAGCGGCGAAGGCGCGGCAAAGCGTGGCCGTGAAAGGAGAACCCAGCGCGTCGCACCCTTGCGCCTGACGGACAAAATGGTTGCGAATCTGCTGCGCGCGGATGGCTTGTGGTGTCATTGCGACCCGGCCAGAGCCTTTTCCACCTCGGGCAGCAGCAGGGTCCGCGCCGATTCCGGCGTCAGCGGCCCGACATGCTTGTAGGCGATCTTTCCATCCTTGCCGATGACGAAGGTTTCCGGCACGCCATAGACACCCCAGTCGATCGCCGCCCGTCCGGCCTCATCCACCCCGATCATTGCAAAAGGATTGCCGAGCTCGCCGAGGAAGCGGCGGGCGTTTTCCGGCCTGTCCTTGTAGTTCAGCGCGGCCATGACGTAGCGCTTGTCCCGTGACAGGGCGAGCAGGACGGGATGCTCGTCGCGGCACGGCACGCACCACGAGCCGAAAACATTCACCAGCGTCACCTTGCCGGCAAAGGCCTTGGAGTCGAGGCCCGGCAGATCGGTTCCCGCCAACGCCGGCAGGCTGGTCTCAGGCGCTGACTGGCCGATGAGCGCCGAGGGCACTTCGGCGATGTCGCGCCCGGACAGGAGCTGCGCCAGGAACAGGCCGGCCAACCCCAGGAAAATCGCCAGCGGCAGCAGCAGGATCAAGCGCGGCCGATGCGACGCGCCGGTTTCCATGGTTGCCGGCGCTTCCCGGCCTTCGGCTGGCTGGCCGGTCATGACTTCGACGGCTGCTTCGACGGCTTGTCCGAACGGCGTCGGATGCCGGCCGCTTCCAACTCCGCCAGCTCGCGCTTGCGTGCCCGTTGGTCGAGCAGAATCCAGCCGATCAGCCCTGCCAGCACCACGGCGGTGATAGCATAAGCGGCGGTGACGTAGAGCGCGTGCGTGCTCATGGCCGGTTCTTCTCCAGAAACATGCTTTTCCTTAGCGGCGCCTCAGAAGCCGTGCAATCGGGTATGGGCGCGCATGGCTGCGGCCTGAACCGATCGTGATCAATCAATCCGCTCCATGTTTGAGCGCGACCGCGGCTGCGACCGGGCCGATGACCGCAAGAAACAGCGTCAGCGCGGCAAGAATGAGGAAAGGCTGCAGGAAGGGGTCCGGATCGTTTACTGCGCCATAGCTGGCCAAGACGCCGAAGATCAGCACCGGGATGGTCAGCGGCAGCACCAGCACCGAGATCAGCAGGCCGCCGCGCGGCAGCGCCACCGCGACCGCCGCCCCCGCCGCGCCGATGAAGGCTATGGCCGGGGTGCCGACCAGCAGGGTGAGGGCCGTGGCGCCGATCCCGGCCGGCGTCATGTTCATGAACAGGCCGAGCAGGGGGGCGGCGATCACCAGCGGCAGGGCTGTCGCCGTCCAGTGCGCCAGGCATTTCACCAGCACGGTCAGCGCCAGCATGTGGCGGTCGCTTTCCAGCACCAGAAGATCGAGCGAGCCGTCCTCGCGGTCGGCCTGGAACAGCCGGTCGAGGCCGAGCAGCGAGGCAAGCAGTGCGCCGATCCACAGGATCGCCGGGCCGATGCGGGCGAGCAGATTCAGGTCCGGGCCGACGCCGAACGGAATGGTGACGATGACGGCGAGGAAGAAGATGACGCCGGTGAGCGCCCCGCCGCCAGCGCGGAAACCCAGCCGAAGGTCGCGGCGGAAGAGGGCCAGCATTACCCTGCCCCTTGGGGAAAAGGCGAGGACGCTCCCATCCTCAGCTCGCCCGCTTCTTCCAGTCCCAGCGGCGAATGCGTCGCCGCGACAACGATGCCGCCGGCCGAGCAATGCGCTTTCATCAGGCCGGCGAAGCGCGCCTCGGATGCCTTGTCGAGCCCGGCGGTCGGTTCGTCGAGCAGCCAGATCGGGCGAAACGACACCAGCAGCCTGGCGATGGCGACGCGGCGGCGCTGGCCGGTGGAGAGGTAGCCGAAGGGCAGATGCGGGATCGCGTCAAGGCCGACAGCCGCCAGCGCCTCCATCACCGAAAGCGCGGCGGCCTGTCCGGAAAGAACCCCGTCACTCTCTCCGGCGAATCGCTGCCAGAAGTCCAGATTTTCCCGCACGATCAGGGCCGGCTTCATCGCGTTATGATGGCCGAGATAGTGGCAAGCGGCCGCCGGCGTCGTAAAGGCATCGCCGCCGCCTTCCACCCGGACGTTTCCGTTTGAAGCGGGCAGAAGCCCACACAGGACGCGCAGCAACGTCGACTTGCCGGATCCGTTAGGGCCTGTGACGGCCAGGGCCTGGCCGCTTTCTAGCGCGAACCCGATCTCGGAAAAGACCGGTTCGCCGCCGCGTTCCCCGCTGAGATCTTCGGCGACAAGCCGCATTTCCACCCTTTCGCCGAAAGTCCAGGCGCCGCATTTGCCCGACGCAGCAATTTTGCCAAAACCCGTCTAGAACTATTCCAGAAATTTCTCTATATGCGGCATACCAACCCCAGCGGTCGGGGAAGGCAACCTTTATTGTGCCGGACCGGCGCACGACCAGAAATGGCCGGGCGTCCGGGAGCGGACAGCGGAAATGGCCGTACCCGCACCTTTGCGCGTGATCGCATGCCCATCGGAGTCCGTTCCCTCGAAGGCAACAGACCAGATGGGGTCATTCCGTGTCCAAATCTCTCGATAGTTTCAATTGCCGCCGTACCCTGACCGCGGGCGGGGCGGATTATGTCTATTACGACCTGACCGAGGCCGAGAAGAACGGCCTCACCGGCATCGCCCAGCTGCCTTATTCAATGAAGGTTCTGCTGGAAAATCTCCTGCGCAACGAAGATGGCCGTTCCGTCACCAAGGAATCGATCCAGGCGGTGGCTGGCTGGCTGACTGACAAGGGCACCGCTGGCGTCGAGATCGCCTATCGCCCGGCCCGGGTGCTGATGCAGGACTTCACCGGCGTTCCGGCGGTGGTCGATCTTGCCGCCATGCGCGACGGCCTCGCGTCGCTCGGCGGCGATCCGCAGAAGATCAACCCGCTGGTGCCGGTCGATCTGGTCATCGACCACTCCGTCATCGTCGACGAGTTCGGCACGCCGATGGCCTTCGCCCGCAATGTCGAACTGGAATATGAGCGCAACGAAGAGCGCTACAAGTTCCTCAAATGGGGCCAGCAGGCGTTCCGCAACTTCCGCGTCGTGCCGCCCGGCACCGGAATCTGCCACCAGGTCAACCTTGAATATCTCGGCCAGGTGGTGTGGACCAACAATGAGGATGGCGAAACGACCGCCTATCCGGACACCTGCGTCGGCACCGATTCGCACACGACGATGATCAACGGCCTCGGCGTTCTCGGCTGGGGCGTCGGCGGCATCGAGGCGGAAGCGGCCATGCTTGGCCAGCCCGTCTCCATGCTTCTTCCCGAAGTCATCGGCTTCCGCCTGACCGGCAAGCTCAAGGAAGGCGTCACCGCCACCGATCTGGTGCTGACCGTCACCCAGATGCTGCGCAAGAAGGGCGTCGTCGGCAAGTTCGTCGAGTTCTTCGGCCCGGGCCTGTCGAACATGACGCTGGCCGACCGCGCCACCATCGGCAACATGGCGCCGGAATATGGCGCTACCTGCGGCTTCTTCCCGGTCGATGCCGAAACAATCCGCTATCTCAACATGTCCGGCCGCTCGGAAAACCGCATCGCGCTGGTCGAAGCCTATTCCAAGGCGCAAGGGATGTGGCGCGACAATTCCTCCGCCGATCCTATCTTCACCGACATGCTGGAACTGGATCTCGGCAGCGTCGTGCCGTCGATGGCCGGCCCGAAGCGTCCGGAAGGCCGCGTCGCGCTGGAAGGCATTCCGGCTGGCTTCGCCGCGGCGATGGAGACGGAGTACAAGAAGGCTGCCGAACTCCACAAGCGCTATGCGGTGGAAGGCACCGGCCACGATCTCGGCCATGGCGATGTCGTCATCGCCGCCATCACCTCCTGCACCAACACGTCCAACCCCTCGGTGCTGATTGGCGCCGGGCTGCTGGCCCGCAACGCCAACCGTCTTGGCCTCAAGCAGAAGCCGTGGGTCAAGACGTCGCTGGCTCCCGGCTCGCAGGTTGTGGCCGAGTACCTTGAAAAGTCAGGCCTGCAAAAGGAACTCGACCAGATCGGCTTCAACCTGGTCGGCTTCGGCTGCACGACCTGCATCGGCAATTCTGGCCCGCTGCCGGAACCGATCTCGAGGACCATCAACGAGAAGGGCCTGATCGCCGCCGCCGTGCTTTCGGGCAACCGCAATTTCGAGGGCCGGGTCTCGCCTGACGTGCAGGCGAACTATCTCGCCTCGCCGCCGCTGGTGGTGGCGCACGCGCTTGCCGGTACGGTCACCAAGGACCTGACCACCGAGCCGATTGGCGAGGACCGCAACGGCAAGCCGGTGATGCTCAAGGACATCTGGCCGACCAGCGCGGAAATCCAGGAGTTCATCGAGAAGAACGTGACGCGCGAGCTGTTCGCCCGCAAATATGCCGACGTCTTCAAGGGCGACGAGAACTGGCAGGCGGTGAAAGCGCCGACCGGACAGACCTACACCTGGGACGACGATTCGACCTATGTGCAGAACCCGCCCTATTTCGCCGGCATGACCAAGGGTTTCGGCAAGATCGGCGACATCAGGGGCGCCCGCGTGCTCGGCCTGTTCGGCGACAAGATCACCACCGACCACATCTCGCCGGCTGGCTCGATCAAGGCGGCTTCACCGGCGGGCAAGTATCTCATGGACCATGGCGTCGGCGTCGCCGACTTCAACCAGTACGGCACGCGCCGCGGCAACCATGAGGTGATGATGCGCGGCACCTTCGCCAACATCCGTATCCGCAACCACATGCTGGGGGAAAACGGCAGGGAGGGTGGTTACACGATCCACTATCCGTCCAAGGAGGAGATGCCGATCTACGATGCGGCGATGGAGTACCGCAAGGAAGGCGTGCCGCTGGTCATCTTCGCCGGCGTCGAATACGGCAACGGCTCGTCGCGCGACTGGGCGGCCAAGGGCACCAATCTGCTCGGCGTCCGGGCCGTCATCGCCCAGTCGTTCGAGCGCATCCATCGCTCGAACCTGGTCGGCATGGGCGTCATCCCGTTCGTGTTCGAGGACGGCACGTCGTGGGCGACGCTCAATCTCAAGGGCGACGAACTGGTCGAGATCGATGGTCTGGAGGCAATCAAGCCGCGGCAGAAGATGACCGCCAAAATCACCTATGGCGACGGCACGGTGAAGCAGGTTCCGATCCTGTGCCGCATCGATACGCTGGACGAACTCGACTACTTCAAGAATGGCGGCATCCTGCAATATGTGCTGCGTGATCTGGCGGCGTGACATTGCGCTTTCCTTCTCCCCGTGAACGGGGAGAAGGTGGCCCGTCGGGCCGGATGAGGGATAGCACCCAGCTTTCAAAGCTTCGCGCCGCCCCTCATCTGCGTGCCGGCATCGTCTCCCCGTATAGTGACGGGGAGATGCAGGCAGCGTCGATTTCGAGCCACCCTTATCTGGCTTTTCGCGCCGCCCCGTATCGCGCCGCTGCCGCCAGGAGCACGCCGAGCATCAGTCCGTTCAGCATGTGCCAGAGAAAGTGTGTTCCCAACGGAAAGCTGGTGCAGACCAGCGGATCGATCATGCGGCAGATGACCGAGACGACGAAGATGCAGGAGCCGGCGAGATTGTACCAGCCGGCGCGATTTCCGGTCGCCGTCACCCAGACGCCGAAGAAGGCCAGCGCGAGGAACGGTGGCAGATAACCTGTGGTGCCGTTCGAGGCCTGCCGAAGCCAGTCCGGAACGGCCCATGTCAAAAGCCCAACGGCCACGTAGAACAGCACGAAAACGGCAAGCGACCGCTGCCAGCTCATGTCGAGAAAGCGGCGCAGGTTGAACAGCGTGTAGGCGAGAGTGAAGCCGGCGATCGGCAGCACATCGACCCAGACCGTCCCGTTGGTGGCAACGGTATGGAAGACCGCCGAGCCGATGCCGATCGCAACCACCCACCACGCCAGGACTTCCGCGAAGGCGCCTGTGTCGCGCCTGCGCACCTCGCGCACGCCCCACAGACCGGCGGCGATGAAGGCGAGGTTGGTCAGCGCGTTCAGCGGCTCCGACCAAAGGTCGGGTCCGGTCCGCTCGCAATAGAGATCGACCGGCGTCATGAAAATCTGCCACATAGCGCGAAATGCCCAGCTTGCAGCCCCCGCATGCAGCCTGCCCGATTGCAATCGTACGGTCCATGTCGGGCAAGGAAAAAATTTCACCGCAACGTGACTTCCCGTTGAGGCCGGCTTCTGCCAAACATTTCGGCAATCAGAAGGAAGAAGCCGGCGTCACCGGCGAGCGGGAATGGTTATGACGCTTCGAAAGTCCCTGCGGCCGGCGGCGTTGGCGTTCGCCATTGCTGCCCTTGCCGGCGGCAGCCGCGCCGAGGAAGGCGACAAGCCGCTGGGCGTGGTCGAGCTGTTCACCAGCCAGGGCTGCAATTCCTGTCCGCCTGCGGACGAACTGTTCGGCGAACTGGCGGCGCGGCAGGACATCGTCGCGCTGGCCTATCATGTCGATTACTGGGACTATCTCGGCTGGCGTGACACGCTGAGCCGCAAGGAGAACACCGAGCGGCAGTACGAGTATATGCGCGCGTTCCGCAGCCGCTCCGTCTATACGCCGCAGGCTGTCGTGAACGGCCGCGCCCATGTGAACGGCGCCAACCGCGGCGCCGTTGGCGGGACGCTTGCCGCGCTGGAGAAGGCGGGCGAAGGGATGCGGGTCCGCATCAAGGTCAGTCGCGACGGCGACGGCGTCATGATCGACGCGGGCGACGCGGTGGCGGGGTCTTCGGCCAGCGCCCATGTCGTCATCGTGTTTTTCGATCCACCGCAGACTGTCACCATCGCCCATGGCGAGAATGACGGAAGAAAGCTGACCTACTGGAACGCGGTCACCGGTATCCAGACCGCAGGCATGTGGCACGGCAAGGCGCAGCGCTACGAACTGCCGATCAGCGAAATCTCGAAGAAGGCGGGCTGTGCCGTGCTTTTGCAGTCCGTCGGCAAGGATGGGTTACCGGGGCCTATCCTCGGCGCCGCCTTTATCCGCAAGCCGGCAGCCTACAAGCCTGGCGAGCCGACACATCCGGTGGCGAAACCATAAAATCCGGACAACAAAAAACCGGCGTCAAAGTGAACTGACACCGGTTAATTTTGGGATCGTCGCACCTGACTTTTCAAGACGAAAAGCCGAGGTTGGTTCGATCCGACTCTGACCCGTGGGCGGGGGGCTTGGGGTTTACGAGCCGGTGCCGGACCGAACCGTCTCAGGCAACGGGGGTAAATTCTTCGGACATTGGGGCGGGAGCGCGGATAAAAAATGGCGGGAATGTGGCGAGCCATCACCAATTCCAACAGATGTTTCACAAATGTGAGTGGACCTTTCGGGAAGGGGAGAATTGTCCGGCCGTGCGCTTCCGGCCTTGCAATTGTACCCTGAACGCGCCAACTTTTACGTCAGCTAACCTTGATCAGAAACACTGAGGGATCAGCGCATGACGGAAGGCGGCGGGATGGAGGATGGGGAAGGATCCGCAATACTGATCCCGTTGCATGAAGCCAGGCGCGAACGCCTCGACATGCCTGTCGCGTTCGAGCGGCGCGAACTGGACCTGATCCTGAGGCTCTATGGTCGCATGGTCGCCGCAAACGAATGGCGTGACTACGCCATCGATCATCTGACCGACAGGGCGGTATTCTCGGTTTTCCGCCGCACCAGCGAGGTTCCGCTGTTCCAGATCGTCAAGGATCCGAAGCTTGCCAGGCGCCAGGGGGCGTTTTCCGTTGTCGCCGCCGGCGGGCGCATCCTCAAACGCGGACACGAGCTGGCGCGGGTGCTGGGCGTCTTCGACAGCAGGCTGAAGCTGGTCGAAGCCTGAGCTTCTGTTCTCCTGTTAGATATGGGCAATCGCATATGCCATGCGACGGAGTGGGGGTAGGCCGTGCCATATCCCATAGTCCCGCCGTGAACGGGAAAAAGGAAGCTAGCCTCCCCTGAAATTCCGCTCCGGCAGCGAGTCGGGATCCGGCGGGACTGACGCCCCGCCATTCATCTCCAACTGCATGAAGACGGTGTCCAGCCAGCGGCCATGCTTGTAGCCGGAACCGGTCAGTCTGCCCGAATGGACGAAGCTGAGCTTCTCATGCAGTCTCACCGAGGCGCTGGCGGCGTGGCCGTCGCCGATGACGGCGACGATCTGGCGAAAGCCGAGCGTCCGCGAAGCCTCTATCAACCGCTCCATCAGCAGCCGGCCGATGCCTTGGCCCTTGGCCTCCGGAGCGACATAGACGGAATCCTCGACGATGAAGCGGTAGGCCGGGCGCGGCCGGAACGGTCCGGCATAGGCGTAGCCGAGCAACGCGCCCCCTTCGCCGTCTTCGGCGACGAGATAGGGAAAGCCGCCATCCGCCAGCGCTTCGAAGCGCGCTGCCATTTCGGTGCGGCTCGGCGGTTCCAGTTCATAGGTGGCGGTGCCGTTCAGCACGGCGTCGGCGTAGATTTCGGTGATGCGGTCGAGGTCGGCGGCGGTGGCCGCCCGGATGGTACCGAGGTTCATGGCATGGGACTTGGTTGGTCTGCGTTGCCTATGAAGCAAAGGCCGGCCCAAAAGAAAAGGGCCATCTCCATACGGACATGGTCAAAAAGAAAGGGCGGCTCGCGCCGCCCTTTCTTTTCAATGATTGCTCGCGAAGCGTGCAGATCAGCGGCGATCGCCCATGAACTGCAGCATGAACATGAACAGGTTGATGAAGTCGAGGTAGAGCGTCAGCGCGCCCATGATCGACTTGCGGCCTGCGACCAACTGGTCGTCGCCTTCGAAATACATCTCCTTGATCTTCTGCGTGTCGTAGGCGGTGAGGCCGGCGAAGATCAGCACGCCGATCGCCGAGATGGCGAAACCCAGCGCCGAAGACTGCAGGAAGATGTTGATGATCATGGCGATGATCAGGCCGAACACGCCCATGATCAGGAACGAGCCGACGCCGGTCAGGTCACGCTTGGTGGTGTAGCCATACAGCGACAGCGCACCGAAACCGGCAGCGGTGGCGAAGAAGGTCTGCGCGATCGACGCGGTCGTGTAGATCAGGAAGATCGACGACAGCGACAGGCCGACCAGACCGGCATAGATCCAGAAGGTGGTCTGCGCGGCCGAGACGCTCATGGACTGGACGCGGAACGACAGGAACATGACCGCGCCGAGCGGGGCCAGGATCACCAGCCACTTCAGCGGCGAGGCGAAGATGGCGTAACCGAAGGAGGTCAGCATCTGGCCATTGGCCATGGTGGCGACGGCGGACGCCGGATCGTTGGTGGTTGCCAGCATGACTGTGCCGAGCGCGGCGAGGCCGGTGATGACCAGGCCCATGCCCATCAGGTTGTAGACACGGATCATGTAGGCGCGCAGGCCCTGGTCGATGGCAGCATCGGCCTGGGTGCCGACAGGCGCGGCGCGCGTTTGGTAATTGCGGAATTCAGACATGGGATTCCTCTTTGCTCTGCCCCGTCCGGTGTCAGGTTCGAGAACCCAGGCGCCGCTGGCGGGGCTCCAGCATGCCTGTGGCGAAATATGATGATTCTTTTCGTCAAGAACAAGGCCCGTAACCAGGCGAAACAGGGCGTGAGGGGCCGAAAGGCTCCATTTGCGCGATCCCCGTGCGACCAGATTACGAAAATTTCATCGAATCCGCCGCTTAACGACCGGGTTTTCACGTCGAATCACAGCTCGCGCAGCACGGGTGCGGCCTTATGGCCCAGCACGCGCCAAGTGCCGGCAAGGCCTATACCGACCGTCACCACCAGCGCGAAGATGATGGTTCCCACCGCGACCTCCGGCATGAAATGCGACGGCAGCGACATGACGCGGGCGACGACGAACCATGCCGCCGCGCCGCCTGCGGCAAGCGCGAAGATGGCGGTGGCCAGTCCAATCAGCACGTATTCCAAGGAGAACGCCGCGATCAGCGTGCGGCGTGTGGCGCCGAGCGTCTTCAGCACGACCGCATCATGGACGCGCGCCCTGTTGCCGGCGGCGAGCGCGCCGGCCAGCACCAGAACGGAGGCGATCAAAGCAACGCCCGCCGCGGCGCGGATCGCGGTGCCGATCTGGCCGATCAGGCGGTTGACGATGTCGAGCGCATCCTTGACGCGGACGGCCGTCACGGTCGGGAAGGCGCGGGTCACGGCGTTGAGCAGTTTCGCGTCGCTGGCGGCGTCGGCCTGTTTGTCCGTTAACGTCGCCAGCCAGGAATGCGGCGCGCCGGCGAAGGTGTTGGGCGAGAATACCATGACGAAATTGATCCCCATGTTCTGCCACTCGACCTTGCGCAGATTGGCGATCTTCGCCGTCACGTTGCGGCCGAGCACATTGACGGTGACCGTGTCGCCGAGCTTGAGGCCGATCTGGGCGGCTTCCTCGGCGGCGAACGAGACCAGCGGTTCGCCGGCATAGTCTTTCGGCCACCAGCGGCCTTGCGTCAGGGTGGCGTTGCCCGGCTTTTCCGCCTCATAGGTCAGGCCCCGGTCGCCGCGCAGCACCCAGGCGCCTTCCGGCGGAACTTCGACCTTATCGACGGGCACGCCGTTCAGCGCCATGACGCGGCCGCGCAGCATCGGCACGCGGGCCAGTTCGCCCCTAGGGGATTCCTTCGCCAGCAGCGCCGAGAACGGCTCGATTTCGGTGCTCTGGATATCGACGAAGAAGAAGTTCGGCGCCCGTTCGGGCAGGCTGCCGCCGATCTGCTGCCGCAGATTGCCGTCGATCAGCGCCAGCGTTACCAAAAGCGTCAGGCCGAGCCCCAGCGACAGCACCACCGAGGGCGTCAGCGCGCCGGGACGGTGGATGTTGCCGATGGCGAGGCGCAGCGCGGTGGAGCGCACGCGAGGCGCCTTGCGGGCAAGCCATTGTACCAGGCTTGCGACGAGGCGCAGCACCAGGAAAGAAAACAGCGTCGCGCCGGTAAAGATCGCGGCGATGCGGCGGTCGTCGGAGAACAGGATGGCCAGGGCCGCCAGCGCCAGTGCGATCGCGATCGCGGCGGCGACGTAGGGCCAGCGCGGCGCGCCGCGGCTTTCGAAGCCCATTTCGCGGAACAGCGCGGTCGCCGGCACGTCGCGGGCGCGCCCGAGTGGCAGCAGGGCAAACACCAGTGTCACCAGCAAGCCGAAAAGCGCCGCCATCGCCAGCGCGCCGGGATAGAAGCCGCCCTCGGCCGGCACCGGGATGAGCGATTGCAACGCCCACGCCGCGGCAAACGGCATCAGCGCTCCGAGCACCAGGCCGGCGACGATGCCCATGGCGGCGATCATCAGGATCTGCACCAGATAGACGGTGAAGACGAACCCGCCCGAAGCGCCGAGGCTCTTGAAGGTGGCGATGACGCCGCGCTTGCTGTCGAGATAGGCGCGCACCGCATTGGCGACGCCAACGCCGCCGACGACCAGCGCTGTCAGGCCGACAAGGGTGAGAAATTGCGAGAAGCGTTCGATGTTGGACGATAGCGACGGAGCGGCGTTGTCGCGGGTCCGCACCGACCAGCCAGCCTGCGGAAAGTCAGCGGTCGCCCGGCTCTGGATGGCCGCGATGTCGGCTTCGGTCGCGCCGGGAATGCGGATCTTATAAACGTGCTCGACCAGGCTGCCCGGCCGCACGAGACCAGACGCCGCCAGGCCTTCGTCAGACAAGAGAAGTCGCGGCGCGAAACCAAAACCATCGGAAACCGCGTCGGGCTCTTCCAGGATACGAGCGCGCAACTCGAAGCTGGAATCGCCGAGCTTGAGGCGATCGCCGAGCTTGAGGCCGAGACGCTCGAACAGGATGTCGGGCGCGGCGGCGCCGAAGACGCCATCGCGTTCGCCGAGCAGGTCGGGCAGCGTTTCGGCTGGTTCGGTGTTCAGCGCGCCATAGAGCGGATAGGCGGCATCGACGGCCTTGGCTTCCACCAGCGCCTGGTCCGAACCATCTTCACGGCGGGCCATGGAGCGCATGTTGGCGCTTTCGGCAACCGCGCCAAGACCGGTGAAGAAATCGCGTTCGGCGTCGGTCGCCTCGCGCTGGTTGAGTTCAAAGCGGATGTCGCCGCCCAAAAGCGTCTGCCCCTGATTGGACACGCCGGCGGAGATCGAGCGCGCCACCGAATTGACGCCGCCGATGGCCGCGACGCCGATGGCGATGCAGGCGATGAAGATGAAGAAGCCCGAGAGGCCGCCGCGCATTTCGCGCAACGAGAACCGCAAAGCGAGGGAAAGCATACGGATCATGGCCGTGCCCGACCGCTCATGCCGATGCTTTCACTGCGGCAGGCGCCGTTTCGATGCGGCCCGAGCGCATCGAAACCTGGCGGTCGCAGCGGGCGGCGAGCGCCGGATCATGCGTCACCAGCACCAAGGTCATGCCGCGTTCGGCGGCCTTGGAAAACAGAAGGTCGGCGACCTGCCGGCCGGTCGCCTGGTCGAGATTGCCGGTCGGTTCGTCGGCGATGAGGATGCGTGGCGACGGCGCCAGGGCGCGGGCGATGGCGACGCGCTGCTGTTCGCCGCCCGAAAGTTCGCCCGGATGATGGGTAAGGCGATCGCCAAGACCGACCGCTACGAGCTCGCGTTCGGCGACCCCGAAGGGGTCCGGGTGGCCGGCGAGCTCCAGCGGCACGGCGACGTTTTCCAGCGCCGTCATATTGGGGATCAGATGGAAGGACTGGAAGACGATGCCAACGTTCCGGCCCCGAAATGAGGCAATGCGGTCTTCACTTTTGCCGTTGAGAAGTTCGCCTGCGATGCGGACTGTGCCGCCATCCACCCGTTCGAGGCCGGCCAGCACCATCAGCAGCGTCGACTTGCCGGAGCCGGAAGGGCCGACGATGCCGGTCGCCTCGCCGGAAGCGACCTTGAGGTCGACGCCCTTCAGCACATGCACGGATGACGGGCCTTCGCCGAGCGTCAGCGAAACGTCTTTCAGCTCGATCACGGTTTCCGTCACGGGGTGGGAATCCTATATGCAATGGGAACTGGCGGGGACTGGCCCCGCTCATATGGGGCCTGCCGCATGGCTTTCAAACGTTTCGCCGCCGCCGCTCTTGTCTTTGCCGCCCTTGCGTTTGCGCCGGCTATCGGCGCCCGGGCCGAGTCCCTGCAAATCGTCGGCTTCGGCGACAGCCTGATGGCCGGCTACGGGCTGAACCCCGGCGAAGCTTTTCCCGAAAAACTGCAGGCGGCGCTACGGGCGAAAGGTCACGATGTGGTGATCGCGAACGCCGGGGTTTCCGGCGACACGTCGAGCGGCGCGCTGTCGCGCCTCGACTGGTCAGTCCCCGACGGCACTCAGTTGGTCATCCTTGAGATCGGCGCCAACGACATGCTGCGCGGCATCGACCCGGAACTGGTCGAGCAAAATCTCGACAAGATGCTGGCGCGGCTGAAGGCACGCAACATCCCGGTACTGCTTGCCGGCATGCTCGCAGCGCCCAATCTCGGCCATGCCTATGGCGAGGCGTTCGGCTCGATCTATCCCAAGCTGGCGGAGAAATACGGCGCGACGCTCTATCCGTTCTTCCTAGACGGGGTAGCGGCCGACAAGGCGTTGCTGCTGGAAGATGGCATGCATCCCAGCGCCGGCGGCATCGACCGCATCGTCGAGCGAATTTTGCCGACGGTGCAGGACACGATCGCGAAGCTGCCGCCAAGGCAGGAGAAACCATAGGAAGGTGGCGTTTTTAAACCGCAGCCTAATTGTCATATGGGGCGAATAAATCCCTTGCCCAGCACAGGCATCGGTGATTCGCTGCAAATGTGAGTTCGATTCGAGGACAGGAGGCTTCTGCATGCCGCGTCTTTTCACCGCCCTCGAAATTCCGCGTGATGCCGCAATGTCGTTGTCCCTGCTTCGGGGCGGATTGCCGGGAGCCCGCTGGATCGACGTCGAAAATTATCACATCACCCTCCGCTTCATCGGCGACGTCGAAGGCCATGTCGCCGACGAGATCGCCAACGCGCTGGACCGGGTGCGGCGATCCTCGTTTGCGCTGACGCTTTCAGGGGTTGGCGCCTTCGGCCAGAAGAAACCGCATGCTGTCTGGGCCGGGGTTTCGCCTTCACCGGACCTCAACGCGCTGCAGGCCGAGATCGAACGCATCTGCCAGCGGTTGGGCATCGCGGCCGATCCGCGCCGCTTCACGCCGCATGTGACGCTGGCGCGGCTGCGCAGTTCGAGCCCGCTCGATGTCGCGGCGTATCTTTCGGCGCGTGGTAATTTCGCTGTCCCGCCGTTCCGGGTCGGCCGTTTCGTGCTGATGTCGTCGCGCGATTCTGTGGGCGGCGGACCCTACATCGTCGAGGAGACCTGGCCGCTTTCGGGCAACGATGCCCGTGCGGCGAGTTTCTCCACCAGCCTCTCCGACGCTTCGCGAATCATGCGGTAGACGACGGCAAAGCCGTCCGCGCCTCCATAATACGGATCGGGAACGTCGTTTGCGGGCAACCGGACCGTTTCGTCCGGGGCGGCGAAATCGGTGAACAGCCGTATCCTGTCGTGTGCGTCTTCCGGAGCAACGGCACGCAGCGACTCGACGTTGGAGCGGTCCATGCCGAGGATAAGGTCGAAGCGGGCGAAATCATTCGGCACCACCTTGCGCGCCTGACGGTCGGAAATATCGACGCCATGGCTGGCGGCGATGGCGACCGAGCGCGGGTCGGGCGCCGATCCCGAGTGCCAACCGCCGGTGCCGGCGGAATCGACCAGAAAACGGTGGGCCAGACCCCGTTCGGTCAGCACGTCGCGGAACACGCCTTCGGCCAGCGGCGACCGGCAGATATTGCCGAGGCAGACGAAAAGGATCGATCCTATGGGCTTCGCGTCCATCGATACCGCGCTATGTTGCTTTCAGTGGTTGAATAGCATGGAGCCGGCACATGGCGCGAGAAAAACTGGATGACGCAGCGATCCGCGAGGCGCTTGCCAAACTCGAGGGTTGGCGCCTTGCCGCCGACAACGGGTCGATTTCCCGGACCTTCATCTTCAAGGATTTTTCCGAGGCTTTCGCTTTCATGACGCGGGTGGCGCTGGCGGCGGAGACAATGGACCATCATCCAGACTGGTCGAACGTCTACAAGACCGTCAACGTGACACTGAACACGCATGACGCGGGTGGCCTGACCGGGCTCGATTTCGAACTGGCGGGCAAGATGGACCGTTTTTCCAAAAGCTGACGGCGCCCATCTTGCAGCGGGGTGTTGCTTTCACCACATTTTGATCGAGGCTGGCGCCATGAGGCGTCGTCCCAGGAGGAACAGCATGGCTGACAAGACCGGGTTCGACTTCTTCGGCTTCGGCGGCAAGGATTTTCAGGGCAAGCCGGGCGACGAGAAGGAAGTGCGGGCGAAGTTCTGGCGCACGGCCAAGAAGGCCGCGCGGCAGGTTCCCTTTATGGAAGATGTCGTGGCCGCATATTACTGCGCGCTCGACAAGAAGACGCCGCTGAAGGCCAAGGCCATCCTGCTCGGCGCCCTCGGCTACTTCGTGTTGCCGACGGACGCCATTCCCGACATCATCCTTGGCCTCGGCTTCACCGACGACATCGCGGTGCTGACCGCGGCGATCACGACCGTCCGTGCGCATATAAGACCCGCGCACCGGCTGGCGGCCCGGGAAGCGATGGCCGACGACGCCTGACGTCCGCAAGCGCCGACCGGGCGTCCTGACCACCGAGTTCAGGCCGCAGTCAAATTCTCGCCTTTTTCCTGCTTTCCAAGTCGCCGCCAAGGGACATCGCGGTGCTGCCTGCTCAGGGTTGCGGCGCGAAATGGCGGCGGGTTCCCTTGGTGCGCTTCTTTTCTCGCGGAGGTTCACCCTTTGGTAACCCAGATTAAATCAAAATGAAGCGAACAGGCAGGACGCGAGCCGGCCTGCCTCCGCACCATTTGGGAATACGGGAAAAGCGATGCGCGGATTGATAGCACTTGTTTCGAGCCTGGCTCTGGTTGCCGTGGCGGGTCCGGCGCTCGCCCAGCAGGCGACCAAGATCGGCCAGCACAACGCCTGGGGCACCTACAGCTACCAGGCGGCGAACGGCAAGGTGTGCTACGTGCTGACGGTGCCGACGGACAAGCAGCCGCCAACCCTCGACCATGGCGACATGTTCTTCTTCGTCAGTCAGCGCCCGGGCCAGCAGGTTTCCTATGAACCGCAGTTCATCTCCGGATACGATTTCCAGGCGAATTCCAAGGTCACCGTCACGGTCGATTCCAAGAGCTTCTCGCTGTTCACGCGGGGCCGGTCGGCCTGGGTGGAGAACGCGGCGGAAGAACCGGTGCTGATCGCCGCCATGAAAGGCGGCACCGAGATGAAGGTGAAGGCCAAGTCCGGCCGCGGCAACGACACCAGCTACGTCTTTTCGCTGAAGGGCATTTCGGCGGCGCTGTCGTCCATCGCCAACTGCAAGTAAGCGCGGTTGGATAGCCGGCTGACAGGTCCTGCCGGGCAGCCTCGCCTGCAGGCAAGGACATGACTCGCGCAGGAAGCTGTGTTATTGCGCCTGTCTTGTGAAGGCAGAGGCTGAAATCGGCCTCAAACCCCTCTATATTGTGCCGGTCATGACCTTATCGCTCGATCTCACTGCCAACGGCGCGCGCGCCATGCCGCACAGCCTTGCCGCGGAGGAAAAGCCTTCGCTGATCGGTCTGTCGCGTGCCGAGATGGCCGAGGCGCTGATCGCCGCCGGCGTCGTGCCCGAGCGGCAGGCGAAGATGCGCGTGCAGCAGCTGTGGCACTGGCTCTATGTGCGCGGCGTTTCCGAATTCAGCCAGATGTTCAACATCTCGAAGGATCTGAGGGCGGCGCTGGCTGAGCATTTCGCGATTGCACGCCCCGAGATCGTCGAAGAGCAGATCTCCACCGACGGCACGCGCAAATGGCTGTTCCGGTTTCCGCCGCGCGGAGCAGGGCGTCCCGTCGAGATTGAAACAGTCTATATTCCCGAGGAAGGCCGCGGCACGCTGTGTATCTCCAGCCAGGTCGGCTGCACGCTAACCTGCTCATTCTGCCACACCGGCACGCAGAAGCTGGTGCGCAATCTGACGGCAGAGGAAATCCTTGCCCAGCTTCTGACGGCGCGCGACCGGCTGGGTGATTTCCCCGACCGCGACACGCCGGCCGGCGCCATCGTGCCCGCCGAAGGCCGCAAGATCTCCAACATCGTCATGATGGGCATGGGCGAGCCGCTCTACAATTTCGAAGCGGTGAAAACGGCGTTGCTTATCGCCTCGGACGGCGACGGGCTGGCGCTGTCGAAACGCCGGATCACGCTATCGACATCGGGCGTGGTGCCGGAAATCTATCGCACCGGCGAAGAGATTGGCGTCATGCTGGCGATCTCGCTGCACGCCACCAACGACGATCTGCGCGACCTGCTGGTGCCGATCAACAAGAAGTATCCGCTGAAGGATCTGATCGAAGCGTGCCGCGCCTATCCTGGGCTTTCCAACGCCAAACGGATCACCTTTGAGTATGTGATGCTGAAGGACGTCAACGATTCGATCGAGGACGCCAAGGGGCTGATCAAGCTCTTGAAGGGCGTACCGGCCAAGATCAACCTGATCCCGTTCAACCCCTGGCCGGGCACCAACTACCAGTGCTCGGATTGGGACACGATCGAGAAATTCGCCGATTTCATCAACAATGCCGGCTACGCGTCGCCGATCCGCACGCCGCGCGGCCGCGATATATTGGCGGCCTGCGGCCAGCTCAAGTCGGACTCGGAGCGTATGCGCCGGGTGGACCGGCTGGCGCTGGAGGCGATGATGATCGCGGGGCACGGCGAAGCGTGACCTTTCCAGCCCGGTTGAAAACCAAGCCGGCCCGATCCGGCCCGGACTTAGGTCATTGCCGCGCATGGCGACCGGTCCGATGAACCGGTTCGTCGCCTATTTCGTCCGTTTCGCGGTGATCTTTTTCGGCTATGCCGTCGGTTCGCTTGCGGCCAGCGCCTTCATCCACGTCATCTTCTTCGCCTGGGCCGGCGTACAGCCGCAGGATGCTCCGTGGGTAGCCACTGGCTCGTTCGTGTTCTCGGTTCCGTTCGTGGCGCTGTTCGTCGCGTATTTCGGCTTCATGCCATCGGCGCTGGCGATCCTGCTGGCTGAGCTGCTCAGCCGGCGCGACTGGCTCTATTACGCGCTTGCCGGCGGCGCCGTCGCAGCGGTCTTCATCGGCTATCTCTATCGCGAGGTCGATCCGGATTTCGCGATCACCGATACGAATATGATGTTGTCCCTTGTCGGGGCGGGCATGATCGGCGGCATTTTCTACTGGCTCGCCGCCGGGCAATGGGCCGGCAGCTGGAAGCGGCGACGCCCGGCAGGGGCGCCTAGCGCGCCTGGGCCGTCAGGATCTTGACCGCGAAAGCCGAGAAAACCCCGGCAAACACGTAGTCCACGATCCGCGTGATGCGTGGGCTTTTGCGCAAGAGGCCGGCGAACTTGTCGGCGGCGATGACCATCGGTGCGGTGACCGGCAGCGACAAAACGATAAAGGACAGGCCGAGGAAGAACAGCTTGCCGGGCGCGTTCGGGTCGTGGGCGGAGACGAACTGCGGCAGGAAGGTCATGAAGAACAGGATAATCTTAGGGTTCATCAGATTGATGCCGAGCCCGGTCGCCCAGTTCTTGAACAGCGAACGCGGCGCGCGCTTGGTCGTGTCGGGCGAAAAGGCGGATCCCTTCCAGATCGCCTGCCAGGCCAGCCAGACGAGATAGCCGGCGCCGCCAATCTTGAGCGCCAGGAACGCCTGCGGCGAGGCGACGATCAACGCCGACAGGCCGACGGCGACCAGCGTGGTGTGGACGACAATGCCGCTCATGGCGCCGGCCATGCAGGCGAAACCGGCGGTGCGGCCCTCCGACAGCGCCCTGCCGACGAACAATGTCATGTCCGGCCCCGGAGTGATGGCGATGATGAAGGTGGCGATGGCGAACTGGAGTAGGGTGCTGGCGTCCGGAATGAAGGGCATGGGCATTTCCCGCGAAGATCGCTTTCCTTAGCGAATGCCGCCAATCCGCGCTAGCCACAGCAAAGCGGATCGCTGATGCCAGCGCCCGGCCCGGCGTGGGGGTTCTTGCCGCCCGGTCTTGCGCTTTGCGGAAGCGGCGTGATACCTCGCCCGCGAAACCGGGATCGTTGATATGTCCAATATAAAAGACGTCAAGAAAGTCGTGCTGGCCTATTCGGGCGGTCTCGACACCTCCATCATCCTCAAATGGCTACAGACAGAACTCGGCGCCGAAGTGGTGACCTTCACCGCCGATCTCGGGCAGGGCGGCGAGCTGGAGCCGGCGCGGCAGAAAGCCGAGCTGATGGGGATCAAGGATATCCGCGTCATGGATGTGCGCGAGGAGTTTGTCTCCGACTTCGTTTTTCCGATGTTCCGCGCCAACGCGCAGTATGAAGGCGTCTATCTGCTCGGCACCTCGATCGCCCGGCCGCTCATCTCCAAGCATCTCGTCGAGATCGCCAAAGAGACCGGAGCCGACGCGATTGCCCATGGCGCCACCGGCAAGGGCAACGACCAGGTTCGTTTCGAGCTGTCCGCCTATGCGCTGAACCCCGACATCAAGGTCATCGCGCCGTGGCGCGACTGGTCGTTCAAGTCGCGCACGGACCTTTTGAATTTCGCCCGCGACCACCAGATCCCGGTGCCGAAGGACAAGCAGGGCGAGGCGCCATTCTCGGTTGACGCCAATCTCCTGCACTCGTCCTCGGAGGGCAAGGTGCTGGAGGATCCGTGGAGCGAGCCGCCGGAATTCGTGCACCAGCGCAGCGTTTCGCCGATGGATGCGCCCGACGAGGTGACCGAAATCGAGATCGAGTTCCTGAAGGGCGATCCGATCGCGCTCGACGGCAAGACATTGTCGCCGGCGACGCTGCTGGCGGCGCTGAACGATCTGGGCCGTGATAACGGCATAGGTCGGCTCGACCTGGTCGAGAACCGCTTCGTCGGCATGAAAAGCCGGGGCGTCTATGAGACGCCGGGCGGTACCATCCTGCTGGCGGCGCACCGCGCCATCGAATCGATCACGCTCGACCGGGGTGCTGCGCATCTCAAGGACGAGTTCATGCCGCGCTATGCCGAGCTGATCTACAACGGTTTCTGGTTCTCGCCGGAGCGCATCATGTTGCAGGCGATGATCGACAAGAGCCAGGAGGACGTGGAAGGCACGGTGCGGCTCAAGCTCTACAAGGGCAATGTCATCGTCACCGGCCGCAAGTCGAAGAAGACGCTCTATTCGGACGCGCTGGTGACCTTCGAGGACGACCGCGGCGCCTACGACCAGAAGGACGCCGAAGGCTTCATCCGGCTGAATGCGTTGCGGCTGCGTACGCTGGCGGCGCGCAACCGCAGAGGCTGACGTGACATACGGCGGCGCATGGCGCGTGCTGCCGGCCCTGGCGGTCGCAATGGCTGCGCCCGCTGCCGCTCAGGACTTCGATCCGACCGCGCTCGATCTTGCTACGCTGATCGAGTGCCGCGCAAACGCACCGGCCTATAATGGCTTCGCCCTGTGGTTTTCCGGTGAGCCGGACGCGGCCGACAAGCTCGGCTGGCGGCCGGTCGATGCCGGGAACTTTCTTCTCCAGCAGTATGAGATGTCCGCTCCGGTAAATGTCTTCGGTCACACGACGGAGACGGTTGCCTTCACCTCAACGGGACTGATGGCGGTCCTTGACGGCGTGTCCGCGCCGGAACTGGCGACAGAGCGCGGCATCGTGCCACTGATCGCCACCCGGGATAAATTCCTGGGCGAGAAGGTGTTGGTCGATGACAGCGAGATCGTCGACGGCATCACCTACGCGACCCGTATCAGTCTCAACGTATCCACCGTCGATTCGCATCCGGGCAAGGTGCTGGCGGGCTGCTCCTACGCCATCGAGGTGAAATAAAAGCCCGGCTCATGGCCGGGCTTTTTCTTTTTGAGAGATGGAATTGTCGTTCAGCCGCCGTCGATCGCTGTTGCGATGCGGGCGATGGCCTGCTGATAGACGCTGGCGGAATTCCAGCCGGCGATCGCGCCCATATTGCCTTCGGCGCCGACGCCTGCGCGCCAGCCATGGCCCTTCAGGTAGTTGGCGGTGGACATGAGAGCGGTGTTCTTGTCGCGCAGGTTTCCGCCCCCGACGCCATATTTCAGGACATTTCCCGGTAGGAACTGGGTGTGGCCAATCTCGCCATGCGCGGCGCCGACCGAACTGGCGCTGAGCGCGCCACGATCGACAAGCTTGAGCGCCGCGATGGCATGGGGCGTGAAGAACTCCGGACGGCGGCAATCATAGGCGAGCGTGACGATGGCGGAGACGGTGTTCTGCTTGCCCATGGCTGCGCCAAAGCCGGTTTCCATGCCCCAGATGGCCAGCAAGACGCCGGGCGAAACGCCGTAGTTGCTTTCGATCTTGTTGAACAGCGCAGCGTTCGACTTCTTCAGCGAGCGGCCCCTGGAAATGATCGTGGCGGCGCCACGGCGCTTCATGAAGGAGTCCACCGAGCCGCTGAAGGCCTTTTTGACGGCGCGGTCGACCCTGATGGTCCCCGTCGCGTAAGTCGCGCCGGCCAGTGCTGAAAGGCCCGCGCTCTTGACGCCGGCGGCCTTTGCCTCGTTGGCGAAGTCCGCCTTCCACTCCTCGAACCCGGCAGCGGTCTTGCCGCAAGACGCCGCCTGCGCGGCGCCTGTCAGCAGACCGAGCGCCGCTAGGGCCGCCGCCGCGAAAATCTTTCCCTTGGCAAAAACTGCCATGCTTCTCTCCTGGTTGCCTGATTCCTGTCCCGGACATTGAACTTGCCAGCGAAACGGGGGTTTGTCACCGTACCTGACAGATCCTGCGTCGTCCCGACGCCGAATGCCGTTTTATTATGGCAAAGACGCGGCCAAGAAGCTCACTGCCCGGGAAAACGGCCTGGTTCAGCCAAAAATTGCACGATACGGAACGGAACTGCCCTTTGACGGGGGCGTTGGCATCGCATTTCCCGGATATATTCAAGATCGCTACGGTTGATTATGAAACTCTTCGATTGCCCGCATTGCCGCCACCGCCTCTATTTCGAGAACGTCCAGTGCCTGAACTGTTCCGGACGCGTGCTTTACGATCCCCAGCAGGCTGATTTCGTCAAGGCTGAGGCCGAGGGCGTATTCCAGTGCCTGAACGGGACGGAATGCACCTGCAACTGGGTGGCGGAACCCGGCCAGGCCTTTTGCCGCGCGTGTGGGCTGAACAAGACGATTCCCGACCTTGCCATCGACGGAAACCGCGAGCGCTGGATCAGGGTGGAGGCGGCGAAGAAACGCGCGATCTATTCGCTGTTGGGCTTCGGCCTGCCGATGGCGCCGAAGCAAGCCCCCGGCGACGGGATCGGCCTCGCCTTCGATTTCCTGGCGGACCCGATCGGCGCCGGACCAGGGGGCGAGCATATCTTGACCGGGCACGACAACGGGTTGATCACGCTCAACGTCGCGGAAGCCGATTCAGCCGAGCGGGAACGTCGTCGTGTTGAGATGGGCGAGAATTATCGCACGCTGCTCGGTCATTTCCGCCACGAGCTTGGCCATTATTACTGGGACCGGCTGATCCGCGACGACCCGCACAGGCTGGACGCATTCCGCGCGCTTTTCGGCGACGAGAGGCCGGACTACGAGCAGGCGCTCGCTACCTATTACGTCAGTGGAGCGCCGCCCGGCTGGCAGCAGGGGCATATTTCGGCCTATGCCGCCAGCCATCCCTGGGAGGACTGGGCCGAGACGTTCGCGCACCATCTGCACATCACCGACACGCTGGAGATGGTGCATGCGCTGAATTTTTCGCTCGGCCGGCTGGCGACGGTGGAAGACAACGCGCTGAAGCAGGGCGACACCGGTGGCGACCTGCAGCCGGCGCCTATTGACTTTGCTCCGCGAGCCGAGCCGTTCGGCAAGGTGCTGGCCCGCTGGCTGGTGCTCTCGGAAGCCTCGAATTCGATAAACCGATGTATGGGCCTGCCCGATCTCTATCCCTTCGTCATCTCCGAAACAGCGGCCGAAAAGCTCGCCTTCGTGCATGATCTGCTGTGCGAACAGCGACAGGCCTGGAATAAATCGTGACCGCTGCCGGGCCGGCAAAGCGGAACGCAACAGCCCGAAACCCGTTTTCGGCGTCGGGAGGCCACTTAATTGGGGGCCACGAAAACGGAGAGTACGATGAGAAAATTTTTGTTGCCCGTCGTGACGGGAGCATTTGTCGCTCTGTCCGGCGCAGCCTTTGCAGACACCTCGATCTCGGCTGTAACCGATCTTAACGTCCGCGCTGGCCCGGGGCCACAATTTCCTGTCGTCGGCGTTCTCAACACTGGCGAGCAGGCCATGCTGAAAGGCTGCCTGCCGAACTCCAAATGGTGCGCCATCGATGAAGCCGGCGACCAGGGCTGGGTCTATTCCGACTATGTGATGGCCGATTTCAGCGGCAACAGGGTCGTTCTGACGCAACGTCCGGTTGATGCCGGCATCGCTGTCGTCGATCCGCCGGCCGATGTCGGCAATTTTTCAGGCGCCTCGAGCGGCGAGCTTCTTCCTGGCGAACCGGTAACCGGCTTCGAGCAGCCTTCCACTGAAGTGCGTACCTATATCAGGTCGAACCAGCCGGAGCCTGTTTATCTGGACGGCGAGGTCGTATCGGGCGCGGTTCTGCCCGAAAGCGTCGAGCTGCGGGAAATCCCGGACTACAATTACCGCTACGTTTATGTAAACGGCCAGCCGGCTCTCATCGATCCGGAAACCCGCCGCGTCGTCTATGTGGTGAGGCAGTAGCCACACAAATAAGCTGGGTTCGGCCCAGGCATCAAATGACAAGGCCGCCGGTCACTCCGGCGGCCTTTTTCATTCGTGGCGCTCGTAATCCTCAGGCGAGCCGTGCGTCGAGGGAGACCTTGATGGCGCCGAGCGCCTTGGAAACCGGGCATTCGGCCTTTGCCTTTTCCGCCAGTTCCTTGAACTTCGCGGCGTCGATGCCGGGGACGGTGCCCACCAGCGTCAGATTGCTTTCGGTGATGCCGGTGCCGGGGATGAGCTTGACGGCAGCCTTGGCCTCGAGCTTTTCAGCCGGTGTGCCGTTCTCTGCCAGGAAGTGCGAAAGCTGCATGGCGTAACAGCCGGCATGGGCGGCGGCGATCAGTTCCTCCGGGTTGGTGCCGGATTTTCCGCTCTCGTCCTCGAATCGCATCTTGAACGAATAGGGCGCGGCCTTCAGGGCACCGCTCTGGCTATCAAGTATGCCGGTGCCTTCCTTCAGATTGCCTTTCCAGACGGCGGTTGCAGTACGATCCATGAGGTGTTTCTCCGTGGTTGGGTGGGTTAAGCTGCGGTGGAGCGAATATAGCGCGGCGCAGCAGGCGCGCCATGGGCAGGGGCGGGAAATCGGCATGGCCGGGTCGGCGCGATCTGACCATCCGAAGTGCTGTTAAATTTTCGCTGCAAAAAATGTCGGCTGTCGGCCGGTGCGCGCGTCCTTCGACCGGTATGTGCAATATCGGAAGGAAACTCTTCATGGATTACAGAAGTGTCGCCGCCCTGGATGCGCGGCAAAGGCAGCCCGTATACGTCAGCGGGCCGGCCAGATTGAAAAAGGTGATCGCGGCTTTGATGCTGATTGCCGCTATGGTCGTTCTGCTAGATCATTCCGCTGACCGGGCCCATTCCACTATCCAACGCGCCAGCACCAATGGAAGGATCATCCAATGAAATTCCTCTGCCTGATCTATCATGACGAAGCCGAGCTGGCCGCGTTCACGGCGGCGCAGATGAAGGTGCTGGATCACGATTCGGAAGCTTATGACCGGACGCTGGAACAGGCTGGCCACATGATCTTCGCCCATGCGCTGCGGCCAGCACGCACAGCGCGGACCGTCAGGATGCGTGGGAAGAAAACCATGATCACCGACGGCCCCTTCGCCGAAAGCAAGGAGCAGCTCATCGGCTTCATCCTGATCGAGGCGCAGGACGCGGACGAAGCCATGCAGCTCGCCAAGGAGATTCCGCTGGCGAAGACCGGCACGGTCGAGGTGCGGCCTGCCTTCGATCCGTTCGCCTAGAGCGTTCGTGGTTGGACTGAAACGCTCTAGATAGCCTCGCCTTTCAGCAATCTTGGTGTAGCCCCGGACATGCCGGACGCCTGGCGGATGAAGAAATCCTTCAGGCGCGGCATCCGTTCGACCATGCCGAGGCCGATGTCGCGGACGGCGCGAAGTGGGCCGATGTCGTTGGAGAACAGACGGTTCAGCACATCGGTGGTGACGCCCATCTGCAGCGTATCGAAGCGACGCCATTGCTGGTAACGCTCCAGCACGTCGAGGGCGCCGATGTCCTGGCCGAGCCGATCCGCCTCGATGACGACTTCGGCCAGGGCGGCGACATCCTTGAAGCCGAGATTGAGACCCTGCCCGGCGATCGGATGAATACCGTGGGCCGCGTCTCCGGCAAGGGCCAGGCGGGGCGCGACGAAGGAACGGACCAGCGTGAGCCCGAGCGGCCAGGCGCGCGGCTTGTCCATGGCGCGGATTTCGCCGAGCTGCAACCCGAAGCGGCGTTCCAGCTCGGTTTCGAAGACCAGTTCGTCGCCGGCGACGAGTCGCTCGGCGTCTTCCGTGCGCTCGACCCAGACGATTGACGAGCGGTTGACGCCCTTGTCGTCCGGCTTGAGCGGCAGGGTGGCGAATGGGCCTGCGGGCAGGAAATGCTCCTCGGCGCGTCCCTCGTGCGGCCGTTCATGCGCCACGGTGCAGACGATGCCGGACTGGCCATAGTCCCATTTCACCGTCTTGATCCCGGCCATGTCGCGCAGTTTCGAGTTGACGCCGTCCGCGGCGACGAGCAGGCGCGCCTTCAGCGCCGCGCCATCGGCCAGATGCACCGTCACGCCGCCACCGTCGGTGTCGAAGGCCCGCACCGCGACGCCCTCGATGATGTCGATGCCGAGCTGGCTGGCCTGCTTTCGGAGAGTGCCGTTGAGGTCGCGATTGGCGACCATGTGGGCGAAGGGCTCGCCGGGGGCGACGTCGCCGTCGAAGGTCAGGAACACCGGACGAACCGGGTCGGCGGTGCGGGAATCGGTGACGATCATCTCGGTGATGGGCTGGGCATTCGGCGCGATCTCTTTCCAGACCCCGAGCCGGTCGAGCATGCGGCTCGCCGCCGCGGCAATGGCCGAAGCGCGGCCGTCGCGCTGCCATGCGCCGGCCGGCGCGGCATCAACGACTGCGACACGCAGGCTGGCGCGCGCCTGCTTCAGCGCCACTGCCGCCGCCAGGCCGACATAGCCGGCGCCGGCAATCAGGATGTCGAGGCTTTCCTTATTCGTGCCGCGCTGCATGGTTGCCGCTCCTTTCAACGATATGCCCTTCCTGCCTGACGGCCCATATGGCTTGACTGCTCTGCGCTCCTGTCCGAAACCCATACCGGCAACACTGCGGAAGGGCGCGACATATGGCGGCGATGAGCGAGCTTCTCAGCATTCTCGACCTCGAGAAGCTGGAACACAACCTGTATCGTGGTCGCAGCCCCAAGCTCGACTGGCAGCGCGTGTTCGGCGGCCAGACGATCGCGCAGGCGCTGGTGGCGGCGCAGCGCACCGTCGATCCGGACCGGCATATCCATTCGCTACACGGCTATTTCATGTTGCCGGGCGATACACAGGTGCCGATCATCTACGAGGTCGACCGCATCCGCGACGGCTCGTCCTTCACCACGCGGCGCGTGGTGGCGATCCAGCACGGCCAGGCGATCTTTTCGCTGGAGGCGTCCTTCCAGCAGGATGAGGAGGGGCTGGAGCACCAGGTGCCTATGCCGCGCGATGTGCCTGACCCCGACACCCTGATGTCCCAGCGCGAACTGATGGCCAAAATGGGCGACGCAGTTCCGGAAGGCATCAAGCGCTACTGGGAACGCGACCGGCCGATCGAGATGAAGCCGGTCATCCTGGAGCACTATACAAGCCGGCAGAAACTGGAGCCAAAGCAGAATATCTGGATACGGACGACCGGGCCGGTGCCGGCGGATCGCGGCATCCAGGCGGCGGTCCTGGCCTACCTGTCCGACATGACGCTCCTCGACACCTCCACCTTCGCGCATGGGCGCGGCATATTCGACCGCGATATCCAGGCCGCCAGCCTGGACCACGCCATGTGGTTTCACCGCATGCATCCGATGGACGACTGGATTCTCTACACGCAGGACAGCCCATCGACGCAGGGTTCGCGTGGCTTCACCCGCGGCTCGCTGTTTGCGCGAGACGGGACCCTGATCGCTTCCGTCGCCCAGGAAGGCCTGATCCGTTTGAGACACCCGCCCGCCAAATAGGCATTTATACAAAATTGCCCATTTTTTGATCAGGGAGTCGCCTGCATCCTTGCGGGCTGCATCGCCGTGTCTGAACGAACCCTTTTATTTACAACGAGTTAACGACGGCGCTCGCAACTGGCACGGAGCTTGAATCACCTTGGGCACTCTCCGGTTCACGGTGAGAACCGCGAAGTGACGTGTAACGCGGGGGGACCCGCAACAAGCAAAGGGTGAAACCTTATGAAAATCGTGATGGCAATCATCAAGCCGTTCAAGCTCGACGAGGTGCGTGAAGCACTTACCGCCGTCGGCATACAGGGCCTGACCGTCACCGAAGTCAAAGGCTACGGGCGTCAGAAGGGGCACACGGAAATCTATCGCGGGGCTGAGTACGCAGTCTCTTTCCTGCCGAAGATCAAGATCGAGGTCGCCGTCGCCATCGACATGGTCGACAAGGCCGTCGAAGCCATCAGCGTGGCGGCCAAGACCGGCCAGATCGGCGACGGCAAGATCTTCGTCTACGGCATCGACCAGGCGGTGCGCATCCGCACCGGCGAAACAGACAGCGACGCGCTCTAAGCGGCTCAAGAGATTCCAATGGAGAGATCAATGACACTTCCAACAACGCTGAAGAAGGTGGGGCGCACCGCCTTGCTGGGCTCGCTGGCCGTTGCAGCACTGGGCACGGTTGCGGCCTTCGCGCAGGACGCCGCACCGGCCGCAGCCGCTGCCGCCCCGGCACCGGTGACTGACAAGGGCGACGTCGCCTGGATGATGGTTTCGACCGTGCTCGTCCTGTTCATGACGCTGCCGGGCCTTGCCCTTTTCTATGGCGGCCTCGTGCGCGCCAAGAACATGCTTTCGGTGCTCATGCAGTGCACCATGATCACAGCCGTCGTCATGGTCGTGTGGGTCCTGTGGGGCTATTCCTTCGCCTTCGGCGGCGGCACCAGCCCCTTCTGGGGCGGCTTGGGCAAGGTCTTCCTCGCCGGCGTCAGCCCGACGACGACGGCGGCGACATTCACCGATGGCGTCGTGCTGCCGGAATATGTCTTCATCTGCTTCCAGATGACCTTCGCCGTCATCACGCCGGCGCTGATCGTCGGCGCCTTCGCTGAACGCATCAAGTTCTCGGCGGTGGTGCTTTTCACCGTACTCTGGGTGACGCTGGTCTATTTCCCCATTGCCCACATGGTCTGGGATTCGGCTGGCTACATCTTCAACCTCGGCGCGCTTGATTTCGCCGGCGGCACGGTTGTCCACATCAATGCCGGCATCGCGGCGCTGGTCGGCGCGATCTTCGTCGGCAAGCGTACCGGCTACGGCAAGGACAACATGGCACCGCACTCGATGACGCTGACCATGGTCGGCGCCTCGATCCTGTGGGTAGGCTGGTTCGGCTTCAATGCCGGCTCCAACCTCGAAGCCAATGGCGGCGCGGCTCTGGCGATGATCAACACCTTCACCGCAACCGCCGGCGCCATCATCGCCTGGTCCATCATCGAAACCTTTGCCCGCGGCAAGGCATCAATGCTGGGCGCGGCTTCCGGCCTCGTCGCCGGCCTGGTCGCGATCACGCCCGCTTGCGGCACCGTCGGTCCGGTCGGCGCCATCGCGCTCGGCGCCATCGCCAGCGCGGTCTGCTACTTCTTCGTCTCGGTGGTGAAAATCAGAATGGGCTACGACGACTCGCTCGACGTGTTCGGCGTGCATGGCGTGGGCGGCATCATCGGCGCTCTCGGCACCGGCATCTTCACCTCGCCGTCGCTTGGCGGTACCGGTGCGGCAGACTTCTCCATCGGCTCGCAGTTCATGATTCAGCTCTATGCCGTCATCATCACCATCGTGTGGTGCGGCGTAGTGTCGGCCATCCTCTACAAGGTGGTGGACCTGATCGTGGGTCTGCGTCCGACTGTGGAAGCCGAACGCGAGGGCCTCGACCTGACCTCGCATGGCGAAGTGGCCTACCACTCCTGAGCATTGGACCGGCGGAGCAGCCGCCGGTCTTTCGGTTCCCGTCGTGGCTCTCCAAGGAGAGGCCGCGCATTGAGGCCCGGGCTTTCCGGGCCTCTTTTTTGGCGGTTCCGGTTCACCAATCCTTAACCATGCGAAGCTAGCCATCGCCGCCGGGAGAACGGAGGCTTGATTTGGTTGCGCGTGAGCGATTTGAAGTGTTGCCCGATCTGGCCGGCGGCTGGATGGTCTGGGACAAGCAGCTCGACGCACCGGCGATTTTCTCGCAAATCACGCTGGATGGCCTGAGCGCGCGTGAGGCGAAGTCCCTGACCGCGCTGCTCAACGCCCAATGGCGGGCGCTGCGCGTCTTCCGTCAGGCATCCTAGCCGGGTGAAATCACCCGAGCGGGGAATCGCGCTCTGCAATGGCGATGGTCGAGCTTGCGCTGGCGATCTGCTCGGGCCCGCCCTTTGGCGGCCATAGCCTGGCGGCATAGTGCTCGGCCCGCAGCGTTCGACGTTCGTCGAGGCTCGAAAAGCCCCATATGTGCGTGATCCTGGGAGGGCCATCCAGGGCATACATGTTGACCACCAGATGGTCGGTGTAGCGCTTCGCCGGCTCGATCACGTCTTTCCATCCGGCCAGCGTGGCGGGCAGGCCGCCAGGCTTCAAATGATAGGTCCTGAACTCGAACAGGCCGCCGTAACTGCGCGGCCGCACCGGCGGCAGGAATGGAAACGGCGCATAGGTCTCCATGCTGAGCGCGGTGCAGACCGCGTTGGCGTTGAACGGATTGGTGCTGAACAAGGCGCGCTGGCGTTCCCGGCGCTGATCTTCTTCGATTTCGAACCCCCGCAGCACAAACACCTGTCCGAGTGTGCCGATGTCGGATCGCCACATTCCCAATAACCGGCCCGCCGCATCGGCGTCGTCGACCCAGCTTCGCGCCGCGTCGGAAAGCTCATCGAGCCGCAGCAGCGGACCGGACAGAGTGGCGAGTTCGTACAGCATCATCAGTCGAAGCCGAGGCGTTTGCCGAGCACTGCCAGATCGGGCAGCAGCTTCCGGCTGGATTCGGCGGAGAAAGCGCCGAAGTAGGGGTCCCATTCCTCGATGGAAAGTTCCTCGATCAGTCCCTCGCGCGAAAACGGATCGCCCGCGACCATCTCTTCGACCTCGGCGCGACTATCGGCTTTGAAGATCAGGAAGCCCGACCGCAGTTTCGTTCCCTTGAGCGGCCCGGAGGCTTTCAACCTTCCATCATCAATCAGGTCGAGCAGGTATTCGACATGCTCCAGCACATGCCGATTCCATTCCGGCCCATCAGGGTGGGACATGGTGACCACGTAAAAAGCCATCGGAACCTCCCGTCCAGGGTTTGCGGTCAAGCTACTCGGCGTTGAGGGGAGTTGATAAGGTGCCATTCGGTTCTAGCTGTAATGACCGTGGAGACCTTTATGTCCGGATTTCGGGTCCTGATGTTCGAGATGAGACAGTGATTTCCAGAACCAGGCTCAGGGCGCTATATTATTCCATTCTCGGAGGCGACATTTCGTTCGGTGCGGGGTCGAAAGTCGAGAGCCAGGCGCTGCTGAGCGCCAGAAAGGGCGGCTCGATCCGCATCGGCAGCCGCACCACTGTCGGTCGCCGCGCCATGCTGCTGGCCGAAGGCGGCCCCATCGTCATCGGCGACGATTGCACCATCAATCCCTATTCTGTCCTCTACGGCCATGGCGGCCTTACCATCGGCAACTGGGTTCGCATTGCCGCGCATGTCGTCATCGTGCCGTCCAATCACCGTTTTGGCGATCTGTCGCGTCCTATCGCCAAACAGGGGCTGGATCAGATCGGGGTCACCATCGAAGACGATGTCTGGATCGGCGCTCATGTCACCGTCCTTGACGGCGCGCATATAGCGAAGGGTTGCGTCATCGCCGCCGGCGCAGTCGTCAGGGGCAGGACCGAGCCCTATGGAGTCTATGCCGGCGTACCGGCGCGCATGATCAAGAGACGCGGTTAGGGCAGCTATCCATTGTCAGGGATCATGCGTCAAAAGAACCTTCGAAGACGGTTGCGCCCCGTCTACGATCGCCGCTACATACCCCGCACTCTTTTCCCCGGCGGCTTCCTCATGATCAGTCCTTCCCATATTCTGAACCTGTCGTGCGACGATCAGCCAGGCATCGTCGCGGCCGTTGCCACGGCGCTCGCCGGGATCGGCATCAATATCGTCGAGAGCAGCCAGTTCTGGGATCAGCAGACCAACCGGTTCTTCATGAGGATCGCGCTCGATTCCCGCGGAAAGCCACAAAGGGAAATCGAACTCACGCTCCGCCCGGTCATTCAGCGCTTCGACATCGACGCCCATGTCACTGATACCGCGGTAAGCCCCAGGATCATCATCATGGTGTCCAGGTTCGACCACGCCATGCTCCACCTGCTTTATCAAATCCGCGTCGGCTGGCTTCACGCCAACGTCGTGGCGATCGTTTCCAATCACCCGGACAGCCGGAAGGAGGCCGAGGACGCTGGCGTTCCCTACCATCACTGGGCGGTGACGAAGGAAAACAAGATCGAACAGGAGGCGCGTCTATGGCAACTCGTTCACGATACGAATCCCGAACTCGTTATCCTCGCCCGCTACATGCAGGTGCTGTCGGACGATTTTTCCCGCCGGCTCTACGGGCGGATCATCAACATCCATCACTCTTTTCTGCCGAGCTTCAAGGGCGCCAAGCCCTACCACCAAGCCTATAATCGCGGCGTCAAACTGATCGGTGCGACCGCGCATTACGTGACGCCGGATCTCGACGAGGGCCCGATCATCGAGCAGGAAACGGAGCGGGTGAATCACGCCATGAGCGCCGAAGACTATGTCGCCGCCGGCCGCGATATCGAATCGCGGGTGCTTGCCCGTGCCGTCAAGCTGCATCTGGAAAACCGCGTCATGCTGAGCGGCAACAAGACCATCGTCTTTACCTGAACGATCACGGGTAGCCGGCGGTTCAAAACCGGCGCCGATGACGGCCAAATTCTCCATGGTTAATGCAGCCTTAACCTTCGGGTGGCTAGTCTGGAGACCGAATCCGCCGGCTGGCCGCAGCGATGCGCGCCATCCGCTCAGGCACAGTCAATGGGGAAGATTATGCGTTCAGGGGGTACCGCACCGCTAGCGCTGGCCGATACCGGCCATGGCCTGCAGGCATTCGCGCGCCGCCAGGCGGGGCGTCTCGCCGGCGTCGGCATGCTTCTGGGCGTGATTTTCGCGGTTGCCAGCCTCGCTACCTGGAACGTTGCCGATCCTAGCTTCAGCCACGCCACCGACAATGTCGTGACCAATGCCATGGGCTACGCTGGCGCGGTCTTCTCCGACATCGCCATGCAGTTCTTCGGACTTTCGGCCGTTGCGGCGCTGGTGCCCGCGGTTATCTGGGGCATTTTGCTGTTCACGGCTCGCGGCGTCGATAAGCTGCCGAAACGGGGGCTGGCATGGTTCGGCTATGCGATGCTCGCGGCGGCCATCGCCGGCTGCGTCGTTCCGCCCAAGACTTGGCCGCTGCCCACTGGGCTGGGCGGCGTTTTCGGCGACATGGTCCTCAACGTTCCCGGCGCATTTGCCGGCGGCTACCCGACCGGCCTGCTGGCCACTGTGCTGGCGGTGATCTTCGCCGCTCCGGCGCTCTGGCTGTTCGTCTATGGCTCGGCGCTGATCTCGCGCCGCAACGGCTTCGCTCCGATGGAGCCGGAAGCGAGGCCGGAACCTGTCGACAATGATTCGGTTTTGTTCGAGGCCGAGGAGGACGACGACGGCGAAGGCATTCTGGCGCTTGGGGCGATCACCCACTGGTGGCTGTCGTTCCGCGCCTATCTACGCAGGCGCGCGGCGCGCCTGCAGGCGCATGAGGACTTCGAACCGCCGATGGAGCCTCGCTCCAGCGGCTGGCGCCGGGCGGCCGAACGGGTCGAATCGGCCGAACTGGCCGAGGCGCGCTTCAGCTCGAACGGACGTGCCCGTGTCGAACCGGAATTCTTTGCCTCGCTGGTCAACGACCGGGGGACGGCCGTCCATGCGGAGGACGCCGAATTCTATCCGGAAGAAGAGGACGAAGACGAAATCGACTTTGCGCCAGCCACCGATGGACAGGCTTATGCCGGTTCGACGGCGCAAGTCCGCAACTTCCGCTCCGACGCCGCAACCCGCGTCGAAGCGCCTGCGCCACGGCCAGCTCCCGGCGCGCGCGTCCAGCGGGAAGCGCAGACATCCCTCATCG
This sequence comes from Mesorhizobium sp. Root554, assembly GCF_001427025.1. Taxonomy (GTDB): domain Bacteria; phylum Pseudomonadota; class Alphaproteobacteria; order Rhizobiales; family Rhizobiaceae; genus Mesorhizobium. The sequence continues at coordinate 2,765,087 of NZ_LMGA01000001.1, read as the reverse complement.
CCTCGAACAAGTTCGAAATGCCGTCGCTGCATTTCCTGGCCGAACCGAAAAATGTCGTGCGTGACGCCAGCCTGTCCAAGGACGCGCTGGAACAGAACGCGCGGTTGCTGGAAGGCGTGCTGGAGGATTTCGGCGTCAAGGGCGAGATCATTGCCGTCCGTCCCGGCCCGGTCGTCACGCTCTACGAATTGGAGCCGGCTCCGGGCATCAAGTCCTCGCGCGTCATCGGTCTGGCTGACGACATCGCCCGTTCGATGAGCGCCATTGCCTGCCGTGTCGCGGTTGTTCCCGGCCGCAACGCCATCGGCATCGAGTTGCCGAATGCGCGGCGCGAAACGGTCTATCTGCGCGAGATCCTCGCCAGCCGCGATTTCGAGCAGACCAAGGCCAAGCTGGCGCTGGCGCTCGGCAAGACGATCAATGGCGAGGCGGTGATCGTCGATATCGCCAAGATGCCGCACGTTCTCGTCGCCGGCACCACCGGCTCCGGCAAATCGGTCGCCATCAACACCATGATCCTGTCGCTGCTCTACCGGCTCAAGCCGGAGGAATGCCGGCTGATCATGATCGACCCGAAAATGCTGGAACTGTCGGTCTATGACGGCATCCCGCATCTGCTGACGCCCGTCGTCACCGATCCGAAGAAGGCTGTCGTGGCGCTCAAATGGACGGTGCGGGAGATGGAAGACCGCTACCGCAAGATGTCCAAGGTCGGCGTGCGCAATATCGACGGCTTCAACGCCCGCGTCAGCCAAGCCGAGAAGAAGGGCGAGAAGATCTCGCGCACGGTGCAGACAGGTTTCGACCGCCAGACCGGCGAGGCGATCTACGAGACCGAAAATCTCGATCTCGAGCCTATGCCCTACATCGTCGTCATCATCGACGAGATGGCCGACCTGATGATGGTCGCCGGCAAGGACATCGAAGGCGCGGTTCAGCGCTTGGCGCAGATGGCGCGCGCGGCCGGCATCCACGTCATCATGGCAACGCAGCGGCCGTCGGTCGATGTCATCACCGGCACGATCAAGGCCAATTTCCCGACCCGCATTTCCTTCCAGGTCACGTCGAAGATCGACAGTCGCACCATTCTGGGCGAGCAGGGCGCCGAACAGCTGCTTGGCATGGGCGACATGCTCTACATGGCCGGTGGCGGCCGCATCCAGCGCGTGCATGGTCCCTTCGTGGCCGATGACGAGGTGGAAAAGATCGTCGCGCATCTGAAGCTGCAGGGCGTGCCGGAATATCTCGACGCCATTACAGAAGACGACGACGAGGATGACGACGAGCCTTCCGGACGGGGCGGCGGCGGTTCGGGCAACAGCAATTTCGAGGATTCCGACGATCCCTACGATCAGGCGGTGGCCGTGGTGCTGCGCGACGGCAAGGCGTCGACCAGCTACATCCAGCGCCGCCTCGGCATCGGCTACAACCGCGCCGCCTCCATCATCGAGAAGATGGAGAAGGAAGGCATCGTCGGCGCCGCCAACCACGCCGGCAAGCGAGAAATCCTGGTGCCGACCGAGGATGACAAATTCTAGGCCTGGCCGATCGGGTCTGCTGCTTCGAGGGGGAGCGAGGAACTTCGTGGCGTCCTCAAGTGTTTAGGATGCGCCAAATTTAAGCCCCACTGGTGGGACAGGTTGTCGGGACCGACCATCGAACGAAAGTGACAGGCATGAAAGACATTTCCGCAAAATCGACCGCAGGCTTTGCGCCGACCCGTCGCCAGATGCTCGGTTTCGGCTTGGTCTTCGCCGGCGCCGCGGCGCTCAATCTCGCGCCCGGCTTCCGCCTGATGGCGAGCGCGCAGGCAGCGGTTCCTGAGGCGGCACAGAAGATCGCCGACCATTTCTCGGCGGTGAAGTCGATGAGCGGCGAATTCGTTCAGTTCGGCCCGAAGGGCGAACAGACGGGCGGCAAGTTCTTCCTCGAACGGCCGGGCAAAATCCGCTTCAACTACGAGGGCGCCTCCAATTTCCGCGTCGTTTCGGACGGACAGTCGGTTGCGGTGCTGAACCAGCGGCTGAAGACGACCGACCTTTATCCGCTTTCCAAGACGCCACTGAAACTGCTGCTCGACAACAACATCGATCTGTCCGGCGGACGAGTGACGGGTATCAAGCAGGAGAACGACCTGACGACGATCCAGCTCGCCGACAAGAGCGTGTTCGGCAGTTCCAAGATCACCCTGATGTTCGATCCGTCGTCCTACGAACTGCGCCAGTGGACCATCACCGACGCTCAGGGCAAGGACACCACGGTGATGATCTTCAACGTCAAGCAGGGCGTCAATTTCGCCGCCGACACGTTCAAGATCGACTACGAAAAAACCCGACGCCAGACCTTCAAGCCCAGCCAGCGCTAAACCGCCAGAGCTGCGGAAATCATTTGAGGCCGAGCTTCATGCGCGGCCTTACTTGTTTAAAGCCCGCGCGGCTGGCAAGGTCCGGCTACGCAATCAGCCGCTTCCATCGTCAGATATCTTCCGGCCGGCGATTGTATCGCCCAACCGGACCAGGACCGACCGACACCCATGCCCCTCACCGTCGCCACCTGGAACATAAACTCCGTCCGCCTGCGCATGCCGATCGTCGAAAGGCTGCTGCGGGAGAAGGCGCCGGATATTTTGTGCCTGCAGGAAACGAAGTGCCCGGACGATCTGTTTCCGGCCGAGGCTTTTCGCCGTTTGGGCTACGAGCACATCGCCATCCACGGGCAGAAGGGCTACCACGGCGTCGCCACTGTGGCGCGGCGGCCGATCGAGATGGTGGAGAAGCGCCGCTTCTGCGAGATCGAGGACAGTCGACACGTCTCGGTGCGCTTCCAGGCCGGCGGCCGGTCGATCCTGCTGCACAATTTCTATGTCCCGGCCGGCGGTGACGAGCCCAACCCGGCCATCAACTGGAAATTCAAACACAAGCTCGACTTCGTCGCTGAGATGAACGCGGTGCCTGCCGAGCCCGACGAGAATTCGGGTTCGATCCTCGTCGGTGACTTGAACATCGCGCCGCTCGAGCATGATGTCTGGTCGCACAAGCAGCTTTTGAACGTCGTGAGCCATACGCCGGTCGAGACGGAGAATTTCGAGGCGATGCGCAAGGCTGGCAGGTGGGTGGATTTGATGCGTCACAATGTGCCCGACGACCGGAAGCTTTACACCTGGTGGAGCTACCGCGCCCAGGACTGGCAGGCCTCGAACAGGGGCCGTCGGCTCGATCATGTCTGGTCGTCAGGCAGCCTGGTGCCGGCGTTCCGCGGCTACGAGATCCTGCGGGATGCGCGTGGCTGGGACCGCCCCTCGGACCATGTGCCGGTAATCGCATCGTTCGATCTGGATTGAGGCTCGGTCGACCGCCCGGCCCTCGGGGAACCTCGGGCGTTCCAGCCCTTGAAAGCTCCACCGGAGCTTTCAATTTGCCTTTGGCAAACCGGGCTCTCACCCAGCGAAGCGCGGCGCCAGTTCCTCGATGCGGGCGACAAGGGCATGCAATTCTTCGGCGATGCGGTGGTGAAGCTGGATGGCAAGGTCGGGATATTCCTCGAGGATGCGGCGAAACATCTTGCGATTTAGCCGCAGCACTTCCGAATCCGTCTCGGCCGAGGCGCTTGTCAGGCGCCTGGTGTCGGCGATCAGCGCCAGTTCGCCGAGGATAGCGCCGGGTTCGGCGTTGCCGATGACGATGCGCTCGCCATCTGTCTCGCGATACAGCACGATGCGGCCGCTGACGACGACATAGGCTGAATCGGCCTCGTCGTCCTCTCGATAGAGTTTACGGTCGGCGGGCAGGCGCGTGTTTTCGGCGCCGAAGGCGAGCAGGCGCAACTGTTCGTCCGCGAAACCCTCGAAAAGTCCCACGGTCGACAGGATGCGAATGTCGTCATCCAGCGCCATCAGTTACGTCCCCGGACCCTCAGGTCGAACCCTCCTTGCGATCCCGCGCCCCGAATCGCAATTGGACAGCAAATTTATTAACAATGCAGGCCATTTAACAGAATCGCCACGATCCCGTTAGGCCACTAAGGAACCAGTTTGTAACCGCCACTTTCGGTCACCAGGATCTCTGCGTTGGAGGGATCGCGCTCGATCTTCTGGCGGAGACGATAGACATGGGTTTCCAATGTGTGAGTGGTTACGCCGGAATTGTAGCCCCACACCTCTTCCAGCAGCACGTCGCGCGTCACTACCTTCTGTTCGGCGCGATAGAGATATTTGATGATGGAGGCTTCCTTTTCGGTCAGCCGCACCTTGCCGCCGCGTGCATCGATCAGCAGCTTCTGGCTCGGCTTGAACGTGTAGGGGCCGACCGAGAACGTTGCGTCCTCGCTCTGCTCGTGCTGACGCAGCTGGGCGCGGATGCGGGCCAGGAGCACGGCAAAGCGGAACGGCTTGGTGACGTAGTCATTGGCGCCGGCTTCCAGTCCGAGAATGGTGTCGGAATCGGTGTCGTGGCCGGTCAGCATGATGATGGGGGCCTTATAGCCGCCCTTGCGCAGCATCTTGACCGCTTCGCGACCGTCGAGGTCCGGCAGTCCGACATCCATGATGAGCAGGTCAATCATGCCAGATCTCGCGGCGGTGATGCCTTTTCCGGCGGTGGCTTCCTGGAGCACGTCGAATTCCTCGCAGAGCGACAATTGCTCAACGAGGATGTTTCGCAGGTCGTCGTCGTCGTCAACGATCAGGATGGTGCGTGAAGTCATTGATCAATCCATTGTTCTGAAATCGATATCGAATCTGTTGACCGCCGTCCGTTTATGCGGAAGCTGATCGCAACAACAGACAATTGCGGCGATTTGTTCCTTTGAGACGATCATATCCGAAAAAAGCGCAGCGCAACGGAGACAATTTGCGCGGCCTGTCCTGTCTCGTCGTGCGCGCCCGTCCCGGCAACCAGAGCCAGGGGCTTCTGCAGGCCGGCAGCCTCACTTTCCGCTGTGCGCTGGGGCGCGGCGGCATTTCGGCCAACAAGCGGGAGGGTGACGGGGCGACGCCGCTGGCGGCGATGCGGCTGGTGTCGGGCTATTTCCGCGACGATCATTTCGCCGGCGCACGGCGCACACGGCTTCGCATGGCGCCGATAGGACCGAAGCTCGGCTGGTGCGAGGTGCCGGACGACCGCAACTACAACCGGCCGGTCGAGATACCTTATGGCGCAAGCCATGAGCGGATGCGGCGCGACGATCGGCTCTACGATGCCTGCCTGGTGCTCGACTGGAACATCAGGCCAAGGCGACGCGGCTGCGGCAGCGCCATCTTCTTCCATCTGGCCCGCGAGGGCTTCACGCCAACGCAGGGCTGCGTGGCGGTGACGGCGCAGACGATGCGCCGGCTCTTGCCACTGCTTTCCAGCCGCACGGTGCTGAAGGTGGTGCGCTGAGGCGACCGGCTAGTCAATCCGCCAGACGGTCGTGCGCTTGACCTCGGCGTCCTCGAGCGCCCGAGTGACCGGCACCTCATAGGCGGCGAGCTTTTCCAGCCCCTGTTTGGGAAGGTAGGCGCGGCCCGGATCGCCGACCAGAACCAGCGCGCCACGACGGCGCAGGGCTACGAACCACGGCATCAGACGCTCGGCGAACGGTTGTTCGTAGAAGACGTCGCCAGCAAGGACGACGTCCCAGCCCTTGTCTATGCCAACGCAATCGGCGGCTTCGAACAGGATATCCACGCCGTTGGCGCGGCTGTTCAGCCGGACCGCCGTTTCGCAGAACGGATCGATGTCGGCCGCGATCATATGAGCCGCGCCGGCCTTGGCGGCGGCGATGGCGACCAACCCGGAACCGGACGCGAAATCCAGCACACGTCTGCCGCGAACCGTTTCCGGATGGTCGAGGATATAGCGGGCAAGCCCCTGACCACCCGCCCAGGCGAAGGCCCAGAAGGGCGGCGGCAGGCCGATTTCGGCGAGTTCCTCTTCCGTCCGCTGCCACAGATCATGCGCCTCGTCGGCCAGATGCAGAATGATTTCCGGCACATGCGGTGGAGCGATAAGCGCGGTGTTGTCGAGAATGAAGCGTTCGGCGGTTGCTGGCGTCAGCGTCCCCATCCGGCGTTACGGGGCCGGATCGAGGCCGCCCATGCGGCAGACTTCCTTCCACTCCGCCGGCGTCACCGGCTGAACTGAAAGCCTGCCGAGGCGAACCAGCGCCATCTCTTTCAACTTCGGATTGGCCTTGACTTCTTCCAGCGTGGGGGGATTTGGCACCTCGCGCACGGCGCGGATATCGACGCACTCCCAGCGCGGATCTTCCGTCGTGGTATCCTGGTGAGCCGGCGCACAGACCTCGGCGATACCGACGATGTCGAGGCCCTCATTGGAGTGGTAGAAGAAGCCGAGATCGCCGACGGCCATCGCCTTCATATTGTTGCGCGCGGCGTAGTTGCGCACGCCGTCCCATTGCGTGCCGTCCTTGCCCTTGGCTTTCAGCGCGTCGAAGGAGAAGACGGACGGTTCGGATTTGAAGAGCCAGTAATTCATGTGTTTCCCTCGGACGTAGAGTTCAGGCTTCGGCTGGCTTGTTGAAGACCCAGCTCCACGGCCGGATCTCGACGCTCTGGAACAGGCCGGCCTTGGCGTAAGGGTCCTGCGCGGCCAGCGCCTCGGCCGCCGCCCGGTCCGGCGCCTCGATCACGGCGAGGGTGCCATTCGGCTTGCCGTCGGCGTCAAGAAAGGGACCTGCGAAGGCCAGCTTGCCGTTTTCGTTCAACCCGTTCAGGAAGGCGACGTGATCGGGCCGCGTATCCATGCGCACCTGCAGCGCTCCGGGCTTGTCCTGGCAAATGAATGCAAAAAGCATGGTCTCTCCGTTAAAGGTCGGCTTCGTTCTTCAGCGGGCGTGTCATCAGCGCGCCGACCGCTTCGCGGATGGTGATGGCGCCGTCGAGTATGGCGGCGACCGCGGCGATGATCGGCGCGTCGATGGCGCGCTCGGCAGCGATGCGCGCGGCGATCGCGGTAGTGGGCACGCCTTCCGCCAAGGGCCGTCCCGCAAGCGATTCGCCGCGACCCAATGCCAACCCGTAGGCGAAATTGCGTGATTGCACCGAGGAGCAAGTCAGCAGCAGGTCGCCAAGGCCGGACAGGCCCATCAGCGTTTCCGGTTTCGCGCCGAAGGCGGCGCCGATGCGCCGCAGTTCGACGAAGCCGCGCGTCACCATGGCGGCTTGGGCGCTGGCGCCGAGCCCAGCGCCGGTGACCGCCCCGGCGGCGATGGCGAAGACGTTCTTCAAAGCGCCGCCGATCTCGACGCCGGTCAGATCGTCGCTCGAATAACAACGCAGGTTCTGTGCCGAGAACCGGCCGGCCAGTTCCGCCGCAAGCTGTTCGTCGCGGGCGGCGACAACAACCGCGGTCGGCAGGCCACGGGCGACATCGGCGGCGAAGCTTGGTCCCGACAGCGCCGCGACCGGACTGCCGGGCAGGCATTCAACGACAATGGCCGACAAAAGCGCACCGGTGTCGCGCTCAATGCCCTTGGCGCACAGCACCAGTGGCGCGCCGGCCTGCATATACGGCTTCGCCTGCATCAGCACGGCGCGCAGCGACTGCGCCGGCGTTACTGCCAGCACGCAGTCGGCGCCGGCCAGCGCCTCATCCATGTCAGACGTGGCTTCAATGCCGGGCTCGATGGCTATGCCGGGCAGGTAACGCGGGTTCTCGCCGCGCTGGATCGCCGTGACGGTCTCGGCATCGCGCGCCCAGAGGGCGACGGATTGGCCGGCGCGTAGCATTGCCAGCGCCAGCGCCGTGCCCCAGGCGCCGCCGCCGAGCACGGCCACGCGCCATTTCCGGCTCTCTTCGCCGCTCATGCCTTGGCCCCCCGCCGGCCCGAACCGACGACCGGCGCCGAGACGCTGTCCAGCGGCCAGCGCGAGCGCGGTACGAAGCCGAACGCGTCCTCCTGCTCAAAGCCGGCGCGAAGCCGCTCTATGCCGGCCCAGGCGATCATGGCGGCGTTGTCGGTGCAAAGTTTCATCGGCGGCGCGAGAAAGCGGAAGCCGGAACGCCGGCACAGATCGTCGAGCTTTGTCTTGATCTCCAGATTGGCGGCGACGCCGCCAGCAACGACAAGCACCGGCGCGTCGATGTCCGGAAACTCGCGCCGGAACCGCTCTTGCGCGCGCGATACGCGGTTGCCGAGCGCATCGGCCACGGCGGCCTGGAACGAGGCGCAGATGTCGGCGACATCCTGCTCGCTCAACGGGGCGATGGCGGTGGCAGCCTGGCGCACGGCGGTCTTCAGACCGGAAAAGGAGAAATCCGGTTGCGCCGAGCCCTTCATCGGGCGCGGGAAATCGAAGCGGCTTGCATTGCCGTTCAGGGCTGCTTTCTCGACATTGGGGCCGCCCGGATAGGGCAGGCCGAGCATCTTGGCGGTCTTGTCGAAGGCTTCGCCGAGCGCATCGTCGATGGTGGTGGCCCAGCGCTGGTAGTCACCGACGCCGCGCACGGCAACGATCTGGGTGTGGCCGCCGGAAACCAGCAGCAGGAGATAGGGAAATTCGAGCCCGTCGGTCAGTCGCGCGGTGAGCGCGTGGCCTTCCAGATGATTGATGGCGATGAGCGGTTTGCCTGCGGCTGCGGCAATTGCCTTGGCGGTCATCAGCCCGACGATCAGTCCGCCGACGAGACCCGGCCCCGCTGTGGCGGCGATGGCGTCTATCTCGGCGAGCGAGGCGCCGGAATCGGCCAGCGCGGCCTCGACGATGCCATCCAGCGCCTCGACATGGGCACGCGCGGCAATTTCCGGCACGACGCCGCCGAAGGCCGCGTGTTCCTCGATCTGGCTGAGCACGATGTTGGAGAGGATTTCAGGCGCGTGGCCAGCCTCCAGCGCGACGACGCTGGCCGCCGTCTCGTCGCAACTGGTTTCTATGCCGAGCACCCGGATCAATTCGTCGCCTGCCTCGAACGTTGCCGGCCCGCGCTTTCCCCGCTAGGAGAAGGCCGGCAGCACTGCCTGCCCGGGGGTTATCACGGACCGCGCGCCATGCAAACTATCTTGAAAATCGGAACGCGAGGCAGCCCGCTGGCGCTGGCGCAGGCGCGGGAGACGCGAGCCCGCCTGATGGCTGCGCACGACCTTCCCGAAGACGTTTTCGAAATCGCCGTCATCTCCACCAGCGGCGACCGTATCCAGGACCGGCCGCTTTCGGATGCCGGCGGCAAGGGGCTGTTCACCAAGGAGATCGAGGAGGCGCTGATCGCCGGCCGTATCGATATTGCGGTGCATTCGTCAAAGGACATGCCGACCGTGCTGCCCGATGGACTGGAGCTTTCGGCCTTCCTGCCGCGCGAGGATGCGCGCGACGCCTTCGTCGGCAGCCAGGCTGCGACCATCGCGGATATGCCGCACGGCGCCAAGGTGGGCTCGTCGTCGCTGCGGCGGCAGGCGCTGATCCGCCGTATGCGCCCCGACCTCGATGTGGTGATGTTCCGCGGCAATGTGCAGACACGCCTGCGCAAGCTGGAAGAGGGTGTCGCCGGCGGCACCATTCTGGCGCTGGCGGGGCTGAAGCGGCTCGGGCTGGAGCATGTTGCCACCGACTTGATGCCGCTCGACGCTTTTCCGCCGGCGCCTGGGCAGGGCGCCATCGGCATCGAAAGCCGTATCGGCGACATGAAGGCGGCGCGAATGCTTGTCCCGATCCACGATATTCCGACAGGGCAGGCGCTGGCCTGTGAGCGGGCCTTTCTGGCGACGCTCGACGGTTCCTGCCGTACGCCGATCGCCGGCTATGCAGCGGTGGAGGGCGGGCGTCTGATTTTCAACGGCCTCGTTATCCTGCCCGACGGCACCGAAGCACACGATGTGAGACTGGAAGGTCCGGCCAGCGAGGCCGCGAATATCGGCACGCAGGCGGGACTGGACGTCAGAAGCCAGGCCGGAAAGCATTTTTTCGAGGGATGGAGCTGAATGCGGCGCGTGCTGGTGACGCGGCCGGAGCCGGGCGCAAGCCGGACCGCTGCGCGGCTGCGGGAAATGGGCCTTGAGCCGGTTTCACTGCCGCTTTCGAAGACGGCGCCGCTGGCCGTTGATCCGGAAATAATGGCCAATCATGCCGATGCGGTTGTCGTCACCAGCGCCAATGCAATCCGCCACGCATCGGCTGCTCTGCTGGAGTTGCTGAAATACGTCCCCTGCCATGCGGTCGGGCGCCGGACGGCGGAAGCGACGCGCAAGGCGGGATTCCTGTCGGTGACGGAAGGTCCGGGCGATGCCGGGGCGCTGGCAGATCAGCTTGCCACCACATTGGCCGGCAAATCAGTCGCCTATCTGTGCGGCCGCGTCCGGTTTGCCGGGTTCGAGGAACGTCTCGACAGGGCCGGCGTTCATGTCCAGCCGATTGAAACCTATGACACAATGGCAGTGGATTATTCCAGCGAAGACGTGGCTGCGGCCTTGAGTGGCGAAAAGGTCGAGGCCGTCCTGCTCTATTCCGCCACAGCGGCAGCTGCGGCGGGTGAATTGACCGCGAGACCTGCGCTGAACCGGCTGTTCGCGGCAGCGGAGGTTTTGGCGCTTTCGGCCCGCATCGCCTTGGCATATGGGCCCTCCGGCGATGGAGTTCGTGTCGCCGGGACGCCGCGTGAGGAGGATTTGCTGGCGCTGCTGGAGCGGAGAGACGGAGCCGCGTCATCACACCGCCCCTTTTCACGGCTTTGAGGTGTGGTAGACCCAAGGAGACTCAGCGCCGTTCGGCGGTCAACGAAACGAATTGCGGAGCCGAAGCATGGTCAAGACACCGAAGGTGCGGCACTCGAAGAGCCATCGGGAGCCAGTGACGATCGATCTCGATCCCGGACAGGTTTCGCGGGTCCAGGACGATCCCGCGCCGGAGGTCCAGCCCAATCCCGAAGCGCGGACCGAGCAGACCGCGAATGCCTCGCGGCCAGCCGACAAGTCTCCGGAACAGCCCGGCGTGACCGGGTTCGAACCCTGGGACGGCGTCGATGAGGCACCCGGCAGCGAAAGCGGCCAAAACGTCGACTATGGGCTCAAGGAAGAGCCCGAGTCCGGCAAAGGCGAAAAGCCGGCAGACGAAGATCGGCTGGCGGAAGATGAGCGGAGTCAGGACAGGCCGGCTGAAGACAGGCGTATCGGCGATCGAGCTTATGGAAATGACAAACGTCAGGACCAGCGGGCAGGAGACTCTATGACCAACGTCGAACCGAAGCGTAGCGGCATGGGTAGTATTGGAGCCGGGTTGATCGGCGCCGTGATTGCACTGGCGGGCGCGGGTGCGCTGCAGTTTGCCGGCGTTCTGGGAGCGCCGGGCAATGGCGTCTCGCTCGAGGGTGTCAACGGCGAGATATCATCGCTGAAGAGCCAGGTGGCCGATTTGCGCGCGGCGTCCGCCAACGACGATGGCACGGCACAGGTGAGCAGCCTTGCCTCTGCGCTCGATCAGGTGAAGGCCGATCTGGCGACTTTGAAAACGGAAGTTGGCCAAGGCGGCGGCGAAACCGGCCTTTCTGCACTTGGTGGCAAGGTCGCAGAGGTCGAAGCGGCGGTGGCGGCACTTCGGCAGCAGGGCAATGCGGCTCCGGTTGATCTCGGCCCGGTCAACGAGAAGATCGCTGCACTCGACGCGCTGGTGAAGTCGGCCGGCGAAGCGGCGACCACCCAGGAGGGACGGCTCGCGGCGCTTGAACAATCCGTCTCGCAGCTTTCGTCCAAGGTCGATGCGCAGGCGTCGCAGCCGAAGGTCGCACTCGCCATAGCCGCATCGGCGCTGAAGGCGGCGCTCGATCGGGGCGCTCCCTTCGCCGCAGAGCTGGATACGTTCGCGGCGATCCTGCCGAATGCGCCGGAGATCGCCCCGTTGCGCGCTTTTGCGGAAAAGGGCGTGCCGACGCGCGCCGAAATCGCCACGCAAGCCGACGCCGCCGCGACCGCGATGGTCGCCGCCGATGTGCCGGTCAGCGAGGACGCCGGGGTTTTCGCCCGGCTGATGACAAGCGCCGAGTCGCTGGTCAAGGTGCGTCCGGTCGGCGCGGTTGCAGGAGAGGGCGTACCGGAAACCGTCGCGCGTATGGAGGTTGCGGTCGCGCAGGGCGACTATGCCAAGGCACTGGCCGAATATGACACGCTGCCGGAAGCCGCCAAGACAGCTGGCGCGGAATTCGCCGCCAAGCTCAAAGCGCGGATCGAAGTCGAAAAGCAGATCGACGCTCTGGTTTCCAGCGCGATGAAGGCGTGACCTAGATGATCCGTATCCTCATCTTCCTTCTCGTCGTCTTCGCGCTCGGCCTCGGCTTTGCCTGGCTGGCCGACCGGCCGGGCGACATGGTCGTCACCTTCAACGGCTACCAGTATCAGGTCAGCCTGATGGTGGCGGCGGTGGCGGTGGTCGCCATCGTCGCGGCGGTGATGATCGCCTGGTGGCTGGTGAAATCGATCTGGAATAGTCCTTACGCCATCGCGCGGCACTTTCGCGTGCGGCAGCGCGATCGCGGCTACCAGGCTCTGTCGACCGGGATGATCGCGGCGGGAGCCGGCGACGGCGCGCTGGCGCGCAAGAAGAACAAGGAAGCCGCCAAGCTTATCCGCTCCGACCAGGAACCGCTGATCCAGCTACTCGACGCGCAGGCTTCCCTGCTGGAGGGTGACCACGAGGGCGCACGCGCCAAGTTCGAGGCGATGCTGGACGATCCGGAAATGCGCCTGCTGGGGCTGCGCGGGTTGTATCTCGAAGCTGAAAGGCTAGGCGACCGCAACGCCGCGCGGCACTATGCCGGGCGCGCCGCCGCTTCGGCGCCGCAGCTTGCCTGGGCAGCGGAATCGACCATCGAAGATCTCGTCCAGCGTGGCGACTGGGATGGTGCGCTGAAGCTGATCGACGCCCAGAAATCGACCAGGCAGATCGACCGCGATGCCGCCAACCGTCGCCGCGCCGTGCTGTTGACCGCCAAGGCCGAGGCGCTGCTCGATAGCGATCCGGCTGCCGCGAAGACAGCAGCGGTGGAAGCCAACCGGCTGCAGCCGAATTTCGCACCAGCGGCGGTCGTTGCAGCCAAGGCGCTGTTCCGGGGCAACGATGTTCGCAAGGGTTCGAAAATCCTGGAAACGGCGTGGCGGGCCGAACCGCACCCCGATATCGCCGACCTCTATACCCATGCGCGTCCGGGCGATGCGGTCCTCGACCGGCTTGGCCGGGCAAGGAAACTGCAGGAGATGAAGAAGAACAATCCGCAGTCGTCGCTGGCTGTGGCGCGAGCGGCGCTCGATGCGCAGGATTTCGCCACCGCCCGGCACGAAGCCGAGGCGGCGCTGCGGATGCAGCAGAGCGAGGGCGGCTATCTTCTGCTGGCCGACATCGAGGAGGCCGAAACCGGCAACCAGGGCAAGGTCCGGCAGTATCTCGGACGTGCGGTGCGGGCGCCAGGCGATCCGGCCTGGATCGCCGATGGCGTCGTCTCCGAACGCTGGGCGCCGATCTCGCCGGTCACAGGCAGGCTCGATGCCTTCGAATGGCGTTCGCCGCCGGAACGGCTGGGCCGGCTGATCGAAGGACAGGACGACGAGGCTGGAGTGCCGCCGCCCGTGCTTGTGGCGCCACCCGAACCGGTACGGACAGCGCCTGCCGCGGCGTCTTCGCCGATACAGGCCGCCGGGATCGCGGATGGCGACAATAAGGTGGCCACGGAGAAGGCTGCAAATGTCGATTCAGGCAGGATCGAGCCCTTCGCCGATGCCGTGATACTCGATGCCGAGCCGCCGATCCCGGAGAAGGACGACGAGACGGTGCGTTTGCCCGACGATCCCGGTGTCGAGCCTCTTGAGCAAGAGGAAGAAAAGTCGTCGCGCCGCTTCCGTTTGTTTTGATTTTTGTGATGCTTCCACGGTAATCTCCAGGTCATGGGCGGTGGTATGTTCGAACGCGTATTGTCTTTCCTGAAGGATTTGCCGGGCGGTGGCGATCGTCGTGATACCGGCGATGAATTGCAGGTCGCGGCGGCAGCGCTGCTTTACCACGTCATGAATGCCGACGGTGTTCGTCAGGATGCCGAATGGGAGCGCTTCAAGCATGTGCTGTCGCAGGCTTATGGCGTGACCGGCAATGCGCTCGAGGCGCTGGCGGCGGCTGGGGAAAAGGCCGATAATGAAGCCATCGATCTCTATGCCTTCACCAGCGTGCTCAAGCGACACCTCGACATGGACGCGCGCCGGGTCTTCATCGGCCTGATGTGGGAAGTGGTCTATGCCGATGGCGACTTGCACGAGCTCGAAGACAACATTGTGTGGCGCGTCGCCGAACTGATCGGCGTCGAGCGTGCCGACCGCATCGAGGCGCGACGCCGCGCTTCGGCGCATGTTCCGGGTGCTCCTAAAGACGAATAATCGCAGGGTCAGCCTTTCGATGCCAGCAAGACCACGGCCCAAAATCCTGATCGTCCTGCATCAGGAAAGTTCAAGCCCGGGACGTGTCGGCCACATGCTGATCGAAGGCGGTTTCGACCTTGACGTCCGCCGTCCGCCGCTGGGCGATGCGCTGCCCGAAACGCTGGACGGTCACGCCGGCGCGGTGGTGTTCGGCGGGCCGATGAGCGCCAATGACGGTGAGGAATTCGTCAAACGCGAAACGGACTGGCTGGCGGTGCCGCTGAAGGAGAACCGGCCGCTGCTCGGGATCTGCCTGGGCGCCCAGATGCTGTGCAACCACCTGGGCGGCAAGGTCGAGGGTCATGGCGAGGGACTGGTGGAGATCGGCTGGTATCCGATCCGGGCGACGGAGGCCGGCCGCGATCTGATGCACTGGCCGGAAATGGTCTACCAGTTCCACCGCGAGGGATTTTCGCTGCCGAAGGACGCGACTCTGCTGGCGACGGCCGACACCTATCCGAACCAGGCGTTCCGCTACGGCAAGAACGCATGGGGCGTGCAGTTCCATGCGGAGCTGACACGCATCATGATGCACCGTTGGGTGGTGCGGGCCGAACAACGCTTCGAGCTGCCGGGGGCGCAACCCGGCCGGGACCATCTCGGCGACCGGTTGATCTGGGACATGCATCTCAGGCGCTGGCTTGGCGAATTCCTCGAAACGATTTTTGGCAAGCCGGCGGTTGGCGGTCGGCCATAGGAAATCGATTGCCTACAGCCTGCCATTGAGATGGCGCACCTTGCGCAGTTGCGGGAACAGCATGCCCCAAAGGCCGGCGACGATCACCGCGCCGATGCCGCCGGCAACGACGGCGGGCACGGCGCCGACCAGCGCCGCCATGGTGCTGGCGCGAAATTCGCCCAGCTCGTTCGAGGCGCCGACGAAAACCTGGTTGACGGCGTTGACCCGGCCACGGACGTGGTCGGGTGTCCACAGCTGGATCAGAGTCTCGCGCACATAGACGCTGATCATGTCGGTTGCGCCGAGTATGGCGAGCGCCATAATCGAGACCCAGGTGATGGTGGAAAGGCCGAACACCACGGTGAAAACGCCGAACAGACCGACAAAGATGAGCATGACCGTACCGGCGTGATCGCGGATCGGGTGCCCGGCGAGCCAGACGGCGACGCATATGGCGCCGACGCCAGGTGCTGAGCGCAGCAGTCCGAGGCCCCAGGGGCCGAGATCAAGTATATCGCGCGCGTAGATGGGCAGCAGCGCCGAAGCGCCCGAAAGCAGGACGGCGAACAGATCCAGCGATATCGCGCCAAGGACGATCTTCTCGCCCCAGATGTAGCGGAAGCCGGCAAACAACGTCGTTAGCGTCGGCTTGTCGGTCTCACTGTGCTGCACGGGTTTCGGGATGGAAAAGATCATCGCGGCGGCGGCAATCATCAGCGCCGCTGCAGTGCCGTAAGCGGCTTCGGCGGAGACGCCGTAAAGCAGACCGCCCGCCACCGGCCCGACAATCGTCGCCATCTGCCAGGCCGAGGAGTTCCAGGCGACGGCATTGCTGAAATCCTCGGCCGGCACGAGATTGGCGACGAGGGAGGCGGATGCCGGGCTGAAGAACGCGCGCGCCGTGCCGAACACCGCCAGAACGAGAAAAATCGGCAGCGGCGTGACCAGATCGCCATGCAATGCCAGAGCCAGCAGGGCAAGCGTGCACAGCACTTCGAGCAGCACGGCCAGTCCCATGACCATGCGGCGGCCGAATCGGTCGGACACCACGCCGGTGACGACGACGAGAAGAAGCGCCGGCAGGAACTGCACGATCCCGACCAGCCCGAGATCGAAAGGATCGCGAGTCAGATCGTACATCTGCCAGCCGACGGCGACCGAAACGATCTGTGCAGCGAAGGTGGTGAGGAAGCGCGCTGACCAATAGCGCACGAACGGCGCGTGGCTGAAGGCGGCAAAGCGATTGTCGGAAGATGTGAGGTCAGGCGTCATATGCATAGCCCCGGTGCTCGTTCAGCCGGCGGGGCAACTTCCACGGGGGCGCTGGTCCAGCAGGAAAGCCATAGCCGGATTCGGCAGGGCGTGGCTAGAGAAAGGCCTTTTGGCACAATGTTTTGGTTGCATCACCGGGCCAAAGCCGACAGGCAAGAATGATCAAATACGATAGATTTAGTAGGTTATAATTTCTGCGCCAGCAGTTAAACGGAGTACATCTCCGCTTAATAAATCGCTTTATTTCGGAACGAATCGGTAGTTTGGTGGTTGAAAGTTGGTCGACGAGGCGGCTCGGTCCCGTTGTAAGAAATTGTGATCGAAGAGAAGTATCGGATTTGGAAAACGACTTCAAAAACCGCAATTCGTCTCGAATTTGAGATTGACTCCAATTTCGTCGGCTGATAACTTTTTCGTGTTTCTCAAAGGAGTAAAACCATGAAGAAACTTGCTAAGGTACTTGTCGCCGATACCCGTGGTGCTGTCCTGGGTTCGAAGTTCATCCCCGGCAACGGCTCGGTTCGTCGCAACGTTCTCGTTGCCGATACCCGTGGCGCTGTCCAGGGTTCGAAGTTCATCCCGGGTCTCGGTTCGGTTCGGCGTTAATTAGGTGTTCCGGGGGCAGCTTGCTGTCCCCGGGCATTTCCGGGAGTCGATATGGTCAGTGTGTCAGAAGATGAGCAACGTCTTCTTCGCCACTGTCTGATTGCAACCGCCGATATCCAGAACAGTCGGCCGCTCGACCCCAAAGTGGGTCTGTTTTTTCGAGAGCGAGTCGCAGAGCTGCAGAAATTCAAGCTCGAATCGCTCGCTTTCATGGCGCTTGAAGAATTTCAGGAATTTCAGCTCCTTTACGATCGCATCCAGGATGAGCAGCTTCGATTTGCCGGTCCTGTCTTGCGTGAATTTGCCGATAGCGGACCAGCCTTGCTGACGCAGGGCCTGGGCAAGCGGCATCTCTTCCACGGTCATTGCTTCGGACGGCGCGCCGATCTCGATATCGTTCTGCCGCGCGGCACCGTCGCAACGTTCCGGGAAATCTGCAAAAGGCACGGCTTTGCCGAGCAGACCGTCACCATGGATATTGAATTCGCACCTGTCACCGAACAGGCCAAGAAGGAGGCGCTGCGGCGTACCTCATTCGAGAAGGTCTATGCGCTGGCGCGCAATGTGAAGTTCGATGTCGACGCCGATACACAGGAAGCGCTCCCGGATCATTTCTATCCCCTGGTCAAGAAGGGTGGGGACGTTCTTCTCATCATCAACATCGAGCCGACGCTCAGTTACTCGCCGGTCGTTGATTTCGAGGCGATCAATCCGCACACGGTTCCGAGCCCGGAAGGAAACATACCCGACCAGCCGGCGGGGATGATGATTTCGGCCCTGCGTTTCCTGCGCGTCATTCGGGTTGGCCAGCGTGGATTCAAGCCGAAGATGCTGTGCGAAATCGCGGCCATGCTGGCGTATGAGAAGACCGACTGGGAGAAGATCGATCACCTGTCACGTGTGTTCGATCTGCCGGCCGGCGCCGTGCTGATCCGTTATGTGAATGCGCTGATCGACCCGAATGCCGAGATGCCGCAAGATCTCTCATCGCTGCCGCCCGGCGTAGTTGATATATTCGGCACGGCGGCTCTAGAGTCCCAAAATCTGAACTGAACACAACGCAAAGCAGGAAACGTTCAAATGACGGTCCGTTTCATCAAGGTGTATGACCCCGCACCCGACATCGAGTCGGCTTCTGCGGATGCCAAAGATCACGCTCCGCTGCGCGGCCGGAAATTCTGTGCGCCGCTCAATGTTGCGTCCTCGATCGGTTGGTACGTCTATCCACCGCTTAATTTCCATCTGAACTGGGACGGCCGAAACTTCTTCATCATGTTCGATGATTCGGAAGACTGGATGCTTGTCGATCAGATTACCTTCCCGAACTATGCCGAGAAATTCGAAGCCATCGCCGAAGCGCGGGGCATCCATGGTGTTCCGCCTTTTCTCGACGTATTCCCGGAGCTGGGCGTGATCCAGGTCTGGACCGGCTATATGCTGGTGACCGACCCTCAGGATTCCATATGGGTGCGCGCACCGATCAACATGCCGGGCTCGCTGGAGTATGACGTGTTCGACGGAGTAATCGACACAGACTGGTGGCGCGGGCCGATCATCGTCAATCTTCGGTTCCACAAGACGGACGCGCCCGTATCGTTCAAACGGCATCGGCCGATTGGGCAGGTCTTCTCGCTGCCGCGTGCTTTCTTCGAACAAAGCCGTAACCAGCCTTTCGAACAGCACAACGGTCTGGAAGCTCTGACGGACGAAGACTGGAATTTGTGGCGGGTAGGCGTTGATCGCTTGCTGAGTTCAAAAGTGGGTTCGTATATACATGAGGCAAAGAAGCACCGCGGGTAAGCGGCTTCGCCCGAACCCGGCGGAGAATTTGGTACAGGCCGATCGAATATGACGCAGGCGAGGACGCCGCAGGGCGGCGAATCCAGTTCGTTGTGGCGTAACGGCAGCTTCGTACGACTTTACCTGGCCAGCATCTTGATAAGCCTGGCGTTTCAGATGACCAGCCTCGGCCTGCCGCTGGTCATCTATCAACTAACGAATTCCGCGCTGGATATGGCGGCCATCAGGTCGTTGCAGTTCATTCCCACCATCGTTCTCGCTTTCCTGATCGGGGCGCTCATCGACCGGTTGCCGAAACGGCTACCGATGCTGGCGGCCGTGGCGGTGCAGGCGCTGGCGCTGGCGCTGCTTTACGTTCTGCTGGCGCGCATGGGCGGCATGAACTGGTTGAGCTATGTGGTCGTCATGGTCTTCTTCGCCAGCAATTACTGGTTCATCAACGCACAGAACGTGGTGATCAAGACCAGTCTGCCGCAATCGCTTTTGACCAGCGCCAATGCCAGCATCGGCGCGGCGGCGCGAACATTCGAAATGCTCAGCGCGCTGATGACCGGCTTCCTGATCTATTTCGCCAGCTTCGAGGCGGCGATCCTGGTGCCGGCGGCGCTGGTGCTGGCGGCGTTGGTTGCGTTGCTGGCGCTGCATCCCGTCGAGCCGCCGCCGCGTATGCGCGAGCCTCTTTCGCAATCGCTCAAGCAGGGCTGGCAGGCTTTCTGGCATAACAAAGGCCTGGTGCACCTGTCCATCGTGGCGGCGCTGGCCAATGCCACGGAAGGCGTTTTTGCACTCACCGCGTTGTTCTGGGCGCGCGATGGGCTGCATTTGAATGAAGCGGAGGTGGGCGCGCTGGTCGCCTGCGCCAGCGCTGGCGGATTCGCCGGGAGCGTGGTGACGCCGGCGCTGCGGCGGCGGTTCGGCATGGGCGGCCTGCTGTCGGGTTCGCTGGTCGCGATGGGGGTGGCCCAGGCGGTGGGCTTCCTCTACGGCGTGACGCCAATGTTCGTGGCCATGGTCGTCAGCCAGTTCGCTTCGTCTGTCCTGTCCGTATGCGTATGGACATTGCGGCAGGAGCTGACGCCGGCCGACATGGTGGGGCGTGTGACCGGCATTACCGGCGCGGCGTTCAAGGTCGCGATGCCGGTTGCGCTGGGTCTTGGCGGCTTGGCCTCCGGGATGTTCGGCGCGCCGCTGGTGCTTTTGCTGTGCGGCGTGCTTTCCGTCGTTGTCGGCATTTATGCGATCTTCAACCGCCATCTCAGCAATTCGGTGTGATCAGGCTGTTCACCGTTCATGCGCCGCTCAGTCGAAGCCCGGCGGCGGCTCGAACAATGTGCCGCGCTTCATCTCCAGCGCCCTGCCGATCCGCAGCGCCGTCGCATCCTCGAATCGGCGCACCATGATCTGCAGCGCAGCCGGCAGGCCATCGATCATGCCGACCGGAACGCTGAGCGCGGCCATGTCCAGCATGTTGACGAAGCGGGTAAAAGTGCCGAGCGGCATCTGCGCTTCATCGACTTCGGTCAGTGGCGGAGCCACGATCGGCGAGGTGGGTGTGAGGAACGCGTCGGCACCGGCGAGGTAGGCGTCGAATTCCACCTGCGCGGCACGTCGGTCCGCCATCAGCTGCAGATAGCTATCGGCAAGGCCGCGGCCCTTCAGGACGCGGTTGCGGATGACCTGATGCACGACGCTGGCGTCGTCTTCCACATGGTGGCCGAGATGGTGCCATGCCTCGGCCGCCATGATCTCTCCGGCGATGGCCTTGTAGCCTTCGGGCGGCCGCGGCATTTCCTTTTCCTCGATTTCCGCACCGAGGCTGCGCAGCTCGGATACGGCCGCATGAAAACAGTCGAGCACCGCCGGCTGGACGCTTTCCAGGTCTCGCGGCGAAGGCGTGCGCAGATGCATGCCGGCGACGCCGTTCTCCAGCACTGCGAGCGAATTCATGGCCGGGGCGCCGAACGTGCCCGGATCACCGGCATCGCGTCCGGCAAGAATGGCGAGGAGCAGGGCGGCATCCTCGACCGAGCGGGCGAGCGGACCGATGGTGTCGAGCGACGCCGCCAGCGGCAACAGGCCGCCGCGGCCGACGAGGCCGTGCGAGGTCTTGAGCCCGACGACGCCGCACATGGCCGCCGGGTTGCGCACCGAGCCTCCGGTGTCGGTGCCAAGGGCGGCAGGCACCAGCCCGGCGGCGACGGCGACGCCCGAGCCGCTGGAAGATCCGCCCGGCGCGCGCGGCACTGCGAGGTCGCGCGGGTTCAAGGGTGTGCCTGTTATGGGATTGGTGCCCCAGCCGCCGAAGGCGAACTCAACGGTATGGACCTTGCCGAGCGGGATCATGCCTGCCGCGACCAGTCTTTTTACCGCGGAGGCTGTCGTCGTCGCCGGCGTATCCGGCAAGGCCAGCGACCCGGCGCGAGTGGGATAGCCCTCGACATGGAAGAGGTCCTTGACCGCGAAGGGGATGCCATCCAGCGGTCCGAGGGAGCTGCCGTTGGCGCGCCGTCTGTCGGACTCCCCGGCCGATTGCATGGCGGTTTCGCCGAACACGCTTATGAAGGCGTGCAGGGTCGCGTCATGGGCGGCGATGCGGTCCAGCGCGCCGCGAATGATGACGCTTGCTGTCGCGGTTCCTCGCTCTAGCGCCCGGCCCTGTTCGGCGGCGGAGGAAAAGGGCGAAAGCACATGTCTCGGGTCGTCCATGGCAGTCCTCGCATTCCACCAAGCAAAGCATGAACGCAGCCGCGCGGAAAGCCGGCTCGCTGTCTGGGTGGTCGTGGCACGGTTTCGTCAGGCGACCTGGCCGAGAATGAAATCGTACAGCATCTTGGCGGCAGGCGAGAGGGTGCGGTTCTTTACCGTGATCAGGCTATAGGGTCGTACCTCGATCTCGAAGCCGATGGGGATGACGTCGATTGCGCCGCCGAGGCCTTCGGGATTCTGGATGAAGCGGGCAACCTGCACCGACACGGGTGCGATGGCGTCGGACTGTGCCACCATCACCAGCGTCAACAGCAGCGAGCTGGTGTTGAGGAACCGCTCGGGCAACGGGATATTGCGGGTGAGGAAGTTGGCTTCCAGCGCCTGGCGCAGCGGCGATGCGCCGGATTGCAGAACCCAGTCGAAACCGACCGTGTCCTCCAACTGAACCGGCGTGGCGCCCTGAAGCAGTGGATGGCCGCGCCGGACCATCAGGCAGGCCTTCTCGACGCCGATGACGCGATTGACGAAAAGCCGGGGGTTCAGGTCGTCGGGGATGCGGGCGATGATGAAGTCGTGCCGCGACGCGACGAGTTCGCGCGCCAGCACGCTGCTGGTCTCCACCTGGACCGAAATCTCGACATGGGGGTGCAGGCGCCTGATCTCGCGGATCGCCGGCACCGCCAGTTCCACCGCCGGGGCTGTAACGGCTCCGAGAAAAACGGACCCGCCCTTGCCGGTTTTCAGTTCCGCGATCTCACGGTCGGCTTCGTGCATTTCCAGGAGGATGCTGCGGGCGCGCCGGGCGAGCGTCCTGCCATAGGCGGTGAGCGTTATGCCGCGCGGCAGCCTCTCGCAGAGCTTGGCGTCAACGATGGCTTCCATTTCCGAAATCATCCGCGAGGCGGCCGGTTGCGAGATGTTCATGACCTGCGCCGCAGCGCTGATGCGAGCGTGTTCTTCCAGTGCCACGATCATGCGCATATGCCTGATACTCAGGCCGCTGCGCTGTAGCATTACCCCTTCAGTCGAGAACCGCTCATGCCTGCTCGCAGATGTCGACATTGCCAGCCTCATGCTTGTCGGGTTGCCGTTTTCCATACCATAATCGATATATCAAACATCCAAAATCGCATTTGACAGTTATGTCAAAGAGAAAGAGGTTTGATGTGCGCTGCCGCCGGGCCGCGAATGAGGCTGCCTGGCCTCAATGGCGATCAATTCGGCAGGCAATTGGGAGGATACCGGAGACTGAACGGCACGCCGCCGCGCTTTGGCGCTTCTGACCGATTGTGCGACTCCGCGCTGCGGAATCGTGTCCAACAACAAGGGAGAGAGCACGTGAAAATCATCAAGACACTAGGCGCCGCCTTGGCGGTAAGCCTCGCCGCCATGACCTATTCGGCGCATGCCGCCGACAAGGGCCTGGTCGGCGTTCTGATGCCCACCAAGACCTCGCAGCGCTGGATCAATGACGGCGACGCCGTCAAGTCCCAGCTTGAGGCTCTGGGCTACTCGGTCGATCTGCAATATGCGCAGGACGATATTCCGAACCAGCTCAGCCAGCTGGAAAACGAAATCACCAAGGGTCCGAAAGCGCTGATTATCGCTTCGATCGATGGCACCACATTGTCTGACGCGCTGCAGAAGGCGGCTGACGCCGGCACCGTCGTCATCGCCTATGATCGCCTGATCAAGAAGACGGCAAACGTCGACTATTACACCACCTTCGACAATTTTGGCGTCGGCGTGATCCAGGCCACTTCGCTTGTGAAAGGGCTCAAGGAACGCTTCCCGAACACCAAGCCGTGGAACGTCGAACTGTTCGGTGGCTCTCCCGACGACAACAACGCCTTCTTCTTCTACGACGGCGCCATGTCAGTGCTGCAGCCACTGATCGATGACGGTTCCATCAAGGTGAAGTCCGGCCAGATGGGCATGGACAAGGTCGGCACGTTGCGCTGGCTGGCGGCCACCGCCCAGGCGCGCATGGATAATTTGCTGTCGGCCAACTATGCGGACGGCAGCCGCGTCGATGGCGTGCTGTCGCCGTATGACGGCCTGTCGCGCGGCATCACCGCATCGCTGCGCGCCGTGGGTTACGGAACGGATGCCCAGCCCTGGCCGATCGTCACCGGTCAGGACGCCGAAACCGCCTCGGTCAAGCTGATCATCTCGGGCGAACAGTATTCGACCGTGTTCAAGGATACGCGCGAACTCGCCAAGGCCACTGTCGAACTCGTCGACAAGGTGCTGTCGGGCGGCAAGCCCGAAGGCCTCGACGAGAAGACCTACAACAACGACGTCAAGGTCGTTCCGTCGATCCTGCTGACGCCTCATGAAGTCGACAAGTCGAACTATCAGGCGCTGGTGGTCGACTCCGGCTACATCAAGGCCGACGAGCTGAAGTAGCCGCAAGCGGCGATTTCAGGGCTCCGCCTTTCCAGGCGGAGCCCCTTTGCTCACGATCAACGGTTTTATTTCCCGACTGGCATGGATCATTGTACGCTCACCGGAGCATGCAGTGACGATCAGGTAACTTGATTGGGCATCGGAGCTTCCGAAACCCGGATTCTTCAATCCGATGCTCGCAGGAGCGGCATTCCAAATGGCTTCGACAATTCTGGAAATGCGCAACATCACCAAGACGTTTCCTGGCGTAAAAGCGCTGTCGAACGTCAACCTCAGTGTCGAAGAGGGCGAAATCCACGCGATTGTCGGCGAGAACGGCGCCGGCAAATCGACGCTGATGAAAGTGCTGTCGGGCGTGTATCCGGCCGGTTCCTACGATGGAAAAATCATCTATCGGGGGCAGGAATGCCAGTTCAAGGGCATCCGTGACAGCGAGCATCTCGGCATCGTCATCATCCATCAGGAACTGGCGCTGGTGCCGATGCTGTCGATTGCCGAAAACATTTTTCTCGGCAACGAGCATGCCAGGTACGGCATCATCGACTGGAACGCCAACGAGAAGCGGACCAGGGCTCTCTTGAAAAAGGTGGGTCTCAACGAGGACCCCAAGACGCTGATCACCAATATCGGCGTTGGCAAGCAACAGCTGGTCGAGATCGCCAAGGCGCTCAGCAAGGAAGTGAGGCTCCTGATCCTCGACGAGCCGACGGCGAGCCTGTCCGAAAAGGATAGCCAGGCTCTGCTCAATCTTCTGCTGGAGTTCAAGCGGGAAGGCATCACGTCGATCCTCATCTCGCACAAGCTCAACGAGATACACCGGGTCGCCGATCACGTAACGATCATCCGCGACGGGCAGACCATCGAAACGCTTGGCAAGAAGGACATCAGCGAGGACCGCATCATCACCTCCATGGTCGGTCGTTCGCTCGACGACCGATATCCGCCACGCGAGCCCAGCATCGGCGAAACGGTGTTCGAGGTGAAGGACTGGTCGGTCTATCACCCGCTGCATGCCGAGCGGCAAGTGATCAAGGGCATAGATATCCACGTCCGCAAAGGCGAGGTGGTCGGCATTGCCGGCCTGATGGGCGCGGGGCGCACCGAATTCGCGATGAGCCTCTTCGGCCGCTCCTACGGGCGCCGGATCACGGGCGAAGTGTTCCTCGACGGCAAGCCGATCGATATATCCTCGGTGAGCAGGGCGGTCGAGCAAGGCGTCGCCTACGTTACCGAAGACCGCAAGATGTACGGCCTCAACCTGATCGATCATATCAAGCACAACGTCACGCTGGCCAATCTCGACGGCGTGTCGCGGCACAACGTGATCGACGATTTGCGGGAACTCGATGTCGCCAACGATTATCGCAAAAAGACCAACATCCGCGCTTCAAGCGTCTATCAGCTGACGGGCAATCTTTCGGGCGGCAACCAGCAGAAGGTCGTGCTGTCGAAGTGGCTGTTCGCCAACCCAAAGGTTCTGATCCTCGACGAGCCGACACGCGGTATCGATGTCGGCGCCAAGTATGAAATCTACACAATCATTGCGCGTCTGGCCGCCGAAGGCAGGGCGGTCATCGTCATCTCATCCGAGATGCCGGAATTGCTCGGCATAACCGACCGCATCTACGTCATGAATGAAGGGCGCATGGTCGGCGAAATGGCGTCGACCGAAGCCAGTCAGGAAAAAATCATGCGCGCTATCGTCCGGGGAGAAGGAAAAGCATCATGAGCACCGAAAGCGTTCCGACGCCGACGGGCGTCGCCGAAGACGTCCAGCAGAAACCGCGCATGGCCGTTTCGGCGCTCGTCACCAACCTGCGCGAATACGGGCTGGTTCTGGCGCTGATCGCGATCATGCTGTTTTTCCAGTACACGACGTCCGGAACGCTGTTCAAACCGGTCAACCTGTCCAACCTCGTCCAGCAGAACAGCTTCATCATCGTCATGGCGCTGGGCATGCTGCTGGTGATCGTATCGGGTCATATCGACCTCAGCGTCGGCTCCGTGGCCGGGTTCATTGGCGCACTGGCGGCGATGATGATGGTGATCTGGCCGCTGGGGATATTCAGCAATCCACTGGTTGTGTCGATCGTCTGCTTGATTATCGGCGGCCTCATCGGCGCAGCTCAGGGCTACTGGATCGCATACCATCGAATACCGAGCTTCATCGTCACCCTGGCGGGCATGCTGATATTCCGCGGCCTGTGCCAGGCGCTACTGGGCGGTGGCTCTTCGGTCGGGCCGCTCCCCCCCGGGTTCAAGGCGCTCAGCTCCGGCTTCATTCCCGAACTCATCGGGACATGGACGCTGGTGCCGCCAACGGTAAACGCAGCCGGAAAGACCATCTTTGGAAGCGGCCTTTCGCTACAGATGACGACAGTCATTATCGGCATCATCTGCGTTCTGGCCTCGGCCTTTTTCGGCATCCGATCGCGCCGCACGCGCGAGCGTCACGGCTACGAAGCCGAGCCCTTCAGCCTGTTCC
Source organism: Mesorhizobium sp. Root554 (assembly GCF_001427025.1). Taxonomy (GTDB): domain Bacteria; phylum Pseudomonadota; class Alphaproteobacteria; order Rhizobiales; family Rhizobiaceae; genus Mesorhizobium. The sequence continues at coordinate 2,738,745 of NZ_LMGA01000001.1, read as the reverse complement.
TGATCAAGACCGTGATCATGAGCGCCCTCGTCCTGTTCCTTGTTTATCAATTCGCGACATACAGGGGCCTGCCGGTCGTGCTCGTGGTCATGGGCCTGCTGATCGGGCTGTTCGTTTTCGTGACCAAGCGAATGACGATCGGCCGGCGTATCTACGCCATGGGCGGCAACGCCAAGGCGGCGCAGCTTTCGGGCATCAAGACCGAGCGGCTGACCCTGCTTGTGTTCGTCAATATGGGCGTGCTGTCGGCGCTTGGCGGCCTGATCATCGCCGCCCGCCTCGGGCAGGCGGTGCCGGCGGCCGGACTGGGCAGCGAGCTTGACGTCATCGCCGCCGTGTTCATCGGCGGCGCTTCGGCGATGGGCGGCGTCGGCCAGGTCGTTGGCGCAGTGGTCGGTGGCTTCATCATGGGCGTCATGAACAACGGCATGTCGATCATGGGGGTCAATGTCGATTACCAGCAGGTGGTCAAGGGCCTGGTGTTGCTCGGCGCAGTGATCTTCGACGTCTACAACAAGAACAAGGCCTGAACCGGGAGAGACCGTCCGGAGAATACTCCGGCGGTATCACGGGCCTGCCGGCACGCAGCGAACCGGAGACAGCTGCGAGCACAAGACAGATTGGAGTTTCGATCGTGGCGCGGTTTCGCGCCGCGCCGGCATACCGTTTGCCGATCGGCAGGCCGGACGCACGAGAAGGAAGGGCGATGCTGGTATCGCAGGTGTTGGACGATTCGCAGACGATCCGGGTGGTCGCCAGGAATGGCGGCAAGCCGCGCATCGTCAACGGCGCCCGCAGCGTCTATTCGCTGGCGCTGGAAGCGGCGCGTACCGGCACCGGGCTGACGGCGCTTATCGAGCGCAAAGGGTTCGGTGAAGGGGTTGATCTCGAGTCGGCCTATCGAAAAGGCCTGCTGATGCTGCCGATCAATCATGCCGACCCTGCCCATCTCCATCTCACGGGCACCGGGCTGACGCATCTGGGGTCGGCATCGGCGCGCGATTCGATGCACCGCAAGCTTGCCGCCGAGGGCGATGAGCAGGCGAGCGATTCGATGAGGATGTTCCGCATGGGACTTGAGGGCGGCAAGCCTGCAGGCGGGAAAATCGGCGTCCAGCCAGAATGGTTCTACAAGGGCAACGGCACGATGGCGGTGGCGCCGGGCGGCACGCTGGTGTCTCCGGCCTTTGCCGGAGATGCGGGGGAGGAGCCTGAAATCGCCGGCATCTACGTCATTGGCGACGACGGCCAGCCGTTCCGCGTCGGCTTCACGCTGTCAAACGAGTTCTCGGACCACGTGACCGAGCGCGTCAACTATCTCTATCTGGCGCATTCCAAGCTGCGCAATGCCGCCTTCGGTCCTGAAATCCTGCTCGGTGACCTGCCCGAGGATATTGAAGGCATGTCGCGCATCCTGCGCGATGGAGCGACGCTGTGGGAAAAGCCCTTCCTGTCCGGCGAGGCAAACATGTCGCACAGCATCACCAATCTCGAATACCATCATTTCAAATATGCGGCCTTTCGCCAGCCGGGCGATGTGCACGTCCACATGTTCGGCACGGCGACGCTGTCGTTTGCCGACGGCGTCGCGGCGCGAGACGGCGATGTATTCGAGATTGAGGCGCCGGCATTCGGTCTGCCGCTGCGAAACGGGTTGAGGATGGAGCAGCCGGTCGCTGTGGCGGTACGCGCGCTTTAAGTTCTTGTTGTATGCATGGCGTTTTCCCAAAACCGCTGCGCACTTTTGGGGCGACATGCATTGGCGCGCTGCACTCACTCCATGCCGAGCGCGGCCTTGTAGAGATCGAGGATCGATTCCTCCTCCTGCCGCTCCGCCTGATCCTTCTTGCGCAGGCGGACGATGGTGCGAATGGCCTTGGTGTCGAAACCGGTGCCCTTGGCCTCGGCGAACACCTCCTTGATGTCGTCGGAAATGGTCTTCTTCTCCTCTTCGAGGCGCTCGATGCGCTCGATGAGGGCACGCAACTGGCCGGCGGCCACGGTCTGGCTGGTTTCGGTGATGTCGTCGGCCATGATTGTCTCCGCATGTTCCCGCGCCGACTCGCAATTCATGCCGGCGCTTTTTCAGCGGGTTCGATGCCCGACCCCGGCGTCGGGGTCAAGCGCTATCGCCGGCTCTCCCGCCAGTGGTCCGTTCAGCCGAAAACGATCAGCAGATCCTTGGCGTCGATCTGATCGCCGGCGCGGACCAGAACTTCCGATATGGCGCCGTCGCGCTCGGCGTGAAGGGCGGTTTCCATCTTCATGGCTTCAATGGAAAGCAGCACGTCGCCGGCCTTCACCGCCTGGCCGGCAGACACCGTCACGGCCGAGACGACGCCGGGCATCGGCGCGCCGAGATGGGCGTCGTTGCCGGCCTCCGCCTTTTGCCGTGCCTTGGCGGCGGATGCCCCATGCACGCGGTCCGGCACCTTGATGCGGCGCGGCTGGCCGTTCAGTTCGAAGAACACGGTGACCATGCCCTTCTCGTCGACCTCGCCAATGGCGAAGCATCGCACAACCAGCGTCTTGCCTTTCTCGATGTCGACGAAAATCTCGTCGTGCGGCTTCATACCGTAGAAGTAGGTGGGGGTCGGCAGCACGCTGACGGGGCCGTAGTTTTCCTGCGCGGCGGCGAAATCGGAAAACACCTTCGGATACATCAGCCAGGACGCGAACTCGTATTCGGTGATCGGACGGCCGATCTTTTCCTCGGCGTCCTTGCGGTTGGCTTTCAAATCGGCCGGCTTGAGCAGCGACCCCGGCCGCACGGTGATCGGCTTGTCGCCCTTCAGCGCCTTTTTCTGCAGCGCTTCCGGCCAGCCCCCTGGCGACTGGCCGAGATCGCCGCGCAGCATGGAGACGACTGAATCCGGGAAGGCGATGTCCTTGGCCGGATTCTCGACATCGGCGACGGTCAAATCCTGGCTGACCATCATCAGGGCCATATCGCCGACGACCTTGGAGGATGGCGTCACCTTGACGATGTCGCCGAACATCAGGTTGACGTCATGGTAGGCCTGCGCCACCTCGTGCCAGCGCGTCTCCAGACCGAGCGACCGGGCCTGTTCCTTGAGGTTGGTGAACTGTCCACCGGGCATTTCGTGCAGATAGACTTCGGAAGCCGGACCCTTCAGATCGCTCTCGAAGGCGGCGTACTGGTTACGCACCGCCTCCCAGTAGAACGAGATTTTCCGGATCCATTCGGTGTCGAGGCCGGGGTCGCGGTCCGTGCCTTTCAGCGCCTCGGCGATGGAGCCGAGGCAGGGCTGCGAGGTGTTGCCGGAGAACGAATCCATCGCCGCGTCGATTGCGTCGACCCCGGTTTCGACGGCGGCCAGAACGGTCGCGGCAGAGAGGCCCGACGTGTCGTGCGTGTGGAAATGGATCGGCAGGTCGGTCGCTTCGCGCAAGGCCTTGAACAGCACCCGCGCAGCGCTGGGCTTCAGCAGGCCTGACATGTCCTTGACGGCGAGGATGTGCGCGCCGGCCTTCTCCAGTTCCCGGGCCAGTCCAACATAGTATTTGAGATCGTATTTGGCGCGTTGCGGGTCGAGAATGTCGCCTGTGTAGCACATGGCTGCTTCGATAAGCTTGCCCTCGGCGCCAACGGCATCCATGGCGACACGCATGTTCTCGACCCAGTTCAGGCAGTCGAAGACGCGAAACAGGTCGATGCCGGCGCTGGCGGCCTGCCTGACGAAATGCTGCACGACATTATCGGGATAATTGGTGTAGCCGACGCCGTTGGCGCCGCGCAGCAGCATCTGCAGCAAAAGATTCGGAGCAGCGTCCCGTACCTTGCTCAGCCGCTCCCACGGGTCCTCGGTGAGGAAACGCATGGCGACGTCGAAGGTCGCGCCGCCCCAGCATTCCAGCGACAGGAGCTGCGGCAAGGCGCGGGCGTAGGTGCCTGCGATGGCTGCGATGTCATGGGTGCGCATGCGCGTCGCCAGCAGTGACTGATGGCCGTCGCGCATCGTCGTATCGGTGACCAGGACCTGACCTTGCCGGCGCATCCATTGCGCGAATTTTTCGGGACCGAGCGTATCCAGCCTTTGCCTTGTTCCATCCGGTGCCTTGCCATTGAGGTAAGGAACGATGGGCGCGGCTGCCTCCGGGTTGGGGGCTGGGCGGCCGCGCGTTTCCGGATGGCCGTTGACCGACACATCGGCAAGGTAGTTCAACAGCTTGGTGGCGCGGTCCTGCCGCTTCACCTGGCTGAACAGTTCCGGGGTCGTGTCGATGAACTTCGTCGTATAGGAATTGTCGGTGAAGCTCGGGTGATTGATGATCGCTTCGAGGAAGGTGAGGTTGGTGGCGACGCCGCGGATGCGGAATTCGCGCAGCGCCCGCGTCATCCGTGCGATCGCCTCGGCCGGCGTCGGCGCCCAGGCGGTAACCTTTTCCAGCAGAGGGTCGTAGTAGCGGGTGATGACGGCGCCGGAATAGGCGGTGCCGCCATCGAGGCGGATGCCGAAGCCGGTGGCGCCGCGATAGGCAGTGATGCGGCCGTAATCCGGAATGAAGTTCTGCTCGGGGTCCTCGGTGGTGATGCGGCACTGTAGGGCGTGGCCGTTCAGCCGGATGTCCTTCTGCGCCGGAACGCCGGACTCGGGCGTGCCGATAGCGAAGCCGTCGAGGATGTGGATTTGCGCTTTCACGATGTCGATGCCGGTCACCTGCTCGGTGACGGTGTGCTCGACCTGGATGCGCGGATTGACCTCGATGAAGTAGAACTTGCCGGTGTCGGCGTCCTGCAGAAATTCGACAGTGCCGGCGCCGATATAGGCGGTGTCCCTGGCAAGCTTCAGCGCATAGCCGCAGAGTTCGTCGCGCAGTTCCTGCGACAAATAAGGGGCCGGCGCACGCTCGACGACCTTCTGGTTGCGGCGCTGGATCGAACAGTCGCGCTCGAACAGATGCACGGCGTTGCCAAGCGTGTCGCCCAGCACCTGTACCTCGACGTGCCGGGCGCGCTCGATGAGCTTTTCGAGATAGACCTCATCCTTGCCGAAGGCGGCCTTGGCTTCGCGCTTGCCTTCCATGACCTCGCGGTCAAGATCGGCTTCGGTGCGAATGGCGCGCATGCCGCGTCCGCCGCCTCCCCAGGAGGCCTTCAGCATCAGCGGGTAGCCGATCTCCGCCGCCAGTTTCTTGACCGCCCCCATATCGTCCGGAAGCGGCTCCGTGGCCGGTATGACCGGGACCCCGACCTCGATCGCCAGATTACGGGCGGCGACCTTGTTGCCCAGCCGGCGCATCGTTTCGGGCTTCGGTCCGATGAAAATGATGCCGGCTTCGGCACAGGCCTCGGCAAATTCGGGACTTTCGGACAGAAGGCCGTAGCCGGGGTGGATGGCGTCGGCGCCGGAAAGCCGGGCGACCCGAATGATCTCGGCGATCGACAGGTAGCTTTCGATCGGTCCCATCTCCCTGGCGAGATGCGGGCCGCGGCCGACCTGATAGCTTTCGTCGGCCTTGAAGCGATGCAGCGAATATTTGTCTTCCTCAGCCCAGATCGCAACCGTTTTCAGGCCAAGCTCGCTTGCCGCGCGGAAGACGCGGATGGCGATCTCGGACCGGTTGGCGACAAGGATCTTGCTGATAGCCAAGGGTGTGCTCCAGGCAGCGTGGGTAGAGAAAGCGGCTCATGAATAACGGGAAATTGCTGCAGTGCAACCAAAATCGCAAGGCGATTGAATCGATTGAAATCGCCGATTCACGTTGAATTTGGTGAAATCCGCTCGAATCGTCTCACTATTGGGAAAGGGCCCGGCTCTTTCTCAATGTTGATACGAAAAGGCTCAAAACGGGGCGGGGAATGCCAAAAAAACATAACCGCGATGCAAGAGCTTCTCGCGCTTGTCGGTGGGGCCGAGGATCTATGCAAAAAAAATGCCCGACGCAAGCGCCGGGCATTTCCGAAATCAGAAAAGAAGGCTTGAGCTTATCTTTCGAAATAGCTGATCTTGCCGTCGTCGCCCTTCTTCCACTCGTAGACGACGTAGGCGGCTGCGGTAATGTCGCCCTTTTCGTCGAAGCCGAGGTCACCAAGCACGGTCTTCCAGGGACCGCCCGACTTGATCGTCTCGGCGACCTTCTGCGCGTCGTCTGCCGAACCGGTCTTCGCAATCGCCTGGGCGATGACCTGGACCGTTGCATAGGAGTAGAGCGTGTAGGCTTCCGGCTCGAAGCCGCCGGCACGGAACTTTTCGACGACCTCCTTTGCGGCCGGGTTCTTGCGCGGATCCGGCGCGAAGGTATTCAGCGTGCCGATGACGGCGTCGCCGGCGATCGAGGCCAGCTCGTCGGAGACGATGCCGTCGCCCGAGAACAGCGGAGCCTTGAGGCCCTGGTCGGCCGTCTGCCGGATGATCAGGCCGGCTTCGGTGTGAAGGCCGCCCCAGTAGATCAGCGTGACGCCGGCTTCCTTCATCTTGGCGATGAGGGCCGAGAAGTCCTTGTCGCCGACATTCACGCCTTCGTACATGGCTTCCGTCACGCCAGCGGCGTTGAGCGCCTTCTTCGTTTCGTCGGCTAGGCCCTGGCCGTAAGGCGTCTTGTCATGGATGACGGCGACCTTGGCGTCCTTGAAGTTGGCGGCGATGTAGTCCCCGGCAACCTTGCCTTGCTGGTCGTCACGGCCGCAGGTGCGGAAGGTGTTCCACATCTTGCGGTCGGTGAAGGTCGGGTTGGTCGAAGCCGGCGAGATTTGCAGCATGCCGTTCTCGAGATAGACGTCCGAGGCGGGGATCGATGCGCCGGAGTTGAAATGGCCATCGACAAACTTGACGCCATCGGCCGCGAGCTTGTTTGCCACCGAAACAGCCTGCTTCGGGTCGGCGGCGTCGTCGCCTACTTCGAGCTTCAGCTTTTCGCCATTGATGCCACCGGCGGCGTTGATGTCGGCAACCGCCTGTTCGGCGCCCTTCTGCAACTGCGCGCCGAAAGCGGCGTTCGCACCGGTGATCGGGCCGGCGACGCCAATCAATATATCAGCCCACGCGTTGCCGCTGAACGCGACAAGCGCGGTCAGTGCCACGGCGGACAAGAGTGACTTTTTCATAGATACGCTCCCATTCACGGAGTGGGCGTGGATGAAACTTCCATGCGATGCCCACCCTTATCGCAGAAAGCTTAGTTTGCCCATTTTCAAAGGCTTGTCACGCCGATTCAAACGCGAGCCGGCGTTAATGATGAACGTCAACCTTCGATTTCCAGCTCAGTGGAGAAGCCCTTTCGTAAAGCCAGCTGTACTGCGTCACCATCTGGTTGGTGCGCGTGTACTGGTAGCCGATGAAGCCCAGAAGCATGACCACAAGCGTGTCGACGACATAGTACTGAAGCGAGAACATGGTGCCGTCGAACAGGGCGTGGTGGATGAAGCGCACGGCGATGCCGAGGCCGAGCAAATACAGGAAAAGCATGAGGTGGGTGCGCCAGGTCTGCGCGCTCGCCCGGCCGGTCATCCATGCGGCCCAGCCGCCGAGAAGGCAGGTGACGAAGAAGAATTGCCAGATCGAGCTTTCCTCGTAGAGAATGCCTTGCATAATTTTTCCTCAGATCAGGTCGCAGACCTAGTGATGGCCGCCTTCGAGATAGGCCGCCCGCACTTCCGGATTGGCGAGAAGCTCCTTGCCGCTGCCGCTCATGGTGACGTTGCCGTTGACCATGACGTAGCCGCGGGCGGCGAGCTTGAGCGCGCCGAAGGCGTTCTGCTCGACCAGGAAGACGGTCAGACCCTCGGTGCGGTTGAGTTCGCGGATGGCGTCGAATATCTGCCTGACGATCAGCGGAGCCAGACCCAGCGAAGGCTCGTCGAGCAACAACAGCTTTGGCCGCGCCATGAGCGCGCGTCCAATCGACAGCATCTGCTGCTCGCCGCCCGAAAGCGTGCCGCCGCGCTGGCCGATACGCTCCTTCAGCCGGGGGAACAGCGTGAACACCTTCTCGACGTCCTCATTGTAATATTTGAGGTTGTCGAGGCTTGCCCCCATCTGCAGATTTTCCATCACCGTCATGCGCGGAAAAATACGGCGGCCTTCCGGCGACTGCGCAATGCGCATGCGGGCGATTTCGTGCGTCGGCATACGCGTGATGTCGGTGCCGGCGAAGGTGATGGTGCCTGAGCGCGCCCGGGGCGCACCGAAGATAGTCATCATCAGCGTCGACTTGCCGGCGCCGTTGGCGCCGATCAGCGCGACGATCTCGCCTTCCTTGACGCTGACATCGACGCCGTTCAGCGCCCGGATGTTGCCGTAGAAGGTTTCGACGCCGCGAATATCGAGAAGGTTTTCGCCGGCCATCACTTACGTCCTCCACGCTTGCCGCCGGCCGGTGCGGCCGTCTTCGACGGATGGCTGGTCTCGACCTTGCCGGCATCGACGCGGCGCGAGAATTCCGTCTCCTTGCCGCTGGCTAGCGTCTTCGCCTGGGCGACCCAGCCCTCGCGGGCAATGCGTCCGTCGAAGGCGAGATAAGCTTCGGCTGCGACGATATCGGGCTTCTTCCAGGCGGCGATCTGGTCGAAATGGAAGATGCCGTGATCGTTCAGCTTCTTCTCGTTGACCGAGCCGATGCCCTTGATGCGGGTAAGATTGTCGGCCTTGCCGCCGCGCGGCTTGCTGAGGCGGTTCGAAATGCCGACCGGCTTCGCAGCCGGTGTTTTGGCTGAGACAGGTTTGGAGGCGGTTGGCTTGGACGCAATGGCCTTGGCGGCGGGTTTTGCGGCAACAGATTTGGCGGCGGCCGGTTTGGTCGCGGCCTGCTTCGCAGATGCTGTCTTTCCGGAAGCCGCCTTCGACGCCGGTGCTTTCGCTGTTGCGCTTTTGGTGGACGCCGCCTTGGCAGGTACGGGTGCCATCCCGGTTGTTTTCGCCGGTGTCGGCCGCGCTGATTTCCCGGCTGTTGTGGGTGCGGGCTTGGCGGTTTTAGCCGGAGACAATAGCCCCGTCGCCGGGGCGGATTTAACCGGCGCGGATTTCGACGCCGACTTTGTAGCCGCGGGTTTTACAGACGCGGATTGCTTTGCGGCGACCGCGGTTGCCATCGGCTGCTTGGCGGTCCTGGCTGGTGCTTTTTTCGCCGCAGGTCCGACCGTCTTTGCGGGTGCGGTGGCGGTGGAGGCGACCGCTGCCGGCGCCGCCTTCACCCGATCCGCCTTCGAGGCGCCCTTGGCGACAGTGACGCGCTCGCCGTCACGGTGTCCGATCGTGTCATCGAACGACCCGGCCATCATGGAGGATGACGCGCCGGGGCCATGCGCGGCGTCGGGGCCGGCGTCGAGTTGTTCGATGACATCCTCGTCGCCGACTTCGGCAAGCACCTCGGTGACTTCCTCATCGTCGACGCCGAGATAGGCGGCGATGACGCGGGGGTCGGAGCGTACGGATTGCGGGTCGCCGTCGGAGATCTTGCGACCGTACTCCAGCACCACGACGTGATCGGAAATCTGCATGACCACCGACATGTCGTGTTCGATCAGCAGGATCGAGGTGCCGGTGTCGTTCTTGATGCCCATCAGCAAGGTGTTGAGGGCAAGCGACTCCTTCGGATTGAGACCGGCCGCGGGCTCGTCGAGGCACAGAAGCTCCGGGCCGGTACACATGGCGCGGGCGATCTCCAGCCGGCGCTGGGCGCCGTAGGGCAGGTCGCCTGCGGGATCGTCGGCGCGGTCGACCAGGTCGGCCTTTTCCAGCCAATGCTTGGCGAGCTCGATGGATTCGGCAGACGCCTGCTTGTAGCCGCGGAAGCCGAGCAGGCCGAGGATGGTATAGCCCGAGGCCTTCATCAGCTTGTTGTGCTGGGCGACGAGCAGGTTCTCGAGCACGGTCATGCCGGAAAACAGACGGATGTTCTGGAAGGTGCGGGCCACCTTGGCGCGCGCCGGAATCTCATGGTTCGGCAGCCGCTCCAGCAGATAGGAGGAGCCGTCGCGCCGGTTGAGAGTGATCATGCCTTCAGACGGCTTGTAGAAGCCGGTGATGCAGTTGAAGACCGTGGTCTTGCCGGCGCCGTTCGGCCCGATCAGCGCCGTGATCTCGCCCCGCCTGGCCTGAAAGGACAGATCGCCGATGGCGACCAGGCCGCCGAATTTCATCGACATGTGTTCGACGTCGAGGATGGTGTCGTTCATGCTGCTCGCGTCCATCAGCCGTGCCCTTCCTTGGTGAAGGAACCGGAGACGGCCCGGCGCTCCTTCAGGAAGGCGGTCGGTTCTCGACTGCCGACAAAGCCGCGCGGCTTCCACAGCATGACGACCACCATGGCGATGCCGAACAAAAGCATCCGGTAAAGTTCAGGGGTGAAATCCCGCCCGAAGATCGCCTTCAGGAAATCCAGCTCACGCAGGATTTCGGTGCCGCCGATCATCACCGCCGCGGCGACGGCGATGCCGCCGAGCGAACCCATGCCGCCGAGCACGACGATGGCCAGGATGATGGCGGATTCGATGAAGACAAAGGATTCGGGGCTGACGAAGCCCTGGCGGGCGGCGAAGAAGGAGCCGGCGAAGCCGCCGAACATGGCGCCGGTGGCAAAGGCCGTCAGCTTGGTGGTGGTGGTGTTGATGCCGAGCGAACGGCAGGCAATCTCATCCTCGCGCAGGGCTTCCCAGGCGCGGCCGACCGGCATGCGGCGCAGGCGGATGGTGACGAAGGCGGTGAGCAGGCACAGAAGCAGGATGAGGTAGTAGAGGAAGATCTTGTAATAGGCTCCGGAGGGCGCGATCTCCAGCACCTTGCCGATGTAGTTGTCGTCGGAAATGTTGAACGACATCAAACCGAAGAATGAGACTTTCGGGATGCCCGAAATGCCGGCGGAACCGTTGGTCACCTCACGCCAGTTGATCAGCACCAGCCGGATGATCTCGCCGAAGGCAAGGGTAACGATGGCAAGATAGTCGCCGCGCAGGCGCAGCACCGGGAAGCCGAGGATGACGCCCCAGAACGCCGCCATGAGGCCGGCGCAGGGCAGCAGGATCCAGAACGACAGGCCGAAATGCGAGCCGAGCAGCGCGTAGGCATAGGCGCCGACGGCATAGAAGGCGACGTAACCCAGGTCGAGCAGGCCGGCGAGGCCGACCACGATGTTCAGGCCCCAGGCGAGCATCACATAGATGAGGATCTGGATGCCGAAATTGTCCACCCACTTCAGCGAGCCCTGCAGGCCGGCTGTGGAAACGACAAGGATCGGGAACAGGAACAGGGCAGCGATGCCGATGGCATTGAAATTCCGCCGGATAAAGCCGGGTTCAGCGGTCGACGCCGGCGCGTTCGCCTGCGCGGCCTTGCGGCGCTCCAGCGCCGGCTGGCCAAAGGCGACATAAAGAAAGCGGCCGGCCATGGTGATGAGCACCACCGCCGCCAGCAGACCCCAGCGCTGCACCAGTACCAGTTCATTGCGGATGTTCTGGTCGGTCTTGAGGCCGATCAGGAGAAAGAACAGCCCGAATGAGATGACACCGGCGAACAGCGATTCACGGATGGCGCGCGTGATCGGCCTGGCGGCCGCGCCGCTCGAAGGGGAGACGGTAACGGCCATGGATCAGACCTTTTCGACTTCGGGCCGGCCAAGGATGCCGGAAGGCAGGAAGATCAGCACGATGGCCAGGATCGAGAAGGCGGCGACATCCTTGTAGTCGATGGAGAAGTACGCCGACCACATGCTCTCGATGAATCCGATCATCAGGCCGCCGAGCACGGCGCCCGGCAGTGAGCCGATGCCGCCGAGCACCGCGGCGGTGAAGGCTTTAACGCCCGGAACGAAGCCATCGGAGAAGGATACGACGCCGTAGTACATCAGGAACAGTGTGCCGGCGACGGCAGCCAGGGCTGCGCCCATGATGAAGGTGATGGAAATGGTGCGATCGACATCGACGCCGAGCAGCGCCGCCATCTTGCGATCCTGTTCGCAGGCCCTTTGCGCACGGCCGAGCGAGGTGCGGTTGACCAGATACCAGAACACGGCGAGCAGGATGGCGGTCACGACAATGATGATGATCTGCTTCAGCGAAACCGAGATGCCGCCGATGTTGTAGACCTGGCTGACCATGGGCGGGATCGGCTTGTTGCGCGGACCCTGGGTGACCTGGACGAAATTGGAAAGCGCGATCGACATGCCGATGGCGGTAATGAGCGGCGCCAGCCGGAACGAGCCGCGCAGCGGCCGGTAGGCCACCTTCTCGATGACCCAGTTGTAGAGGCCGGTCAGGAGCATCGCCACGATCATCATGATCAGCAACGCCACCACGACGGGCACCGAATAGAACAGCGCGCCGAGGATCAGGAAGACGATGAGGGCGATGAAAGCACCGACCATGAAAAGATCGCCATGGGCGAAATTAATCATGCCAATAATGCCGTAGACCATCGTATAACCGATGGCGATCAATCCATAGATCGATCCCAGCGTCAGCCCGTTGATCAATTGCTGAACGAAATACTGCATATTCACAAGGCTCCCCTGAGATTTCGCCGCAAGGACGCATCCCTTTTCATATTGTTCCTAGTCGTAAGGTTCTGATCCCGGATTGCAACGTGATTCTTCGTCCGATCAGCTCGAAGTGAAGCACGCCATCCGGGTGCCTGTTTTTCGGCTTCTGCCCCTGGACTATCGTGGACCGTAACATTGGCACAACGCAATGTCTTTGACGATTCCGAACCGATTTTCTGCCTTTCTTCGAAAGATATCGCGCTGAAAAGGGCTGCTGAGACGGATCGTTGCGCTGGTTTCAAGGCAAAAATCTCCGGCGTCGCGGAATGGAAGAGGCCGAGTCGACGATCACCGGACAACGAAGCCATGGGCGAAGGGATCGCGATCGTCGATGAAGATGGTGTTCAGGCCGGTCTGCCGCGCCCAGCCGCCGATGGAGGGCACGATGGCCGGTTTGCCACCCACTTCGACTGTTTTTTCCACCCTGCCCTTGAACAGCGAGCCGATGATCGATTCATGGATGAATTCGTCTCCCGGCCTGAGCGCGCCCTTGGCGGCGAGCTGCGCCATGCGCGCTGACGTGCCGGTGCCGCAAGGCGAGCGGTCGATGGCCTTTTCGCCATAGAAGACGGCGTTGCGGCCATGCGCCTCCCGATGCACGGGCACGCCGGTCCACTGGATGTGCCGCAGCCCGTTGATGTCCGGATTTTCCGGATGGACGAAGGAATAGAGGTCGTTGAGGCGCTGCCGCAGCACGGGGCTCCACGCTATGAGGTCGCCGGCCGAATAGTCGGCCAGGTCGCGATAGTTCTTCTGCGGGTCGATGATGGCGTAGAAGTTGCCGCCATAGGCGATATCCACGCGCAGTTCGCCGAGATAGGGGCACTCGACCGGAAGGTCCTCAGCGTAAAGGAAGGACGGCACATTGGTGATGCGCACCTCTTCGACATAATCGCCGACCTGCTTGTATTCGGCGACGACCAGGCCTGCCGGCGTATCGAGCCTGAGCGTACCCGGCGTCTTCGGCTTCACCAGACCGTTCTCGACGGCCATCGTCACCGTGCCGATGGTGCCGTGCCCGCACATGGGCAGGCAACCCGACGTTTCGATGAACAGGATGGCGATGTCGCAATCTTCGCGGGTTGGCGGATAAAGGATCGATCCCGACATCACGTCATGGCCGCGCGGCTCGAACATCAGGCCGGTACGGATCCAATCATACTCGGCAATGAAATGCGCCCGCCGCTCGATCATGGTCTTGCCTGCGAGCAATGGCCCGCCGCCGGCGACCAGCCGCACCGGGTTGCCGCAGGTATGGCCGTCGAGGCAGGTGAAGGTGTGACGCGACATTCGATCTTCCTCAGAAACGCTGCGGTGAAAACGGAGCGAGGTCGAGTGCGGGAGAGTGCCCCAGCAGTATATCGCGGATCAAGCGGCCCGTGGCGGCGGCCTGCGTCAACCCCAGATGGCCGTGGCCGAAAGCGTAAACGATGCCGGGTGCATTGCGGGCCGCGCCGATGACGGGGAGCGAATCCGGCAGCGATGGCCGAAAGCCCATCCATTCGCGGCCGCCGGTAGGATCGAGGCCGGGCAGGAAGGCTTTCGCCTTTTCCAGCATCGCCTTCGACCGGTTGAAGTTGGGCGCGCGCTCGAGGCCGGCAAATTCAACCGCTCCGCCGACCCGCAAACCGGTTTCCAGTGGCGTGACGACGAAACCATGGCCGGAGAAAATGAGCTGTCGCCTCAGGTCGAAGGCCGTTGATGGCAGCGTCGTGTTGTAACCGCGTTCGGTTTCGAGCGGGATCGGGTCGCCGAGCTGGCGCGCCAGCAGATGCGACCAGGCGCCAGCGGCGATAACGACGCGGTCCGCGCCCGCGCTGCCACCATTGGCGAAGCTTAGCACGCCGCCCGGCTGGCCGTCGCCGGCAGCCTCGATGCCGTCGATCCTGACCCGCTCGAAGCGGGCGCCCCTCGCCTCGGCATGGGCCCAGATTGCCTTGCCCAAAAGCTTCGGGTCGGACACCGTCTTCCAGCCAGGAATGAAGGTGCCTTTTGTGAAGCGCGGCGAGAGGCCCGGCTGCAAGGCTGCAAGGTCTTCGCCATCGACGTGGCGGTAGCCGATGCCGAAGCGGTCGCGGGCGGCCCAGCCGGGCAGGGAGGAGCGGAACTCCGCCTCGCTTTCGTAAAGTTCGAGCGAGCCGTCCTCGCGCAGCATGGATCTGGTGCCGGAGCTCTCCATGAGATCGGCCCATTCGCTTTCGGCCAAGGCCATCATCGACGCCTGTGCCGCAAGCGCCGCTTCATAGCGGTCGGCGTTGCCGGCACGCCAGAAACGCCAAAGCCAGGGCAGCAGCCTTGGCAGATAAGCGGGTGAAATGGAGAGCGGGCCGAGCGGGTCCGTCAGCCAGCGCGGAAGGTTCCGCATCATCCCCTTGTGCGCCAGCGGCAGCACGTCGGAGAAGGCGAAGGCGGCGGCGTTGCCCGAACTCGTCTCCTCGCAGATGCCGGTGCGGTCGTAGACAGTGACGGCGTGGCCGGCTTCGGTCAAATAGGCCGCGCAGCAGATGCCGATGATGCCGCCGCCGACAATGGCGATGCGGTTTCCTTCTCCTCCTTCACGCGGAGAAGGTGCCCGGAGCGCGGAGGACGGATGGTTTGGACTTCCGCGGAAATCGGAACTGTCAGACACGTCGGCGCTGCCCTCATCTGGCTGCCGCCATCTTCTCCCCGTGAACGGGGCGAAGAAAGGCTTCTTTCAGGCCGCCTTGGCCACGCTCAGCTTCGGCAGCTCCGGCCGCACAGCCAAGGCATCGCGGACAATCTTTTCGACGGCCGTGCGCCGTTCGCCCGACAGGGGCTGGCGCGGCATGCGCACCCGCTCGTTGGTGCCGATGGCCAGCGCCTCGGCCAGCTTGATATTCTGGACCAGATAGGTGGAGACGTCGAGGTCGAGCAGCGGCCGGAACCAGCGATAAATGGCGAGCGCCTCTTCGCGCTTTCCCTGCTTCATCAACTGGTAGATGGCGACGGTTTCCTTCGGGAAGGCGGTGACCAGCCCGGCAACCCAGCCGATCGCGCCGACCGAAAGCGCTTCGAAAGCGAGGTTATCGACGCCGGTGAACAGGTCGAAGCGGTTGCCGAAGCGGTTGATGATCTCGGTGGAACGGCGGATGTCGTCGGAGGATTCCTTGACCGCGACGAACAGAGAATCGTCGGCAAGCTGCTCCATGACCTCGACGGTGACGTCGACGCGGTAGGCGACGCGGTTGGAGTAGATCATCACCGGCAGCCCGCCAGCGGCCGCCATGGCGCTCAGCGTCGCGGCGGTTTCCTGCGGATTGGTGTGGTAGATGGGCGAGGGCACGATCATCAGCCCGTCGGCGCCGGCCTTGGCGGCGCTTTTGGCCAGCGCGGCGCCTTCGCGGGTGCCGGGCTCGTTGATGGTGAGCAGTACCGGCTTTTTGCCGGCGACGCCCTGCGCCGTTTTCAGCACGGCGAGCTTTTCCTCCACCGACAGCATCGGCCCCTCACCGAGCGAACCGGCGACGATGATGCCGTCGCAGCCGGCCTCCATCTGCAGCCCGAAGCAGCGCTCCATCTCGGCATGGTCGAGGCGGTCGTCGTCGGTGAATTTGGTCGTTACGGCAGGGAAAACTCCGGTCCACATGATCGTGCTCCATCTGATATATCAGTAATATATTTTAAGATGCACGGTCTGTCAATGGGAATCCGCTTTTGATATATCTTTCCTCCATCGTCGAGGAGACCGTCGTGACGTTTGCCGAAGAAAGCCTTTCCTTTGAACCCGTTGCGGCGAAAGCCTACCGCGCCCTTGAACGGATGATCGTCACGCTGGAACTGGCGCCCGGCGGCTTCCTGACCGAAGGTATCCTCATCGACAAACTACGGCTCGGCCGCACCCCGGTCCGCGAGGCCATCCAGCGGCTCGCCTGGGAAGGGCTGCTGGAGATACGCCCGCGCGCCGGAATCGCGGTGGCGCCGCTGCACGCGTCGGACTGGCTGCGCGTCATCGACGCGAGGCGCGGTGTGGAAGTGGTGCTTGCCCGCTCGGCTGCCCGCTTCGTCACCGGCGAGGGCGCCGAGCGCTTCCACGACGCTGCGCTTGCCATGCAGAAGGCTGTCGTCTCCGGCAATGTGTTCGCCTTCCTGGAAGCGGACAAGACGATGGACGAGGCGCTGGCCTTCGCGGCCGACAATCCTTTCGCGGCCAGGCTGGCCGCGCCGCTGCAGACGCACAGCCGGCGATTCTGGTTCCGCTACAAGGCCGATACGGGGCTTGCCGAATCCGCCGAGCATCATGTGGGGCTGATCCGCTCGATCCTTTCCGGAGACGAGGATGCCGCCGGCAAGGATGCCAAGCGGTTGATGGGGCTGCTGCGGAGCCATGCCGAAACGGCGGTAAGGCGCTAACGCGACCGATCAGGCTGGCTTCGGCCTTTGTCCGGCATTTTTTTATTGGCCGATGTCGGCCCGGTCCTGTCTCGCGCGTCTTCACTTCGACACTGATCGTCAAGGAGATGGCCATGAGCGAGAAGACGATGACACGGATGGGTTATGTGCTGTCGGGACTGTTTGTGCTGTTCATGCTCGGAGCATCCGTGACACCGAAGCTGCTCGGCCTGCCGGTGGCTGACGAGACGATGACGGCGCTCGGCTGGCCGACCGGCTACACGCTGCCGATCGGGATTCTCGAACTGGTGCTGACGCTGCTCTATCTCTATCCGCGCACCAATATACTCGCCGCGGTACTATTCATGGGTCTGCTCGGCGGCGCCATGGCGACGCAGATCCGCGTCGGCAATCCGCTTTTCAGCCACATCCTGTTCAGCGTCTATCTCGGCCTGTTCCTTTGGGGTGGGCTGTGGCTGCGCGATCCGGCGCTGCGGGCGCTGTTTCCGTGGCGCCGCCACTGAACGCCAACATTTCAAGGGAGGACACAATGGGTAAGACAATCGCCATTCTCGCCGCGAGACTGATTTTTGCAGCGGCCTTCGCCATGGCGGCCGCCTTCAAGTTCGCCGGCATGCAGATGACCGCCGATTTCATCGCGGCGGCCGGGTTCCCGATACCGCTGGTTCTGGCCTGGCTAGCCGCGTTTTTCGAGGTGGCGCTGGTGTTGGGTTTCCTGACCGGAGCGTTCTTTACCGAAACCGCCCTGTTGGCGGCCGTCTATGTGATCTTTCTGGCCTTCGCCTTCCACGGGCCGTCGCGCTGGGCCGGAAATCAGATGGAGTTCGGCTTTTTCGTCGATCACTTCACCTTCCTGGCCGGCCTGCTGTTCGCCGCGGTTCACGGTCCGGGCGACAGACTGGCGTTGCATTCCGGCTTTTTCTGGAAGCGGGCCTAAAGAAAAAGGCCGCGGACATCCGCGGCCTTTTTTGCGATGCGGCAGAGCCGACGCCCGATAGATCAGTTCATCGTCGGGATGACGAATTCGGCGCCGTCCTTGATGCCGGACGGCCAGCGCGAGGTGACCGTCTTGGTCTTGGTGTAGAAGCGGAACGCATCTGAACCATGCTGGTTCAGATCGCCGAAGCCAGACGCCTTCCAGCCGCCGAACGTGTAGTAGGCGATCGGCACCGGGATCGGCACGTTGACGCCTACCATGCCGACCTGGACCTTGGATGCGAAGTCACGCGCCGCGTCACCGTCGCGGGTGTAGATGGCGACACCGTTGCCGAACTCATGCTCGTTGGCGAGCTTGATCGCGTCATTGTAGGTCGGCGCGCGCACGACCGAGAGCACGGGGCCGAAGATTTCTTCCTTGTAGATGCGCATGTCGGGGGTCACATCGTCGAACAGGCAGCCGCCCATGTAGTAGCCATTCTCGTAGCCCTGCATGGTGAAGCCGCGGCCATCGACGACCAGCTTGGCGCCTTCCTTGACGCCGATGTCGACATACCCCTTGACCCGCTCGAGCGCCTGCTGGGTGACCAGCGGGCCGAAATCGGCTGAGGAATCGGTCGATGGGCCGACCTTGAGGCTCTCGACACGCGGGATGAGCCGCTCGAGGAGGCGGTCCGCCGTTTCCTTGCCCACCGGCACCGCGACCGAGATCGCCATGCAGCGCTCGCCGGCCGAACCGTAGCCGGCGCCGATCAGGGCATCGACCGTCTGGTCCATGTCGGCGTCGGGCATGATGATCATATGGTTCTTGGCGCCGCCGAAGCACTGCACGCGCTTGCCGTTGGCGCAGCCGCGCGAATAGATGTACTGCGCAATCGGCGTCGAACCGACGAAGCCGATGGCCTTGACGTCCTGGTCGTCGAGGATGGCATCGACGACTTCCTTGTCGCCGTTGACGACGTTGAGGATGCCGGCCGGCAGGCCGGCTTCGACGAACAGTTCGGCGATGCGCAGCGGCACGCCGGGGTCGCGCTCGGACGGCTTGAGGATGAAGGCGTTGCCACAGGCGATGGCCGGGGCGATCTTCCACAGCGGGATCATGGCCGGGAAGTTGAACGGTGTGATGCCGGCGACGACGCCGAGCGGCTGGCGCATGGAATACACATCGATGCCCGGTCCGGCGCCGTCGGTGAACTCGCCCTTCATCATGTGCGGTGCGCCGATGCAGACTTCGACCACTTCGAGGCCGCGCTGGATGTCTCCTCGAGCGTCCGCAATGGTCTTGCCATGTTCGCGCGCCAGGATCTCGGCCAGCGAATCGTATTCGCGGTTCGCCAGTTCGAGGAATTTCATCAGCACGCGCACGCGGCGCTGCGGGTTGGTGGCGGCCCAGGCCGGCTGCGCGGCCTTGGCGTTCTCCACCGCCGCGCGCAGTTCTTCGGTCGAGGCGAGCGCCACCGTGCCGCGGACGGAACCGTCCATCGGCTGCATGACGTCCTGCTTGCGGCCGCTCTTGCCGGCGACGCGCTTGCCGCCGATGAAGTGCCCATATTCGATCATTGTTCCACTCCCTGGAATTCTAGCATGGGCCACTCTCGACCTTTGGCGGGCGGAAGGCAACGCGAGCGCAAACGCAACCGATGTGCAGAAATTGATAGACAAGAGAAAGCGTGCATGGTTTTTCGCAGATTGCGCGGTGATCCTCTTGCGCGAATGGGGGAGAATGGGAGGGCAGGATGAACTGGGATGACGTGCGCATCTTCCTTGCCGTGGCGCGAGCCGGGCAAATCCTCGGCGCGGCCAAACGGCTGGAGTTGAACCACGCCACCGTTTCACGCCGCATCGCCGCGCTGGAGGAGGCGCTGAAAGCCAAGCTTTTCCGCCGCCTCACCACCGGCAGCGAATTGACGCCGGCCGGTGAGCGCTTCCTCGACATTGCCGAGCGCATGGAAGCCGACATGATCGCGGCCCGCTCCACCGTGGCGGGCGAGGGCGAGGATGTATCCGGCATCGTGCGGATCGGCGCGCCGGACGGGTTCGGCGTCGCCTATCTGGCGCGGCGGCTGGGTGCGCTGACCTCCCTGCATCGCGATCTCACCATCCATCTGGTGCCGGTGCCGCAGTCCTTCTCGCTGTCGCGTCGCGAGGCCGATATCGCCATCACGGTGGAGCGGCCGACCGAGGGCCGTCTGGTGGCGGGCAAGCTGGTGGACTATACGCTCAGCCTGTTCGCCTCGCGCGGCTATGTCGAGGCGCACGGTCTGCCTGCATCGGCGGCGGAGCTGGCGAACCATACGCTGATCGGCTACGTGCCCGATCTCATTGTCAGCCGTTCACTCGACTACGCTGCCGAGTTCAGCCCGGAATGGCGCTCGTCCTTCGCCATATCCTCGGCGCTGGGGCAGGCGGAAGCCGTGCGTTCGGGGGCTGGCATCGGCATATTGCACACCTTCATCGCCCGCTCGATGCCGGACCTTGTGCCGGTCGAGATCGCCGCGCCTATCCGCCGCGCCTACTGGCTGGTCTATCATGAATCGGTTCGGCCGCTGCGCCGGGTCCAGGCGGTGGCGAGCTTTATAAGCCGGACAGTGGAGAAGGAACGCAGTCTGTTTGCATGACCATGCCGGTTCGCCAGCCGGGTTCGACGAGGCCTGAAACGGAAGGCTATCAAACAGAAAACCCGCGGAGCGATCCGCGGGTTTTACATCTTCACGCCGGCGACAATGCGCCGGACGGCAATGATCAGACGTTGCCCTTGAGCCTGGAATTGCAGAGGCTGTAGTAGCCGCCGCCCTTCTGGATCCAGCGCAGGCCGCCGAGCGCGTCGGCGTCCTTGTTGGCGTAGTATTGCTCGAGGCAGGTGTGCATGCGTCCCTTGCCGGGCGTTTCGTCGGCGAACTTGCGAGCGATCGTGGCCGGGAACTTGACGCCGCGCGGCGCCCGCACGGTTGGCGTTTCAGGTTCGCCGCTGTAGCTGGCCTCGTCGGCGCTCGGCACGGTGTCGTCGTCGGATGCTCCGGCGCCGCACTGGGCTTTGCGGAAGTCATTCCACTTCATGCCGTTCAGCGAACCGCCGGCCTTGGCGCTCTGATACCTGGCGCTGCACTCGGCCATGCTCAGGCCCTTTGCGTCGTCGTTGGCGGCCGCCTTGGTTGTCTTCTTGGCGGGCTTCGTCTCAGCAGCCGTGGTTGCGCCGGCGGCGCATTCGGTCTTGCGGAAGTCGTTCCAC
>NZ_LMGA01000001.1:2617444-2717703 GCF_001427025.1 Mesorhizobium sp. Root554 | reverse complement strand
GAGCGAGCCGGCGTCCTTGGCCGCCTGATACTTGGCGCTGCACTCGGCCATGCTCAGGCCCTTTGCGTCGTCGTTGGCGGCTGCCTTGGTTGTCTTCTTGGCGGGCTTCGTCTCAGCAGCCGTGGTTGCGCCGGCGGCGCATTCGGTCTTGCGGAAATCGTTCCATNNGAGCGAGCCGGCGTCCTTGGCCGCCTGATACTTGGCGCTGCACTCGGCCATGCTCAGGCCCTTGGTGTCGTCGTTGGCGGCTGCCTTGGCGGTCTTCTCAGCAGCCTTTGTCTCAGCGGCCTTGGTCGCCTTCTTGGCCGGTTTCGCGGTCTCGGCGCTGGCGTCCGTGCCGCATTCGGCGGCGCGGAACTGATTCCACGTCTTGCCGTCGAGCGAGCCGGCGTCCTTGGCGGCGTTATATTTGGTGCTGCATTCGGCCATGGTCAGTGCGCTGGCCGGCGAAGCCAGAAACAGCGCCACCACGGCAAGTGCGGATAGTTTCAAAAATCGGTCGATGAGCATGGCTGTTCTCCGTTATGCCGTCCTCAATGAACTGCTACGAGCAATAACGCTCAACGGCCGGTTGCGCCAGATGCTATTGCCAGCCTCAGGGAAGCATTCATATGGAGGTTGCTCATCAAGCGTCATGAATTGTTGCCGAATCATGGTGGATTCCGCTAAAAACGAACCGTTTACGAAGACTTGGTAACATACGATCATACAATGTGATCGTTATGCTCGGGGGGATTGTGGCATGAGAGCCGCGATCGGGGACAACCGACAGGGACAAACACTGCATGACCGGACGTTATTTCGGCACCGACGGAATTCGCGGGCGGGCCAATAAATTTCCCATGACGGCGGAAGTGGCCATGCGCGTCGGCATGGCGGCGGGTCTTTCTTTCCAGCGCGGCAGCCATCGCCACCGCGTCGTGCTCGGCAAGGATACGCGGCTGTCAGGCTACATGATCGAAAACGCGCTGGTGGCCGGTCTGTGCGCCGCCGGCATGGACGTCTTCCTGCTTGGCCCCATTCCGACGCCAGCCGTGGCCATGCTGGTCCGGTCGCTGCGCGCCGACATCGGCGTCATGATCTCGGCCTCGCACAACCCTTACCACGACAATGGCATCAAGCTGTTCGGCCCCGACGGTTACAAGCTTTCCGACCAGATCGAGGCGCGTATCGAGGCCATGCTCGATGACGACATCGAAATGGCGCTTGCCGATTCCGACGGACTCGGCCGGGCCAAGCGGGTGGACGGCGTGCATGACCGCTATATCGAGTTCGCCAAGCGCACGCTGCCGCGCTCAATGTCGCTGTCGGGCCTGCGTATCGTCGTCGACTGCGCCAATGGCGCGGCCTACAAGGTGGCGCCCGCGGCGCTTTGGGAACTGGGCGCCGACGTGGTTGCCATCAATGTCGATCCCAACGGCATCAACATCAACAAGGAATGCGGCTCGACCGATCCGGCCGAACTGCAGCGGAAAGTCCACGAAGTGCGCGCCGACATCGGCATTGCGCTGGATGGCGACGCCGACCGTGTCGTCATCGTCGACGAGCAGGGTGAACTGGTCGACGGCGACCAGATCATGGCGCTCATTGCGGAGTCCTGGCATCAGAACGGCAGGCTGGCAGGCGGCGGCGTGGTTTCCACCATCATGTCGAACCTCGGCCTCGAACGCTTCCTGGGCGGACTGAAGCTGCAACTCCACCGCACCAAGGTCGGTGACCGCTATGTCGTCGAGCACATGCGCGAACATGGGCTCAATGTCGGCGGCGAGCAGTCCGGCCACATTGTGCTGTCGGATTTCTCCACCACCGGCGACGGACTGGTGTCGGCGCTGCAGGTGCTCGCCTGCATCAAGCGCGCCAACAAGCCGGTCAGCGAGGTGGCGAAGAAGTTCGAGCCGGTGCCGCAATTGCTCAAGAATGTCCATATCTCCGGCGGCAAGCCGCTGGAGGACGCGCCTGTCAAGGCGGCCATCGAGGATGCACGCATCCGCCTCGGCAAGGGCGGCCGTCTGGTCATCAGGCCTTCGGGAACCGAGCCGCTGATCCGGGTGATGGCGGAAGGCGACGACCAGAAGCTGGTCGAAACCGTGGTGGACGATCTGGTCGAAGTCATCTCGCACGCCCGCAGCGCCGCCTGATCCCTCATTCCTGTCTTGAAAAAGGCCCGCTTCGGCGGGCTTTTTAGTATGTGCTGACAATTGCAAACCGGCTCGATCATTCAACTCCTAAACATTCTTGGTTAAAGAGCAGGGTTAAAGGCCTTTTAACCTTTGCAATTCATTATCCACGCCTGAGGCCAATCAATCGGCGCGTCATCGGCTCCGATACTCCCAGGGGTGACCAGAATGTTCAATTTCGCAAGGAAAGCGGCGCTCGCGGCGGCGGCGGTTTGCCTGGCCGTGCCGGTAATGGCCGCAGACTACAACCCGCCGGTCGAAGAGCTGCCGGAGCCGGTTGCGGCTGCGCCGGTCTATGAAGAGGCTGACTATGGCGGCTGGTATCTACGCGGCGATGTCGACTATCACTGGTCGAAGTTCCGTGGCGCCGATTACGTCGTCTACGGGCCGCCGCCGGGAACCAATTCTTTCAACTTCGGCAAGCTCAAGGGCGCCATGTCGCTCGGCGCCGGTGTCGGCTATCAGGTCAACAACCACTTCCGCGTCGATGTGACCGGCGACTGGTTCTCCAAGTCGAAATTCCGTGGCCAGACGACCGGCACCTGCGGCGGCGGCATCGTCTGCCAGTCAGTCGATACCACGTCCTATTCGGCGCTGCTCCTGCTGGCCAATGCCTATGCCGACCTCGGCACCTGGCACGGCGTGACGCCTTATGTCGGCGCCGGTATCGGCGGCGCCTACCTGAAATGGGACACGCTGCACAACAGCAATAATGACGGCGATTTCTACCATCGCGGCGGCAAGGGCTGGCGCTTCGCTTACGCGGTGATGGCTGGCGCCTCCTACTGCCTCACCGACCGCACCAAGCTCGATCTGGGCTATCGTTTCAGCCATATCAATGGCGGCGAGATGTTCGGCTACGCCAATGGCGGCGGACCTGGCTACGACAAGGGCATCAACGTCCACGAGGTTCGCGGCGGCCTGCGCTACCAGTTCGGCAGATCGGATTGCGCGCAGCCCGAGCCGGTGGCCTACGAGCCTCCGCCGGAGCCGATCTATACCAAGTAATCTCCTGGGATTATTCGACCTCAAAACACCCGGCTCGCTGCCGGGTGTTTTTCGTTTGTCGAACCGGCTTGTGAACTAAATCCCTAACCCTCTGTTAGCCTTAACCGCCACTTAACCACTATGGTTAACAATGCTCCCAGACGAACAGCCGGTCGCAGTATGGCGACATGGGGAGTGGGTGACATGAACTTGAAATCGCGTGCCGCGCTGGCGCTCGCAGCGCTAGCCTTCTCGCCGCTGCCGCAGGCTCTCGCGGCGGATTACGATCCGCCCGTCTATGTCGAGGAAACGCCGGAATACACGCCCGTCGAAGTTGGCTCGGGCTGGTATCTGCGTGGCGACATTGGCTACAACGTCAACAAGTCGCCTTATGACGTCTCGTTCAATGGCACCGACTCGGAGGGGTCGCGGATCAATGGCGGCCTCGGCGTAGGCTATCATTTCACGGACTATTTCCGTGGCGACATCAACCTCGGGTTCCTGTCGCACGACAAATACAACTGGACGAACGGCATCGACTCGATCCGGGCTGAAAGCAATATCTGGGGCGGCATGGCCAATGGCTATTTCGATCTTGGTACGATCGCGGGCTTCACGCCCTATATCGGCGCTGGTGTCGGTATGCTCCATTCGAGCCGGAAGGTCGACGATACTTTCCTCGGCATCTCCGAGCGCGATACGCAATATGCCTTCGCGTACTCGCTGGGCGCCGGCCTTGCCTACAAGGTGGCGCAGAACACTTCCGTCGATCTGGGCTACCAGTACGTATCGGCTCCGGGCCTCGAATATTTCGACATCCCAACGGGGAGCATGGAGAAGGGCCTCGATTACCACCAGGTCAGGGTCGGCCTGCGCTACGATCTCTGGTAGACGCGGTTCCGTTTCGCCAATCGACGGCGGGCTTCGGCCCGCCTTTTTCGTTTCCGGCTATACTGGCGCGGTTCGCCTCTGTTCTGTCAGCGACGGAAACTTTGTTCTTGACGCCGGCCGCCTGAAAGAATATCGCCGTCCGTGGGCCACCCCTCCCCAACGAGGGGCTTACTATCTGGAAGGATAGACCACGATGACGACACTCCCCAAGCCCGGGCTCCGCCCGGCAAATCCCAATTTTTCATCAGGTCCCTGCGCAAAACGTCCCGGCTGGTCGGTCGAGGCGCTAAAGGATGCCGCGCTGGGGCGCTCGCATCGCGCCAAGATCGGCAAGACCAAGCTCGAACAGGCCATCGCCCTGACCCGCGAAGTGCTGGAAGTGCCGGCGGATTACCGCATCGGCATCGTCCCGGCCTCCGACACCGGCGCGGTCGAGATGGCGCTGTGGTCGCTGCTGGGCGAACGCGGCGTCGACATGGTCGCCTGGGAGTCCTTCGGCTCCGGCTGGGTCACCGATGTGCTCAAGCAATTGAAGCTCGCCGATGCGCGCAAGATCGAGGCCGGCTATGGCAAGCTGCCTGATCTGTCGCAGATCGATTTCGACCGTGACGTCGTCTTCACCTGGAACGGCACCACCTCCGGCGTGCGGGTGCCGAACGCCGATTTCATCCCGGCCGATCGCGAGGGCCTGACCATCTGCGATGCGACCTCGGCGGCCTTTGCGCAGAAGCTCGATTTCGCCAAGCTCGACGTCGTCACCTTCTCCTGGCAGAAGGCGCTTGGCGGCGAGGGCGCACATGGCGTGCTGATCCTCAGCCCGCGCGCCGTCGAACGGCTGGAGACCTACAAGCCAGCCTGGCCGCTGCCGAAAATCTTCCGTCTGACCTCCGGCGGCAAGCTGATCGAAGGCATCTTCAAGGGCGAGACCATCAACACGCCGTCGATGCTGTGCGTCGAGGACTATCTCGACGCGCTCAACTGGGCGAAGTCGCTCGGCGGATTGAAGGCGCTGGTCGCCCGCGCCGACGCCAATTTCGCGGTGCTGGACGGCTTCGTGCAGAAATCGTCGTGGCTCGGTCATCTGGCCGTCGAGCCGGCGACCCGCTCCAACACCTCGGTGTGCCTGTCGATCGTCGATCCGGACGTGACCGCGCTCGACGCGGACGGCCAGGCGGCCTTCGCCAAGGGTCTGGTTACGGCGCTCGACAAGGAGGGCGTGGCCTATGACATCGGCGCCTATCGCGACGCGCCTCCTGGCCTGCGCATCTGGTGCGGCGCGACGGTCGAGACATCCGACCTCGAAGCGCTCCGCGCATGGCTCGAATGGGCTTTCGCCGGCCAGAAGGCCGCGCTCAAGGCCGCGGCCTGATCTTTCCGGGGCGGCGTCGCCGACGCCGTCCGTTCCCTTCCACATCATTCTTCTTCAAGGAGGCCATGATGGCGCCCCGCGTTCTCGTATCAGACAAACTTTCGCCCACCGCCGTGCAGATCTTCAAGGATCGCGGCGTCGACGTCGACTACCTGCCGGACCTCGGCAAGGACAAGGAAAAGCTCGCCGAAGTGATCGGCAAGTATGACGGGCTGGCAATCCGCTCGGCCACCAAGGCCACCGAAAAACTGATCGCCGCCGCGACCAACCTCAAGGTGATCGGCCGCGCCGGCATCGGCGTCGACAATGTCGACATTCCCGCCGCCTCGCGGCGCGGCATCATCGTCATGAACACGCCCTTCGGCAATTCCATCACCACTGCCGAACACGCGGTCGCGATGATCTTCGCGCTGGCCCGCCAGATCCCCGAGGCCAACGCCTCCACCCATGCCGGCAAGTGGGAGAAGAACCGCTTCATGGGCGTCGAGATCACCGGCAAGACGCTCGGCGTCATCGGTTGCGGCAATATCGGTTCGATCGTCGCGACGCGCGGCGTCGGCCTGAAGATGCACGTGATCGCCTTCGATCCGTTCCTGTCCGAGCAGCGGGCCTCGGAGCTGGGTGTCGAGAAGGTCGAGCTGGACGAGCTTTTCACCCGCTCGGACTTCATCACGCTGCACACGCCGCTGACCGACAAGACGCGCAACATCATCGACGCCACGGCCATCGCGAAGATGAAGAATGGCGTGCGCATCATCAACTGCGCGCGTGGCGGCCTGGTCGTCGAAGCCGACCTGATCGCGGCGCTGAAGAGCGGCAAGGTCGCGGGCGCGGGTATCGACGTGTTCGAGGTGGAGCCGGCTGAACGCAACGAGCTGTTCGGCATGGAGAATGTGGTGGCGACGCCGCATCTGGGCGCGTCAACCACGGAAGCGCAGGAGAACGTCGCTTTGCAGGTGGCCGAGCAGATGGCAGACTATCTGGTCAAGGGCGCGGTCACCAACGCCATCAACATGCCTTCGATCACCGCAGAGGAAGCGCCTCGTCTCAAGCCTTTCGTCAAGCTGGCGGAAGTGCTGGGCGCGTTCGTGGGCCAGGCGACGGAAGAGCCGATCCAGGAAGTCGAAATCCTGTTCGACGGCGCGACGGCGCAGATGAATACGCGCGCGCTGATCTCAGCCGCGCTCGCCGGGCTGATCCGGCCGCAGGTCGCCGACGTCAACATGGTTTCGGCGCCGATCATGGTGAAGGAGCGCGGCATCATCGTCGCCGAGGTCAAGCGTGACAAGTCCGGCGTCTTCGACGGCTATATCAAGCTGACGGTGAAGACAGCACAAAAGACACGCTCAATCGCCGGCACGTGCTTCTCCGACGGCAAGCCGCGTTTCATCCAGATCAAGGGCATCAACCTCGACGCCGAGGTGGGGGAGCACATGCTCTACACCACCAACGCAGATACGCCCGGCATGATCGGCCTGCTCGGCACCATATGCGGCAAGAACGGCGTCAATATCGCCAATTTCCAGCTCGGCCGCGACAGGCAGGGTGGCGATGCGATCGCGCTCCTCTATCTCGATGCGCCGTTCCCCGAAAAAGTGCTTGCGGAGCTTCGCGCAAACGAGTCCATCAAATCGGCGCGGCCGTTGCATTTCGACGTCGGCGGGATCTAGCCGCTGCTTGCATCAGTGTTGAAAAGGCGCGCGGTCCTGGGCGCGCCTTTTTTATGACCGGGCCAATGAAAAGGTCGTATCTGTCACAACAAGCCATACTGCCGGACTGGCAGTTTACAGCCATGCGGCGGAGGAACCTGGACCGATGAGCCAAGAGATGACAATTCCCGCCGAAGGCACTTTCCTTGGCCGTGCTTTTGCCGAAGGCTGGCCGCATCCGGCCGTCGTCACCATTCGTGACGGCATGGTGATAGACATTACGTCTCCTGTCGCGCCTACCAGCCGGGACATCTGCGAACTGGACGAGCCGGCAACCTATGTCGTCAGAGCCGAAGGAAAGCCGCTCGGTGCGCTCGCCGATATCGTCGCCAACAGCATGGCGGCGCGGCGCGACACATCAAAACCCTATCTGCTTTCGCCGGTCGATCTGCAGGCGGTCAAAGCTTCGGGCGTCACCTTCGTGGTGTCGCTACTCGAACGCGTCATCGAGGAGCAGGCGCGCGGCTCCGCGGAAAAGGCCGATCTTATCCGTGCCGATATTGCCGGTCTTATCGGCCATGATCTCTCCAAGCTGAAGCCGGGATCGGCCGAGGCGGCAAGGGTGAAGGCGAAGCTGATCGAACGCGGTGTATGGTCGCAATATCTGGAAGTCGGTATCGGCCCCGATGCCGAAATCTTTACCAAATGCCAGCCGATGGCGTCGGTCGGGCACGGCGCTGACGTCGGGCTGCATCCGATATCGACATGGAACAATCCCGAACCGGAAGTGGCGGTCGTCGCTTCGAGCCGGGGCAGGATCGTCGGCGCGACGCTCGGCAACGATGTCAATCTGCGCGACGTCGAGGGGCGCTCGGCACTGCTGCTCGGCAAGGCCAAGGACAACAACGCATCGGCATCGCTCGGCCCCTTCATACGCCTGTTCGACGAGACGTTTTCGCTCGATGACGTCAAGACGGCGCAGGTCGGCCTGAAGGTCGAGGGCGGGGACGGTTTCGTGCTGGAGGGCGTCAGCTCCATGGTCGAAATCAGCCGTTCGCCGGAAGACCTCGTCGCCGCGGCGATCGGCGAGCATCACCAGTATCCGGATGGATTGGCCCTTTACCTTGGCACCATGTTCGCGCCTGCGAAGGACCGGGGCGAGGCCGGCAAGGGCTTCACCCACAAGAATGGCGACATCGTCACCATATCGTCGGAGAAGCTTGGCGCGCTGGTCAACCGGGTGCGGTTGTCGACGGAATGCCCGCCCTGGCGTTACGGCGCCAGCCACCTGATGCGGGATCTGGCGAAGGCCGGGCTCATCTGATCTGGGTCTTGTTGGCCTGTATCGCCGCCGCATGACGGCGGCCGCCATGCTCGGCCAGCCAGATGCCACCGAAGACAAGCGCCAGCGCCACGGCGTGGTAACCGTGGAAAGTCTCGCCGAGCAGCAAGATTGAAAACAGCGTGCCGAAGATCGGCACGAGGTTTATGAACAGGCCGGCACGGTTGGCGCCGATCAGCTCATTGCCGCGGATATAGGCGGCCTGCGAAATCACCGAGGCGCCAAGGGCTGTGTACAGGACGATCGCCCAGCCGGTCGTGTCCGGGAACACCGCCTTGCCGGCGACCGTTTCCCAGGCGAGGAACGGAATCGACGTGACCAGCGCCGCGGCGCACAGCACCAGCATCAGCGTCTG
Source organism: Mesorhizobium sp. Root554 (assembly GCF_001427025.1). Lineage (GTDB taxonomy): Bacteria > Pseudomonadota > Alphaproteobacteria > Rhizobiales > Rhizobiaceae > Mesorhizobium. Next base: position 2,708,933 of record NZ_LMGA01000001.1, on the reverse strand, counting down.
CCATTGGATAGGCGGCTTGAGGCGCAGCGCGATCGAATAGCCGCTGTAAAGGACGATGGCGATCAGCATGATGGCGTCGCCGAAATTCAAGTCGAGCTTCAGCAGTTGACGTGGATCGCCATGGCTGGCGGTCAGCACGACGCCGCCAACGGTCAAAACGACACCGACAAGTTGCATCCAGCCGGCACGCAGGCGGAAGAAGAGGAAATTGCCGACGATGATGAGGATCGGCATGCCGGCCTGCTCGATGGAGACGTTGATCGCAGTGGTGTAATTCAGCGCTACGTAGAAGATGGCGTTGAACAGGGTGAAGCCGCCGGCGCCGAGAAGGGTGAGCAGGACGATATGCCGGCGCACCAGCGGCCAGTCCTGGATAAAAGTGCGCCAGCCCAAGGGCAGCATGATGGCTGTCGCCACCACCCAGCGCAGGAACACCAGCGTCATCGGCGAAATATGTCCCGCCGCCCACTTGCCGGCGATGGCGTTGCCGCCCCACAGGACAGTGGTCAAAAGCAGCAGGGCATAGGCGGAGCGATGGTTCATGACAGGCTTCCTGTGGCAGACCATGCCGACCTATGACCGCTGCTGCGCCAAGTAAATGATGCGAAAGGCGAAAATTGTTGTGCCTCGAAGCCGTCAACTGGCCAAACAATGGTCGCACAGAGTGGTTGTTGACGTTATAGAGGCCTGTCGTTTTGTAACCGTATTGGATACAGCCTATCCGATACGGTTGCAGCGCGTTGGCCGTTCGACGGGTGGCCGGACGCGGGTTTTCAGGATCGAAGGGAAGAAACATGGCCAATGTGGTTGTCGTCGGCTCGCAGTGGGGCGACGAGGGCAAGGGCAAGATCGTCGACTGGCTGTCCGAGCGCGCCGACGTGGTGGTGCGGTTTCAGGGCGGCCACAATGCCGGGCATACGCTCGTCGTCGACGGCAAGGTCTACAAACTGTCGCTTCTGCCTTCGGGCGTGGTGCGTGAGGGCAAGCTCTCCATCATCGGCAATGGCGTCGTCTTCGATCCGCACGCCTTTGTCGCCGAGATGGAAAAGCTCAGGGGCCAGGGCATCGAGGTGACGCCGGAGCGCCTGAAAATAGCCGAAAACACAGCGCTTATTCTTTCGGTACACCGGGAATTGGACGGATTCCGCGAGGACGCCGCTTCGAATTCCGGTACCAAGATCGGTACGACGCGCCGCGGCATCGGGCCTGCCTACGAAGACAAGGTCGGGCGCCGCGCGGTGAGGGTAATGGACCTGGCGGATTTGGAAACGCTGCCGCTGAAAGTGGATAGGCTGCTGACGCACCACAACGCGCTCAGGCGGGGCCTCGGCCATGCCGAGGTTTCGCATGATGCGATCATGCAGGAATTAACGTCGGTCGCCGATGCGATCCTGCCTTACATGGATCGCGTGTGGAAGGTGCTCGACGACCGCCGCCGCGCCGGCGAACGCATCCTGTTCGAAGGCGCGCAGGGCACACTGCTCGACATCGATCACGGCACCTATCCGTTCGTGACCTCCTCCAACACGGTGGCCGGACAAGCGGCGGCGGGCGCAGGCGTCGGTCCGGGTGCATTGAGCTATGTGCTCGGCATAACCAAGGCCTATACGACGCGCGTCGGCGAAGGCCCGTTCCCGACTGAACAGCAGAACGAGATCGGCGAATTCCTTGGCACGCGCGGACACGAGTTCGGCGTCGTCACCGGGCGCAAGCGTCGCTGCGGCTGGTTCGATGCGGTGCTGGTGCGCCAGGCCGTCGCCGTCAACGGCATCAAGGGCATCGCGCTGACCAAGCTCGACGTGCTGGACGGAATGGATGAGATCAAGGTCTGCACCGGCTACCTGCTCGACGGCGAGCCGATCGACTATCTGCCGGCCAGCCAGGGCGCGCAGGCGCGGGTGCAGCCTATCTACGAAACGCTGGAAGGCTGGAAGGGAACGACAGCCGGGGCGCGAAGCTGGAACGACCTGCCTGCGCAGGCCGTTAAGTATGTACGGTATATCGAGGAACTCATCGGCGCGCCGGTGGCGCTGCTTTCCACCAGTCCGGAGCGGGACGACACGATACTTGTGACCGATCCGTTTCAAGACTAATCATGGCGCTTCTCCGGGCATTTGCGGCTGATTTGGCGGGGCCAGCGCGGAAGCGAGAATTACAGGTCGACTGAAGCATGGCAGATTTCGTTGCGGTTCTGAGAAAGACGCTCGACGGTCTCGGCGAGACAACGCCGGAGGTGCGCGCCAAGGTATACGACAAGGCCCGTTCGACAATCGCGGGTAAGCTTGCCGCTCTTGACCCGCCGCCGGCTCCGGCCGTCGCTGATCGTCAGCGCCGCGCGCTTGAAGACGCCATCTCGACCATCGAGCGCGACTACACCCGCAAGGCGCCGGAACTCGATCCGCTGGCGGAACTGGAAAACATCTTCTCCTCGATAGACCGCAACAGAAACCAGCCGAACCACGTGCGGCCTGCTGCCAAGGTCGAACCGGCGTGGCAGCGTCCGCAGCCAGAGGCGAGACCGCCCGAACAGGTGCAGAAACCGGCCGTTCCGCCGCAGATGCCGCCCCTGCCGCCTTTGGCGGGTAGCACGTATAATCGCGCGTCCCCTCCGCCCACGCCCATTGCACCTGCGAAGTCCGCAGCATCGGCAGGTCCGGCCATTGAGAAAAAGCCCGTGGCCGAGAACAGGCCACCTTTATTCATCCCGGACGAGGATGCCGATACGTTCGACCAACTGGACAGCTATGAACGCAAGCGCGGCTATGGCGGGCTGATCGCGGCGGCGATCGCGCTGCTGGTGGTGGCAGGCGGCGGTTACGGCATCTGGCTCAACCAGGATGCCTTCAAGTCGATGCTGGGTATCGGACAGAGTGAGGTCGCCTCGAATAAGCCGATCGAAGCGACACCGGCTACTCCTGCGCCGCAGAAGCCTGGCGCGCCGACTCAGCCTCCGGCCCCCGCCGGCGACGCGGCGAGCGGCGAAGCCCCCAAATTCACGCAACGCCTGCAGCCGGACGGCAAGGAAACGGATCCCGGTCCGGCCGGCGGCGAAAGCGGCGTCGGCGAAGGAACCTCGGTCGTCGCGCTGACGACGCCCCCGCCGGCTATCGCGCCAGGCGCCCCGGCGGCCAGCACTCCCGGGCCGGCCGCCCCCGCCTCCGAAAGCGGGACGGCGCCGGCCGCGGGCACGCCTCCGACCAATCCGGCGACCCCGCCTGCTGCCCCGGCCAACCCTTCCGCGGAGCAGGCTTTGGCGGTTGGCCAGAAAGCGATCTTCTACGAAGAGCGGACCAGCGTTGCCCAAGGGTCGGCCGAGCCCGGTAATATCGTCTGGTCTATCGTGCAGGAATCACCCGGCGGCGACGCGCCGCCTGAACCGGCGATCCGCGCCGAGGCGACAATTCCCGGCAAGGATATCCAGCTGCGCATGACGATCCGTCGCAATGCCGACCAGACTTTGCCGGCCAGCCACATCATCGAGATGATTTTCCTGACGCCCGACGGCATTGAGGGCGGCGGCATCGACAATGTCCTGCGCGTGGCGATGAAGGCGTCGGAACAGGAAGCCGGCAGCCCGCTGATCGGCATTCCGGCCAAGATCGCCGACGGCTTCTTCCTGGTGGCGCTCAACGACACCAAGGCCGAGGAAGACACCAATCTCGCTCTGCTGCGCAACCAGGACTGGATCGACATACCGGTGGTCTACAAGTCCGGCCGGCGAGCCCTGCTGACCGTGGAAAAGGGTATTCCCGGTGACAAGGTGTTCGATGAGGCGATGCAGGCATGGCAAGCCAAGGCCGCCACAGCTGCGCCAGCCAGCGGCGGCTGACGGATCGTCGCCGCGCAGACCTTAGCCCCTTTTAATTGACGGACCTCAGTGCGCCGCTGAAGGCGCTCAGATGCCTGATCCGTAAAGTTCCTGCTCGTCGCCGTCCCACGGCCTTGGCAGCGTCGCGCTCGGCTCGGCGCCAGCGCTCGCGCTGGGCATCGGCATCCAGCATTTCAGTTCGGTTTCAGGATACTCGATCATGTGGCCGGGATAGGAATCGTTGGCGCGCCAGCCTTCGATGCCGTGCTGATCGGCTCTCGCCCAGTATGCCACGTCCACCTCGGCTGGCCCCTGCTCGGAAGACTTTATGGTCACGAGGATCCGGCTGCCATCCTTGGGCGCGCTCGTCATCTGGCGCCATCGAACCGGTTCGCTCATGCTATCCTCCGAGGTTTCCGCGGCGAACGTCGCCGCCTTCCTATCCTATCTAGAGCAAGCGGCGCGTCGAGGCCAATTATCCGGAAGGGTCGCGTTCCTAGCCCTCCAGTTCCTCGCGCAGCATCTCGAGCTCCAGCCACTCCTCCTCGAGCGCGGCGAGGGCGAGGCGCTCCTTGTCCAGCGCGGCAATGGTCTTCTGGAAGCCGCCCGGGTCACGCTCGTAGTAGGCCGGATCGGCGATGTTGTTTTCCAGCCGCGCGATCGACGCGTTCACCGCCTCGATCTTCTTCGGCAGCGCTTCCAGCGCGAATTTCTGCTTGAATGACAGTTTGCTTGCGGCCCTGGGTGCGGCCTGCGGCTTTTGCGAAGAGGGGGATGGGGGATTGGCATCCGTCCGCTGTCGTTTGCGGTCGTCCAGCCTCTTGCCGCCGCGCTGCGCCAGCATGTCGGAATAGCCGCCGGCATATTCGATCCACCGTCCCTCGGCATCGGGGGCGATGATGGAGGTGACCGTGCGGTCGAGGAAATCGCGGTCGTGGCTGACCAGCAACACCGTGCCGGCGAAACCGGCGACCAGCTCCTGCAGCAGCTCCAGCGTCTCCATGTCGAGGTCGTTGGTAGGCTCGTCCAGCACCAGAAGATTGGCCGGCCTTGCCAGAACCCGCGCCAGGATAAGGCGAGCCCGTTCGCCGCCGGACAGTTCGCGCACCGGCGTACGCGCCTGTTCCGGCTTGAACAGGAAGTCCTTCATGTAGGAGACGACGTGGCGCTGCTCGCCATTGACGACAAGGTTCTCGCCGCGACCGTCTGTCAGGTAGTGTGCCAGCGTTTCGGACGGATCGACTGCCTCGCGTTTCTGGTCGAGCGTGGCGATCTCGAGATTGACGCCGAGCCGCACCCTGCCGGCGTCGGGAGCCAACTCTCCGGTCAGCATTTTCAGCAGCGTCGTTTTGCCGGCGCCGTTCGGGCCGACCAGCCCGACACGGTCGCCGCGCTGGATGCGGGTCGAGAAACCTTTCACCACGGTCAGGTCGCCGAAGCTTTTTTCTATAGCCTTGGCCTCGATCACCAGCTTGCCGGATTCGGCGGCGTCGCTGGCGACTAGCGTCGCATTGCCCTCGGCGCCGCGATGGGTGCGGAAACGCTGGCGCATTGCCTGCAGGTCGCCGAGCCTGCGCATGTTGCGCTTGCGGCGCGCCGTCACGCCGTAGCGCAGCCAGTGCTCCTCGCGCACGATCTGTCGGCCGAGCTTATGCTGGTCGCGCTCTTCTTCTTCCAGCACCTGGTCCCGCCATTCCTCGAAATGGGAGAAGCCCTTGTCGAGGCGGCGTGTCTGGCCGCGATCCAGCCACACCGTGGCGCGCGTCACCCGTTCGAGGAAGCGGCGGTCGTGCGAGATGAGGATAAGCGCTGACGACGTGCGCGCAAGCTCCTCCTCCAGCCATTCGATGACCGAAAGGTCGAGATGGTTTGTCGGCTCGTCGAGCAGCAGAATGTCGGGTTCCGGGGCCATGACGCGGGCGAGTGCCGCGCGGCGCGCCTCGCCGCCGGAGAGATCGGCTGGGTTCTCTTCACCGGTGAGGCCGAGATGCTCCATCAGATAAGTAGCGCGATGCGGATCGTCAGCGGGTCCGAGGCCGCTTTCGACATAGGCGCGAACCGAGTTGAAACCTTCCATGTCCGGCATTTGCGGCAGGTAGCGGATGGTCGCGGTGGGCTGGCGGAAAAGCTCACCATCCTGCGCTTCGACCAGTCCCGCGGCAATTTTCAGCAGGGTCGATTTGCCGGAACCATTGCGCCCGACCAGCGCGATCTTGTCGCCGGCGGACGCCGTCAGGTCGGCGCCGTCAAGAAGTGGCGCGCCACCGAAGGTCAAGCGTATGCCGGCGAGGTTGAGGAGCGGCGGAGCCATGATTGCTTTCAGAATTCCGGATAGGGATGGGCGAGAAGCATTGCGCGGCCTTGCGCAAGGCCGATTTCGAGCTTTCCCTTGACCTGGTTGGAGATCGTCAGCGACGAACCGAACGGCACCTCTACACTGGTCAGTGGCCATTTCGCGCCGGTGACGGTCAGGCCATCGAGATCGGAGAAGCCGAGGATGGAAAACAGCGTCTCGTCGTCGTAGTCGTAGCCGGCGCTGCCCGGCAGAAGGGGAATGCCTTCCTGCGCACCGCTGCTCAGGATCACGCCGACACCCATCTCCGCCAGCCGGAGCGCCAAGGTGAGATGCAGGAAGGCGTGGTCGGCGCGAGGGCCGCCAAAAGCGCCCGCCAGCACCAGTGCGGTAGCGCCGCGCTCGCGGGCGACCGCGACGGCCAGTTCGCCGTCAGTCATGTCCTTTTCCGGCGGAAAGGTCTGGCGCGGAACTTTGGCGAGTTCGGTCGGCAAGTTTGCCGGAACGGAATCGAAGTCGCCGACCCAGAGTTCGGGCAGCACATCCAGCATAGTTGCGTGGGCGATCCCTGCGTCGGCGGCGATCACCGGCGTGCCGGCGATCTGGCGGCGCAACCGTGGCGTGGCGACAAGCTCGCCGCCGAGCAGGATTGTGAAAAGGCTCATGGCCGAGGCCTCTATCAGGGCCTGCACCAGAGCGGAAGCCTTAACGCGCAAGACGCCTGCCGGCGGCAAGTGTCGGAACTTCCGCTTGATCGGCAGTTGAAGCCGCACTATGTCTCACATCGCTCTAACGGGGTGCCGACCGCAATCTTTTTGCGGCTGCTGAGAGGTTTTCGAACCAACCCGTCGAACCTGATCCGGCTTGCACCGGCGGAGGGATTTAGACGCTAGCCAAAGGCGCCGCTTCCCCTGTCAATCGAATGAAGGAGGCGCCAATGCGCATCAGTGGTTTCGTTGGTTTCACCGCATTCGCACTTGCGACCCTTGCCGCTACCGCCCCGGCTGCCGCCAAGGACAAGCTCACCGTCTACACCTATGAGAGCTTCACCGCCGAATGGGGTCCCGGCCCGCTGGTGAAGAAGAATTTCGAGGCGAGTTGCGATTGCGAGGTTTCATTCGTCTCCGTTGCCGACGGAGTGGCGTTGCTCAACCGCGTGAAGCTGGAAGGCGCGTCCACCAAGGCCGATATCGTGCTCGGGCTCGACACCAATCTGACCGCCGACGCCAAGGCGGCGGGCCTGTTCGTGCCCCATGGGCCGGTTTCCGATGTCGATGTACCCGGAGGCTGGAGTGACGACACTTTCGTGCCGTTCGACTACGGCTATTTCGCCGTCGTCTACGACACGGAGAAACTGAAGACCCCGCCGCAAAGCCTGAAGGAACTGGTCGAGGGCGATCCAGGCCAGAAGATCGTCATCCAGGATCCGCGCACCTCCACGCCAGGCCTCGGCCTGGTGCTTTGGGTCAAGGCGGTCTATGGCGACAAGGCGGCGGACGCCTGGGCAAAGCTCAAGGGCAGGGTGCTGACGGTGACGCCGGGATGGAGCGAAGCGTACGGGCTGTTCACCAAGGGCGAAGCGCCGATGGTGCTGTCCTACACGACCTCGCCGGCCTACCACATGATTTCCGAGAAGACCGAGCGCTACCAGGCCGCTTCGTTCAGCGAGGGGCATTATCTGCAGGTCGAGGTCGCCGGCATCACCACGACGGGCGCGAAGAACCCGCTGGCGGAAAAGTTCATGGCCTTCATGACCGGGCCGGGTTTCCAGGATGCCATTCCGGAAACCAACTGGATGTTTCCGGCCGGCAAGATGGACAAGCCGCTCGATCCGGCTTTCGACAGGCTGGTCAAGCCGGCAAAGAGCCTGGTCTTCAGTCCCGACGAGGTGGCGAAGAACCGTAAAGACTGGGTGGATGAATGGCTGGCCGTGATGAGCCGGTGAAGGCCGCGCCCGACACCCGCATCACCGCCGGCGTCATCGCGCTGGGCCTCATCGCCATCCTGGTCGGCGGCGCGTTCGCCGGGTTGATCGCGGAAGGCGCCGGAAACCTCGCCGGTGCGGCGGCCGCGTTCGACGGCTATCTGTTTCGTATCGCGCGCTTCACGCTGTGGCAGGCGGCGCTGTCGACATTGCTGTCGGTCGCGCCAGCGTTGTTCGTGGCGCGGGCGCTGTCGCGTCATCCGGTGTTCTTCGGCCGCACGCTCATCCTGCAATTGTTCGCCCTGCCGCTGGCGCTGCCGGCGATCGTCGCGGCGCTCGGCGTGCTGGCGCTGTATGGGCGCGCCGGCTATTTCGCCGATCTGCTGAGCGTGGGTGGCCAGAATTGGCCCGGCATCTATGGCCTTTCCGGCATTCTGGTGGCGCATGTATTCTTCAACCTGCCTCTCGCCACGCGCCTTTTCCTCGAAGCGCTGCAGGCCGTTCCCTCAGATCAGTGGCGGCTTTCCAGCCAGCTGGGCATGCGGGCCCCGGCCACATTCCGGCTGATCGAATGGCCGGCGCTGCGGGCTGCGCTGCCGGGAGTCGCGGGGCTGGTCTTCATGCTGTGCATCACCTCCTTCACCATCGTGCTGACATTGGGCGGCGGCCCTGCCGCCTCGACGCTGGAAGTCGCCATCTACCAAGCGCTGCGGTTCGACTTCGATCCGGCCCGCGCGGTATCGCTGACGCTGATCCAGATCGGGCTGACGTTACTGGTGGTCGGTGCGTTGGCGCGGCTTGGCGCCAGCATGACGGGTGACGCCAACCTGCCAGTGGCGCCGCGCCGCTATCTGTCGGCCGGCAACCTCGAAACGGTGCTGAACGCTGTGCTCATCCTGCTGGCGCTCGCCTTCGTCGCCGGCCCGATGGCGGCGACCGTGATGGCCGGTCTTGGCGCCGATCTCGGTCGGCTTGCCGGCGAGGCGGCGGTGAGGCAGGCAACCATGACCAGTCTCGTGCTGGCTTGCCTTTCGGCTGCCCTGTCGGTGGCGATCTCGCTGTCGCTCGTCATGGCGCGCAGGGCGCTGGCGATTCGACGGCGCAGCGAGCGGCGGTCTCTGCTGGAGCTGTTGTCCGATACCGGTCCGGCCTTCGTGCTAGTGGTGCCGCCCATCGTGCTCGGCGCCGGATGGTTTGTCCTGCTGCGCCATGTCGCCGATGTTTTCGCGATCGCGCCGGTGATGGTGGTGGCGGTGAATGCGATGATGGCAATGCCTTTCGCCCTGCGCGCGCTCCGGCCGGCCTACGATGCGGCGAGCGAACGGCATGAGCGGCTTTGCGCGCAACTCGGCGTAGCTGGCTGGACCCGCCTGCTGCTGATCGACTGGCCTCCATTGCGCCGGCCGCTGGCAACGGCGTTCTCCTTCGCCATGGCGCTGTCGCTGGGCGATCTCGGCGTGATCGCGCTTTTCGGCAGCGATTCCGTGCAGACGCTGCCCTATCTTCTGCTGGCGCGCATGGGCAGCTACCGTACCGCCGACGCGGCCGGTTTGGCGCTTCTGCTCGGCCTTGCCTGCCTGGCGCTGGTGCTGGCCGCCGATCGGCTCGGAAAGGGACGTGAAGCATGAACGCCGTGCAGAAGGCCGCATCGGTCAGCCTCGACAAGGTGACGTTCGGCTATGGCGACGTGACGTTTTCATTCGACGCGATGTTCGAACCGGGCAAGATCACGGCGATCATGGGGCCCAGCGGCTCGGGCAAGTCCACCCTGCTCAATCTGGTCGCCGGTTTCGAGACGCCGGACGCCGGCAAGGTGCTGATCGATGAAACGGATGTGACGACCAGTTCACCCGCCATGCGTCCGGTCTCGATGGTGTTCCAGGAGAACAATCTGTTCGCGCACCTCAGCGTCGAGCAGAATGTCGGCCTCGGCCGTTCGGCGTCGATGCGGCTGACACCGGATGACCGCGCGGCGGTGGCCGAGGCGCTCGGCCGCGCCGGTCTGGCCGGTAAGGAGAAGCGCCTGCCGCGCGAATTGTCCGGCGGCGAGCGCCAGCGGGTCGCGCTTGCACGCGTCCTGGTGCGTGACCGGCCGGTGCTTTTGCTGGACGAGCCCTTCGCCTCGCTTGGCCCGGCGCTGCGCACCGACATGCTGGAGCTTGTAACTGCATTGCATGCCGAGCGCGGCATGACGGTGCTGTTCGTCACGCATCAGCCCGACGACGCGCGGCGGATCGCCAGCGCCATGCTGTTTCTGGAGGACGGCAAGGTTGCTGCCAGCGGTCCGATCGAGAAATTCTTTGCCGGGACTGGACCCGAAGCGTTCCGGCGCTATATGGGCGCGGAGACGCCAGTGGCTCAATCACGGCATGTTGCCCGGAAGCCGACATAATTTACGGTCACACCGGGCCTTGCGAGCGGGGCGTTTGCTTGCCAATGACCAGTGACTATGGCTAGTTCCGCACAGACCGGTGCGGCCTGATTTGCCTAGCCTGTAGCCGAAAGGAATGCCGATCTGACGACCGGCCCCGACATGCTGAGATTGAAGAAGCGAGCCAAGGCGTGGGCGCGCGGCATTGCCATGGCCGCGGTAGGCCTGTCGCTGGCTGCCTGCCAGTCGATCATGCCGGATTCGGTGCAGGAATCGGGCTTCCAGCCGTCGAACAAGCCGGTCACGGTCGACAACGTCACCGCCAACAACAAGCTGGCCGAGCTGGCAAGGGCGCAGCATCCGCGTATCCTGGCGACTTATGGCGGCGAGTATTCGGACCCGAAGCTCGAACGCATGGTGGCGAAGGTCGTCGGCAGCCTGACGACGGTTTCGGCCAATCCGACGCAGAACTACCGCATCACCATCCTGAACTCGCCCAACGTGAACGCCTTCGCGCTGCCGGGCGGCTATCTCTACATCACCCGCGGCCTGCTGGCGCTGGCCAACGACTCGTCCGAGCTGGCCGCCGTCATCGCCCACGAAATGGGCCATGTGACGGCCAATCATGGACTGCAGCGGCAGCAGAAGGAGGCCGAGGAGGTCCTGGCGACGAAGGTCGTTTCAGACGTTCTCGGCGACAATCCCGCCGCCAAGGCGGCGCTGATCCGCGGCAAGCTCAGGATGGCGCAGTTTTCGCGCAACCAGGAGCTGGAGGCCGATGCCGTCGGCATCAAGTCGGTGGGCGAGGCGGGGTACGATCCCTACGCGGCCGGGCGCTTCCTGCAGTCGATGTCGGCCTACACCGATTTCCGCTCGATCAGCGGCGCGACCGACGCCAGCCTGGATTTCCTGGCGACGCATCCGAACACCCCGCAGCGCATCGAACTGGCGCAGCGCCACGCGCGCAATTTCGGCCAGCCGGGGGTCGGGACGCGCGACCGCGATTCCTATCTGGCCGGCATAGACGGGCTGTTGTACGGCGACACGCCCGAAGAAGGCTATGTGCGGGGCAATGTCTTCATGCATCCGGGGCTTGGCGTCTCGTTCGCCGTGCCGGAAGGCTTCGTCATCGACAACACCGCCGCGGCCGTTACCGCGACAGGACCGGGCGACATCGCCGTGCGGTTCGACGGGGTGTCGATCGACAAGGGCAAGTCCCTGCCGGACTACATCCGCAGCGGTTGGGTAGCCGGGCTGGATGAGGCCAGTGTTCGGCCGGAAACCATCAACGGCAACGAGGCGGCCTTCGCCACGGCCCGCGCCGACGGCTGGCAGTTCGATATCACTGTCATCCGCGCCGGCGGGCAGGTTTATCGCCTGCTCACCGCTGCGCCAGCCGCCAGCACGGCGCTCGATCCGGTGGCGCGTTCGGTCAGCACCTCATTCCGCGTCCTGAGCCCTTCCGAAAAGGCGGCGCTGAAGCCGTTGCGCATCCGCATCGTCACTGTGCAGCCGGGCCAGACCATGGGCTCGCTCGCGGCCCAAATGGTCGGTGTCGATCGCAAGCTCGATCTCTTCCGCGTGCTGAATGCGATGGCGCCGGGAGCAAGCGTGTCGAGCGGCGACAAGGTCAAGATCGTCACCGACCGCTAGAGCACGGTCAGCTGCAAGTTTGAGTCGATGCCTTCGATCGACTATCCTTGGGCGGTTGAACAGCGGGGTGAACGCAATGCCCACCACCTCCAAAACCATTGCCGGGAAGGCAGAAGACAAATCGGCTGCTGCCAAAGGCAGCGTAACAGCGCGAAAACCGGGCGTGGCAAAACCGCAACCGGCCAAGGCTGGCCGGCCGGTCCGTCTCTCCGGCGGCAATCCGCAGGTCGCGAAAGGCCACGGCGACGCGCCGGTGCAGGCCTATATCGCGGCCATGCCGGGTTGGAAACGCGAGGTCGGGCGCCGCCTCGACGCGCTCATCGTGAAAACCGTTGCGGACGTCCAAAAGGCGGTCAAATGGAACTCGCCATTTTATGGAATGGAGGACCAGCACTCGTTCCTCAGCTTTCATGTTTTCGACAAATACATCAAGGTGGCTTTCTTCCGTGGTGCTGCGCTCGATCCCGTCCCGCCGGTCGCTTCCAGGCAGAAGGACGTCCGGTATTTTCATATCCATGAGGGTGACGCGCTCGATGAATCCCGATTCACCGCATGGGTGAAGCAGGCCAGCAAATTGCCCGGCGAGAAAATGTGAACGAGGCCTAACCGCCCGGCACAAAATGACGGGAAAGGGAGATCGAACGTGAAGAAAAGTGGGTCGCGGAGCGACGAGGAAATATCCCCCTCGCAGCGGATCGACGGGAAGATCAAGGAGTTAAGCGACTGGCGTGGCGAGACGCTCGCCCGTGTGCGAAAGCTCATCCAGAAGGCCGACCCGGAAGTGGTCGAGGAATGGAAGTGGCGCGGGGTTCCGGTGTGGGAGCATGACGGGATCATCTGCACCGGCGAAACCTACAAGGCTGTGGTGAAGCTGACCTTCGCCAAGGGCGCGTCGCTGGACGACCCATCAGGCCTGTTCAACTCCAGTCTCGACGGCAACCCCAGGCGCGCCATCGACATATCAAAGGGTGAAGAGATCGACGAAAAGGCGCTCATGGCGCTCATTCGCAGCGCCGTGGCCCTGAACGCCTCGACGCGCGCCCGGAAGAAACAAAAGCAGGCTTCTTCCGGCGGTTGAGCCGGTCATACGCCTGCACTGGAAAACGTGCCGCCCGATCTGGCTCAGGCAGCCAGAAATTCCGGATTCTGCCGGACCAGCGCCACCTTGAGCTTTTCCATCGCCCGGGCTTCGATTTGGCGCACCCGTTCCTTGGAGATACCGAGCGTAGCGCCCAGTTGCTCCAGCGTAGCGCCTTCATCGGTGAGACGCCGTTCCTCGATGATCTGCAGCTCGCGCGCGTTCAGCGCACCCAGCGCAGATTTCAGCCAGCCGGTGCGGCGCTCGACATCGATGGTGTCGCCGACCACCTCGTCCGGCAGCGGATCGTCGGCGACAAGGAAATCCATACGCTCGGCCGCGCCGTTGTCGTCGGCGAGCGGCGCGTTGAGCGAACTGTCGGGAGCCGACAGCCGGGAATCCATCATCGCCACGTCGGTTTCAGAGACGCCGAGGGCGGCGGAAATCTCGCGGTAGAGTGTTTCGTTGGAAAGCGGTTCGGACCCGGTGGCAAGGCGGGCGCGGAGACGCCGCAGGTTGAAGAACAGGGCTTTTTGCGCCGAAGACGTGCCGCCGCGAACGATGGACCAGTTGCGCAGGATGTAGTCCTGCATCGATGCGCGAATCCACCAGGTGGCATAGGTCGAGAAGCGGACCTCGCGTTCCGGCTCGAAACGGCAAGCCGCTTCAAGCAGGCCGACATGGCCTTCCTGGATGAGATCGCCAACGGGCAATCCGAAATGACGGAACTTGGCCGCCATGGCGATGACCAGACGCATATGCGACAGCGTGATCTGGTGCAGCGCATGCTGGTCGTGGTTCTCCTTCCATCGGACGGCGAGTTGATGTTCCTCCTCGCGTTCCAGATAAGGAGCCTTCATGGCGGTGCGGATGAATGCACGTCCGGCACTGTCTTCCATCATCCGATTTCTCCGCCTGATTTCAGGAACCTGAACCGTTCCGCGACGGTCTTGAAACGTTGCCGCGGCGCCCTAGGACGGGCGTATAACGAGGCGGGGAGGGCGATTGTTCCGTACCGGCCGCGCCGATGCCTGAAAATAAATGCACTTTTCAGCGGAAGAGCGGAATGGATGGGCCGGCAGCTATTGGTCGCGCTGGGATGAAAAAGCCAAATCCAGGCCGACGAAAAAGAAAAGCCCGGCGCGAGGCCGGGCTTTAGACATTCAAATGGAAGGCGCTGCTTACGCGGCCTCTTCCTGCTCGGATTCCTCATTGTCGGCCTTGGCGCCGCGCTTGGGACCCTTGTTGAGGTTGACCTCGATAAGGCGCACCGCCTCGGTTTCCGACATGCGGTTCACCGCGGCGATTTCACGCGCCATACGGTCGAGCGCGGCTTCGTAGAGCTGCCGTTCGGAATAGGACTGCTCCGGCTGGTTGTCGGCGCGATAGAGATCGCGGACGACTTCGGAAATGGAAATAAGGTCGCCAGAATTGATCTTGGCGTCATATTCCTGCGCGCGGCGCGACCACATGGTGCGCTTGACGCGGGCGCGGCCCTGAACAACCTTGAGCGCGCGATCGACATAGTCAGTCTCGCTGAGCTTGCGCATACCGATCGAGGTCGCCTTGGCGACCGGAACCTTGAGGCGCATCTTGTCCTTCTGGAAGTCGATCACGAACAGTTCCAGCTTGTGCCCGGCAACTTCCTGCTCGTCGATGGAGACAATCTGACCGACGCCATGCGCCGGATAGACGATATATTCACCGGTCTTGAAGCCGTGACGCCCGGTTGTCGCGCTCTTCTTCGGGGGGGTCATCGTTGCCATTACGCCCTGGACTCCTTAATTTTGCCGCCGGCGGATGCCGGCCTAACCCAAACGGCGAGCCGACAAGGCCCTGCCTCTGCCGCACAACAGGTGAAACCAGCCGGACAAGCCAAACGGCAAACGCGAACTGCGTTGCCGGGCCCAGATTTCTCTGGTCCGGAGTGGAGATTTCACCTTTCAGTGATTAGGGCGTTCGCGCCATCAATCGACGTTGTGTCACCGGCATGTCCGGGATGTGTAGCACAAAAAGTCGGAAGAATCAACAATTTGCTGCATACGCGAAGAGACGCCCTGTCAAGGCGGTTAATGCAGCCATGACATTTCGTCCCGTAAGCGCCGGTCCATGCGGTCAGGCTTCAGTCGCCTTGGCCGGGTTCGGGGGAAAAGTATTTTTCGAACTTTTCCGTCTGGCCGTCAAACTGCTTGGCGTCGTCGGGCGCTTCCCTCTTGACGGCAATGTTCGGCCACTTTTCGGCGTATTCGGCGTTGACCTGCAGCCATTTGTCGAGGCCGCTTTCGGTGTCCGCCTTGATAGCGTCAGCGGGGCATTCCGGCTCGCAAACGCCACAGTCGATGCATTCATCCGGATGGATGACGAGCATGTTCTCGCCTTCGTAGAAGCAATCGACCGGACAAACCTCGACGCAGTCCATGTATTTGCATTTTATGCAATTGTCAGTAACGACATAAGTCATCAATTGGCTCCGGGAACGCCCCGTCTTTCTAAGTCTTTTGAGCGGTGAGTAACGCCTTTGCCGAGCGCTTGCAAGGGTCAGCCATGCCGGCTGCTGGCTGCTGGAGGAAACGTTTTTTCTTTCCTTGCCGGAGCGGGGTCAATTGTTGTCGAAAAGCCTGTCGGTCTGGCGACGTTGTTTCTTGGTGGGGCGGCCGCTGCCTGCCTCGCGCACGGGAACCAGCGCGGTCGGCAAGGTCGTTTTGGCCATGGTCTCCTGCGGAGACAGGTCTTCGTAAAGGCTGCGCGCCTCTTCTGCCGGCCCGCGCCGAAGACCGTTGTCGACGATCTTCCAGATCAGGATACGCCGATCGAGCGTGATGGTCAGCACGTCGCCCGGCTTGACCGTGTCGGAGGCCTGTTCCGCCTTGTCGCCGTTGATGCGAACTCGTCCCGCCACGACGAGCTTGGCGGCGAGAGAGCGCGATTTCACAGCGCGGGCGAAAAACAGCCATTTGTCGATGCGCTGCCGGCCCGCTGCGACCATCGAATCGACGGCGTCCTACTTCTTGAGCTGGTCGCGCAGGGCGGCGAGCTTGGCGAAGGGAGAATCCGGATCGACGCGCGCCGGGCGCTCCTCGCGCGGCTTGTCGCGGAACGCCGGCTTGCCTTGCGGGCCGCCATTGCCATCGCGGCGACTATCCTTGCCGCCCTTGTTCCAGTCGGGGCGGTCGCGCCGGTCCTGCCGCTCGCCTGGTGACCTTTCCCCTTGCGGTCTTTCGCCGGGCTTGCCCTTGAAGCGGTCCCGCCCGAAGCGCTCGCGGTTGGCCGGGCGTTCGCCGGCAGGGACGGTCTGCTCGCCGGCAGGCTGTCCCTGGCTGGCGCGGTTGCCGCGCTGGCGTTGGTCGTGACGATGGCCGGCGCGATGCCGGTCGAACCGTACCTGTCGCCACAAGAGGACGGGCTTGGGCTCCTCGATTTCCGCGCCTTCGGTCGCAGGCTGCGTCTCGGCAGTTTCCGCCTTAGCCACCGGTTCGGTGGTTGCGCTTTCGCCTGCGGCAGATTCCGGAGCAGCGGACTCGGCGGCGACAGATTCCGAAGGGGCCTCTTGCGCGACCGGAGTTTCCGCCGCCTCAACCGGCGGCTCAGCGCTGGCTGTGGAAGGTTCGCCGGCAGCCACCTCAACCGGGGTGGGCTCCTCTTCCGATCTCGCATTGTCGGGAGTGTCCTGCTCGGACACAGCTTCTTCGGACGCTGTTGGAGTCACCGTTTCAGCCGGCCCGGCAGCCGTTTCCGGGTCGTTGGGGTCAGTTGCCTGGGCTTCGCCAGCTTCCGCGGCAGCTTCCACCTTTGCCGCTGTCTCCGCCGCCTTGGCTTCCGCCGCTTCCCTGGCCGCGGCATCGATGGCGTCCAGCCGGGCCTTCACGTCGGCCGCGGGTTTCGCTTCCGATCGATAGCCAAGCCCCTTGAGAACTTCCTCCATGTCATCGGCGGTGGCGCCGAGGATCGACATCATCGGCGGCGTCACCATGAAGGCGCTGCCGTCATAAGCGCCTTCCGGACGAGGCCCGACGCCCGGCTTCCAGCTCGTCGCAGGCCGGATCAGATCGGCAAGACGTTCGAGGATATCGACGCGCACGGCGCGGCGGCCGAGATTGCGGTAACCGGCAAGCTTGTAAAAGGTTTTCTCGAAAGCCGGATCGATGACCGCGGATGTCCTGCCGGAAGCCAGCGCATGAACGACATCGCCGAAGCCGGGCTTGTCCTTGCCGTCGTTCTTAAGCGCCCACAGCAGCGTAACAAGCCCGGCAGGCGCGGGCTTGATCAGCGTCGGCACGAAGACATGGTAGGCGCCAAAGCGCACGCCCAGGCGGCGCAGCGCCGCTCGGCCATCCTGCTCCAGCGATTTCATCTCCTCGGCGATGTCGCGCCGATTGATGAGGCCGAGATGCTCGACGAGCTGAAAAGCGATGCCGCGGGCAATGCCGGAAAGCTGTTCGGCGTCGCGCAGATCGACCAGTGGCTTGAGCAGCGTCTCGATCTGAAAATTGACGAAGCGCTCGGCACGGGCCGCAACCTTGTCGCGCGCCGGCCCGGTCAACTGCTCGTCGGCCAGCAGCACGAGGCGCGGCTTGAGCATGTCCTCGCCAGCGACCAGCGTGCCCACCGGTGCGCCGATCCAGCGCAGCACGCCGTCCGACCCCAGGGCTATGTCGTTGTTGCCGGAGGCGGCGAACCGTTCGGCCCGCGCTTCGAATTCGGCCGCCAGCGCCTTCTGCGCGGCGGTGCGCACCGCCTTGGCATCCTCGCCGCCGGCGCTCTGGTCGGCCGTAAAGCGAAAACCCTGCAATTCTCCAACGTGATGGCCTTCGACCAGCACGGTTCCGGTCGCGTCTATTTCCGCTTCGGGCATCGTATTTTCTCTCAGGCGCCGCATAAGGACGGAAGTCCTGCGGTCTACGAAGCGTTTCGTCAACCGTTCATGCAGGGCATCCGACAATCTGTCTTCGATTTCTCGGGTCTTTTGCTGCCAATGTGTCTGATCGGCAAGCCATCTAGGCCGGTTGGAGACGAACGTCCAGGTGCGGATCTGGGCGATGCGGTGCGACAGCGTATCGATATCGCCTTCGGTCGTATCGGCGCGGCGAACCTGCTCGGCCATGTATGTCTCGTCGACATGGCCGTGCCTGGCGAGGTCCATATAGATCGAGGCGATGAGGTCGGCATGCTGGGCCGGTGCGATCTTGCGGTAGTCGGGCAGGGCGCAGGCTTCCCATAGCAGCGAGACGCGCTCAAGGCCGGTGGCGAGGGCGCGGATTTCGCTATCCTTGGAAAGAAATTCGAGCGCCTGCGCATCCACCGCCGGCAGCGCACGCGTCAGGCCTTCGACCGGGGCGCTGGTTTCGATCGAGCGCTTCAGGGCATCCAAGCTGGTGAAATCGAAGTTCGCGGTGCGCCACTGCAAGACCTTCACCGGCTCGAACTCATGGCTTTCGAGCTTGTGGATCAGGTCATCCTCGAAAGGATCGACCTTGCCGGTGACGCCGAAGGTGCCATCACGCAGATGGCGTCCGGCGCGCCCGGCGATCTGGCCGAGTTCGGCGGCGGTGAGCTGGCGGTACTGGTAGCCGTCGAACTTGCGGTTCTGGGCGAACGCGACATGGTCGACGTCGAGGTTCAGGCCCATTCCGATGGCGTCTGTGGCGATCAGATAGTCGACATCGCCCGATTGATAGAGCGCCACCTGGGCATTGCGGGTGCGTGGCGACAGCGCGCCGAGCACGACGGCGGCGCCGCCCTGCTGGCGGCGGATCAGTTCGGCGATGGCGTACACTTCGTCGGCCGAGAAAGCGACGATGGCGGTGCGGCGCGGCAGGCGCGTCAGCTTCTTGGAGCCTGAATAGGCGAGATGCGAAAGACGCGGCCGCGTCACCACCGACACGCCTTTCAAGAGCCGCTGCAGAATGCCGTGCATGGTCGCCGCGCCGAGCAGCAGGGTTTCCTGGCGGCCGCGCAGGTGCAGGATGCGGTCGGTGAAGATGTGGCCGCGTTCGAGGTCGCCAGCCAACTGCACCTCGTCGATGGCCACGAAAGCGGCATCGGTTTCGCGCGGCATGGCTTCGACCGTGCAGACGGAATATTTGGCGCCGGCCGGCTGGATCTTCTCCTCGCCGGTGATCAGCGACACCTTGTGGGCGCCCACCTTCTCGCACAGGCGTGCATAGACCTCGCGCGCCAGCAGGCGCAGCGGAAGTCCGATGACGCCGCTTTCGTGGGCGACCATCCGCTCGATCGCCAGATGTGTCTTGCCGGTGTTGGTCGGCCCCAACACGGCGGTGACGTCGCGCCCGGAGAGGATCAGCGGTTCATTCGTTTTCGGCTGGATGTTCATCAGTGTGGGAGGACTTTTCTCGCCCGTGATCTGACCGTGGTCGTCTGGAATGCACAGCCTGGCGGCTGAGGGATGCAATTCTCGACGATACCCTGCGCATTTTTCCTGAAACTGCTTTCGACACATAGGGTCTGACTGGACCAGGTGAAAGCAGAATGTTGCCCGAAAGGCGGCAAGGCTGCTGTCTGGCATCGTTTTCGACGCCGAAATTAAGATATGGAACGAGTCTGGAACGAATCAGCGACGAATCGCTGACTCGGCCCGATTCATGGTCTGTTCACGGCTAAATGTGGATTGGCACGGTAGGATGGGCACCACATGCTGAATCGCTCCAGCGGCGATTTTGCCTGCCGGAGGTCTCGTCGTTAACTTTTGCCGGCGAAATCCGAAATCCGAATGGATTGGAGTTGAGCGAGGTCTGCCAACATTATGAAATTGCTAATATTTCCTAACCGGTTTTAACGCCTTGGGTGGTTTTGGCCTGGTTTGAATTAACATTTCGATCAAAGGCGGAACGAATCAGCGACGAATCAGAGATGGCTTGATTTTCATGGTTTGTTCACCGCAACATCTTGTGTTTCCCACAGCTTATCCACCGACGATTCACAGGTGACAGTCCTGCTTTCAGGGCGATACGAGGTTGGGCCTTAACCTTTGCGTGCCGAACTGGGACGCAGGCAAGCCAACCGGGTCCTGACCTAGCTGCCGATGTTCCTCGTCCCGAGCGCGGCGGCGATCTCTTCGAGGATCGCCGGATCGTCGATGGTGGCCGGCATGGTCCAGTCTTCGCGGTCGGCGATCTTCTGCATGGTGCCGCGCAGGATCTTGCCGGAGCGGGTTTTCGGCAGGCGCTTGATCGTCACCACGGTCTTGAAGGCCGCGACCGGGCCGATGCGGTCGCGCACGAGCCGCACGGCCTCTCTCTCGATCTCCGCGTGCTCGCGTGAGACGCCGGCGTTGAGGACGACGAAGCCGAGCGGCACCTGCCCCTTCATGGCGTCGGCGATGCCGATCACCGCGCATTCGGCGACATCGGGATGCTCGGCCAACACCTCTTCCATCGCTCCGGTCGACAGCCTGTGGCCGGCGACATTGATGATGTCGTCGGTGCGCGCCATGACGAAGAGATAGCCGTCCTCGTCGACGATGCCGGCGTCGGCGGTCTTGTAGTAGCCGGGGAATTCGTCGAGGTAGGCCTGCCGGAAGCGTCCGTCGGCGTTCCAGAGGGTGGGCAGGCAGCCGGGTGGCAAAGGCAGCTTGAGAACGACATTGCCGAGCGTGCCGCGCGGCACCTCATGGCCGGCATCGTCCAGCACGCGGATGTCGTAACCGGGCATCGGCACGCCGGGCGAACCGTATTTCACCGGCAGCATGCCGAGGCCGACCGGGTTCTGGGTGATGGGCGCGCCGGTTTCGGTCTGCCACCAGTGGTCGATCACCGGCACGCCAAGCTTCTGCTCGGCCCATTTGACCGTTTCCGGATCGGCGCGCTCGCCGGCGAGGAACAGGGTGCGGAACTTCGACAGATCGTATTTCGGCACGAACTCGCCCCTGGGGTCCTGCCCCTTGATGGCGCGAAACGCTGTCGGCGCGGTGAAGAGCGCGACGACGCCATGGTCGGCGATGACGCGCCAGAATGTACCGGCATCGGGCGTGCCGACAGGCTTGCCTTCGAACATGACGGTGGTGCAGCCATGCAACAGCGGCGCATAGACGATGTAGGAATGGCCGACCACCCAGCCGACATCCGACGCGGCCCAGAACACCTCGCCGGGCTTGACGCCGAATTCGTTCTCCATCGACCATTTCAGCATGACCATATGGCCGCCATTGTCCCGCACCACGCCCTTCGGCTGGCCGGTGGTGCCGGAGGTGTAGAGCACGTAGAGCGGGTCGGTGGCGGCGACGGGCACGCAGTCGACATTGGCGCCGGCGGCCCGCTCGCGTGCCACGGCATCGGCATAGTCCAGATCGCGGCCGTCAATCAGTTCGCAGCGCAGTTCGTCGCGCTGGAGAATGATGCAGCGGTCCGGCTTGTGCCGCGACAGTTCGATGGCGCCGTCGAGCAGCGGCTTGTAGGGCACGACCCGCCCGGGTTCGAGACCGCAGGACGCCGAGACGATCACCTTCGGACGGGCATCGTCGATGCGGGTGGCGAGTTCGCGCGCGGCAAAGCCGCCGAACACGACCGAATGCACTGCGCCAAGCCGCGCGCAGGCGAGCATGGCAATCGCTGCTTCCGGCACCATTGGCATATAAAGGATGACCCGGTCGCCTTTCTGGACGCCCTGATTGCGCAGCACGGAGGCCAGCGCCACAACCTCGCGCTTGAGTTCGGCGAAGGTGAATTTCCGCACCTTGCCGGTCATGGCGCTGTCGTGGATCAGCGCGAGCTGATCGGCGCGGCCGCCATCGACATGTCGATCGACGGCATTGAAGCAGGTATTGCAGGTGGCGCCGGTGAACCAGCGGCCGTAGACGCCGCCGGCCGCATCGAAGATCGTGTCGGCCGGGCGATACCAGTCGATCGCCTGGGTAGCGTCGGCCCAGAACGCTTCCGGATCGCGTTTCCAGCCGTCGTAGATCTCGTGATACCGTGACGCCAACACCTATCCTCCCAGATATGTTTTCAGCCAGTTCTAGCGTTAAGGCCTGCGTCCCGTCCATCTGACTAAGGACGGACTTCATTCGGCTTTGACGTGGGCCGGCACACCTGCTCAAAGGCATCTGGCTCAAGTATCCGCTCGAAACGAGCGACCGGACGTCCGAAACGGCATGACCAAATTTCTCGCGCTCGTGATTATCGCGCTGATGGCGATCCAGATCATCAAGCCGCTCGGCTGGCCGGGCCTGAAACGCCGCGCCGATTTCTGGAAGCTGGCGGTGCTGGCGCTGGCGGCGACATCGCTCGCCGGTCTGCTGGGACACTGGAGCCCCTGACTCAGATCGCGGCTTCCTCTCCGCCCAGCACGCCGGGCAGCATGTGTTCCGCCCATGCCCGGTAGCCAAGTTCGGAAGCGTGGAAGCCGTCGCTGGCGAAGCCCGCCTCGGGATCGATGATCGGCAGGCGCGGCAGGGCAATCGCGCCGCGTTCATTGCAGAGACGCTCGCCCATGCGGTTCATCTCGCGAGCCCGTACTTCCAGTATCCGGCCCAGCCAATCGGGCATGGCTGGCGCGCGGGTGAATTCGAGTACGGGTGACCAGACAATGCGAGCCTGCGGCCACTTGGCGCGAAGGCCGTAAAGCAGGCCGCCGAAATCCTTCTTGAAGCGGGGCACGGAGTGAAAATTCTTGGTGTCGTTGGTGCCGATCGTCAGGACGATGTGCGTCCACGGGTCGGGCGCCAGATTGGGGAGCACGTCCTGACGTATCTGCGCTGACGTGGCCGAGTTGAACCCCGCGGCCCGCCACCGCACCGCCCTCCCGGTCCGTTCGGCGATCTGCAGCGCGATCTGGTGCGCCAGCCCGTCCTCCGAGCGGCCGATGCCGACCGAGGCGGCCGAGGAATCGCCGAGAACCAGCAAGGCGATGGCCGGCTCGCTGCCTTCGATATCGTGGATGACCGGGCCGGTCGCAGGCACCATGCGCGTCGTGCGCCGGCGCACGCCCACCCCCTGCCAGATATAGACAGGGAAGGCGAGCCAGGTGGCGAGGGCGGCGAGACGGGACATGGGCCAAGGCTTTGACGAGAGCGACGTCAAAAGGCTTAGCGCATCATTCCTGGCAGGTGAACTCCTGCCGGCACGTCATTGGCAACAGTTTGTACCGTGTTCATCGGCGTGCCGGTATTCATCATGCAGGCGAACCCAGTCCATCAGCCCGCCGTAAGGACCGTTTTCCTGTCGGCCCTTGGGCGTCATGTCGAGATAGTCGTAGGTCGTTATCAGCGGTTCGCCGCCGCGGGCGCGCGTGATGAAGGTCAGGAAGATGTTGCCGGCCCCATCCTTGTAGAAAACGCTGGCGCCGGGCAGGTCGCGCGAAGTCAGCGTACGCTTCTGGAAATTGTAGCTGGTATCGCCTTCAGCAATCTGCTTTTCGGTGAAGGAGACCTGCATGTCGAAATTGAAATCGCTGGCGTAGGACGACACCCAGTCGAACTTCCAGCCCATGCGCTGCTTGTAGGGAAGAAATTCGGCCAGCGGCGCGCGCGCCACCACTTTCAGGGAAACGTCATGATGCCTGAGATGCTGGTCGGCGCCGTCGATGTGATCGGCCAGGAACGAACAGCCCTCGCAGCGATAGTCGGCGCCGGGGCCGAACATGAAATGATAGACGATGAGCTGGCTCTTGCCGTTGAACAGGTCGGCCAAATGTTCGGGTCCGCGCTCGGTCTCGAAGACATAGTCCTTCCTGATCTTCAGCCACGGCAGTTCGCGACGCTCTGCGGCGATCTTTTCGCGCAGGCGGGTCAGTTCCTTCTCGCGGGCGAGGTGCTTTTCGTGGGCGCGGAACCATTCCTCGCGCGGCACGATCCTGTTCTTCGACATGGTCTGCTCCTTTGCTGACAAGCAAAGGACGTTCGGCAAAGGCGGTTTGCGACAGGTAACCGCAAACTTTTTGCGGCTCAGTCATGAAAAACCCGGGCGCGAGGCCCGGGCTTGATCCGATCACGCAAGGTGTCGCGGTCAGGCTGTCTTGCCGCCGGCGCGGGAGGCCTGGAAAATGCTGTCGATCGCCGCGCCCAGCGCAGCGTTGAACTGCTCGTCGCTCTGGCCGGCCGACAGGCCTTCGGTCAAGGCGCGCGAGAAGCTGGCGATCATGCCGACATTCTGTTTCAGCTTTGCATTGGCGTCGTCGCGGGAGTAGCCGCCGGAGAGCGCGACCACGCGCATGACGCGGGGATCGTCGATCAGCGGCTTATAGAGATTGGCTTTGTTCGGCAGGGTCAGCTTCAACATGATCTGCTTGCCGGCGGGCACCTCATCGAGATGCTTCCTGATCTCGGCCAGCAGAATGTCCTCGGCTTCCGCCTTGTCCGGGATGGAAATCGTCACTTCGGGTTCGATGATCGGGACGAGGCCATGCCCCAGGATCTGCCTGCCGATCTCGAACTGCTGGGCGACGACGGCGGCGATGCCTTTCGGGTTTGCCGCATCGATCACCGAGCGCATCTTGGTGCCGAATATTCCCTTGGCGACGGCGCGCTTCAGCAGCGTGTCGAGGTCCGGCATCGGCTTCATCAGCTTGACGCCGTCCTTTTCGTCCGCCAACCCCTTGTCGACCTTCAGGAAGGGCACGACATGACGCTTTTCCCAGAGATATTGCGCCGTCGGCGTGCCGTCGATATCGCGGTCCATTGTCTGCTCGAACAGGATGGCGCCCATCACCTTGTCGCCGGTGAAGGCAGGCGACTTGATGATCCGCGCGCGCATCTGATGGACGAGGTCGAACATTCCCGCCTCGTTCGACCAGGCGCTTTCGTCGATGCCGTAAAGCTTGAGCGCCTTCGGCGTCGAGCCGCCCGACTGGTCGAGGGCTGCAATGAAGCCGTCCTTGCTTGCGGCCTGCGCGGCCATGTCCTTGTTCATCTCATTCTCCCACAATCGACGATTTCTAAAAATTCAATAGCTGAAGCGGCGCTTCAACGCCACGACACCGCCGTGCATGGTATCGGCGCACTGGCAGCGTTCGTGACGGCCGTCAAGCCTTCAGCACTTCGACGCCCGGCAGCGGCTTGCCTTCCATCCATTCGAGAAAGGCGCCGCCGGCGGTCGAAACATAGGTGAAATCGTCAGCGACGCCCGCATGATTCAGCGCCGCGACGGTATCGCCGCCGCCAGCGACGGAAACGAGCTTGCCTGCCCTGGTGCGCGCTGCCGCATGCTTTGCTGCGGAAACCGTGGCGGCGTCGAACGGCTCGATCTCGAACGCGCCCAGAGGGCCGTTCCAGACCAGCGTCGCGGCGCGGTCGATCCACTCATTGACGGACGCGACGGTCTTTTCGCCGACATCGAGGATCATCGCGTCTGCCGGCACCTTGTCGATGGCGACGGTCTCGGAGGCAGCGCCAGCCTTGAACTCGCGGGCGATGACGCCGTCGGACGGCAGCACGATAGCGCAGCCGGCTTGCGCGGCTTCGGTCATGATCTGCCTGGCTGTATCCGCCAGATCGTGCTCGCAAAGCGACTTGCCGACATTGGCGCCTTGCGCGGCGAGGAAGGTGTTAGCCATGCCGCCGCCGATCACCAGCGCATCGACCTTCTTCACCAGGTTCATCAGGAGATCGATCTTGGTCGAAACCTTGGCGCCGCCGACAATGGCGATGACTGGCTTGGCCGGCTTGCCGAGGCCTTTTTCGAGCGCTTTCAGTTCAGCTTCCATCGTCCGTCCGGCGTAGGCGGGCAGTTGCCTCGCCAGTCCCTCGGTCGAGGCATGCGCGCGATGCGCAGCCGAAAACGCGTCATTGACGTAGATGTCGCCATTGGCGGCCAACTGCTCTGTAAAAGCGGGGTCGTTCTTCTCCTCGCCCTTGTGAAAGCGCGTATTCTCCAGAAGCAGGATATCGCCATCCTTCATGGCGGCGACGGCCTTCGAGGCTTCCTCGCCGATGCAGGAGGCGGCGAAGGCGACGGGCTTGCCGAGGATCGCCTCGATAGCGGCGGCGATGGGATCGAGCGAGAATTCCGGCGCGGGACCGCCCTTTGGCCGACCGAAATGGGCGAGCAGAATGACCTTGGCGCCCTTCTTCGACAATTCCTCAAGCGTCGGGATGATGCGTTCGATGCGGGTGGCGTCGCTGACCTTGCCGTCGGCGACCGGAACGTTGAGATCGACGCGCACCAGAACGCGCTTGCCTCCCACGTCGCCAATGGCGTCGAGTGTCTTGAAGTCGGCCATGTATCGTTCGCTCCTGCGGAAATCCGGGCGGACCTTACTATCCGCCACGGGCGATGCAAGCTCCGCTGGGGAGCCATGAGACGAAAAACCACGCAGAACGCCGCAGCGTTGGTACGTCAGGATTCGCTCGGGCGTTTTTCGGCTTTGACAGGCAATTGCGGTCCTTCCGCGGTCGCGGTCGCCAGTTCCGACGGCTCGGTCTCAACCTTGACGTCCTTGGGAGCGCCGCGCCAGTTGCGCAACAGGGCAACGAAACGGTCCTTCATTTCGCCGGCGCTGAGGAAGACAGGCACGCGGGCAACCGGCGCCGTCGGTTCGAAAGAGAGGCCGAGGCCGGTGATGCGTCCCTTCTCGTCGACGTCGCGTACGATCAATTCGATCGGTCCGATGGAGGTCCGATCGGCATACTCGGCCTTGCCGCCCAACCGCTGCGTGACGAGTTCGGCAACGGTGAGCTTTTGCTCCTCAGGGGTCAGGCCCGGGCCATAGGCGGCCTCGAGCTCCTCGCCGGAGCGGTTGGGATCGACGGCAAAGGCGCCGAAGAACTCGGCGTCTTCCGGATCGACCACAGCGCGGCTGGCGAACAACCTGTCCAGCAGGCGGGGATAGCGGTCGGGGACGAAAATGTAGACGTGGTCGCCGGCTGCCAGCCGGCCCATGTCCTGAAAACGCATGGAGCGACCGTCGCGCACGACAAGCGACGGACGCGCCCAGCGCGGGATGCGTTCGCCACGGGCCACCGGGCTGCCGGGAACGACGCGGTAGGCAAGCAGTTCGTGGTGGGCGGAACCGGGCAGTTCCAGCTCGACCTTGTCGAGCGGGCCGATGCGCGCCGGTACGATCAGGCCGAGGCGGCGCGCCAACGGGCCGACGGTCCAGCCCTGAACGACGAGCGAGACCAGCACGATGATGAAGGCGGTGTTGAAGATCAGGCGACCATGTTCAAGACCGCTCAGGAGCGGGGTGATGGCAAGCAGGATGGAGACGGCGCCGCGCAGGCCGACCCACGAGATGAAGGCAACCTCCGGCCTCGGCAAGCGAAAGGGCAGCAGGCAGAGCCAGACGGCGAGCGGACGGGCGACGAACATCAGGAACAGGCCGAGCAGGATTGCCGGCACGAGTATGGCCGGGAACTGCGATGGAGTCGCGAACAGACCGAGGATCAGGAACATGATGATCTGCGCCAGCCATGACATGCCGTCCTGGAACCGCTTGATGATGGTGACGGCGCGGATGTCCGAATTGCCGGCGACAAGGCCCGCGAGATAAACGGCCAGAAAGCCTGACCCGCCGATCGTGCCGGCAGCGGCGAACACCATGAGCGACAGGGTGAGAACGAAGATCGGCAGCAGGCCGTGATCGAGGTTCAGCCGCTCGACGAAGCGGACAATGAGCATGCCGCCGATCACGCCGACCGCAGCGCCAAGACCCATGTTCAGGACAAAGCCGAGGATAAGGTCGGTGACCAGCACCTTTGCTTCCGGGTTTGCGCCGGCGGCGATAATTTCCACCAAGGTAATGGTGAGGAAGATTGCGATAGGATCGTTTGTGCCGGACTCGACCTCGAGCGTGGCGCGCACGCGCTCCCGCAGATTGATTTCGCCGGCCCGCAGAAGGAAGAAGACGGCTGCCGCGTCGGTGGAAGCGACGGCGGCGCCCAGCAGGAAGGACTCCAGCCAGGACAGGTCGAGCAGATAGAACGCGCCGGCGCCGAACAGACCGGTCGTCAGCACGACGCCGAGCGTTGCCAGAGAGAGCGCCGGTCCCGCCGCCTGCCGCAGCACTTTCAACGGCGTGCCGAAGCCGGAATCGAACAGGATGACGGCAAGCGCCAGCGATCCGGCGAAGTAGGCGACGCGAGCGTTGTCGAACTGGATGCCAAGGCCGTCGGCGCCGGTGGCGAGGCCGATGCAAAGGAACAGAAGCAGCAAGGGGGCACCGAAACGGAAGGCGATCAGGCTCGAAAACGCTGCGGCGACCACCAGACCGGTGCCGACCAGCGTTATCAGATAGATCGCATGCTCCATGCGGAAAGCACCCCCTCAAGTCCTTGAAAATATGGCTTCATCGCAGAGTGGGGCGAAGGCATGGCCAGTGCAAGGCAAGACCGAGATTTTTTGGTCCTGCCCGATGTTTTTCTTCGAATGCAGGTTGGACCATCGCAAAATGAAAACGCCCGGCCAGAGACCGGGCGTTCAAAATATCAAGAGAAAGCGAACGTCAGGAAATCGTCTTGCCGAAGGCGACGGCCGTATCGCTCATGCGATTGGAGAAGCCCCATTCATTGTCGTACCACGACATGACGCGGACCAGATTGCCGTCGATCACCTTGGTCTGGTCGAGCGCAAAGGTCGAAGACGCCGGGTTGTGGTTGAGGTCGATCGAGACGAGCGGCTCGTCGGTATAGGCGAGGATGTTCTTGAGCGGGCCGTCGGCGGCGGCCATCAGCACCTTGTTGACCTCTTCGACTGTGGTCGGTTTCCTGGAAACGAACTTGAAGTCGATGACCGAGACGTTCGGCGTCGGCACGCGAATCGACACGCCGTCGAGTTTCCCCTGCAGTTCGGGAAGGACAAGGCCGACAGCCTTGGCGGCGCCCGTCGACGTCGGGATCATCGACATGGCCGCGGCGCGGCCGCGATAGAGATCCTTGTGCATGGTGTCCAGCGTCGGCTGGTCGCCGGTATAGGCATGCACGGTTGTCATGAAGCCCTTCTCGATGCCGAATGCATTGTTCAGCACCATGGCGACCGGCGCCAGGCAATTGGTGGTGCAGGAAGCGTTCGAGACGACGATGTGGTCCTTCGACAGCTTGTCGTGGTTGACGCCGTAGACGACGGTCAGGTCGGCGCCGTCGGCGGGGGCCGAAACCAGCACGCGCTTGGCGCCTGCGGTCAGGTGAGCGGAGGCCTTGTCCTTCGAGGTGAAGATGCCGGTGCATTCGAGGGCAATGTCGATGCCCAGTTCCTTCCACGGCAGTTGCGACGGATCCTTGATCGCAGTGACCTTGAATTTTTCCGACCCGACGGAAATCTGGTCGCCCTGGACAGTGACTTCATGCGGGAAGCGGCCATGCACGCTGTCATAGCGCAGCAGGTGCGCATTGGTTTCGACCGGGCCAAGATCGTTGACGGCAACGACGTCGATGTCCTTGCGGCCGGACTCATGGATGGCGCGCAGGACGTTCCGGCCGATACGGCCAAACCCGTTGATGGCAACTCTGACAGGCATGTTTCTCTCCCTGGGAGCGGATGGGTTTCAATTTTGAGACTTCATAGCGGTAGACCGGCAAACAATCCAGCCGCCCGGCCGCCGAAACAGCAGCGCTGGCCCGGCGGAAACTGTTTTTCAGGCGAGGCTATTTGGCATGCAGCCGGGCTTCCGCCGCCTTGGCGGCCGCTTCGGCGGTGATGCCGAAATGCGGATAGAGCTGTTCGATTGAGCCCGAAGCGCCGAAACCCTTCATGCCGATGAAGATGCCGTCAATGCCGATAATGTGGTCCCAGCCTTCGCGGATGCCAGCTTCGATGGCGACATTGATTTTGGCGGCCCCCAACGTCTTCTTGCGGTAGGCGTCGCCCTGCTGATCGAACAGTTCCATGCAGGGAATGGAGACAACACGGGTCGGGTGACCGTGCCCCTGCAGGAGCTTTCGCGCATCGAGCGCGATCTCGACCTCGGAACCTGTGGCGAAGATGGTCACCGCGGCATCGCCGCCCTCGGCGGCGGCGAGTTCATAGGCTCCCTTGGCGCTCAGGTTCTGCGCGACATGCTCGGTGCGAACCGTAGGCAGGTTCTGGCGGGTCAGCGCCAGGGTGGAAGGGGTCTTCTCGCTTTCAAGCGCGATCTGCCAGCATTCCACCGCTTCCACGGCATCGGCCGGGCGGAAGACGTTGTGGTTGGGAATGGCGCGCAGGGCAGCCAGATGCTCGACCGGCTGGTGCGTAGGACCGTCCTCGCCGAGACCGATGGAATCGTGCGTCATGACGAAGATCGACCGTATCCCCATCAGTGAGGCAAGGCGCATTGCCGGACGGGCATAGTCCGAAAAGCACAGGAAAGTGCCGCCATAGGCGATGAGACCGCCATGCAGGGTCAGGCCGTTGATGGCGGCGGCCATGCCGTGTTCGCGGATGCCGTAGTGGATATAGCGCTGGCCATAGTCCGTGGGCGTGATGTTCTTGGTCTGACTGGTCTTGGTGTTGTTGGAGCCGGTCAGATCGGCCGAGCCGCCGATCGTCTCCGGGACGAAGCCATTGATGGCCTCCAGCGCCATTTCGGAGGATTTCCGCGTCGCCACCTTCGGCTTGTCGGCGCTGAGCTTCCTCTTGTAGTCGACGATCGTGTCGTCGAAGCCCTTCGGCAGTTTGCCGTCCATCCGGCGCTCGAACTCGGCTTTCTTGTCGGATTTGCCGAGGCGGCCTTCCCATTCGGTGCGGGTTTTCGCCCCGGTCTTGCCGGCGGCGCGCCAGGCATCCAGGACGTCTTTCGGCACTTCGAACGGCGGCAGCTCCCAGTTGAAGAATTTGCGGGCGCCGGCGATCTCGTCCGCGCCGAGGGGCGAGCCGTGCGCCTTGTTGGTGCCGGCCTTGGTCGGCGCGCCGAAACCGATGGTGGTTTTGCAGGCGAGAAGCGTCGGCTTGTCGGAATGGCGGGCGGCCTCGATGGCGTAGGCAATGGCCTCGGGGTCGTGGCCGTCGACATGCATGGCATTCCAGCCGGAAGCCTGGAAGCGGGCAACCTGATCGGTGGAATCGGCCAGCGAGACCGGTCCGTCGATGGAGATGTCGTTGTTGTCCCAGAAGACGATGAGCTTGTTGAGCTTCAGGTGTCCGGCCAGGGAAATGGCCTCCTGGCTGATGCCCTCCATCAGGCAGCCGTCACCGGCCAGGACATAGGTGTAATGATCAACCAGGTCGTTGCCGAAGGCGGCATTCATGATCCGCTCGCCGAGCGCGAAGCCGACCGAGTTGGCGAGGCCCTGGCCGAGCGGGCCGGTGGTGGTCTCGATGCCTGCGGCATGGCCGTATTCGGGATGGCCCGCCGTCTTCGATCCGAGCTGGCGGAAATTCTTCAGCTGGTCGATGGTCATGTCCTCGTAGCCCGTCAGATAGAGCAGCGAGTACAGCAGCATCGAACCGTGGCCGGCCGACAGGATGAAGCGGTCGCGATCGGCCCAGTGGGGCGCCTTGGCGTCGAATTTCAGGAAGCGCGTGAACAGCACCGTTGCGATGTCGGCGCAGCCCATAGGCAGGCCGGGATGGCCGGAATTGGCCTTTTCGACGGCATCCATGGACAGGAAACGGATCGCATTGGCCATCCGGTCGTGTTGTTCTCGCGTAGACATCGTTCCTCCAACGCCAACTTATTTCAGGGAGTTTGCGCGCTTTCCAGGCTGCGCGACACATATCAGGCCAGCCATTTTAGTCAACAAACTCTAAATCGATTTAGTCCATCTTTGGCGTCGTTCGCCGCCATATTTGGCTGGCTTTCCGCCGTTAGCAGGGGACAGCCGCGAGAGCTTGTTGACGCATGCTTCACCCGGCGCCTAATGTTTCATGAATAAGGCGTTCTGAACGCGCACGATTCGGTGATGGGCAATCACGGGACGAAGGCCATGACCGGCGAAACTACGCTCAAGGAAGTGATCGCCAGACTCGGTAAGGCGATGGAGGGTCTCGAGAACGCCGTCGCGGCTCGTCTCGAGCATGAACGCGACTATTCCGAAGCCGAGGCAGAGGTTCAGCGCATGAATGCCGACCGTTCGCGGTTGGCGCAGGAACTCGACAATTCGGAAGCCCGGGCCGAGCGGCTCGAAGATGCCAACAAGGAAGTTTCGCGACGGCTGGTGACCGCGATGGAAACCATCCGCGCGGTGCTTGATAGGTAAGCCATGGCGCAGGTAACGGTTTCGATCGACGGCAAGCAATACCGGATGGCCTGCGACGAAGGCCAGGAAGAGCATCTTATCGACCTGGCCGAGCGCTTCGACCGGTATGTCTCGCATCTTAAGGAATCGTTCGGCGAAATCGGTGACCAGCGGTTGACGGTCATGGCTGGCATCATGGTCATGGACGAGCTTTCAGAACTGCAAAAGCGCATCATGGGTATGGAGAGCGAAGTGCAGACGCTGCGCAAGACGCGCGACGATGCACTGATCAAGGCCGACAAGAACGATTCCGCCCTGACCGGAGCGCTTGGCGCGTTGGCGCAGCGCATGGAAGATCTGGCGGGGACGCTGACGATCAAGAAAGCCTAGGCGCTCGCCGGTCGTCGTCGGGCACAAGGGCAAACGATTCCCCGGTTCAACCGATATCCGGATTTTCTTGTCCGCAGATGCGTTTCTGCCAGTACGTTCTTCCTTCCGGCATGTTTTTGAGAAAAGATAGAATGGTACCGGAAGCAATTGCCGCTTTCGTCGGCAGCTAATCCATAACAATGAGATAGGGCAGGACCGTCATGAGCCTTCGCATCAACGACATCGCGCCGGATTTTACCGCCGAAACCACCCAGGGGCCGATCCATTTCCACGACTGGATCGGTGACGGCTGGGCCATTCTCTTCAGCCATCCGAAGAACTTCACGCCTGTCTGCACCACCGAACTCGGCACCATGGCGGGGCTCGAAGGCGAGTTCAAAAAGCGCAATGTCAAGATCGTCGGCATCTCGGTCGATCCGGTCGAAAGCCACGGCAAGTGGGCGGACGACATCAAGACGGCGACCAGCCATACGGTGAATTACCCGTTGATCGGCGACAAGGACCTCAAGGTCGCCAAGCTTTACGATATGCTGCCGGCGGGCGCCGGCGACAGTTCCGAGGGGCGCACCCCTGCCGACAACGCCACGGTGCGTTCGGTCTATGTCATCGGGCCTGACAAGAAGATCAAGCTGGTGCTGACCTATCCGATGACCACGGGCCGCAACTTCGACGAGATTCTTCGGGCGGTCGATTCCATGCAGCTGACCGCCAAGCATCAGGTGGCGACGCCGGCAAACTGGAAACAGGGCGACGACGTCATCATCACCGGCGCGGTGTCCAACGAGGATGCGATCAAGCGGTTCGGGGCATATGAGACCGTGCTGCCTTATCTGCGCAAGACTAAGCAGCCGGCGGCTTAAGCCGCGACGGATACCCCGGAGCCTTTAGGGTAAGCACTGAAGGGTTGGAGACAAAAGAAAAGCGGCGCTGAATTTCAGCGCCGCTTTTTGTTGGCCAGATTTCGAACCGCTTACGCGGCCGGCTGCGCCTCAATGGTGCGCAGCGACTGTGCCTGCCGCTTGGCGGCGGCCTTGACCGCATCCTGCACCTTTTCGAAGGCGCGAACCTCGATCTGGCGGACACGCTCGCGGGAGATGTCGAACTCGCTGGACAGTTCTTCCAGCGTCAGCGGGTCCTCGGCGAGACGGCGGGCCTCAAAGATGCGGCGCTCGCGATCATTCAGGACGGCCATGGCGCCCGACAGCATGCCGCGCCGGTTCTCCAGTTCGTCCTGCTCGATGAGCATGTCTTCCTGGCTTTCATGGTCATCGACGAGCCAATCCTGCCATTCACCGCTTTCGCCCTCCGTCGCGCGGATCGGCGCGTTGAGCGAGGCGTCGCCCGACAGGCGGCGGTTCATCGAAACGACCTCCGCCTCGGAGACATTCAGCCGAGTGGCGATCTCGGTGATCTGATCCGGCTTCAGGTCGCCATCGTCCAGCGCCTGGATCTTGCCCTTCACCTTGCGCAGGTTGAAGAACAGGCGCTTCTGATTGGCGGTCGTGCCCATCTTGACCAGGCTCCACGAGCGCAGGATGTATTCCTGGATCGAGGCCTTGATCCACCACATGGCATAGGTGGCCAGCCGGAAACCGCGTTCCGGCTCGAACTTCTTGACGGCCTGCATGAGGCCGACATTGCCCTCGGAGATCACCTCGCCGATCGGCAGGCCGTAGCCGCGATAGCCCATGGCGATCTTGGCGACCAGCCGGAGGTGGCTGGTGACGAGCTTGTGGGCGGCGCCGGTGTCCTCATGCTCATTATACCGCTTGGCGAGCATGTACTCTTCCTGCGGCTGCAGCATGGGAAAGCGGCGGATTTCTTCCAAGTAGCGGCTGAGGCCGCCTTCGCCGGAAACGATACTGGGTAGTGACTGGGCCATGATAGCGCCCTCCCTCTCTTAGAGTGATGCCCCCAAAACGCGGCGGGCATATGGCGCGGATGCCGAACGGCGCATCCTCGCTAATCGATTTATACAGGAACAAAACCAGAAAAGACAGCATTTGTTCAATGCGAAACAGTGTGTCACGCCAAAGTGAACAATACGGCTCAGGTTTTGGTGGTTGGATCCCGGTTCAGAGTTTGCGAAAGCCGCCGGCGAGAGTCTCCATGTCTTTCGGCATCGGCGCCTCGAACCTCATCGTCATGTGGGTATCGGGATGGGAGAATTCAAGCAGGCGGGCATGCAAAGCTTGCCGGTGAAAGGCCTGGACCTCGGATTTCAGCGGCTCCGGCAGACGGTTGGCCTTGGTTTTGAACGCCTGGCCGTAGTCGCTGTCGCCGACCAGAGGATGACCGATATGGGCCATGTGCACCCTGATCTGGTGGGTGCGGCCGGTTTCCAGCCGGCATTCGACCAGGCTGGCGGAGGCGAACTCCTTCTGCCCTTCGCCGAAACGCTCCTCAACCGTGTAATGGGTGACGGCATGGCGGGCGTCGTCGCGGCCTTCCGGCACCACGGCGCGGCGGATACGGTCGGCGGCGCGGCCGAGATACGCATCCACCGTACCGGTGACGCGCTGGGGGATGCCCCAGACAAGCGCCACGTAGGCGCGCTTCAGATCCCCGGTGCGGCCATGGTCGGCGAAGGCGTCTGACAGCACCCGGTGGGCGCGGTCGGTCTTGGCGACGACCATGACGCCGCTGGTGTCCTTGTCGAGGCGGTGGACGATGCCGGGCCGTTTCACGCCACCGATGCCGGAAAGCGTGTCGCCGCAATGATGGATCAGCGCATTGACCAGCGTGCCGGTCCAGTTGCCGGCGCCGGGATGCACCACCAGGCCGGCTGGCTTGTTGATGACGATGAGTGCGTTGTCCTCATAGAGAATGTCGAGCGGGATGTCCTCGGCCTGCGGTTCAGCCGGTTCGGGCTCTGGAAGTTCGATCGAAATCCCGGCGCCGGCCGTCAGCTTCTGCTTGGGCTCGGTTGCGACCTTGCCGCCGACATGCACCGCGCCGTGCCTGATGAGAGCTTGAACCCGCGTCCTCGACAGACCGGGGGCAAGCTTTTCCGCCAGCCACTGGTCGAGCCGCTGGCCTTCGGCATCGTCGCCGGCCTGGAGCGTCACCGGGCCTGCCGCGCCCGATCTGTCCTCTATCAATTGCCGGTGCCCTTCGCTATCAGGTGCAATCATCGAAAACCCATTCCGGAAATTTCCGCCATGGCGCGTGTTCAAACCGACGAAGAAGACAAGCCGCTCGACCCCAATGTCGAGAAGGTGCGCCGCAAGATGGTGCGCTTCATGGCCATCAATCTCGGCCTTCTGTTCCTCGCCCTTATGGTGGTGGTCGCGGCGCTTGTCTACAAGTCACGCACCGCCGCGCCGCCGGCCCCCGCCGCAGGCGACATCCAGGCGCCGGTCGGAGAGCCGGCAACAGGCGATATCGTGCTGCCGCCGGGCTCCAGGGTGGTGTCGCAGTCTCTTTCCGGCAATCGCATATCCATCGACGCGGAACTCGCCGACGGCAGCCGCTCGATCTTCGTCTACGACTTGGGCGAGAAGCGCATGATCGGACGCTTCGCCGTTCGCAATCGCTAGTTCGGCCGCTGTTGCTTTTTGCAAACCGCCAGACTATATCGCCGGTCTCGGCTGCGCCCATCGTCTAGCGGTCAGGACACCGCCCTCTCACGGCGGGAACAGGGGTTCGATTCCCCTTGGGCGTACCAGAATTCCCTTTTCCAGCGACCTACCGATCAGCGCCTTCGCGCCAACGGCTTTTCGGCCTCGGTTCTTAATCATAAAATGCCCAGAGTTTTCGGGAAACCGCAGTGTGATGCCGGCCATTGGTTCATGGGCCGCATACGGCTTCTTAATCCTGTAATGAATCGGGCCCAATGAAGACTCGAACTTTTCGGGCGTCGTAAGTATAGTCCCGGTCTCAGGTTTGAAGGTCGGCAACATGTTTTCCTCGGCGGCGGAGTCGTCTGGCAGGTGCGCAAGCCATGCGCGCGGACAGACCATAGGCAATTGTGCGGTTTCCTGTGGAACAAAGCGGGCTGCGGCCCCGGTTCGTTTGCTGGTTTTCGCGACCATTCTCGCTTTATGTTCGCTTGCCGCCAGCGTGACGGTTTCCTATGCGGATGCCTGCTCCGCCATTGCCAGCCAACTGCGTAATAGCGGCAGCGGCGGCAACAGTGCGCAGGTGGCGGCGCTCAGGCGCCAGCTTGTCGCGCTGAAGGGGTTGGAACGCCAGCGCCGATGCAGCGGCGGCGGCTCCGGCGGGTTCTTCGACGCATGTGGCGACATCGCCAGCCGCCAGGCAACAGTGCAGCGGCAGATCGCCGAGGCTTCCGGGGTGAGGGACGCATCAAGGCTGAGGGCGCGATATGCATCGCTCGGCTGCGACAACGGCGCGGCGCGGCGCGAACGGACTGAAACGATCAAACAGGAACAGCGTCCGAGCGGAAGCTATGTCGCCAGCGGTGCTGTGCTGTTTTGCGTGCGCCAGTCCGACGGCTACTATTTTCCGGCGCCGAAATCGCAGTTCGCCAAGCAGGACGACGTCGAGGATACCCTCGATCAGTGCCGCTACATCTGCGACGCTGCAGCGGTCGACGTGTATTCGCTCAGCGACCTCAGCCTGGAGACCGAGGAGATGGTCTCTGTCGGGGAGCGCAGACCCTACAAGGAGCTTCCGGCGGCATTCCGCTATCGCGAAGACGCCAATTTCAGGGCATGCGATCTGAAGCGCTACTATGACCGCGTCGCCGAGCTGCGGGCGCGGACCGTTACGCCGACGAACATGAAGAACGCCATCATTCCATTGCCGGCTTCCCGGCCGGAAATTGCCGAGCGTACGAGCGCGATCAGTGAAGAAGCGCAAGGGGAAGCACAGAACGCTTCCTTAGAAAAGCTGGACACCACACGGCAGGTCCGCATGGTCGGCCCGGCGTTCTTTCCGGACGAATAAAAGCCGCCGTCGGTCCTTATCGAAAGCGGTTATCTTGGCTAGTCGCAGACCATCCGCACCCGTTTTCCGGGTTCGCTGACATTGCGGCAGTTCAACGGTGAACTCGTAACCGGTTCGTTCCTCGCCCGCATCGTACGGATGGGCGCACGGCGTGTGCGCGGCGCCACGGCCACGACGCGGCGCGGCTGGCTGGCTTGCGGCGAGACGGGGAAGACAGCCGGGTTCTGGCCCAGTAGCACGCGTTGAACCGGCGGTTCGCGGTCCCATATCCGCCTCATGTCCACCTGCTTGGGAATGACCACGCTGCCATCGCTGCTGCGCGAGCATCCGCTCGCAGCCAGCGCCAGAACAATCAGGAACAAAAGCTTCGGTATGTGCGCCATCCCGACCATAGTATCGCGCTGCCGGTGCCGATGGCAATTCGGATTGCGGGCTTGGTAAAGCCGCGGATGAAGTTTCAGACATGACTATTGCGGCGGCGCAACTTCATTAAGGTTAGTCGATAATTAATGCTTGTCGCCGATGTTAACCAAGGCCGCGGAGGGGCCTGGCGTTCTAGGCGGGTAGGGATGAGAAAGACAGAGGGCAGTGTCGGGACAGGCGGGTCGCGCGGGTCCCCCGGCGAGGGGACGTCCGTCGCCGGACGCATGTCGGGCTCACCCCTTTCCGAATCGGCCTGGGACCTGCTTGAAGCCGGCAGCGACTGGCTTTGGGAAACGGACGCCGAACTGCGGTTTTCCTGGCTTTCGGACAACTACCAGAGCGAAACCGGCATCGATCCGGCAACAGTGATCGGCCGTTTCCGCTTCGATTTTCTCAAGCGGGTTTCGGAAGGCAGTCAGGCCGCCGCCGCCCATCTCGAGGATCTCGAGGCGCGGCGACCGTTCAAGGATTTTGTGTACGAAATCAAGGACGCCCATCCGCAATGCCGGTGGGTGTCGATCACCGGTCTGCCGCGCTTTGACGAGCAAGGCGCCTTTCTCGGATATCGCGGATTGGCCCGCAACGTCACCGCACTCAGCCATTCGGTCATGGAGCTTAGGCGGGATGGCCGCCCCGAACAGCAGGATGAATTGCTCGACGCCGTCGAGCGCGGACGGCATCTGCTTTACGATCTGGAAAGAACCATCGACGCCATGAAGATGGGCATCCTCATTCTGGATGCGGATCTCAAGACGGAAATCATCAACCGCGCCTTCTACGACATCTGGAAGCTGACGCCCGAGCAGATGCATGTCGGCGTTTCGCTGCGCCAGATCATGGACGCCAACCGCCACAATGGCATCTACGCGGTGGCCGACGACGAGTGGGAAAATTATGTCTCGTCACGGCTGACGGAAATCCGGGCGGGCGATGTCGCTCCGCGGGAATTCCAGCGCGCCGACGGCTGCACGATGATCTTTTCGGTCACGTCGCTGTCCGGCGGCAAACGGCTTGTGTCCTATGTGGACGTCACCGAGATGAAGCAGCGCGAGGCCGATCTCGCCGAAGCGCTTGAAAAGTCGCGTCTGGCCGCGGCGGTGATGGACAACGTCAAGGACCCGATTTTCGTCAAGGACGAGGAGCTGCGCTTCGTGTTCGTCAACGAGGCGCTTGCGTCGATCTATTCCGCCGATCCGCAGTCGATGCTCGGCAGGCGGATCGGCGACTTCCTGCCGTCTCACGAAGCAAAGCTGTTCGAGGAAAGCGAGCACCATGTGCTCGATACCGGCGATCCCTATGAGGTCGAGGAGAATTTCGAGCTCGGCGGCATCGGACGTTCCCGCATTGTGCGCAAGAACCGGGTCAAGCTGGAAAGCGGCCGCAACTATGTTGCGGGCTTCGTGTTCGATATCTCCGAACTGAAGGCGCGCGAACTGGCGCTGCACAATTCCATGCGGCAGATCGACCTGTTCCGGCATGCCATGGATGAGCTGCCGGTCGCGGCCTTCATCAAGACGGCCGAACGCAGGATCGAATTCGTCAACAAGGCCTGGTCCGCCATGACGGGCATCGCCAAGGAAGAGGCGGTCGGACGCACCGATCATGACCTTTTCAAGACGGCCGATGCGGATCGCTACGCACAACACGACGCCGAAGTGACAAAGACCGGTCTGGTGCAGGAAATCGAGGAATCGGTTTCCGGCCGCGACGGAAAAACCCATCAATTGGTCACCCGCAAGAGCCGGCTGGTCGCGCAGGACGGGTCGGTCCACCTCATCGGATCGAGCGCCGACATCAGCGATGTCAAGGAACGCGAGCGCGCGCTGCAGGAAAGCATGCGCGAAAACGAGGTGTTCCGGAGCCTCATCGACAACGTCCCGGTATCGATCTACGCCAAGCGCTCGGACCTGCGGCAGTTCTATGTCAACCAGGGCTGGTGCGATCTGACCGGCATCTCGAAGGAAGACGCGATCGGCAAGACCGATATCGAGATGTTCGGCGTCGAGGGCGAAGCTTTCGTGGAAGGCGACCTTGCCGTGCTGCGCACCGGCGAGACCCAGGAAATCCAGGAGACGGTGACGGCTCAGGATGGAACCATCCGGCACCAGTTTGCGCGCAAGGGGGCAATGATCGCTTCCGACGGATCGCTTTATCTCATCGGTTCGACGATGGACATCACGCTGCTGAAGCAGCGCGAGGCGGAGCTTCAGGAGGCGCGGCAGCGCGCTGTTCTGGCCGACCGGGCAAAGTCGGAATTCCTGGCCAATATGAGCCACGAGATACGCACGCCGATGAACGGCGTGCTCGGCATGGCCGAACTCCTGGCGAAGTCGGAGCTTGACCCGAAACAGCGAACCTTCACCGATATCATCGTGAAGTCCGGCAATGCGCTCTTGACCATCATCAACGACATTCTCGACTTCTCCAAGATCGATGCCGGCCAGCTGGTGCTGGATCCCGCACCCTTCAATCTGGCCGAGGCGATAGAAGACGTCGCCACGCTGGTCTCGACACGGGCGAAGGAAAAAGACCTGGAGATGATCGTTCGGATCGAACCTGGTCTCGACGGCCTGTTCGTCGGCGATGTCGGACGCATCCGCCAGATCGTCACCAATCTGCTCGGCAATGCGGTGAAGTTCACCGACGAGGGCCACGTTCTCGTCGATGTCGAAGGCACCACGATGCCGGATGGCACCAAGCTGAAAATCTCGGTTACCGACACGGGCATCGGCATTCCCGAGGAGAAGCTGAGGCTGGTCTTCGAGAAATTCAGCCAGGTGGACACCTCTTCCACCCGCCGTCATGAAGGCACGGGGCTGGGTCTCGCCATCACCTCGCGCCTCGTTGACTTGATGGGCGGCGAGATCGGCCTGGAAAGCGCCGAAGGCCGGGGTTCCACCTTCTGGTTCACCATGACCCTGCCGAGAGCCGACAACCAGGGCATGCAGCGCATCACGCCGATCGACGTGACCGGCGCGCGGGTGCTGATCGTCGACGACAATGCCGTCAACCGCTCCATACTGACGGAACAGATGACGTCGTGGAAATTCGATTCCTGCGCCGCCGAGAGCGGCGCGGAGGGTCTCAAGGTGCTGATCGCCGCGGCCGCCTATGGGGTATCGGTCGATTGCGTGGTGCTCGATTATCAGATGCCGGGCATGAGCGGCGCTGAAATGGCGCAGATCGTGCGCAGCACCGAAGGCATCGCCGATACGCCGATCATCATGCTGACTTCTGTCGATCAGTTCGCCGGCTCGAACTACCGCGACCTGCAGATCGACGCGCAGCTCATCAAGCCGGCGCGTTCCTCGGCGCTGCTGGAGACCCTGGTCGCGACCATCCAGCGCCATCACACCGCAGGCATGCCGAACGCGCAGCCGGACGAGCCTTCGAAACAGGAGGTCGGGGCTTTGGGCAGTCCTGTGCTCGCGCCCTCGACGCTTTATCCGAAGCGCGCGTCGCTGCAGCCGCCGGCGATGCGTCCGCGGTCCAGCGCCCTGATGAACCCGGGTGCAGGCATAGACATCCTCGTTGCCGAGGACAATGAGGTGAACCAGCTCGTCTTCACCCAGATACTCGGCGAGACGGGCTACAGCTTCGAGATCGTCGGCAATGGCCGCAAGGCGCTGGATGCCTGGGGCAAGCTGAAGCCACGCATGATCCTGATGGATGTTTCGATGCCGGAGATGAACGGCATGGAGGCCACCGCCGAAATCCGCCGGATCGAGGGCGCGGCCGCACGGGTGCCGATCGTCGGCGTCACCGCGCATGCGCTCAAGGGCGACCGCGATCGTTGCCTGGAAGCCGGCATGGACGACTACCTCTCCAAGCCGATCAGCCCGAAAGCGTTGCTGGAGAAGCTGGAATTGTGGATCGGGACGACGGAAGCGGGACAGCGTTCCGCCTGAGCCGAGCACCCGCCGTCCGGCCCGATCGGATCCGGATTTTATGCAAAAGCGTCCGCTTCAAATCCGCAGCGGGCGCGCTTTGACCGTAAAACCTTTGATTCAAAAAGAAATCGCCAACCGGCTTGTGCCCTTTCAGCCCATGTCACCGCCGATGGGCTGTGCGGCGTTACCGACCCGACACGAAACTGTCATGCGACTGTAATAAACCGAGTTTATGGCCTCCCGTGACGCTGAAACAACATGGCGTCTAGAGACCATATTCCGAACAGGAGCAGGCCAAATGAGACATTTCATCCGCTCTGCGGCCGTTGCGATCGCAATGGCTGCGGCGTCCACCATCACCCTTTCGGCGGCCATGGCCGCGGACATCTCCGGCGCCGGCGCGACCTTCCCCTATCCGATCTATGCGAAGTGGGCCGACACCTACAAGAAGGAGACCGGCATCGGTCTCAACTACCAGTCGATCGGCTCCGGCGGCGGCATCAAGCAGATCAAGGCCAAGACCGTCACCTTCGGCGCCACCGACGCGCCGCTGAAGGGCGAAGACCTCGAAGCCACGGGCCTCGCCCAGTTCCCGATGGTCATGGGTGGCATCGTGCCGGTCGTGAACCTTGAAGGCATCACCCCCGGCCAGCTCGTGCTCGACGGCGCGACGCTCGGCGATATCTTCCTTGGCAAGATCACCAACTGGAACGACGCAGCGATCCAGAAGCTGAACCCGGACGCCAAGCTGCCCGATCAGGCGATCGCGGTCGTTCACCGTTCGGACGGTTCCGGCACCACCTTCAATTTCGCCTACTATCTCGCCGACGTGAATGCCGACTGGAAGAGCAAGGTCGGCGTCAACACCGCGCTCGAATGGCCGGTGGGCATCGGCGCCAAGGGCAATGAAGGCGTCGCCAACAACGTTGCCCAGACCAGCGGTGCGATTGGCTACGTCGAATACGCCTACGCCAAGCAGAACAAGCTGACCTACACCGACATGATGAACAAGGACGGCAAGAAGGTTGAGCCGACCGCTGCATCGTTCTCGGCAGCGGCAGCCAATGCCGACTGGAGCTCGCAGCCCGGTTACGGCGTCATCCTCGCCAATCAGCCGGGCGCCGAGTCCTGGCCGATGACGGCCGCGACCTGGATCCTGGTCTACAAGAAGCCGGATGATGCGGCTGCAACCGGTGAAGCCCTCAAGTTCTTCTCCTGGTCCTACAGCAAGGGCGACGAAGTGGCGGCCGACCTCGACTACGTGCCGATGCCCGACAATGTCGTGAAGAGCATCGAAGAGACATGGTCGAAGGACATCGTCGGCAGCGACGGCAAGCCGCTTTACTCGGCAATGTGACATCACGTCTGGCGGGGAGGGCGCACCGCGCCCTCCCCATTCTTTCGAAAGTGAGAATCCATGACCATCGTTGCCGAAGCCATGCCATCGTCGCTTGCCGCCCAGGCCAGGGAAAGCCGGGTCCGGCGGTTCGCGCTTACGGATTCGCTGTTCCGCAACAGCACACGCGGCGCCGCCATTCTCGTGCTGCTCATCCTCGGGGGTGTCGGCTTCTCCCTTGTGGTTGGTTCGTGGGAAGCGCTCTCCAAATTCGGCTTCTCGTTCCTGACCACCGAATCCTGGAACCCGGTGACGGAGAAATTCGGCGCCCTGGCTCCGATCTACGGCACCGTTGTGACGGCCGCGATCGCCATCCTGATCGCTGTTCCCATCGGCATCGGCATTGCCGTGTTCCTGACTGAACTCTGCCCCCGCCCGCTCCAGCGCCCCATCGGCATCGCTGTCGAGCTCCTGGCCGGCATCCCGTCCATCATCTACGGCATCTGGGGCCTGTTCGTTTTCGCGCCCTTCCTGCAGACGACCCTGCAGCCCTTCATCATCAATGTCTTTCATGGCGTCCCGGGCCTCAACAGCCTGTTTGCCGGACCGCCCTACGGCATCGGCATGCTGACCTCGGCGCTCATCCTCGCGATCATGGTGCTGCCTTTCATCACCTCCATCACCAAGGACGTTTTCGATACGGTGCCGGCGGTTCTGAAGGAGTCGGCCTACGGGATCGGCTGCACGACCTGGGAAGTCACGCGCCGCGTCGTTATTCCCTATACGCGCATCGGCATCATGGGCGGCGTCATGCTGGGCCTCGGGCGTGCGCTTGGCGAAACCATGGCTGTGACCTTCGTCATCGGCAACGCCCATCGCATCAGCGCTTCGCTGTTTGCGCCGGGAACGACGATCTCGGCCACCATCGCCAATGAATTCACCGAGGCCGACGGGACGCTCTACACGTCCTCGCTGGTCGCGCTCGGCCTGATCCTGTTCATCCTCACCTTCTTCATCCTGGCGATA
Source organism: Mesorhizobium sp. Root554 (assembly GCF_001427025.1). Lineage (GTDB taxonomy): Bacteria > Pseudomonadota > Alphaproteobacteria > Rhizobiales > Rhizobiaceae > Mesorhizobium. The sequence continues at coordinate 2,664,791 of NZ_LMGA01000001.1, read as the reverse complement.
GCGCGCTTCATGCTGCTGCGCCTCGAACGTCGCGCCGGAGCCTGACATGTCCAACGCTTCATCGCTTCATGCCCGCCGCAAGGCCAGAAACTCGGTGATGATGACGCTGTGCATGGCGGCGGCCGGCATCGGCCTTGCCTGGCTGGCGCTCATCCTCGGCGCGCTTCTGTGGAAGGGCGTCGCCGGTCTTTCGCTTTCCGTCTTCACGGAAATGACGCCGCCGCCCGGCGACGCCGGCGGCCTGCTGAACGCCATCGCCGGCTCCATCGCCATGACTTTGATCGGCATTATCGTCGGCACACCGATCGGCATCCTGGCCGGCACCTACATGGCCGAATATGGCCGGTTCTCGAAGCTCACCGTGGTGGTGCGTTTCATCAATGACATCCTGCTTTCGGCGCCCTCGATCATCGTCGGCCTGTTCGTCTATGAGCTGCTGGTGCGGCCGATGGGACATTTCTCAGCCATCGCCGGCTCGTTCGCGCTGGCCATCCTCGTGATACCGGTTGTGGTCCGCACCACGGAAGACATGCTGACACTGGTGCCGAATTCGCTCCGCGAAGCAGGTGCGGCCATCGGGGCGCCGCGCTGGATCGTCATACGCTCGGTCGCCTACCGCGCCGCGCTTTCGGGTATCGTCACCGGCATCCTTCTGGCCATCGCCCGCATATCCGGCGAAACCGCGCCGCTTCTGTTCACGGCGCTGAACAACCAGTTCTGGTCGAGCAACCTCAACGCACCCATGGCCAGCCTGCCGGTCACCATCTTCCAGTTTGCGCTCAGCCCCTATGAGGAATGGCAGCAATTGGCCTGGACGGGCGCGCTCATCATCACCCTCACGGTTCTGGCGCTGTCGATCATCGCCCGGAGCCTCACCGGACGCAGGACCTAGAGAGATATGAAACCGATGCTGTCCAATGAAATCGCCATGTCAGATGCCATCGCCCTCGCTCCCAAAACCACCAAGATCGAGGTCAAGGATCTCAACTTCTACTACGGTGAGTCGAAGGCGCTGAAGAACATATCGCTGTCGCTTCCGGCCCGCAGCGTCACCGCCTTCATCGGTCCGTCGGGTTGCGGAAAATCGACGCTGCTGCGCGTCTTCAACCGCATCTACGAGCTCTATCCGAAGCAGCGCGCCGACGGGCAGGTCCTGCTCGACGGCAAGAACATCCTGGACCGTTCGCAGGACCTCAACCTGCTGCGCACCAAGATCGGCATGGTGTTCCAGAAGCCGACGCCGTTTCCGATGTCGATCTACGAGAACATCGCCTTCGGCATCCGCCTTTATGAGAAGCTTTCGAAGTCGGAAATGGACGTCCGGGTCGAACAGGCGCTGCATCGCGCGGCGCTGTGGAACGAGGTCAAGGACAAGCTCGACGCCAGCGGCCTCAGCCTTTCGGGCGGCCAACAGCAGCGGTTGTGCATCGCGCGCACCGTGGCGGTGAAGCCGGAGGTCATTTTGCTCGACGAGCCGGCGTCGGCGCTCGATCCACTATCGACCGCCAAGATCGAGGAACTCATCGATGAGTTGCAGGTGGACTACACGATTGTCATCGTCACCCACAACATGCAGCAGGCGGCGCGCGTCTCCAGCCAGACGGCGTTCATGTATCTCGGCGAACTGATCGAATACGACAAGACCGAGAAGATGTTCACGTCGCCGGGCGAGAAGCGCACGCAGGACTACATCACCGGCCGGTTCGGCTGATTTCGCCCGCGTCATACGAGGACAGCATCAATGAGCGAACATACGGTCGCATCCTTCGACGAAGATCTCGCCCAGATCAGCAAGCTCATCCACGGGATGGGCGAGCTCGCCGGCCTGATGGTCGGCAGCTCGACGCGGGCTCTGCTCGGCGCCGACAATGCGCTGGCGCAGCACGTCATTTCCGATGACGCCATCATGGACGCGCGCCAGCGTGAACTGGACGGCCGCGCCATCACGCTTATCGCCAAACGCCAGCCGATGGCCGATGATCTCCGTTCTGTACTCGGCGCCATTCGCATGGCCGGCGACATGGAGCGAATCGGCGATCTGGCCAAGAACATCGCCAAGCGTGTCGGCGCGGTCGGCGAACACACCGTTCCGCGCGACCTGTCGCACTCGATCGAATCGATGGCCCAACTGGTGCTGGAACAGGTCCATGCGGTGGTAGACGAATACAGCGTCGGCAACGCGCCGGCCCTGTCCAAGCTGAGAACCGACGACGAGCGGATCGACGTCAAATACACGTCGGTGTTCCGCGAGCTCCTGACCTACATGATGGAGGACCCGCGCAACATTACCGCTTGCACGCATCTGCTGTTCTGCGCCAAGAATCTCGAGCGGATCGGCGACCACGTCACCAACATCGCCGAAAACGCCTATTATGTGCTGACGGGCGAGCAACTGCCGCCGAACAGGCCCAAGCTTGACGAGACGGCAGCGCCGGCTGCGTGACGGCTGAAAGGCTAGCAATGATTGCACCGCGTATCATGGTGGTGGAGGACGAGGAGCCGCTGGGCGTCCTCCTCCGCTACAATCTCGAATCCGAAGGCTACCATGTCGAAGTCGTAACCCGTGGCGACGAGGCCGAGATCCGGCTGCAGGAGAACGTTCCGGATCTCCTCGTCCTCGACTGGATGGTGCCCGCGGTCTCCGGTATCGAGCTTTGCCGGCGTCTGCGGATGCGACCGGAAACCGAGCGGCTGCCGGTTATCATGCTGACGGCGCGCGGCGAGGAAAGCGACCGGGTGCGTGGCCTTTCGACCGGGGCCGACGACTATCTGGTCAAGCCGTTCTCGACGCCGGAATTCATGGCGCGGGTGAAGGCGTTGCTGCGCCGGGCAAAGCCCGAGGTTCTGTCTTCAGTGCTTAAGGTCGGCGACATCGTGCTCGACCGGGAATCGCACCGAGTCTACCGCAAGAAGAGCGAGATCCGCCTTGGGCCGACAGAGTTCAGGCTGCTCGAGTTCATGATGCGGCACCCCGGCCGGGTGTTTTCGCGCAGCCAGCTCCTCGACAATGTCTGGGGCGAGACGATCTATATCGACGAGCGCACAGTCGACGTGCATGTCGGGCGGTTGCGCAAGGCGGTCAACACAGGGCGGATGCCGGACGTCATCCGCACGATCCGTGGCGCCGGCTACGCCATCCGCGAGGACTGACTTTCATCAAATAGCAGCCGCCTGCCTGCTCGATTCCTGCGGCTGACTGCCGGGTGCGAAGATCTCCTGATCGACGAAGGTGAGCGCCCGCATGGCGCAGCCTTCGCGGATGAGCGGCCGTTCGTCGGGCTCGGTGTCGAAGGAGATCGAACCGGAATGCTGGCCGCCAGCCGTTCTGGCGATTGCCGCGCGCAATGACGGCTCGATAAGGTCGAATGCCGCAGCGCCGATGCCGACCACGGCCACAGGCGCAGGATCGATCAGCGCGAACAGGCTGCCTAGTCCAAAACCCAGCGCTTCGCCGGCCGTACGATAGGCCTCGCGTTCGGGGCCATCGCCTTCGCGCGCCAAGGCGGCAAGCGCCTGCATGTCGTCATCGACGATGTTGGCTGCCGGTTCGGAGCTTTCGGCGAGGCCATGGGCATTGCGCCAGATGGCGTAATTGCCGGCATAGGCTTCGACGCAGCCGCGTCGGCCGCAGCGGCAGCGCGCGCCATCGGGCTTGTGGATCATGTGGCCGAACTCACCGCCGGAAGAATGCGTGCCGGTGAACAACTCGCCCTTCAAAATCATGCCCATGCCGATGCCGTGGGAGAGGAGGATGGCGATGAAATCCTCACGGTAGCGCTCGGGGTTCCGCCAGCGCAGCGCCTCGGCCATCATGTTGCAGTCGTTCTCGACGATGACCGGAATGCCGAAGCGGGCTTCCAGCAAGTCGGCGAACGGGATGTCGGTGTGAGGGGTGATCGGCGTCCAGAGCAGGATGCGGGCCTGAGCGTCGGTGATGCCTTGTACGGCGAGCGCGATGCGCAGAACCCGGCGGCCGCTGAGTTGCAGGCGGTCCAGGCCTTGGCCGACAATGTCGATGCATTGCTGGATGAGGTCTTCGCGACCCATATGCTGGGTGTCGAGCCGGCGATGCTCCTCGGCTACCACATGGCCGGTATAGTCGATGATCGCGGCTGAGAGGAAATTGAGGGAGAGGACCACGGCGGCAACCACGGCTGCATCCGGATTGAGCGCAAGCGCGACCTGCGGACGGCCGCGCTTCAACGACGTTGTTTCGCCGCGCGCTTCCATCAACACGCATTCGCCGATGAGGTCGGAGGATATGGCCGATATGGTCGAGTGGCTGAGACCGGTCGTCGCTGCGATCTCGGTGCGTGAAGGCTGGCCGTCCCGGCGCACGGCAGAGATGACCATGGCACGATTGCGCCGCCGCAAGTCGTCGTGGCGGATTCCCACCGACATCGTTATTTCCTCCCCTTGCGATTGCTAGGGCACGGCAATCGGCAAGATGTCAATTGTGGCAGAAGCCACGCGGGCTGTCATTATTTTTTCGGAACTCGAAAAAATAGAAATCCGAAAAGGAAATCCGTTGACAGCTGCCAATCCTTACGTCATGATTTTTTTTGAGGCTCGAAAAAAAGAGCTTCTGTACGGGTCTTAAGGCCAATTAGTCAGCGCCGAGCGGCGCAGGGAGGAAATCATGAGGAAATTTGCAACCGCCATGTTGGCGGGTGTTGCTTTGTCTTTGACGCTGGCGTCCGTCGCCCATGCGAAAGACAAGGTAATCGGCGTGTCCTGGTCCAACTTCCAGGAAGAGCGCTGGAAGACCGACGAGGCGGCCATGAAGAAGGCTATCGAAGCCGCTGGCGATAAATACATCTCCGCCGACGCCCAGTCCAACCCGACCAAGCAGCTTGCCGATGTGGAAAGCCTGATCAGCCAGGGCGCCAACGCGCTCATCATCCTGGCGCAGGACGCTTCCGCCATTGGTCCGGCTGTGCAGAAGGCCGTCGACGAAGGCATTCCGGTGGTTGGCTACGACCGCCTGATCGAAAACAAGGATGCCTTTTACCTGACCTTCGACAACACGGAAGTCGGCCGTTTGCAGGCGAAGGCCGTGTTCGCTGTCAAGCCGGAAGGCAACTACGTGTTCATCAAGGGTTCGGGCGCCGATCCGAACGCCGATTTCCTGTTCGCTGGCGCCATGGAAGTTCTCAAGGGCGCCATCGACGCCGGCAAGATCAAGAATGTCGGCGAGGCCTATACCGACGGCTGGCTGCCTGCCAACGCCCAGAAGAACATGGAGCAGTTCCTGACTGCCAACGACAACAAGGTCGACGCTGTCGTTGCTGCCAATGACGGCACCGCCGGCGGCGCAATCGCAGCGCTTCAGGCACAGGGCCTTGCCGGCTCGGTTCCGGTTTCGGGCCAGGACGCTGACCATGCCGCGCTGAACCGTATCGCGCTGGGTACGCAGACGGTGTCGGTGTTCAAGGATGCGCGCGATCTTGGCAAGAACGCCGCCGAAATCGCCTCGCAGCTCGCCGACGGCAAGGCCATGGGCGACATCGCCGGGGCAAAGGATTTCACCACGCCTGGCGGAAACACCGTCAAGTCGGTGTTTCTGACCCCGGTCGCCATCACCAAGGACAATCTGAACGTCGTCATCGACGCCGGCTGGATTTCCAAGGACGCGGTCTGCACCGGCGTGAAGGCCGGCAGCGTTTCGGTCTGCAACTAAGCCGCAGGCCCTTGTCCAGCAAACGACGCCGCGGCCTCACGGTCGCGGCGTTTCTCAAGGTGCTTTCCGCTTCCGGGACGAAGGGAATGCAGCTACGATCGGCTTCCGGCATCCGCGCCAGACGGCAAACCGGTGGGAGGATTTCATGACAGATTCGACGTCCAGCGCCCGCGCGGACCAGGCCCGCGCTTCCGAGCTCAATGCCGTCGGCCGCTTTCTTCAGGCGACCGAGCTCGACACCCGCATGCTCGGGATGGTCGCCGCATTGATCATCATCTGGGTCGGACTTCATTTCCTTTCAGGCGGCCTGTTCCTGACGCCGCGAAATCTCTGGAACCTTTCGGTGCAGTCGTCCTCGGTCGCCATCATGGCCACCGGCATGGTGCTGGTCATCGTCATGCGCAACATCGACCTATCAGTCGGCTCGCTGGAAGGCGTCGTCGGCATGATCATGGGCGTGACGCAGGCGCATATACTGATCCGCGTCATGGGGTTCGATCTCGGAAACCCCTGGATCTGGGTCATTGCGCTGGCGGTTGGCGTGGCGGTGGGCCTTCTGATCGGCGCGTTCCAGGGTTTCATCATCGCCTATCTCGACGTCCCGGCCTTCATCGTCACGCTGGGCGGCCTACTGGTCTGGCGTGGCGCTGCGTGGTGGGTCACCAGCGGACAGACGGTTGCGCCGCTCGACTCGACCTTCCAGCTCATGGGCGGCGGGCCGGCTGGATCGATCGGCTCGATGTGGAGCTGGGTCGTAGGGCTGGTCGCCTGCGCCGCGGTGGTCGGGCTGCTTCTCAACGGACGCACCCAGCGCAAGCGCTTCAAATTCCCGCTCCGCCCCGTATGGGCTGAAGCCTTCCTCGGCGCGGTTGCCTGTGCGGTCATCCTTGGCGCCGTCTGGATCGCCAATTCCTATCCCTGGCCGGCTGGCATCGTGAAACGCTACGCCGAGGCCAGCGGCATCCCGGTTCCGGAAGGCGGACTGTTCATCGCCCACGGCATCGCCATTCCGGTGCTGATCGCGGTCATTGTCGGCATCGTCATGACCTTCGTCACCAACCGCACGCGTTTCGGACGTTACGTCTTCGCCATCGGCGGCAACCCGGAGGCGGCCAGCCTCGCCGGCATCAACACGCGTTGGGTGACCATGAAGGTGTTCATGATCATGGGCGTCCTGGGCGCCATCGCCGCGGCGATTTCCTCGGCCCGCCTCAATGCTTCGACCAACTCGCTGGGCACGCTGGACGAACTGCTGGTCATCGCGGCGGCGGTCATCGGCGGCACGTCGCTCGCCGGCGGTTCGGGAACTGTGATCGGCGCCATGCTGGGCGCGCTGCTGATGCAGTCGCTGCAATCGGGCATGGTGCTGTTGGGCATCGACACGCCGCTGCAGAACATCGTTGTCGGCGCGGTGCTTGTCGTCGCCGTCTGGCTTGATACTTTCTATCGCAAACGCGTCTGAGGGAGCAGGATCATGGACCGAACCGGTACTCCGCTCATCGAAATGAAGGACATCTCCATCGCTTTCGGCGGCATCCGCGCCGTCGACAGCGCATCCTGCGACCTCTATCCAGGCGAGGTGGTGGCGCTGCTCGGCCACAATGGCGCCGGCAAGTCGACCTTCATCAAGATACTCTCCGGCGCCTACAAGCGCGATGCCGGGCAGATATTCGTCAATGGCGAGGAAGCGCAGATCAACAATCCGCGCGACGCCAAGAAATACGGCATCGAGACGATCTACCAGACGCTGGCGCTGGCGGACAATGTCGATGCGGCTGCCAATCTGTTTCTCGGCCGCGAGATCATGACCCAGTACAACACGCTGGACGACGTCGCCATGGAGGCGGAAGCCCGCAAGGTGATGGGGCGGCTCAACCCGCGCTTCCAGCGCTTCAAGGAGCCGGTGGTGAAGCTCTCCGGAGGCCAGCGGCAGTCGGTCGCCATCGCCCGGGCCATCCTGTTCAACGCCCGTATCCTGATCATGGACGAGCCGACGGCGGCGCTTGGACCACAGGAAACGGCCCAGGTGGGCGAACTGGTGAAGCAACTCAAGGCCGATGGCATCGGCATCTTCCTGATCAGTCACGACATCCACGATGTCTTCGACCTGGCAGACCGGGTCTGCGTCATGAAGAACGGGCAGGTGGTCGGCACGGCACGCACGCAGGACGTCACCCAGGACGAGGTGCTCGGCATGATCATCCTGGGCAAATGCCCGCCCGGCGCCATACCTGGCCCCGGCGCGCTCAAGATCGCAGCCTGAACCGGCACAAGGGGCCCGCGGCTCTGCGGCGACAGTGTGACGCTCGCCATTGTGTTGGCGTAAGGACTTGCTAATAAGGTGCGGAACCGCAGGGCCCGCATCCACCGTTGAAAAAACTTTTCCCAGTTATAGCGTTTGTCGCCGTTGCGCTGATCAGCCTTGCGATGGCCGGGTTCGCCTATTTCGCAACGCAGGAAGCCGCGCGCATCAAGTTCGACGCGGTCGCCGACGATGCGCTGAACCGCATCGAAAGCCGCGCCGACCTCCATCTTTCGCTGCTGCGCTCGACCAAGGCGCTGTTCGATGTGCGCAAGAGCGACGTTTCGCGCAGCGAGTTCAGTTCGTTCTTCAACGCGCTCGACATAGATGGCCATTTTGCCGGCTTGCGCGGCATCGGCATGTTGAAGCTGGTTAAAACCGGCGACGAAATCATCGCCCAGCGCGAGATTCAGCGCAATATCGGGGAGATGCGGGCGGTCTATCCGGCGACGACCTTGCCATGGCGCACGCCGATCGTGATGTTCGAGCCGCTGGATGCCTCGAACCGCGCTGCCATCGGCTACGATATGGCGACCGACCCCGAACGACGGGCGGCGCTGGAAAAGGCGATGACGGACGACGAGCAGCACGCGACCGGCCCGGTGGTGCTCGGCCAAGCGACGCAGGCCGGTCAGACCTTCACCGGTTTCCTCGTCTTCGTCCGTCTGAACGCGGCGACGGCGCCGGACGGCATCGATGCCGACCGCCCGGCGACGACCGGCTTCCTCTACGCCGCCTTCCGCGCCCGGGAGCTTTTCCAGGTTGCTCTGAACCGTGCCCCGCTACTGCCGGTCAACATCGAGGTCTATGACACCAGCGGCGAAGGCCAGAACCTGCTCTTCCGATCGGAGACCCCTCCGGTCCATTCCATCGGCGCCGATCTGGTGGTGACCCGAAAAATTGCCGTTGCCGGGCGCGAATGGGTCGTGCAGTTCCGGCCAACCAGCGGTTTCTCGCCGCCATCCTCACGCGGCATTCCGGTCATGCTCGGCCTGTTCGGCCTTCTGCTCGCAGGCGCCATTGCGTTGGTCGCCCGCTTCCAGCAGCGCGCCTTCGAGGCGGTCGCAGAAATGCACGAGACATCCGAGAAGAGCCTGCTGGAGAAGGATCTGATGCTCCAGGAAATGAAGCATCGCATCAAGAACTCGATCACGCGCGTGCTGGCGATGGCGCGTCAAACGGCGGCGGGCGCCGCCGACATCAAGGAGTTCTCCAATTCCTTCGCCGCGCGCCTGCAGGCCATGGCTGCCTCACAGGACATGCTGACACGCTCACGCTGGCAGAAAGCCGACCTCCGCGACCTGTTGCAAATCGAGCTGGGCCAGGTGTTCGGCAAGGATCTGCCCGACGACCTGCTTTCAGGTCCGGAAGTGCTATTGGACGAGACAACCACGCAGGCGCTGGGTCTGACTTTCCACGAATTGGCCACCAACGCGCTTAAATATGGCGATGCCGGCAATTCCACCGATGCGCTGAAGGTCAATTGGCGCGTCGAAGGTATCGGGCAGAACCGCATGCTTCGGCTCAACTGGCGCGAGACAGGCCGCAAGGATGTCAAAGCGCCTCAGACAACCGGTTTCGGCACCAAGCTTATCGACATGAACATCACGCGCGAACTGCGCGGCACCATCGAGCGCGATTTCCACGCCGATGGTCTCAAGGTCGCCATCAGCATTCCGCTGAAGGCCTAGAATCAAGGCTGGAAAAAAGAGGCCGGCAAAGCCGGCCTCTTCTCGATGCTTAGTTGCAACGCGCCGTATAGATACGGCCCGTCCGCGGGCTGCGGTACTGGCAATAGCCGTTGCGCAGATTGCGCACCAGAAGGCCTGAACCGGCGCCGACCGCGGCGCCGATAAGGGCGCCTCGACCACCGCCAACGGCGCCGCCGATCAGCGCGCCTGCCGCCGTACCAACACCCACGTCCTGTTCGGTCGTGGTGCAGCCGCTAAGCGCCGCAACGGCGGCAACGGCCAACATGAGCTTCCGCATGAAGTCACTCCTCTCGCTTTGAAAAACGTCTCTGCCTTACGGCATGTCCTCCAACCTCTAGCACGAGAGGGCGGTGGCCGGCCGCAATAGACTATTCTTGGCTAAGATAGTCTTTTTGTTGGCGCAAGTTATTTGATGCGACAACCACTGCCGGCGTTTCGAAAGCGGCATTGAGAGACCCATCCGGATTGACGTTCCAGACCAGTTCACCTTCTTCCTCTTCGAGAGCCGGGTCCACGGCGATGCAAGTACCCAGAACCCGTTCTGCCGCCTTTCCCATCGAATTCAGAGTGAACGGGCGTTCGCTCATGCATTCGTCCGCGGTTTCGAAGATGGTCACCGGTGCGGGCAGTTCGCGGCACTGGGAAAGATCGTTCGAGCAGCCGATAATCAGAAGCACTGCAGCAATATGTTCCATCGCTGGATCCTTTCGCCACAAGAAACGGATTTCCCGCGCCGAAGTTCCGTAGGGCGCAAAAGTCAGTGGATGGACGGGCAACCTTGGTCGAATGCCGGGCGTCTCACGCAAGCCGACAGCCAGACCGACAGGCAGACGCGGTCAGGCTGCCTCGAAATTTCCGTGCGGAACGACGAGGCGATATTCCAGCCTGTCGTTGGAAATATCCAGCGTGGCGCTGCCATTGAGCGAGGCCGGCACAACGCGCTCGAGCGCCACGCTGCCGAAGCGGCGCTCATTGCGAACGCTGTCGCCGGCGGAGATCGCCTCGCGCCAGGTCAGGACAAGTATCCTGCCTTCGCCTTCCGCCTCGAAATCGGCGCTGATTTCGACGAAGCCTTCCGGTTGCGACAGCGCACCGTAGCTGACCGAGTTGACCGCCAGTTCGTGCATGGCGAGGCCGATATGGAGCGTTGCATTGGGATTGATGTAGGGGTTCATGCCCTGGAAACGGAGGGCGCGGGCGGGATCGAACCCGTAGCGGCCGACCTGGCCCGTCACAAGTTCCCGCAACTCGGCGCCGCGCCAGTTCGAGGAGGTGACGAGGTCCTGGGAGGAGGCCAGGGATTGCAGCCTGCCGCGAAAGCGGCCGAGAAAGTCGCTTATGGTCTCCGAATAGCGACCTGTCTGGGTGGCGATGCTCTGGATGATCGCCAGAAGGTTCTTCGAACGGTGGCTGACTTCGCGCAGCAACACTTTCAGGGTCTGCTCGCGCTGCTTTTGTTCTGTCGTTTCGATCTTGGTCGTAATCACGCCCTGAATCTTGCCGGTCTCGTCCAGATCCGCATCGACCCATACCTCGAACCAGCGGATCCTGTCGTCGGCGACGACGGTGAGTTCGAACCGTTCGGACTGTCCGTTGGCGACCACGGCGCGGCGCGACGTGAGGATTTGTTCGTTCTGGGAGGGGGAAAGGATGCTGCGGTCTTCATCCTCTGTCATCCAGGGGGCGCGCATGTTGCGCGCCCAGACAGCCTTGAGTTCGGGATCCTGGTAAAGAACGGAAACACCGGCATTGCGCAGCGCATGCATCATTGCGCGGCCAAGCATCTCACCTCGATCGCTCGGCAGGCTAACGATTTCCTCAGACATCTCAGGGGCCTGCCAGCTTCGTTTCAGACGGAATATCCGGTTTTTCCCATGCCATTTCCTTGGAACGGCACAGGCAGGGATAGGTTCCGTTGACAATTCGTAAGCTGATCCCAAAAAGTTCCGCCGGACGGCGTTCCATTGCGGAACACTGCCCGGCGGTGGCTGGAAACCGTTTGAGGGGGTGCGGCTTCCAGTGTTCAGGCGCGACGGAAAAGACCCGCCAGCAGCGAAATGACCAGGAAGGCGAGGAAGACAAAGAACAATATCTTCGCGAGACCGGCGGATGCTCCCGCAATACCGCCGAATCCAAGCGCGCCCGCAATGATGGCTACAACCAGAAAAACGAGCGCCCAATAAAGCATGTTCCATCTCCTTCCAATGATGCGACAAAACGCAAAGCCGGTGGCGTTAGTTCCGTCGATTAGCCGAAAAGAGAAGGAAATGCAGCGTCAGGCGGCGGCTTTCGCATGGCGGTCGAAAAACAGCGCCTGGCTGATCAACGCCTTGACCATGTCGGGGTTGAAGGGCTTCGTCACCAGGAAGGCCGGCTCCGGCCTTTCGCCGGTCAGCAGACGCTCCGGGAATGCCGTGATGAAGATCACAGGCACCGAGGTCGAGGAGAGGATCTCGTTGACGGCTTCAAGCCCGGAACTGCCATCGGCAAGCTGGATGTCGGCCAGCACCATCTTCGGGCGAGTCTTGCCGAACATGGCCACAGCCTCCGCATGGGTACGCGCCGTTCCGACGACGCGGTGGCCGAGGCTTTCGACCATTTCCTCGATATCCATGGCGATCAGCGGCTCATCCTCGATGATGAGGACATCGGTGGCGACCTGCCGTGAAATCTCGTTGCTGGCCTGCGACAGAAGCTCGGTGAACTCCTCTTCGCTGACATCGAGGACCTCGGCCGCTTCGGCCTCGCTGAAGCCTTCGACGGCCACCAAAAGAAAAGCCTGGCGCGGCAGCGGGGCCAGCGCATTGAGATTCGTCACTGCCCGTTGCTCCCATGCGGATTGGCTCTGTTCCTGGGGAACGCGGATGGCCACGGATGTGAACAGCTTGGCGAATATGCGGTAGAGGGCAATGCGGTCATTGGAAGCCCGCGGGAAAATCCCCACATCGGCGATGATTGCCTCCAGCATCGCCGCAACCATTGCGTCGCCGCTCTCCTGCGATCCCGAAACGGCTCGTGAAAACCTTCGCAGGTAAGGCAGATGTGGGGCGATGGTAGCGGATAGGCTCATGGTTGACGTCTCCCTCATGTGACGTGAAAGATCAATTGCGGTGCGGGCAGTTTCCAAATCCCATACTCGAGAACGCCGATACCGGGAAAAAGTTCCACCTTGTGGGAACCAGTTCCGTGCGAAAGCGTTTAGGCCAAAAATCGGGCTACCTGACGAGGGGTTTTGTGTGCCCGGAGTTGAGTGTTAGAAGCGTTTGGGGACGGGACAAGGCAGAATGAAGACCATGGGCAAGGATACGATCGCCGGCGCGCCGCCGCGCCGGGCGGGTTCGGCGAACCCTCTCGGATCGAACTCCGAAATCGGGCGCAAGCTCAAGCAATATTATGACGAGCTGGTTTCGGACGACGTTCCCGATCGTTTCGCTCAGCTCCTGTCGCAGCTGGAGAATTCTGAACCCGCGCAGAAAAAGGACTGAAACATGTCCGTATCACCGCGCTTCAAAACCGATCTTCTCGGTTCCATTCCGTCCTTGCGGGCGTTTGCCGTCTCACTGACGCAAAATTCCGACAAGGCGGATGATCTGGTCCAGGAAACGCTGGTCAAGGCCTGGGACAAGCATGAAAGCTTTCAACCCGGCACCAATCTGAAAGCCTGGCTGTTCACGATCCTGCGCAACGAATTCTATTCGCAGATGCGCAAGCGTGGCCGTGAGGTCCAGGACAGCGAAGGCATCATGACGAGCCGCCTGGCCGTCCACCCCGCCCAGCATGGGCAGCTTGACCTGAAGGATTTTCGCGGCGCGCTGGAACAGCTTCCCGAAGACCAGCGCGAGGCGATCATCCTCATCGGAGCCTCGGGCTTTTCCTATGAGGAAGCGGCCGAGATTTGCGGATGCGCCGTTGGCACGATCAAGAGCCGCGTCAGCCGCGCCCGCACCAAGCTGCAGGACATCCTGAAGATTTCGGGCGAGGACGAGTACGGCCCGGACGCTATATCCTCCCAGGTCATGGGTTCTTCCGCCGCCTGACCCGCGGCCGGCAGCACCTTAACCAAAGCCGGCAGAAAATGCCGGACGGATGTCTCTAGCTTGCCGGCACCGAGGTGCGACCGCAGGTTGAAGCGACCGCCTCGACCAGATCTTCGCCGGAATATGGTTTCGCCACCAGTTTGACCCCTGGAAAGGCGCTCAGAAGTTCAGGGGTGTCGGAATAGCCAGAGGCGAAGACGAACGGGACCTTGTGGTCGCGCAGGGTGGCGGCGAATTCGACGGTGGAAGTGCCGTTCAGCATGAGATCGACGATGGCGACGTCAAAGGCAGCCTTGACCTGGCCGACGTCAATTTCGCTAAGATCGCGGGCAATGGAAACGTCGCTTGCGCCATGGTCACGGCACAATTGTTCGACGTCCATGGCGATAAGAAACTCGTCTTCGAGAATGAGCACGCGCAGGCCATTCAGCAAAAGGGACACTTCAACAATAACTCCTTGAAAATCAGTCTGACTCATGAACGGAATTGGCGACGCTGTCATTTAAAAAAAATGTACAGTGATTGAGACTTCGCTAAAATTCCTGGCCTGAAAAGGCTATTGAAAATCAGTATCTTAGTGAGATGATGGAAATGTCGGGCCAGAAAGACCGTGTTTTTTCCACGCGCCGATATCCGTGTGAAGAATGCCCGCTGAGGCCGCTTCCGCTTTTCCGCGAATTCGAAACGCAGGAACTGGCATTCATCAGCAAGTTCAAGAAGGGCGAGCTTGCCGCCGCCAAAGGCGCGACCGTTCTTGTCGAGGGCAGTCACAGCGCCCATCTGTTTACCGTTCTTTCGGGATGGGGTTTCCGCTACAAGCTTTTGTCCGACGGGCGCCGTCAAATCCTCAACTATGTGATGCCTGGCGATCTGATCGGCCTACAGGGCAGCATCATGGGTGAGATGCAGCATTCCATCGAGGCGCTTTCGGACATGCTTTTGTGCATGTTCCAGCGGGATGAACTGCCGGAGTTGTACCAACGGCATCCTGAGCTTGCCTATGACATAACCTGGCTGGCGTCGCGCGAGGAGCGCATGCTGGATGAGAACCTTCTCTCCATCGGCCGCCGCTCGGCGCTTGAGCGCGCCGCCTATCTGATCGCCTTCATTGCCGATCGTGCCGTCGGTGTGGGTCTCAACGGCAAAAAGCCGATCGAAATCCCCATTACCCAGCAGCATGTCGCCGATACGCTCGGTCTTTCGCTCGTGCACACCAACAAGACGATCCGCAAGCTCGTCGAACGCAAGCTGATCGTCTGGAAGGATGGCTGCGAAGTGACTGACGCCAAGGGGCTGCGCCAACTGGCGGGATGGGAAGGGCTCGGCGAAGGCAAGCGGCCTTTGATTTGATCGTTTCGTGCCTTTGTTGCCTTCTCTGCCGAAGGATTTCAAAGGAGATGATTCAATCCGGAACCTTGCCCGGCGACGGACGTTTCAACCGGCATACACAACAAGGAGTTCAGTATGGCCACTGTAGCTGGAAAGACCGTCAACGAGAGCAGGTCGACATCCGATCTGGAAGCCGACATCAAGCTGCTCAAGGCAGACATCGAAAAGCTGACCAAGCAGCTGGCCGCGACGGGGCAGCATAGCTACGGCACCGCCAAACGTGCAGCCACCGAAGGTGTGGAGCAACTGCGCGTGCAGGGTGAGGCGGCCATGGAAAGCCTTAAGAGCAATGCCCGCGATCTTGAAGAGCAGGTTCTCGCCAACGTGCGCGAAAAGCCGGTGACGTCGCTGGCGATCGCCGCAGGCGTCGGCTTCCTGTTCGCTTTGCTTTCACGCCGCTAGGATCGCGCCGAAATCATGGGAATGCTGGCAACCCTGCTTGCGGGGCTCGCTTCGGGCGAGACGGCGGCGGCGATTCAGCGCGCAAAACTGGGAGCCGTGGCCTACACGCTGGCTGCGGTATTCTTCCTTGTCGGCGCGGGGTTCTTTATTGGAGCGGCCTATATGTGGGCGGCTGTCCGCTATGGACCGATTGAAACCGCGCTTGGCTTCGGCGTTGTGTTTGTCGTGGTTGCCGGCCTTGTCGTGGTGATGTTCAAGCTTTCGGCCGGCTCCCGGTCGCGGC
Source organism: Mesorhizobium sp. Root554 (assembly GCF_001427025.1). GTDB lineage: Bacteria > Pseudomonadota > Alphaproteobacteria > Rhizobiales > Rhizobiaceae > Mesorhizobium. The sequence continues at coordinate 2,648,986 of NZ_LMGA01000001.1, read as the reverse complement.
GGCGGGCAAGACGCCGCAAGGCGGATCTAGCAGCCGTTGGTGCAACCACCGCGCTCGCGCTGCTCCCTACGCTGCTGCGCGGGAAGGTCGGTCTGGGCGCCATCATCGGTCCGGCGATTGCGCTGGCGGCCTATGCGATTTACCGCGAAAACGTGAAACCGCCGCCCGGGCCTGACGAGGGCTGAGCTCCCGTTCGGGAGCCTGTCCGCGTAGCTCAGGCGAGCCCGTCCTCCAAGGGTATGGAAATGCGGGCGTGCACGCCTTCCGGGCGAAATTCATGCGCCACTTCGCTGGAAAGCACCTTGGCGAGGCTGCGGCGGATCAAGATTGAGCCGAAGCCGTGGCGCGCGGGCGGCGAAACCGCCGGCCCGCCATGTTCGGTCCAGGTCAGCGTCAGTTTGCGATCCTTGACGCCGCCGTGCGCTCTCCAGGCAAGTTCGACGATGCCTGTCGCCCCGGACAATGCGCCGTACTGGAGCGCGTTGTTGGATAGTTCGTGCAGGACAAGCCCCAATCCAACCGCCTGATCCGGGGTCAGGAAGATGTCGGGGCCGGAAACCTGGATGCGCTGCCCGTCTCTTGCATCGAACGGCCGCGTCTCGATCTGCACCAGTTCCCGGATGCCGATGCCACGCCATTCGCGATCCGAAAGCAGGTTATGGGCTGCACCCAAGGCCTGGAGCCTGCCGCTGAAGGCGGCAAGAAACTCACCCGGGTCGCTGGCATGACGGACCGTCTGCGTCGCCAGAGCCTGCACGGTCGCCAGCGTGTTCTTGACGCGATGGTTCAACTCGCGCAGCAGCAGGCGCTGGCGGTCGTCGCCAAGACGCCGTTCGGTGACATCGTAGTTCACGCCGAAAATAAGGGTCGGCCTGCCATCGTCGTCGCGCTCGATGACGCGGCCACGGGTAGCCAGCCATCGGGGCGGGTCGAAGCCTTTGACGCGGAATTCGCCAGAATACTGGTCTTCACCGTTCAGCGTGTCGAGAAAACGCGCTTGGGTTCCTTTGACGTCACGGCGATCCACCGCACGCAGGACCTCGCGGGCCGTCAGCCGCGTCGCGCGCGGCAGGTTCAACATCTGGGGCAGCAAGACGTCGCAATCGACCGTATTCGTCCGCACGTTCCAGACCCAACTGGCAAGCGCCGCCGCATCCAGTGCGATGGCGCGGCGTTGCTCCTCAAGTCGAAGCGCTGCCTTCGCCAAGACGCCGCTGCGACTCGAATCCTTCAGCGTGAACAGGCTGGCGGCCAGAGCCGCCATGGATTCAAGCTGCTGTAGCTGCTCGTCGGATGGCAAACCACGGGGTTCGCGATCGAGCACGCAAAGCGTTCCGATGCGGGCGCCAGCGACGATCATCGGCGCCCCGGCGTAAAAACGGATATGTTCCGCGCCCGTGACCAGCGGATTGGCAAGGAAACGGGGATCGGTCGTGGCATCGGTGACGATCATGGCTTTGTCACCCGCGGCAATGGCATGGGCGCAGAATGAAATATTGGTGTCGGTGCCGGCGCTGTCCAAGCCGACACACGACTTGAACCATTGCCGCTCGACGTCGAGAAGCGTCACCAGCGCGACCGGCGTCTTCATCAGGAAGGCGGCAAGGCTGGTGAGCCGGTCGAAATCCGCATCAGCCGTAGCGCCAAGGGTCTGAAGATCCTGGAGGACACTTAGCCTGTGTTCGTCGTCAACCGCCCGGCGTACCTTTGCGGGCAGTCCGATACCTTTACTTTCGCCCACGAAGCCCCCGGAATTTTTGGCTCTTTGCCGAAGCCGGCGCAGTCCCGCCGAGACGGCCCGGAACCTTAGCTGAGAGGAACCGTTGGTTCACAACCAACTTCCACGACGCCTCACAGCGCCGACTCCATGGAGGCCCAATATGACCAAAATCGTTTCCGATACCGATGCTCGACAGGGGCGCAGGGGACGTCAGGTCCTGATTGTTCTCATCGCCGCCCTGCTTCTGGCTTTCGCCGCATGGGGGGCAGCCGAGTTCTACGGCGAACTCATCGATGCGGGTACGCCTGCCGGCCAGGCCCAGACGCCCAACGGGTAGGCGGTGTCGGGGCTGCGGCGTGAGCATCATGCCGCTTTTGCCTTGACTGCGGCTGCCGGCACCAGAACATTCAGCGCGCGCGGATGAATCGCCAGGGCCGTTAGAGATTCAAGTTTGACCAACTCTCCATCAATGACGGCACGAGGCCTGCGGGAGGAACCGATGGCGAGCGTCGCCTTGTTGGCCTGATGGATTTCCACATGTTCGTTGTCGCGCCATTTGCCGCGCGCCATGTTGAAGAAAAACCTGACCAATTCGCCACGCTGGCGCGCCAGGGTGACATAGATGCCCAGGACGCCGCCGGCAGGGTTGTCGGCATAGGGAAGGTGGCCTTCGCCAAACAGATTGTTGGTGACGCCGATGCCGGTGGTGCGGGTTTTTATCTCGGCATCGCCGATGGTCAGCGTGACGTTCATGGCGGGGGGATTGTTTATCGTTGCCCAGGCAGCGCGAGCCGATGCCCGGATCTTGCCGAGGCGTGAGCCGAATTCCATTTTTTCGCGCAACTGCACCATCTTTGCATGCATGCCGATCGAAAACTGGTGCACGAACGGTTCGCCATTGGCCGTCGCCACATCGACTGCGATGATCTTGCCGCTGGCGAAAGCCACGATGGCCGCGTCCAGTGTCTGCGGGATTCCGAGCCCCCGCGCGAAGAGGTTCATGGTCCCGGCGGGCAGGATCGCCAGCGCCTTCTTTTTGCCCATGAGGATGGCGGCCGCGGTGGATATCGTGCCATCGCCCCCGCCGGCGAGCACGATGTCTATGTTCCGCCGTGCCGCGGCCTTGCGCAGATGCTGCTCGACCTCGCTGCCATCGACAATATCGATAACAAGCGAATGACCGGCCTGTTCGAGCACTTCGCGCATGCGTGAACTGAATGCCTGAAGATCGGTTGTGCGCAACGTGCCGCCCTCTCGGTTCAGCACCGCTGCAAATCGCATGCCCCTCGCCAAGGATACCTTTCCCCGAACAAAAACCGGCCGGAAATGGCTCCAGCCTATGCGCAAACGCGTTTTGCGACGGATGGTTCCGCAGAAAATTGAAAAAAATGCTTTGAAAATGCTGCGGCAGAATGCCCGAAAACCCGGCATTGGAAGCCGGAACAACGGCGACGCCGACACGTTGTCCACCCGTAGAAGCAGCGGCCAGCCGTGCCGCGCGCCCGATGGATTAACGGACGAGGAGAAATATCATGATACGCAAGCTATTGGCCACGACGGCCCTCGCAACGATGGTGGCAAGCGGCGCTTATGCCCAGAACGCGACGACACCGGCGCCGGCAAGTCCAGCCGCCGAAAGCGCCGCTCCCGCCGCCCCTGTCGTCCGGTCGGACGGCAGCCTGGTTTCGAATGTCATTGGCGAAGATGTCTATAATGGCAGCGGCGACGACGCTGAAAACATCGGCGAAGTGTCCGACATCGTCTTCGATAAGGACGGCAAGGCCCAATCCCTGATTATCGGTGTTGGCGGATTCCTCGGCGTTGGCTCCAAGAATGTCGCCATGGAGTTCAGCAAGCTGAAATGGACCGAAAAGAATGGCGACCGCTGGCTGGTGGCTGACACCAGCAAGGATGCGCTGACGGCGCTACCCGCATTCGACGACCGGCCTTACGAGCCGGCTCCGGCTCCGGCTCCGGCCGCGGATGGCGGTACAGCCATGGCTCCTTCGGCATCGGGCACAACTCCGGCCGCGCCTGCTGCGCCGGCGACCGACACGGCCCAGAAGGCCCCGGCCGACACCAAAGCCGCGCCGGCTGACGCCACGCCGGTCCAGCCCGCCGACGGCGCGCTGGCCAGCAACATCATGGGCGAGGATGTCTACAACGGCACCGGTGACGATGCTGAAAACATCGGCGACGTGAAGGATATCGTTCTGTCCAAGGATGGTGCAGCCGAGTCGCTGGTCATCGGCGTCGGCGGCTTCCTGGGCCTCGGCACGAAGAACGTCGCCTTCGATTACGGCAAGGCCGAATGGGCCGAGAAGGACGGCGATCGCTGGCTGGTCGTCAGCGCGACGAAGGAAGAATTGCAGGGTCTGCCGGACTTCGACCGCAAGGCTTACGATCCGGCACCGGCTGCTGCGGCGGCAGGCGAGCCCACCGCACCTTCGGCAACCGCTCCGGCTACGGCAACCAATGAAGCCACGCCTCCGGCCGCATCGGACGGCGCAGCCGCACCGGCCCCGATGGCCGCCGCGCCTGCTGAACCGAAGGCCGACGCCGATTCGGCGGACAAGACGGAAACCGCTGCGATCGACCGTTCGACGCTGACGGAAATGCCGGCTGACAAGATCAGCGCAGACACCCTCATAGGCACCAATGTCTATGGCGCCGACGATGCCGATATCGGCGAGATCAGCGATATCGTCCTGTCGGCCGACAACAAGGTGGATGCCGTGATCATGGATGTCGGCGGCTTCCTCGGCATTGGTTCGAAGTCCGTCGCGGTCGGCATGGACAATCTCAAGTTCATGTCCGACAAGGACGGCAACAACTACCTTTACACGAACCTGACCAAGGAACAGCTCGACAAGCAGGTCGCCTATGACAAGGGCAGCTATGCCGAGAAGCGCGACGAACAGCGCTTGATCGTCCAGTAAACTATCGACGTTTCAATGACGAAGCCCGCGCCGGAAACGGCGCGGGCTTTTTTTCGTCCTACAGTGCGCGCCTGGCGTCATCATTGTGAACAAAATGATCATGATTGTTCACTTTTAAAGAACAGTTCATCCTGCGTTTGGCGTCTTTCCCACCGGCCCAGGTCCTCTCATATTCGTTGCAACGGCGGCATTGGCCGCGTTTCAAGCAAATCGGCGCGGCACCGGGCGCGCCACGAGAGGAGAAGACCATGCTCGACCAGATCAAGGGGCTGCACCACGTAACGTCAATGGCCAGCGACGCCCCGCTCAACAATGATTTCTTCACGCACAAGCTGGGGCTGCGGCGGGTCAAGAAGACCGTCAATTTCGATGCGCCGGATGTCTATCACCTCTATTATGCGGATGAGTTCGGCACGCCCGGCTCGGTCATGACCTATTTCCCGTTCCCCAATATCGGCAAGGGCCGGCATGGAGTCGGCGAAGTCGGAACGACGGTGTTCTCGGTGCCGGAAGATACGCTCGGCTACTGGGAAAAGCGGCTCGCCGATAAAGGCGTCGCCGCCATCTCGCGCAGCGAGGCCTTCGGCGAAAAGCGGCTTGCTTTCGCCGGTCCGGATGGCGAGGGCTTCGCGCTTGTCGAAGACAAGTCCGACAGCCGCGCCCCCTGGGTCAAGGGCGGCGTGCCGGCCGACGAGGCGATCCGTGGTTTCCACTCCGCTTCCTTGCGATTGAAGGATGCCGGCGCTACCGAGGAACTGCTGAAATTCATGGGCTATGAGGAAGTCGATACCTCCGGAAACACCAGGCGCCTCGCCATCAAGGGCGGCAATGGCGCCGATGTCATCGACATCGAGACGCTGCCCGGCGCGCCTTTCGCGGGGCTCGGCGCGGGGTCGGTGCATCACATCGCCTTCGCGGTGGAAAACCGGGCCAAGCAGCTCGAAGTGCGCAAGGCGCTGATGGATACCGGCCATCAGGTCACGCCGGTGATCGACCGCGACTATTTCTGGGCGATCTATTTCCGCACGCCGGGCGGCGTGTTGTTCGAGGTGGCGACCAACGAACCCGGCTTCGACCGGGATGAGGACACCGCGCATCTCGGCGAGGCGCTCAAGCTGCCGGCGCAACATGCCCATTTGCGGCCCTATCTGGAGCAGCACCTCCAGCCGCTGGACGGGGGCCGGTCATGAGCGAGGACGCCTACATCCACAAGGTGCTGCCCGGTTCGCCGGGCGGCCCCATCCTTTTCGTCTTCCACGGCACCGGCGCGGACGAGACCCAGCTTGTTCCGCTCGGCCGCGATCTCGTGCCGGCGGCCGCCATCGTGTCGCCACGCGGCGACGTTTCCGAATATGGCGCGGCGCGCTTCTTCCGCCGTACCGGCGAGGGCGTCTACGACATGGGCGATCTGGCGCGCGCCACGGCGAAGATGGGCAGCTTCGTCAAGGCGCATGCGCGACCGGTGGCGGACACGACTGACGGAAAGTTTTCGGCGGTTCTCGGTCTCGGCTATTCGAACGGCGCCAACATACTGGCCTCGCTGACTTTCGCCGAACCGGACCTGTTCGACGCGGTCGTGCTGATGCATCCGCTCATTCCGTTCCAGCCGGAGATCAAGGGCAGCCTCGCGGGCAAACGCATCCTGATCACGGCCGGCCGGCACGACCCGATCTGTCCGCCCAACCTGACCGCGCGGCTGGAAGCCAATTTGCAGTCGGCCGCCGCGGATGTCACAGTGGAATGGCATGAGGGCGGGCACGAAATCCGCGCCAACGAAATCGAGGCGGCGCGGCGGTTCCTGGCTGCCCAACCGGTACAAGGAGCCTGACGATGAACGAGCAATTGCCGGAAATCACCCTGGAGGACAATGGCAGCAAGGGCCGCTATGTCCTGCGCGGCCCCGATGGCGCCGAGGCGGAGATGACCTTCACCAAGGTCGGCGAGCGCCAGATCATCATCGACCATACGGGCGTGCCGGATGCGTTCCGCGGACAGGGGGCAGGCTTGCGTCTGGTGACCCGCGCGGTCGAGGATGCGCGCGCCGCCGGCAAGACGATCATCCCGCTTTGTCCTTTCGCGGCTGCGCAGTTCCGCCGCCATGAGGAATGGGCGGACGTGCTGAAGCGATAGCGGAACCGGCTGGCCGGCAGCGCATTGGACGGAAAGAAACACGGAAGTAAGCCATGGACATGCAGGCAGAGATTCGCCGGGAAGAGGCAGACGGGAAGGGCCGTTACATCCTTGCCACCGCAGATGGGCAGGACGCCTATCTCACCTATGTGCGCAGCAGCCCGGACCACATCGCCATCGACTACAGCTTCGTGCCGCCGTCGGCGCGGGGCCGTGGCGTCGCCGCCATGCTGGTGCTGCGTGCCGTTCAGGATGCGCGCGAAAGCGGTACGTCGATCACGCCTGTCTGCGGCTATGTGGCTGCCGAGTTCCGCCGTCACAAGGACTGGCAGGACGTGCTGGCGCAGTAAGCCCGTCGCGCCAGTCTATCGAGTTATCAGGTTTTCCGGTCCGCTCAGCTTGCGTAACGCGCAAGGCTGAGCGCATCCGCGTCGATATCCGGTGCGCGGCCAGAGACGATGTCGCTCAGGACGCGGGCCGAGCCGCAAGCCATGGTCCAGCCCAGCGTGCCGTGGCCGGTGTTCAGATAAAGGTTCGGAAATTTTGAAGCGCCGATGATCGGCGGTCCGTCCGGCGTCATCGGCCGCAAGCCGCACCAGAAGGACGCGGCTGCAAGGTCCCCGGCGCCGGGGAAAAGATCGCCTACTGAATGTTCGAGCGTTTTGCGCCGCGCGTCGTGCAGCCGCATGTCATAGCCGGAGATCTCGGCGGTGCCGCCGACGCGGATGCGGTTGCCCAGCCGGGTGATCGCCACCTTGTAGCTTTCGTCCATGACGGTCGAGACAGGCGCCTTGGCCGCATCAGTGATCGGCACCGTGATCGAATAGCCCTTGACCGGATAAAGCGGGATCGGCTGGCCGATGCGGCGCATCCAGATCGGCGAATAGCTGCCCATGGCCATGATGTAGGCGTCCGCGGTGCGGGTCCCGGCGCTGGTGTCGCAGCCGCTGATGCGGCCCTGCTCAGTGCCTATTGTGTTGAGGGTGACGCCATATTCGAATTTGACGCCTCGGTCGGTGGCCATGGCCGCCAGCCTGTCGGTGAACAGCTTGCAGTCGCCTGTCTCGTCGCCGGGCAGCCGCAGGCCGCCGACGAATTTGTCCCGCACCGCGGCCAGACCCGGCTCGGCGCCGATACAGCCGGCGGGTTCCAGCACTTCGTAGGGCACGCCGTAGTGCTTCAGCACCTCGACATCGCCGCCGACGCTGTCGAGTTGTTTTTGCGTGCGGAAAAGTTGCAGCGTGCCTTGCGCGCGCTCGTCATAGCGGATGCCGGTTGCGGCGCGCAGCGCCTTCAGCGTGTCGCGGCTGTATTCGGCCAGCGGCACCATCCGGGCTTTGTTCACCGCGTAGCGGGCCGAGGTGCAGTTGGCCAGCATGCGGACCAGCCAGTTCCACATATGCGGATCGAAGGCTGGACGCACGACCAGCGGGCCATGCTTCATCAAAAGCCATTTGACCGCCTTGAGCGGCACGCCGGGGCCGGCCCAAGGCGAGGAGTAGCCGGGCGAAACCTCGCCGGCATTGGCGAAGCTGGTCTCCAGCGCCGGTCCAGGCTGACGGTCGATGACCGTGACCTCATGGCCGGCTTCGGCCAGGTAATAGGCAGATGTGACGCCGATGACGCCGCTGCCGAGGATCAGGACCTTCATGACGTCTCTCCTCCCAGATACCGCCGGTGGAAGCGGTGGCCGAGACCGGTAAGGATTTCGTAGCCGATCGTGCCGGCGATGGCAGCGATGTCATCAACGCTTTGCGACGGCCCGATCAGTTCGACGAGATCGCCCCGCTGCAACCGGTCCGGCGGCAGCGCCGAAATGTCGATGACGATCATGTCCATGGAGACGCGGCCAACAAAGGGCAGGCGCACGCCGTCGATAAAAGCCGCCGCCGAAACGCGACGCTGCCAGCCGTCGGCATAGCCGATGGAAAGCGTGGCAAGCCGCATCGGGCCGGGCGCGGTGAAGGCATGTCCATAACCGACGCCGGTTCCGGCCGGCAGGTTGCGGGTCTGGATCACCTTCGCGTCCAGGCGCACAACCGGCAGCATGGGATTTTCTAATACTGGGGTCGGATTGACGCCGTAAAGCGCGACGCCCAGCCGGGCGAGGTCCATACGCCAGGGCGGTTCGAGGAACGCGCCGGAAGAATTCGCAAGCGAAGCCGGAGCCTCGGGCAGCAGCCGGCGCAGGCGCTCGAATTCCAGAAGCTGAGCCCGGTTCGCCGGATGCGAAGGCTCATCGGCGCAGGCGAGATGGCTCATCACCAGAACGATGTCGATGCCCTCGAAGGCTTTGGAATCTGCCGCAACCGCTTCGACCTCCTGCGGGGTCATGCCGAGGCGCGACATGCCGCTGTCTACCTGCAGAGCGGCGGGTAGAGTGCGTCCAGCTCTGGCGGCAGCGCCGCGCCATGCCTGCAACTCGAGGCCGCTGTTCAGGACGGGGATCAGTCCGGCTGCAAGGATTTCCGTGTCTGCGTCGGGCGGAATGCCATTCAGCACATGGATTACGGGACCATAGCCAAGCGCTTCACGCAGGGCGGCCCCCTCGCTGACATGGGCGACGAAGAAGCTGTCGCAGCCTTCCGCCATCAAGGCCTTCGCCACTGGGATCGCACCCAGGCCATAGCCGTCCGCCTTGACGACCGCGGCGCAGCGCATGCCGCCGAGCCTTGCCTTCAGCCGGCGATAATTCTCGCGCAGCGCGCCGAGATCGATGGTCAGGATTGCGCCGGCGGCGGCAAGGCTCGGCGTCCGGTCGTCAACCGATCTCGCGAAACTCCCGTTCACCCGCCAACCTCGTGCATTTCCCGCCTCGACACAACCGTGCTTCTAGCATGGATATGGCGCACGATCCTCTGCCATTGGCTGTCGAATATCGCGTATCGTGCGAATTTCCGGACGGAAAACAGAGCTTCCTGCACGATATCGCCATCTCGTCAGGCGAGGTGGCGAAATGCCTCGATAACCTCTTCATAAACCTTGCGCTTGAAGGGCACGATCAGGCCGGGCAGGTCGTCCAGCGGGTGCCAGGCCCATTCGTCGAATTCGGCTTTGTGGCCGCCCGGCGGTGGCGCGATGCGGATTTCGCTTTCGTCGCCGTGGAAGCGGAAGGCGAACCACTTCTGTGTCTGGCCGCGATATTTGCCTTTGAAAGCGACACCCATCAGATCCGGCGGCAGATCGTAGTTGATCCAGTGTGGAATCTCGCCGAGCAGCTTGAGGCTTTCCATGCCGGTTTCCTCGAGGATTTCCCGCCATGCGGCCTCGATCGGCTCCTCGCCCTTGTCGATGCCGCCTTGCGGCAACTGCCACAAAAGGTCGATGCCGGTGAACTCGCTATCCGGCTCGGCAATGCGGTGCCCCGCCCAGGCGTACCCCTTGTCGTTCAGGATCAGCATGCCGACGCAGCGCCGGTAAGGAACGCCCTCGGGATCGAACTTCTTTTTCTTGTCGGCTGCCATGGAGGACCTCGGGGTATCTGGTTTGTTCAATGCTTGCGGGATAGCTGCTTCGTCGCGGCCTCAAGTCCGGTGAGGGTGAGCGGGAACATGCGGCCTCCGAACAGGTCGCGGATCATGCCGATGGAATGGGTGTAGTTCCAGTGTTTCTCGCCGGTCGGGTTAAGCCACACGGCGTTCGGCCAGTGCGCCATGACCCGCCCGAGCCAGACCGCGCCGGCTTCGGCGTTCCAGTGCTCGACCGATCCGCCCGCATAGGCGATTTCATAGGGGCTCATGGCGGCGTCGCCGACGAAAATCACCTTGTAGTCAGGTCCGTATTTATGAATCAGGTCGAAGGTGGACAGCGTCTCGGCATGACGCCGGCGGTTGTCCTTCCAGACGCCCTCGTAAAGGCAATTGTGAAAGTAGAAATATTCGAGCTGCCGGAACTCGGTGCGGGCGGCTGAAAACAGCTCCTCAACCACCTTGATGTGGTCATCCATCGATCCGCCGACATCGAAGAACATCAGGAGCTTCACGGCGTTGCGCCGCTCCGGCCGCGTGCGCACGTCGAGATAGCCATGCTCGGCAGTGGCGTGGATGGTGCCGGGCAGGTCGAATTCCTCCTCGGCGCCCTCGCGCACCCAGCGGCGCAAGCGCTTGAGCGCGACCTTGATGTTGCGGGTGCCGAGCTCGACGGAATCGTCGAAATTTCGAAACTCGCGTTTGTCCCACACTTTCACGGCGCGGCGATGGCGGCTTTCGTGCTGGCCGATGCGGACGCCTTCGGGATTGTAACCATAGGCGCCGAAGGGCGAGGTGCCAGCGGTGCCGATCCATTTCGAGCCGCCCTGATGCCGGCCCTTCTGTTCTTCCAGCCGTTGCTTGAGCGTCTCCATCAGCTTGTCAAAGCCGCCCAGCGCCTCGACCAGCTTTTTCTCCTCTTCCGACAGGTGCTTTTCGGCCAGCCGGCGCAGCCATTCCTCCGGAATCTCGACAGTCTCGATACTGTCCTGCCCCGACAACGCCTCGACGCCCTTGAAAGCGCGGGCGAAGACCTGGTCGAAGCGGTCAATGTGACGCTCGTCCTTCACCAGGGCCGAACGGGCGAGGTAGTAGAATCCCTCCACATCATAGTCGACAAGCCCGGTCTCCAGACCTTCGAGCAGAGCCAGATATTCCCGCAGCGAAACGGGGATTCTGGCTGCTTTCAGGTCGAGGAAGAAGGGAATGAACATGAACTACCCGCCGCGCCAGGATTCGATTCCTGTGGCCGAGCGAGCCAGCATGAGGCCTACAAACATCGCAGGCAGGAAAGTCAACACACCGGGGGCCGTCAGGCCTAGAGCAGTGAGCGCCGGTCCGGGGCATAAGCCACCCAAACCCCACCCGATGCCAAAGATGGCCGCACCGGCAAATAGCCGGCGGTCCAGGTCTTTTCTCGTCGGCAGGTGGAACACCGAATCCATCAGCGGCCGTTTTCTTTTCAGTACCAGACGGTAGCCGACAAGGGCGACGACAACCGCGCCGCCCATGACAAAGGCCAGCGACGGATCCCACGGGCCGAACGGATCGAGGAAATTGAGAACTTTGGCAGGGTTGGACATTCCGGAAACGACCAGCCCGATGCCGAACAGTAATCCAACCAACAGGTTGACCAGAAAAGACATGGTCAGAGCCCCACCATGTGCCTGGTCACAAACACAGTCGCGAATCCAGCAAGCATGAATGTGATCGTGGCCACGACCGAGCGCAGGGACAGACGGGAGATACCGCAGACGCCATGACCGCTGGTGCAGCCGCCTCCCAAGCCTGCTCCGAAACCCACCAGCAGACCCGCAAGCGCCATGAGCGGCAGGTTGGCCGAAATATCCTGCCGGAGGGAGGCGCCTGTCACAGCCATGACGGCGAACGGCGCAAGGACCAGCCCGGCGACAAAACCGAGGGCAGGCAGGACAGGGCGGCCAATATAAGGCGGAAGCAACCGTGCGGCGATGCCGCTGATCCCGGCGATCCGCCCCTCGAAAGCCATCAGCAACACGACAGACAGCCCAATCAGCGCGCCGCCGGCGAGAGATGCGAAAGGTGTGAACTCGGTCATGGGTTATCCGATACAAGAGGTTGCTTCATAGCAGATCGTATTCGATGAAACCTGTCCTGCGCGCCACGCGGTCGTACAATTTCCGCGCGGTGGCGTTGGTTTCGTGCGTCATCCAGTAGACATTGGTGACGCCGATCTTCGCCGCTTCCTGCCGCACAGCCTCGATCAGCGCGGCGCCGACGCCCCTGCCGCGGATTTCAGGGTCGGCAAACAGATCCTGCAGGTAGCAATTGTTGACCAGCGACCAGCAGGAGCGATGATACATGTAGTGCGTCAGGCCGACCGGTTTGCCTTCGAGCAGGGCGATGAAGCCTTTCGGCTCGAACTCGCCCGGCGTGAACAGCCGCTGCCAGGTCGAGACGTAGACCTCTTCCGTTACGGTCGCCTCATAGAAGGTCAGATAAGCGGTCCATAGCCGGCGCCACGCGGCGTGGTCGGTTTGCACCAACGGACGGACAGCAACGATCATGACAGAATCCCGATGAATATTTTCGACACTGTCGCTGCCCTGACCGCGCAAGGCAAGACAGGGCTTCGGCTCGGCTCTTCAGCCTTCCCAGACTTTCTCGAAGGTAAATCCGGTCAGACCGGATTTGGTGATGGCGCTCACGGCCTCGCCGGTCAGATAGACACCGCCTCTGGGCATTTGCTTCAATTTGAAAACGGGTCCCGCCTGCGCCACCGACGGCAGAAATTCGTGGCGCACTATGTCCAGTATGTCTGGTCCGGGTGAAAAGCGAACGATCTCGGACCGGTTTTCGTCGAGAACATCGGCAAGGTTGTGGACGTGGACATAGGACAGGCGCGGATAGGGCGTGCAGGCGACAGGCACGTACTGTGCCGCACGACCAAAAACCGGTCGCAGCCGCGCGCGGGCCGGAGCCTTTATCACAAAGCCGTGGCTGCCCATCCAGGGCGCATCGACGGCGTCGCGAGGGCCGTCATCGTCCTGCGCTATATGGATGGCACGGATCGGCCAGTTCCACCATGGGATGCGTCTCGATCCGGCGGCGAGCATTTTTTCGAGCTGCCGGTGGTCATCGACTGTTACCCACTCGCAGCCTACGGGCACCGTCGGCACAAAGACTTCCATGGCTGTATCCGACTATGCCTGCCGTTTCGCCAGGAACGCGAGGCGCTCAAATAGATGCACGTCCTGCTCGTTCTTGAGCAGCGCGCCATGCAGCTTCGGCAAGGCATTCTTGGGGTCGGCGCGCAGGTCGGCGGGGTCGATGTCGTCGGCGACGAGCAGGCGTATCCAGTCGAGCGCCTCGGAGGTCGACGGTTTCTTCTTCAGGCCGGCGACGTCGCGGATCTCGTAGAACTGGGTCAGCGCGGCACGCACCAGATCCTGCTTGATGCCCGGATAGTGGACCTCGACGATGCGCGACAGCGTGTCGGCGTCAGGGAAGCGGATGTAGTGGAAGAAGCAGCGGCGCAGGAAGGCATCCGGCAGTTCCTTCTCATTGTTGGAGGTGATGATGACGATGGGGCGGACATCCGCCCGGATCGTCTCTCCCGTCTCGTAGACGAAGAACTCCATCCTATCGAGTTCCTGCAGGAGGTCGTTGGGAAACTCGATGTCGGCCTTGTCGATCTCGTCGATCAGAAGCACGACCTTGCGGCCGGCGGCGAAAGCCTCCCACAGCTTGCCGCGCTTGATGTAGTTGGCGATGTCGTTGAAGCGTTCGTCGCCCAGCTGGCTGTCGCGCAGGCGGGAGACGGCGTCGTATTCATAGAGGCCCTGCTGGGCGCGCGTGGTTGATTTGACGTGCCATTCGATCAGGTCGAGACCGAGCGCCGCCGCCACTTGTCTGGCCAGTTCGGTCTTGCCCGTACCCGGCTCGCCCTTGACCAGCAGCGGGCGCTCCAGCGCGATCGACGCATTCACCGCCACCATCAGATCCTTGTCGGCGATATAGGCCGACGTACCTTCGAACCGCATCCAGAACTCCCTTTTCGTATCAGCGGGACAGTAGGATTGTGCGATGCGGCACGCAACCAGTGCAATACACATGCCGCTAGCGTATTGCCGCTGGCGCGAGGAGGCTCGCGGCTCTATATTGGCGTTGGCGGTCTGCGCTTCCCGGCAGGAGAGACATATTCCCCGGGGCCTTATCGATCTCAAAGGGAGCTGTCCCTGGCCGGGCCCGTGGGCTCGGACACACGGCGCCCACCTACTTTGTAGGTTCCCGGGATCGACTTCTCCACCGGTCGTGTGGATCGCCACTTCCCTTTTTATTTTCGGAAATATCGGTTCGGACCGACTTTGGCTTGTTGGAAATCCATGCCTGAACATCTTCAGTGCAGGGTTTAGAACGTTTCGGTTCCGGATGGATCATGGCCGGACATGAGGGTACATGGTGGCTGACGCCTGTATCGACGCCGAGCCGTAATATGACCTCTTCGAAAGATAGGAAAACGCAACTCCGGCGCGAAGCGCTCGGGCGCCGCGATGCGCTCGATCCGGCCTGGCGCATCGAGGCGTCGCTGCTGGCGGCAGAGAAGGGCGCCGCCGCGATCCAGTTCGATCCCGGAGCGATTGTTTCCGGCTTCCTGCCGATCCGGTCGGAGATCGATCTGAGGCCACTGATGGCGGCACTGACGGAAAAAGGCGCGAGGCTCTGCCTGCCGGTCGTGCTCGACCGGGAGACGATCGTGTTTCGGGAACTGGTGCGGGGCGCGCCGCTGGTATCGACGGGCTTCGGCACCGCCGGTCCCGGACCAGAAGCCGCCATACTTGATCCCGACGTCATGCTGGTGCCGCTGGCCGCGTTCGACAGCCGGGGACATCGGCTGGGTTACGGCGCCGGTCACTACGACCGCGCCATCGCCCGCCTGCACGGGCAGGGAAGACGGCCCCATCTCGTCGGCGTCGCCTTCGATTGCCAGGAGGTGGCGCGCCTGCCGGACGAGCGGCACGACATCGCGCTTGCCGAAATACTGACCGAGAATGGGTTGCGGAGGTTCGCCGCCACTGGGTAAAAAGCCTTGGGCGCAGGGTTTCTCGGGCATCGGCGCTTGCGGTAACGTAAAGCGTCAGGTGAATGAATGAGACTTCTCTTTCTCGGCGATATGGTCGGCAAGACCGGGCGGACGGCGGTGTGGGAGCAGCTTCCCGGACTGATCTCCGACTTCAAGCTGGATTTCGTCATCGTCAACGGTGAGAACGCCGCCGGCGGTTTCGGCATCACGGAAGAAATATTCCGCGCAACGCTCGATGCCGGCGCCGATGTGGTGACCACCGGCAACCATGTCTGGGACCAACGCGAGGCGCTGGCCTTCGCGCCGCGCGAGGAACGGTTCCTGCGGCCGGCGAATTTTCCCAAGGGTACGCCCGGACGTGGCACGGGTGTCTACATTGCACGCAACGGCGCGCGGGTGCTGGTGTCCAACATCATGGGGCGCGTCTTCATGCATCCGGAACTGGACGACCCGTTCCAGTCGGCTGAACGCGAGCTTGCCGCCTGTCCGCTGGGCGAACAAGCGGACGCCGTGGTCGTCGATTTCCATGCCGAGGCGACCAGCGAGAAGATGTGCTTCGCGCATTTCGTCGACGGCCGCGCCAGCCTGGTCGTCGGCACGCATACGCACCAGCCGACCGCCGATCATCATATCCTCAGTGGCGGCACCGCCTACATGAGCGATGCCGGCATGTGCGGCGATTATGACTCCTCGCTCGGCATGGACAAGGAGGAGCCGCTCAACCGTTTCCTGTCCAAAGTGCCGAAGGGACGTTTCGAGGCTGCCAGCGGACCGGCGACATTGTGCGGCGTCGGCGTCGACATTTCCGACCGCACCGGCCTGGCCGAACGCATTGCGCCGTTTCGTCGCGGCCCAAGGCTGGAAGAAACGGCCCCTTCGTTCTGGGCGTGACATTGATATCGCCGGCGGTCATACCTAATTGCCGGCGAACCTGATCAAGCCGAAGACATGACGAGGGGACCACCGCCATGCCGATAATCGACTTTCTCGCGCCGTATTTCACTTTCGTCAACGACCCGACCGCCTGGGTGGCGCTGCTGACTCTCATCGTGCTTGAGATCGTTCTCGGCATCGACAATCTGATCTTTATCTCCATCCTCACCAACAAGCTTCCCGAGGGACAGCGCGTCCAGGCGCGGCGGCTCGGCATCTCAGCAGCGCTGATCATGCGGCTGGTGTTGCTCGCGACGATCTCCTTCATCGTGCAACTGACCAATCCGCTGTTCACCGCCTTCGGCCACGGCTTCTCGTGGCGCGATCTGATCCTGATCGCCGGCGGTCTGTTTCTGGTGTGGAAGGCGACCAAGGAAATCCATCACACGGTCGATCCTGAAGACCACAAGGATACGATGGTCAGCAAGACGCTGCAGCTGACGCTGGGCGCGGCGATCTTCCAGATTCTGTTGCTCGACCTGGTGTTCTCGATCGACTCCATAATCACCGCGGTCGGCATGACCGACGAGATCGCCATCATGTATATCGCCGTCATCGTCGCGGTCTCTGTGATGATGCTGGCAGCAACGCCGCTGGCGAATTTCATCGAGAAGAACCCGACCATCGTCATGCTGGCGCTCGGCTTCCTGCTGATGATCGGCATGACGCTGATCGCCGACGGTTTCGGCTACCATGTGCCGAAGGGTTATATTTACGCGGCCATGGGTTTCTCGGCGCTGGTCGAGGGGCTCAACATGCTGGCGCGGAAAAGGAAAGGCGGTCACTAGCCGACTGAAGCCGGCCCAAAGGCCGGCTTCTCTGGCATCAGGGCAGATTGATCTGCCAGGAGACGCCGAAGCGGTCGTTCAGCCAGGCGAAACGACGGCTGAAGCCGTAGTCGCCGATCGGCATCAGCATGCCTCCGCCTTCGGCCAGCACCGCCACGATGCGCTCGAGCTCTGCTTCGCTATCGACGTTCATGAACAGGGATATCGATGGCGTGAAGGTGAAGGCGTGGTGGACATGGCTGTCGCTTGCCATCACCTCCAGTCCCGCGATCGCGGCGCGCGCCGTCTTGACCGTCCCGGCCGGCCCAGGTTCGCCCGGTCCATAGCGCACCACATCAATGATGCGGCTGTCGGGAATGGTTTCGCAGTAGAAGGTCAAGGCCTCCTCCGCCCTGCCTTCGAACATCAGGAATGGGCTCAAGGTCATTGGCAGTGTCTCCTTCGTTTGGTCACCAGGCGTCCGGTTCGCGCACCATGTGGACGATGCCGGACGGGTTCATGATCCAGCCGCCGCGGAAACCGGGTTCCAGGGGCTCGATCGGATCGCAGCGCGTCACGCCGGCGTTTTCCAGACGCTGAAGCGCGGTTTCATGATCGTCGGTGAAGAACTCGAGCCAGACTTCCGCCTGGCTCATCGCCGGCGCCTCGTCGATCCAGAGCCGGTTCGGTCCAAGCTCGAAACCGACGGCGGGCGCCTTCGCGTCAAAGGGTTTCAGGCCGACGACATCGCGGTAGAAGGCGATCGTCTGCCGGTACTGATGGCTCGGGACCTTCATGGCGATGTTGATGCCGCCCTGGATCTTTGCGTTCATAGCGAGCCTCTCGGATATCAGCGGTTGTCGGGGCTGGCTTTTTCGCCCCGCATCTCGGAGCGGAAGTAGCCCTCGCGCAGATTGATTCCGTATTCGACATAGGCCTTCATGCAGGCGAGCATCTGCGACCAGCCTTCACAGTTGAGATATGAATTCTTGCGGCCGGTCTCATCCTCGCGCCAGCCGCTCTCGGCGATGGTGACCAGGGTGCCTCCGTCATCCAGCGCCTCGAAATCCATCTCGATCAGCGTCTTGTAGGCCGGTTTTCCGTCGTCTCCGAGCGCGTCCCAGCGCAGCACGATGCGCTTCCGCGGCACAACCTCGTCGACCTCGACCGGCACCGAGCCCCACCAGGTCACCGTAGTGCCGGCGACCAGCGGCGCGCTGGCGCCGTTGATGGTGGTGAAATAGCCGGAGAGCTTCTTCGGATTGACGACGGCGTCGAAAACCTCGGCAGCCGGCCTGCCGATACGGCCCGAAACCTTGATCCCGATGGACATATCCACAGCTCCTTCCTTGATTGAAACCATAATATGTTATAGATTTATAACATGTCAAGCGAGGCAAGGGACGACCCTATTTTCAAGGCGCTGGCGCATGTGCGCCGGCGCCTCATCCTGGATGAACTGAAGGAAGGCCCGAAGACGACCGGCGCCCTGTGCGACACCTTTTCCGACATGGACCGCTGCACGGTGATGCTGCATCTCAAGGTATTGCAGGAGGCAGGGCTGGTCGTCGTGAGGCGCGAGGGACGCGAGCGCTGGAACCATCTCGATGCTTTGCCGATCAAGCAGATTCATGACCGCTGGATCAGCGAATACGCTTCTCATGCGGTCAGCATACTGGACAGGCTGAAGCAGGATCTCGAGGGGGGAGCGGTCTAGACGCCCGTGGACGGCGGAGCCACCTGATGCGCCCCTGCCGGAACGGCGAAAGGCCGGCAGAAAACCACGACGACCAGGCGCTCAAACGGCATGTGCTTTCCCCGAGGCAGCCGCGGAAGACGACCGCCATGGCGACCATGGCCGCCTGCGCCTCCGCGACGGAGTCACGATTTCGCGAGCCGCAAAAAGGGCGGCGTCTGGACGGGCCAAGGCGATTTATCTATAAGCCGGCCAAATCCGAAAATTTGAACACGACAGGGTTTCCATGGCTGGCCATTCTCAGTTCAAGAACATCATGCACCGCAAGGGCCGCCAGGACGCGGTGCGGTCGAAGATATTCTCCAAGCTGGCGCGCGAGATCACCGTCGCCGCCAAGCAGGGCATGCCCGATCCGGCGATGAACCCGCGGCTGCGTCTGGCGATCCAGAACGCCAAGGCCGAGTCGATGCCGAAGGACAACATCCAGCGCGCCATCAACAAGGCGTCCGGTGGCGATGCCGAGAACTATGAGGAAGTCCGCTATGAGGGCTATGGTCCGGGTGGCGTTGCGCTGATCGTCGAGGCCCTGACCGACAACCGCAACCGCTCGGCTTCGAATGTCCGCGCCGCCTTCACCAAGGCCGGCGGCGCGCTCGGCGAAACCGGGTCGGTGTCGTTCATGTGGGATCGCAAGGGCGAGATCTACTATCCAGCTTCGGCAGGCGACGCGGACAAGCTTATGGAAGCGGCAATCGACGCCGGGGCCGAGGATGTCGAAACCGACGAAGAGGGTCACACGGTCTACTGTGCCTTCGAGGATCTGGGCGAGGTGTCGAAGGCGCTTGAAGCCTCGCTCGGCGAGGCCGAATCCGTCAAGACGATCTGGCAGCCGCAGAACAACGTCCCGGTCGATGAAGAACGTGCGCAGTCGCTGATGAAGCTGGTCGCGACGCTCGAGGACGATGACGACGTGCAGAACGTCTATGCCAATTTCGAGGTCGACGAGGAAACGCTGGCGAAGCTTTCCGCCGCATGAGCGAAGCCGCCAAGCCGCGCATCGTCATCGCCTATTGCACGCAATGCATGTGGCTGCTGCGCGCCGGCTGGATGGCGCAGGAGCTTCTGTCGACCTTCGGTCCGGAGCTGGGCGAGGTGGCGCTGGTCCCCGGCACGGGCGGCATCTTCACCATCAGCTGCAACGACGAGCTGATCTGGGAACGCAAACGCGACGGCGGTTTTCCCGATGCGGCGCGGCTCAAGCAGCTGGTCCGGGACATCGTCGATCCCGGCCGCGACCTTGGCCATGCCGACCGCAAACCTGAATAGGCCTGGCCGTCAGCGGCCCTTCCAGCTTCCATAGGCGGCGCCAAGGCCTGCGCCCAGCGCAATTCCCGCGCCAATGCCGACGGCCATGTTTTCAAGAACGACACCAAAGGCTGAGCCTAGCGCGACGCCGACAGCCATGCCCATTGCCATATTCGAATATTGATCCTTCATGATCGGACTCCCTGTGGCCGGCCGGACAGTAGGCCAGCTTTGATCGGTTCAACGTCCGGCCAGCCAGAAAGATGCCAGCGAGACGATGCCGCCGACCGTGCGGGCATGGTTCCAGAAAACCCATTCGTCCAGATAGCGCGTCCATAGCGCCGTCCCCTCGCTGCTTGCCGGATCGACGGCGGCCAGTACATCGTTGAGCGGAACGTTGAAGACGACGGTGATGCCGAATATGCCGACGAGATAGAACAGGCCGCCGGCAAGAAGCCAGAGAGATCCCGGCTGGCTCCAGCCGAGGACAGCCTTGACGGCGAGCGCCGCGCAGACGAGCGCCGTGCCCATGAAGACCGCAAGAAATACCGGGTTCTGGATCACCATGTTGATGGCGTTCATCGCGGTGGCGCCCTGACCCGCAGGCAGGCGGGCAAGGGCCGCCATCACCGCGGTCGAAAAGGCGAAAAACAATCCGGCCATCAGCCCGCTGCCGAGGATCGCGGCAAGTGTCAAAGCAGAAAATATCAGCCCGGTCATGCTCGTTTCTCCCAAAGGCTGCGCGTGAGGATGGGTTTGTCAGTGGCGGTGCTCATTTCTGCCTCCTGAAACATGATAAATCCTCACATTTGCTAAATGTGATAGGTGCTCATATTTTCAACGTCAAGCAGAATCTTGCGGGATGGTCATGGAAAGCGGACAGGAAAGACCGATGGCGCGGGACAGTTCGGCGGTGCGGCGTGAGCCAACCCAGCGCCGCAGCCGCGAGCGGGTGGAACGCATGCTGGCGGCCGCCTCCGCGCTCATTGCCGAAAACGGCAGCGATGCGCTGCGCATGGGCGAGGTGGCCGAAAGAGCCGGCGTTTCGATCGGCTCGCTCTACCAGTTCTTTCCGGACAAGAGTGGGATCATCCGGGCATTGGCGGAGCGCTACACAGTCGAGAGCCACGCTTGCATCGCCGAGGCGCTGGGTGCGGTGGACAATCCGACGGACCTCGAACGGTCGTTCCTCGCTCTGGTCGATACTTACTATGCGCTGTTCCTGGCCGAGCCTGTCATGCGCGACATCTGGTCCGGCACACAGGCGGACAAGGCGCTGCGTACGCTGGAACTGGCCGACAGCCGGGCGAACGCGCATTTGCTGAATTCCGTGCTGAAACGGTTTTGCCCTGAGGTGGAGCAGAAGGAACTTGACGCTGCGACGCTGCTGATATGGCAGATGGGCGAAGCCACGATGCGGCTGGCCATATCCGTGGACCCTGAGGAAGGCGACCGGCTTGTCGCCGCTTACAAACGCATGGCGGCAAGGGAATTGGCGGCGATCTGTCAGGGAAGCCGGTGACGCGGCGTCGAAATTTCCGCCCTTGCACTCATGCGGATGTGGCCCCACATTGGTTGCGTGTTCAACGAACGAAAGGAGGTGATCCGATGTCGAGTGATTTCGTTTTCCAGAGCGTGGTTCCGGCGGATCGCCTTTGCGGAGAGCAGCCTCTCCGTTAAGTGACGGCCCGCGCGGCAGGCGGCATTAGGCTGACGCCAGCGGTCGCGCACTGGACGAAAGACACGGGAAGGCCGCCTGCTTCGGAAGAAGCGGCGGCCTTTTCGTTTGAGCTTTACAGGATGAAGGTCAGGCCAGCATCTGCGCGTCCGCAGTGCGGTCCACGGCATGCCGGGGCGGATTGAAGCGACGACCCTCCTGCTCGTGCGTCCACACCTTGAACAGTTCTAGCCTGTGCGGTCCGAAGGTGTGCAGCAGCGGCACGTCGGTGGCATCGCGGCCGCGCGCGATAACAACCCGTCCGATACGCGGCGTGTTGTGGCGCGCATCGAATGTGTACCATTTGCCGTCCAGCCAGACCTCCATCCAGGCGGAAAAATCCATCGGCGACGGATTGGCAGGCACACCGATATCGCCAAGATAGCCGTTTACGTAACGGGCGGGAATGTTCATGCAGCGGCACAGCGTGATCGCCAGATGAGCGAAGTCGCGGCAGACGCCGACCCTTTCATCGTTCGCCTGGGCAGCGGTGCGCGTTGCTCGCGCATACCCGTAGCCGAAGGACAGCCGGTTGTGGACATAGTCGACGATCGCCTGGACGCGCGCCCAACCTGGCGGCAGATGGCCGAAAAGCTCCCAGGCCTTGCCGCTGAGATGATCGGTTTCGCAGTAACGGCTGCCGAGGAGATAGCCCAGCACATCGTCCGGCAAATCCTGAACCGGCGTCTCGCGGGCCAGCGTGTTGACTTCGTCGGGCAGGCCGCTGTCCTCGATTTCGGCGTCATAGAGGATTCGGACGCGGCCGGCCGGCGCCAGAAAGCGGCGGCATGTATTTCCATAGCGATCCATGTAGACGCTGGACCGCACGTTCGGCGAGGTGAGGACCTTGGTCTGCCGCTTGATATCGGCTTGCCGATCCTGATGGATTTCCAGCAAGGAAATCACCGGGGTCTCCTGCGCGCACTCTATGGCGATCTCGTAACCGAGCCGGATCAGCATCGCGTACCTCGCTGCATTGGGTGGAACTTCTGCCACAATGCGGCGATGCCCGCTTGGTTCCTTCACATGTTTGCAGCCGTCCGTAACGCGATTCCCTTCAGAAATCGCTGGTGAGGCCCTTCACTTCCCAATCGCCGTAACGACCCGGCTCCTTGCCGCCGCGGCCCCCGATTTCCCTGGGAAGGGCGGCTTCCCTGGCTCTGTATGTCTCGCGGCGCGCTTCCGCTTCCGCCAGGGCGCGGCTGGCGGCCGGTGTCAGTTTTTTCTTCGCGCCGCTGTTTGCCGGTGGTGCCGTCTTGCCCGTTTCGCTGGTCATGCGCTGGTCCCGGATTGAAAAGAAAAACATTCCTTCCCATCATATAGCGGAGCGCGGCGCACGGATCGAGCCTCGGCCGCATGGGAGCAGACGATGAATACAATGCGCACCGCCATGCTTCTGGCCGTCATGACGGCCCTGTTCATGGGCGTCGGTTTTTTGCTCGGCGGCTCAGGCGGCATGATCATCGCCCTGGTCATCGCCGCAGGCACCAATCTTTTCAGCTACTGGAACGCCGACAAGATGGTCCTGTCGATGAACCATGCGGTGGAAGTGGATGAAAGGAGCGCGCCGGAATATTACGGCATCGTGCGGGACATGTCGGCGCGCGCCGGGCTACCGATGCCGCGCGTCTACCTGATCGACAACCCGCAGCCGAACGCCTTCGCCACCGGACGCAACCCCGAAAACGCGGCGGTCGCCGCCACCACTGGACTGCTGCAGCGCCTGACCTATAAAGAGGCTGCCGGCGTGATGGCCCATGAACTCGCCCACATCCAGCATCGCGACACCTTGACCATGACCATCGTTGCGACGATGGCGGGCGCCATCTCGATGCTCGGCAATTTCGCCTTCTTCCTCGGCGGCAGCCGGGACAACAACAATCCGCTCGGTTTCGTCGGCGTGCTGGTGGCGATGATCGTCGCGCCTTTCGCTGCGATGATCGTGCAGATGGCGGTGAGCCGCACACGCGAATATGCGGCCGACCGGCGTGGCGCCGAGATCACCGGTCAACCTCTAGGGCTGGCTTCGGCGCTCGCCAAGATCGCCAGCAGCGCCGAGCAAATCCGCAATCCGGATGCCGAGCGCAATCCGGCAACCGCGCATCTGTTCATCATCAATCCGTTGCACGGCGAGCGCATGGATTCGCTGTTCTCCACCCACCCCGCGACGGAAAACCGCATCGCCGCGCTACAGGCATTGGCGGAAGAGATGGGCGGTGGGCGTGCGCCGGAAACGGCGCCCGAGACGGCGCGCCAGCGGCCGCGTCAGTCTGCCGTTCCTTCCCAAGATGAGGCCGCGCGGCAGGGACCATGGGGTACGGCTTCGGACGCTCCGGAAGAGGCTGCGCCGGAGCCGCCGAAGCCCAATCCGTGGGGTCGTAACCCGACAGGGCCGAAAGGCCGGTGGTCGTAATTTCCGGCAGGTTTGTGCATCTGCGTTAGCGGCGTTGCGTCCGGATTCTCCTCCCCCTCGTGGGGAGGGTTAGGGGTGGGGACGTGCAATCTCCTCGACATTCGCCGTCACCCATGTGATTGCGGCGGCATGAAGCAAAGTAAAACGCCCTTTCACGGAAACACGGACTCCGTTCCCGGCCTGGCTGCGCGGATGGCTGCGGCGCGTCTGCTCGCCGCGGTGATCGACGCGCATACACCGCTCGACGGGCTGACCGACAATGAAGGCGGGCATCCGCAATATCGCGCTCTCGAGCCGCGCGACCGGGCGCTGGTGCGCGCCATCCTGGCGACGGCGCTGCGCCATCGCATGACGATCGCCGCGCTGCTCGCCCGCCGGCTGGAAAAGCCGCTGCCGCAGAACGCCACGGTGCTGTCGCATATCCTGCATGTCGCCGCGGCCCAGCTTCTCTTTCTCGATGTGCCCGACAGCGCAGCGGTCGATCTCGCGGTCACCCATGCCAAGTCGGACCCGCGCACCTTGCGTTTCGCGGCCTTGGTCAATGGCGTTTTGCGCACGCTGGGACGGGTAAAGGAAACCGAACTGCCGCAGGCGCTGGCCGCGACGGAAGATTCGCCTGCGTGGTTTTCCGAAAGGCTTGCGGCCTCCTATGGACGTGAGACGGCAAAGCGGATTCTGGAAGCGCATCGCCACGAAGCGCCGGTGGATTTCACCGTCAAGTCGGACCCGGTCGGGTGGGCGGAGAAACTGGGTGGCATCGTTGTGCCGACCGGCTCGGTCCGGGTTGAGAAACTGGCGCAGCCGGTTACCGAACTGCCCGGCTTTTCCGAGGGAGCATGGTGGGTGCAGGATGCGGCTGCCAGCCTGCCGGCGCGGCTTCTGGGCGACGTGCGGGGCCTGCGGGTCGCCGACCTGTGCGCCGCGCCCGGCGGCAAGACGGCTCAGATCATTCTTGCCGGCGCGCAGGTCACCGCGGTCGAGAAATCGAGGAACCGGCTGGCCCGGCTGGAGCAGAATTTGCAACGTCTCGGAATGTCCGCCGATCTCGTGCAGGCGGACCTTGCCGACTATCGCCCGCAGCAGCTCTTCGACGTTGTGCTTCTCGATGCGCCTTGCTCCTCGACCGGCACGGTGAGGCGGCATCCCGACGTGCCGTGGACCAAGACGCCGGCCGACATCGAAAAACTCGCGGCCGTGCAGGCGCGCATGCTTGCCCATGCCATCGCTTTGGTGAAGCCGGGCGGTCGCATCGTTTTTTCGAACTGCTCGCTCGATCCGCTCGAGGGCGAAGAGCTCTATGCGGAATTTCTGAAGGCGCATCCCGAGGTTACGAACGATCCGATTCGCACGGAGGAGATGACGGGCCTCGAAGCGTTCCTCACGCCGCATGGCATGCTGCGTACCACGCCGGCCATGCTCGACCTCGGATCACCGGGGCTTTCCGGCCTCGACGGCTTCTTCGCCGCCCGCATGAGGCGGACCGGCTAACAATCCTGTGGTCAGCCTCACTGGCTGCCATCGCCCCGGCGGATTTCTTTTTCGCCCCCGACTTGAATCAGATACGCTCGGCATCCCCAGGGACGGGACATTCAGGAGGAATTTTGGCAATCGCCGACGGTGATACGCCGCGACTTTGGGTGCTTATCGCAAAGGCATTCTGGTACAAGTCGCGCAGACGGCTGCGCGCGGGACCTGCTTATCGCTGGCGGTATTCCGGCCGCACGCCGGAACGCGTCCTGATCGCGCCGCCCGATCTCCGGCTTGCGGACCCGCAGATCGCGTTGGAAATCTACTATGGCCGCTATCCGTTCTCCGGTCATCTGGTGGAGACCGGCGGACAATCGCCGTTCCAGGTGGCCGTGCCCAGCCGTGGCTGGCAAAAATCGTTGCATGGCTTTCGCTGGCTGCGGCACATGCGCGCCGCCGGCACCGAACTCGCCGCCGCCAATGCGCGGGCGCTGGTGTCGGACTGGATCGCGCTCTATGGCGGCCAGATATCGGGACCGGCCTGGGACCCCGGTACGGCCGCCAAGCGCGTCATCGCATGGCTGCAGCATTCCTCCGTCGTGCTCCAGGGCTCGGAATTTCCATTTTATCGCGCCTTCCTGAAATCGCTCGCCGTGCAGATCCGTTACCTGCGTTCGGTGACGCGGGAACTGCCGGACGGCCGGGACCGGCTGCGGGCGCGCGTGGCCCTTGCCTTCGCCGCCCTGTCGCTGCCGGCGCCTGCCTCGGCGCTGCGGGCGGCGACACGCAATCTGGCCGAGGAACTCGACAGCCAGATCCTGCCGGATGGCGGGCACATATCAAGAAATCCTCTGGCGGTTCTCGAAATCCTCGCCGACCTTCTGCCCTTGCGCCAGACTTACGCCAACCAGGCGGAGGCTCCGCCGGCGGCGCTGATGGGGGCGATCGACCGAATGCTGCCGGCGCTGCGTTTCTTCCGCCACCAGGATGGCAGCCTGGCGCGCTTCAACGGCATGGGCGCGACGATCCACGACCGCATCGCCGCGGTCTTGCGGCATGACGATACGGTTGGCGCTCCACTGCTTCACGCGCCCTATTCGGGCTATGAGCGGCTTTCGATGGGCGGCGTCACCGTCATCGCCGACACCGGGCCGTCGCCGCCGATGGACGTATCCAGCGCGGCTCATGCCGGATGCCTTTCCTTCGAGCTTTCGTCCGGCCGGCAGCATTTCATCGTCAATGCGGGCATGGACAATTTCGGCGTCGCCGAATTCCGGCCATTGGCCCGCGCCACCGCGGCCCATTCGACAGCCGTGCTCAATGATACGTCTTCGGCGAGGTTCAGCCATTCGGCGCGGGTCGGCGACCTGATCGGCACGCCGCTGATCAGTGGACCCAGAAACGTGCCCTGCGAGCGGCGCGACCAAAGCGGCAGCCAGGGCTTCATCGCCAGCCATGACGGCTATGTGCAGCGCTTCGGGATCGTCCATGAGCGCGAACTGGCGCTCTCCGAACAGGGAAATGTGCTGGCCGGCCGCGACCGGTTCTTCAGGCCGAATGGCGAGCCGATCCGCAACAATGGCCGCGATGGCGTGGCGATCAGGTTTCACATCCATCCCGATATCGGCCTGTTCCGCGACGATCGCGAGCGTCTCGTGCTGAAGGCCGAGGGCGCCGACACATGGGTCTTTGCCTGCGCCGAATGCACGGCCGAGGTCGAGGAATCGATTTATTTCGCGGCGCTCGGCGGGCCGCGCCGCAGCCGCCAGATCGTGCTGTCCTTCAAGGCGTCGGAGTTGGCGGAAGTGCATTGGCATCTGGCGCGGGTGGAGGTTGCAAGCGGCTGACCGAAAGTGCGGCCAAAGCTTGATTTCCCGCGCTCGTATGTTAGGCCCCGGCCTTCCATTTCCAGCCAGCGAAAGAGCCCGCCATGGCCGTTGCCTCCAAGAACATTCCAGCGCCTGATTTTGTGCCGGTGCGCCGGGCGCTGCTTTCGGTGTCCGACAAGAACGGACTGGTCGAGTTCGCCCGGGCGCTTGTAAAGGCCGGTGTCGAGCTGATCTCGACCGGCGGCACCTCAAAGGCGATCGCCGAGGCGGGGCTGGCGGTGCGCGACGTCTCGGACATTACCGGCTTTCCCGAAATCATGGATGGGCGGGTCAAAACGCTGCACCCATCGGTGCATGGCGCGCTGCTGGGCGTACGCGACGATCCCGAACACGCGGCGGCGATGCGCCAGCACCACATCGAGCCGATCGATCTCGTCGTCGTCAATCTCTACCCGTTCGAAGAGGTGCGCCGCTCCGGCGCCGGCTATGCGGCGACCGTCGAGAACATCGACATCGGCGGACCGGCGATGGTGCGGGCCTCGGCCAAGAACCACGCCTATGTCGCCATCGTCACCGATCCGGACGATTATGGCGCGGTGCTCAACGCGCTGGAGATGAATACGGGAAGCCTGTCGCTGGATTTCCGCAAGAAGCTGGCGGCAAAAGCGTTCGCGCGGACAGCGGCCTATGACGCGGCGATCTCCGAGTGGTTCGCCGAGACGCTGGAGATCGAGCATCCGGCATGGCGGGCTTTCGGCGGCAGGCTCGAAAGCGTCATGCGCTACGGCGAAAATCCGCATCAGTCGGCCGGGTTCTACGTCACCGGCGAGAAGCGGCCCGGCGTCGCCACGGCGCGGCAGGTCCAGGGCAAGCAGCTTTCCTACAACAACATCAACGATACCGACGCCGCCTTCGAACTGGCTGGCGAGTTCGATCCGGAAAAATCAGCCGCGGTGGCGATCATCAAGCACGCCAATCCGTGCGGCGTCGGCGAAGGCGCGACGCTGAGGGAGGCCTATCTCAAGGCGCTCGCCTGCGACCCGACCTCGGCCTTCGGCGGAATCGTCGCGGTGAACCGGGCGCTCGACGCCGAGGCGGCCGAGGAAATCGTCAAGACCTTCACCGAAGTCATCATCGCGCCGGAGGCTTCCGAAGAGGCGGCGCGCATCGTCGCGGCGAAAAAGAATCTGCGCCTTCTGATCGCCGGCGGATTGCCGGACCCGCGCGCGGCGGCGCAGACGGTGAAGTCGGTGGCCGGCGGGTTGCTGGTGCAGGGCCGCGACAATTCGGTCGTCGATGATCTCGACCTGAAAGTGGTGACGAAGCGGGCGCCGACGGAAGCCGAGCTGGCCGACCTGAAATTCGCCTTCCGGGTGACCAAGCATGTGAAGTCGAACGCTATTGTCTACGTCAAGGACTTGGCGACGGTCGGCATCGGCGCCGGACAGATGAGCCGGGTGGACTCGTCGCGCATCGCCGCGCGCAAGGCGCTGGACGCGGCGGAGGCCGCTGGCCTGGCGGAACCTTTGACGAAGGGCTCGGTCGTCGCTTCGGACGCCTTCTTCCCGTTCCCGGACGGCCTGCTGGCGGCGATCGAAGCGGGAGCCACGGCGGTCATCCAGCCGGGCGGCTCGGTCAACGACAAGATCGTCATCGAGGCGGCGGACGAACACGGCATCGCCATGGTGTTCACCGGCACGCGACACTTTAGGCACTAGGGATATTAGCCTCATGGCGGTCATCACAGAAAGCGAACGGCGAAGAATCTTGGACATAGTCTCTGCCGTCGAATCCAATGACTGGATGAGATTCAAATTTCTATCGGACAGGCCATTTCCCAACGAAGAAAGTATGTTCGAGCAGTTCGAGAACTCGCGCAAGAAGGTGGCACCGGGGTTCGGTGACTGGGAGAAGCTGGCGGGGGCAGATGTTCTGGATGACGGAACGAGATTGATAATGGTCCGAATACAGCCTCGGCCTGGGAGCGATCAGGAAGTGCTCTTAACGCTTCATAACATTTCTGATCGCATCAGCGTCTGGGTATTTGCGGAGCAAATAGACTGGTCCAAAGAATAGCGGTCGGCCGCACGAGCCAACAGATCACTCCTCCACCTTGTCCGCCGGATAGGGCGTGCCGGCGAGAATCCACAGGCCGCCGAGCAGGAACAGGATGATGACCGCCATGCCCATCCGAGGCGAAGCACTGACGGCGGTGACGGTCGCCACAAGGAACGGCGCGGCAAAGCTCGTCGCCCGCCCGGCCAGCGCATAGATGCCGAAATAGCGGCCAGATTCCGCGGCGGTGACGCTGCGCGCCATATAGGATCGCGAAGAGGCCTGAACCGGCCCGAAGGCGACGCCGATCAGCAGGCCGTAAAGGATGTAGGCTTTCTCCGCCGCCGTGCCGAACAAGCCGCCGGAATCGGCGGGCGAAAGCTGAAGCACGCCGAACAGCGTGAAGCCCGGGCCGGTCGATACGATGCCGACGGTGGCGATGGACAGCAACACGAGGCAGATCATCACCACCGTTTTTGAGCCGAGGCTGGTGTCCAGCCGGCTGGCGACCAGGCAGCCGACGATGGCGACGACGTTGAGGATGATGCCGAAGATGCCGATCTCGGTGATCGACCAGCCGAACATGGCCGCCGCGAAGGCGCCGCCCAGCGCCAGCAGGGCGTTGACGCCGTCCTGGTAGATCATGCGCGAGACGAGGAAGCGGAATATGCCCTTGCGCCTGCGCACCTCGCCGAGCGTCGTTTTCAATTCGGACAGACCGGCGCGCACGGCCGGTCCGATCGGCACGCCCTTGATCGCGTCCGGCGTGAAGAAGAACATCGGCAGGATGAAGACGAAATACCACAGGGCCGAGAGCGGACCGGTGGCGCGCGCGTCCTCGCCCAGTTTCGGGTCCAGCCCGAAGATCGGATCGACGCCGATGATCGTCTTGCCGGTCTCGGGCGACCCGGCCATCAGTGCGATGACGAAAATCAGCGCGATCATGCCGCCGAGATAGCCGAGGCCCCAGGCGATGTTCGAGACCCTGCCGATGTCTTCCTTCGGCACCAGACGCGGCATCATCGAATCGTTGAAGACGGTCGAGAATTCAGCAGCCACCGAGGCGAGCGAGAAGAAGAACACGACAAAGAACAGGTTCGAGCCGGGCGCGGCGAACCACAGCATGAACAGGCTGACGATCTTGATCGTGGCGAAAAAGGCGATCCACGGCTTGCGCGGGCCGGTCTGGTCGGCGATCGAGCCGAGGATGGGCGACAGGATGGCGATGACGAAGCCGGCGGCGGCGATGCCGTAGCCCCAGGCCGCCTGACCCATGGCGGGGTCGCTCGCCATGCGCGAGACGAAATAAGGACCGAAGATGAAGGTTGTGACGACGGTAAAGAAGGGCTGCGCCGCCCAGTCGAACAGCATCCATCCCCAGATGCCACGCCGCGGGGTGGCGGGCTGCACGGTCAGGTCGGTCATCATCCCTCCACGCCGCCCTGTTCGCGGCTTCGCGCCATGTCTGCATGTTTTGGCAAACTTGGCCAGCGCCTTCGCACCATGCCTTTTGCCTTCCCTCCATCACGAAAACGGTCCACCCCGGGTCGCTTCGTTCGGCACTTGCCTCTCGCAGCGGAGGAATAACGCCCGCGGGCTCCGTGCCTTACCCTCCCTTGTGGGGAGGGGCGTGGAGAACGCCGCACGGGACGTGCGGCGTACGACGCGGTTGGGGTGCTCCACACCTTCGTTGATCCACCCCCACCGGCGCCTGCGGCGCGACCTCTCCACAAGGGGGAGGGTAAAGCGCTGACACACGTCCTCCTCGCCACGCCCGGGTTTTCGCCCGCCTGGCCATTGTCATGGAAGATGCGGCAGGTCCGCCGCGGTCTGGAAACGGCCGCCGCGCAGCATGTCGTGCGTGGACGGCGAGGCGGCTGGCTTCACGATGTGTCGGGAGCGGGCATTGCCGCTGCCGGACGGCCCATCCGCATGGCCGGCTTGCGCCGCTGCGCCCGGGGGCCGGCAGCACTTGGCAGCGCGAACCGCCTCGCCGAAAGGAGACACAGCGCCAGCGCGGCGGCAAGCGCCTGCAAACGCAG
>NZ_LMGA01000001.1:2374721-2617432 GCF_001427025.1 Mesorhizobium sp. Root554 | reverse complement strand
GCGACGATCGCCCTGGCGGGAACGGGCGCGCCGAACCCGCGCGCCGCATCGGCGAGGCAGCGATACGCGGCTTCCTCGGCGGGATTTAAAATCGCCAGGACGCGGCGGCGCACGAACCATGACCGGCTCGATGCACGCTCGGCCAGAACGGCGAGAGCGAACAGCAGCGCCACGATGCGCTCAAGCACATCGCGGTTCCGGTTCGCGTTCCTGTCCCAGCCGTCCATCCTGTCCTCCGCTTCGGGTGGGCAAAGTATGGATGCGGTTTTGCGGACGTGGACGGATTATTTGTTGTGGGAGCCGTGGCGCTTCTGCCTTCTCCCGCAAGGGGGAAGGCAAGATTCAACGCTGCCGCTGCGGCTTACACGCACTCACACCGCTGTCAGGTCGCTCATCAGCCCCGATGCAACCGAGAGCCGAGACACGGTGATGTCGCCGCCTTCGGTCAAGGCCTGAAGCCGCTCCAGTATGCGCGCAATGCGTTCGCCACCCGCCTCCAGCCATGCTGCGACGGGGTCCGGCGTTTTGCCATACCCTGTCAGAGCCGCCACGGTCATGCCACGGCGCGCGGCGCCGATGGTGTCGGTGGCGCGCGCCAGCGCAAGCTGGTCGTAGTAGTCGGATGGGGTGATGGAGCGGGCCGCTTCCTCGATGCGCGGAATGCGGAACGCCTCGCTTACGGCGAAGAACGATTTCGCTGCCGAAACGATATCGGCATTCGACTGGCGGGCCGCCAGCGCGATGTCGGGCACAAGCTGGGCAACGTCGGTCAACGCCAGACGCTGGGCCAGCTTTTCAGGAGCGCCGGCCTTGAACAGTTCCTCTCGGCGCGCCTCGATCCGCTCGCGGGAGAAGGGTGGCAACAGCGACATCAGCTTGGGTTCGAGCGCCTTGCGGGCCTCGACCAGGGCAACGATGCGCTCGCCGAGCGGCGCGGTGCTGACATCGTTCTTGAGATGCCAACTGCTGGTCATATAGATGAGGCGACCGACGATCTGGTAGAGGTCGAGCTGGACCTGACCGTCGATCTTGTTGTCGAGCGCATCGATCTCCGCATAAAGCTCCGGCAGCGCGAAGCCGTCGCGGATGAGGGCGAAGGTCCGCACCACGTCGGCAGCCGTGCCGCCGGTCGTCTCCTGCAGCCGGTTGACGAAGGACGGGCCGCCGCGATTGACCAGATCGTTGGCGACGACGCGAGCGATGATCTCGCGCCGCAGCCGGTGGCCGTGGATTTCGCCAGAGAATTTCTTCGCCATCCGGTTGGGGAAATATCCCATCAGGTCGCGGTCGAAATGCGGATCGTCCGGCACGTCGGAGGCGACGATATCGGAGAAGAGAACGATCTTGGCGTAGGCGAGGAGGACGCCGAGTTCGGCCCGCGTCAAAGGCTCGCCGCGCGTTTCACGCTCGGCCAGGACGGTGGCGGACGGCAGGTTCTCGACGCTGCGGTCGAGCAGGCCGCGCGTTTCCAGCGCAGCCATGAACCGGCCCTGATGGGCGAGATCGGCAAGGCCGCGCTTGCGCACGACCGACAGGGCCAGCGTCTGCTCGTAATTGTTGGCAAGCACAAGCCGGCTGACCTCGTCGGTCATGTCGGCGAGGAGCTTGTTGCGGGCGGGCCGGGTGAGATCGCCCTTGCGCATGGCGGAAGCCAGCGCAATCTTGATGTTGACCTCGACGTCGGAGCAATTGACGCCGCCTGAATTGTCGATGGCGTCGGAATTGCAACGGCCGCCGGCAAGGCCGAACTCGATGCGGGCGCGCTGGGTAACGCCAAGGTTGGCGCCTTCGCCGATCACCTTGGCGCCGACTTCCACGGCATTGACGCGGATGGCGTCGTTGGCGCGGTCGCCGGCGTCCTGGTTCGTTTCGGCGGATGCCTTCACATAGGTGCCGATGCCGCCGAACCACAGAAGGTCGACCGGCGCCTTGAGGATGGCGCTCATGATCTCGACCGGCGTGGCGACGGTCTTGCCCAGGCCGATGGCTTCAGCCGCGGCGGTCGAAAGCGTGATCGATTTCTGCGCGCGCGAGACGATGATGCCGCCTTCCGAGAGCTTCGACTTGTCATAGTCCTGCCAGCTCGAGCGCGGCAGGTCGAACAGCCGCTTGCGCTCGGCCATGGTGGCGGCCGGGTCGGGCTTCGGGTCGATGAAGATGTCGCGGTGGTCGAAGGCGGCTATGAGCAATGTCTGGTCGGACAGCATCATGCCGTTGCCGAAGACGTCGCCTGACATGTCGCCGACGCCGACGCAGGTGAAGGGCGAGGTCTGGATGTCGCGGTTCATCTCGCGGAAGTGCCGCTTGACCGCCTCCCAGGCCCCCTTGGCGGTGATGCCCATCTTCTTGTGGTCGTAGCCGGCCGAGCCGCCGGAGGCGAAGGCGTCATCGAGCCAGAAGTCGTGCGCCTGGCTGATGGCGTTGGCGGTGTCGGAGAAGGTGGCCGTACCCTTGTCGGCGGCGACGACGAAATAGGGATCGTCCTGATCGAGCCGCACCACGCCTTCGGGCGGGATGATATGGTCGACGCCGATGTTGTCGGTGATGGAAAGCAGGCTTGAGACAAAGTTCACATAAGCCGACCGACCGGCTTCGAAAACCTCGTCACGGCTGCCGCCAACCGGCAGGAGCTTGGGATAAAATCCGCCCTTGGCGCCGACCGGCACGATGACGGCATTCTTGACCTGCTGCGCCTTGACCAGCCCAAGGACTTCCGTGCGATAGTCCTGGGCGCGGTCCGACCAGCGCAGGCCGCCGCGCGCCACCGGGCCGAAGCGCAGGTGGACGCCCTCGACCTCGGAGCCATAGACGAAAATCTCACGCCATGGCCGTGGCTCCGGCAAACCCTCGACAGACCGTGAGTCAAGCTTGATCGCCAGCGACTGGCCGCGCTCCTTCTTGCCGTCGACGAAATGAT
Source organism: Mesorhizobium sp. Root554 (assembly GCF_001427025.1). GTDB lineage: Bacteria > Pseudomonadota > Alphaproteobacteria > Rhizobiales > Rhizobiaceae > Mesorhizobium. Next base: position 2,614,515 of record NZ_LMGA01000001.1, on the reverse strand, counting down.
TGGTCCTGAGCGAAGCTTCGATCAGATTGAGATATCGGCGGATGATGGTGTCGTCGTCAATGTTGGGGACGTCTTCCAGCGCGTCCTTGATCTTGGCCCTCAGATGCTTGGCGGTGACGGCGCCTTCGCCCTCGGCACCCGGCCCGAAGCGGGCCACGAACAGGGCATGAAGCCCGCGCGCGATGTCGGGGTAACGATTCAGCGCGGCGGCGATGAAATCCTGGCTTTGCGGAATGCCGGCCTGCTGCAGATAGCGCCCATAGGCGCGCAGCACCATGATTTCGCTGGACCATAGACCGGCTGTCTGGGCAAGGCCATTGTAGCCGTCATTGTCGGCATCGCCGCGCCAGACGGCGAGGAAAGCATCCTCGAACAGACGTCCGCCATCTGTCAGATCGATCGGCTGCCCGTAGGCGTTTTCCAGCTCCATGTCATGGACGAAGATCTTTTCGGAGCCATCCTCGCCGATCTCGAAGGTGCGTTCGCTGATGACGCGGAAGCCGATGTTTTCCAGCACCGGCACACGCCGCGACAGCGCGACCGGGCAGCCATAATGATAAATCTTGAGGGCCGCCTGCTGCGGCTGCTGGTCGGCATGGCGGTAGTAGTCGATGGCGATGGTGTTCTCGGCACTGAGCTGAGCGATGCGGCCGGCATCGATCAGGGCTTCGGCGGCGGTGAAATTGTCGCGGTATCCTTGCGGGAAGCGCGCGGCGATCGCCCGCGCCTCGGCGTTCGCGCCGTTGGCGTCCTCCGCCTCGGCCAGCGAATCGTCCCAGGTGCGCACGATATCGCGGACAGCTTTCTCGATTGTCGATTGCTCGACCTTGGGGGTCTTGCCGCCGGAGCGTCCAATGATGAAATGAACGCGCGCCAGGCCGCCTTCCGGGAAGGCGGGATAGTAGGCGGAGACGCGCCCCTCGAAGACGGTCTTCAGATAAATGCCGACCTTTTCACGCACGGCGCTGTCGTAGCGGTCGCGCGGTACGAAGACGAGGACGGACACGAACCGGTCGAACTGATCGACGCGCACCAAGGCGCGGACACGCGGACGCTCGACCAGGCCGAGAATGGCTTCGGCGTGTTTGCGCAGCACCGGGACCGGTACCTGGAACAACTCGTCGCGCGGATAGCTTTCCAGCACGTTGATCAGCGCCTTGCCGGAATGGTCGGCCGGATTGAGGCCGGATTTGGCGATCACCGTCTCCGCTTTCGAGCGCAGATAGGGGATCTTCAGGACCGAGCGTGTGTAGGCGGTCGAGGTGAACAGGCCGACGATGCGCAACTCACCGGACAAGGCGCCTTTCTCCGTGTACGTCTTGACGCCGATGTAATCGAGATAAATGCGCCGATGGACCGACGATTTGGCGTTGGCCTTGGTGACGATCAGGGCTTCCGGACCATGCAGGAAGGCGCGGATCTCCGGCGTTGTCGTCACGGCTTCGGTGCCGCGCCGCAGCACCAGAATGTCTGGATCGGACAGAATCCCAAGACCAGGCGTTTCAGCGCGCTCCAGCGTGCCGCTGGTCTCGCCGCCGATATATTTGAACTCGCGCATGCCGAGGAAGGTGAAGTTGTCGTCGCGCAGCCATTCCAGAAAGGCGATGGCCTCGGCGACGTTCTTCTTTTCCAGAGGGACGGGAGCATGGCGGAATTCGGAGATCGCCTGGTCGATCCTGGCCAGCATGGGTTTCCAGTCGGCGACCGCGTAACGGACCTGGTTCAGCACCTTTTCGAGCCGGTCCGCCAGGTCGGCCGCCTGCTCCTCGGTCAATCGAGGAATATGGGCGTGGACGACGCTCAGCCTGTCGTGGGAGGCTTCGTCCTTGTTGTTGCCGGCCTCGCCGAGGATTTCATCGACGCCGGATTTTCCATGCCGGACGAGGATGACCGGGTGCGCCACCAGGGTCGGTTCGCCGGCGCTGTCGGTGATCTCGCCCAGAATGGAATCGAAGAGGAAGGGCATGTTGTCATTGACGACAGTGACGACGGTCACCGGCCGGCCCTGCCGGTTCACGCCCGAATCGGCCTCAACAGCGATAACGCTCTGGCCTCTCTTGTGCCGGGAAACGGCCTGTCCGGCGAGATCGGCGGCGCGCTCGAGATCGGCTGCATCGTAGGCCGCGACATCTTCCGCCGGCGCCCGGCTGAGAAGATATTCGGCGAGGGAGCCCCCCGAGGCCGATTTTACCGACTGTCTTTTCATATTGGCTTTATCGGATGCTGCCATTTTCGTTTTGGCAACGGACTTCAGGCTGGCCATGGTGACGAACTTTCCTCCCGTCATATACTTTTTGCGACGCGGCGCAATTTTGCGACGATATTACCATGTGAACCGAATTTAGCGACAAAGGTTTGACGGCTGGATAACAAAAATAACGATTAAATTGGAACGGATGCCACCGAAAGATGAGGAGAAAGCGATGGCCAAGACGGTAACTGCCCTCGAGTTGGGAAAAATCGAGCTGAGCGAGGCGACCAAGGCGTATTTCGCCAAATGCGAAGAAAAGCTCGGTCTCGTGCCCAACGTGCTGATGGCCTATGCGTTCGACGACAAGAAGCTACGCGCGTTTACCGACATGTACAATGATCTGATGCTGGGCGAATCAGGGCTCAGCAAGCTGGAACGCGAGATGATCGCGGTCGCCGTTTCGTCGATCAATCATTGCTATTACTGCCTGACCGCGCATGGCGCGGCGGTGCGGCAATTGTCCGGCGATCCGTCGCTGGGCGAGATGATGGTGATGAACTTCCGGGCAGCCGATCTGTCCGACCGGCAAAACGCCATGCTTGAATTCGCGGTGAAGCTTACGGAAGAGCCAGCCAAGATCGTCGAAGCAGACCGAGCCGCGCTGCGCAAGGCCGGCTTCTCGGACCGCGATATCTGGGACATTGCTTCGACCGCCGCGTTCTTCAACATGTCGAACCGGGTGGCGGCAGCCGTCGATATGCGGCCGAACGACGACTATCACGCCATGGCGCGTTAGCTTCAGCCGCCGGCTCGGCGTGCGAAATCAGCTCCGTGCGGCGATCGCCGCCGCAGCGCCCGCCATGGTGCCGGCGCTGATACGGTTGGCGATCCGCATGGCGCGTGGGCTCCTGAGCAGCCGGCGGGCCTGCGCCGCCGCCAGACCCCAGGTAAGATCGATGGCGATCAGCACGATTGCCATGGTCAGCGTGAGTTCCAGCCAGCCGACGACGGTGACCGAGGCCAGATCGATGATCGTCGGCAGAAGCGCCAGGTAAAACATCATGATCTTGGGGTTGCCGAGCGTAACCGCCATGCCGGCCAGGAAAAGCCTGGCCGGCGAATCCTCGCTCGGCATCTCTCCAGCTTTTGCATCGACCGGCGCGGTCCACATCTTCCAGGCGAGATAGGCGAGATAGGCGACGCCCAGCCACTTTACGACAACGAAGGCGGCATGAAAGGTCTGGGCGACCATTGCCAGGCCGAACACGGCGAAGGACAGCCAGATGCCTTCGCCGATCCACATGGCGAGCAGGAAGGGAAAGACGTCGCGAAAACCCTTGGAGATCACGCGCGCGACCAGCGCAGCGATGGATGGGCCGGGCGAGCCTGCTGCGACCAGCAGCGCGCCGGCGAAGATGAGAAGGGAAGAAAAGTGCATGGCGGGCCTCAGGTCCTGAACACCAGCATAGTACGCTGGCGCACCGTTCCCCGAAAGAGCCCGCGGATGCGTTCGGTCAAGCCGCGCCGGCCACCTTGCTCTTTTCGAAGCGCTTGCGCTCGTTCGGGTCGAGATAGAGCTTGCGCAGGCGGATGGTCTTGGGCGTCACTTCCATCAGCTCGTCATCCTGAATCCAGGAGAGCGCGCGATCGAGGGTCATGCGGATCGGCGGCGTGAGCTTGACCGCCTCATCCTTGCCGGCGGCGCGGATGTTGGTGAGCTGCTTGCCCTTCAGCACGTTGACTTCCAGATCGTTGTCACGCGAATGGATGCCGATGATCATGCCCTGGTAGACCTTTTCGCCCGGGTCGATGATCATCGGGCCGCGATCTTCCAGGTTGAACATGGCGTAGGCCACAGCCTCGCCCGAAGCATTCGAGAGCAGCACGCCATTGGTGCGGCCGCCGATCACGCCCTTGAATGGCTGGTAGCCGTGGAACAGGCGGTTCATGATCGCCGTGCCGCGCGTATCGGTCAGCAACTCGGACTGATAGCCGATCAGTCCGCGCGTCGGGGCATGGAAGACGATGCGCTGGCGGTCGCCGCCGGACGGGCGCAGCTCGACCATCTCAGCCTTACGCTCGCTCATCTTCTGCACAACGATGCCGGAATGTTCCTCATCGACGTCGATAACGACTTCCTCGATCGGTTCAAGCAATTGCCCGCTTTCATCCTTGTGCATCACGACACGCGGACGGGAGACGGCAATTTCGAAGCCTTCGCGGCGCATCGTCTCGATCAGCACGGCGAGCTGCAATTCGCCGCGGCCGGACACGTAGAAAGAATCCTTGCCTTCGGCCTCCTCGATCTTGAGGGCTACGTTGCCTTCGGCTTCCTTGAACAGGCGGTCGCGGATGACGCGGCTCGTCACCTTGTCGCCCTCGGTGCCGGCAAGCGGGCTGTCGTTGACGATGAAGCTCATCGTCACGGTCGGCGGATCGATCGGCTGCGCGTGCAGCGGCTCGGTCACCGCCGGGTCGCAGAATGTGTCGGCAACGGTGCCCTTCGACAGGCCGGCGATGGCGACGATGTCGCCTGCTTGCGCCTCGTCGATCGGTTGCCGTTCCAGCCCGCGGAAGGCCAGGATCTTGGAGACGCGGCCAGTCTCGACGACCGAGCCGTCATTGGCCAGCACCTTGACGGGCTGGTTCGACTTCAGCGAACCGGATTCGATACGGCCTGTGATGATGCGGCCGAGAAACGGATTGGCTTCGAGCAGGGTTCCGATCATGCGGAACGGGCCAGGATGGACGGTCGGCGCCGGAACGTGCTTCAGCACGAGATCGAACAGAGGCGCCAAGCCCCTGTCCTTCGGGCCTTCCGGATTTTCGGCAACCCAGCCATCGCGGCCGGAACCATAGAGGATGGGGAAGTCGAGCTGCTCGTCGTTGGCGTCGAGCGCGGCGAACAGGTCGAACACTTCGTTGACGACCTCGACGTGACGGGCGTCGGGGCGGTCGATCTTGTTGATGACGACGATGGGCTTCAGGCCGACTTTGAGCGCCTTGCCGACGACGAACTTGGTCTGCGGCATCGGGCCCTCGGCGGCATCGACGAGCACGATGGCCGAATCCACCATGGACAGGATGCGCTCGACCTCGCCGCCGAAATCGGCGTGGCCGGGCGTATCGACGATATTGATGCGGTGGCCGTGCCAGTCGACCGAAGTCGCCTTGGCAAGAATGGTAATGCCGCGTTCCTTTTCGAGATCGTTGGAATCCATGGCGCGCTCGGCGACACGCTGGTTCTCGCGGAACGAGCCCGACTGGCGGAGAAGCTGATCGACCAGCGTGGTTTTCCCATGGTCGACGTGCGCGATGATCGCGATATTACGGATGTCCATACTGTCTCTCGGAAGCGTTGGCGGCAGCAGGACCGGGATTTGGTCGCTGCCTTTTTCGTTTGCGCGGCTCATACAGGGTTTTTCGCAATTGCGAAAGGGGGCGCGCCGACACCGTATTCATGCGGATTTAATAAAATGGTCACCAAATATTAAGGGCTTGATGCGCAGGATTTCGTTAACCAATGCCGGAACCATGCCGGCCTCGGATCGTTTGGCGGACCATGATGAAAAAAACCGGATTGCATACTGGCTTGGCGGCCCTCGCGGTGTTCGCAGCCGTCGTGGCGGCGGGTACTGCTCATTCGGTCACGCGTTCCGATCTGGAATCCGAAACCGTGCTGACGGCTTCGGCGGCGGAAGAACTTTTCGCCGACGCGCCGGCCGGCGTCGATCCCATGGTGACCGGTCCAGTCAGCGTTTCCTTCAAGAAACGCCAGCGCGATGCCGGATGCGACCGGGCCGCTTGGCCGAATGTGCCGGTCGCCTGCTACCCGAACTGACCAGGCCGGTCATCCCACCCGATTTTGAGCGAGAAGTGCGGATCGGGCAGTTCCCGATCCGCACTCATCTGCTTTCGCTTCAAGCCGAGCGCACAGGATCGAGCGTGATCTTGTAAAGTTCCTTGTCGTCGCGATCCATCAGGCGAACCGTCATCTGCTCCGTCTGGCCGTCCACATCGACGAGGCCGAAGAACTGCAACCCTGCCGAGGGCGGCAGGTTCTGGCCTTGCTCGGCGGTCGGCGCCTTGATGAATTTCAGCTCCGGGCCAAATGTCATGTCGAGGTCGTTCGGGCCGAAGGTGCCGGAATGGATCGGACCGGAGACGAATTCCCAGAACGGATTGAAGTCCTGGAACTGCGCCTTGTCGGGGTTGTAGTAATGCGCGGCCGTATAGTGAACGTCGGCCGTCAGCCAGACCGTATTGGTGATGCCGGCGTTCTTGATGAAGCGCAGCAGATCGGCGAATTCGAGCTCGCGGCCCTTGGCCGCGCCGTTGTCGCCATTGGCGACGGCCTCCGCGCCCTTCTCGTTGGCGCCATCGTTCCAGACGATCAGGCCGATCGGCATGTCGGCGGAAATGATCTTCCAGGTCGCCTTGGAATTGGCCAGCTCGCGCTTGAGCCATCTGGTCTGCGCTTCGCCCAGCATACGCGATTGCGGCGTCATCGTCTCTTCCATATCCGGACCGTTCGGGCCGCGATAGGAACGCATGTCGAGGAAGAACACATCGACCAGCGGCCCGTAGGCGATCTTGCGGTAGATGCGTCCCGGCTCGGCCGGCGTGTAGCGGATCGGCGCCATTTCGTGGAAGGCCCGGCCGGCGCGTGCGGCCAGCAGGGCGACCGACTTCTCCGTGTAACGGTCGTCGCCGGTCAGGTCTTTGGAACTCGACCAGTTGTTCAGAACTTCATGGTCATCCCACTGGAAGAAGGTCGGCAGCAGGGCGTTCATGGCCAGCAGGTTCTTGTCCATGAGATTGTATTTCCACTGGCCGCGATATTCTTCGAGCGTTTCGGCGACCTTGCGCTTTTCGTCGATCAGGACGGCGTTCTTCCACTTGGTGCCGTCCTTGAGGTCGACCTCGTCCGTCATCGGGCCATCGGCATAGATCGTGTCGCCCGAATGCAGGAAGAAATCCGGCGTATGGGCCGCGATGGTGGCGTAGGTCTTCATGCCGACATCGTCGATGCCCCAGCCCTGGCCGGCGGTGTCGCCCGACCAGGCGAAACGCACCGAGCGCTTCGAAGCGGGCGCCGTGCGGAAACGGCCGACGATGGGTTCGGATACGGCGTTGACGTCGCTCAGGTCGGCCAGCGTCATGCGGTAGAAGATGTCCTGGTCGGAGGTGAGATCGGTGAGCAGACGCTTGACCGTCAGGTCGCTGTCGGGAAGCGCATCGAGCGGCGCCAGCCTTTCGGCATTGGCGAAGCTTTCGGTGGTCGAGACCTCGAACATCACCCGCGACGGGCGATCGGCGCGGGTCCAGACCATGCCCGAAGAGGCATCGACGTCTCCGGACTGGACGCCATGGGTGAATGCGGGCCGGGTGTTGGCGCGCGAATAGTAGGGAAGCGCCAGACCCGATGCGCCGACAAGCCCGGCGGCGGTGCTGGAGGCAAGGAAGGTGCGGCGTGAAATCCTGGCGACGCGGTTCATGGCTGGCTCCGTGGCTTTGAACATTACCCGCCAAACTCGGCGGGGAATGTTTCAGCCACATCTCGAAGCCATGACGTTTTGCTGACAGTCCCCACTATCCAGCCGCTTCAGCAGCCTGCCTACGCAGCCTGACCCTCGGGTTCGAAAGCCGGACGGCTGGTATTGATCAGCAACGAGATGCAGGCGGCGATGATGCCGGTCATGCCGGCGATGAGGAACGCCAGTTCGTAGTTGCCGGCAATTTCGCGCATGGTTCCGCCGAAGAAGGCGGCGGTCGCGGCGCCGACCTGATGGCCGGCGACGATCCAGCCGAAGACGAGCGGGCCGCTGCGATCGCCGAAGGCTTCGTTGGCAAGGCGCAAGGTCGGCGGCACGGTGGCGATCCAGTCCAGCCCGTAGAAAACTGCGAAGATGATGAGGCTCAGGGCCGAAAAGCCGGAATAGGGCAGGTAGATCAGCGAAAGGCCGCGTATGGCGTAATAGATGCCGAGCAGCTTGCGCGGATCGTAGCGGTCGGTCAGCCAGCCCGAAAGCGTCGTGCCGATGAGGTCGAAGATGCCCATGAGCGACAGAAGGCCGGCGGCCTGGACCTCGCCTATGCCCATATCGCCGCAGAAGGCGATCAGGTGCGTGCCGACAAGGCCGTTGGTGGTGAAGCCGCAGATGAAGAATGTCGCGAAGAGATACCAGAAGACGCGCGTGCCGGCGGCGCGGCGCAGCGTGCCCAGCGTGTGGGCGATGAAATTGCCCTGCGAGGCCGGTGAAACGGGCGGGACATCGTCGGCATCCGCGCCGAAGCGGACGAGGCCGATGGAAGACGGCCGCTCGGGCACCAGAAGCCAGATCAGTGGAATGAGACAGGCCGTGGCGATGGAAATGGCCGTGGCGACAGGCCGCCAGCCGCCCGACTGCGCCAGCGCGGCGAGAAGCGGCAGGAACACCAGCAGGCCGGTGGCGGCCGAAGCCGACATCAGGCCCATGACGAGGCCGCGATTGGTCTTGAACCAGCGATTGACGATGGTGGCGCCGAGCACCGTGGCGACGGCGCCGGAACCGATGCCTGAAAAGACGCCCCAGGTCAGGACCAATTGCCATGACTGGGTCATGAACTGGCTGAGCGCGGTGGCGCCAGACATCAGCACGAAAGCCGCGATGAGGGTCTTCCGCAATCCGATGCGTTCCATCAGCGCCGCGGCGAATGGCCCGGTGAGGCCGTAGAGGAAAATGCCGACGGCGGCGGCGAAGGACACGACGCCGCGAGACCAGCCGAAACTGTTCTCCAGTGGCACCATCATGACCGCTGGCGCGGAGCGAAGGCCCGCAGCGATCAGCAGCGCCATGAAAATCACGCCGACGACGACGAAGGCATAACGCTGGCCAAACGGGCGTGACTGGACTATCATGTTACTGACCGGTACGTTGCAAGTGGTTCTGTATAGGTACCGATCGGTAACACTGTCAAGCGGACACCTGAATGTCGATCGACAATAATATTGATCCTGCCATCAATGCCCGGAATGCGCCACGCGCCGCCGAGAAGATCCTCGACGTGGCGCGGCAGCTTTTCTACCGCAAGGGCATAAGGGCGATCGGCGTCGACGAGATCGTCAGGCAGGCCGGTGTCACCAAGCCCAGTCTCTACCGTAATTTCTCGTCCAAGGACGACCTGACGGCATCCTATCTCAAGCAATATGACAAGGAGTTCTGGGAGCGCTTCGACGAGGCGGTCGCGACGCATCCGGGCGATGCGCGCGCACAGATCCTCGCTTTCCTCACCCGCGTGGCAAAGCGTTCGCAGAAGGAAGGCTATCGCGGCTGCGGCATGACGAACGCAGCGGTGGAGTATCCCGAGCGGGGGCATCCAGCGCGAACAGTGGGCGAGGACAACAAGAAGGAATTGCGCCGCCGCCTGCGCGCAATGGCGGCGCAGATGGGTGCAAAGGACGCCGACGAACTGGGCGACGGTCTGCTGCTTCTGCTTGAAGGCGCCTATATCTCGGCGCAGCTTTTCGGCCCCGGCGGTCCTTCGAGGGCGGTGGCGCGCAACGCCGAGTTGCTCATCGCGGCCAGCGTCGAGGCAACCACATCTGAATGACCCTGTCCGTCCCGGAACCGAGACGGAAAGGGGGCTTTCATTTACATGTGAACGTGCTGCCGGAATGGTCTTTGCTTTTTATTGCACTGCCGATTTGAGCGAACGCGCCTTGCCGTAACGGGATAAGGGCGGCACAAGAAGCCGCCATATCAAGAATCGTTCACACCGGGAATTGCGGCGCCGGCGGAACGAAGGCCGGTCTGGCGTGTTGTGGCGCCAATTGCGGGTGTTCATGCTGACGCTTCCACAAATTCTCTCCTTCTCCGTCATCGCGCTGATGATGGCGGCCTTCGTATGGGGCCGCTTCCGCTATGATCTGGTGGCCGCCGGCTCATTGCTGCTGGCGCTGGCCGTCGGCGTGGTGCCGATGGACAAGGCCTTCAGCGGCTTTAGCGACGACATTGTCATCATCGTCGGATCGGCGCTTCTGGTCAGTGCGGGCGTCGCGCGTTCCGGCATCATGGAGTTCGCCATCCAGCGGCTGGCGCCCAATGTCAGTTCAGTGCGTGCGCAACTGGCCCTGCTGGTGATTACGGTCGCGGTGCTGTCGGCCTTTGTGAAGAACATCGGCGCGCTGGCGATCATGATCCCCATCGCGTTCCAGTTCGCCCGGCGGTCGAACGTTTCTCCCTCGGCCTTCCTGATGCCGATGGCCTTCGCCTCCCTGCTGGGAGGGCTGATGACGCAGATCGGCACCTCGCCGAACATCGTGGTGTCGCGGCTGCGCGGCGAACTTACCGGCACGCCCTTCACCATGTTCGATTTCACACCGGTCGGACTCGCGTTGACGGTGATGGGCTGCATATTCCTTATCCTGTTCTATTGGCTGGTGCCCCAGCGCGAGCGCCAGGACGTCTCGCTTCACGAAGCCCTCGACATCAAGAACTATGCCGCCGAGGCGAGGGTGACCAAGGATTCCACCGTGGTCGACAAATCGCTGGGGGAGCTTCTCAAGATCGCGGCGGGCGATACGGTCATCACTTCCATTCTCCGTTCGGAAGGGTTGCGCATCGCGCCGCTTCCGGACGCCGTGCTGCGGGTGGACGACATATTGCTGATCGAGGGCAGCCAGGATGCGCTCGACCGGCTGGTGGCGCAGTCCAAACTCAGCCTTGGAGACAACCGTAAGCCGGCCAAGCAAAATGGCGCCGGGAGCGAGATGACGGCGATCGAAGCGGTCATCGGCGAAAGCTCCAGCCTCATCGGCTGGTCGGCGCAACGGCTGCTGCTCTATGACCGGTTCAACGTCAATCTCCTGGCCGTCAGCCGCAAGGGTGAACGGCTCGACCAGCGGCTCGGCTCGATCACGCTGCGGCTTGGCGACGTCGTGGTGCTGCAAGGCAACAAGAACACGCTGCCGGAATTCCTGCGCGAGTTCAGCCTGCTGCCCCTGGTGGAAAGGCCCGTGCTGCTCGGCAGCGTGCGGCGCGGCATCGTGCCGGTGCTCATCCTGCTGGCGGCGATGGGATCGACTGCTCTCGGCCTGCTGCCGGTTCAGGTGGCCTTCTTTGCCGCAGCGGTGATGATGGTGCTGTTCAAGGTCATTCCGGTGCGCGACATTTATCGTTCGCTCGACGGACCGATCCTGGTGATGCTGGCGGCCCTGATACCGGTCAGCGACTCGTTGCGTCATACGGGAGCCACCGACGTCATTGCATCCGCGTTGGCTGAGTTCGGCCATACCTTGCCGAGCTATGGAGCGCTCGGCCTCATCCTGGTGGCGGCGATGGCGGTTACACCCTTCCTCAACAATGCCGCCACGGTGCTGGTGATGGCGCCGATCGCGGCCGGTTTCGCGCAGAACCTCGGCTACCGACCGGAGGCCTTCCTCATGGCGGTCGCCATCGGCGCGGGGTGCGATTTCCTCACCCCCATAGGCCATCAGTGCAACACGCTGGTGATGGGGCCAGGGGGCTACCGATTCTCGGATTACCCGCGGTTGGGGCTGCCGCTTTCCCTGCTGGTCATCGTCGTCGCGGTGCCCTTGCTGATGATCGTCTGGCCGATGCAATAGCCGTCGGAAACGACCTCCGGCGACCTGGAAAAGCTCCTGACGGAGGGCTGTCAGCAGCCCTGTGCGATAGTGCTCCTGTCAAATCGAGAGGAGGCTGACCATGTATGATTTTGCCATTGCGAGCGCCGTTCGCTATTTCGTCGGCCGGGTCAGGACGACCCGCCGGACCCTCCGCACAGAACGCTTTCTGAACTCATTGCCCCAGGAAATCCGCGCCGATATCGGTTGGCCGGATGTCGATGACAGCCGGCATCGGCGCAGTGCCTGAGCCGACCCTCGGCGACGCGTCGTCTGCCATGCTTTCCAGCCCGCTGTTGGCTCTAGCGGCTCCTGACATTATGCTGTCAGGAGGATCGTGCGATAAGGTTCCCGGGCAGATGGGGCCCGCAAGCATGGAGAGCGACTGGCAATTGCCGCCAGCCATGTTCGTGCCTGGGCTCCATCACGGCGTCGTTTGGGCGCGCGGGGCTGGCAGCAGAGGCACGAGGAAACCATACGATGCGGCGCGCCGACAGGCTTTTCCAGATTGTTCAGCATCTTCGCGGCGGCCGGTTGGTCACCGCGCAGAAGCTTGGCGGGTGGCTCGAAGTTTCCGAGCGCACCATCTATCGCGACATTGCCGACCTGCAATCGACGGGCGTTCCGATCGATGGCGAGGCCGGGGTCGGCTACATGATGAGGGAAGGGTTCGACCTTCCGCCGCTGATGTTCACGCGTGACGAAATCGTCGCCCTGGTCGCCGGCGCCCGCATGGTACGCGCCTTCGGCGGCGCGGCCATGGCGCGGGCGGCTGAAGAGGCGCTGGTAAAGATCGGCGCGGTGCTTCCCGACGCGGAGAAGGACCGTATTTCCCGCACCGAGATCCACACGCCGATGTGGGTGGTGAGCGATGCCGCGCGCGATGCGATCGACATCATCGAACGCGCCGTCGAGAAGCGGCAGGTGCTGACGATCGACTACTGCGACGAGGCGGGGCGCGGCACCGCGCGCGATGTCCGTCCGCTCGGCCTGTGGTTCTGGGGCAAGGTGTGGACGCTGGTGGCCTGGTGCGAGATGCGCGGCGATTTCCGCGCCTTCCGCATCGACCGGATCGGTTCCGTGGTTATCACCGAGCGCATCTTCAAGCCCGAGCGCGGCAAGCAGCTTGCCGACTTCTACCGCGCCGTGGAGCGCAGCGAAGCCTACGGCATGGGTCCAACGGCACGGGGCGCCTGACCGTCCGCCGCCATAAAAAAAGCCCGCGTATGACGCGGGCTTTTTTAATGTCTCGAAGACGGGCATCAGGTGATCTGCGTCGGCAAAAAAACGCGGATTATTCGTCCTCGCCCTCTTCGCTTCCCTTGCCCTTGAGCGCGGAAAGCTTGGCGAAGACCGCATCGGCGTCGAGCTCGTCGTCTTCCTGCTTCGGCTTGACCTCTTCAGGCGCCAGCCTTTCGGTCAGCGAAGCCGGCAGCAGCGTGTCGCCGGTCGGCTGCGGCTGTTCGCGGCCGCGCGAGGCGCGCTGGACCTCCAGGTCGAGATCGATCTGCGAGCAGAGGCCGAGCGTCACCGGGTCCATCGGCACCAGATTGGCGGCATTCCAGTGCTTGCGGTCGCGGATTTGCTCGATGGTCGACTTGGTGGTGCCGACGAGCCGCGAAATCTGCGCGTCCTTCAGTTCGGGATGGTTGCGGACCAGCCACAGAATGGCGTTGGGGCGGTCCTGCCGCTTGGAAAGCGGGGTGTAGCGCGGGCCCTTGCGCTTCGATTCCGGGACGCGCACTTTCGGATCCGACAGTTTCAGCCGGTGGTTGACGTCCTTTTCGCCCCTGGCGATCTCGTCGCGGGTAAGCTGGCCGGTCATGATCGGATCCATGCCCTTGATGCCCTGGGCCGCTTCGCCGTCGGCGATTGCCTTCACCTCAAGCGGGTGCAGCGAGCAGAACTGCGCGATCTGGTCGAAGGAAAGCGCCGTGTTGTCGACGAGCCATACGGCTGTCGCCTTGGGCATGAGCAGTGCGTTGGCCATGGAAAATATCCTCTCGTTCGCCCGCGTTCCCGCGCGGGCGGTGGTTTAGAGCCACCAAAATGGGAAATCGCGGCGTATATAACCGTTTCGGCCCTGCTTCGCAACGATTTTGGATGCGCGGGTGCAATCGGATATGAGACGCAGCCGCGTGGCCAATCCGTGTGCGGCGCTGCCGAGGGCGGTCCTTGTCGCAAGTTCCGACCTTGTTGGGAAACTTCCCACCGACGGGCCTCGTTTATTCGGCGAAAGCCGGTGATCCGAAAATGCCCTTGCCCGACCCTGGACCTCCAGCCCTGATTTTCGTTGCCGGACCAGGCCGGCCACGGCAGGAACGCGGTGCCTTGTCATGACGGCGGGTTTTCTCATCCTGCTGCTGGCCGTGCTTCTGTCGGCGACGATGGCGGCCGCCTGGCTCGCAGCCATCCGGACCGGACGATCGGGCTGGATCGATGCGATCTGGTCCTTCGCCGTCGGCGCCGGCGGCGTGGCTGCGGCGTTTCTGCCGCTGGAAGGCGACGCGTCATGGACGGTTCGGCAGTGGGTGGTGGCGGCACTCGCCGGGTTCTGGTCGCTGCGGCTCGGCCTGCACATCCTGGCGCGGACGGCCGGAGGCGGCGACGATCCGCGCTATGCGCAATTGCGTGCCGAGTGGGGGACGAATTTCAGGCGACGGCTTTTCTGGTTCCTGCAGATCCAGGCGGCGGCTGCTTTCCTCCTGGTCATGGCGATCTTCGCGGCCGCGCGCAATCCGGCCGCGAGCCTCGGCCCGGGCGATTGGCTGGGCATCGCCGTGCTCATCATTGCCGTTGCCGGAGAAGCGATTGCGGACCGCCAGCTGACGGCCTTCCGCGCCGACCGCGCCAACAAGGGCCGCGTCTGCGACCAAGGTTTATGGAGCCTGACGCGGCATCCCAATTATTTCTTCGAGTGGCTCGGCTGGGTCGCTTATCCGATCATCGCGATTGACCTGACCAATGACTACCCCTGGGGCTGGGCGGCGCTGGCCGGCCCGATCTTCATGTACTGGCTGCTGGTGCATGTGTCGGGCATCCCGCCGCTTGAAGCGCATATGCTGCGCTCGCGCGGCGAAAAGTTCCGGGAATACCAGCGACGCGTCAACGCATTCTGGCCCGGCCCGCGGCGTCGGCCGACCGAATCTACAAGCAAAGGAAAAAAGGTTTGAACATCATCGCATCCGCCGTCCGTGCCGTCGAACGCAACCCGCTGCCGGATCCGGTGACACGCTTCGGCATCGACCTTCTTGTCGGGCGCACGCGTCGCCGGCTCGCCTTGGAAGGCGCGGCGCGCGAAGACGAATTCGTCCGCGCCATGGACAGCTATTCGATCGCCGAGCACACGGACGCCGCGAACGAGCAGCACTACGAACTGCCGCCGGAGTTCTTCGCGCTGACGCTCGGTCCGCGGCGCAAATATTCGTGCTGCCTGTACGACAATGCCGGCACGACGCTGGCGCAAGCGGAGATACGGGCGCTTGAGGAGACGGTCGCTCATGCGGGGCTGGCCAACGGCCAGCGCATCCTTGAACTCGGCTGCGGCTGGGGATCGTTGACGCTGTTCATGGCAGAGCGCTTTCCCAAGGCCGAGATCGTCGCGGTGTCCAATTCCAGCCCACAGCGCATGCATATCGGAAGCGAGGCGAAGACGCGGGGCCTTTCGAACGTCACCATCATCACCGCCGACATGAACGCGTTCGAGCCGCAAGGGCAGTTCGACCGGATCGTCTCGGTGGAGATGTTCGAGCACATGTCCAACTGGCAGAAACTGCTGGGCCGCGTGCGTGGCTGGCTGAAGGCGGACGGAAGACTGTTCCTGCATGTGTTCAGCCATCGCAGCCAGTCCTATCGCTTCGACCATGCCGACAAGTCCGACTGGATCGCGCAGCATTTTTTCACCGGCGGCATCATGCCGAGCCATGCCTTGATCAAGCAGTTCGACGATCTTTTCGAAATCGAGAAGGAGTGGGTGTGGAACGGCAAGCACTATCAGCGCACGGCTGAGGACTGGCTCGCCAACTTCGACGCCAATCTGCCGGAGATCGACCGGATACTGCGCGAGGTCTATGGCAAGGACGCAGCGTTGTGGCGCCGCCGCTGGAGGCTGTTCTACCTGGCCACGGCCGGCCTGTTCGGCCATGCGCACGGCAAGGAATGGGGCGTCAGCCACTACCGTCTCCGCGTCGCGCAGGGCTGACGCGATTTGGCCTGGCTGGGTTCCTTATGGCAGGCGCTGCGCCGCTATTGCGACGATGACGATCCGCTGGTCGCGACCGCCAATTTGGTCGCGCTGGTGGTGGCGTGGAACCAGCCGTTCTATCCGCTCTATGTCTACTGGTCGGTCAGCGATGTGGTGTGGCCGACCTTCTTCACCTTCCTGTCGACGCCGCTCTTCGCCGCCGTGCCCGCCGTCAGCCGACTGAACCGCACCGCAGGCCGGGCGCTGCTGCCGCTGACAGGCATTGCCAACACGATGCTGAGCGCCAAGGCCTTCGGCACGGCTTCGGGCGTGGAAATATTCCTCATTCCCATCGTGCTCCTGGCGGTGGTTCTGTTTCGTCCGGCCGAACGCATTTTCGGCCTGGCGATCTCGCTTCTGGCGCTCATCGTCTTCATGGGACTGCACGGCCGATATGGTGCACCTTTCCATCTCTACAGCGCGGAAGAATATGCGGGCTTCCTGACGCTCAACGCCGTCAGCGCCGGAACGCTGACGATGTTCGTCGGACTGCTGCTAGCCGGCCTGCTGGCGGACAGGGCCAAAGGCTAGGTGCCGACCACCCTGATGGATATGACGTAGCCCAATGTGGCTGCGGCGGCGGTCAGCACGGTGCCCCAGCATAGATCGACGATGGTGATGGCGACCGGCCAGTTCCTCAACGTCGCCTGGTTGGTGAGGTCGTAGGTGGCATAGGCGCAAAAGCCGAAGGCGGCGCCGTAAAGCGCAGCCGTCGTCCAGCGGCCGCTTCCGAAGGCCGGCTGGATGGCGAAGAAGACGATGGCGGCAATGTAGATCAGATAGAACAGGATGGCGGGAGCAGGGCGGAATCCATCCATCAGGAGGTCGCCCAGCAGCGGTCTGTACAAACGGCTCGCGGTCAGCGTCAGCCAGACGGAATCGATGGCGAGAAAAACGATCGCCGTGGCAAAGTAGGCCGTCCCGTACAGTTTCATCATCGATTCGTCCCTTCATTGCTCCGTATCCATGCAGAAACGGCCGGCGTCGCTTGCGGGTTTCACCGTGCGTCCGCCGCCGAAACTTACAGCCAACGAATCCCGTTCCTCCGTCGTTGTTCGCTGCCATCGGGAGAGTGTTGATGAGAAAGCGGTGCCTGACTGCCGGGTTGATGTTCGTGTTCGTGTTCGGTGGCGTGGCGCAGGCCGCATCTCCCGACCCGAGCGGCGTGTGGATGCGCGGCGACGGCAATGCGCGCGTGAAGATAGCGCCATGCGGTGATTCCGTTTGCGCAACGAACCTTTGGATCAAGGACACAAGCGGCGGCGAGGAAGTCGGCGACAAGCTGGTCATGAAAGTCAAGCCTGAGTCCGACGACACGCTGTCGGGCAGCGCCTATGACGTCAAGCGCAAGCGCACTTATTCGATCACCATCAAGGTTGCCAAGGCGAATTTGGTGACCAGAGGCTGCATCGCCGGCGGCCTTCTGTGCAAGGACGTGAGCTGGTCTCGCGCCGGCGAATAGCGGTAGGAGAGGTGATCTCACTCTTCCGCGATCCTGCTCCAGAAAGCCGCTGGCCTGCCGGATGATTTAGGTATTGGTCCCGTGATACGTCCACGCCGGGATTGGCTGCCACATCCGGACGATGCCGTCGCTGATGATTTCTGGCGTCCCCTGCGACGATGAACAGTTTTGCCAATGCGCAGAACCTGGCGAAAATCTGCGCCTGACGGCATTGTGGCGCAGGTCGTGTTCGCGAGCCTGGCAAAAATGCAAGTCAACACAGGGTGCGCCGCAGCCGTTATCGCATCGGGCTGGGGCACCACTATTCACCTCATGAAGGCGGGTTCAGTTTCCTGCGGGAGGTTCGGCAAAACGGCCTATTGGTGGCTGTGGGCTCAGCGCGAAGCCAGTTCGCCTAAGCCCATTTTTGATGCGAAAATCTGCAAGCCGCCCGGTCGTCTATTCTCCCGCCAACTGATGGAACTTCGCGCGGAAATCCTTCATTTCCTCATCGACACGCGGCTCCCATTTGTAGAGCGCGACGCTTTTGGCGCTGTCGCCGCCGGCGACGATGTTGTTGTAGTGGCGCGAAACCTTGCCTTCCGCCGCGGGCGAATAAGGGGTCAGGCCTGCTTTGCCCAGCGCCACTTGTCCTTCCGCAGATGTCAGGAAGTTGACGAGCAGCTTGGCGCCGTCATGGCTGGAGCCCTTGGCCATAACCGCCATTTCACGCAGCAGTACCGGTGTGCCGTCATTGGGATAGACGATACCGAGGACGTCGCGCGTAGCGTCGTCGGGCAACGGCACCAGCGCTTCGGGAAGCATGTAGCCGACGACATATTCGCCGGTCAGCGTTTTGTTGACCACGACACCGGCAGCCTGCTCGAAGCGTAGCTCCGGGGCGAGGACGGTTTCATTGGCCCAAAAGGCGTCGGAACCGAAATGCTCTTTCAATGTCCAGTAGACCGAATAGGCGAAAGGCGAGACCTGCGGATTGTAGCTGCCGATCTTGTCGGTAAAGGCTTCCGGATGAGCCTTCACTTTCTCGGCCAAGTCGCCGGTGCCCTTCGGCCATAGATCCTCTGGCAGGACGAGCTTGTTGAAAATGATTACCTGGCTGTCGGTCGACAGCGTATAGCGCCCATCAGCCGTATAGGAGAAAGAGGGCAACTGGCCGATATCGGAAACTTCGAAAGGCACGACGTCCTTGGAATCGACCAGCGCTTTCCACTGGTCCGGCCCGACGGCCAGGAGAACGTCGGCTGTCTTGGTTCCGGACGCGCTTTCGGCCCGGTAGCGCTCGAAGGTTTCGGCATGGCTGCCGGTGCGCACCGGCGTCACCTTGACGTCCGGGTACTTCGCGTTGAAGGCGTCCAGCAGGACCTTCCAGTTCTCAGGCGTCAGGGTCGTATAGGCCAGGACAGGGCCTTCTGCCTTTGCCGCCTGCTCGATGGCGGCCCAGTCTTCGGCAGCGGCAGCGGGACTTGATGCAAGGACGGCCGAAAGGACCAGTCCCTTGATGAATTGGTATGACATGATTTTCCTCCCATTTGCCGATGCCGAGGGCAGACCTTCAGACGATGCCGGGATGATCGCCGGCGCCATTCTTAAGGCCATTCACGCTGGACTTGTCAGCGATGACACTGTCGGCACCCCAGGAGACTGCGACAAGCGATAAAATTCGTCTCATACTTCAGGAAATTCGATCCATAAATGCCGCCTCGCGCAAGCCAAGCTGCTCGCGGACGTGCCTTTCCGAGATGGCGCCCTGTTCGGCCATCCAGTTGCAAAATCGCTGCACCGCGCCTTGTCTGCCCGGCGTACGGGGAAAGATCGCGTGGTAGTGGTTTGCGCGTCCGGATGCGAAGCGGAACGGGAGAGACAATTGTCCGGACAAGACTTCGTCGATGATGACCGCCGCTGGAACGATGGCGAAACCCAGGCCGTTCACCGCGGCCTGGACGACGAAATACATTTCCTCGAAACTGAGCGCCTGTGCCGACGGCGCTGTCTTGACGCCGGCTTCCGCCAGCCACTCCGACCATGCCCCCGGAGATGTGCGCGCATGCAGCAATGTGTGGCTGAGCAGGGATGCGGGATCCTTCGGATCGATCTTTTCCAGAAGCGACGGATGGCAGACCGGCAACCGCATTTCATTGAGAATCTTCCGGTTGACCAGGCCGGAAATCTCCGTTGGCACGCGCCGTATCGCGAGGTCATAGCCGCCAGCCGCGAAATCCACCGGCCGGATCGACGTGGTGACCGAAACATCGACGCCCGGGTTGGCGCGAAGGAAGTCAGAGAGCCGAGGGATCAGCCACCGCATCGTGAAAGTCGGTGGGGCATTGACCGAGATCTGGGTTGCCGCACGTTGTCTTTGCGTGATCGCCGCCGCGGCCATTGCGATGCGACTGAGCGCGGGCGAGACCTCGGCGAAAAGGGCAGCTCCTTCAGGCGTCAGCGCGACCTGGCGGATGAGGCGCCGAAAAAGCGTCACGCCCAATCGGCCTTCGAGCAGGCTGATGTGGCGTGAAATCGCACTGTCGGTGACGCTCAATTCCTCGGCCGCGTGCTTGAAGCTCAGGTGCCGGGCGGCAGCCTCAAAGGCGCGCAGGGAATTGAGCGGAGGAAGTTGGGGCACCGGGCACGTTCGGTTGATAAAATCTGACCCGGATATAGCACCTTTGCGCGGCCCGGACCAGTTTACTCCGCCGAATAGGGAACGGCCGATTTCGCCGCCCTTACGATGGATCGTGCAGAGTGGGTCCGGGCTTCTTCCAACACATGCCCGACAAGTCCGGCGGAACGGGAAACAAGCGCGATGCCGCGCGCCACATCCGCATCAATGCCGATCTCCAGCAGGATGGCGGCTATGGCTCCGGTGGCGTTGATGGTGATGTGCCGTCCCGATTGCCGGTCGAGTTCGCGACCGAACTCAAGCAGGAGGTCGATGTAGCGACCGGAAAGTCCTTCCTCCTTGGCAAGAGCAAGCAGCGGCAGTGTGCGCGGGTCGTCGGGCTTGTGGTTGGCATGGCCGAACCCGTGCAGAGGCCGGCGTTCGGCAACGTGCGACGCCACCACTTCGCGGATGTGACCCTGCGCATCTCCCGCCTCGGCCGCCGTCACCAGAAGCTTTGCGCAGCCTTCCATGGTTCCGGCATAGACGCCGCCGACCGTCAAAAGGCCCGCGGCGACCGCCGACTGCATCTCGCCGGGAACCGCATCCGCCACCAACCGCGATGCGATGGCGCCAGGCGTAAAGCCGTGCTCGGCCAAAGTCACCAGGCAAGCGTCAAGCAACCTCACCTGCGCCGGCTCGGCGTAGCGTCCTGTCATCAGCAGGTAGGTCATTGCCGTGAAACTGATCTTGCCGATCAGATCCTCGACGAGATCCGCTCCCAACACGGTGATGCTTGTGGCGTTCGAGGTGGCGATCCGGGTGGTTGTCATTGATTGGCCTCGAAAACGAAAGCGACGTCCTTGCTGAAACCGACAGCGACCTGGCCCTCCAGGGAGAGTTCAGTGGATTCGAACCGTAAATCCTGGTCGCAGAGCCTGGCATGGTAGATGCAGCGCGGCCCCAGGAAATCCTTGGCGACGATCTTTACCGAAACCGCGTTGTCGCTGCTTTCGCCAGGACGGACAGGCGATAAATCTTCCGGCCGCAACGCCACGACGACCTCGCTCCCGGGGGGGAGGGCGGTCGATGCGCGAATGGATGCGCCACCATGCAGGATTATTTTGCCGGGTGCCTCGACACGGCCTTTCAGAAAATTCGCCGAGCCGACAAAATCCGCCACGAAGGGCGCTTTCGGGTTCCGGTAGATTTCAAGCGGTGTGCCGGCTTGCACCAGCCGGCCTCCCGACATCACGGCTATGCGATCGGACAGCGCCAAGGCTTCGGATTGGTCGTGGGTGACGAAAATCGTCGTGACTTTCAGCCGCCGCTGCAGCGCCTTGAGCCACATGCGCGCGCGCTCGCGCAATTTCGCATCGACGTTGGAAAGCGGCTCGTCGAGAAGCAGCAGAATGGGTTCGTAGACCAGTGTCCGCGCAAGGGCGACACGCTGCTGCTGTCCGCCCGACAGTTCATGCGGGTAGCGATCTTCAAAGCCGCCCATCTCCACGAGCCCGAGATATTCCTGCGTTCTTGCCTTGCGTTCCGCCTTTGGGACATTTCGGATCTCGAGCGGCAGCCCGACATTCTGCGCGACAGTCATATGTGGCCAAAGCGCGTAGCTTTGCAGAACCAGCCCGAGATTGCGCTGCTCGGCAGGCACGAAACGGCGGGTCGATGCATCCGCAACGATCTTGCCGTCAATCTCGATCTGTCCAGCCGTCGGATTGTCGAGCCCGGCGATCAGCGCCAGCGTCGTCGATTTGCCGCAACCCGAGGGGCCCAGAAGCGAGACGAACTCACCATCCCTGACCGTCAGGTCGAGGTCCTTGAGCGCGTTGAAGCCACCATATTTGCGGCTGATGGAAATCAGGTTGAGATCAGCCATGCATGGATACTCCGGTCAGTCGGCGAAGGCCGACAACAAAAACCATGGTCAGCACGAGCTGGATGGTCGCCATGGCCGCCGCCGGCCCGGTTTGCCCGGACAGGAACATCTGCAACATGGTCGTGCCCATTACTTCGCTACCGGGCGCAACAAGAAAAACGCCGGTGGAATAGTCCTTGAAGAAATAAACGAACAGCAGGGCGTAGCTCGACATCATGGCTGGCAACAGCAGCGGGATGACGACACGCCGCGCGGTAAACCACCAATCGGCACCGATGGCGCGCGCCGAGCGGTCAAGCTGAGGATCGATTTTCATGATCGCGGTCGCTACCGCTCCGTAGCCTAACGGGATGTAGCGCATGGCAAAGGCGATCATGAGCAGGAAGATCGTCTGGCGCATCCAGCCGAGCGGCGTGATCAGCACCGTTACGTAGAAGATGCCGATGCCGGCTATCATTCCCGGAACTGCGCGGGGCAGCAGCGAGATGATGTCCAGTTCGCGGCCGAAGCGAAACTTCGAACGATGCGCCACAAGGGCCAGCAGGGTGACGATCACCGTCGTGATTGCTCCGCCGACCACGGAGATGACGACGGAATTGAAGATCGCGCGTCGGTAAGTCGCCGTCGTGAAGACTGTTTCAAAATTCGCCAGGGTCATCACCTTGGACAACGGCACCAGCGGGGTCAGGATCTTGGCGAAAGCATATCCAACCACGCCCGCAAGCGGCAGCAGGACAAACAGCAGGAGATAGGCGCACATGATCGCCGCGGCGGGCCATTTCCAGCGTCCGAGCGCGAATTGTCTCGGCCGTTGCGCCTTGCCTCCGATGGTGACGAAGCGTTGCGGGTTCTTCAGGATCGAACGCTGGACGATGACCAGCACGAGGACGAGAATGACCAGAAGCGTCGCCGCCGAGGCGACCAGCCCGTAGTCCGGGGTGCCGACCGATATCGAGCGTTCATAGATATAGGACATCAGCAGTTCGATTTTGGCCGGCCGGCCGAAGACTAGCGGTATGGATACAGCCTCGAGCATCATGACGAAGTTCAGGATGCCGGACACCAGCAACGCCGGCCTCAGCAGAGGCAACGTGATACGCCGAAATATCTGCATGGGCCGTAGCCCGGCAGCGCGCGCCGAATCCTCAAGCGTCGGGTCCGAAGAGCGCAATGAGCCGAGGCAATATAGAAACGCTATGGGCACTTGAGTAACAGCGGCGACGAGCGCCATTCCGGCAATAGTGTAAAGCGACCAGAATTCCGTGCCGATGTGCTGCTTCCACAGCATGGTGAAATATCCGGCAGGACCGTAGACGATCGACCAGCCCGTCGTGATGACAAGATGCGATATGAAGACAGGCCAGATGACGATGGTTCCGATCATACCACGCAGCGCCATGTCGGTGCGTCCGACCAGGACAGCGGCAACGGCGCCGATCGCCTGGGCCAGGACTGTTCCCCCCACCGCGAAAAGCAGCGAATTCACCAGCGCCGACCCGAAAGCCGGGTCGGTCAGGAGCTTGTGGAAATTGGCCAGCGTAGCCGTGTTATCGGCGGCGTAGAGCGCGTTGGCCGAGAACGACTGCATGAGAAGCGGTACGACCGGCGCGAGGATAAGGAACACCACCACCAGCGCAACCGCCGATTGGATGGCTCCTTCCGGCCGCCACCACCAGCGGTTCGCCTGCATGGCAGGCGAACTTGCCCTGTTTGCTCCCACTATGTCGCTCCTCCCAGACACGCGATCTAGCCGCGCAGGCCGATTTTTCCCACCAGCGCTTCGCCATCCTCCACTGACGCAACGAGCGAACCGTCGTCGATGACGATGTCCACCGTATCGCCGGGAATAACTGGACCGCGGAAGCGGACGTCGATTTCACCCTTGTAGAAGAAATCCTTACCCCACTTCCGGCAGGCCATGTCGATGGCATAGCCGGAAACCATCAGGCCGTGCGCGATCGGCCCCTTGAAGCCGCGGCTCACAGCATAGTCATGATCGTAATGAATGATGTCGTTGTCGCCGTTGATGACGCCATAGCGGTCAATCATCTCCTGCGTGATCGGATATTTCTTGTTCATGCCGATGTCCTCAGTTCGGGAATGTCGAGGTGTTGACCGCCTCGGCGATTTTCTGGCCGTTGTCAGCGCGATGGAATACAGCCGAATAACGGATGTAGTTCCGCCCCTTCTTGGTGAACTTCTCTTCGACCTGGCCGGTGCCGACGATTTCGGTATCCTCATCGGCCCAGATCGGGCTGAAGAAAGCCATGCGGTTGCCGGCCATGATGCCACCTTGCGCCGGAGGATAGCGGCGATAGAAAACCGACATCAGGTAGACGAACAGAACTGAGGGCAACGCCGCGCGCTTGCCGTCGATTTCGAACCCTCGCGGGTCAGACTCGACCGCCCTTGCATATTCGGCGACGATGTCCGGCGTAATGGTGAAGCGTGTCTCGGGAAGCTTGGCGCCGATCTCGAAATCGTCGAATTTGCTGCCCGGAAGATCTCCTTCCCGGGGCTTGATGTCGCTCGGTCGGGTCATTTTTCCTCCTACTTGATGGCTTGGGATTTTATCAATTCGTCGATGGTTGCATCGTCGTAGCCGCACAGGTCGCGCAGCAGGTCGCGACCGTCCGCACCATGTGCGGGTGGATAGCCGAGAACCTTGCTGTCTTCATATTTGAACGGGTTGCCGAGGAAGCGAGTCGAAACGCCCGTGTCCGGCTTCTCGACTTCTTCGACCATGTTGCGCAGGCGCGCGACGGGTTGCGAGACGGCCTCATCGACGCGATGAACGATGGCGGCTGGCACGCGTTCTGCAAAGAACAGGCTGGCCCAATGCGTCGCCGGTTTCGTGTCGAAGATTGCGCCGAGAATTTCCGAAAGTTTCAGTCCGTTCTCTATGCGCGCCTGACGGGTGGCATAGAGCGGATCTGTCACCAGGTCGGGTCGGCCGAGGATTTCGCAGAAATTGCGCCAGAAATTGTCACCTGTCGGGGAAACCGCAAGATACCGGCCGTCTGCGCAGCGATAGACCTCGCTTGGCGCAAGGACGGGATTGCGCGACCCGCGCGCCACCGGTATTTCGCCGGAAGCGAAATAGTTCTGCGCCTGCCACGTCAACAGCGATACCTGGCAGTCGAGCAGCGAGATCTGCACCTTGCGCCCCTTGCCATCACGCTGCGCAGCGGCAAGCGTTGCAGTGAGCCCGAGCGCCAGGTAGAGACCGCCGGAAAGATCGCCGATCTGGTAGCCGACGCGGGCGGGCTCACCGCCCTCCGCGCCGGTGATGCTCATGACGCCGCCCATGGCCTGCACGATCAGATCGTAGGCAGGAGCCCGGGAGTATTCGCCCTCGTCGTGCAAGCCGATGAGTTCGGCCACGCAGATCCGGGGATTTATGGCCAACAGGCTTTCGTGGTCAATTCCGAGCCGCTTCGGCACGTCGGGTGCGAAGCCGTAGATGACTGCGTCGGACGTAGCGACCAGTTTCTCGAAGGCATGGCGTCCGCCTTCGCTCTTGAGGTCGAGCGCGATGGATTTCTTGCCGCGGTTGACGGAAAGATAATAGGCGGAATCACCTTGGATCCAATGCGGCGGCACGGCCCGGGACAAATCACCTGACAGGGTCTCGATCTTGATCACATCGGCGCCGAGTTGGGCCATCAGCTGTCCCGCGAACGGTCCGCCGAGAACCCAGGTCAAATCCAGGACACGAAGCCCTTCCAGCATCAAACCTCCCCGGCACGCCAATCAATCGGAGCGCGCCTGCATTTCAACTGCTCCTAGTCGATAGGGGTTGAGGGGAGGCCTGACAAACGTCGATATGAGACTTATGCATTAGTTTTTATCAAGCATGGAAGCGTCGCTCCATGCTTGATATTGGCGGCGAACGCCGCATCGCCGGCTCAAAACAGAAAGCCAAATTCAGCTCGGCAGCCCGTCCAAAATCAGGGCACGCTTTATCCTCTATCGGAACATCGAGCCTCCATCGACGTCGAGGGCCGCGCCGTAGACGAAGCCTGCGGCACCCGAGCAGAGGAACAGGATCGCCGCCGCCATGTCCTGCGGCGTGCCCATGCGGCGCATCGGCAAATTGGCGGCGATGCGGTCTTTCAAGGCCTGGTCTATGTGCGAGTGCATCGGTGAATCGGTTGGCCCCGGGTTAAGAGCGTTGATACGCACCTTCTTGCCGGCCATTTCGCGGGCGACGGATTTCACCAGCGACAAGGTGCCGGCCTTCGACGCGGCATAGGCCGTATCGGCAATCAAGCCGCCGCCGCCATGGACGCCGGCGTCGGAGGCCACGCAGACGATGTTGCCACCGTCCGGATTGGCCTGCATGCGCTGCACCGCGCCCTGAACGGTGAAGAAGGTGCCCAGCAAGTTGACCCCCAGGACGCGTTGCCAGTGCGCCCAATCCTGCTCGGGTATTCTTTTGGCGGTGATGATGGCGGCGCAGGTCACGACATTGTCCAGCCGCGCCAGATTGGCGTCGCAATAGTCGAACATCTGCTTGATGCTGTCGGGATCGCCCATGTCGACGACGACGGTATGCGCCTTTGCGCCGCCGTCCTTCAACTCGGCATGACGCTTCTTGAGGCCTTCCGCATCACGGTCGCACATCACGACCTCGGCTCCCTTGGAAAGGAACGCCCGAGCCGTCTCGAACCCCATGCCGCTCGCCGCGCCTGTGACCAGAACGGTCCTGCCGGCAAAGCTGTCGTCGGAAAACGTGGCGTAGATATCAGTCATGATTTCTCTCTGGAAAGTCGCAATGGAACTCGCGCAGGCGAACCCGCCCTCGGGAAGAAGAATTCAGCAGGTGAGTCAGGCCTTCAGATGCAGGGTCACCAGAACGGTGCATTCCGCGCCATTTTCGAAGCGCGCTGCAATCCGCAGCCAGTTTCCGAACCGTGTCAGCCGCGCCGCCGCCAGGCCGTCCCGTTCGCCCGGCAGTTCGAACTCCGTGCCCTCGCGCAGCCAGTGCATGCCGTCCGGAGAGATTTCGACCCATGCCTTGGCCGGGGGGCCGACAGGTTGCTTGAGCGCACGCACGAAAAAGATCGCCTCGCGCGCCCATCCCGCCTCGTAAGGCTCGCTGGCCGCCTCGCCGCACCAGCGTTCGTTTCGGGAGACGATGGCCGTGATGTTTTCCGGCAGCATCAGAAGTCTCCCGAGATGCAGATCGAATCGACGTAGAGGAAGGCGCGCTTGGCCACATCGGTTTCCGCAAACAGGCAGAAATTGAGCATGCACCACAGGTTTTTCATTGCCGGAATACGGATGGATTCGAATCCCGAAAGATCGAAGCTGCGGTCATTGCAGCGCAGCCCGAGCGCCGTCATCGACTCCAGATCGAAATCGAAGCACAGATACGTCCAGTTCACCTTGGTCGGTATCTCGTTGTAGCAGAGGCGCTGGGCGCCTCCCGGAAGGTCGAGCCAGCCCTCGGGGGCGAGATGGTAGTGGCTGATCGTCTTGTTGTCGGTTCCAATCGGAATGATCCGTTCGGTCTCTGGCTTATATTGCCATTTCTGCAGATGCTGGCCGTCGAGCGCGTTCAGGAACCGCAGATGCGGCATGACGCGATCCCCGCTGGCGTCGCCGTCGCCGCCCTGCAGGTCGAAGAGGAAGCCGATCGAGCGCACGTCGGTCTCCGACAGTCTCAGCTCGGTGGCTTCCGGCTTGAAGGTGAAATACATTTCGAAGCGGATCGGCCCGCGCTTCCTGAAAGTATGGCGCTTGATGGCGACGTTGCGTGCGCCCGCCACCGGACGTGTCGCGATTTTCAAGGCATAGGACGAATCCATCCCGCCATGCGAGCCGGCGTCCCAATGGCCGAGCGTCGACAGCATGGCGCTGGTATGCTGGGCGTAACCCGGCAACATCGTGTCCAGGTCGTCCTCGTAGTTGCCGACAAGCTGCGACCAGCCGCAGTGACCGCGTGCGAAATTGTCGAACGATAGAATCCGCGGCAGTGGGTCAAATCGGCTAAGCGCCGGATCGGCGCGCAAAAGCGCCAGCCGCATCGCTTCGGTCAAACTGTCCGGTTGTAGGGATTCTTGGCTTTTCATGTGAACGTGGATCTCATTCGGCTTTCAGTTTTTTGACGGCATCCCAGTCGATCTCGATGCCGAGGCCCGGCCGGTCCGGCACATCGAGCGTGCCGTTCTTCTGCCGGCGGCATCCTGGCGCGATGTCGGCAAGCTGCGTCTTGAACGGACTGGCGTCGCACTCGCATTCCATGACGCCGAAGTTCGGCATCGCGGCCGCCAGATGGACGCTGGCCGTCTCGCAGATAATGCCCGACATGCCGATGTGCGGCGCGTAGCGGATGTCGTGCGCGGCGGCATAGTCGGCCATGCGCCGCGTTTCGGTAATGCCGCCGGCGCGCGCGACATCCGGCTGCAGCACGGAAAGCGTCCGGTTGGCGATCAGGCGTTGCGCCTGGTCGAGGGTGAAGTTGCTTTCGCCCGCGGCCAGCGGCACGTCGCAGCGCCGGCGCAACTCCTCATAGCCCTGCTCGTTTTCCGGCTGAAGCGGCTCCTCGAACCAGAAATAGCCGTTGGCCGAAAGCGCCCGGCCGACTTCTACTGCTTCATCGAGATTGTAGGCCCAGTTGGCGTCCACGCAGAGGCCGACGGCGTCTCCGGCGCGTTTGCGGATACGCTCGATGCGCCTGCACGCGTCGCGCACAGGGCGCGCCATCTTCACCTTGATGCGCGGAAAACCTTCCTCGATATAGCGGTCAAGCTCGGCGTCGGCCGTCTTGTCGTCGACCCAGTTGACCGCCGCCGCATAAACATCGATCCGCTCGCGGCCGACGCCGCCCAGGAGCTTGGCGACCGGCTGCCCTGTCGCCTTGCCGAGGATGTCCCAAAGGGCGATATCGACGCCGGCAATGGCCTCGATCAGCATCCCGCCCGCGCGGCCGGAAAGTGCGCGCCGCATCGATTGCCATAGTGCCCCGATGTTGCGCGCATCCTGGCCGATCAGGCGTGGTCTGAGCGAGCTTTCAATCAATTCCACATAGGCCTTGGGCGAAAACCGCGCCAGCGTTTCACCGACGCCGACGATGCCGTCCGCCGTGCGCACTTCTACCAGGACCAGCGACACCTTGGTGTATGCGCCCCATGAGGTGACGGTCGGCTTTGGCAATGTCTGGCTGAGGGGGTGAGCGATCACCTCGGTAATTTTCAGCGGTCCCGCCACGATTGGGTCGCTCCCGTGCATCGGCTTCATACTTCCTTCCGTCGCCTCTGACGGCTGTCGTAACCGGTACTATTCAACTTAGCAACCAGAAAACTTAGTTGCTATGTTGTCTGGTCTTGTGTTAGCAACCGCTAGGAGGCGTCCAAATGTCCCTAGCGCGCAAATCGATCTTCTCGACCAAACTGGCGAACCCGTCTCGCCTCGCGGACGGCGTGTCGGAAGCGATTGCCGACGCTTTGATCGATGGGCGCATTGCCCCGGGTGAGGCGCTGCCGCCGGAAGGCGAGATCGCCAGGGAATTCGGCGTGTCGAAACCGATCGCCCGCGAGGCCCTGCGGCAGTTGACCAATGCCGGGCTGGTATCGACGCAGCAGGGAAAGGTTGCGCGGGCCAAAGCGCTCAGCGGCGAGCCGATGGAGCGCATCTACGCTTACGCGATCCGCTCAAGCCTGAAGCGGCTTCAGGAAGCCAATGAGATGCGACGCGTCATCGAGACGGGCATCGCGCGGCTGGCGGCCAAGCGACACGACCCGGAAGGGCTCGAGATGATGCGCCAGGCCATACGGGACATGCAGTCGGGCATCGGCAAGCCCAGTGATTTCACGCAGGCTGACATCCTGTTTCATCTCGGGCTCGCTACAGCCACTGGCAACATGATGATCCGCCTGCAGATGGAAGGCATGCGATCGGTCCAGCGCGAGGTCTCGGAGCTCTTTTCGCAGCGCTCCAACCGCACCGAAGCGGATTGGCACGCCACCGTTCAGCGTCACCAGGCAATCTATGACGCAATCGCGGCGGGCGACCCCGATCTGGCCGACCAACGCATTCGGGAGCACTTCGATGCCGCCGACATTGCGTCGCTCGAGGTCGCGGGCGTGGTGGCCGGCAAATTCGAGGAGCGGTCGCCGTGAACCGGGAGCGCTTCTCGCTTGCCGGTCGGCGCGCACTGGTGACCGGCGCCAGCTCGGGCATCGGACGCGCGGTGGCGATCGCTCTCGCCCAGCATGGCGCTTCCGTTGTGCTGCATCATTTTGGCGACCTTGACGGCGCGCGTGAGACGGCGGCAGCGATAGGCCTGGATACGGAGATTCTCGAGGCGGATTTCACCGACAGCGAGGCAGTTTCGGCTTTTGCCGATGAAGTCGCCGCCAACCCTATCGACATCCTCATATCCAATGCGGCGATTGAGCGCCGCCGCCCTTGGGGTGACGTCGATGGGTCGCATATCCAGGCGCATGTTTCGGCAAACTTTTCCGCCTTGCTCGCCCTGACGGCAAAGCTTGTGCCGCCGATGGCAAAACGCGGCTGGGGACGTGTCGTCGCCACAGGCAGCGTGATGGCAAAGCGTCCAAGGGCGGAAACGATTGTCTATGCATCCCTGAAGGCAGCGCAACTGACGGCGGTGCGCGCCATGGCGCGTGACGTTGCCCGGCATGGCGTTACGATGAACGTCGTCTCGCCTGGCGCGATCGAGACCGAAGCGACGGCCGAGCGCTATCGCGATGGTTCATTCCGCGAGGCGGTCGCGGCAAAGATCCCCGCCGGCCGCCACGGTCAGGCCGACGATCTTGTCGGCGCCTTCGTATTCCTGTGCAGCGACGCCGCCCGCTACGTCACCGGCGCCGACATTCCCGTCGATGGCGGCTGGACCATAGGCGATGCGCCTGGCGTCCTGCCCGGCGCGGCGGCATGACAAGACGCTGCCTGTCGGGTCATTTCTGGAATTGTTCGTGGACCATCAGTGTTTCGGGAGGAAACCAATGAAGACAGTCATAAAACTAGCCGTATCGGCCTTGGCGTTGTGCGCTCTTTCGGCCCCGTCGATCGCACAGGAACTTCGGGTCACTGTCTGGACAGGCAGCGACGCGCATTTGAAGATGCTGAACGGCATCGCCGCGGGCTTCATCGCCAAGCACCCCGGCGTCACCGTGAAGTTCGAAACCGTGCCGGTCGCCGACTATACGCAAAAACTCACCTTCCAGGTCGCCGGCGGCAACGCGCCTGACGTCGCCTGGATGATGGAAGACGCGGCGCCCGCCTTCGAGAATGCCGGCCTGCTGATGGACATCGGGCCGACGCTCAAGGCCACCGAGGGCTATAATTTCGACGATTTTTCGCAGCCGGCGATGGCGCTGTGGCAGAAGGACGGCAAGGTCTACGGCGTACCGTTCTCGACCTCGCCTTTTCTGATCTACTACAACAAGGACATGTTCGACAAAGCCGGGGTCGAAGATCCGAACCAGCTGGCGGCCAAGGGCGAATGGAACATGCAGAAATTCCAGGAAGTCGCCAAGAAGGTCACTGACGCCAATCCCGGCAAATGGGGTTTCGAGTTCAAGGACGGCGAAGGCTATGCATCGCGCATGACGCACGCCCTGCTTCCGCCGGTGCGCGCTTATGGCGGCGAACTGTGGGCAGACGGCCAGTGCGGTCTCGACAAGCCGGAAGCCGTGGCGGCCGTAAAGCAACTGCACGACATGGTGTTCAAGGACAAGTCGATCGTGCCGCCAGGCGAGCAGGGCGACTACTTCTCCGGCAATTCGGCCATGACGGTAAACCAGATTTCGCGGGCGTCGAAGATGCCGGAAGCCGGCTTCAAATGGGGTATCGCGCCTCTGCCTTCAGGCCCTGCCGGCGAGGCGCCGGTCATTGGCCAGGCGGCGCTGACGGTGTTCGACTCTGGAAAGAACAAGCAACTCGCCGCCGAACTGGTTGCTGAAATGACAACCAAGGAAAATGTGGCGATCATGGCCCAGTTCTTTCCGCCGGCGCGCAAGAGCGTTCTGGAAAGCGATGCCTTCGTCAACTCCAACAAGCTCATTCCAGCCGAGCAGATGAAGAATGTGGCCGCCGCCATTGTGAACGGCCGCGTTCATCCGGCGCATGAAAAAGTCCCGCAGATCTTCGCTGCGATGGCGCCGCGCGTGGATGCGTTGTGGAAGCCCGACGCCAATGTCGAGGAAGCCCTGAAGGGCGTCTGCGCCGCCATCCAGCCGCTGCTCTGACGAGAAGGCGCCGCATGGCCGACATGGCACCCAGAAAAACGACGGCGCGTCCCTCGGGCGCGCCGTGGTTGAGCCTGAAGTACCGGGAAATGCTGGAAGCCTGGCTGTTCGTCAGCCCGACCTTCATCGGCTTCCTGATCTTCTTCCTTGGGCCGCTGGTCGCCATCGTCTATTTTTCGACGACCGAGTGGAACCTGCTCAGCCAGCAGTCGACCTTCATCGGGCTGCGCAATTTCGAGAATGCGCTTCTCGAAAACCCGGATTTCTGGCACGTCGTGCGCAATTCGGTGGTCTTTGCGCTGGGCCTCGTTCCCTTGAACATGGCGCTTGCCCTGGCCCTCGCATTGGCGCTTTCACGGCCTTTCAGAGGCGTCGTCTTCTTTCGTACCATCTTTTTCGCGCCGGTGATCACCTCTGCAATCGCCTGGGCGATCGTCTGGAAGTTCTTGCTGCAGGGCGAAGGCGGAGCCGTGAACCAGATGCTCGCCTGGATCGGCATCGACGGCCCGAACTGGCTGCGCCAGCCGAACTGGGCAATGGCGGCTGTCATTGTCACCCGCGTCATCAAGATGGTCGGGCTGAATATGATCCTCTACATCGCCGCGCTGCAGTCGATACCGCGCGACTACGAGGAAGCTGCGACACTCGAAGGCGCCTCGCGCCGGCAGATCTTCCGGATGATCACCTGGCCGCTGCTTGCGCCGACGACCCTCGTCATCATGGTGCTGACGACCATCGGCTCGTTCAAGGTGTTCGACCACATCTATCAGATGACCGGCGGCGGGCCGGAAAACGGCACGCTGGTGCTCGCCTTCTACATCTACCAGCAGGGATTCAAATTCTTCAACGTCGGCTATGCGTCGGCGCTGGCTCTGATCATGTTCGTCATCGTGATGGCGCTTACCCTGGTGCAGGTGATGTTGCGGCGGAGGGAAATGGAATGACCCCGCGCCAGACCGAGACCCTCTATCGCGTCTGCTGGACTGTCGTGCTTCTGCTGCTGGCGGTGCCGTTCGTATTTCCATTTCTCTGGATGATTTCCGGCGGCTTCAAGAGCACGACCGAAATCTTCGGGACGCCGACGCTGATCCCGCGGGTCTGGCGTTTTGAGAATTTCGTCGAAGTCTTCACCTATCAGCCGTTCGCACGGCAATATTTCAACTCCCTCTACATTGCGGGCACGGTGACCGTGCTGACCCTGCTCATCGCCTCACTCGCAGGCTACGCGCTGGCGCGCATCCGCTTTGCCGGCGCGGGCTTGCTGATGCTGTTCCTGGTGATGGCCCTGATGGTGCCGGAAGAAGTCACCATCATCCCGAATTTCTTTCTCATCAAAACCCTGGGTCTGATCGATACCCACTGGCCTCTCATCCTGCTGCCGGTGTTCGGCCCGCAAGGGGTGATGGCGACGTTCCTGATGCGACAGTTCTTCCTGGCGCTGCCGAAGGAGCTTGAAGAAGCCGGCAAGATGGATGGACTGTCGCGGTTGGGCGTATGGTGGAAGATCGCCCTGCCGATGTCGCGTCCGGCGCTTGCCGCCGTTGCAATCATCACCTTCCTGCATTCGTGGAACCTCTTCCTCGAACCCCTGATCTTCCTGAGCTCGCTGGAAAAATTCACGCTGCCGCTGGCATTGTCGAACTTCAACGACAGCTATGGCCTGCCACTGTGGAACCTGCAGCTGGCGGCGACGAGCCTGGCCGTGGTTCCCATTCTCATCATCTATCTGATCGCGCAGCGCCAGATCATCGAGAGTTTCGCACTCTCCGGCGTCAAGGGATAGGAAGGCCGCCATGACCAAAGTCCTGCTCAAGGATATCCGCAAGCGGTTCGGCACGGCGGAGATAATCCGTGGCATCGACCTCGAAATCGACGAGGGCGAGTTTGTTGTTTTCGTCGGGCCGTCGGGATGCGGAAAGTCGACGCTCCTGCGGTTGATCTCCGGTCTCGAACATATAAGCGACGGCGAACTCCAGATCGGCGGGCGTGTGGTCAACGAGGTGCCGGCAGCCAAGCGTGGCGTCGCGATGGTGTTCCAGTCCTATGCGCTCTATCCGCACCTGACGGTGCGCGACAATATGGGTTTTGGCCTCAAGGTGCGTAAGGTGCCGGCCGAAGAGCGCGCACGCCGGGTCGCCGATGCCGCAGCTACGCTGAAGCTTGAACCGCTGCTCGACCGCTTTCCGCGTCAGCTCTCTGGCGGCCAGCGCCAGCGGGTCGCCATCGGCAGGGCCATTGTCGGCAATCCCGATGTTTTTCTCTTCGACGAACCGCTCTCGAACCTCGATGCGGAACTGCGCGTCCACATGCGTTCCGAGATCGCGGCGCTGCACCGGCGGCTGGCGACAACGATGATCTACGTGACGCACGACCAGATCGAGGCGATGACTCTCGCCGACAAAATCGTGGTGCTGCGGGACGGCAAGGTAGAGCAGGTCGGTTCGCCCCGCGACCTCTACGACAATCCCGGCAATCTCTTCGTCGCACAGTTCATCGGCAGTCCGAAGATGAATATTCTGCCCGCCGCGGTCGCTTCGCGGCTTTCACCAAAAGCCGAAACGCCCAGCGGGACCCAATCGGTTGGCGTTCGTCCGGAGCATCTGACACTCACCGCGCCTGGCAAAAGCACGCTGGAAGGCGTCGTGAGGCTTGCGGAATATACCGGAGCCGTGACCCTGATCCATGTTGAGCTGTCGGGTGGCGAAATCTGTCTCGTCGTTGACGACGGGAACAAAGCGCCGGAAGTCGGTGGCGCCGTCGGCCTTGCAGCGAAGCCGGCTGTCCTGCATTTCTTCGACAAGGAAGGCCGGGCGATCGCGTAAGTCCATCGAGGCTGAACTACAAAAACAAAACCCGCCGGACAGGGTCCAGCGGGCCTGGAGCCGGCGGCGCGGCGTGCCGCACTCAGCCGAGGCTCTTGCTAAGCGAAAAGGTCTTAGAGAGCGGCGCGAGCCACCCGCTCGATTTCCGAGCGCTGGATGCCGAGGTCGTTGAGTTCGCGCGCGTTGAGACGGCTCAGTTCGCGGACGGTCTCGTTATAGCGGCGCCAGTTCTTAAAGCTGCGGATCAGGTTCATTTTCCCCTCCATCTGGGTCATATCGATCTGTGATGGCGCTCAATTAGGCACTTCTGCTCCTTTAGTGAACAGACTCTTTTGCATGGCCGCAATGCGTTTGCTGCATTGCAACATAAATGAACAGTTAATGCCGTTCGAAGGGCGTCAACCGACGTCCAGGACGATCTTGCCGATATGATCGCCGTCCTCGATCCGCTCATGGGCGCGCCAGGCTTCCTTGAGTGGGAAGATCCGGTCCATTACAGGCGCGACCTTGCGGGACGCCAGCAGCGGCCAGACCTGGGCTTCAAGCGCGGCGGCAATCTCGCCCTTGAATTCGGGCGTGCGCGGACGCAGTGTCGATCCGGTGTGGACCAGGCGCTTGACCATCAGCTTGGAGATGTCGGTCTTGGCCGTTGCGCCGCCCTGGGTGGCGATCTGGACGATACGGCCCTCCATGGCAGCGGCATCGTAGTTGCGGGAGACATAGCTGCCGCCGACCATATCCAGGATGACGTCTACACCCCGGCCGCCGGTGGCATCCTTAGCGGCGCGAACGAAGTCTTCCTCGTGGTAGTTGACCACCCGGTCCGCGCCGAGCTTCAGGCAGGCGTCACATTTTTCGCGCGTGCCGGCGGTGACGATGACATAGGCGCCGAATGCCGCCGAAAGCTGTATGGCGGTGGTGCCTATCCCCGAAGAGCCGCCATGGATGAGGATGGTCTCGCCGGACCTCAGACCGCCGCGCTGGAACACATTGTGCCATACGGTGAAGTAGGTTTCAGGCAGCGCCGCGGCTTCGGTGAAGGTGAAGCCGGACGGGATGGGCAGGGCATTGCTGGCGTGGACGGTGACATATTCGGCATAGCCGCCGCCCGCCGTCAGCGCGCAGACCTGTTCGCCGACGCGCCAGCGCGCCGCATTCTCGCCAAGCGCCGCCACTTCACCGGCGACTTCAAGGCCGGGCAGGTCGGAAGCGCCGCGCGGCGCCGGATAGAGTCCCTTGCGTTGCAGCACGTCCGGCCGGTTGACGCCCGCGGCGCGCACCCGAATCAGGATTTCGCCTTCGCCGGGCGCCGGCACATCCCGCCTCTCTGGCTTCAGCACCAGCGGGCCGCCCGGCTCGGAAATGGCAATCGCCGTCATCGTCGCCGGTATTTTCTGTCCGTTCACCATAATCCGTCCGTTTATTCCAAAGTTCGCCGAGGATGATTTTGAACGTTGCCTCGCCCTATGTATGCTGATTGTCAAATCAGGAAAACGGCCAAGTTGGGAGGAACCCTGATGGCGGTCATCGACGACGAACCCCGTAAAAAGCCGGCGACGCATGAGATCGGCCAGGACATAGCCCTGCTTTCAGTGGGGGAACTGACAGAGCGGATCGCGGTTCTGCGCGGCGAGATTTCGCGACTCGAGGCCGAGCTCAAGGCGAAGGACACGACGAAATCCGTGGCCGAGGCGCTGTTTCGCCGCTGATGTAAAAGAGCCGCCGGAGTGCCGCCGCAAGACCAGAAACGCCACATTGTGACGTGAGATCGTTGCACAAGATTTTGAAGCGGACCGATTCGAACGATGTTTGCAACCTACCGGCCGATCCTTTCCCTGCTGCGCGGCACCGCTTTCCTGCTCGCCGCCTCCGGCCTGCACGGGCTGCTATTGCCGCTGCGCGGACAGGTCGAGGGATTTTCGACAGCCGCGCTCGGCCTGATGGGCACAGCCTGGGCCGGCGGTTTCGTCACCGGCTGCTTCTTTGCCCCCAGGATCGTGCGGCGCGCCGGCCATGTCCGGGCCTTTGGCACTTTCGCGGCCTCGGGCGCCATCGTGGCGCTGCTCACCGGCCTCATCATCAACGAATATATGTGGATTTTCCTGCGCGCCTTTACCGGCTTCAGCATGGCTGGCGCTTTCATGGTCATCGAAAGCTGGCTCAACGAGAAGGCCACGAACGAGAACCGCGGCACCGTGTTCGGCCTCTATATGATGGTGACCTACGCCTCCATCATGAGCGGGCAGATGATCGTGGCCGGCGGCGATGTCAAATCGGCGTCGCTGTTCATGATCACCGGCATCTTCTTTTGCCTGTCGCTGATCCCGACGGCGGTTTCGACCGCGTCGCATCCGAAACCGCTGCAGGACGTGAAGCTGAATATACGCGGCCTCTACGCCAATTCCCCGGTCTCGGCGGTGGCCTGCGTGCTGATTGGCATCGCCAATGGCTCGTGGGGTACGCTGGGTGCGGTCTACGGCGCGCGTATCGGCATATCGACGCCGGAGATTGCGCTGATGATGAGCCTGGTCGTGGTCGCCGGCGCGGCGTTCCAATTGCCCGCCGGCCGTCTCTCGGACCGCACCGACCGGCGTTATGTGCTGGCGGGGGCAGCCGTCGGCGCGGTGATCTTCGCGCTGTCGATCTTCATTTTCCAGCCACGGTCGGGCGCTTTCGTCATCATCTGCGCGGCGGCCTACGGCGCCTTCGCCTACACGCTCTATTCGATCGCCGTCGCCCATGCGAATGACCACGCCAATGCCGAGGACTTCGTCAAGGTGTCGGGCGGGCTGCTTTTGCTCTACGGCTTCGGCACGATGATCGGGCCGATGGTCGGCGCCGCTCTTATGGGGCTGTTGCGGCCGGAAGGCGTGTTCCTGGCCGCCGCGCTTGCCCACATGTCACTTGCCGCCTACACGCTCCTGCGTATCAACCGGCGCGCGCCAGTACCCATTGAGGATCGTGAGGCGTTTGCAACACAACCTTCGGAGCGGGCGACGACGCCGGAAGCGGCGCGGCTCGATCCCCGAATAAAATCTGAAACCGACGGTTGAGCTTTGTCGTGGTTTGCCTCACAAATGAGGCCATGATGCTTGAAGATGCATTTGTTGCGATAGCCGATCCCAATCGCCGATATCTGCTGGAAGAACTCAGGCGAGGGCCGAAGACGGTCAGTGAACTTGCATCCGGTCTGCCGGTGTCGCGCCCGGCGGTTTCCCAACACCTCAAGGTTTTGCTCGATGCCGGCCTGGTG
This sequence comes from Mesorhizobium sp. Root554, assembly GCF_001427025.1. GTDB lineage: Bacteria > Pseudomonadota > Alphaproteobacteria > Rhizobiales > Rhizobiaceae > Mesorhizobium. The sequence continues at coordinate 2,576,215 of NZ_LMGA01000001.1, read as the reverse complement.
AGCGCTAAGGCGGAAGGCACACGCCGCGTCTATGCGGTCAGTGACGCCGGATTTCTCCAGCTCAACATCTGGCTCGACCAGTTCTGGACGGCATAGGCCGTTCGCATGCGTTGTACCGTCACGATGGCGGCGGGCAATCGTCGGCACCATCCCAGAACGGGAAGAAGCGGAAATAAGGCCGCGCCTCGGTGACGACCCGGTCGACCGAGGGCCGCCGCCGCAGCCGGTTGAGGTAAGCGGCGACACGGCCGTGCTCCTTGCCGAATGGCTCGATCTTCGCGGCATAGAAAAGGGCCGGGAAGGCGGCGCAGTCGGCCATCGAAAAGGCTTCGCCCACAGCCCATTCCCTATCCGCCATGTCCTGCTCGATCAGGTCGTAGGATTTGCGCAGTTGCGCCCGCGCCTGTTCGACGCCGAACGGATCCCGCTTGCCTTCGGGACGGATGCGGTCGGCGACGATCGCCTGCATGTGGTGATGGACATAGCTGTCGTAGAAACGGTCGGCGAGGCGGATGTCGCGTGCGGGGTCGCCTGTCGAGACGAGGTCAGCCGGTCCGGGATGATGGGCGGCCAGATATTCGATGATGATGGAGGATTCCGGCACCAACGCGCCACGCTCCCTGTCCTGCAACAGCGGAAATTTGCCCATCGGCCAGAGCTTGAAGAACGCGGTGCGGGAAGCCTCGTCGGCAAGGTCGACGATCACCGGCTCGAACGGTGTGCCGTTCTCATAGAGCGCGATGAGCGGCTTCCAGCAGAAGGAAGCGAGAGGATGGAGATACAGGGTCAGGGACATTGGTCAGCCTTTCGGTTGCGGCGCATCTGTCAGGCGCGCAGATGGGCCGCGATTGCCGTGACAATGAGGGGCCAGTCGCCGCGGTGCAACTCGTGGCCGCCGCCCGGAACCCGGACCAGCCTGGCATCCGCTACCGCCGCGGCGAGCGCTTCGCCATGCTCGACGGGGAAGATCGGATCCGAAGTGCCGTGGACGACAAGCAATCGCGCTTCGAGATCGCGTATGCTTCCCGCCGGTGCGCCATCCATGATGGCGAAATGGTTGGTGGCGCTGGCGAAGCTCCCCGAACGCTCATAGTCCCGGTCGATGAAAGCGCGCATTCCGGCTTCATCGAAAGGATGTGCGGTGCTGGCCAGCATCCGTGCATCTTTCATCATGAAATCCAAAACCTGCGCCTTGTCGGACCAGTCGACGTTCGCCCCGGCGGCAGCGTGATCCTGATAGGCTTGCGTGGTGCCCGGAAGCGTCGACGTATCGATGCCGAGCGGGGACGTGCTGATGACAGTCAGCGAGGCAATTCGGGCCGGATAGGCAAGCGCAAGCGTCTGGGCGATCATTCCACCCATCGACATGCCGACAACATGCGCCTTGTCGACCGTATGATGATCAAGCACGCGGACGGCATCCTTGACCATGTCGTCGAACCCATAACCCGGCTTTCCCGGTTCGTACTTGGTCGATAGGCCGGTATCGCGGTTGTCGTAGCGGAGAACATGGAAACCCTCCGCGGCCAGCGCCTCGCAGAAATCGTCCGGCCACCAGAGCATCGAGGCCATGGCGCCCATGACCAGGAGCACCGAGGGGTTTTCCGGTGTTCCGAAGGACTGCGTGGCAATCGTCACATCACCCTGGCGGACTATTCCGGTGCTCATCACTATTCCTCCAAACTGATTGCATTTTGCAATTGGTTGAACGATAATAAAACCGATATCATAATGCAACTGGTTTTTCTGAGGTGCGTGAAATGGCGATGGATCTGCGGTCCGGCTGTCCCATCAATCTGTCGCTCGAGGTTTTCGGCGACCGCTGGAGCCTGATCATCCTGCGCGACATGATCTTCGGCGGTAAGCGGCACTTTCGCGAACTGCTGACGACCTCCATCGAGGGCATCGCCTCCAATATTCTCGCCGACAGGCTGAAGCGGCTGATGGAATTTGGAATGCTGACCAAGGCCGATGATCCCACGCACAAGCAGAAGGCGATCTACAGCCTGACGGAAAAGTCGATCGCGCTGGTGCCGATCATGGCGCAGCTCGGCGCCTGGGGCCGCGCCTGGCTGCCGGTCAGCGAAGAGCTTTCCATCCGCGCCGAACTTCTGGAAGACGGCGGCCCGGCCATGTGGGAGGCGTTCATGGCCGATCTGAGGGCCGAGCATCTCGGCATCGGCAAGGTCAGACCGATGGATGAATCGGTGCGCGGCAGGCTGCAGGCGGGCTATGAAGCAGTGGTGCTGCGCAAGGCGGGCGCCGCCTCGCCCTAGAGCCTGCCGCGCTCCTGTCGGGTTTGGTCGTCCTGATCGGCGAATAAGTGTTTTCCGCTCCGGTGTTCTTCCAAGACGGCGACGACTGGCTTATCTCCGCCGGATCGCAATCGTCGAACCGGAGATTTCCATGACCGCCCTGCCGCTGGACACCGCACGCACCATCATCGACGCCGCCTTCGCCAAGGGCGCGGAATTGAAGCTCAAGCCGCTGGGCGTCTCGGTGCTGGATGCCGGCGGACATCTGGTCGCTTTCGCGCGGCAGGACGGCGCTTCGTTCCTGCGGCCGCAGATGTCGGCGGGCAAGGCCTATGGCGCGCTGTCCATCGGCATGGGCGGCCGCCGCGTCGAAGCCTTCGCCAAGGAACGCCCACATTTGATAGCCGGCGTTTCCGATGTCTCGGGCGGGAAAGTGCTCCCCGTCGTAGGCGGCGTGTTGATCCGCGACAAGGCGGGTGAGATCGTCGGCGCCGTCGGTATTTCCGGAGATACCTCGGACAATGACGAAGCGGCGGCGATCGCCGGCATCGAGGCAGCCGGACTGACCGCCGACGCCGGCTGAAGGTTCAATGAAGATTGACGTCGCGGCCGGCCGAGCGCAGCGAAACCGAGAAGCCGGCCAGCACGTCGATCAGCGTTATCACCATCAGCGTGAAGAAGACGGAGTGGGCGGCGCCTTTCACCAGCAGGAACTCGACCAGGAAGGCGACGAAGACGAAGGTCGACAGCAGGTGGTCGATGATCGACGCGTTCGATGTGCGGGTCGATTTCAGGATTTCGACAAAGAAAAACGCCAGGCCGATGAGGATCATCAGATCGCCGAGCGTCATCGAGAACACGCCGCCGGACATCATGCCGAGCGAAAAGATTTCCGTCGCCCACGGGTCGCCTTCGACCCCAACGCCGAGGAAACCGGCAAGCCCCAGATTGTAGAGGATGAAAGGCACGATCAGAAGCGGCATACCGGCGAGCATTGGACGGAATCCCTTTGCGGAAGCGTTTCACAGCACCATGAAACGTCTTGGCCGCGGAGAAAAGCGACTTTGGCCATGACGGCGATATTTCCTTGATGTCAGGTCGGAAAATCAAGGCCAGAACGCAAAAGACCGGCCAGCGGCCGGTCCTGCGACAAAGTCCTTGTCCGTTGGAAAGCTCAGCTTTCCTTCGGCTCCAGAACCTGACGGCCGCGATACATGCCGGTCTTCAGGTCGATGTGGTGCGGACGGCGCATCTCGCCGGAGTTCTTGTCCTCGACATAGGTCGGGGCCTTCAGCGCGTCGGCCGAGCGGCGCATGCCGCGCTTGGACGGAGAGGTTTTTCGTTTCGGTACGGCCATGGATATGCTCCACTCAGTCGGTCAAAAGCCCGCGTCGCCCTCGTGAAAGGGCCAGCTGTCGGGCCGGATTTCCAGAAGAAAGTCGCGTGCCTATACACGCCCTGCCGGCTTTTGGCCAGCGCTGGCGCGATTTTTTTTGAAGCCGCCGCCAGCTGCTATCTCAGGCAGCCGACATAGCCGCCCGATCTTGCCGCCCGCCGTTCGATCAGCGAGGCCAGGCGCCGCAGGCCGGGCCCCGGCTTGGCCGGATTGCGGGCGATCGGGTTGGGCAGGCTGACGACCAGCAGCGCCGCCTGGCGCCGCGACAAATTGGCAGCGGAAACGCCGAAATGGTGCTGCGCCGCAGCCTCGATGCCGTAGATGCCCGGTCCCCATTCGGCGATGTTCAGATAGATTTCCATGATCCGCCGCTTCGTCAGGACCGCATCGAAATAGACCGAGAGCGGCAATTCGATGAGCTTGCGCAGACTTCCCAGCGGCCGCGACCAGAGGAAGAGGTTCTTCACCGTCTGCATGGTGATGGTCGAAGCGCCGCGTGTCAGGTCGCCGGTCAGCGCGTCTTCCAGCACGCCCTTCAGTTCGCCGAGATCGACGCCGCGATGCGAGCAGAACTGCCCATCCTCGGACATGATGACGGAATTGGCCAGCACCGGGGCGACGTCGTCGAGCGAAACCCAACGCCGGTCGTAGCCGGAGAAGGTGGCCAGATCCTTCAGCATCAGCGTCGAAACCGGATGCACGAAGGAGGGAAAATAGAGGATCGTCAGCACGACCGGAATCAGCGCCAGGATCACCAGTCCCTTCACCACGGGCCTGATCCGGCCCCTAAGACCAGCGCGAATGCCGCGTTTGGGTCTCGACGCCATACCCAGTTCCTCGATCCTGCGGTCGATGATCGGCTCTACGTCCAACCTTGTAACTCCCTGAACCGGCATACCGGCGCTTGACCGCTTGCGCAATGTCCGACTGTCGGCTACCGCATCCGCAATGTTGAAAGACGACCAAATAGCTTTCGAACTGGCGCTTGCGGCAGGAGCCGATGCCGTCGAGACCGTGTTGAAGCGCCTGCTCGGCGGCGCGCCTCTCGCCGGCGAGATCGCGAGGCCGGACCGCCTGTTCGCGGCCATGCGACACGGCGTGCTGAATGGCGGCAAGCGGCTGCGGCCGTTCATGGTCCTGGAAAGCGCCGCGCTGTTTTCCGGGGAGCGCGCGGCGGCCTTGCGGGTCGCGGCGGCGCTGGAATGCGTCCATTGTTATTCGCTCATCCATGATGACCTGCCGGCCATGGACGACGACGATATGCGCCGCGGGCAGCCGACCGTACATAAAGCGTTCGACGAAGCGACGGCGATCCTGGCCGGCGATGCGTTGCTGACCTTCGCCTTCGACATCCTTGCCGACGAGGCGACCGATATTCCGGCGGAACGGCGCACGGATCTCATCCTGGCGCTGGCGCGCGCCGCCGGTCCCGGCGGCATGGCCGGCGGCCAGATGCTCGACCTCCAGGCCGAACGATCGAAACCGGACGAGGCCGGCATCATCACGCTGCAGGCGATGAAGACCGGCGCCCTGATCCGCTTCGCCTGCGAGGCCGGAGCGATCCTGTCAGGCGCGTCTTCGGAAGATCGCGAAAGGCTGGGCGAATTTGGCTCCGCGGTCGGCCTGGCCTTCCAACTCGCCGACGATCTTCTCGACCTCACCGCCGATGCGCGCACGATGGGCAAGGCGACGGGCAAGGACGCGGCGGCCGGCAAGGCGACACTCGTTGCCCTTCACGGCGAGGAATGGGCGAAAGCGCAGTTGTGGGGATTGGTAAGCCAGGCGCACGCACTGCTTGAGCCCTACGGCGACAAAGCCGCCCTGCTCAAGTCCGCCGCGGCTTTCATCGCCGCACGCGGCAAGTGACCGGCATCGCCGCACGCGGCAAGTGGCCGGCAACACCGCGTTTCGCGGCAGGCTCCAACGAAATCTTAATGGTAATAGAGCGTAATTCCGGCCGTTAACATTGCGTATGTGTTTGGGGTTGCGCATGCCGGAATACTCTTCCTTCATCCGGTCGATCCGGATTCGCTATCTGTCCGGTCTGCTTTTGTTCGCCCTCGCGTCAGGCCTTGCGATGTGGGCCTTGCAGGGCATCAATTCCTTCCGTCACGATGTCGACGGCGTGAGCGGTGGCCTTACCACCCTGACGCGCGATCTTCGCAGCGCGACCGATTTCGCCGAGAATGCCACCAGGATATGGGGGCCCGCAACCCGTGCGGACCTGGCCAAGGCGGCGAGCAGCCATGCGGAACGCATCCGTTTGGAAGTCGAACATCTGTCGGTTCAGATCTCCGCAATCGAACCACGTCTGTCGGAGATGGCTCGCTACGAACTGCGTTCGGCATCGGTGAATGGCGATTTGTTCTGGTCGACGCGTGACATGATCCGCAATCTCAACCTGATGGCCGTGGCGCAGAAGCTCGACGACTGGAGCTTCCGGGAAATCCGCAACCAGAACAATTTCTTCGCCCGGCCGATGCTTATCCGCGCCCGCACCGCCATGGATGGCGAACGGCGGCTTGCCGATGGGCGCAGCGACCGGTTGCTGCTATGGGCCAGCGGCCTGCTGATCGCGGTGCTGGCCCTCGTCGCCTTTTGGATATTCCGGCCGATGGAGAAAGCGATCCACCGCGCCTTCGCCGAGAGCGCCGAGTCGCTCTCCAAGGCGGAGGCCGCCGATCGCGCCAAGTCGGAATTTCTCGCCAATATGAGCCATGAGATCCGCACCCCGATGAACGGTGTGCTCGGTATGGCCGAATTGCTGGCCAAGACCGAGTTGAATCCGCGCCAGAAGACTTTCACCGACGTCATCGTCAAATCCGGCAATGCGCTGCTGACGATCATCAACGACATCCTGGATTTCTCCAAGATCAACGCCGGCCAGCTTACCCTGGAGACAGCGCCTTTTCGGCTGGCGGAAGCGGTCGAGGACGTGGCGACGCTGGTCTCGGCGCGCGTCGCCGAAAAGAATTTGGAATTGATCGTGCGCGTCGATCCGCGCCTGCCGGCCTTCGTCGTCGGCGATGCCGGACGGTTCCGCCAGATCGTCACCAACCTGCTCGGGAATGCGGTGAAGTTCACTGAAAAGGGCCATGTTCTCATTGATGTCGGGGGCGAAGTCACCGATGGCGTCGTCGCGCTTTATGTGCGCGTCGAGGATACCGGCATCGGCATTCCGGCGGACAAGCTGCAGAATGTGTTCGAGAAATTCGCCCAGGTCGACGGCTCGTCCACCCGCCGGCATGAGGGCACGGGCCTTGGGCTGGCGATCGGCGCGCGTCTCATCGATCTCATGGGCGGCAGGATCGGCGTCGAGAGCGAGATCGGCCGCGGCTCGGTGTTCTGGTTCAGCGTGCCCATGCCCGTGCATGAAGCCGACGAGCAGGACTCGGTCGTGCCGGGCGATGTCACCGGCGCGCGCGTACTGGTCATCGACGACAATCCGGTCAACCGCGAAATCCTGCTGGAACAGCTGCGGAGCTGGGGCTTCGATTGCGCCGCGGCGGAAAACGGCGCTGTCGGCCTCGCTTTTCTCGACCGCGCCATCCAGCTTGGCGCATCGGTCGACTGCATCATCCTCGACTACCAGATGCCGGGCATGAACGGCGCCGACGTCGCCAAGGCGATCTCATCCGACAGCCGGCTGTCTTCCATCCCCGTCGTCCTGCTGACGTCGGTCGACCAGATCGATTTCGGCAGGCTGATCATGGAGTTTGGCATTGCTGCGCATCTGACCAAACCGGCGCGCTCGGCGCTTCTGCTCGGCACTGTCATTGGAGCAATCCAGAAAGCGCGTTCGTTGCCGGCCAAAGCGGCGTTCGTGCGCGAGGCGGCGCCCGCGGTGCCGCGCCCGCAGGCCATACAGCGCCCGCAGGCTTTCACCCTCATTCGCAGCCAGCCGGCTGCCGCACCTGTGAATTTGAACGACACTTCCGCTTCCGTGCGACCGGTCGATATACTGATCGCCGAGGACAATGAGGTGAACCAGATGGTGTTCAGCCAGATCCTCAACGGTCTGGGCCTGAGCTACCGCATCGCTAGCAATGGCCGCACGACGGTGGAGATGCATCGAGCATTGAGCCCGAAGCTGATCCTCATGGATGTTTCGATGCCGGAGATGAATGGCTACGAGGCGACGCGCGCCATCCGCGCGGCGGAAGAGGCGACCGGTGCGCATACCCCCATTATCGGCGTCACCGCGCATGCGCTGAAGGGCGACCGCGAAAAATGCATGGAAGCGGGTATGGACGATTACCTGCCGAAACCGATTTCTCCCGATCGGCTTGGCGCCAAGATCGGCACCTGGCTGGGCGAGAGGTTTACCGCCAGGACGGCTTGATCTGAAGCCGGATCGGTCCATCGATACGGGCTCCTGACCGGCTTTTAGCGGTTCCGCACCACCACGCAGGCGCCGCCTGCGCCGCGCAACTGCTGGCAGATGATGTCGGCATTGGCGCGGTCGTCGACGCCGATCCTGACGGCATAGACGCCGCGCCGGCCGATCGGCGAGCGCACGCGCGAGACCACCGGCTTGTGGTTGGCCAGAAGCGCCGGGAAACGGTTGCGCAGCCTCTGCCATTGCCCGACGGCGGCGGAGCGGCGGAAATTGCCGGCCACCTGAACGCCCCAGGGCTTCACGTTGATGGCAGCCATCGGCACCGTCCTCGACATGATGACCGGCAACCTGCGGCAGGCGACGGAAAAGCCGTCCTTCTTGTCCAGCGGCGGGATCGTGCCGGCATAGGCGGTGTTGGTGAAATTCTCGGCCGGTTCGCCCATGACGTCGAGCACATAGTCTTCGGTTTCGAGCGGCAGGAAGCCGCCCGAATTCAGCCAGCGCGCCACGCGCGTCTCGCCGGCATTGTAGGCGGCGGCGGCGAGGCCGAGATTGCCGAAACCGGTTTTAAGCTCGCCTAGATATTTGGCCGAGGCCGGGATGGCCTGTTCGATGTCGAACGGATCGGCGAGGCCGCGCATCTTCGCCGTGCCCGGCATGAATTGCGCAATACCCTCGGCGCCGACAGGGCTGACCGCGTTCGAATCGAACCGGCTTTCCTTCCAGATCAGCCGCGCCAGAAAGTCTTTCGGCAAGCCTTCGCGGCCGGCGTGAAATTCGATGAGATCGCAGACGCGGCCGATAAGGCGCTTTTTCGCCGGCATGGGCGGATCGGCAAGGGTTGAACCGCTGCAAAGAACGCTCATGACAAGAAAGGCCGCGCCGAGAGCTCGCGGCATGGTCTATTCGGCCGCTTGCTGGCCGCCCAATTCAGGTTTTGCCTGACCGAAGCGCTGCTCGATATAGTCGGCGACCATTTTCTCGAAATCGCCGGCGATGTCGGGGCCGCGCAGCGTGGCGGCCTTGCGGCCATCGATGAACACCGGGGCGGTGGGGGTCTCGCCGGTCCCGGGCAGCGAAATGCCGATGTCGGCGTGCTTGGATTCACCGGGTCCGTTGACGATGCAGCCCATGACCGCGACCTTCAAGACCTCGACCCCGGGATACTTCTCGCGCCAGACGGGCATGTTCCTGCGGAGGTCTTCCTGGATGTTCTGCGCCAGTTCCTGGAAAACGGTCGAGGTGGTGCGGCCGCAGCCGGGGCAGGCGGCGACGATCGGCACGAACTGGCGGAAGCCCATGGTCTGCAGCAGTTCCTGGGCCACCTGCACCTCGCGGGTGCGGTCGCCGTTCGGCTCGGGCGTCAGCGAGATGCGGATCGTATCACCGATGCCTTGCTGCAGCAGGATGCCCATGGCGGCCGACGAGGCGACGATGCCCTTGGAGCCCATGCCGGCCTCGGTGAGGCCAAGATGCAAAGCGTGGTTCGAGCGTGTGGCGAGCTCGGTATAGACGGCAATCAAGTCCTGAACGCCGCTGACCTTGGCGGAAAGAATGATCTTGTCGCGGCCAAGGCCGATCTCCTCGGCCATCTCGGCCGACAGGATGGCGGATTGGACGATTGCCTCGCGTGTGACCTCCAATGCGGTCAGCGGCGAGCCGCGGCTCTGGTTCTCGTCCATCAGCCGCGTCAGCAGCTCCTGGTCGAGCGAACCCCAGTTGACGCCGATGCGCACCGGCTTGTCGTGGCGGATGGCCATCTCGACGATATCGGCGAACTGGCGGTCGCGCTTGTCCCTGAAGCCGACATTGCCCGGATTGATGCGGTACTTCGCCAGCGCCTCGGCGCAAGCGGGATGGTCGGTCAAAAGTTTGTGACCGATATAGTGGAAATCGCCGACCAGCGGCACGAACACGCCCAGCCGCTCCAGCCGCTCTCGGATTTTCGGCACCGCAGCGGCGCTCTCGTCGCGGTCAACCGTGATGCGCACGATCTCGGAGCCGGCGCGGTGAAGCGCTGCGACCTGCGCAACGGTCTGGTCGACATCGGCGGTGTCGGTGTTGGTCATCGACTGCACCACAACCGAGGCGCCGCCACCGACCATCACGCCGCCGACATCGACGCCCACAGACACGCGGCGCGGGAAGGGAGAAGAAAAATATCCGGTCATCGCCGGCTGTCCTGATCCAGCAACATCAAGCCATCAGGTGGCGGACGGCGTGCGCCTTGTCAATGGTCACAATGGGCGACCATTCGCCGTACCGGCCAATCGGGGTGGTGCCGATGCGGGATGAAGGAGCGGGCATTTCGCGGGCGGGATGCGCCAATCCGATGGCGCAAGTCAAAGGAAGTCCGGTTTCAAGCCGGTCGCCATCTGTTTGGCCTGTGAGGAAATCAACCTCCGCTCCGGCGACAGTCACATGCCGCCGGCAGAACTAATTCAGGTCGTTCGTGAAGCGTCAGTGCGTGGTCGGTTTCGCCCTGAGCTTTTCAATCTCGTCCTTGATGGCCAACTTGCGTCGCTTCAGGTTGATGATGTCAAGATCGTCGACCGATGGATGAAGCAGGGCTTCGTCGATTTCGCGTTCGATGTCGCCGTGCTTCTTCTGCAGCTCTTCAAGATGGGACGCAAGAGACATGATTGGTTCTCCCTTTCATGGTTTCCTCGAATGCCACCGCAAAGGCGTCCACTTCAGGCCCGCCTTGTGACGGCAGGATGACAGTGTGCCACCGATGCTTCGGGATGTCGAATAATCCGTGGTAGCATTTCCCGATAATGTGAAATGTGATATGGGCTGCGCGCCGGTGAGGAGCACAAGCCGGCCCCGCCCGAAAGGCGCCTTCCTGGCGCCGGAGACTTGCAGAACGGTTGCCATGTCGGAACAGGAACAAGCCGAAGTTCGTCTCGAGTTTGCTCGTTTGAAACAGGAACACGCCGATTTCGACGCGGCCATCAATGCGATGATCGCGATGGGTTGCGATCCCCTGCAAATCCAGCGGATGAAAAAGAAGAAGCTGGCCCTGAAGGACAGGCTTTCGGCGCTGGAAGATCGCATCATTCCCGACATTATCGCCTGAACGGCCCGCTGTTCTTGCGAGGGGTGCCGATTTCCGCTAAGGCGCGGCCTGTCGACTTGTATGGCCGCATTCAGGCAGCGCGACAGCCTGTGTCGCGTTGCGAGAATGATCCGGAGATCCGCCTTTGACCGACCAGCGCGCCGATGTCGCCATCATCATGGGCAGCCAGTCCGACTGGGCGACGATGAGCCATGCCGCCGAAATGCTCGATGCGTTGGGCGTTTCCTACAAGCGAATGCTGATCTCGGCGCACCGCACGCCGGAACGGCTCTACAGCTTCGCCAGGGGCGCGAAAGATGCGGGCTATAAAATCATCATCGCCGGCGCCGGTGGCGCGGCGCATCTGCCGGGCATGACGGCGGCGCTGACGCCGCTGCCGGTTTTCGGCGTTCCGGTGGAATCGAAAGCCTTGTCCGGGCAGGACTCGCTGCTCTCCATCGTCCAGATGCCGGCCGGCATCCCGGTCGGCACGCTCGCCATCGGCAAGGCCGGCGCGGCGAACGCGGCCCTTCTGGCCGCCGCAGTGCTGGCGTTGCACGACGAACCGCTGGCGGCAAGGCTGGACGAGTGGCGGGCGGCGCAGACGGCGAAGATCGCCGCCGAACCGACAGACTCGCCGTGAACGGGCCGCTTCCGGCAGGCTCCGCTATCGGCATCATCGGCGGCGGCCAGCTCGGCCGTATGCTCGCCATGGCCGCGGCGCGGCTGGGTTACCGCACGATCGTCCTCGAACCGCAGGCAGACTGTCCCGCCGCGCAGGTCGCCAACCGGCAGATCGTGGCCGATTACGACGATGGGGCCGCGCTGCGGGAGCTTGCCGCCGCCTGCGACGTCATCACCTACGAATTCGAGAACGTGCCCGTTACCGCCGCGCAGAGGCTTGCCGCCTCGGTGCCGGTTCTGCCGCCGCCGCGCGCACTGGAAGTGGCGCAGGACCGTATGGCGGAAAAGCAGTTCCTCAACGGGATCAGCATTGCAACGGCGCGCTTCTTCCCCGTCGACAATGACGAACAGCTCGCCGCCGCACTTGCCAACTTCGGCGGCAGCGGCGTGCTGAAGACCCGCCGGCTCGGTTATGACGGCAAAGGCCAGCGCGTCTTCCGCAACATGGAGGCCGGCGGCTTCGCCGGCACCTGCGAGGCGATGGGCAATGTGCCGCTGATCCTGGAGTCGCTGGTCGCCTTCGAGCGCGAGATATCGGTGATCGCGGCCCGTGGGACTGACGGTTCGGTCGTGGCCTATGACCCGGCAGAGAACGTCCATAAGAACGGTATTCTTCATAGCTCGACGCTGCCGGCGGCCATTTCAGCGGAAACCGCCTCGGCGGCGCGCGCGGCCGCGGAAAAAATTCTGGCGGCGCTCGATTATGTCGGCGTCATCGGCGTCGAGTTCTTCGTGTTGGCCGATGGCGGCGTGATCGCCAACGAGATCGCGCCTCGGGTCCATAATTCAGGCCATTGGACGGAAGCGGCCTGCGCCATTTCGCAGTTCGAACAGCATATACGCGCGGTCGCGGGCTTGCCGCTCGGGGCTGCCGGGCGACATTCCCATTGCGTTATGGAGAACCTGATCGGGGACGACGTTGACCGGGTTGCGGCATTGCTGGCCGAGCCGGACACAGTGCTGCACCTCTATGGCAAGACGGAAGCCCGCGCCGGGCGGAAAATGGGGCATTTCACCCGGCTGAAACCGCTTTCCAGCTAACGTTTTGCCGACCGGACGGCTTGCCAGCGGTTGACAGGCACGAGCCTCCTCGTTTATGAGCCGGTCACGAATTCAGGCGCGCTGTTTCAGCGCGCTTTTCAGTTAGGCCCGACTGGGCCCAGACCAACGGGCAAGACCATGAAGATCAAGAACTCGCTCAAGGCGCTCAAGGCGCGTCACCGGGACAACCGCGTTGTCCGCCGCAAGGGCCGCGTCTACATCATCAACAAGACCGCGCCGCGCTACAAGGCGCGTCAGGGCTGATCAGCCGTCCTGTTGTGATCCCGCGCCGCGGGGTGCGAACGCTTTCACGCTAAATTCAGTTTGACGATCCGCCGCGACGGGATAGATTCCGGCGCATGCGGATCGTTTTTGCCGTTTGCACGGCCTTTTTCCTGAGCACAGCCCCGTCGCTGCCGGCAGCCGCCGACGATCCGCCGAAGGATGGCTTGGCGAAGAATGAACTGTCGACGGAAGCCGGGCCGCAGACGCGGGCGCAGCATCTCGACAAGCTGTTCACCGACCTCAAGCGAGAGCGCAATGAGAAGTCAGCCGAACGGATCGCCAACCGCGTGTGGGCGCAGTGGAACCAGTCGGGCAGCGCTTCCATCGACCTGATGATGCAGTGGTCGCAGAAAGCCATCGGCGAACAGAAATTCGATGTGGCGCTCGATTTCCTCGATCAGGTCGTCACCTTGCAGCCGACCTATGCGGAAGGCTGGAACCGCCGCGCCACCGTACATTTCATGATGAAGAACTATCAGAAGGCGATGGCCGACATCGAGCAAACGCTCGAGCTCGAGCCGCGCCATTTCGGCGCGATCTCGGGCATGGCCCAGATTTTCAGCGACACCGGCCGCAAGGAGCAGGCGCTCCGGGCCTGGCAGCGGGCGCTCGACGTCTATCCGATGATGCGCAATGCGCAGAACCAGGTTGCCATTCTGTCCGAGGAACTGGCCGGCGAAGGCATTTGATCATCGTGCTCCGGCAAAAACTTATTTGGTTGCAAACTTCTCAGCGTCGGCGCCGTATCTCCTCGTCATGAATCTCGTCTATGCGGCCTTGGCCTTTCTCGCAGCAATCGTTTTCGTTCTCGTCGGCACCACGCGTGTCGGCACGTGGCTGATCGAGCGGCGCAATCCGCCGATCGGCGCCTTTGCCGACATCGATGGCGTGCGCATCCACTATGTGCATGTGAACGGACCTGCGAATCCCGACCTGCCGCCAGTCGTTTTCATTCACGGCGCCAGCGCCAACCTGAAGGACCAGATGCTCCCGCTGCGACCACTGCTTGAGGGCAGGGCGGAGATGCTGTTCTTCGACAGGCCGGGCTTCGGCTGGTCGGAGCGCGGAAACAACGACAATCCATTGGCCCAGGCGAATACGCTGGCGAAGTTGATGGATAGGCTCGGCATCGAAAAGGCGATTGTCGTCGGGCATTCGTTCGGCGGGGCGGTGACGGCCGCGTTCGGCGTCGAACATGGCGACAAGACGCTCGGCCTCGTCTTCGCCGCGGCCGCCACCCATCCGTGGCCGGGCGGCGCGACGTCATGGTACTATGACGTGGCGAAATTGCCGGTCATTGGACGCCTGTTCACCGAAACCCTGACCTATCCGGCCGGGCTGTTCCAACTCGACGCCGCCATGCGCTGCGTCTTCGCGCCCAACAACGCGCCCGACAACTACGGCGAGTTGGCATCGATACCGCTCGTTCTGCGGCCGGCGGCCTTCCGCGCCAACGCCACCGATGTCGCCGGGCTGTATGACAGCGTGCTGGCCCTGCAGCCGCGCTATCGTGATATCAAGGCGCCGACAGTGATCCTCTCCGGCGATCGCGACAGCGTCGTCTATGAGGAACTGCATTCGGGCGGGCTGGCCCGTGACATACCGGGATCGGAACTGGTGTGGGTGCGCAATCTCGGCCACAAGCCGGACTGGATCGCTCCCGACTTGGTGGTCGCCTCGATAGAGAAGCTTGCCGGCAAGGACCGCGACCTGGAAGCGGTTGCGCAGGTGGTAGAAGCCCGCATCGCCGGTGATTCTTTTGGCCGGGGCAGGTGCGCCGATATGCCCGCAACGGACGGTGAACTGGCGCCGACCTGAGTCAGGGCACCAGCTACCGGCCGGGGATCTGCGATCCGATATAGGCGATGCGCAGCATGTTGGTGGAGCCGGGCGTGCGCAGCGGAACACCGGCGGTGATGATGACGCGGTCGCCGGTTTTGCCGAAATTCTCCTCCGCCGCGATGCGGCAGGCGCGCTCGACCATGTCGTCGAGGTCGGTCGCGTCCGGGGAGACGACGCAATGCGTTCCCCACAGCAGCGACAGCCGCCGCGCGGTGTTCAGGATGGGGGAGAGCGCGATGATCGGCACCTGTGGCCTTTCGCGCGCGGCGCGAAGGCCGGTGGCGCCCGAGGCCGTATAGGTGATGATGGCGGACAGTTTCAGCGTCTCGGCGATCTCACGCGCGGCGAGCGAAATGGCATCGGCGCCGGTGGCTTCCGGCTGCGAGCGCTGGGCGTTGATGATGCCGGCGTAAAGCGGGTCCTGCTCGACCTTCTCGGCTATGCGGTTCATGGTGGCCACAGCTTCAACCGGATAGGCGCCGGCGGCGGATTCGGCTGAAAGCATGATGGCGTCGGCGCCTTCGAAGACGGCGATCGAAACGTCCGAAACCTCGGCACGCGTCGGAACCGGCGCCGAGATCATCGATTCCAGCATCTGGGTGGCGACGACCACCGGCTTGCCGGCGCGGCGCGCGGCGCGGGTAATCTGTTTCTGGATGCCGGGAACCGCTTCCAGCGGCATCTCGACGCCAAGATCGCCGCGGGCGACCATCAGCGCATCAGACAATTCGATGATCTCGGCCAGCCTGGCGACAGCCTGCGGCTTCTCGATCTTCGACATCAGCAGGGCGCGGCCGCGCGCGATCTTGCGGGCCTCGGCAAGGTCCTCGGGACGCTGGATGAAGGAGAGCGCCACCCAGTCGACACCCGCCGCGAGCACGGCGTCCAGATCGGTGCGGTCCTTCGGCGTAAGGGCGCCGACAGGCAGTTCGGTGTCGGGAAGCGAGACGCCCTTCTTGTCGGAAATCGCCGTTCCGGAAATCACCGTGCAAACGATGGAGGTGCCATCGGTCCTGATCGCCTTCAACTCGACCTTGCCGTCATCGATCAGCAGGCGGTGACCGGCTTCAACCGAAGCGAGGATTTCGGGATGCGGCAGGAAAACGCGACTGCCATCGCCGGGTTCAGGATTGTTGTCCAGCGTGAAGGTCTGGCCAGCGCTCAGCGCTTCCTTGCCGTTGGCGAATTTGCCGACACGCAGTTTGGGGCCCTGCAAATCCGCCAGAATGCCGATCGGTCGGCCGACAGCCTCCTCGACCGAGCGGATGCGAGCGACCAGCGTGCGCATCAAATCGTGGTCGGTATGGCTCATATTGATGCGGAAAACGTCGGCGCCCGCTTCGAAGAGTTTTTTCAGCATGGCCTCGTCGGAGGAGACCGGACCTACCGTCGCGAGTATCTTGACCTTGCGGCTACGTCTCATTGACCATTGCTTCCGGGGGCGGCGCTGTCGCCGTCCGTTGCGGGCTGATCGGTCAGCTGGACCATCCAGCTCGCCTGCTCACCCGTGTCGTATTCCTGAAATCCGGCGCGCTGAAAGCCTCTGGCGACGCAATCGGTCACGCCCGCGATCTTGAATTCCTTTTCCGCCACGCACATCGAAATCGGCCCATCCCAGCGGCCACCGCGTTCGGCGTCTTCTGCATAAAGATAATAAAACCGCGATGACAACGGTCCCTCGATCAGCGTCTTGCAGCTTGAACCTTCGATGCGCCACCAGCCTTCGGTGATCCAGCCGGCCTTGGCGCGATAGCCGATGCCGACGCCGACGAGGTTCTGCGTCGCGTTGCAGACGCGAAAATCGGCCCTGGCAGGTGTCGCGACGGCAAGCGGCGCCAGCAGAATGGCGAAAAACGCCAGATGTCCAGCGAAGGTTCTACCCGCGCGCGGCCTGCCGGCGATGGTCATTCTCAAGCCCTTGAAGAACGATGTAAGCATGTTCAGACGCCCTTTTCGGAAATGTCCGGGCGCATGTCAACGCGGCGATTTGCGTAAAATCAATCGATTTAGTCGCAAGCAGACATCAGCCCGGCAAACCCACAGACAGATTCTGCAAAAACCTTGGCCAAACAACGGCGTTGCGCGTCTGTCCGCTTCGTGGAATGAGGTTAGCAGCAATCGCGCAACGAACCCGACCGATTTTTCCCGCCGATGACCCGATCCACAGTTTTTGCGCCGTTCGAGACCATCGAAGGCGACCGCAAGCGGGGTCTGGTTCTGGTCGCCGACCACGCGCGCCGCAATCTTCCCGAGGAGTATGGCGATCTCGGTCTGCCGGCTTCGGAGTTCGACCGCCATATCGCCTACGACATCGGCGTGGAGATGGTCCTGCGCGAGCTTGCCGCGCTGCTCGATGCGCCTGCCGTGTTCGCGACGTTCTCGCGGCTGCTGATCGACCCCAACCGCGGCGAGGACGACCCGACGCTCATTCGCCAGCTTTATGACGGCACCATCGTGCCGGCGAACTATCCGATGTCGGACGAGGAGCGGGAGAGGCGGCTCGACCTGTTCTACCGCCCCTATCATGACGCCGTCGGCGCCATGGTGGCCTCGGTCGCGGGGGCGAGCGGGGCGGCGCCCTTCGTCTTTTCGGTTCATTCCTTCACCCCGACCATGCAGGGTCATATCCGTCCGTGGCATGTCGGCCTGTTGTGGGACCTTGACGACCGGGCGGCGCGGCCGCTGATCGATGGGCTGGCGGCGGACGGCAGCCTGACGGTCGGGGACAATGAGCCCTATGACGGTGCGCTGCGCGGCGACACGATGTTCCGGCACGCCGTCGTCAATGGTTACGCGCACGCGCTCATCGAAATCCGGCAGGACCTGATCGCCACCCAGCAGAGCGCGCTCGCCTGGGCGCGGAGATTGGCGCCGATCGTTGACGCGGTGAATCGCCGTTCCGATATACATGAGGTGAGACGGTTCGGTTCGCGCACCGGCCCGCTGTGACGGAGCAAGGTTCATGACCAGTTTGAGCGAAGAGCAGAAACGCGATCTGGAAGCGGCTGCTTTCCGCCGGCTGGTCGAGCATCTGCGCCAGCGCACCGATGTGCAGAATATCGACCTGATGAACCTCGCCGGCTTCTGCCGCAACTGCCTGTCGACCTGGTACGGCGAAGCGGCGGCGGCGCAAGGCATCGATCTTTCGAAGGAGGACACGCGCGAAATCGTCTACGGCATGCCCTATGCCGAATGGCAGGCGCGGTATCAGACGGAGGCGTCTGAGGCGCAGAAAGCCGGTTTCGAGACCAATCGCCCGAAGGATCCCTGAATAACGGACGACCCTCGATCTGGTCCAAGAGTTGTGACATCCGTCGTCTTGACTGGCAATTGAATCGATCTAATTTGCCGACCAATTCGATTTAACCGCCGGATCCCTCATGCCTGCATCAACCCCCCTGCAATCCGCAGCCCAGCAATCCGCTTTTCGCGGCCGTTGGGCCGTGGCGGCGATGTTCTTCATCAACGGCTTCCTGACCGGCAGCTGGGCGCCGCAGATTCCGGTGTTTTTGGCGCGGCTCGAGATCAGCAAATTCACCCTCGGCCTGCTGATCCTGGTCTTCGGCATCGGAGCGCTGACCTTCATGCCACTGTCGGGCTACCTGATGTCGAAGCACGGGTCGCGCGCCGTCCTGCGCGGCTTCGCGGCGGTCTGCGTCTTCGGCCTGCTTCTGGTGGCGCTGGCGTCCAACGTGCCGCTGGCGGCGGCGGCGATGTTCCTGTTCGGCGGGCTGATCGGCGGCATGGACGTGGCCATGAACGCCAATGCGGTCGCCGTCGAACGCCGGCTCTCCAGGGCGGTCATGTCCTCCTCGCACGGTTTCTGGAGCCTTGGCGGCTTTGCCGGCGGCGGTATCGGCGGTTTCTTCATCCAGAAGTTCGGCCACCTCGCCCATGCGGGCACCGTCACAATCGTCGCCGCGGTGATCCTGGTGGCGGCGGCGCGCTACTTGGTCACCGACCCGACGCCGCAGGCGCAGGAACATCACAAATTCACCCTGCCGAGAAACCCGGCGGTCTATCTGGTCGGCATCATGGCGCTGTTCTCGATGGTGCCGGAAGGGGCGGTGCTCGACTGGGCGGCGCTCTACCTGCAGCAGGAGCTCGGCAGCAATCTCGCCACGGCGGGCCTCGCGTTTGCGCTTTTCTCCGGGGCGATGGCGCTGATGCGCTTTGCCGGCGACGGTGTCCGCAACCGCTTCGGCGCGGTGCGCACCTTGCGGGTGTCCAGCCTGATCGCCGCCGGCGGCATGCTGGTTGCCGGGCTATCACCCTGGCCTTGGCTGGTCATCGCCGCCTTCGCCATCACCGGTCTCGGCATCGCCAACATGGTGCCGATCGCCTTTTCGGCCGGCGGCAACCAGCCGGGCATGGCGTCGGGCACCGGCATGAGCGTGGTGACGACAATAGGTTACTGCGGCATCCTGATGGCGCCCTCCGCCATCGGTTTCGTCGCGGAACATACCGGCTTCTCGCCGGTTTTCGTCGCGCTGTCCGGCCTGCTGGTGATCGTCTGCCTGATGTCGGAACTGGCCCGCTCCGCCGATTTCGCACCTCAACCGGCCGCATAAAGCTTCAGTTCCTCGAAGAGGAAATCGGCGACGCGGCGCAGGCGCACACTGGTGCGCACGTCGCGGTGCATGGCGAGCCAGACCGGCAGGACCGGCAGCGGCATATCCGGCAGCACGATTTCGATCAGCGGGTCGCGGCGGGCGAGCGGCTCCTGCCCGATGCCGACGCCGTTGCCGGCGCGCACCGCCTCCCACAGCACGATCTGGTTGTCGGTGCGAAAGCGGAAGGAATCGCGCGTCACCGCCACGCCGATCTGGTTCAAGCCACGGATGATATCGTCGCCACGGTCGAAGCCGATGAGATGGTGGCCGAGGAGGTCGGCGGGCTGGAGCGGCCGGCCGTGGCGTTCCAGATATGATGTGGCAGCGCAGGCCCGCAGTTCGATGTCGGTGACCTTGCGCGCCACCAGTTCGTTCTGCGCAGGCCGCACCATGCGGATGGCGATGTCGGCATCGCGGCGCAGCAGGTTCTCGATCTGGTTGGAGGCGACGATCTCGACCGCGATGCCCGGTTCCTCGACGCCGAGCCGCGCCATGATCGGCGGCAGCACATAGGCTGCCACGACTTCCGATGCGGCGATGCGGACCGTGCCTTCGATCGCCTCGACCGAGCCCAGCGCCAAAAGCGAAAATGCCGTGGCGTGCTCGTTCACGGCCTTGCCGCGTTCATAAAGAGCGAGACCGGCCTCGGTCAGGGCGTAGCCGCGCCGGCCGCGCCGGAACAGCGTCACGCCCAGCGCCTGCTCGAGATCGGCGACATGGCGGCCGAGCGTCGGCTGGCTCAGGGCCACACGGCGCGCCGCCGCCGACAGGCTGCCGGTCTCGGCTACGGCGACAAAGCTTCGGATCAGGTTCCAGTCGAAATCAGCCATATATTCAAATATGAATAACAAGAAGACGGTTTTGGAGAATATCCATTCGCATTCGATACGACCATATCTGTGCTCCCAACGCAACATGGAGCAAAGACATGACCAGCATTGCAGTTCTCGGCGCGAGCGGACGGCTTGGCCGCGCCGTGGCAAAGGCCTTTCTCGACGCCGGCTACGATGTCGGCGGCGTGACCCGGAGCGGCAAGCTTCCGGCTGAACTCGCAGGCGTGACTGCCATCACGGCCGACGCGCTGGATCGGGAGGCGCTGACCCAGACAACGCAAGGGTTCGACATCGTCTTCAACGGGCTCAGCCCGGTTTATTCGGACTGGAGCAGCGTGCTGCCGATGGCGGAAAACGTCATGGCGGCCTGCGCGGTCAACGGTGCGGTGCATCTGTTTCCGGGCACCGTCTATAATTACGGCTCGCCCATCCCCGCCGTACTGACCGAAGAGACGCCGCAGCATCCGACGACGGAGAAGGGGCGCATCCGCGTCGCCATGGAAACGCTTTTCCGCAGCGAAGCCGAAGCCGGCCGCGTCCGCACCGTGCTGCTGCGGGCCGGCGATTTCTTCGGCGGCAAGGGGACCGGTTCATGGTTCGACCTGGTGACGGCCTCGAAAGTTGAAAAGGGCGTCTACACCGCCGCCGGACCGGTGGACCTTGTCCATGAGTGGGTCTATCTGCCGGATTTCGCCCGCGGGTTCGTGATGCTGGCGCAGAACCTGGACAGGATGGGTGCCTATGAGGCGCTGCATCTACCCGGCCATGCCGTGACCGAACTGGAGATGAAGGCGGCGGTCGAGAAGACGATGGTCCGGCCGCTCAAGTTGGCCTCGATGCCATGGTGGGTGCTCCGCGCCGGCAGCCCGTTCGTGCCGATGTGGCGCGCCATCGTGTCGATGTCCTATCTGCGGTTCGAGGCGCACCGGCTTGCGTCGGACCGCCTGGCAAGCCTCATCGGCGAAATCCCCCGAACACCCCTGGATCAGGCGGCGCGGGAAGCGCTGCGTGATCTTGCGCTGTTGCCGGTGGAATCGCAGGCAGCCTGACAGCAAAAAAGTGGCGGATGCCGGCAAGCATCCGCCGCTCGAGTACTCGGGAAATGGGTCAGATCCGGCCCATGAGAAGCAGGATCAGCACCACGACCAGAATCACGCCGACGATACCGGACGGGCCATAGCCCCAGCTGCGCGAATAAGGCCAGCTTGGAACGGCGCCAATGAGGATAAGAACCAAAATAATGATGAGAAGTGTACTAAGCGTCATGACAAGCCCTCGCTTGGGAATGTTGCAATGACACAACAATGCGAAAAGGCCGTCCGGGGTTCCCGGACGGCCTTTTTGCGTTGTTAGCCAGATCCCTATTCGGCGGCCTTGGGGTAGGCCACATCCGTTTCGGTTGAGAGCTGAGGCTCGGCTTCGCTCGACACCTTGCCCTTGCCGCGCTTGAACAGGCGGCGGAAGAAAGCGTGGACCTTGCTGTCGTTGCTGCGCGTGAAGATCATCAGCATGGACGGCGTCACGATCAGCGTCAGAACGGTGGCGAAGGACAGGCCGAAGACGATCGCCGAGGACAACGCGATCCACCACTGCGTCGACGGCGCGTTGATCGTCGTCTCGCGGTGGAAGATTTCCAGGCCCAGTCCGAAGGCGATCGGCAGCACGCCGAGAATGGCCGACAACGCCGTCAGCACCACCGGCCGCGCACGTTCGCGGCAGGTCTGCAGCACGGCTTCGAGCTTGTCCCAGCCTTCCTCGCGCAACCGGTCGTAGGTATCGATCAGCACGATGTTGTTGTTCACCACGACGCCGGCCAGCGCGATGAAGCCGATGCCGGACATGACGATGACGAAGGTCTGGCCCGTCAGCAGCATGCCGAGCAGGGCGCCGACGATGGCCATGACGACGCAGGTCAGCACCAGGAACACGCTGGTGAACTTGTTGAACTGCGCCAGCAGCACGATGCAGATCAGGAACATCGCCGCGCCGAAGGCCTTGGCCAGGAACGCGCCCGCCTCGGCGCTGTCCTCGTTGGAGCCGGCCAGTTTCCAGTCGATGCCCGGCTGCGCCATCTCGCCGACGACCTTGGTGACGGCGGCCTGGACCTCGGCGACCTGAAAGCCGCTGGCGACATTCGCCTGGATGGTGATGGTACGCTTGCCGTCGATGCGGTTGAGGATGCCGACCGTCTGTTCGGGACTCCGCGTGACGAAGTTCGAGATCGGCACCGAGCCTTCGGCGGTTTCGACGCGAAGCTCGTCAAGCGACGACAGCGTGCGGCGATCCTCTGGCAGGCGCAGCCTGATATCGACGGCGTCGTCGGCGCCCGGCGGACGATAGTCGGTCAGCTTCAGGCCCGTCGTGACCAGCTGCACGACCGTGCCGACCGCCGTCGGCGACACATTGTACTGGGCGGCCTTGGCGCGATCGACGACGAGGTTCCAGTCGACGCCCGGTGGCGGCAAGCCGTCGGTCATGTCGATGACTCCCGGAACCTTGGCGACCGCCCCGGCGACCTTTTTCGCGTAATCGTTAAGGCCGGTGGGATCCGTCGCCGAAAGCTCGACCTGGATTGCCTTGCCTGTCGGCGGTCCCGCATCCGGTACGCGGACCTCGACGTCGACGCCGGGAATGCCGGCCATCGCCTTGCGCAGATCGTCGAGGATGGCGTGCGCCGGCTTACGCTGACGCCAATCGACGAACTCGTAGTTGATGACACCGATGACGTCTTCGGGAATGTCCTGGCCGCCGCGCGTCTTGCCGACCTTGGTCAGCACGGATTTGAGGCCGGGCCAGCCGAGCATCCTCTGTTCGGCGATGGTGGTGGCGGTATCCATCTCCTTCAGCGACAGGTTGCCGCGCGCATGGACGTAGAGAAGGCCGTAGTCAGGCTCGACCGCCGGGAAGAACTCGACGCCATTGCCGAATTTCACATAGGCGAACATGCCGCCGCCAAGCAGGGCGATGGTCAGCACCACGGCGGTAATCGGGAAATGCACCGCCTTTTTGACGATACCCATGTACAGTCCGTCGCGATGCTTTTCTTCATGCTTCGGCGCCTTGCCGATGATCGCGCCGATCGACGGCGCGAAGATCAACGCATAAGCCATCGACGCCGCGAGCGTGACGATGAGCGTGATCGGCAGATACTTCATGAAGTCGCCGACGATCCCCGGCCAGAACAGCAGCGGCGAAAAGGCCGCGATACGGGTAAGCGTCGCCGCGATCACCGGGCCGGCCATGCGCTTGGCCGCCTCCTCGAAGGCCTGGACCTTGTTCATGCCTTCCGCCATGCGGCGCTCGGCATATTCGGTCACGATGATCGCGTCATCGACCAGCATGCCGACCGCGAGGATCAGCGAGAAAAGCACGATCATGTTGATCGTGTAGCCCATCAGCGCCAGCAGCAGGATGCCCATCAGGAACGACGACGGGATGGCGAGGCCGATCAGCAGGGAAGCGCGGCCCGACAAGGCGTACAGGATGACGATGAAAACCAGGATGACCGCGATCATCACATGGTTCTGCAGGTCGTTGAGAAGCTGGTTGACGAAGGTCGACTTGTCCTGGGTGTAGGTCAGTTTCAGATCGGGAAGGGTCGCCTTGTTCTGGGCGACGAATTCCTCCGCCACCTTCTTCGCACCTTCGATCGTCTCGACCACATTGGCGCCGATGCGCTTTTTCACCGCGATGGTGATGGCGGTCTTGCCGTCGATGCGCGAGATCGTTTCCGCATCCTTGAAGGTCGAGCGGACGGTTGCGAGGTCGCGCACCTTGACGACGGCATTGGGTCCAGCCACGACGGGCAGGTTGGCGACATCTTCCGGGGTCTCGATCAAAGCCGGCACCTTGACCGCGTACTTGCCTTCCGCGCCTTCGATGGCGCCAGCTGCGACGAGGCTGTTCGACTGGCCGATGCCCTGGATCATCTGGTCGAGGCGCAGCCCGTATGAGGCAAGCCGCATCGGGTCGATGATGGCCTCGACCAGTTCGTCGCGTGAGCCCTGGATTTCGCCTTCCAGGACGCCCGGAACTTCCTCGATGCGGTCGCGCAGCGTCTTGGCCGCGGTGGTGAGCGCGCGCTCCGGCATGTCGCCCGACAGCGAGATGAAGATCACCGGGAATTCGGACAGATTGACCTCGTTGACGGTCGGCTCCTCGACGCCGCTCGGCAGATCGCGCTTGGCGTCCTGCACCTTGTTGCGGGTGTCGATCAGCGCGTCGCCGAGATCGATCGACGGGTCGAACTCGACGATGACATTGGCGCCGCCCTGATAGGCGTTGGACTTCATCTCCTTGAGCCCCTTGAGGCTCTTGAGCTGCGATTCGACCGGTCGCAACAAAAGACGTTCGGCGTCTTCCGGCGAGATGCCCTGATAGACGAGGCTCACATACATGATCGGAATGGCGACGTCGGGTTCGGCTTCCTTCGGCACGCTCTTGTAAGCGACAGCGCCGGCAATGATCAGGAAGACGAGGACCGACAATGTCAATCGCGCATTGTTGATCGCAAGCTTGACGATATCCATGGTTTGACCTGCAGTTCGTTCGGCGTCCCGGAGGACTAGTTTGTCGATGCCCCGGCGTCTTCCAACAGCTTCTTGAGCGCGGCAGGATCAGCATCGACGGCGTCGACCTGAATGCCTTCCGTGACCAGATCCTGCCCCTGTACGATTACCTTCGCACCGGCGGGAATGCCGGCCAGCACCAGGCCCTGCGGCGTGTCGTCGACCAGATCGATCGGATAGAAGACGACCTTGTTGTCCTTATCGACGGCGCGGATGCCGAGATCGCCCTTGTCACCGAGGGTGACGACGGAGCGCGGCAGAACGACCGCGTCGGTCGGCTGGGCGGCCAGCGTTATCTCGGCGGTCATGCCGGCTGGAATGGCGCCGTCGGCATTCGGAATGGCGATCTCGATGCGGAAGGTGCGTGTAGCCGACGACGCATCGCGGCTGATGTAGCGCACCGTGCCCTCGACATTGTTGCCGCTGACCAGCCGGACATTCGCCTTGTCACCGGTCTTGAGATAGCGGAGGTCGCGTTCGCTGACCTCGCCGCGCGCGATGACAGGATCGAGGCTGAGCACGGTGGCGACTTCGCCGCCCTGCATGACGGCGCTGCCGAGTTCCACGGGAACACGATCGACGATGCCATCGAAGGGCGCTTTCACTTCGTTGCGGGCGAGGTCCTGTTCGGTGGCGTCGAGCTGTGATTCAGCCGCGGCCATGGCCGAGCGCGCCGTATCGAGCTGGAGCTTTGGAATATTGCCCGTCTGCGCCAGCCGTTCGGCGGCCTTGAGCTCGGCGCGGCGCTGCACCAGCACCTGCTGGGCATTGGCCACGGCGGACTGCTTTTCCTCGGCGGCAAGCGCAAGGATCAGGTCGCCGGCCTTGATGCGCTGGCCCTGCTTGACCGGCAGTTTCTCGATGACGCCGCCGACACGCGTGGCAAGCACCGCGCGCTTGTCTGCTTCCGTCAGGCCCGAGATGCGAATGGCGCGGGCATGTTCGCTGCGCGGCGGCACGACGACGCCGACCTTGCGCAACGGCGCCTTCTCCGGCTCGGCGGCGTTCTGCTGCGCGGCCGGCTTGACAGCATTGTCCGTCTTTTCGGCATCGCTGTTGGTGGCGCTGCCGACCGAAGAGAATTCTCCGGTGGCGACCCAGGCCGCGAAGGCGATGAGCACGACAATAGCTGCGAGCTTGTGAAACTTGAAATTCCGCATGTTCTCTAATCCAGCGTGCGATGACCGGTCAGCACCGTTAAGGTCTGGCGCCGCCGCATATGGGGTTCGGCTGGGCCTTGTTCAAATTGCCGTGATCGGCGGGGTTCTTCTACGCGATAGTTGCACTGCAAAACAGTCAGAAAAGTTGATAAGGCTAATCAATTGCCGGACATGGAGCGCCGGCTTTCGACCATGCCTCTATTGCCTGGTAGGTCTCTTCGGCGGAGCCTGGCGCGGGCTCCCGACCGGGGCCGGGCGCCCATCCCCAGCCGACCAGCTTGTCGTCGCGCACATGCACCGCGATTTCGGCCAATGTGCGGCCGCCATTGCGGGCCGGGTCCTTGACCTGGGCGCAAATCTCGGCGGACGATTTGTCAAACCAGACCATTTCAGCCGGCGCCAGATGCCAGTTTGGCGCCCCCGGAGGGCCATGCAAGATGTTGGAATTGCTGGAGAAATGGCATGTCGTGCAGCGCAGGCCCGGATTGCCGAAGCCGGAACCATCGGTGCCGCGTTGGACATTGAAGGCATGAACGCGGGTTGCGCCATAATGCGCGCCGGACCAGCGCGGACGGTCGTCCTCGACATGGCAATTGGCGCAGCGCGGATGCGAAAAAACCTCGTAGACCTTTTGCCATTGCGGCAGTCCGGCGGCCGTGTCCACCGCCAGGGCAGGCGGCGGCGCGGCCTCTTGTGCAGGTGCGAGATGAACGCTCGCAGCCAACATGGCAGCAGGCGTCAGGATGATGAGAAACCGTCTCATGCGAAGCGCACCTCCCTGGACAGGGGCAGACTTCTCAGGCGCTTTCCGGTCAGTGCAAAAATGGCGTTTGCGAGCGCCGGCGCTGCCGGCGGCGTGGCGATTTCGCCGACGCCGCCCATGCGGTGATAGTTCTCCAGGATCGCAACTTCGAATTGCGGGCACTGGAAGATGCGCATGCAGTCGAAATCATGGAAATTCGATTGTTCAACCGCGCCGTCGGTGAAAGTGATTTCCTGATTGACGGCGGCGGACAGGCCATAGACCGCGGCCGAGACGAGCTGCGCCTCGATGATGCCGGGATCGAGCGCAGTGCCGACATCGGCGGCGATCCAGACCTTCTCGATGCGGATGCCGGCGGGCGTGTCGGCGACCTGCACGACCTCCGCCACCCAGCTGCCGAAGGATTGCGTGAAGGCGACGCCCTTGGCTCTGCCGGCCGGCAGCGGTTCACTCCATTTCGAAATTTCGGCGACCTTCTCGATGACCTTCACGGCGGCGGGGTAGGCGGCCATCAGCTTGCGGCGCAACTCGACAGGGTCGGTCTTGCCGGCGATGGCGATCTCGTCGAGGAAACCCTCGTGGAAGAAGCCGTTGACGGAATTGCCGACCGAGCGCCAGAAGCCGATTGGAATATCGATGGGCGCGGCAATGGCGGTGACGCGGTAATCCGGCACGGTATAGGGCTGGTTGTAGGCGCCGTCGACAATGGTCTTGTCCGGGCCGAGCGCCGGGATGGACGGGTACAGACGCCGCAGAACGCTGGCCATGATCGACGGCGAGGCGATCTTCATGTCGATCGCCACCGGCAGGCCGTCATCGCCGAGGCGCGCCTGGAATTTGCCGAGCGCAGCCGGCCGATAAGTGTCGTGGCGCGTGTCCTCCTCGCGCGTCCATGTGACCTTGACGGGTCGTCCTTCCGTTTCCCTGGCCATCAGCGCGGCGCAGAGCGCGTAGTCCATCTCGATGCGCCGCCCGAAGCCGCCGCCGAGATAGGCGGTGTGGACGACGACCCTGTCCTGATCGACGCCGACAGCCGCGGCGCATTGCTCGCGCACCAGCGTTGGCGACTGGTTGCCGCACCAGATTTCCAGCGCGCCGTCCCTCAGCTGCGCCGTCGCGTTCATCGGCTCCATGGTGGCGTGGGCGAGATACGGCACGAAATAGTCGGCCTCGACGATCTTCTCGCGCGGCGCATCGGCGAAAGCGGTATCGACATCGCCGTCGTCGCGCATGGCCGAACCGCCGTTCGAGGCGAGGGCATCGGCCAGGGTTTTCGCGATCGCGGCGCTATCGGCTGGATAGGCGGCCTTGCCCCACTCGACCTCGATCGCTTCAGCCGCCTTGAAGGCGGCCCAGGTATTTTGCGCGATGACGCCGAAGCCGTGGCCGTATGTCGTCTCCAGCGGCACGATCTTGACCACGCCCGGCATTTTTTCGGCTTTGGAGAGGTCAGTCCTTATAGGCGCCGCGCCGAAGCGCGGGCTGAACTTGACGGTGCCGTACAGCATCTCCGGCAGCCTCACATCGATGCCGAAGACCGGCGCGCCGGTGACCTTGGCCAGCATGTCGACGCGCTTTTGCGGTTTGCCGAGCAACTTCCAGTCCTTTTTCTCCTTCAAGGCGACTTCGGACGGCGGCGACCTCGCAGCAGCCTCGGCAGCCAGTTCGCCATAGGTCAATGTGCGGCCTGACTGCCGGTGCAGGACCTTGCCGTCCGCTGTTTCAAGCTCGCCGGCCGGCACGCCAAGCCGTTGCGCGGCGGCGGCGACGAGCATGAAGCGGGCTGCGGCGCCCGCCTGGCGCATCTTGTCCCACCCGTCGCGTATGGACGAGGAACCGCCGGTGCCCTGCAGGCCGAGGAACTTGCCCACCACGCCCATGCCGTTGCGCGTGGCTTCCGCCAGCGTGCTCTCGTCGAAGAAGGCGAACGGACCGCCCTCTTCCAGGATGGCGGCGTTGTAATAGGCTTTCGAAGTCGGGCCGTGCTCCACCCGCACCTGTTCCAGCGTCACGTCCAGTTCCTCGGCGACAAGGGCGGCGAGGGTGGTCGAGACGCCTTGTCCCATTTCCTCGCGGGGCGCGATGATGGTGATGGTGTTGTCCGGTGCGATCTTCACATAGGGATTGAAGGTCGCCTCGCCGGCCGCGAGCTGGTCGTCAAGCGGATTGGCGTAGGGCTTGCGGTAATAGTAGTAGCCGACGGCCACGCCGCCGGCGACGGCGGCAGCGCCAATCAGGAAGGCGCGGCGGGCGATCTTGCCGATGCTGGCCATCTCAGGCCCCCGCCGTCTTCAGCGCGGCTGCCCGCTTGATGGCGGCGCGGATCTTCGGGTAGGTGCCGCAACGGCACAGATTGCCGCCCATGGCGTTGTCGATGTCGGCATCCGTCGGGCTCGGGACCTCGTCCAGCAGCGCCACGGCGCTCATGATCTGTCCGGCCTGGCAGTAGCCGCATTGCGCCACCTGCTCCTCCAGCCAGGCCTGCTGGACCGGATGCAGCTTTTCGGCGCTGCCGATGCCTTCGATGGTGGTGACGGGCCCATGGACCTCGCCCACCTTCAACACACAGGACCGGACGGGCGAACCATCGACATGCACGGTGCAGGCGCCGCAGGCGGCGATGCCGCAGCCGAACTTGGGACCGGTCTTGCCGGCAAGGTCGCGCAATGCCCACAGCAACGGCATTTCGGGATCTGCGTCGATATCGATCGATTGTCCGTCGACGGTTAGGCGCACGGGGATACCCTCGTTGTCGTCCATGCAGTTCGGAAGCCGCCGGCTCATCGCCAACTTCTGGACATCTTGACAAAGTTCGTCATTTTGTCAACAAGCTGTTTTGAAGGAAGAGCCGTGACCGCAATCGAAGACATTGCAGGAGACCCGAAACGCGCCCGTGTGCTGGATGGGGCGTTCAAGACCTTCCTGACCTATGGCTTCGCCAGGACCACGATGGACGACATCGCCAAGGCGGCGGACATGTCGCGGCCGGCGCTCTATCTGCTGTTCAAGAACAAGACCGACATCTACCGCGCCACCGCCATGATGCTGCTCGGACGTTCGGCCGAGTCGGCAAAGGCGGCGCTTCAGCGCGAGGGCACCTTCGCGCAACGGGCGATGAATGCGATCGAAGTGGGGCTGATCGGCATGATGCAGGAAATCGGCGATTCTCCACACGGCGCTGAACTCCTGGACATGAAATCGATCGTCGCCGATATCGCCCTGTGCTGGCGCGACCAGCTGGCCGGCCATATCGCGGACGCCATAGACGAGGAAGCCGCCCGCAGCCGTATCGATCTGGCGGCCAAGAGCTTTTCCGCGCCTCAGCTCGCCGACATCCTGCTCGATGGGCTGGAAGGCATGAAGTCGCGCATCAGCAATGTGGAAGAGAAGCGTCAGGCGGTCGCCGCTTTGGTCAAGGTCATCGACCTCGCGCTTCACGCCTGACGGCGCACCGCCGCGGGCTTGCGCCGGGTCGCCAAAAATTCGCGGACGCGGTTGCCGGCCTTCGGTGTGCGCACCGGGCCTTGCACGGGCTTGTATCCGTCGTCGAGTTCACCGGAGAGATCGAGCGTGGCGCTTTTGCCAACCGCTTCGTAGTTCGTTTCCAGCCAGTCGCTGGCGGCGGTGCGGCCGAGGTCGCACAGATATTCGAGGAACGCCCATTCGGCGTTGACCTTGGACGACGCCGACAAATCCTTGAAGGCGTCATCGGCATCGATGCGGTGCATGCGGATGTCTCTGTATTCGCCGTGCGGCAGGCGGTCCGCGGCGATCAGTTCCTTGACAAAGGCTATGGAGCGGAATTCGCGCAGCAGGCCGGCGTTGAAGGTGATCTCATCGACGCGATTCTGGATTTCGTTGGCGGTCTTCGGCGTGCCTTCGCGCACGACAGGGTTGATCTGGACCAGCAGGACGTCGTCGCTCTCGGCTGCCTTGAAAAACGGAAACAACGCCGGATTTCCGCCATAGCCGCCATCCCAATAGGGCACGCCGTCGATCTCGACGGCGCGGAATATCTGCGGCAGGCAGGCCGAGGCCATTACCGTATCGAGGTCGATCTCGCCATCGGAAAAGACGCGCAGCTGGCCGGTCTCGACATTGGTCGCCGAGATAAAGAGCTGCATCGATTTGCAGGCGCGCACATTGCGGAAGTCGATCTCGTGCGCCACCGCTTCCGCCAGTGGATTAAGGCCGAGCGGGTTCGCGACATAGGGTGAGAATACCCGCGACATGGTGTCGAACCAGACATAACCCGGCGTGTTCTCGATCGACCAGTTGCCCCACAGAACATCCCAGGGCGCGCGCTGCACAGGGCTGAAGCGGCCCTTGCGCGCCACGGAGCGCCACAGCGCTTCCAGCCTTTCGCGAGCGCCTTCGGTTCCACCGCGCACGAAGCCGTCGGCGAGCGCCACAGCATTCATGGCGCCGGCGCTGGTGCCGGAAATCGCGGCGATCTCCAACCTGCCATCCTCCAGCAGCCGGTCGAGCACGCCCCAGGAAAAGGCGCCGTGCGAGCCGCCGCCCTGCAGGGCGACGTTGATCTTCTTTTTCTCCTCCGCCTTGCCGTTGTCGGCCATGGCGTCGTCCTTTCGATTGGTTTTCAGATGTGGACTGGGTGGCTTGCCTATTGCGCCACCCAGCCGCCATCGACCGAGATATGCGCGCCGTTTATCTGCGCGGCGGCGTCTGAACACAGGAAGACAGTGGTCGCCGCGACCTGCTCGACGCTGACGAATTCGCGCGTCGGCTGCTTTTCCAGCATCACTTCGCGGATGACCGTCTCACGATCCATGTTGTGCGCCTTCATCTGGTCGGGAATCTGCGCTTCGACCAGCGGCGTCAGCACGTAGCCGGGGCAGATGGCGTTGCAGGTGATCTTCTCCCGCGCCAATTCCAGCGCCACCGTCTTGGTCAGGCCCATGATGCCATGCTTGGCCGCCACATAAGCGGACTTGAACGGCGATGCGACCAACCCGTGCGCCGAGGCGATGTTGACGATGCGGCCGCCGCCGGCGTTCTTCATCAGCGGTATGGCGGCGGCGATCGTGTGGAAGGCCGAGGACAGGTTGATGGCGATGATGGCGTCCCACTTTTCAGCCGGGAAGTCCTGGACCGGCGCAACATGCTGGATGCCGGCATTGTTGACGAGAATGTCGACCGATCCGAAGGCCTGCGCCGTCTTTTCGACGAGCGCGCGGCATTCCGCACCCTTCGACATATCCGCCTTCACATAGAGCGCCCTGACACCGTGTTTTGCCGCAATTGTCGCGGCGACCTTGTGGTCGGCAGGCGTGTCGGAAAAGGAATTGACGACGACATTGCAGCCCGCGGCCGCCAACGCCTCGGCAATCGCCTTGCCTATGCCGGAGGTGGAGCCGGTGACGATTGCTGTCTTGCGCGGTGTCGGGTCTGTCATGACGGGGTTCCAGGATGAGGGCCGAGCGATGTTGCAGTGCAATATATGGCGGGTTGACGACGAGACAAATAGCGCGAAACGTGACGCTGGGGAAAGTGCGCTACCGACGAAGGCAGGGTTCGGGATCACGCGATCGTGCCGCCGAATCGTCGAATCGTCGTTTCCGGAACGAAAAAACTTGATCTGGACGTTCATGTATTGCTACGGCCATTGCGACAAGCCGGACAAGCAAGGAGACGACCATGAGATTTGCATTTTCCACCTGGGCAGCGGCGGCGGCGCTTGCCGTGAGTTCGCTCACGGGACCTGCTGTTGCGCAGGATGCCGGCGAGATCGTCGTCTACAACGCCCAGCACGAAAGCCTGGCCAAGGAATGGGCTGAAGGCTTTACCAGGGAAACCGGTATCAAGGTGACGCTGCGCAACGGGTCCGACAGCGAATTCTCGAACCAGATCGTCGCCGAGGGCGCGTCCTCGCCCGCCGATGTCTTCCTGACGGAGAACTCGCCCGCCATGGTGCTGGTGGAGACCGCCGGACTGTTCGCGCCGGTCGACGCCGACACGCTGGCGCTGATCCCCGACGAATATCGTCCGTCCAGCGGCAAGTGGACCGGTATCGCCGCCCGCAGCACCGTCTTTGTCTACAACAAGGAAAAGCTGCCGGCCGACAAGCTGCCGAAGTCGATGCTGGAGCTTGCGGATCCGAGCTGGAAGGGGCGCTGGGCGGCATCGCCTTCGGGCGCCGACTTCCAGGCGATCGTCAGCGCGCTGCTTGAGCTGAGAGGCGAAGAGGCGACGGCGAACTGGCTGAAGGGCATGAAGGAAAACTTCACCGCCTATCGCGGCAACGGCACGGTGATGAAGGCGGTCAATGCCGGCGAGATCGAAGGCGGCATCATCTATCATTATTACTATTTCGGCGATCAGGCGAAGACCGGCGAGAACAGCAAGAACGTCGACCTGCACTACTTCAAGAACCAGGATCCGGGAGCGTTCGTTTCGGTCTCCGGCGGCGGTGTGCTGGCGTCGAGCAAGCATCCCAAGGAAGCGCAGGCTTTCCTCAAGTGGATCGCCGGCAAGGGCGGGCAGGACATCCTCCAGAATGGCACGTCCTATGAGTATGTGGTTGGCAAGGACGCGCAGTCCAACGCCAAGCTGGTGCCCTTGGCCGATCTGCAGGCGCCAAAAGTCGAGGCTTCGGCGCTCAATTCCAAGAAGGTCACCGATCTGATGACGGCGGCCGGCTTGCTTTAGTTGGCGCAGGTTCTAAAAGGGCAGCGATCCGGCTCCCGCGGTGTCCGCGGGAGCCTTCGTTTGCCACATGGCGTCTGACGATGTTTTCGAGCAGCTTTACCCCCAGCCGTGTCCGACGCATTGAGGTCCGTCGCTGGGGCGGTCTGCACGCGGCGACGCAGTCATGACATCCGCGGCAGCCTCAGGCGGGGCTTATCGGGGGAGAACCCTGCATCGCCGCCGGTATCCAGTGCGCTGGATTGCCGCCTGCGCCGTACTGGTCTCGGCCTTCGCGCTTCTGCCGATCGTGTTCGTCGCCGTCGCCGCGATCCAGGCGGGGTGGTCGACAGTCGCGGCGCTGGTCTTCAGGCCGCGCGTCGGCGATCTGCTGGTCAACACGCTGCTGCTGGTGATTTTTGCCGTGCCGATATCGGCGTTGCTCTCGATAGCGCTGGCGTGGCTGACCGAGCGCAGCGACCTGCCGGGGGCGCGGTTATGGTCCTGGCTTTCGGTCGCGCCGCTGGCCATTCCGGCCTTCGTCCATAGCTACGCCTGGGTGACGATGGTGCCGGGGCTGCACGGACTGTTCGCCGGCGTGCTGATTTCGATCATCGCGTATTTTCCGTTCCTCTATCTGCCGTTGTCGGCAGCGATGCGCCGGCTTGACCCCGCACTCGAAGACAGTGCAGCGTCGCTGGGGCTGGGGCCGTGGCGGGTGTTCTTCCGGGTGGTGCTGCCGCAGCTGAGGCTGGCGATATGCGGCGGCGCGCTGCTCGTCGGCCTGCATCTGCTGGCCGAGTACGGTCTCTATGTTTTCGTCCGCTTCGACACCTTCACCACGGCCATCGTCGACCAGTTCCAGTCGACCTTCAACGGACCGGCGGCGAACATGCTGGCAGGTGTCCTGGTTGCCTGCTGCCTGGCGCTGCTGGCGGTCGAGGTGCTGGTGCGCGGCGAGGAGCGCTATGCCCGCGTCGGATCGGGCGCGGCGCGGCCATTGCAGCGCGCGCGGCTGGGTTGGCTTGCATTGCCATGCAGCCTGCTGCTGGCCGCCGTGACGTGCCTGTCGCTCGGGGTGCCCTTCTGGACCATAGGCCGCTGGCTTGTCGCCGGCGGCTCGGAAATCTGGCGGCTCGACGAGATCGGCCTCGCGCTTGGCCAGACGCTTTTCCTGGCGGTCGTGGGCGGCTTGCTGGCGACCGCCGCCGCCATACCCATCGCCTGGCTATCGATCCGCTCGCCCGGCCGGCTGCAGCGCATGCTCGAAGGCTGCAACTATGTCGTCGGTTCGCTGCCCGGCGTGGTGGTGGCGCTGGCGCTGGTGACGGTCACCGTGCGTACCTTGCCGTTCTTCTATCAGACCATGGTGACGATCCTGGTCGCGTATGCGCTGATGTTCCTGCCGCGCGCCATCATCAGCCTGCGCGCTTCCATTGCGCAGGCTCCGGTCGAGCTGGAGCGTGCGGCCGGAAGCCTTGGGCGCTCGCCGGCCAAGGCGCTGTGGGCGACGACGATCCGGCTCTCGGCGCCGGGCGCCGCCGCCGGCATCGCGCTTGTGGCGCTCGGCATCATGAACGAGCTGACCGCAACCCAGATGCTGGCGCCAAACGGCACGCGCACGCTGGCGATGGCGTTCTGGAACTACAGCGGCGAAATCGACTACGCGTCGGCTGCGCCCTATGCGGCGATTATGGTGGCGGTCTCGCTGCCGCTCACCTGGTTGCTTTATGTGCAGTCGAAAAGGATGGCCGGGCGATGAGCCTTCTCGAGCTTTCCGGGCTGACAAAACGTTACGGGCCGGTCGCCGCGCTCAACGGCATCGATCTTGCCGTGCAGGCCGGCAGCCGGACTGCGATCGTTGGCCCGTCCGGTTGCGGCAAGACCACGCTTTTGCGATTGATCGCCGGCTTCGAGGCGCCGGACAATGGCCGGATCGCGCTCGACGGGCATACGCTGGCGGACGAGGCCGGCGTGGTGCCGGCGCACCTGCGTGGCATCGGCGTGGTGGCGCAGGACGGGGCGCTGTTCCCGCACCTGACGATCGCGGACAATATCGGCTTTGGCATGCGCAAGGACGAGGACAAGCGGGCCGAGCGCATCAGCGAACTGGCCTACATCGTTGGCCTCGACAAGGCGATCCTGAAGCGCCGTCCCCACCAGCTTTCCGGCGGCCAGCAGCAGCGCGTCGCGCTGGCGCGCGCCATGGCGATGAAGCCGCGCCTGATGTTGCTCGACGAGCCGTTCTCGGCGCTCGATACCGGCCTGCGCGCCTCGATGCGCAAGGCTGTGGCGGAGCTTCTGGAAGGCGCCGGCATCACGACCATTCTGGTCACGCACGATCAGGCGGAGGCGCTTTCCTTCGCCGACCAGGTGGCGGTCATGCGCGACGGCAAGTTCTCGCAAGTGGGAACGCCGCGCGATCTCTATCTGAAACCGGTGAACCGCATGGTGGCCGAATTTCTCGGCGACGCCATCGTGCTGCCGGCGCGCGTTGCCGATGGTTTTGCCGAATGCCAGCTCGGCCGTATTCCGGTCGATGAAAACGGACGCCGCGAGGTCGCCCGCATCATGCTAAGGCCGGAGCAGTTGCTGATCAAGCGGACGACGCGGCAGGGCATGTCAGGCACGCCGGATATGCTGTTCGGCGAGGTGGTGGAATCGGAGTTCGCCGGCGCGACCTGCACGGTGGCGGTGCGGCTCATGAACAATTCCAATCCGCCCGACGCAGCGGCTATCGGCAACACTCCGCTGGTGTTGAAAAAGCCCGGCACTGACGCGCCGGCGGTCGGCGAGATCGTCCGCATCAGCGTTGCCGGCAAGGCGCATGTGTTCGGGTAAGGGTTGACCCGATCGGGTTAGACGCGCTTCCCCGCCTGATCGAACCAGTGCAGCTTTTCGCTTTTGGCGACGATGCGCAGGTCGTCGTCGGGCTTGGCCGTGGCGCGGCCCGAGACGCGCACGACGATGCGGTTTCCGGCGGCGGCGCAGTAGAGAAAGCTTTCCGCGCCGACAGGCTCGACCGCTTCGACCCGCGCGGGAAGCGCGACCGCCCCCTCCGGCCTGTCTGCGTTCATGACGACATCGACATCTTCCGGCCGGAAGCCGAGGGTGACGGCGTTCGCCGGCGCTGCCATGCCGATATCAGTTCCGTCGGCCAGTGTAGCGCCGTTGCCGCTGGCAACGATCGGCAAAAGGTTCATCGGCGGTGCGCCGATGAAGGAGGCGACGAAGGTCGAGGCCGGCTTTTCATAGATGTCGAGCGGCGCGCCCATCTGCTCGACCAGGCCGGCGTTCATGACCACCAGTATGTCGGCCAGCGTCATCGCCTCGAGCTGGTCATGGGTGACGTATACCGAGGTGACGCCAAGCGACCGCTGCAAATTCTTGATTTCGACGCGCATCTGGCCACGCAGCTTTGCGTCGAGGTTGGAAAGCGGCTCGTCGAACAGGAAGACCTTGGGATTGCGGACGATGGCGCGGCCCATGGCGACGCGCTGGCGCTGGCCGCCGGAAAGCTCGCGCGGACGGCGGTCGAGCAGATGCGCAAGCTCCAGCGTCGCGGCCACGTCCTTGACGCGCCTGTCGATTTCGTCCTTCGGCATGCCGCGGTTGCGCAAGCCGTAGGCCATGTTGTCGTAGACCTTCATGTGCGGATAAAGCGCGTAATTCTGGAACACCATGGCGATGTCGCGCTCGGTCGGGCCGATTTCGTTGACCACCTTGCCGTCGATCGAAACGGTGCCGGAGGAGATGGTCTCCAGCCCGGCGATCATCCGCAAGAGGGTGGACTTGCCACAACCGGAGGGACCGACCAGCACGCACAGCGCCTTGTCGGGGATGGCGATGGTGACGCCTTTGACGGCCTTGACCGCTCCGCCATAGACCTTTTCCACATCCTTGAGATCGACAGTCGCCATCAGGTTCTCACTTTTCGGAATCGACGAGGCCGCGCACGAACCAGCGCTGCATCAGCACCACCACGAGGATCGGCGGCACGATGGCGAGCATGGCGGTGACCATGACGAGGTGCCACTGGGTGTCGGCGTCGGCGAAGGACACCATCTTCCTCAGCGCGATGACGATGGTGTTCATATCGTTGCGGTTGGTGACCAGAAGCGGCCACAGATACTGCGTCCAGCCATAGATGAAGAGGATGACGAAGAGCGCGGCGATGTTGGTGCGCGACAGCGGCAAAAGGATATCGAAGAAGAACCGCCACGGACCAGCGCCATCGACGCGGGCCGCCTCGACCAGTTCACCCGGAATGGTCATGAAGAACTGCCGGAACAGCAGCGTCGCGGTCGCCGAGGCGATGAGCGGGATGATGAGCCCGGCATAGGTGTCGATCAGGCCGAAGTCGACCATGACCTTGTAGGTCGGCAGGATGCGGACCTCAACCGGCAGCATCAGCGTGATGAAGATCAGCCAGAAAAACGTCATCCGGAACGGAAAGCGGAAGAAGACGATCGCGTAGGCCGACAGGATGGAAATGATGATCTTGCCGACCGCGATGCCCACCGCGACGATCGTGGTATTGAGCAGCAGCGTGCCGACGCCGACACCGCCGATGCGGCCGATGCCCCCGAACAGCGCTTCCGTGTAGTTGCGCAGGAACTCGCCACCGGGCAGCAGCGGCAGCGGTGGCCGCAGGATCGTCTGCAGCGTGTGGGTCGAGGCGACGAAGGTGTAGTAGATCGGGAACGCCACGATCAATATGCCGACGATCAGCACGGCATGAGCGATCAAGGTGCGGACGGGAGATTGGCCGATCATCGTGCAGCCTCAACCATAATGCACCTTCTTCTCCACATAGCGGAACTGGATGGCGGTGAGGGCGATGACGATGACCATCAGGATGACCGACTGGGCTGCGGACGAGCCGAGGATCAGGTTGACGAAGCCGTCATTGTAGACCTTGTAGACCAGCGTTTCGGTCGACTTGCCGGGGCCACCGCCGGTGACGGCGTGAACGATGCCGAACGTGTCGAAGAAGGCGTAGGTCGTGTTGATGACGAGCAGGAAGAACGTCGTCGGCGCGAGCAGCGGGAAGACGATAGTCCAGAAGCGCTTGGTTTCGCCGGCGCCATCTATGGCGGCCGCCTCGATAAGCGTTTTCGGGATCGCCTGCAGACCGGCGACGAAAAAGAGGAAATTGTAGCTGATCTGTTTCCAGGCCGCGGCGATTACCAGAAGGATCATCGCATGGTTGCCGTTCAGCACCGGGTCCCACGGAATGCCGGCCCGGCGCAGGAGAACCGCCAGGCTGCCGATGGAGGGGTTGAACAGGAACAGGAACAGCATGCCGGCGATGGCGGGGGCCACCGCATAGGGCCAGATCATCAGGGTGCGGTAGAAGCCTTTGCCGCGCACGACCTTGTCGGCCATGACCGCCAGCAGCAGCGCAACGCACATTGCCACCGCCGCCGTCGCCACGGAAAAGACGATCGTGACCTTGATGGAGTTGAGATAGCTGGGGTCGGAGAGGACGCGCTTGAAATTGTCGAACCAGACGAATTTCGATCTGAGGCCGAAGGGGTCTTCCTTCAACATGGATTGGTAAAGCGCCTGCCCCGCCGGCCAGTAGAAAAAGATCAGCGTGATGGCGAGCTGCGGCGCCACCAGAAGGTAAGGCAGGAACTTGTTCGGAAAGACGACGCGGGGGGTCATGCTGGCGCCTTACCCTCCCCCGTGTGGGGAGGGTCGATGAGCAATTGAAGCGGAGCGGAAATTGCGAAGCGGGGTGGGGGTGAACAGGTCAAATCCATCTTCCGGCAGATCATGTTCTGGCCCCCACCCGTCTCGATCGCCTTGCGTTGCAAAGCATCTCACCGACCCTTCCCGCAAGGGGGAGGGTCAATGCGCTCAATTCCCCAACGCTTCCTTGATGGCCGCATTGCCGCGCTTGACGGCGTTGTCGAGCGCCTGCTGGGCGGTCTGCTTGCCGGCCAGCATGTTCTCGAACTCCTCGTTCTGGATGTCGCGCACCTGCGGCAGGTTCGGCAAACGAACGCCCTTCGAGTTTTCGGTCGGCGCCTTGCCCATCATCTGCAGGATCGGCGTTTCACGGCCGGGGTTCTTCTCGTAGAAACCCGACTTCTTGGTGGCTTCGTAAGCCGCCAGCGTGACTGGCAGATAGCCCGACTTCTCGTGCAGATACTGCTGCACGTCGGTCTGCGACAAATAGGTGAAGAAGGCCGCGACGCCCTTGTACTGTTCGGGCGTCTTGTTGCCGAAGACCCAGAGGCTGGCGCCGCCAGGCGTGGTGTTCTGCGGGGCGCCGGGCGCATCGCTGTCGTAGGGCAGCTGGCCGATGCCGTAGTTCATGCCCGACTTGACGATGTCGCCGAGGCCGCCGGACGATTCGGTGAAGATGCCGCATTCGCCGGCGAGGAAGATCTGCTTGGCTTCCGAAGTGCGGCCGCCATATTTGAAGGTGCCGTCCTTGGCGAGATCGGCCAAGGCCTGGAAGTGGTTCACATAGAGCGGCGCGTTGATCTTGAGCTCGACGTCACCGCCGGCGAGACCGTTTTCCTGGGTCGCCCAAGGAACGTTGTTCCAGGCGGCGAAGTTCTCGAGATGAATCCATGTGAGCCAGGTCGAGGTATAACCGCAGGGAGCGGCGCCGCTCGTTTTGATTTTCTTGGCCGCGTCCCAGACCTCGTTCCAGGTCTTGGGCGGGTTGTTCACGTCGAGCCCGGCCTTCTGAAAGATATCCTTGTTGTAGTAGAGGATCGGCGAGGATGAGTTGTAGGGGAAGGACAGCATCGTGCCGTCGGGCTTCGAATAGTAAGCAACGATGCCGGGCAGATACGCGGCCTTGTCGAACTTGGCGCCGGCTTCGGTGAGCACATCGGCAACCGGCTTCACCGCGCCTTCAGCGGCCATCATGACGCCGGTGCCGACGTCGAAAACCTGCATGATCTCAGGCGCCTGGCCGGCGCGGAACGCGGCGATGCCGGCGTTCAGCGTCTCGGGGTAAGTTCCCTTGAAAACCGGCATGAGCTCGTATTCGCTCTGGCTGGCGTTGAAGTCCTTGGCGATCTTGTTGACGACCTCGGCGTTGGCGCCTGTCATGGCGTGCCACCAGCTGATCTGGGTGGCGGCGAAAGCCGATGTCGTTGAAAAAAGGGTCAGCGCGGCCAGTGAGGCCGCAAAGCCATGAAATTTCATGTTTCACTCCCATATGTCGTTGGCGGAAAGGGACCGCGGCAGGGAGTATGGGTCGAATATGACAGCCCGACAACGGTTTTGTTGCACAGGTGTGAATTTTCACACCTTTTTCATATCGGTTTCGTTTGAATTGCCAAAAATGGCCTGATCTTTCGGGTTGTAAACGATGCGCGGTAACAGCGAATTGCTTCGCTGGCTATCGATGAGACCCTGTCCATGAAGATGAGAGCGACGGAAAACGGTTCTCAGAGACCGGTCGCGGCATCCACCAGCGCGCGTGCATCCTGTCCCGCCCACTCCGCTGGACCGTTCATATAAGCGATCAGACAGCCTTCGGAGTCGACCAGCATGGTGACCGGCAAGCCCAGCGCCAGCCCTCGCGTCTTGACGTCGTTGAACAGCTTCAGCGTCGGGTCGCGGTAAAAAGCGAGGTTGGATACTGCGATGTCGGAC
The DNA here is from genome assembly GCF_001427025.1 of Mesorhizobium sp. Root554. Lineage (GTDB taxonomy): Bacteria > Pseudomonadota > Alphaproteobacteria > Rhizobiales > Rhizobiaceae > Mesorhizobium. The sequence goes on along the minus strand of NZ_LMGA01000001.1, from coordinate 2,535,107 downwards.
AGGAATTTCTTCGGCTTCGCATCGTCGCCGGTGTCGACATTGACTGCGACGACTTCGAACCTGTCACCGCCCTTGTCCTTCTGCAGGGCATCGAGCGCCGGCATCTCGGCGCGGCAGGGCGCGCACCATGTCGCCCACAAATTGACCAGCAGTATTTTGCCGGCGCGGTCGGCCAAGCTCATCGGCTTGCCGTCGGGATCGTTGAAAGCCAGCGTTTTCAGCGATTGCTGCGGCGATGCCGGCAGAAGCGCCGCGACGTGACCGGTCGCGGCATCCGATATTTTCCTGGATTCGTCGGCCTTGGCGGCACAGACCTTGTCGTCAGCGCTATCGCCGACAGCCACCTGTGTGGCTGCATTTCCAGGAGCATTGTTGCCAGAGCCGCTCTCCCTGACATATACCGCGACCGCACCGGCCAGTACGCCCGCCACCAGGGCGACAAGGATGAGGCGTGACGCCGGGAAGAAACGATTACCGTCTGCCATTTTCGAATGCTCCGGGAAACGGGTTATAGCGATGAGCGACAAGAAGGCCAGCAACCAGATGTGGGGCGGACGTTTTGCCTCGGGTCCGGCCGCGATCATGGAGGCGATCAACGCCTCAATCGGCTTCGACCGCAAGCTCTATGCGCAGGACATACGCGGCTCCATCGCCCATAGCGAAATGCTGGCGCAGACGGGCATTGTTTCGGCGGACGATCAACAGAAAATCGCTCACGGGCTGAACACGATTTTGGCAGAGATCGAGTCCGGAAAATTCGCTTTTTCGACCCGGCTTGAAGACATCCACATGAATGTCGAGGCGCGGCTGGCCGAGCTGATCGGTCCGGCGGCGGGGCGGCTGCACACGGCGCGCTCGCGCAACGATCAGGTTGCGGTCGATTTCCGGCTGTGGGTGAAGGACGAGTTCAACCGGGTGGCCGTGGCCCTCAAGGGGTTGATCGAGACGCTGCTGACCAGAGCCGAAGAGCACGCCGCGACCGTGATGCCGGGTTTCACCCATCTGCAGACGGCTCAGCCGGTCACCTTCGGCCATCACTGCATGGCCTATGTCGAAATGTTTGCGCGCGACCTTTCCAGGGTGCGCGACGCGCTGGAGCGCATGGACGAAAGCCCGCTTGGCGCGGCGGCTCTGGCCGGCACCGGATTCCCGGTTGACCGGCACCAGACCGCCAAGGCGCTGGGCTTCCGCGAACCGACGCGCAATTCTCTCGACAGCGTTTCCGACCGCGACTACGCGCTGGAATTCCTGTCGGTCGCGGCGATAACCGCGACGCATCTTTCGCGGCTTGCGGAGGAGATCGTCATCTGGTCGACGCCGCAATTCGGCTTCGTCAGGTTGTCCGATAGCTATTCGACCGGCTCGTCGATCATGCCGCAGAAGAAGAACCCGGACGCCGCCGAACTGGTGCGCGCCAAGACCGGTCGCGTCAACGGCCATCTGGTCGGACTGCTGACGGTGATGAAGGGGCTGCCGCTGACCTATTCAAAGGACATGCAGGAAGACAAGGAAGCAGTCTTCGACGCCGCCGAGACGCTCGACCTGATGCTGGCGGCGATGACGGGCATGATCGGCGACCTTACTGTCAATGTGGCGGCGATGAAGAAGGCCGCCGGCTCCGGTTATTCCACGGCCACCGATCTGGCCGACTGGCTGGTGCGGACTCTGAACATGCCGTTTCGCGAGGCGCACCACGTCACCGGCAGGGCGGTGGCGCTGGCCGAGGAGAAGAAGGTCGGGCTGGAGAAGCTGTCGCTGGACGATCTGCGCTCAATCCATCACGGCATCACCGATGACGTATTTACAGTGCTTTCGGTACAGAATTCGGTGAAGAGCCGGACCTCTTTCGGCGGCACCGCGCCGGCCGAGGTCAGGCGGCAGATACGCTATTGGAAGAAGCGCTTGCCGAAGGCATGATGCCGGGGTGCAAACCGGAAAAAACTCGGTTAAAAGCGGCAGGCAATCAGCTCGGACGGATGATCAGATGACCGCAGGCAGGATGTTGACGACCTTGGCGCTTGTCGCCGTGATGGCCACCGTGGCCGCCTGCGGCCGCAAGGCGGGGCTCGACACGCCCTACGAGGCGGCGGTCGATGCGCGCAAGGCAGCGGAGAAGGCCAAGCAACCGCTGCCGCCGGAGCCAGAAAAACCGGACACCAACAAGCCGTTCTTCCTCGACAAGCTCATCCAGTAAGCTCCGGACCGCCCTACAGTGAACCATTTCGAGTACCGCGACGGCGTCCTGCACGCCGAAGATGTCGCCATACCGGCCATCGCCGCGCAGGTCGGTACGCCGTTCTACTGCTATTCGACGGCGACGCTGACCCGGCATTTCCGCGTGTTTTCTGAAGCGTTAGCCGGGCTCGATTCACTGGTTTGCTACGCGCTGAAGGCCAATTCGAACCAGGCGGTGCTGAAGACGCTGGCGAAGCTCGGCGCCGGCGCCGACGTGGTTTCCGAAGGCGAGTTGCGGCGCGCGCTGGCCGCCGGAATTCCGGCTGACAGGATCGTCTTTTCCGGCGTCGGCAAGACTGCCGGCGAGATGGATTTCGCGCTGGCCGCCGGCATATTGTGCTTCAACGTCGAATCCGAACCGGAGCTTGATCTGCTTTCGGCGCGCGCGACGGCGGCGGGCAAGCTCGCCCGGGTGTCGATCCGCATCAACCCCGACGTCGACGCCAAGACGCACAAGAAGATTTCCACCGGCAAGGCCGAGAACAAGTTCGGTATTCCGTGGCAGCGAGCGCGCCACGTCTTTGCCCGCGCCGCCGAACTGCCGGGCGTGCGGCCGGTCGGCATCGATACCCATATCGGCAGCCAGATCGTCGATCTGCAGCCATTCGACGACGCCTTCGCGCTGATGGCGGAGTTGGTCGGCTCGCTGCGGGCCGACGGCCATACGGTCGAGCATGTCGATCTGGGCGGCGGTCTCGGCATTCCCTACAGAAGCGACAACAATCCGCCGCCGCTGCCGGACGCCTATGCAGCCATCGTGCACAAGCACTTCGCCAGGCTGGGCGTGAAGGTGCTGTTCGAACCGGGCCGACTGATCGTCGGCAATGCCGGCATTCTGGTTTCCGAAGTCATCTATGTGAAGGAAGGCGAGGCAAAAAACTTCCTGATCGTCGACGCGGCGATGAACGACCTCATCCGGCCGACGCTTTACGACGCGTTCCACGACATCTTCCCGGTGGTCCAGGCTGCGGATACTTCGCCGCGCCTGCGCGTCGACGTGGTCGGCCAGGTTTGCGAGACGGGCGATTTCCTCGGCCATGACCGTGACCTGCCGCGGATGAAGGCCGGCGACCTTATCGCGGTCGGCACCGCAGGCGCCTATGGCGCGGTGCAGTCCAGCGCCTACAATTCCCGGCAGATCGTGCCGGAAGTGCTGGTCGACGGCGACCGCTTCGCCGTGGTGCGGGCGCGTCCGACCTATGACGAACTGATCGGGCTGGACATCATTCCCGACTGGCTCTGAGCGCTCCGACGCTTTTCCAAACGATCTCCGAGCAGCAAGTTCACGTTTTCGGGAGCCTGCCTCGCCTTTGCCGTGTTTGCTGCTATTCTTGGGACTGTGAGGCCGCGCCATTCCGGCCGGCCCCGGAAGGGCCGATGACAGAGCGACCCGCGACAAATCCCGACGGAAGCCTTTCGGCACGGCTGGCCGCCAGCCGGTTGTTCACGCGCGCCGCCATGGTGGTCGAACGCGTCTGGCCGCTCGTCCTGCCGCTGCTGCTCGTCGTGGCATTGTTCCTGAGCGCTGCATGGCTGGGGCTGTTCGCACTGCTGCCGGACCTGGCGCGCCTCGCGCTTGCCGGGATTTTCGTGCTGGCCGCGCTGACCGCGCTTTATCCCTTGCGGTTCTTCCGCTGGCCGTTGGCGGTCGAAGTAGACCGCCGCATCGAGGCCGCGAACGCGCTGCTGCACAGCCCGGTGCTGGTGCAGAGCGACCGTCCGAGCGGCCGCGATACCGGTTTCTCACAAGCCCTTTGGCGCGAACACCAGAAACGCATGGCCGCCCGCCTAGGGTCGGTCGGAGCGGATCTGCCACGCACCAGCATACCGGAGCGCGACCCTTGGGGGCTGCGCGCGCTCGTCGCGCTGGTGCTGGTCGCCGCCTTCGCCTTTTCGTTTGGCCCGCTCGGCGGCAGCATTAGCGATCCCTTCGTGCAACGCGCCTCCGTGGATGCCGTGCCGGCGCGGATCGACGCCTGGGTTACGCCGCCGCCCTACACCGGCAAGGCCCCGATCTTCCTGACCGCCGAAGCCAACCAGGCTGCTCAGGCTTTCACGGTGCCGCAGGGCAGCGACGTCTCGCTGCGCGTGACTGGCGGCAATGGTGACGAGGGGCTGAGCTATACGGAAGCCGACGGCAATGTCCGGGCCATCGCCGCCGAAGCGCCGAAGGATGACCAGAAGACCGACAGCGCCGGTTCGCCAATGGCTGCTCCGCTGCTGTTCTCCGGCAAGCTGTCGAAGGACGGCATGCTGGTTCTGAAATCCGGCGAGGATGAGCTGAAGCGCTGGAGCTTCGCCGTGCAGGCGGACACCGGGCCGACAATCCGCTTCGTCGGCGAGCCGAAACGCGCCGTCAACGGCTCGCTGGAACTCAATTACCAGATCGAGGACGATTACGGCGCGGCGTCGGCCAAGACGGATTTCGCGCTGGCCGAGCCGCAGGCGCCGAATGCGCGCCCGCTCTACGGCCCGCCGGAAATGCCGCTGTCGCTGCCGCGCCGCAACGCCAAGAACAACGCCGCCAAGACCACCAAGGACATGATGGAGCATGTCTGGGCCGGCGCGCCGGTCAAGATAACGCTGCAAGCGGTCGATGCCGCCGGCCAGGTGGCCCGCAGCGAAACCAAGACGCTGGTGATGCCGGAACGGCCGTTCACCAATCCGCTGGCTCGCGCCGTGATCGAGGATCGCCGGCTGCTGGCGCTTGACGCCAACGCCAAGCCGCGCGTGATCGACCTGATGGACGCGATCACGCTGCGGCCGGAAGACACGTTCAGCAACCTGGCGCACTATCTTGCCATCATGAGCGCGCGCAGCCGCCTCAAGCAGGCCGAGAGCGACGACCAGCTCCGCGATGTCGTCTCCTATCTTTGGGAAGTAGCGCTGGGTATCGAGGAAGGCGATTTCTCGGCAGCGGAAAAGAAGCTCCGGCAGGCGCAGCAGGCGTTGAAAGATGCGTTGAAGAACGGCGCCAGCGAAGAGGAAATCAGCAAACTGATGCAGGAACTGCGTCAGGCGATGAACGATTTCCTGCGTGAGTTCGCGGAGAAGAACCGCAACAACAAGAACGCGGCCCAGCCGCCGCAGGATGCGCAGGAGCTTACCCAGAACGATCTCGAACGGATGATGGACCAGATCGAGAACCTGGCCAAATCCGGCGATCGCGACCAAGCGCAGGAGCTGCTCTCGCAGCTCGAGAACATGATGAACAATCTGCAGGCCGGCCGTCAGCAACAGCAGGGCCAGCAGAACAGCGAGATGCGCCAGCAGATGGACAAGCTGGGCGAGATCATGCGGCGCCAGCAGGAGATGATGAACGAGACGTTTCGCATGGACCAGATGCAGCGCGGCCAGAACGGCGAGCAGCAGATGGACGGCGACGGCGAGCAGCAGCAGGGCCAAGGCCAGCAGGGGCAGAACGGCAAGCCCCAAAATGGCCAACCAATGACGCCGGAGGAATTCGCCGAGGCCTTGAAGCAGCTGCAGCAGGGCCAAGGGCAACTGCAGAGCGAGCTGGAGCAGCTCAAGAAAGGCCTTCAGGGGCTGGGCATCGAGCCGAATGAAGGGTTTGGCCAGGCGGGCCGGTCCATGGGCGAGGCAGAGCAGTCGCTCGGCCAGGGCGAAGGCGAGGGCGCCGTCGGCCATCAGGGCCGGGCGCTGGAAGCGCTGCGCCAGGGCGCCAAGGACATGATGCAGCAGCTTCAGGCCATGCAGGGCGACGAAGGCGGCAGCGAGCAGGGCGGGCGTCAGCAGAACGCCGACCGCGATCCGCTTGGCCGGCCGCGCACCACAGACGGTCCGGACCGTGGCGATTCGGTGAAGGTGCCGGATGAAATCGACGCGCAGCGGGCGCGCCAGATTCTGGAAGCCATCCGCAAGCGGCTCGGCAATGCGCTCAGCCCCGATGTCGAGCGCAGCTATCTCGAGCGCCTGCTGGAACTCAAATAACCGGCGCCAAACGCGCACGAAAATTCTGAGCACGGACACGATGCCGAAATTAGGAGCCGTCACCCCTATCCTGCGCATGTTCGACATCGCGAAGGCGCGCGAGTTCTATCTCGATTTTCTTGGCTTCGAGGTGCAGTGGGAGCATCGCTTCGACGACAACGCGCCGCTCTACATGGCGGTTTCCCGCGACGATTGCGTTCTGCATCTGAGCGAGCATCACGGCGACGCATCGCCCGGATCGGCCGTGCGCATCCGGGTGGAAAACATCGCCGCGTTTCATCGTGAACTGACCGACAAGAAATACCGCTTCGCCCGCCCCGGCCTCGAAAGCCCGCCCTGGGGGACGAAGGAGGTTTCCGTGGGTGACCCCTTCGGCAACCGCCTGCATTTCTACGAGGAAGCCGGCAGTCCGCCCGAGGCGTGACCGCAGGCTGCTTGTCAGCTCAGAACGCGGCTGACCCGGTCGCGGATTTCGGCGAGGGTGAAGGGCTTCTGCACGACGTCGAGAATGATGCCGTTCAGCTCCTCGGCGCGCTCGCGCTGGTCGGCATAGCCGGTCATCAGCATCATCTTCATCGCGGGGAAAGCCTGCGCGGCTGTCATCGCCATCTCGATGCCGTCCATTTCCGGCATACGGATATCCGAGACGACGAGATCGTATCCGCCATTGGCGGCGCGGATAGAAGCCAGTCCTTGCGCGCCGTCTGCGGCCACATCGATGGAGTGCCCGGCGCGTTCGAGCGCGCGGGCTGCGAGAATACGGACGGATTCATCGTCCTCGACGATCAACAATTTTGCCATGGCGCGGATATTCGCGGCGAGTCGTTAAACTTTTACTGAGAGGCGGCAATGAAAGCGGTTCAGGGTTGGGCATCGCCCCGCACAACCCCGACAAACGGAAGCTCGCGAAAGGCGTGCGCGACGTCCATGCCGTAGCCAACGACGAAATAATCGGGGCAGTCGAAGCCGACATAATCGGCGTTGAGCGCTGTCTGACGGCGCATGCGCTTGTCCAGCAGCACGGCGATGGAGCAACTTTTTGCGCCGCGTGAAAGCATCAGGTCCTGCGCGAAGGTCAGCGTCTTGCCCGATTCCAGAATGTCGTCGATCAAAAGCACGTCGCGTCCGGCGACATCATTGTCGATGTCGCGCAGGACCTTCACCTCACCTGACGTGGTGCCGGCGCCATAGCTTGAAATGAAGATGAACTCGACCTCCGGCGACAGGCCGACATCGTGCATGGCGCGGATGAGATCGGCTGCGAAGACGAACGAACCCTTCAGCACAGAGATGACGAGCAGGTCGTGATAATCGTGGCCGGCGATGTCCTTGGCCAGTTCCAGATTGCGCCGGGCTATCGCCGACGCCGAAAAAAGCACTTCGATATCCTTGTCGCGGACGACTGGCATTCGGGCTCCCGACAATCCGTTTATCGTGCGAACGCCACGGAGACGTTCTTTACTCCATTCTTAGGCACCTCCAGCCGGCTGGAAAAGGCGAATCTTTCCCCCGATGCGAGCAAGCGGCCCGATGTGCCCAGACGGTAACGGGTGATGGTGCCGTCCTTTCCGGTGACGTGGATTTCGAGCGGCGGCAGGGCCGAGGCCTCCGCACCGTCGTTTCCGGCCTCGCCATCGACGAAAAGCACGGGGTTTGCGCCGGATGTATCCACCCGTGACGTGATCGAGGTGAGGTTGAGGACCGCTGGCGGGTCCTGCGCCAGCGAGGCGGCCGCGCCGCGCAACAGCACATGGCCGCCGGAAATCCAGAAAGCGGCGAAGACGGCGCAGGCGCCGGCCGTCCAGAAGATCGGTCCGCCGCGTCGGCCCGGTGTGGGTGGCGCGGATGCCGCATCGGGTTTGCGCAGCATGTCCATTCCCTGCGCGGCGGCAATATTGTCAGCGGACGCGGAAAGGCCATCGGGTCCGTTTCGCGGATTATCGCGGCGGCCGAAGCGCGGCAGCACTTCGTAGTCCGCATCGACGACGTCCCCTGCCGCGGCCGGTGGAACATATGCCGCTGCCGCAGGCGGATCCTTCAACGCCGTCATGATTTCGCCGGAAACCGGGCGTGCGCTCTGCCTGTCAGCCATGCTGGCCCTTTTCGTTCTCCGTTTCTTTTGCGTAAACCGTAATGGTTAACGCTTCACCACCGAGGCCTGTTTGACGACCCGAAAACCGGATACCCTTAATCGTTCGTTAACCATGGCGGCCGATGGTCGTTTCGAAGAAATGGGCAGCTTTCTGCTCTTTAGAATTGATCCTAGAATTTCAGGCCGCCGAACGTGATCCGCTTCGAAAATGTCGGCCTCCGTTATGGCATGGGTCCGGAAATCCTCCGCGACATCTCCCTGCAGATACCGGAGCGCTCATTCCAGTTCCTCAGCGGTCCCTCCGGCGCCGGCAAGACGACATTGCTGCGCCTTCTGTTCATGTCGCTGAAGCCGACGCGCGGCCTGATCACCGTATTCGGCAAGGACAGGTCGCGCATCACACGGGCCGAACTGCCCTATCTCAGGCGGCGCATCGGCGTCGTGTTCCAGGATTTCCGCCTGCTCGACCACATGACGACATACGAAAATGTCGCCCTGCCGCTGCGGGTGCGCGGGCGCGAGGAATCCAGCTACCGCACGGACGTGACCGAACTGCTGAAATGGGTGGGGCTGGGCGAGCGCATGCATGTGCTGCCGCCGGTTCTTTCCGGCGGCGAAAAGCAGCGCACGGCAATAGCCCGCGCCCTGATCGAGCAGCCGGAAATCCTGCTGGCCGACGAACCGACCGGCAATGTCGATCCACAGCTCGCCCGCCGGCTGCTGCGGCTGTTCATAGAATTGAACCGGCTGGGAACGGCGGTGGTGATCGCCACCCACGATCTCGGCCTGATGGAGCAGGTGGACGCGCGCCGCCTCATCCTCGCTGACGGCAGGCTCGACATCTATGACTGAGCTTTTTACCGAACCGCTTGAAGATGAAGCCGCCGGCAATGCCGAGCCGCAGCCCCGTATGCAGCGCCGTACGGCGCCCATCGTACCGGAGCAGAACATTGCCGGGCGGGCGCTGGTCAGCGTCATCGCCATCATGACATTTCTGTCGTGCCTGGCTTTCGGCGCAGTGACGCTGGTGCGCGACACGGCCTCGGTGTGGGAAAACCAGATTTCCCGCGAGGCGACGATCCAGATAAAGCCGGCGGACGGGCTGGACATGGACAAGGCGCTCGGCGAAGCGGCGCAACTGGCCAGCCGTATGCCGGGCGTGACTGGAACACGGATCATCGACCGCGAGGCGACTGCCCGGCTGCTCGAACCGTGGCTGGGAACCGGGCTGAACATCGACGAACTGCCCGTTCCGCGATTGGTGATCGTCACCATCGACCAGGCAAATCCACCGAACTTCGATGCGCTGCGCACGGCCCTTGCCAGCAAGATTCCCGGCGCGGCGCTCGACGATCACCGCACCTGGGTGGATCGTCTGGTCGCCATGGCCCGCACGACGGTAACGATCGGCGTGGCCGTGCTTGCCCTGATGCTGGTCGCCACGGTGCTGACAGTGGTTTTCGCGACGCGCGGCGCCATGGCCGGCAACGGCCATATCATCGAAGTGCTGCATTTCGTCGGCGCCGAAGCGCGTTTCATCGCGCGCCAGTTCCGGCGCCATTTCCTCGTCACCGGCATGAAAGGCGCCGCCGCGGGCGGAGCCGCGGCCGTCATGGTGTTCGTGGTCTTTTCCTGGTGGGCCTCGCGCAACCTGGCGACGCCGCAGGCGGACCAGGCCGCGGCGCTGTTCGGAAATTTCGCCATCGGCTCGGCCGGGTATCTCGGCGTCATCCTCATGGTCGGTCTGATCGGCGTGCTGACGGCTGCGACGTCGCATGTCACTGTCGTCGCCTATCTGAGCGACCTTGATGTCCGCCAGACGGACGGAGGCTAGCACCATGCTGTGGAGATCACGAACGGAAAGACAATTTAACGGAAAATGCGCGTGGACACTACCAACGGCTGTGTTCCAGGACATATCTTGAGATGATGAACGGGCGCGAATCGATCGGGACGGTTGACGCGGCCTCAATGGCGAGGGCGACGCCTCGGCCGTTGCGGTTATGGCCGGTCGTACGCGCCGTCCTTTTTGGATGCATGGCCGGGGTTTTGGCGTTTGCAATCGGTTTCGGCTGGTTCGCCAACCATGTCAGCCGCCTCGTTACTCCAGCCAATCCCCAGAAGGCGGATGCGATCATCGTCCTGACCGGCGGGCAATCGCGGCTTGATGCCGGCATGAACCTGCTCGCCATGGGCAAGGGCGAACGCCTGCTGATCTCAGGGGTGCACCCGTCCGCAAGCCGCCGCCAGCTACAGAAAGCGACGGGCGGAGACAGGCGGTTGTTCTCCTGCTGCGTCGACATCGACCGCGCCGCGCTGGACACGATCGGCAATGCCGAGGAAAGCGCCAAATGGGTCGAGACCCACGCCTATGGCAGCGTCATCCTGGTCACCAACAACTACCACATGCCGCGCACTCTGCTGGAGATGGGACGGCTCTTGCGCCACGCCAAGCTGGAGCCGTATCCGGTGGTCAACTCCAACCTCGACAACGGCGAATGGCTGACCAAGCCGGAAGCGCTGCGGGTGCTGTTCACCGAATACAACAAATACCTCGTCGCGCTGGCGCGGGGCGTGCTGCCGCTCAAGCCGACGGCGGATGGCGTGGCCATCGCCGGGATGCAGACTGACCTTCACTAATCCGCCGTCTTTGCCATCCTACGGTCGTGTGAGCCTTTCCATTTGCCATGCGCTTGGTGTACGACGCCACAGTCTCACCATGGCACCCGGCATGCTCCAAATTCGCTCCCTGGCCTTCAACTTCGTCTTCTACGTCAATCTGATCGTTCAGATGATCGTCTGGACGCCGTACTATTTCCTGTCGCCGCGCAGCTGGGCCTGGTTCGTACCGAAATTCTGGTCGCGCACCTCACTGTGGCTCTACGAGAAGGTCGCCAGGACGAAAAGCGATATCACCGGCATGGAGAACCTGCCGGAAGGGTCGTTCATCCTGGCTCCAAAACACCAGTCGTTCTGGGACGCGATCGCCTTCTTCCCCTATCTCGACGACCCGCTCTATATCCTCAAGCGCGAGCTGACGTGGATACCTTTCTTCGGCTGGTACATTCTCAAGATGCGGATGATCCCGGTCCATCGCGGCAGCCGTTCGCGGGCGCTGAAGGCGGTCGTCTCGGCGACGAGGCAAGAAATGGCGCGCAATCCGCGTCAGCTCATCATCTATCCCGAGGGGACGCGCCGCGCACCGGGAGACGAGGCGGCCTACAAATACGGCATCGTCGAGCTTTATGCGCAGCTTGGCGTGCCGGTTGTGCCGGTTGCGCATGTTGCCGGCCTCTACTGGCCACGCCGCAAGTTCCTGCGTTATCCGGGCACCATCAAGGCGCGGTTCCTGCCCGCCATCCCCGCCGGGCTGGACAAGGAAGAATTCATGAACCGGCTGATTTCCGAAACGGAAGCCGCCTGCGACGCGCTGCTTCTGGAGGCCGCCGAAGAGCCTAATGCACCGCCAATGCCGCCAACCGCACTCAAGCGGCTGGCGGAACTGCGTGGAGCCAAAGCAAGCCGAGACGCTTAGGCGCTGGCCGAATCCAGCGCCTCGATATCGGCCGCATCAAGTTCCAGAGACGCGGCTTTCACCAGGCTCTCCACCTGTTCGACGCTGGTGGCGCTGGCAATCGGGGCGGTGACGCCGGGCCGTGCGATGATCCAGGCAAGCGCCACTTCCGCGGGTGCGGCCTTGCGGCGCTTCGCAACGGCGTCCAGGGCTGCCAGGATGCGCATGCCGCGTGCGTCGAGATAGCGCTTCACGCCGCCGCCGCGCACGCTCTTGCCGAGATCGGCGGCGGTTCGGTATTTGCCGCTGAGGAAGCCGCTGGCGAGGCTGTAATAGGTGATGACGCCGAGGTCCTCTTTCATGCAGAGGTCGCGCAGCGCGCCGTCATACGAAGCGCGGTCGTAGAGGTTGTATTCGGGCTGCAGCACCTCATAGCGCGGTAAATCCCTCAATCTGGCCACGTCGAGCGCGGCCCTCAACTGGCTGGCATCGAGGTTCGAGGCGCCGATGTGGCGAACCTTGCCCTTCTCGATGAGCTTCTGATAGGCCCCGAGCGTTTCCTCATGGGGAACGGTAGGATCAGGCCAATGGGAAAGATAAAGGTCGATGACATCGGTCTGCAGGCGCTTGAGCGAGGCCTCGACGGCTTTTTCGATGTAGGATGCGGACAGGTCCTTCTTGCCCTGTCCCATGTCGGATCCAACCTTTGTGATGACCACGATGCTGTCGCGGTTGGCCCGGCTTTTCATCCATTTGCCGATGATGGCTTCGGATTCGCCGCCCTTGTTGCCGGATACCCAGCGGGAATAGGCATCGGCGGTATCGATAGTGTTGAGCCCGGCGTCGACGAAGCGATCCAGAAGTTCGAACGACGTTTTCTCGTCGGCGGTCCAGCCGAAGACGTTGCCGCCGAAAACCAGCGGCGCGATTTCAAGGTCCGTGCGACCGAGTCGACGTTTCTGCACGATAAATCTCCTGTCGGGGAATCATTCCGCCCAGCCAGAACCTAGGTTCTGCCGACGAAAGTTCAAAGACATCGAGCCGGTTTCGTCGCCGAACCGATCACGATTTGGCGAGCCGCGCGGCGACGGCCTCCAGCCAGTGGTCGCGGATTCCCAAAGCTTGCAGATGTTCGATGGTCGAGAAAAGATAGTCTTCGTTGCGGCCGGATTTTCCGGCCGACCCGCCGACGAAGGATGCCGCCTCGGCCTCGTCCAGAGCACCTGCATATTGCTTGTGACCCCTGTCGACGACATAGGCGGTGGCCTCGACCGTTGCACCCGTCTCGAGCCGCACGGCCAGCCGGCGTTCGAGATAGACGCTGGTGACCAGTTCGCGTTCGCGCAGATACGCCATGACTTCGCCGTGCAGGTCGCCGGGCACGCGAAAGGCCAGCCCGACGCAGGACCCGCCGCGGTCGAGCCCCAGGACAAGCCCCGGCCTTTCCGGCGTGCCGCGATGGACATAGGAATAGACGCAGAGCGAACGTCGGTAGCCGAAGAGCCGGGCGCGCTGCGTTTCGACATGGGCAAAGCCGGGCCGCCAGATCAGCGAGCCGTAGCCAAAAACCCAAAAATCGCCCATATGCCCGAGCCTGTGACAGAATGGATGTTACCGAATCGGGAGATCGCCCGAGCGGAGCCGAAAGCCAACGGGTTAAAGAGAGCCGCAGCATGACGTCAAGTGAAGAGCATCGGCCCAGACGCCGCCGCGGCCTCGTATGGCTGGTGCTGGCGCTGGCCGTCCTGTTCGGCCTCTACAGCGCCGGCTGGTTCTGGGCGGCGGACAAGGTGAGGACGGAAACCGCGCGTTCCATCGCCGCGCTGGAAGCGGACGGCATCGAGGCCGATTGCGTCAACCTGCAGGTCGGCGGCTTCCCGCTGCGCTTTTCTGTCACCTGCGACAGCCTCGCCTATCAGGACGACGGCAGAAATGTGGCGGCCTCGGCCGGCGGACTCAATGCTTCGGCCAGCCTGGCGAATTTCTTTCTCCCCAATGTCGAGCTTGCCGGGCCTTTGCGGACGACGGCGCCTGGAATGCCGCCGCTTTGGCTCGACTGGGACAGGTTACAGGTCAAGTCGAAGCTGTCCTGGCCGCTCACCGGTGAACTGGCGGCATCAGCCGAGGGCTTGTCTGGCCAGACCGACCCGGAGGAGGGAGAGCCTGTCTCGCTGTTCAGCGCCACCGCGGCGGAAGCCCAGGTGCAGCCGAACGGAGAGGATCTCGACTATATGGGTTCCTTCAACGGCCTGCAGATCGATCCCGCGGCCATCGAGGGCCGTGAGTTGCCGCCGCTCGACGGCAGCGCCGACGCCACGATCAAGAACGGGCTCGCCGCGCTGCGCAGCAAGGTCCGCAGCCTCAGAGGTCAGTCGGCCGAGTTCCGCAACCTCGAACTGTCCTCTGGCGAAGCGCGGATCACCGTCGCCGGACCGGTTTCGATCGATGCCGAGGGGCTGATCGACGCCAATCTGACGATCAAGCTCAGCAATCCGAACGCGGTCGCGGACATCATCGCCAGGGCGATGCCGGAAAGGGATAGCGAAATCCGGCAGGGGTTCGCGGCGCTCGCCATGCTGGGCAACCAGACGTCGATGCCGCTCAAGGTTGTGAAGGGCAAGGCCTCGCTGGGCTTCATTCCGCTCGGACGGATCAAGCCGGTGGAGTAGGCAGTCGGCAGATCGGCAGTGGGCAGTCGGATTTCGATTGCCGACTGCCTATTGCCGACTGCCGCCTGGATGCTCCACCGCCTGGCGGCCGAAATCAGGGGCATCGATGTCCTGCCCGGCCTCGATGATCGAACGGCGGACGGCGCGGGTGCGGGTGAACAGGTCGAACAGCTTCTCGCCGTCGCCCCAGCGGATCGCCCGTTGCAGCGAGGCGAGGTCTTCCGAAAACCGCGCCAGCATCTCCAGGATCGCGTCCTTGTTATGCAGGCAGACGTCGCGCCACATGGTCGGGTCGGAGGCGGCGAGGCGGGTGAAGTCGCGGAAGCCGGACGCCGAATATTTGATGACCTCGGATTTGGTCACCGATTCCAGATCGTCGGCGGTGCCGACGATGTTGTAGGCGATGATGTGCGGCAAATGCGAGACGATCGCCAGCGTCATGTCGTGGTGCTGGGGGTCCATCGTGTCGATGTTGGAGCCGCAGCGGCGCCAGAATTCCGACAGTTTTTCCAGCGCGGCGGGATCGGTATCGGGCAGCGGCGTGAAGATGCACCAGCGGTTTTCGAACAGCTCGGCGAAGCCGGCATCGGGGCCGGATTTTTCCGTACCCGCCAGCGGGTGGCCGGGGATGAAATGCACGCCCGGCGGCACATGCGGCTGCATCTGGGCGATGACCGAGCCCTTGGTCGAGCCGACATCGGTGAGGATGGCTCCCCTTTTCAAGCTGGGTGCAATCTCTTGCGCAACCTGGCCGGAGGAGCCGACCGGAACCGAGACGATCACCAGATCGGCATCGCGCACGGCCTGTTGTGCGTCGGTGGTGTAGCCGTCGCCCAGGCCAAGCTCCTCGGCCCGCTTCAGCGTGGCTTCGCTGCGCGTCGAGATGGCGAGGTGGCCGGCGAGATGTTCGCGGCGGATGACCCGCGCCAGCGAAGAGCCGATGAGGCCGATGCCGACCAGCGCGATCTTGTTAAAAAGCGGTTCGGACATGGTCTCAGCTTTTCAGGAATGCGGAAAGCGCGGCCACGACGCCGCGGTTCGCTTCTTCGGTGCCGATGGTCATGCGCAACGCATTGGGGAAGCCGTAGCCGGCGACACGGCGCAGGATGAAGCCGCGTGCCGTCAGATAATCGTCGGCCTTTGCCGCCGAATGCGCCGCGTCGTCGGGAAAATGGATCAGGATGAAGTTGCAGACGCTGGGCGTCACGCGCAGGCCGATCTGCGTCAGTTCCACCGTCAGCCAATCCAGCCATTCGCCGTTATGCGCGACGCTTTTCTCGACATGAGCGCGGTCTCGCATCGCGGCGGCGCCTGCCTCGATGGCCATGGCGTTGACGTTGAATGGATCACGCACCCGCTCGACGGCGGCGACGATGGAGGCAGGCGCGTAGCACCAGCCGATGCGAGCGCCGCCGAGGCCGTGAACCTTCGAGAAGGTGCGGGTCATGACGACATTCTCGTTGCCGGCGACCAGTTCGACGCCCGCCTCATAGTCGTTACGACGGACAAATTCGGCGTAGGCCGCGTCCAGCACCAGAAGGACGTTCTTCGGAAGTCCCGCGTGCAGGCGGCGCACTTCCTCGAACGGCAGGTAGGTGCCGGTCGGGTTGTTCGGATTGGCGAGGAAGATGATCCTGGTGCGCGGGGTGACAGCCGCCAATATGGCGTCGACGTCGGTCCGCTCGTCCTTCTCCTTGGCGACTACGGCCGTCGCCCCGGTGCTCCGGATGTAAATCGGGTAGGCGAGGAAACCGTGCTCGCTGTAGATGCCCTCGTCGCCGGGCTCGAGATAAATGCGGGCCAGAAGCGCGAGGATTTCGTCGGAGCCATTGAAGGCGAGCACGTTGGCGAGGTTCAGCCCATGCGTGTCGGCGATCGCCTGCCTGAGTTTCAGGGACGAGCCGTCGGGATAGCGCTCAAGCCGTCCGGCCACGTCGCGGGCGGCCTCGATGGCTTTTTCGGAAGCGCCGAGCGGATTCTCGTTCGACGACAGTTTGTGCAGCTTCACGCCCGTCGGCGCGGTGCTCTTGCCCGGCACATAGGCGTCAATGTCCATGATCCCCGCGCGCGGGGTGGGGCGTATCTTTTCCTGTGCCTGATCCATCGCAAGTATCCGTTCAGGGCTCCATGCCGGGGCCGCAGCGGGAATACAGGCGGGCGGGTTCAATGTCGAGAGCGATGGCTCCTGCGGCGGCCGGTGAGAATCATTGACGTCAAGTCACACCGGTTCTAAATAGGAGCAGTCCCGTGGTGATTTGGCCGGTCGGCTTGCAGCCACGTAAAAAAAATCGCTAAAGGACCGTGGAGCACAAAATCCTCTGGGGCCGGTCGCGATTTCGCCGCCGGTCTTTTTGTTGGAGTGCCCGCTCATGCCGATCAAAATCCCCAATCAGCTTCCCGCCCGGGAAGTGTTGACGCATGAAGGCG
Organism: Mesorhizobium sp. Root554; assembly: GCF_001427025.1. Lineage (GTDB taxonomy): Bacteria > Pseudomonadota > Alphaproteobacteria > Rhizobiales > Rhizobiaceae > Mesorhizobium. Next base: position 2,518,219 of record NZ_LMGA01000001.1, on the reverse strand, counting down.
TCTCCGTCATGGACGAGAAGACGGCGCTGCGTCAGGATATAAGGCCCCTGCAGATCGGCCTGTTGAACCTGATGCCCAACAAGGTTCGCACCGAGACGCAGATCGCCCGGCTGATCGGCGCCAGCCCGCTGCAGGTGGAACTGACGCTGGTGCGCATCGGCAACCACAAGGCCAGGAACACTTCGGCGGATCATCTCATCAGCTTCTACCAGACCTGGGACGAGGTGAAGCACCGCAAGTTCGACGGCTTCATCGTCACCGGCGCGCCGATCGAACTGCTGCCCTTCGAGGACGTGACCTACTGGGACGAGCTGACGCGCATTTTCGACTGGACGACAACGAACGTCCTTTCGTCGTTCTTCATCTGTTGGGGCGCCATGGCCGCCGCCTGGCATTTCCACGGTATCCCGAAGCACACGCTGGCAAAGAAGGCCTTCGGTGTTTACCGGCATCACAACCACGCGCCGGCCTCACCTTATCTGGCCGGGTTTTCCGACGATTTCGCCATTCCGGTCTCGCGCTGGACGGAAGTGCGCGGCGCCGACCTTCCAGCCGGAAGGGGCATCGATCTTTTGATGGATTCGGAGGAGACCGGCCCCTGCATGCTCGCCGAGAAGGCAGGCAACCGGCTCTATATGTTCAACCACATCGAGTACGACTCCACCTCGCTCAAGGAGGAATACGACCGCGACGTGGCGGCCGGTGTCGAGATCGCGGTGCCGCATGAGTATTATCCAAGTGACAATCCGACCAACCCGCCGCTCAACCGCTGGCGCTCGCATGCCCATCTTCTGTTCGGCAACTGGATCAACCAGGTTTACCAGATGACGCCGTACGACATCGACGATATTGGCGCTGAATCTGATTCGGCGGTCGCCTAGCCAATACCCTCGAACCGTATTGGGGGTGTTTTCTATCTTTTACGCTTCTTGACCGTTTTGGGCGGCGGCTCGATGGCGCCCGGACGGACATGCGGCGGTTTCAGCGCCGGACCCGCCGTGTCCCTGACGATATCCAGCGTTCTCGGAAAGAATTCGTAGTTGCGCTGGCTGCGCCCGATGTTGACGACTGCCGATCTGGGCAGGTTCCTGTCGATGGCGGCGAGCAGCTGCTTCGTCTGGGTGCCGTCGAACGTATCCAGCGCCTCGTCAATGATGACCCATGCCGGTTTATGCAGGACAAGCCGGGCGAAGGCGAGGAGGCGTTGCTCGTCGTCGCTCAGTTCGTGTTCCCAGCGGGCGCTGCGGTCGAGCCAGGCGGAAAGCCGGTCGAGACCGACCGCGGCCAGCGCCTTCTTCATCGCCGCGTCGTCGATCTTTTCGGCCTTGCCGGACCGGTTCAGCACTTCGCGCAGGGTACCGGGTGAAAAATAGGGCGTGCGGGAAATGAACATCGGCGTTTCCCCGGCGGGCAGGCCGATGCGCCCCTTGCCCCATGGCCACAGGCCGGCCACGGTGCGGAACAGCAGCGTCTTGCCCGAGCCGGGATCGCCGGTGACCAGCACGCGCTCGCCGGCCTCGATGCGGGTCTTCGGCTCGTTCAGCCTGATGCAGCCGGTCGGCGCGACGATTTCGAGCCCGTCGAAGGTCAGCGCGTCGTCCTTGTTCGCCACGATCTCGATGCGCTCTTCATCGCCATACAGGCTGTCTGTCTCGGTAAGCGCCATACGGAAATCGGCGACGCGCATCAGCGTCGCGCGCCAGTCGGCGATGCCGCCAATGTTGTTGACGAACCAGCGCAGCGAGGAATGCACCTGGTTGAAGGCGCCGACCGCCATCATCAGCCCGCCGAAGCTCAGATCGCCGGCGAAATAGACCGGCGAGGCGACCAGTATCGGCGCCACGACGGTGATCCAGCCATAGGTGTCGGTGACCCAGCCGAGATTGATCTGCGCGCCGTAGATGCGCAGCATCGCAGCCAGGACCGCGCCAAGGTCGGTTTCCAGCCGCCGCTTCTCGTCGGCCTCGCCGCGGGCGAGCGCGATGGCGTCGATGTGTTCGTTGACCCGCACCATGGAGTGGCGCAGTTCGGCCTCGCGCGCATAGCGGTCGCTGTTGAGCTGAATGAGCGGCCGCCCGACCAGCCAGCTGATCAGCGAGGCGAGACCGGCATACAGGAACGCTGCCCAGACCATATAGCCGGGAATGGCGATCGTGCGGTCGCCGATGTGGAAGGCGAAACCGGAAGACAGCGTCCACAGGACGCCGACGAAGGAGGCGAGCAGGATGCAGGCCTGCAGCAAGCCGACGCCGAGATCGGTGGTCAGATCGGAAAGATGGCCGGCGTCCTGCTGCATCCGCTGGTCGGGATTGACGCCGATGACGCCCGCATGGGTCAGGCGGAAGGCGCGGTTCGGCCGCATCCATTGGTCGATCAGGTCGAGCGTCAGCGTTTCGCGCAAGCGAAGCCGCAGCCGCTGGTTCAGCCATTGCTGGGCGATGTTGAGCAGCAAAAGGCCGCCGGCGATCATGGCGAAGACCATCAGCTGATGCAGGAAGCCCTGCAGGTCGCGCCGCTGGATGGCGTCGTAGAAGGGCTGGTTCCAGCGGTTGAGCAGGATTTGTCCGAACGACGTGGCGATGATGACGGCGAAGATGCCCGCCGCCGCCCAGTAAAGCGGCTTGCGCACCGGTGACGCCGCCAGCGCCTGCCGGACGGCGGAAACCTGTTCGCGCAGGCTGCTGGCCTCGACCGCCACGCTGTTTTCGTCGCTCATTTCAGCCTTGGCTCCGGCATGCTGCGTGCTTGCGGCCCTGACGCCCCATGCCGGTGGCGCCCTGCGGCGACAACACCGGTACGAAGACGCGCCGGGAGGCGCGCTGCGCCACGGGCACGCCCTGATAGAGCCGTTTCTGAGCCTCGACGACGATGACGCCGGAGAAGATCGGCCAGGCGCGGCGGCCCATGCGCTCCAGAACGCCCTGGAAGCGCATCATGAAGCGGCGTTGGGACGGCGGGAAATAGAGCGCGTCCGACCAGGCGGCGGGCGTGAAGTTGGCGTCGCGCAGCAGTTCGGTGAGCTGGCCGCGTGAAAACGGCCTGCCGGTACCGAACGGCGTGTGTTCGAAACGCGCCCAGACGCCGCGTCGGTTCGGCACGACGATGACGACGCGCCCGGCCGGCGACAGCACGCGCCAGATTTCGTTGAGCGTCTCACGCGGGTTTTCGGCGTGCTCCAGGGAGTGGACGAGCAGCATTCGATCGATCGAGGCGTCAACCAGCGGCAGTTCCTCGTCGAAGACCAGCGCGGTCGCCACCGGCCCGGTCGCCGGCCATACCACGGCGCCCTGCGTCGCCGGCATGAAGGCCAGCGCGCGTTCGGCATCGGCGCCGAAGCGCTCGAGCCAGGGCAGGGTGTAGCCGAGACCGACCAGCCGCTCGTTCGGCACATTCGCCCAGATCGAGGACAGCGCCATGGTGATCGAGCGCTCGGCAAGACTGCCGAGCGGGCTCGCATAGAAGGAACGGAGATCGACAATGTCCGAATGCATGCGGCGGACGCTAACCCATGATGCGGCAAAGTTGAATGACCTTGGCCTTATAAGGCGAAGACGGGATGACAGCGGGCGTGGCGCGCCCTATCTCTGCGGCAGAAAAAGGAGAAAAAGACGATGGCGATCCAGGTCGAGCAGTTCATGTGCCGCAGCGACAATTTCGGCGTGCTTGTGCACGATTCCGAGACCGGCGAGACGGCGCTGATCGATGCGCCGGAAGAGGCGCCGATCCTGGCGGCCATCGAGCGCACCGGCTGGACACCGGGGCTGATCCTGACGACGCATCACCATGCGGACCATGTCGAGGCCAATCTCGCGCTGAAGGATCGCTTTGGCCTCAAGATCATCGGGCCGCGGGCGGAGCAGGAGAAGATTCCCGGCATTGACGACACGGTCGTCGAGGGATCGACACTTGCCTTCGGCAATGAGGAGGTCGAGGTGATCGAGACGCCGGGCCACACCGCCGGCCACGTATCCTATTATTTCCCGCAGTCGAAGGTGGTTTTCACCGCCGACACGCTGTTTGCACTGGGCTGCGGCAGGCTTTTCGAAAAGCCGCCCGAGGTCATGTACGAATCGCTGAAGAAGCTCTCCGAACTGCCGCCGGATACCGTCGTCTATTGCGGTCATGAATATACGCTGGCCAACGCGCGCTTTGCCCTCACCATCGATCCCGGCAATGTGCTTTTGCAGGAACGCGTCAAGAAGATCGAGGCGCTGCGGGCAGAGGACCGGCCGACGCTGCCGACGACGATCGGCGAAGAACTGGCGACCAATCCGTTTCTGCGCTGGGCCGATCCGGCCATCCGCAAGAACCTCGGCATGGAAGATGCTTCGAACGACGAGGTGTTCGCTGAGATCCGAAAGCGCAAGGACAATTTCTGAGTTCGGGCTTTAAGCCAGGACAAAAGCCAGAACGATCGCCAACTGGGCGCCATAGTAGGTGATCCACACGGCGCGGCGCATCAGCGGGCGGTAGGACGCCTGCGGGCGGGCGACGAACTTTTCCCATGCCAGCATGGCGTCGGACGCCATGAACAGGAGCGCGCCGCAGACGACCAGCGGCAAGCGCATGGTGAGCGCCGCCAGCGCCATCGCCAGAAGCGCAACCATATAGGTCGCCACCGGCGGACGCAGATCGCTGCCCACCGGCCGCCATAGCACGAAAAGCATGGCCACGGCGAAAAGGACGAGCAGCAATGCCAGCGCGGCCCGCCAGGGCTCGCCGGCAAGCAGCCCCAGGCCTTCGCCATTGCCGAGGAACAGCACGATATAGGCGAGATGGGCGGCCAGGAAGCTGACCAGCCCGGCCATGAAGGGCAGTTCGCCGTCGCGCGACAGGAATGCATCGCCCGCCGCGCTGAGCAGCAGCGCCAGGAGCAGCAGCCACGGCGCGTCCTGCGTGATGGCGAGGCCGGCCAGGAGCAGGATCGACAGGGTCTTCACCGCGGTGCGGGACAATGTCGGTCCCATATCGACCGTGAGCAGGTAGATTATGGCCGCCGCGACCGAGAATAGCAGCGTTGCGTTGGGAGTGGCCTCAATCCCTCCGGGGAACAGCATCAGGCGCTTGCTCCGGTTTGAGCCGAGGCGCGGTGGCGAAACAGAAGCGATTTTGCCGCCAGCACGGCGCCGCCGGTGATGAGCAGGCAGGCAGCGAGAATGCGCAGGGACGGCTCGGCGAAGCCGGTGGCGATCAGCACCAGCGTCGACAGCAAGGGCGCGGCATAGCTTGCCGCCCCGAGCACCTGGATGTTGCCGCGCTTGACGCCGATATCCCAGGCATAGAAGGCGGCGCCGACCGGCATCAGGCCGAGGCCAAGCACGGCCAGCCATTGCCCCGGCGTCGCCGGCAGCACGGTCTGCTCAAGCGCAAGATGGCAAAACAGCGACAGGATCGCCGTGGCGGCGCAGAACCAGGTGACGATTGTGGTCGGCACCGATGGAAACCGGCGCGACAGCAGCGAATAGGCGGACCATAAAAGCGCGCATACCGCGGCCATGGCATATCCAAAGGCGTAGTTGGCCTCGAAGGAAAGGCCACTGCCCTTGGTGACGATCAGGACAGTGCCGGCCAGCCCCAGCAGCGCGCCGGCGACATGGTTCCAGGCCAGCCGCTCGCCCGGCATCAGCGCCGATCCCAGAACGATCAGCAGCGGCCAGAGATAGGCGATGAGACTGGCTTCGACCGCCGGTGCGTTCCGCAGAGCGGTGAAGTAGAAGAAATGATAGCCGAACAGACCGGCAATGCCGATCAGCCAGACCTGAGGCGGGATTTTCACCGGCCGGTCAGGACGAGCCATGAACAGCCGCGCGGCCAGCCCGACGCAGGTGCCGATGGCGAAGGTCATCGCCGACAGCAGGAAGGGCGGCACCGAACCGGACGCGTCGGTGAGAAGCGCCAGCAGCGCCCACATGGCGACTGCCGAGAAGCCGATCAATGTCGCGCGCCCCATATCTCCCCCAAGATATTCGCCGGGCTTTCCCGACGGCGCCGCAGTGCGCCTATTTCGTCACTTCAAAACGCCTTGCGCGGATGGTGATGGTGCCAATCTGGGTTCCGACGGTGGCGTAGATGGGCGCATATACGCCGGTTTGCCCCAGAGGCGCAAACGTCACCATGATGCGGCTTTTGTTGCGCAGGAATTCCAGCGCCTTGCGGCCCTTGCGGTAACCCGACACCGGTTCGAAGCGCATGGAGCAGGTGACGGTCGGCCCCTCATAGCCCTGGACGGAAATGGAGCCGGTGGAATCATGCGTCAGCTTCAAATTGGCGCGCATTTCGCTGTCGTAGAGCTTTACCGTGCGGCCGCAGACCTTTTCCAGGCTTTCGGCGCTGATGACGGTGGCGGTAATCGGATCGACCACCCCCTTGAGGTCCGCGGCGCCGATCGGCAGCCAGTCGCTGCCGCGCTTCTTCGGCTTCGGCGTCACCTCGGTACTGACGACATTGCCGCCCTGGAAGCGGACGTCGATGGTGGATGCCTTCTTGCCCGATGTATAGGAGCTGTGGAACCGGCTCGGCCTGATATCGTCGCCCTCGATGCGGCCGGACGAGCTGATCGAACCCTTGGTATCGTCGAACAGGCGCGCCAGCCCGGAGGCCGAAAAGGCGCCCTTCACCGAATAGGCGCCGTCCTTGAACGTACTGTTGAAGGTGGAGCTTGCCACCGGCAGACCGAGGAAGGTGATCGAATAATCGCCGGTGAACGAATAGTCGCCTTGCTTGCCTGTCGCCGGCACCGTGACCACGAGCGCCGCGAGAAGGAGGTTCGCCAGCCCTGCCATGCCCGGATTTCCTTATCTTTCCGCAAGCCGCAGGGGATTGCGATATGTCCCATCGCCTTGTTTCAACCGGCCAAATCCGGCATTAATGTGGATACGCAGGCCTTTGCAGCGCGCCGCGCGGCATTCGCCGGCTTGACGCCTTGGCCAAATGCCCCTATGGAACGCCAACTTTTCCATGGGCCGCTTCAGGAAGACCGCGCGCCGACCGGCGCGGGCACGAAGTTTGGTTCGACAGTTATTGAAGGTTAGCATCATGTCACGCGCCTGCGAACTCACCGGCAAAGCCGTTCTGACCGGCAACAATGTGAGCCACGCCAACAACAAGACCAAGCGTCGCTTCCTGCCGAATCTCGTCAATGTGACGCTGATCTCGGAAGCGCTGAACCAGAATGTGCGCCTGCGTATCTCCGCCAACGCGCTGCGTTCGGTCGAGCATCGCGGCGGTCTCGACGCTTTCCTGGCCAAGGCCGACGTGGCCGAGCTGTCGCAGAAGGCGCGCCTGCTGAAGAAGCAGATCGCCAAGAAGCAGGCTGACCAGCCGGCCGAGCAGCCGGCAGCCTGATCCGTTCAAGGCGGGGGACGACCGTCTTTCCTGGAGCATGATTTCGCTCCGCTGGTTCCATTACCCAGGATAAAAAAATGAACTTCTTTTCCCGTTACCTGCCCTTCGTGGCCGCCATGGCGCTTGTCGTGGTGGCGTCCAACGTCCTCGTGCAGTTTCCCGTGCAGGGAACCGTCGGCGGGCTTTCGCTCGCCGACATTTTGACATGGGGCGCCTTTACCTATCCCTTCGCCTTCCTGGTGACCGACCTCGCCAATCGCCGCTACGGGCCCGCGGTGGCGCGCCGGATCGTCTTTGTCGGCTTCATGACGGCTGTCGTGTGTTCGATCGTCATGCCGCCGCTGCTGTTCCGCGCCGGCCTGATCGAATTCCAGACGGCGGCCGACCGGCTGGTGCGCATCGCAGCTGCGTCGGGCGCGGCGTTTCTCACCGCGCAGCTTCTTGACGTGACGGTGTTCAACTGGCTGCGCCGGCAGAGCTGGTGGCGGGCGCCGATCTTCGGCACGCTGGCCGGCTCGGTCGTCGACACCGTGGTGTTCTTCTCGGTGGCTTTTTCCGCCGCCTTCGCCTTTTCCGGCCCGAACGATGCCTTCGCGCTGGAGACCGCGCCGCTGCTGGGTGTGCTGCCGATCGAGACGATGCGCTGGGTGTCCTGGGCGCTCGGCGACCTTTCTGTCAAGCTGATCATCGCCGTCTTCGCGCTGATTCCCTACCGGCTCATCGCCGCCCGCTGGAGCCAGAAGACGGTCGCCGCTTGATCCCCTGGATCCAGCTCGACAGGGCCGAAATGCCCGATGGCGGCGGCGATCTGCGGCTGAAGCGGCGCGGCAGCGAATTCTCCATCATGCTCGGCGCCACCGAACTGATGAACAGCCGGCTGAGCGGCTCCGAGGAGGCGCTTGCCAGCCTGGCGTGCCAGAGGGTCGGCTCACGCAAGCAGGCCAGTTTCCTCATTGGTGGTCTCGGCATGGGTTTTACGCTGCGCGCCGCGCTAACCGGGCTTTCCGCCGATGCGCGCGTTGCGGTGGCCGAACTGGTGCTGGCGGTGGTGTCATGGGCGCGTGGGCCGATGGCGGAAATCTTCGCCGGCTGCCTGGACGATCCGCGTGTTTCGATCATTGAGGCCGACGTCGGCGCTGTGATCGCGCAGGCAAAGGCGAGCTATGACGCTATTCTCCTCGATGTCGACAATGGCCCCGAGGGGCTGACCCGGCGTGCGAACGATCGTCTTTACGACCTTGCCGGGCTGGGCAAGGCGCACGCCGCGCTGACCGGCGGCGGTATTCTCGCCGTCTGGTCCTCGGCGCCCGATGCCGGCTTCACCCGCCGGCTGATCCGCGCCGGCTTTTCGGTCGAAGAGGTCAAGGTGCGCGCCACCGGCAAACGTGGCGCGCGTCATGTCATCTGGCTGGCGACCAAGGGAGGCTGAGAGGCCAAGCGTCACATATTGTTCAGGTGCAATATGTTGCCGTCGGGATCCTTGAACCAGACCATCTTCATCTTGCCGGCGACATGGATGTCGCCCTGCAATTCCATGCCGTCATAGTGTTCGAAGGTGACGCCTTTCGCGGCGAGGTCGGCGACGATGGTGTCGATCTCGTCACCGACGTCCCAGACCACGGCATTGGCCTTGTTGGTACCGGCGTATTCCGAACGATAGACGACGAGCGAGGTGTCGCCGGTGCGGAAAACCACCACTTCACCCATGCTGTCGTCGGTGATCTCGAGGCCGAGCACGTCGCGATAGAACGCTGTCGCGCGGGCGATGTCGGAGACCGCGACGATGGCGGTCGAGGTTTTGTCCTTGAGCATTGTTTTCTCCTTCCGGCTGTTCGGATGCGGAACGTCTCGTGCCGGCAACGGGTTGCCGGTTGAGCCGAAGCATGTCCCAAGGACGTTTGGGCCGGCCCGATGCCGACAGTTGAAACAGAATGTGCAGGAAAAGGGCGTTTGGCCCCGGCTGTTCAATCCTGATGCAGGATGAACTCGAGATAAAGGTTGCGCTGCAGGATCGAATGGTTGTCGTCGGACATCAGCGACACCATCAAGGCTCCGTCGTCGCGGGCCCAGACGTCCATGCCTTCCATATTGTCGATCTGGTAGCTCATGTCGGCTTCCAGCAGCACCGGTCCGTCGGCCACCTTGCCCTTGGCGATGCTGGCGCCATCAATGCGGCGGAGCCGCATCCGCACGCCCGAGGCGATGGAGAAGGAACGTTCCAGCAGCAGCAGGTCGCCGCCCGGCAGGAAGGCGCCGTCGGTGATGTCGAACTCGCCGTTGCGCTTGACGGTGAAGATGCCCTTGCCCGGACCCTCGATGATGGCCGCGAAAATATTGCCGGCCCTGTCGAGGCTCTTTTCCGACACGACGACCAGACTGCCGTTGTGCAGGCTTTCCGGCGTCGAATGGGTGACGGTCTCGAAACCCCGGTTCTGGCGCAGTTCGTTGGCCGGCACGAGGAAATCGAGCTCCCGGAAAGGGGCCTTCATGTCGTTCGGGTCGATCCTGAACTGCGCGATGCGGTGGTTGCGCTCGAAGCCGACCGTGGCGACGCCGTCCCGGACGTCCAGCCCCTCCGCATCGACTTCCCATTTGCGGTCGATGAGCTGGCCATCCTTGCCGACCATCTGCTGCATGGTGAAGTTCGTCACGCCAGACGGACGCTTCCGCGCATCATGGACGATGCTGCCAAAGAACCAGAAACCGGTGTCGGCAACGCCGATGAAATCGCTGCCCGGCTTGAGGAAACGGAAGGCCGACAGTGCGCCCAGATCGCGCGCGGTCGATGTCATCTCCAGTCCGCCGACGAATTCCAGCGGCCCGAACCGGGTATCGTCGTGGCCGATATGGAACTGGGCGATCGGGCGGGCGGCGATTTCGATGGGTTCGACAAAATTGCGTTCGACAGCCTGCGCAGGCAAGCCGAACAGTAGCGCGAAAAGCACCAGAAAAATCGCCATCGAACATCGAACGGATAGAAATCGGGCGGAATTCAGCACAGCCGCCAGTGTGGTCATCCAGCCCGCCTGAAGCCGCCGCGTCGCGTCTCCCGTACGCTTTCCTCGCCGAACAGCGAGGCAAGCTGCTCGGTCATGGCGCCGGCAAGCTCCTCGGCATCGACGATGGTGACGGCGCGGCGATAATAGCGCGTAACATCGTGGCCGATGCCGATGGCCAGCAGTTCGACCGGCGAACGGGTCTCGATCAGGTCGATGACGGCGCGCAGATGCCGCTCCAGGTAGTTGCCGGGGTTTACCGACAGCGTCGAATCATCGACGGGTGCGCCATCCGAGATCATCATCAGGATCTTGCGTTGTTCAGGCTTGCCCATGAGGCGCTGGTGCGCCCACATCAGCGCCTCGCCGTCGATATTCTCCTTCAGCAGGCCCTCGCGCATCATCAGGCCGAGATTGCGGCGGGCGCGTCGCCACGGATGGTCGGCGGACTTATAGATGATATGGCGCAAATCATTCAGCCGGCCCGGATTAGGCGGCTTGCCATCCTTCAGCCACTTCTCGCGCGCCTGTCCGCCCTTCCAGGCGCGGGTGGTGAAGCCAAGGATCTCCACAGAGACGCCGCAGCGCTCCAGCGTGCGCGCCAATATGTCGGCGCAGGTTGCGGCGACCGTGATCGGCCGGCCGCGCATCGAGCCGGAATTGTCGAGCACCAGCGTCACCACCGTGTCACGGAACTTGGTGTCGCGCTCCTGCTTGAACGATAGCGGCTGCATCGGGTCTATGACGACGCGCACCAGCCGCGCCGGATCGAGGTAACCTTCCTCGAGATCGAAATCCCAGGAGCGGTTCTGCTGCGCCATCAAGCGGCGTTGCAGGCGGTTGGCAAGGCGGCCGACGACGCCCTGCAGATTGGAGAGCTGCTTGTCGAGGAAGGCGCGCAGGCGATCCAGCTCCTCCTCGTCGCACAGTTCCTCGGCCCCGACCGTCTCGTCGAAGGCGGTGGTGAAGACCTTGTAGTCGATCTCCTTCGGCAGATTGGCGAAGGGATTGTCGTTGCGCCGGGCCTCGCCCGGCGTCTCGGCATCCGCATCGTCCTCATCGGACAAATCTTCCGAGGATGCGTCGGCGGATTCGGATTCAGCCGTGTCCTGGTCATCGTCCGATGCCTCGGCGTCGTCGGCTTGAGAATCTTCTCCGCCCGAATCGTCCTCGCCGCCTTCCTCACTTTGTTCCTCGCCCTGCGGCTGGTTGTCGTCGTTGTCTTCGCTGTCCTCGGTTTCCTGGTCGTCGCCCAGTTCCTCGGCCATCTCCATCGACGCCAGCATGTCGCGTACGACGCGGGCAAAAGCCTGCTGATCGTCGAGCTTGTCGGCCAGCCCGTCGAGATCGGCGCCGGCCTTGTCCTCGACCCAGGGACGCCACAGATCGACCAGTTGTTCGCCGCTCTTCGGCGGGGGCCGACCGGTCAGCTTCTCGCGCACCATCAGCGCCAGCGCTTCCTCGACGGGTGCGTCTTCCCTGTCGCGGATGTCGACGAGATTGGCCTTGGTGTACTTGTCTTCCAGCATCGAGCCGATGTTGTCGGCGATGCCCGTCATCATGCGCGAGCCGATTGCCTCGACGCGCGCCTGTTCGACGGCGTCATAAACGGCGCGCGCCTGCTTGCCTTCCGGCGCCAGCTTCAGATGGATGCGGGCGTCATGGCAGGCGCGCTTGAGCGCCATGGAATCGCCGAGCCCGCGGGTGACGGCGATATCGGTTCGGGAAGGTTTCTTCGGCAGTTCGGGCAGCCGCGCGCGGCTGCCGGCCAGCGCCGGCCGGTCCTTGGCGAAACCGACCTCCATCTCCTTGTCGCCGGAGATGGCGCGCATGCAGACCGTGAGCGAGCGCTTGAAGCTGTCGGCTTCCTGCCCCGTTTTCGATTTGTTGCGCGTGTTGTCGCCGGCTCCGGCCATGGCGCTCTTGCTATCCCAGCACCACGTTGGCGGCGCTCTCGGGCAGGTCCTCGCCAAAGGCGCGCTGATAGAACTCGGCCACCACCGAACGCTCCAGCTCGTCGCACTTGTTCAGGAAGGTCAGCCGGAAGGCCATGCCGACATCGCCGAAGATCTCGGCGTTCTCGGCCCAGGTGATGACGGTGCGCGGGCTCATCACCGTCGACAGGTCGCCATTGACGAAGGCCGAGCGCGTCATGTCGGCGACGCGCACCATCTTGTTGACGATCTCCTTGCCCTTGGCGTCGCGGTAATGCTTGGCCTTGGCAAGAACGATGGCAACCTCGTTGTCGTGCGGCAGGTAGTTCAGCGTGGTGACGATCGACCAGCGATCCATCTGCGCCTGGTTGATCTGCTGGGTGCCGTGGTAGAGACCGGTGGTGTCGCCGAGGCCGACCGTGTTGGCGGTGGCGAACAGGCGGAAGGCCGGATGCGGGCGAATGACGCGGCTCTGGTCGAGCAGGGTCAGGCGGCCCGATGATTCCAGCACGCGCTGGATGACGAACATCACGTCGGGACGGCCGGCGTCATACTCGTCGAAGCAGAGCGCGACATTGTGCTGGTAGGCCCAGGGCAGGATGCCGTCGCGGAATTCCGTGACCTGCATGCCTTCCTGCACGACGATTGCGTCCTTGCCGACGAGGTCGATACGGCTGACATGGCTGTCGAGGTTGACGCGCACCATCGGCCAGTTCAGCCGGGCGGCTACCTGTTCGATATGGGTCGATTTGCCGGTGCCGTGATAGCCGGAAACCATGACGCGGCGGTTGAAGGCGAACCCGGCGAGGATCGCCATGGTCGTGTGCTTGTCGAACAGATAATCCGGATCGATGTCGGGCACATGCTCGGTCGCCACCGAATAGGCAGGTACGACCATCTTGGAATCGAAGCCGAATTTGTCCTTCACCGACACCGTTGTGTCGGGCAGGTTGGCGATGTCACGTTCGACCTTGTTCATAACGTCTCAACGTCTCCACGGGCGAGGCGATGCGCTTCGCCGGCAATCCACTTTTGTCCGGGGGCGGTCTTAAAACCTTTTCCAACCCGATGATAGTTGGAAAAATGCCTCGGTCCCTATGACCTAGCACAGGCCCGCTTGCTTGAGCACGCGGTAGGCCTGAAGCACGTCGCGGAACCGGTCTTCCGAACCTCTGTCGCCACCGTTGGCGTCGGGATGGTGGCGTTTCACCAGTTCTTTATAGCGCGCCTTGATGTCCTTGCCAGTCGCCTTTACGTCAAGGCCAAGCGTTTCCAGCGCCTTGGCCTCAAGGGGCTTGGCCTTGCGCTCCTTCGGGGCGCTACGGTCCCGCGCCTCGTTGAACAGGTTGAACGGATCGCGCATGCGGTTGTGGTAGCCGGCGCGGCCGGATCGTTGCTGGGCGAAATCGGGGGCCGAGCGCGTGCTGGCGCTGGCGCCCATCTTCCAGGTCGGGCGGTGTCCGGTCATCGCCTCCTTCTGGAAGCGGGCGATCTCATTGTCGGAGACGCCGGAGAAATAGTTGAAGCCCTTGTTGTATTCGCGCACATGGTCGAAGCAGAAGCGGAAATACTCACCTTCCTTCATCCGGCCGACCGGCGCCTTGTGGGTGCCCGGCTCCTTGCAGCCATCCCATTGGCAGACCGGCGCGCGCGACTTCAGCTCCGCGTCCTTCTCGGGACGGATGCGGATTTTCTCGAAATATTTGGGATAGGCCTTCATCGCACCCCATCTATGGGACGTTCGCCGATGCGAAACAAGAATTGACATTTTTGCATTGATCGCCCTAACCGCTGAATCGCGGAGGAATGCGGCGCAAAATCGGTGGCGGAAAATCGGCCGGCGGCGACGCCGTGTATTTGGTGAAGGAAAACGGCAATGTCCATACAAGCGGCAATGGAAAAAAAACTGACAGAGACATTTTCGCCGGAGCGGCTGGCTGTCATCAACGAAAGCCACCTGCACGCCGGGCACCATCATGAGGAATCAGGCCACCACGCCGTCTATGACGGCACCGGCGAAACGCATTTTCGCGTCCGCATCGTCGCGCCCGCCTTTGCCGGCATGAGCCGGCTGGAACGCCATCGCGCCGTCAACGATCTGCTCGCCGGCGAATTGAAGGCCGGGCTGCACGCCCTGGCGATCGAGCCGGCGGCGCCGGGCGAAAAGGTGAGGTGGTGACTAGACTCATCAGATGATCTGCACATGGGGATAGTCGCGGATCAGTTGTTCGCTTGCCATGACGACTGCATTGTCGATGGGAATGAAGCGAACCGAGGGGGCTGACTCGACCGCTGCGATCCAGCTGGACAATTGCAAGCCGAGTGCGATTCGGCCTCGTAAAACCCATCTGAAAATTTCCCATACCGAGATGGACGATACCAGAAACTCGCCCTTCCGAGCCTCATTTCTCCTGCGCTCAGTCCGGAAGATGGGTGAGAGGTGACCATGGCCAATGACCAGGGTCATATCCGCCGTCATGTCGCCTCGACCGGCCTGATCCGCAGTCTGGCGATGCGGTTCTTGTCGCGTTTCATCACCACGAAACGCTTTCCGTGAAAGGTGAAGGCCTGCCGCTCTTCCGGGATCGATTGGGTCTCATGAATGACGAGGCCGGCGATGGTTGTCGCTTCCTCGTCCGGCAGGTTCCAGCCCAAGGCCCTGTTGAGGTCGCGGATCGACACGGCGCCATCGACCACGACCGACCCGTCCGCCTCCTGCTTGACGCCCTGCATGTCGATATCGTGCTCGTCGGCGATGTCGCCGACGATTTCCTCGATGATGTCCTCCAGCGTCACCAGCCCTTCAACCTCGCCGTATTCGTCGACGACGATGGCGAAATGCGCCTTGCGGCGCAGGAAGGCGTTGAGCTGTTCCTGCAGGGTCGTCGTGTCGGGCACGAACCACGGTTTCGCGGCGATCTTCATAACGTCGATCTGCGAAAAATCGTTGCCGACCTCGTTCAGCGCGCGCAGCAAGTCCTTGGCATGAAGAATACCGACAATGTTGTCGAGCGAACCCTTCCACAGCGGCATGCGCGTGTGCGGGCTTTGGAGGATTTCCCGCACCACCGCCTCCGGCGCATCGTCAGCGTTGACCGAGCGCATATTGGTGCGGTGGACCATGACGTCGGACACTTCCAGGTCGGCCAGTTCGAACCAGTCGTCGAGTCGCGCCCTGCCAGGCCCTGTCACCTGGCCATTGGCGCGGTTCTCCTCGCCGCTCTGTGTGTCCTGATGCGATGACGCATTCGGCAACAGGACGTATCCCGCCCTTGCGGCCAGTCTCCTGTGCAGGACAACGGCCAGCAAGCCGAAAGCCGCCAGGATACCGGCGACGAGCCAGCCGGCGGTGGACCAGCCGGCAGCGCTCATGCGGGGTGGCTTTCCTTCAGGAAGGCCAGCACCTCGGAGGCCGGTACGTCCTTGGCGACGAAGGCTTGGCCGACGCCGTGAGTGAGGATGAAGGTGAGGGTGCCGCGGCTGACCTTCTTGTCCTGCGTGATGAAATCGAGCAGTGCTTCCGCACCGGGAAGCTCGCCGGGGATATCGGCCATGCGCCAGGGCAACCCGACTGCCTGCAGGTGCGCCTCGACGCGCGCCGCATCGTCTGGGCTGGCGAGGTTCATGCGGGCCGAAAAGCGGTGCGCCAGCGCCATGCCGATAGCGACGCCTTCGCCATGGACGAGCCGCGCGCCATCATATTGCACGGCCCCTTCCAGGGCGTGTCCGAAGGTATGGCCGAGATTGAGCAGCGCGCGATCACCCAGCTCGAATTCGTCGCGCGCCACCACGTCGGCCTTGGCGCGGCAGGATTGCGCGATCGCCTCGATGCGCGCAGCGCCGCCAGCGAAAACGTCGCGCCAGTTCTTCTCCAGCCATACAAAGAAATCGGGCCGGTCGATGAGGCCGTATTTGGCGACTTCGGCATAGCCGGCGCGGAATTCTCGCAAGGGCAGCGTGTCGAGGACGTCCGTGTCGGCCAGCACCAGCTTCGGCTGGTGGAAGACGCCGACAAGGTTCTTGCCGCGCGGGCTGTTGATCCCTGTCTTGCCGCCGACGGAGGAATCGACCTGCGCCAGCAGCGAGGTTGGCATCTGCACGAAATTCATGCCACGTCGCACAATGCCGGCGGCGAAACCCGCCAGATCGCCGACAACGCCGCCGCCCAGCGCGACCACGCTGTCGCGACGCTCCAGCCGCGCGGCCAGAATGCCATCGACGACATCCTGAAGATGAGCAAAGCTCTTGGTCTTTTCACCCGGCGGCAGCGTGATGACGGTGGAGGCGACGCCGCCTCGATCCAGGCCAGCCTGCAAGGTGGCGAGATGCGCGGTAGCGACATTTTCATCGGTGACGATGGCGGCGCGCGTCCCCGGCAGACGCTGGGCGATTTCCTCTCCGGCACGATCCAGCAGGCCGGGGCCGATGAGGATATCGTAGCCGCGATCCCCCAGTCCGACCTCGACGACGACAGGGGCATCGATGGCCCTGTTTCGAGCGGCATCATTCATGGGTAGCTACTCCGGCATCGGTGACGGGCAGATGGCGTTCAAGCGCTTCGATCACCTCGGCGGCAATGACTTCCTTGCGTTCGTCGCGCGTCGGCACGGTGATGTCGGCATGGGCATAGATCGGGTAGCGGTCCTTCATCAACTGCTCCAGCACGGCGCGCGGATTGTCGCTCTTCAGCAGCGGCCGGTTCTGCTTCTTCGACACCCGCTCCATGAGCAGATCGACATCGGCCTTGAGCCATACCGAGATGCCCTGGGCGGCGATCGCTTCCCGTGTTTGCGCATTCATGAAGGCGCCGCCGCCGGTCGACAGCACCTGCGGTCCGGTCTCCAGCAACCGCAGGATGACGCGCTGCTCGAGAGCGCGGAATTCGGGCTCGCCATAGCGCTCGAACAGTTCCGGAATGGTCATGCGCGATACGGTTTCGATCTCGTGGTCGCTGTCGATGAAGGGCAGCGAAAGCGTTCCCGCGACCTTGCGGCCGATCGCCGTCTTGCCGGCGCCCATCAGGCCCACGAACACGACCGAACGCACGCCCAGCCTTCCAACCAAAGCGGGGCGCTCATCATGCGACTGGTTTGCCGTCTGCGCATTCATTTCGAAATCGACCTTGGGGGCCTCATCGGGGCGTATCGACATGAAAAGACCGTTTGCGTCAAGCGCGGGCCGGCCGTCGCGCCGCGGCATTGCCCTTGAAATGGCGGATTTGGCGTCTCATAACGGGACGGGGTCTGAAAACGAAGACGGGCACATAAAAAGCATGCCGACACTGTTCCGCTTTGTCGTGACGCTCGCAGTTCTGGCCGGCGTCGTCTACGGCGCCATGTTTGCGCTCGTCATGTTCGTGCAGCCGAAGCAGGCGGAACTGACGGTCCGCATTCCGTCCGAAAAGCTCAACCCCAAGCCATGAACAACGCCGCCCGCATCGAAGCTTTCCTCGAAATGATGAGCGCCGAGCGGGGCGCTGCGGAAAACACGCTGGCCAGCTATCGCCGCGACCTCGACGATGCGGCGGGGGAGATCGCCAATCTCGCGAATGCATCGTCCGCCGATCTGCGCGCATATCTCGACAGCATCGCCGCGCGGGGCTTCGCGCCGACCTCGCAGGCGCGCAAACTCTCGGCGCTGCGGCAGTTCTTCAAGTTCCTCTACGCCGAGGGTCTGCGCGCCGACGACCCGACGGGAACGCTGGACAGCCCGCGCAAGGGACGGCCGCTGCCCAAGACCATGGGCGAGGCGGAGACGGGCCGGCTGCTGGACCGGGCAGCGCTGGAAGCTGGCGATCCATCCCAGGGCGCCGGCGACGATTTGTCGGCCCTGCGGCTGCATGCGCTGGTCGAAGTGCTCTATGCGACCGGCCTGCGCGTTTCCGAGCTGGTCGGCCTGCCGGTGACAGTGGCGCAGCGCGACGACCGCTTCTTCATGGTGCGCGGCAAGGGCGACAAGGAACGCATGGTGCCGCTTTCGGCCAAGGCGCGCACCGCGATGAAGGCGTGGCTGGCGGCGCGCAAGCGCGTGCCGGCTTTTTCCAGCAGCACTTTCCTTTTTCCCGCAGCTTCGGACAGCGGCTTCCTGCCCCGGCAGGTGTTCGCCCGCGAACTCAAGGGCCTGGCCGCGCGTGCCGGCATTTCCGCTGCCAAAATCTCCCCACATGTGCTGCGTCACGCCTTTGCCAGCCATCTCTTGCAGAACGGAGCGGACCTGCGGGCAGTGCAGCAACTGCTCGGCCACGCGGACATATCGACGACGCAAATCTATACGCATGTGCTGGAAGAACGGCTCATGCGGCTGGTCAGCGAACATCATCCGCTTGCCGACTAGCCGCACTGCCGCTATGTGAAAGCCACGTTTCTCCGGTCGGAAACGGTTTTTTGACGTTTCCGCAGTCTTTTCATCCGGCGCATCGGTACCCTCACGAATGTACAACTATCTCGATTTCGAAAAGCCGGTCCAAGACCTCGACGGCAAAATCATTGAGCTAAAGAAGCTGGCCGAGAGCGGCGAGGCGGTCGATGTGGCCGACGAGATCGCGCGGCTGGAAAAGCGGTCGCTGGATGCCTTGCGCGATGCCTACAAGGCGCTGACGCCGTGGCAGAAGGTGCAGGTGGCGCGCCATCCCGACAGGCCCCACTGCTTCGATTACATCAAGGGCCTGTTCACCGATTTCACGCCGCTGGCGGGCGACCGCAATTTCGGCGAGGACCAGGCGCTTGTCGGCGGCTTTGCCCGTTTCAGGGGCGAGTCCGTGGCAATCCTCGGCCAGGAAAAAGGCTCGGACACGGCCAGCCGCCTCAAGCACAATTTCGGCTCCGTGCGCCCGGAAGGCTACCGCAAGGCGGTCCGGTTGATGGAACTGGCCGACCGGTACAAGATCCCGCTCATCACCCTGGTGGATACGGCGGGCGCCTATCCGGGCGTCGGCGCCGAGGAGCGCGGTCAGGCGGAAGCCATTGCCCGCTCGACCTCCGCCTGCCTTGGCCTGAAGGTGCCTTCGGTATCGATCATCATCGGCGAGGGCGGCTCGGGTGGCGCCATCGCCATCGCCACCGCCAACCGCGTCTACATGCTGGAGCATGCGATCTATTCGGTAATCTCGCCGGAGGGCGCCGCCTCGATCCTGTGGCGGGATACGACGCGTTCGCGCGACGCCGCGACCAACATGAAGATCACCGCTCAGGACCTGTTCGACCTCAAGATCATCGACGGGATCGTGCCGGAGCCGCTGGGCGGGGCGCATCGGGCACCGGAAAAGGTCATCGCGACGACCCGGGAACTGCTCAACAAGACGATGCAGGAGTTCGCCGGCGCCAACACCGATTTCCGCGAGCAGCGCCGCGAGAAGTATCTCGCCATGGGCAGAAGCCTGTAGAAGGTGCGTCCTTCGAGGCTCGCTTCGCTCGCACCTCAGGAGGAGGGGCGTTATTGCGAGCCTCGAGAGGAGAAGCGAACATACTTCCTTCATCCTGAGTTGCGAGCCGGCAATAGCGTGAGAATGCTTGCTGCAACAATGGTCCGAGGAGTCTGAGGGCGAGCCTCGAAGGACGCACAATGTGGCAAGACCCCTCGCTTTTGCCACAAAATTGCCGCCGCTTTGGACAATGACATTGCCGTGAGGAAACGCGGGCTCAGCTTGCGGTAACAGATTTTCAAGGTTAACGGGCTTAGGGTCCGTCGATGTTCATGAAGCAGCCGCGGCAGACCGTGGCGCCAAGAAGGACGATACCGGGACTCATGTTCGCCAAGCTTGTCCGTACCGGATTTCTGATCGCTGCTGTCGGCATCGCCGGCTGCACCAACTCTTCCGTCAGCGATTTCGCGCCTCAGCACGCCAACAAGCAGTTGCCGGAGAAAATCCTGGCTTCGATGCGGGCCAAGAGCATGAATCGCAATGCTCCGATCATGGCGCGCGTTTTCAAGGAAGAAAACGCGGTCGAGATCTGGAAGCAGAAGACCAACGGCCGCTACGATATCATCGCGACGTACCAGATCTGCAAATGGTCGGGCAAACTGGGGCCGAAATACACCGAAGGCGACCGCCAGGCGCCAGAAGGCTTCTATACGGTGCGGCCTTCGCAGATGAATCCGAAGTCCAGCTACCATCTGGCCTTCAACATCGGCTTCCCCAATGCCTATGACCGCGCCAATGGGCGCACCGGCGCCAATCTGATGGTGCATGGCGCCTGCTCGTCGTCGGGCTGCTATTCGATGACCGACCCGCAGATCGAGGAAATCTATGCTTTCGGCCGCGACGCGTTCCAGGGCGGCCAGACCGAGTTTCAGATCCAGGCTTTCCCGTTCCGGATGACCGCCGCGAACATGGCGCGCTACCGCAACGATCCGAACTATGAGTTCTGGAAGATGCTCAAGGTCGGCTACGATAATTTCGAAATCACCAAGGTGCCGCCGAAGGTCGACGTCTGCGAGAAGCGCTACGTGTTCAACCAGGTCGCTCCCGCGGGTTCGACTTTCAACCCGACCGGAGCCTGTCCGGCCAGCACGCAGCCCGATTCGCTGAAGGTCGCCTACAGCGAATATCAGAGCAAATACGACGCCGCCTTCGCCAGCGCCATGAACGGCGGCACGCCGGCGCCGAAGCCGACCATCGCCGGCATCAAGGAAGCCAGTATCGTTTCCGACTGGACGCGCAAGCGGGCCCGTGGCGAGCGTGTTCCGCTGGATCCGCCTTCGCTGAACTCCGATGGCAGTGTCTCGGTCTCGTCGCGTATGGGCCGTATCGATTCGCCCGCCGGTCGCAAGATGGCGGCGCTGGATGCCGAGAAGGCTGCCAAGGAAAAGGCCGAGCGCGAGAAGGCCGAGGCGGTCGCCGCGGCCAAGGCCGCGAAGGAAGCCGCCAAGGCACAGGCCGTTGCCGATGCCGACGCGCGCAAGAAGGCTGCCGAAGCGCCGGTACAAACCGCCACCATTCCGGCCGAGGCAGCGCCGCCTGCCGAAACGCAGACCGCGCAGAGCGAGCCAGGCACGGCCGCCAAGCTGAAGAAGCGCCTGCTCGGCATGTTCGGCGGCTGAGGGCCGCTTTGCCCGCAAGCAATCCCGCCGTTTACGATTTGAAGGGTCTGAATTGCCCGTTGCCGGTTCTCAAGGCGCGCAAGCGCCTTGCCGCCATGAGGCCGGGCAGCCGGCTATGGCTTGAGACGACCGACCCGCTCGCCGTCCTGGATATCCCCGCGTTTGTCACAGACGACGGCCATAGGCTGGTCGAGACGGCGGCCATGGAAGGCGGACATCGGTTTCTAGTGGAACGGGGAAAGTAGATGCGGCTCGAATCTTCCCAAAGGGGAGGGTGAACGGCTCACCGCCCCGCGATCGCAAGTGGATTGTCCAGCAAGGCGGCCCGGTCGGGCGTATCCACGGCGGGCTGGTTGGTCAATGCCGCGAACAGGCGCTGAACGTAGTCGGGCGGCATATCCAGCGTGATGAGGACAAGCCGTGTGCCGCGCCGGGCGTCCGGCCATTGCGGCAGCCTGGCCGGCGGGTGCAGGGTTTTCTGAACGCCATGGATGACCAGCGGCCGCGACGAATCGTCGGCAAGCTCGATGACGCCCTTCATGCGCAGCAGCCTGTCGCCTTGCGTCGAGCGCAGCAGGTCGAGGAACATGCCGATGGCGGAGAACGGCACCGGCCCGTCATGAACCAGCGAGTGCGTTTGTATCCGCGAATCGTGCGGGTGGTCGTGCGCGTGCGAACCATGGTCGTGCCCGTCGTGAGCATGGTCGTGGTCATGATCATGATCGGCGGCTTCGCCAAGCCAGCGCCGCACATCGGCGCTCTTGGTCGCCGGGTTGTAAAGGCCGCAATCCAGCAGTGAAACGGCATTGGCTTCGTCCGCGCCGATGACATTGGCGCCTGGGTTCAACTGCGACAGCCTGGATTTCAGGGCTTCCAGCGCGTTCGGATCGGGTTCCATATCCGTCTTGGTAAGGACGAGCCGGTCGGCCACGGCAACCTGCTTGACCGCTTCGATATGGGAATCCAGCGTCGCCTCGCCGTTGACGGCGTCGACCAGGGTGATGACGCCGTCAAGCCGGAGGGCCTGCACCAGCGCCGGATGGGCCATGATCGACTGCAGCACCGGCGCCGGGTCCGCCAGGCCGGTGGTTTCGATGACGATGCGGGAGAGCTTGGCGATGCGGCCCGTCTGGAGCCGATCGACGAGGTCGGCCAGCGTATCGACCAGTTCGCCCCGCACCGTGCAGCAAAGGCAGCCGTCGGAAAGCTGGATGATGCCGTCCGACGCCTGCTCGACCAGGAGATGGTCGATGGCGACGTCGCCATATTCGTTGATGATGACGGCGGTATCGGAAAGCGCCGGGTCTTTCAGAAGACGGTTGAGCAGCGTCGTCTTGCCGGCGCCAAGAAAGCCGGTCAGCACCGATACAGGGATCGGAAACGGGGCCACGGGCTAGTACAGTCCGCGCAGCGCCGGTTTGGCGTCGGCCTGTTCGCCACGCGCGGCGGCGGTCACGCCCGGAATAACAGGCTCGGCGCCGGGCGGCGGCGGCAGGTCGGGCCGCCAGATCGGAAGCGGCACGTCGGCGTATTCATTGCCGGCCTGGTCGAGCATTGCCTTGGGCACCGGCCCGGTCGCGCCCCCGATGGCAACAGCCACCAGCGTCGGATGCTGCAGCTTCTGCTGATATGGCGATTTCGGCGCGTCCTTGTCGCCCATTGCGACAGCCTCCGACTGTTCCTCGACCGGCTTCTTTTCACAAATCTCGGACCGCATATCGTTGACCGATGTCGTGTCGCCATAGGTCTGCAGCGTGGCCACCGTGGTGGTGCCCGAGGTTGGAACGGCGAAGCCGACATCCAGCATGCGTGCGGCGGCTTCGGCGCGGCTGACCGCCGATTGCTCGCCGAGGATCACCGCCACCAGCGTGCGACCATTGCGGGTGGCCGAACCGATCTGGTTGAAGCCGGAGGAACAGACAAAGCCTGTCTTCATGCCGTCGGCGCCCGGATAGCGGCCGACCAGAAGATTGTAGTTCGGGATCGTCTTCTTGCCGAAGGCGAGGCCTTCGATCGAGAACCAGGGGTTGTACTGCGGGAAATCCCGGCGCAGCGCCGTGACCAAAAGCGCGAGGTCGCGCGCGGTGGTGTACTGCTCGGGCGAGAACAGCCCGTTGGGATTGACGAAATGCGTGCCGTCCATACCCAGCCGTTTCGCTTCGGCATTCATGCGCGCTGCAAATGCCGGCTGCGAACCGCCGAGGTTCTCGGCGATGGCCATGGCGATGTCGTTCGCCGATTTGACCAGCATGATCTTCAGGGCAGTGTCGAGGCGCAGGACGGTTCCCGGCTTTAGCCCCATCTTGGATGGCGGCTCGGCGGCGGCGTGTTTGGTCATCTTGATGGGCGAATCAACTTTCACCTCGCCGCTTTCGATGGCGCGGAAGGTGACATAGGCGGTCATCAGCTTCGACAGCGACGCCGGATACCAGCGCTTGAAGGCGTCGGTGTGCGAAATGACCTGCCCGCTCTTGAGGTCGAAGAGGATAGACGGATTGGCCAGCGCCGGACCGGCCACGGCCAAAAACACCGCTATGGCGGCAGCCATGGACTTGAAGGAACGCCTGTAGTTCATCATGAAATCCGAAATCGCTCTTGCCGTAGTTACCCTGGGCTCCGTAAGATTTGGCCACGGATCATCGTTGGCGTCCTCCTGGCCGTCATA
This sequence comes from Mesorhizobium sp. Root554, assembly GCF_001427025.1. Classification (GTDB taxonomy): domain Bacteria; phylum Pseudomonadota; class Alphaproteobacteria; order Rhizobiales; family Rhizobiaceae; genus Mesorhizobium. The sequence continues at coordinate 2,494,241 of NZ_LMGA01000001.1, read as the reverse complement.
CCGGTGCTATTTAGCCTATGTGACGTCAACATGGCAAAGTGCCGGGTGATCACGATTGAGATGTTGCGGGCCGAACGGCCTGCCGAACAGCGAGTGTAGAGATGCCTGTCCTGAACCGCGCCGCCGAAATGCAGGAAGAAATCGCAGGATGGCGGCGTCATCTGCACCAGTCGCCCGAGCTGGGCTTCGATGTTTTCGAGACGGCTGCCTTCGTTGAGGAGAAGCTGAAGGCGTTCGGCTGCGACGATGTGGTTACGGGCCTCGGCAAGACCGGCGTCGTCGGGCTCATCAGGGGCCGGCGCGGCGATGGGGCGACCGTTGGCCTGCGCGCCGACATGGATGCGCTGCCGATCAACGAGATTACCGGAAAGCCCTATGCCTCGACCGTTCCGGGCAAGATGCACGCCTGCGGCCATGACGGCCATGTCGCGATGCTGCTTGGAGCCGCCAAGTATCTCGCCGAGACCCGCAATTTCTCCGGCGCGGTGGCGGTGATCTTCCAGCCGGCCGAAGAAGGCGGCGGCGGCGGCAATGAAATGGTCAAGGACGGCCTGATGGACCGGTTCGTGATCCAGAAGGTGTTCGGCATGCACAACATGCCCGGCCTGCCGGTCGGCCAGTTCGCGATCCGCCCGGGCGCGGTGATGGCTGCGACGGCCGAGTTCACGATCACGGTCAGGGGGCGGGGCGGCCATGCCGCCATGCCGAACGGCACGATTGACCCGATCGTCGCCGCCAGCCAGTTGGTCGGCGCATTGCAGACGATCGCGTCCCGCACGGTCGATCCCATCGAGTCCGTCGTCGTGTCGGTGACGAAGTTCCATGCCGGCGACGCCTACAACGTCATTCCCGAGACGGCCGAGATCGCCGGCACGGTGCGGACCTTGAAGAAGGAGATCGCCAAGACGGCGCAGCAGCGGATGCGTGACATCTGCGCCGGCATCGCCGCTGCCTTCGGCGCGACGATCGACGTGCAATACAATGACAACTATCCCGTCACCTTCAACCACCCGGAAGAGACGGTCTTCGCCGGCGACATCGCGGCGACGGTCGCGGGCGATGCGCAGGTGCACCGCGAAATCCAGCCGCTGATGGGCGGCGAGGATTTTTCCTACATGCTGGAAGCGCGGCCGGGCGCCTTCATCTTCGTCGGCAACGGTCCGTCGGCCGGGCTGCATCACCCCGCCTACGACTTCAACGACGAGGCGATCCCGCATGGCGTCAGTTACTGGGTCAAGCTGGCCGAGACGGCGCTGGCCGCCTGAGGGCCGACCGGTCTACCAGCGCGTCGGTCAGGGCACACAGTCTGGGGCAGCCGGTCTTGGCGAAGCATCAAGAAGCGGCTATGTGTGCGCCGCGTGGTCCCGTAGCTCAGTAGGATAGAGCGGCAGATTCCTAATCTGTAGGTCGCAGGTTCGATTCCTGCCGGGATCACCAAGATTTTCATTTCCTTTCAATAGTTTGTGCCTTGCTTCTTTTCGAAGGAGCGGAGCTCCTCTGTCGGATCGATGACGCGACAGCGGAAGAACGTAGGGACACCTTACGGTAGCCAAGTTGGAACTAGGGTCTAGCAGGCAACAATCAAACACCACTGGAATGCCTTGAGAGGTGTCGATCTACTATGAAATTTCCAGGAGGTCCTCGGGCAGGATCGCTTCCTTCTGGCGGGGAGGGGCTGCATGGCTATTGCGGATGCCGGCCATGACGATGGGCTGTCGATGAAGCTGTCAGCTTGTTGAAAGCAGGTGGCCGGTGGCGGCCAATTTTCCCTGAAGTCGTGTATAGAGCCGACCGGGACAGTAGAGCTTTGGACCTTCGTGCGGAAGAACGGGGGCGAGTGGAAGCTCTCCGCTATCCAGAAGGCCGACGCCTAACGCGCCTGATCTCCTGCTTCGCCCGGCTATCGCACGCGATCAGGGCATTTCGGTCAAAGGATCGCCCAGCCGCTGGACCTTCACAGGAGTTGCTGGCCACCGGCCTGCGGCATGCCTATGTAGGTGGTATCGCGAACCAGCCCCAGGATGTCATGCGCAGCGCCCGGTTCCAGCACAGTTATGCCTCTGACCTCCCGGAGCGGCTTTATGCGCACACGGACCCCTCTCCGGTGTCAGCGCCCCGCCTCCTTGAGTTGAACGAAAAGCTCGCGGCCGAACTCGGTCTCGACGCGGACTGGCTACGCACTTCCGACGGCATCGAACTGCTGGCAGGCAATCGCTTTCCCGCTGGCGTACGTCCGATCGCGCAGGCTTATGCAGGCCACCAATTCGGCAATTTCGTGCCGCAGCTTGGAGACGGTCGCGCCCTCCTGGTGGGAGAATTGCTCGATACAAACGGCCGCCTGCGCGACCTTCAGTTGAAGGGGTCCGGTCCAACCCGATTTTCACGCAATGGGGACGGACGCGCAGCGCTTGGCCCGATGATGCGCGAGTACATCGTCAGCGAGGCGATGTACTCACTCGGGATTCCCACCACGCGAACGCTGTCGCTGATCGCCACTGGTGATGAGGTCTATCGCGAAACCAAGCTACCGGGCGCGCTCATAGGACGCGTCGCAGCCAGCCATATCCGCATCGGCACGTTTCAGTTCCTTGCCGCGCGGGACGACATCGCCGGCCTCAGGGCATTGGCCGACTATGCAATCGTGCGGCACTACCCGCATCTGGCGGATACACCGAATCCCTATGTCGGTCTCCTCGACGCCGTGGTCGCGGCACAGGCGAAGCTCGTCGCACAGTGGATGTTGGTCGGCTTCATCCATGGCGTCCTCAACACCGATAACGTGGCGATTTCCGGGGAGACGATCGATTATGGTCCATGCGCGTTCATGGATGCCTATCATCCGGCCACCGTTTTCAGTTCCATCGACCGCCAGGGCCGCTACGCCTATGTCAACCAGCCCCGCATCACAGTTTGGAACCTGGCACGGCTGGCCGAAGCGCTGCTGCCGATCCTGAGCCATGGCGCAAGTGGAGGCGACGAGGGCTTCGAGAACGCCAAAGCCGCGATCGGATCCTTCCAGGCGCGCTACGAGGCAGCGTTTCATGAAGGCGTCCGGCACAAGATCGGACTGTTTTCCGAAGAGCCGGGCGACCTTGACCTTGCCGCCGAACTGCTCGAACTGATGGCGCACAACGGTGCCGATTTCACCCTTACATTTCGCGATCTCGCCCATGAGACAGATGGTCCCGGGCCAGTACGCAACCACTTCATCGACCCCACCGCCTTTGACGACTGGGCGACGCGCTGGCGCCAACGGCTGGCACACGGCCCGGAAAAAGCAGCTGACCGCGCCGTACGGATGCGCGCCGTCAACCCAAAATTTATAGCGCGCAATCACCGCGTCGAAGCGGCCATCGCTGGTGCGTCCGAGGGCAATTTTGGTCCGTTCCGGAGCTTGCTCACCGTCTTGGCCCGGCCGTTCGACGAGCAGCCCGAGGTGGAGGAATACGCGCAGCCGCCCGCTCACGAAGAGCGCGTGCTGCAGACATTTTGCGGAACGTAACCCTTGCAACTATTGATGCAGGTCAGAATGGGCGGGTGTGGAACGGCAGCGTGTTGCGAATCACGGCCACAACCGGACGGGGTGAAATCGGTCCGGCAACGTCGTTCCAGTTCTCGACCAACGCCCGGGAGCCCATGGAGGTGAAAGTCGGGCGAGGATAGCTGCCTCGGTGCGGTCGATGGACGCGGTTTTCGTCGCTGTCTGCGCCGATGTAGCGGACAGTCCGTTCCCGGCCCCCAACTCTGCCGGCGTGTATCCCTTTGCTACCAGCCGGGCGGGAGGTCCTGTCAGGATGGAAAGTAGAACGTCCGCGTTGGGGCGGCCATCATACCTACACGTCGAAGTTTGTCGGCAGAACGACCATGTCCCGGATCGTGACGTTTCGCGGGCGGGTCAGCATGAAGATGATGGCGTCGGAGACCTCTGAAGGATCGATCAGGCTGCCATTGGCTTTTGCCTTGGCGAGGTTTTCGGCAGGCCAGTCGGCCAGAAGCGCGGATACGACCGGGCCGGGGGAGACCTGGCTGACCCTGATGCCATGTTTGTTCAGCTGCCGGCGCATGATCTGGACGAAGCTGGTGATCGCCCATTTGGAGCTTGAATAAACCGGCTCCCAATGGATTGGAGCGTGGCCGGCGACCGAACATGTGACCAAAATGTCCCCGGTCCCACGCTCGATCATATGGGGAACAATGTCGCGGACATTCTTCATGACGGCATTCACATTGAGATTGAGCATCCGGTCGATTGTCGCCGTATCGGTGTCGACAAGATCGCCGCCGATGTAGGACCCGGCATTGCAGTGAAAGATGTCGATGTGATCGACCTTCGCCAGAATTTCCGGGACCATGGCAGCACAACTTGCGGCGTCGAGAAGATCGGTGACCTGTGTGACTACAGCGGGTCCGATCTCGGCGGAAAGCTTGTCCAGCGCATCGCTGTTGTAGTCCACCATGACAACCTTCGCACCGGCGTCGACCAGGGCCCGGGTCGTCGCCAGCCCGATGCCGGACGCTGCGCCGGTTACCGCGGCGATCTTTCCTTCAAGTGGTTTGGTCATCGTCTTGTCTCGCCTTTTGATTTCTTCAGACAGCAAGGAAGCCACCGTCAACGGGCAGGACCGCCCCATTGATCATCGGCGCATCCTCGGAAAGGAGCAGTGAAATCGACCGCGCGACATCGTCGACCGCTGCGAAGCGCGCCATCGGGTGGCGCACAATCATCGGGTCACGCTTGGAAGGCTCGGACCATGCCTGGGCGGCAAGCTCGGTCATGGTAACCGTGGGCGCCACGGCATTGACCCGGATCCCGTAGGCACCGAGTTCCTTGGCCATGACGCGTGTCGCACCCTCCAGCCCCGCTTTTGAGGCGGCATAGGCCACGTGATCCACGAAACCGCGATGGCCGGCAATCGATGTCACATTGACGATCGCGCCGCCGCCGCCGATTGTAAGGCGAGCCCGCGCGAACTCCTGGGCACAGATCAGCGCGGCGCGCAAATTGATGCCCAGCACCTGCTCATAGCCCTCTTCCGTCATCTCTAGAACGCTTTCGAGCACGTTGGTTCCCGCGCAATTGATCAGCGCGTCTGCCAACCCTGCCTTCGTCATGGCGGCTCGTGCTGCTGCATTGTCAGCAAGATCGACAGATATTGTGGCTGCGCCGAATTTTGCCGCCAGGTCATCCAGGTCGCCCTGCGAACGGGACAAGGCGACTATTCTTGCTCCACGATGGGTCAGAAGTTCGACGCAAGCGCGGCCGATGCCCTTGCCGGCGCCGGTTATGATGACCGTTTTTCCTGTAAAGTCGGACACAAGTTGATCCTTCCGATGCCGGTTGCTCAGGGTGCAATCCGTTGGCCGGTTTGCCTGTCGAACACGTGAGCCGCGACCGGATCGACCTTGAGCCGAATCTGGTCGCCCGGCTTTATTGCGTGGCGCTCGCGAAAGGCGCACAAGACCCGCTTGCCCGCGAGTTGGGCAGCCACGAGGATTTCGGCCCCGGTTGGCTCGATCAATTCGACGATCGCCGGCACGCCCGTATCGCCCTTCGACAGGCTCCACTGGTCGGGACGAATCCCGTAGATCACCTCCTGGCCGCTCTTGGCCCGCGTTCCTGATGGAAGCGGCAGGGCCAATCCGTCGGCCAGTCGTGCTGTCTTGAGCGAGACATCGATGGTGGCCGGTAGCATGTTCATCGCCGGCGATCCGATGAAGCCGGCGACAAAGGTGTTTGCAGGTTTGTCGTAGAGCTCCAGTGGCGCACCGATCTGCTCCACCTTGCCGTCGCGCAGCACGACGATGCGGTCCGCCATCGTCATGGCTTCGATCTGGTCGTGCGTGACATAGACGGACGTAGCGCCGAGGCGCTGGTGGAGAGCTTTGATCTCGGAACGCATGTCGACGCGCAACGCCGCGTCCAGGTTCGACAGCGGCTCGTCGAAAAAGAACGCCTTGGGACTGCGAACCATCGCCCGCCCCATCGCGACGCGCTGCCGCTGGCCGCCGGAGAGCGCCTTCGGATATCGGTCGAGATAGGCCGTCAGCCGCAGCATCTCGGCAGCCTTGTCGACCTTGGCGTTGCGAGACGTCAGGGTCTCGCCGCGCAACTTGAGCGCGAAGGCCATGTTCTCCCGCACGGTCATGTGCGGATAAAGCGCATAGTTCTGGAATACCATCGCCACGTCACGATCCCTGGCGGCGATATTGTCGACCCGATTGCCGCCCAGTTTGATCGTACCGCTGGTAATCTCCTCGAGGCCGGCGAGCGATCGCAAAAGCGTGGACTTGCCGCAACCGGAAGGACCGACCAGGACGAGAAATTCACCGTCGGCTATTTCGAACGAGATGTTGCGCAGTGCATGATAGGAGCCGTAGTGCTTATCGACCTGGTCGAGTTCGATTGTGGCCATGGTTCAATCCTCAGTCAGCTGTGACGGTGTATCCGCCGTGCAGTCGGCACGGGTTGGACGTTCAACTTCACCACGATGTGTATCCGGCATCCGCAACGACGATGCTGCCGGTCATAAGGCTGGCGGCATCGGAGGCCAGGAACAGGACGACAGAGGCGATTTCTTCGACCTCGCCCATGCGCTTCATCGGCGTCATGTCCAACCAGTCCTTGTCCCATCCGGTCTTGTCGGCGGCGTTCCTCGTCATGTCGGTCGCGATATAGGTGGGCGCAACCGCGTTAACGCGCACGCCGCGCTCGGCCCATTCGGCCGCGAGCGATTTCGTCAGCATGTGGACGGCACCCTTCGAGGCATTGTAGCTCGCTTGCGGCTGCGGCCGGTTGGCGATGATGCCGGACATCGAGCCGATATTGACGATCGAGCCTTTGCCCGCCTTCAGCATCAGGTTGGCGAAGGCGCGATTGCTCCAGAACACGCCGTTGAGGTTGACGTTTGTGACCTTCAGCCAGTCCGCATCCGACATCTCCTCGGCCGGGCTGTGCGAAGAAATGCCGGCATTGGCGACCAGGATATCGACGCGACCCAGCCTGGCTGCGATGCTGGCCGCCACCTGGTCTGTTTCGTCGGGGTCAGTGACGTCGAGACGACGAAATTCGACCTTGCGGCCCATCGCGGCGAGGTTCGAAACCGCCGCTTGGCCGAGCTTCTCATCGAGGTCGGTCAGCACGACATGAGCGCCGGCTTCCGACAGTGCGTCGGCGCAGGCGTAGCCGATGTTGCGGCCGGCGCCGGTGACAACTGCGACCCTTCCGCTCAAATCGAATTTCCGCAGGTACATGCTACCTCTCGAGCTCGATCTGGATTTTCACGGAGGACGGCTTGGGCCGCACGGCGTAGTCGAACGCTGCGACCGAATCCTCGAAGGCGTAGGTGTCGGTAATCAGTGCATCCACGTTGATCTGGTTCGAGCCCAGCAGCGCGACGATGCGCGGGTAGACATGGGCGTAGCGGAACACGTTCTCGAGGCGCAGTTCCTTGGTCTGCGCGACGACGATGTCGAGCGGCACCGGCTTCAATGGCATGCCGACGAAGACGATGGCGCCACCCGGCGATGCGTGATTGACCGTGTCGGCAATGACCTCCGCGGCGCCCGAGCATTCCAGGACGACATCGACGCCCCATCCGTCGGTCTCGCGGGCGATGACCGACTTAAGATCCTGCGACCGGACATTGACGGTCGAGATGGCTGGGCCGAGCTTGCGCGCCACGGCCAGCTTGTCATCGACGACATCGGTCACGATCACCTTGGCGCAACCGGCCGACAGCGCCGCTATCGCGGTCACCATGCCGATCGGTCCAGCCCCGGTAACCAGCGCGATCGCACCCGGCGTCAGCCTTGCCTTGGAGATCGCCTGAAAACCGACGGCCAGCGGCTCGACCATGGCGCCGGCGGCATAGGAGACATTGTCCGGCAGCTTGAAGGTGAAGGCTGCCGGATGAATGACGCTTGGCCGCAGCACGCCATGGATCGGCGGGGTCGCCCAGAAGCGGACAGCGGGATCGAGATTGTAGAGGCCAAGCCGCGATGCCCGGCTTTGTGGGTCGGGAATGCCAGGCTCCATGCAGACCCGGTCGCCGACCTTCAGGTTCTGGACCGCGCTGCCGACCTCTTCGACGACGCCGGCGGCTTCATGCCCCAGGATCATCGGCTCACGCACGACGAACGGTCCAATCGCTCCGTGGGTGTAGTAGTGGACGTCGGATCCACAGACGCCGACCGTCTTGATGGCGATCCGCACGTCAGTTGGCCGCAGTGTCTCCTTCGGGTCGAGGTCGCGAATGGTCAGTTCGCCTTTGCGTTCGAGAACGAGCGATCTCATGTCTTCAGCCCTTGCGGATAATGAACGCGGCCAGCGCGAGACAAAGGATTGTCGCGACCCACAGGGGCAACACGCCTTCGACGAAACGCATCCACAGGAGATGCACCAGGATCAGGATGACGACGGAGATGAAGCCGCGGTCGAATCCGTTGGTCCTGATCGGCAGGAAACCATCGCGTTCGGGCTTTTGCGGTTGAACGCCAGCCATCATCTTATCCTTTCAAGGCGCCGAATGTCAGGCCGGTGACAATGTGCTTCTGGACAAAGCCCAGTACGATCAGAGCCGGGAGCGTTGTCAGGAACGCCATCGCGGCCATTTCACCCCAGTTCGTTCCGGTGACCGAGACATATTCCGCCAGCGCGGTGGTCACCGTGCGGGCCGAGGATGATGACGTCAGGGTGGCCGCGAACAGATATTCGTTCCACGCGAATATCCAGGTCAGGATAAACGTCACGGCCAGGCCCGGCCGCGCCAGCGGCAGGATCAGCTGGAACAGGATCTGGCTCGTCGTCGCACCATCCACGCGTGCTGCCTCGTCAAGCTCGGGCGGAATGCCGTCGAGCATTCCCTTCAGCAGCCAGATGGCAAAGGGCAGATTGAAGACGCAGTAGAGCAGGATCAGGCCGATCTTGGTGTCGAACAGCATGAAGTCGCCGAAGACGAACCATTTGGTGAACAGCAAAAAGAGCGGCAGCAGGAACACCGCGGGCGGAGCCATGCGGTTGGTGATCAGCCAGAAGAAGACATTGTCGCCGCCGGCGATCTTGTAACGCGACAGTCCGAAGGCGGCGAGCAGGCCGAGCGTACAGACCAGCGCGGCGTTCGATGTCGCGACGATCATTGAGTTCCACAGGTAGTGCAGGAAGGTCGAGTTGCCGAGAACCGCGCGGAAATTGTCCCAGTAGAAATCGTCGATGACGAACGACTTCGAATAGAGTTTTACGCGCGGACGCATGGAGACGACCAGCATCCACCAGACCGGAAGCAGCGTCAGAATGCTGAGGCCGATCCATAGCAGCGTTGAACCTAACCCGAGCCGTCTCATTGTGCGCCTCCCTTGCGACCCGTCATGGCGACGAACAGCAGCCAACTCAGCACGATCGTTACGTAAAGCGTCAAAAGCGACATGGCCGCGCCATAGCCGTAGTCGGTCTTGGGAAAGACGTTGATCCAGATATGCAGGCCGATGAAGCGCGTCGCCTCGGCGGGGCCGCCCTTGGTCAGCATCCAGATTTCGTCGACCGAGCGCAGCGCATCCATCAGGCGTATGAAGACCGTGGTCAGCAAGACCGGCTTCAGCATCGGCACGATGACGTACCAGAAGATCTGCAGCTTGTTGCCGCCGTCGATCTGCGCCTGCTCGAGCGGCTCCTTCGGCAGGGCCGTCAAGCCGGCCATCAAAGACAAGGTGACGAACGGGGTCCAGTGCCAGATGTCCATCAGGATTGCCGTGCCGAATGCGTGATAGGCGTTGGTCGAGATGTTGTAGTCGATCCCGAACCAAAGCTTCATGTAGTGGGGAAGGATGCCGAGGCCTGGGACGCAAAGCAGCCGCCAGGTGGCGCCGACGGCGATCGGCGCGACAACGATCGGCAGCGTGTGGATGGTGCGGAAGAACTGCCGGCCGGGCAGCCGGTCAGCCATCAGTGCACGGGCGAGCACGTAGCCCAATAACAGCTCACTGACGACGACGATGAATGCGAAGACCAGCGTGCGCGTCAGGGAGTTCAGGAACGTCGGGTCGAAAACCAGGCTGCGATAGTTCTGCAGCCCGGCCCAGCGCAAACCTGGATCGACGGCGTTGGTATTCCAGTCGAAGAAACCGACATAGAGAATGTAGAGGAAGGGAACGAACCCGACCACGAACAGGATCAGCGAGGCTGGTGCGAGAAACAGCCATCCAACATTGGATTGTCTCATGGGGCGCTCCGTCAGGTCGTTCTTGCAGGTCGTTCTGAGGCGTCGTCGCGGACCAGTGAAATTCGCGGGCTGCGGGCCGCGATCGGTGAGAGGGGCGGCCGCCTCGCTGGAGGCGACCGCCAACCGCCGGGAGGTGCGGTCTTTACTTGCGGTAGCCGAGCTTTTGAAGTTCGGCTTCGGCAGCGGCGGCGGCCTGGTCGAGTGCCTCGTCCGGCTTGATCTCGCCGACGATCGCCTTGTAGATGAAGGGTGCTGCGACCTGCAGGACCTGAGCGTGGAACGGGTAGGGCGGTGCACCGGCAAAGAGCTTGCCGTCTTCACGCATCAGCGAATAGTAGCCGTTCATCGCCTTGTCCTGCTCGACGATCTTGGGATCGTCGTAGGTCGAGTTCATGACGATGCGCGAACCGGCCAGCGCCCAGTCGGTCTGCACCGAAGGCTGCCCGATATACTGCAGGAACAGCAGTGCCGCGTCCTTGTTCTTGGACGAGTGCGGGATGCCGAACGCGCCGCCATCGTAGTAGCCGATATAGCCCTTGCCGGCTTCGGCTGCCTCCATCACGCCCGGCTCGACCGGAGGCAGCGCCACGCCGACCTTGCCGACGACGGTCGACTTGTTGGCGTCGGTTGCGATCCAGGCCGCGTTCTCGCCGTAGACCAGGCCTTGGGCTGCACGGCCGGCGGCAAACGAACCGGCCACTTCGTCCCATGTCGATGAGGTCGATTCCGGCGGCGCGTATTGCAGCAGGCCGACCCAGTAGTTCAATGCCTTCTTGGCTGCATCGGAGTTCATCTGGCCGCCATTGGCAACCGAGGCGGCGAAGGTCGTGCCGTCAATGCCCCAATTGTAGACGCCGAAGGTCGGAGCGATCGATTCAAAGAACTCGTAGAAGGAGGCCGGATGGCTCGACGCCGCCTGGACGGTCGAACCCCACAGTTCCTTGTCCTTGCCGTATTCGGTGAAGAACTTGGCGATCTGGGTGTATTCCTCATGGGTCGTCGCCGGCTTCAAATCCGCGCCGGTGGCATCCTTGTACGCCTTCTGGATCGCCGGATCGTCAAACAGATCCTTGCGGTAGAGGTATGGCTTGATGAATGCTTCCATCGGGACGCCCATGACGTCGCCCGATTTCGGATCCTTGAAGTAGTTCAAGAAGGTGGTGAAATTGTCCGGCTTGAAGTCCGGCGAAGCGATCTTCGGATTGTCGGCCAGCGACTTCGTGATATCGACAAGGAAGTTGCGGGCGAGATAGGTGTAGACGATATCCTGTTCGATATAGACGAAGTCATAGATGCCGGTGTTGGCTTCCATGTCCTTGATCGCCTTGTCGTACATCTGGTCCCAGGACGTCGCCTCGAACTCGACCTTGATGCCGGTCTCCGCCGTGAACTTCGGGCCGAGGACCTGCTCGACATATTTCGACGCGGGCGTCGATTCCGAAATGCCGCGGATGGTTGCGCCCTGAAGCGGCTGCGCGGCCGTCTTCCACCAGGAATCCTGGGCAAGCGCGGTCGAGTTCAATAGGCCAAGCGCGATGAAGCCGGCGCCCGCGGCTTTGACGAAACTGTTCACTGTTCTCCTCCATCTGATCGCAAGAATTGGTCCGGCCAGGCGGCTCTTAATTCTCCTCCGAGACGCCGAGCGGTCCCTAAGATTTGTGGAAACAAAGCGTAGACACAAGCGCGGGCGTTGCATCATACTGATACTATTATGCGTGAGAGGCCGCGTTTGCGCATGAATTTTGTGTGCATTGCACAATAAATTGTCGATCGTTGGCGCGGCATCATGCCGTTAACCAATACGGGAGAGCGCCCGCCTTGTCCGTGATTTCGCCGACCGCTGCGCGATTTGAATATGTTCTGACCGGCGCCGACGAGACGTTTCTATGGCGCCGGGACGACTATCCGTGGGAGCGCAACGTCTGGAATTTCCACCCGGAGGTAGAAATCCACTATATCGCCAATGCCAGTGGTATCTTGCTTGCCGGTGATCATGTCGGCGCGTTCGGCCCGGGCCATATTTCGATCATCGGCAGCAATCTGCCACACGACTGGGTCACGCCTCTCGGACCGGATGAGCGCATCCCCGGACGCGACATCGTCATCCAGTTTTTGCCAGCCAAGCTTGAGCAGGCATCGGTCTTCCTGCCGGAACTGGCTGGGTTTCGCGAGTTCCTGACCCATGCTCAGCGAGGACTGGCCTTGAAAGGCCAAGCGCGCGCTGAGGCGGAAGCGCTGATACTCGACATGGAGTTTCAGACGGGCCCGTTGCGGCTTTCTACCTTCCTGTCGCTGCTGTCGTTGATGCGAGGGACCGAGGACTATGATGTCCTGTCGTCGGAAGCCTATATACCGGACCTGAGGTATGGTTCGCTGGAAGCCTTGCAAAAGGTCTTCGCGCAGATCTTCGCCAATCTTTCGGAAGATATCCGGTTGCCTGACATGGCGAAAATGGCAGGCATGAGCGACAGCGCGTTCTCGCGCTTCTTCAAAAAGAACAGCGGTCACAGCTTCACCGACCACGTCAACAAGCTGCGCATCTGGAAGGCCAGCCAGCTGCTGGCCGAAACGGATCTGCCGATAACGGACATCTGCTTTGAGGCGGGCTATCGCAATCTGTCGAATTTCAACCGGGTGTTCTTGCGCCATCACAACATGACGCCATCAAGATACCGGAAACTGTCTACAAACCGCAGAGCCGATCCATTGCCTCAGACCGCAACCGATCAGGCAAGTGGCGGCGAGTAACCGCTGTCAGGGGCTTGCTTGTACACAATTGATCCGGCTCTGAACGGATAAACCACTAGGGCCGGTCGGTGAAGATCGACGAAGCAGGCTCGATGAACAGGCTGCTGCGCTGGTATCTCGCCAGGGGGAACAACGCGACGGCGCCTATATATGCGATCTGCGGTCCGCCTCATCTTTCAATTGCAGGGCCCGCCTCGGCATTTTCAGGCATTTACCGCGTTATAAAGGGTGGCGTAGCTTTCGCGCAGGACATTTTTCTGCACCTTGCCCATCGTGTTTCTCGGCAGTTCATCGACCAAGATCACACGCTTGGGTTGCTTGTAGCGGGCAAGCCGATCCTTCAGCCCTTCGAGAACGGTCCTCTCGTCCAGCGTTGCGCCGGGTTTACATACAACGAGCGCGGTGACGCCTTCGCCGAAGTCGGGATGAGGCACGCCGATGACGGCGCTTTCGACAACTCCCGGCATCTGGTCGATCTCGTTCTCCACTTCCTTCGGATAAATGTTGTAACCGCCGGAAATGACGAGGTCCTTGCCGCGGCCGACAATGTGGACGTAGCCGCGCTCATCGATCTTGCCGAGATCACCTGTGATGAAGAAGCCGTCTTCGCGGAATTCGCTCCTGGTCTTTTCGGGCATGCGCCAATAGCCCTTGAACACGTTCGGTCCGCGCACCTCGATCATGCCGGTCTCGCCGTCGGGGAGTTGATCGCCGCTGTCCGGGTCGACCACCCGCAGCAAGACGCCGGGCAAAGGGAAGCCGACAGTGCCGGCAACGCGGTCGCCGGCATAAGGATTGGACGTGTTCATGTTGGTTTCGGTCATGCCGTAGCGCTCGAGGATGGCGTGTCCGGTCTTTTCCGCGAAGGCTCGGTGCGTTTCGGCAAGCAGAGGCGCGGAACCCGAGATGAAGAGACGCATGCCAGAGGCGGTCTCCCGGGTGAGCCCGGGATTCTGAAGAAGACGCACGTAGAAGGTCGGCACGCCCATCATCGCCGTCGCCGACTTCATCAGGCGCAGGGCTTCATCCGCATCGAACCTGGGGAGAAAATACATCGACGCTCCGGAGAGCAGGACGACGTTCGAAGCCACGAACAGTCCATGCGTATGGAATATCGGAAGCGCGTGGATAAGACGATCCGCGCCGGTGAAGCGCCAATGATCCCGCAGCGTCACGGCGTTGGACAGCAGGTTATCATGGGTCAGCATCGCACCCTTGGAGCGTCCCGTGGTCCCCGATGTATAAAGGATGGCCGCCAGATCGTCAGGACCGCGATCGGCATCGACAAAGTCGGCATTCTCATTCCGGGCCAGTTCGCGCAGAGAGCCGTCTCCGGCCTCGCTTAGGGTCTCGACATGGGCGCCGTGACGGCCGGCGACGGACAGGATGCCAGCCCGCGCCTCCGGCGCGACGACCACCAGCCGCGGCTCGGCATCGCCGATGAAATAGTCGAGCTCGGCAAGCGTGTAGGCAGTGTTCAGCGGCAGGTAGATCGCTCCGGCGCGAATGCAGGCGAGATAGAGCATCAGTGCCTCGGGGCTCTTCTCGACCTGGACGGCAACGCGGTCTCCCGGTCGCACACCCAGCGTTTTGAGCGCCGCCGCAAACTGGCCGGAGACAGCCAGCATGTCTGCATAGGTCCATGTCCTGCCCGCGGGCGTTTCAATGAAAGATGCATCGGCGACCGCCGCCGCGCGGATCGCGTCGAAAAGATGATTGCTCATGCTGTAAACTCCGTAGCACCTTTCGTCTTTGCCGGCGCGTCGTCTTGCGGATCGGCCGAGGCCTTCGCAGGAAGGGATAGGCTGCGCGAGGGTTTCGCCGGCGGAACCATGCGCCGGATCGCCGCGGTGGTAACCACCTCGCCCTTATCGGCGAAGGCCTCGTGATTGACCTCGATGTCATCGAGTTTGTAGAGGTAGTTCACCATGAGGCCATGAGCCTGCTTCATGGCCCGTGTCGAGCGGTCGCCCAGAAAATTGATGCGCTCCAGGCGGGCCCCGTTGCCGAGATGGAACCGGGCGACAGGGTCCGGCAGACGACCGTCGGTCAGCCTCGACCTCAGAAAATACCGGGCGGCGGCGGCTGTGATCACCGGCTGTATCGCCGCCACGGCTTCGTGGTTGTCCGCCCACCCAGGCTCGTTCAGCCTTGCCAGAGCGGCATTGTCGGCCTGCGACAGTGCATCGGATGCCTCCGTCCGCCGCTCGCGTTCAAGCCATTCGGCAAAGCCGGACACCGGCGAGAGCGTCACGAAGGTATCGAGCCCGGGCAATTCCCGTCGCAGGTCCTCGACGACTTGCTTGATGAGAAAGTTGCCGAAGGAGATGCCGCGAAGACCTTCCCGGCAGTTGGAGATAGAATAGAAAACCGCCGTCGTCGCCTCGGTGGCGCGGATCGGCGCGCGATCCTCGCTCAGCAGGTCGCCGATGCCCGCGGGTATGTCGCGGGTCAGCGCCACCTCGACGAAGATCAGCGGCTCGTCGATGAGTTGCGGGTGAAAAAAGGCGAAGCAGCGGCGGTCCTCCGGGGCGAGGCGTCTGCGCAACTCGTCCCAGCCGCCAATGTGGTGCACCGCTTCGTAGCGAATGATCTTTTCAAGGATATCGGCTGGCGTCGACCAGCTGATCGGCCGCAGCACCAGGAAACCGCGGTTGAACCACGAGCCGAAGAGATGGGCGAAATCCGCATCGACCGCGGCGAGGTCCGGGTCCTTCGCCTTCAGCCCCAGCAGGACCTCGCGCATTCTGACCAGCGTGGCGATGCCGTTCGGCGCGAGGTTCAGCCGTCGGATCAGCTCCTGGCGACGAGGCTCGGCGGCGTGATGCAGTTCGAGCAGCGCCTTCGGGCTCCGGCTTGCGCGGTAAGCATCGATCGCAGCTTCCAGACGCTCGCTCCTCGGCCCGAACCGCGCGACCAGCATGCGCATGAAGTCACGCTGCTTGTCCGTGTCGAAAGCCTGCCACCGGTCGAGAATGTCCTTGGCCAGCGCCATGCCAGACGCCTCGCCACGGCTGGTCAGCAGCGCCTCGCATTGGACCTCGATAGAGCCGAGCGGATTGCCGCGAGTCTCGCGCGCAGGGCCGAACGACAGAAATCGCCTGCCCCGATCGGCAATCGTCAGCAGCATGTCGCCGAAGAAGGAGGTCGTATTCATTGGACGTCCCCCAGCATTTGGTTGGGCAGCCAGGTGGCGATGTCGGGGAAGATGCATAGAATGAGGATTGCCAGGAACATGACCAGCACATAGGGCAGCGCCCCCCACAGAATGTCCTTCGTCGGTATTGTCGGGGCGATGGCGTTGATGACAAAGAGATTGAGGCCGATGGGCGGCGTGATCAGTCCGACTTCCATGTTGATCGTCAGGATGATCGCGAACCAGTATGGGTCGAAGCCGGCTTGTGTGACGATTGGAAACAGCATCGGCGCCGTCATCACAATGACGGCGACCGGCGGCAGGAACATGCCGCAGATCAACAGGAACACGTTGATGACCAGCATCAGGACCCACGGGTTCACATCCATGCCACCAATCGCGCCGGCAACCGTCTGAGTGATGAACAGCGATGACAGTGCGAAGGCGAAGAGTTCGGCGGCGGCCATGATCATCATGATCATGACGCTCTCGCGCATGGCTGAGCCAAAGATTTTGGCGATCGGTCGCGCCCGGAACAGACGGTAGGCGATAACCACCACGGCCAGCGTGAGGAACGCGCCCGCACCGGCCGCCTCCGAAGGGGTGGCGATGCCGCCGTAAAGGACATAGAGCGTGCCGGCGATGATGAGCAGGAACGGCAGCACGCGTGGCAAAGCGGAGAGCTTCTCCCGCAGCGTGTAACGGACCGCACGGGCGTCTAGCTCAAAGCCCTTGCGCCTGCAGTCGATCACCGCCCAGATCATGAACATGATCGTCAGCATGATACCGGGAACAACGCCGGCCATGAACAGGCGTCCGATCGAGGTTTCCGTCGCAATGCCGTAGACGATCAGCGTGACGGACGGCGGGATGAGAATGCCGAGGGTGCCGCCCGCGGCGATCGAGCCGGTGGCGACAGTCGTTGGATATCCACGTTTCAGCATCTCCGGGATGCCCATCTTGCCGATCGCAGCGCATGTCGCCGGGGATGATCCGGTCATGCCGGAAAAGATGGCGCAGGCGCCGATATTGGACAGAACAAGCCCGCCAGGAACACGGTTCAGCCAGCGGTCGAGCGCGGTGTAGAGGTCCGATCCCGCAGGCGAGGACGCGACCGCTGCACCCATCAGCACGAACATCGGGATCGACACGTAGGCCAGATTAGCGATGCCCGAGAACACGGTGTCGCCGAGTATGTAGAAGATCGCCGCCCCACTCTGCAGGTAGAGTGCGCCGAAAGCCGCGAGGCCCAGCGCAAAGGCAATCGGCATGCCTGTTCCAAGAAGCACGAAAAGACTGGCGATGATCATCAGTCCGGCGAGTGTCGGGCTCATCGCTTGGCCTCCTTGAGAAGGGTTCTCGGATCGGGACCGTCGATCACGGGGATTTCGGCAACCGGTGCATGACTTTCATCCGGCACGACGCCGGTCGTCACGAGAACCAGGATCTGAGCGACATATTGGAGGCAGAGCGCGGCAAAGCCGATCGGCAGGGCTGCCAGCGGCACCCAGAGCGGCGGAGCCCAGACGCTGGAATGCTTCCAGTTGCCAGCCCATGCATCATGGAACTGCACCCAGGTCGCCGCGAGCATGATCACGCAGAACGCGAGGCCCAGCACGCTGCCGAGGAGCTTGAGGCGCAGCCGGGCTCGGTCTCCGACCAGCATTTCGACCACGTCCACGCCGACATGGCCGCCCTTCAACAGCACGTAAGGCGCCCCGAGAAACATCGCGGCGGTCGCGGAGAAGATGACGAAATCCGTCTGCCAGATCGTCGGAAGACGGAATATATAGCGCATCAGGATCATCTGGCACACCACGAGCATCGCGGCGACGATCAGGAGCGTTGAGAGGACCGCGAGCGCGCGCGACAGCGCGCCGACCGCCTTGATATATATGTTCATCATCCAGACGTCCTCGCAGATGAGACCGGGTGACGGCGGATCTTGGCGCCGCCGCCGTCCCTGGTGCGCTCATTGCACGGCAAGAGCCTTCTCGATCAGCTTGTCGCCGCCCGGGACCTTCTCGGCGAACTTCTTGTAGGAGGACTGCTTGGCGATTTCGAGCCAGGCATCATAATCGGCCTTCGACATCTCGACGACTTCGACGCCCGCCTTCTTGTAGGCGTCGATCATCATCTGGTCGCCCTTGCGCACTTCCTCATTGAAAAAGGCCTCTGCCTTGTCGGCCGCCGCAAGGATCGCCTTTTGCTGTTCCCCGGTCAGCCCTTCGAAGACCTTCTTCGAAACCAGCACCGGTTCGTACATGAACCAGAGCGCGTTTTCGCCGGGAGCCGTCAGGCACTTGGCCTGCTCGAACAGCCGGTAGGAGACGAAACTCGCCGACGAGGTGTTCGCCGCATCGAGAACGCCGGTCTGCATTCCAGTGTAGATTTCGGATGAAGGCATCGACGAAATCGATGCGCCCGCTGCGACCAGCATCTCCTCGAAGGCCGGACCAGCCGCGCGGATCACCTGGCCCTTGATCGTATCGGGCGAAGTAATGCAGCCCTTTTTGGATGCGAATGCGCCGGAAAGCCAGGCATCGGCGATCACCATCGCGCCGGCGTCGTCGACGATCTTCTTGATGTCCTTCATGAAATCGGAATCATTAAGCCGCAGGGCACGGTCGGCGTTGCCAACGAGACCCGGCATCAGCGTCGCGGAGAATTCCGGATGCCGCCCGGAGGCGTAGTCCAGCGGGAAGGATGTCATGTCGAGCAGTCCGCGCGTGACCGCGTTCCATTGGTCGTTCGGCTTGTAAAGCGACGATCCGGGGAACACCTGAATTTCCAGATCGACATTCGCGGCCGCGACCTCGCGGGCAATGATCTGCACCATTTCGTCGCGGATATCGCCCTTGCCCCCCGGAAACTGATGCGAAGCCTTGAGAATGGTCGTTGCTGAAGCGTCCGTAACTGCAAAACCGCCGACGATCATCGCCGTGGATAGGCAAAGCGCTTGAATGAAGTGTCGCAATATTTCCTCCCTGGGTTTCGGCCCTCCAGCCGACAAGCCGGCAGTTGAGAGCCTTCTGTACGCATTGTCAATTGGATTGTATGCAATTTATGCTGTATTGCTCAACGTTACTTGCGAGAAGCGCGCAAACAAGCCATTGTCGTTGAATGAAGATCAATCAGTCGAATCGCCTGAAGGCCCAAATCGAAGAGGAAATCGCCACCGGCGCCCTGCAACCTGGGGAGCGTCTCGATGAGGCCTCACTTGCTGCACGCTTTGGTGTGTCTCGAACGCCGATCCGTGAAGCTTTGCAGCAGTTGTCGATCGCCGGCCTGATCGAGCATCGTCGTCATCGCGGTGCGGTGGTCAGCGCCCCCGATCCAAAACAATTGCTTGAAATGTTCGAATTGATGGCCGAGTTCGAAGCGATCTGCGCCCGCTCCGCCGCACGCCGGATGCTGGTTTCGGACGAGGCCGAGCTGAAGACGACGCTCGAAGCCTGTCGGCGCGCTGCCGACGCTGGCGATACGGACGCATATTATTACGAAAATGAACGGTTTCATCGTGCGATCTACATCGCCGGGGGCAATGCGTTCATCGCCGACCAGGCAATGGCGCTGCACCGACGGTTGGCGCCTTTCCGACGCCTGCAATTGCGGGTTCGCAATCGCATGAAGACGTCGCTCGGTGAGCATGAGGCCATTGTCGACGCGTTGCTCAACGGTGATGGCAATCTCTCTGCATCTCGAGCCTATGCACATGTTGCCGTACAAGGTGAGCGGTTCGGCGATCTTTTGACATCCATAAATCGCGCGGCGGCTGAGTAGTGGGCAGCATTGCTCCATTCGCTTAACTGTGTTTCGGCTTGGAACAAGGACCCCGTTTCAGGGGTGACCCGCGTCCAGAAAGGACCCCTGTAAACGCAGGGTTGTCACACTGCCTTCGGTTTTATCGGAGGCATTTGTTTTGGATGTTGTGGAGACGATTGCGAAGATGCGTCGGCTTTCGCTTGTCCAGGGATCAAGGATATCTGCCGCGAGTTGCGGATGATGCCGGCGAGATGGCTATTGCCGAAGCGATGTTTTTCCAATAGTGCGACATGGGCGCGACATTGGATGTAAATTTCCATGTTTTGCGCGGGTTAGCCGCAGATTCCTAATCTGTAGGTCACAGGTCGATTCCTGTCGGGATCACCACGCATTCGCGGCTCCAGAGCGTCCAGTGCCATGTCAATGTCGATTTTCTGGATTGCCGATGTCTCCTGAACGCCTGTCGAGCCGAACGCTTTCCACGCTGCCAGCCGACGTGGCAAAGCCGGCTTACGAGCGCGCGCTTATTCGGCCGGGCATCGTCCATCTCGGCGTCGGCGCCTTTCACCGTGCGCATCAGGCCGTCTATGTCGACGATTGCCTGGCCGCCGGCGAAACGGACTGGGGCATTGTCGGCGCGTCGCTGCGCAGCGCTGACACACGCGATGCGCTCGGCCCGCAGGACGGGCTTTACACACTGGCGGTTCGCGACGGAGAGGGGGAGCGGCTGCGGGTCGTCGGATCGATCCTGTCCTTGCTTGTGGCGCCTGAGAACCCCGAGGCATTGCTGGCCGTCCTTACCGATCCCGGCGTTCGCATCGTCACGCTGACGATCACCGAAAAAGCCTATCTGCGGGCGGCCGGTGGCGGGCTGGACATGACACATCCCGATATCGTCCACGACCTTGCCAATCCTGGTGCGCCGAGAACTGCGCACGGATTTCTCGCCGAGGCGCTGGCGCGGCGGCGGAAAGCGGGCATACCGCCCCTTACTGTGCTGAGTTGCGACAATCTTCCTGCCAATGGTGAGACGTTGCACGCACTGCTGAGCGAGTTCGCCAGCCTGAGGGACGCCGGTCTGGCGCGCCATATTGCAGAAGATGTCGCGTTTCCATCCAGCATGATCGACCGCATCGTGCCGGCGACGACCGAAACGGACAGGGCGCGGCTTTCTTCGCTGCTTGGCGTGGAAGACGCATGGCCGGTGATGACCGAGCCCTTCTGCCAATGGGTGGTCGAGGATCGGTTCCCGCAGGGCCGGCCGGCCTGGGAACGGTTCGGCGCCACCATGGTCGCGGATGTGCGCGCCTACGAGGATATGAAACTCAGGCTGCTCAACGGGTCGCATTCGGCCATCGCCTATCTCGGCCTGCTCAGCGGGCATGAAACGGTCGACCGCGCCTTCGCCGATCCGCATATCAGGGCCTTCGTCGATGGGCTTTGGGCGGAAGCCATTCCGACGCTGCCGGCCGGGCTCGATACGGAGGGCTATACGCGGCAGCTGGCGCGCCGCTATGCCAATCCGGCGCTCGCCCACCGCACGGCGCAGATTGCCAATGACGGCAGCCAGAAGCTGCCGCAGCGTATTCTAGGCTCGGCGCTGGACACGCTTGAGGCAGGCGCATCGCCGGATCACCTCATGCTCGCCGTCGCCGCCTGGATCACCGCCTGCGAGATGCGCGGAGGGACACTGCGCGGCCAATTCACCGACCCTCTCGACGAACCGCTTTCAGCCCTTGCCGGACGGCATCTGCCTGCGACAGAGATGGCTCGGGCCGTTTTCGACCTTGCAGGTTTTGCCAGGGACCGGGCCGGGCGGGACAGACTCATCGAATTGACCGCGGCGCATCTCGACAGGCTGCGGCGCGACGGACCAACGGCCGTCCTGGCCGTCCTGGCTGAAAAGGGGAGGGTTGCATGAGACAGACCTGGCGCTGGTTCGGGCCGGACGATCCGGTAACGCTGGCGCATGTGCGGCAGGCCGGCGCTGTCGGCGTCGTCAGCGCGCTGCATCACCTCAATGACGGGCGCGCCTGGCCGGCGGATGAACTCGCCCGGCGCAAGGGGGAGATCGAAGCGGCGGGGCTGACCTGGGATGTGGTCGAAAGCATCGTCGTGCATGAGAATGTCAAGTCCCGTACGGGCAATTTCCGCGAGCTGATCGACAAGTACAAAGCCTCGATCCGCGCGGTGGGGGCGGCCGGTATCCGCATTGTCTGCTATAATTTCATGCCGATCACCGACTGGACGCGGACGGACCTTTTCTATCCGATGGCCCATGGCGGCACGGCGCTGCGTTTCGACATGATCGATTTCTGCGCCTATGATGTGCTGATCCTCGAAAGACCGGGCGCCGAGGCCGACCATCCGGCTGAGCGCATCGAAGCGGCGCGAAAGCGGCTTGCCGCGATGAGCGAGAGCGACAAGGCGAAGCTGGAACAGAACCTCATAGGCTGGGTGCCGGCGCGGGAATTTGTCTTCGACCGCGCCAGCTTCCGCAGGACGCTCGACCAGTATCGCGACATCACGGCCGACGGCTTGCACGAAAATCTCGCCGCTTTCCTGCGCGAAATCGTGCCGGTGGCGGAGGAGGCGGGCGTCAAGATGGCGATCCATGCCGACGATCCTCCCTTTTCGCTGTTCGGCCTGCCGCGCATCGTCTCCGGCGCGGACGGCGCGCGACGGCTGCTGGCTGCCTGTCCGTCACCATCCAATGGGCTGACCTTCTGCACCGGCTCCTACGGGGCGGGGCGCGGCAACGATCTGGTCGCCATGGCGAAGGAGTTCGCCAGCGACATCCATTTCGTTCACCTGCGCAACGTCACCAAGGAACCGGACGGCTCTTTCCACGAAGCCGAACATCTCGACGGCGATACCGACATGGTTGCGGTGGTCTCGGTGCTGATTGCCGAGGAGCGGCGGCGCAAGGCGGCGGGCCGCACCGACTGGGAGCTGCCGATGCGGCCCGACCACGGCCACGCGCTGACCGACGATGTCGGCGGCGGCCGAAGCCCAGGCTATACCTGGATCGGCCGGCTCAAAGGTCTGGCGGAACTGCGCGGCGTGATGCGGGCGGTGGAGGCGTTGAGTTGAACGAGTTGGGCGACGTCCCCTGCACACGGTGACAACGCGTCCATTGTGGGCGTCGCTTACAAAAGAGCCGGGCAGATGCCCGGCTTTTTGCATTCGATAGGGAGCTTGCCGGAAATGCTTACGCCGGCAGGATCGCGCCTTCCAGCGTGGTGAGCTGGTCGAGGAATTGCTCGGCCTTGGTGCGGTGTTCGTCGGACTTGGCGTCGGCTGCGTCTTCCCGCGCCTCCTGGATGCGGCGGGCGATGTCGGCGCGGTCGATGTCCTTCACCGCGACGGCGGATTCAGCCAGCAGCGTGCAGCCCGAAGGCAGGATGTCGGCGAAGCCGCCGAACACGACATAGCGTTCTTCCTGGCCGCCGACGGCCTTCACGGTCACGACGCCGGGCTTGATCGTGGTCATCACCGGCGCATGGTTGGCCATGACGGTCATCTCGCCCTCGGCGCCCGGAATGACGACCGACTCGACCTGCTCGGAGACGAGCAGGCGTTCGGGGGAGACGAGTTCGAATTGGAAAGCTTCAGCCATGTTTTTCAGGCAGTCGGCAGTGGGCAGTCGGCAATCGCACAATGCATCTCCGAACCCCGTTTCTACCCGACTGCCTACTCCCTATTGCCGATTGCCGTTGTTACGCCGCTTCCGCGGCCAGCTTCTGCGCCTTTTCGACCGCTTCCTCAATGGTGCCGACCATGTAGAAGGCGGCCTCGGGGAGGTGGTCGTATTCGCCGGCGACAAGGCCCTTGAAGCCCTTGATGGTGTCGGCGAGGTCGACGAGCTTGCCCGGCGCGCCGGTAAAGACTTCGGCGACGAAGAAGGGCTGCGACAGGAAGCGCTCGACCTTGCGGGCGCGTGCGACCGTCAGCTTGTCCTCTTCCGAAAGCTCGTCCATGCCGAGGATGGCGATGATGTCCTGCAGCGACTTGTAGCGCTGAAGGGTCTGCTGCACCTGGCGGGCGACCTGGTAGTGCTCTTCGCCGACGACCATCGGGTCGAGCATGCGCGAGGTGGAGTCGAGCGGATCGACTGCCGGGTAGATGCCCTTTTCGGCGATGGCGCGGTTGAGCGTCGTCGTCGCGTCCAAATGGGCGAAGGACGTCGCCGGCGCCGGGTCAGTCAAGTCGTCGGCGGGCACGTAGATGGCCTGCACCGAGGTGATCGAACCCTTGGTGGTGGTGGTGATGCGCTCCTGCAACTGGCCCATGTCGGTGGCCAGTGTCGGCTGATAGCCCACAGCCGAAGGAATGCGGCCGAGCAGCGCCGACACTTCCGAACCCGCCTGGGTGAAGCGGAAGATGTTGTCGACGAAGAACAGCACGTCCTGGCCCTGATCGCGGAAGTATTCGGCGACCGTCAGGCCGGTGAGGCCGACGCGGGCGCGGGCGCCCGGAGGCTCGTTCATCTGGCCATAGACGAGCGCGGCCTTGGAACCTTCGCCGCCGCCCTTCTTGTTGACGCCGGATTCGATGAACTCGTGATAAAGGTCGTTGCCCTCGCGGGTGCGCTCGCCGACGCCAGCGAATACCGAGTAACCACCATGCGCCTTGGCGATGTTGTTGATCAGTTCCTGGATCAGCACGGTCTTGCCGACGCCGGCGCCGCCGAACAGGCCGATCTTGCCGCCCTTGGCGTAAGGAGCCAGCAGGTCGAGGACCTTGATGCCGGTGATCAGGATCTGCGCTTCCGTCGACTGCTCGACATAGGTCGGGGCCGGCTGGTGGATGGAACGGCTCTCGGTCGCATCGACCGGGCCTTCCTCATCGACCGGCTCGCCGATGACGTTGATGATGCGGCCGAGCATGCCAGGGCCGACCGGAACGGTGATGGGAGCGCCGGTGTCATAGACGGCCTGACCGCGCACGAGGCCTTCGGTGGAATCCATGGCGATGCAGCGCACGGTGTTTTCACCGAGATGCTGGGCGACTTCCAGAACCAGCCGGTTGCCGACGTTCTCGGTTTCGATCGCGTTCAAAATGGCCGGCAGATGGCCGTCGAACTGCACGTCGACAACGGCGCCGATGACCTGGCGGACCTTGCCGGCGGCTCCCGTCGCCTTTACGCGCGTCGCCGAACCGCTCTTTGCCGCCACGGCCTTGGCCGGAGCCGCGGCCTTCTTGGCCGGCGCGGCCTTAGCCGGCGCGGCTGCCTTGGCGGGGGCCTTGACGGCCATCTTCACAGGTGCTGCCGCCTTGGCCGGTGCTGCCGCTTTTGGGGTCGCTGCTTTCGCCATCGTCCTTACCCTTTTCTCGTCCTTTGTTTCTCACATGAGGCGCGGGCCAAGCGGCGCCGCTTCATCATGCTAGAGCGCTTCGGCGCCCGAAATGATTTCGATCAGTTCCTTGGTGATCTGCGCCTGCCGCTGGCGGTTGTAGGTGATCGACAGCTTGTTGATCATGTCGCCGGCGTTGCGCGTCGCATTGTCCATGGCGCTCATCTTGGCGCCCATTTCGCCCGCCGCGTTTTCCAGCAAGGCGCGGAAGATCTGCACCGAGATGTTGCGCGGGATGAGATCGGAGAGGATTTCGCCCGGCTCCGGCTCATATTCATAGACGGCGCTGTCGCTGGCGACTTCGCCATTCGCAGCCGGCACTGCCGCCGGGATGATCTGCTGCGCGGTCGGGATCTGGCTGATCACCGATTTGAACTGCGAGTAGATCAGTGTGCAGACGTCGAAAGCGCCTTCGTTGAAGAGGTGGATCACCTTGCGCGCGATGGCGTCGGCGTTGACGAAGCCGAGCGTCTTCACTTCACGCAGATCGACGCGGTCGATGATCAGCGAGGCATAGTCGCGCCTAAGGATGTCATAGCCCTTCTTGCCGACGCAGAGGATTTTCACCTGCTTGCCGTCCGCCAGAAGCCGGCGGGCCTGCTCGCGGGCTAGGCGGGCGATCTGCGAATTGAAACCGCCGCACAGACCTCGTTCGGCCGTGCAGACGACGAGCAGATGGGTGTCGTCCTTGCCGGTGCCGGTCATCAGCGCCGGCGCATCGCCGCCGCCGCCAACCGCCTGGGTGATGTTGGCGAGAACCGCGCCCATGCGTTGGGAATAAGGCCTTGCCGCTTCCGCCGCTTCCTGCGCGCGGCGCAGCTTCGCCGCGGCGACCATCTGCATCGCCTTGGTGATTTTCTGCGTCGCCTTGACCGAGGCGATACGGTTACGAAGGTCTTTTAACGAAGGCATGCTTCAAACCCGATTGCGTCTTTCGTCCGTTTCGCCGTCAAATCAGGCGAAGGTCCTGGCGTAGGCGTCGATCTCGGCCTTGAGCTTGCCGCGCAGATCGTCCGACAGCGCCTTTTCCTTGCGGATGGCGTCGAGGATTTCCTTGCCGGCGGAGCGCATATGCGACAGCAGGCCCTGTTCGAACTTGCCGACCTGCGCAACCGGCAGCTTGTCGAGGTAGCCATTGACGCCGGCGAAGATGACGGCAACCTGTTCCTCGGTCTTGAGCGGCGAGAACTGCGGCTGCTTGAGCAGCTCCGTCAGGCGGGCGCCACGGTTCAGCAGGCGCTGCGTCGCGGCGTCCAGATCGGAACCGAACTGCGCGAAGGCGGCCATCTCGCGGTACTGGGCGAGCTCGCCCTTGATCGAGCCGGCAACCTGCTTCATCGCCTTGACCTGAGCGGCCGAGCCGACGCGGGAAACCGAGAGACCGACGTTCACGGCCGGGCGGATGCCCTGGAAGAACAGGTTGGTCTCGAGGAAGATCTGCCCGTCGGTGATCGAAATCACGTTGGTCGGGATATAGGCCGACACGTCGTTGGCCTGCGTCTCGATGATCGGCAGGGCAGTCAGCGAGCCGCCGCCCAAATCGTCGTTCAGCTTGGCGGCGCGCTCCAGCAGGCGGGAGTGCAGGTAGAACACGTCGCCCGGATAGGCTTCGCGGCCCGGCGGGCGGCGCAGCAGCAGCGACATCTGGCGATAGGCGACGGCCTGCTTCGACAGATCGTCATAGCTGATCAGCGCGTGCATGCCGTTGTCGCGGAAATATTCGCCCATGGTGCAGGCGGTGAACGGCGCCAGGAACTGCATCGGCGCAGGATCGGAAGCGGTGGCGGCGATGATGATCGAATATTCCAGGGCGCCGCGCTCTTCCAGCACCTTGACGAACTGCGCGACGGTCGAGCGCTTCTGGCCGACGGCGACGTAGACGCAGTAAAGCTTTTCCTTCTCGGGACCGTTGTCGTGGACCGACTTCTGGTTGAGCATGGTGTCGAGGATGATGGCGGTCTTGCCGGTCTGACGATCGCCGATGACCAGCTCGCGCTGGCCGCGGCCGACCGGGATCAGCGCATCAATGGCCTTGAGGCCGGTCGACATCGGCTCGTTGACCGACTTGCGCGGAATGATGCCGGGCGCCTTGACGTCGACGCGCATGCGCTTCTCGGCCTTGATAGGGCCCTTGCCGTCGATCGGATTGCCGAGCGCGTCGACGACGCGGCCGAGCAGGCCCATGCCGACGGGGGCATCGACGATAGCGCCGGTGCGCTTGACGGTGTCGCCTTCCTTGATGTCGCGGTCGTTGCCGAAGATGACGACGCCGACATTGTCGCTTTCAAGGTTCAGCGCCATGCCGCGGATGCCGCCGGGGAACTCGACCATCTCGCCGGCCTGGACGTTGTCGAGGCCGTAGACACGGGCGATGCCGTCACCGACGGACAGCACCTGGCCGACTTCGGAGACTTCAGCCTCCTTGCCGAAATTCTTGATCTGGTCCTTGAGAATTGCGGAAATTTCCGCGGCGCGGATGTCCATCAGCCGACCTCTTTCAGTGCAAGCTTGAGCGAATTGAGTTTGGTTTTGAGCGACGTATCGATCTGGCGCGAGCCCATCTTCACCACCAGGCCACCCAACAGGGATGGATCGACGGTGACAGCAATCGCCACATCCTTGCCGGCCACTTTCTTGAGTGTGGCCTTCAGCTCGGTTTCCTGCGCCGGCGTCAGCGCGTGGGCGGAAGTCACCTCGGCGGCGGCCTCGCCGCGATGCTCGGCGGCGATCCTGCGGAAAGCCCGGATCATGGCAGGCACGGCGAAAAGGCGGCGGTTGGCGGCGACCACTTTGAGGAAGTTACCGGCCAGCCCGGCGATCTTTGCCCTGGTGACGATGGCGGCGATTGCCCTGGCCTGATCCTCGGCGGCAAACACCGGGCTCTTGATCAGGCGCTGGAGATCTTCGCTGCCATCGAGCAGCGCCTCGAATCGGCCGAGATCGGCCTCGACCCTGGCGATCGAATTTTCCTGCCGGGCAAGCTCGAACAGCGAGCTGGCATAGCGTTCTGCGACACCGGAAACTGGTGAGGAGGACTGGGCCACGGACCGTCTTTTCTCTTGTCTGACAGGCCGCAGATTGTTGGCGCGAGTACGAACTCTGGCTAAATCTTTGACCTTGCTGCTTTTTTCCAAGCACGGGAGAGCGGCTTCCGCTACCCCGGCCGAAAGTCGATTGCCGTCTAGCACAGCCCTTTTAGGACCGCAATGCATCGGCGGGAATGGTTTTCAGGCACTATTGTCGCATGCCGCGTGCGGAGGTCGACCGATCCGCGGCGATTCAGGGCAAAAAGCCGAAGACGAATGCGAGGGGCAGGGCGGCCAGCACCAGTTCCAGAACAAGGGCGGTCCAATTGTAAGGCGTGTTGGCGCCGTCGGACATCATGGACAGCAGGCGGCCGAAGGCGGTGAAGGCCCATGAGAAACCCAGCGCCATATAGAGCCAGGGCTGGGCAAGCAGGATGCAGCAGAGGCTGACGCCGAGATAGAAGCCGGACATCCTTGCCCGGCCTTCGGCAATCGCTTGCGGCTTTCCTTCTTTGGGCTGCAGCCGGAGCAGCCTAAAGCCGATGCCGGGTGCGAGAAAAAGCAGCAGTCCCAACGCCAGCGTGAACACAGCGCTTGACCAGGCCAGCCATTCGCCCTGGCTCATCGGCCACGGAAAGGAAAATTCCATCGCGGTCCCCTCAACTGCGCTTGCGGAATTGAAGGACCGCGAGCGCGGAAGTCAAGCGCGGCGGCGATGCAATCGAGACTTTGCCTGGAATTCGCCTGACCAGCTTTTCGGACCCGCTTTGCCCTTGCCTGCCGGGGCTTTTTCGGGCGCAAGCAAGCCGGTTCCCACGGCACGCCCAGCAACCGGCGGGGTCGCAGGAACATACAATATCGTTCAAATTTCTCATGAGAATCCGACCGGAAGCCGTCAATTACGATTAAAATAAATAGAACGAAAATTTTCCTTTCATTTTCACATCGGCAAGTATTTTGATGTTTTTATTGCCGCGAGTGACATTTTCTCTTGAAAAGAATTCGATTGTAATCTATTTGTAAGTCTGTTGATTTGGCCGAATTGGCTTCGCGGTGTCAGAGACCTACGACCCGCCATCACCACCAAATTCTCGAAGCACATGCTGCGCCTTTCCGGAGCGGCATGCCGCTCCGTTCGAACCTTGCATCATCATCGGCGCTGAGCACGGATGTACTGCCAGCGCGGGGATGACGCGGTGTTCGGACAGGACGGCACGGGAGCGCTGAGTGGGATCCCGCGGAGACCGCAACCATGACAAGCCGTTCCACGCAAAAGATCGTCCATTTTTCCTCGCCCTTCGCGCTGGACGGCTTCGACGCGCTGCAGCCAGCGGGAGACTACGTTGTCAACCAGGACGAGGAGCTTCTGGAAGGCGCGTCGCATCTTGCCTGGCGACGCGTTGCCACATTCATTCATCTGCCGGCGATTGCCGCGAACAGCCTGACCCGGCACATAGCGCCCGTCGATCCGGCTGTTCTCGAAAACGCCCTGCAAAAGGACCAGGAACAACCATGATCGCCACGACCACCATGCTAAGCAATCTCCGTCCTGTCCGGCGCGAAGCCGCCGTGCATCTTTTCGCCATCGGCCAAGTCGTGCGGCTGCGTGGCGGTCTTGGAATGCCCAGTGCGGGCGCGGACATCTTCCACATTACGGGCACACTGCCGCCGCGTGGCGGTTCGCTTCAATATCGAATCCGCAGCGACGAAGAACGTCACGAGCGGGTGACGACGCAAGACAATCTCGAGCTGGTGGCGATGCCACTTGCCGGTGAAGATTCAACCCTCATCGAAAGGACGTTCGGCAATGGCCAAGGGACAGAAACACAGCAATCGGGAAATTCGCAAGCCGAAGCAGGAAAAAGCGCCGCCGAAAGCTGAAACTGCATTCGGCAGTCAAGTCAAACTGACCTCGGGAGCTACCGCGCCGCGTGGGAAGAGCAAGACCTGACATTTGCCTTTGAGACTGCGGAGCGCCCATCAGAGCGTCTTGGCGATCCACGGGCGCAGCGAGCGTCAACATGCTGCCGACATCAATCTGACGCAACCAGGACACAGAACGGGCACGGCCATGACACTCAGCTTTCCCAATCCCAGCCGCAGTTTCGACGAGACCAGAAACGCGGTGCGCTTTACGGGTCATGACGGTATGTTCGAGGTGCGTTTCCTCGTCGAGGCTGCCGCGCTTGGGTTTAGCGGGGCGCGAGGCGATGCCGACATGGCCGAAGCGCGCTGTCTTTCCGCTTTCGATGCCGCGCGAGGCTCTATCCACAAGGCAGCGATGAAAGCCTATGCAAATGGCCGTCAAAGCCCTGCCTACATGCTCACAGCTGCCGATCTTCGCGGGTAGCCTTTTCCCACGCGGCGTATCCGCATGACCGGGATCAGCCTAACATAAACGCCACCGCCGCTTCGGCGTGGATGCGGGTGGTATCGAAAACCGGCATATCGAAATCGCGCTGGCCGATCAGCATGGTGATCTCGGTGCAGCCCATGATGACGCCGTCGATGTTGTCGTTCAGCCACATGCGCTTGATTTCGGCGATATAGGCCTCCTTCGAGGCCTCGATGACCAGACCCTGGCAAAGCTCGTCATAGATGATCTTGTGGACGATCTCGCGCCCGGCTTCGTCCGGCACGACCGGCTCCAAACCGTAGCGCTCGGCCAGGCGGCCCTTGTAGAAATCCTGCTCCATGGTGAAGCGGGTGGCCAGCAGGGCCGGGCGCTTGACGCCGGCCTTCTTCACCGCCTCGCCGGTGGCGTCGGCGATATGGACGATGGGAATCGAGATCGCTGCCTGTACCTCGTCTGCCAGCTTGTGCATGGTGTTGGTGCAGATGATGAGGCCTTCAGCGCCTGCCATCTCCAGTTTGCGCGCCGCTTCGACCAGAAGGGCGGCAGCGCCCTTCCAGTCGCCCTCGTGCTGGCGTTCGGCGATCTCGGCGAAGTCAAAGGAATGCAGCAGCAACTGTGCTGAATGCAGCCCGCCCAAGCGGTCGCGGACAATCTCGTTGAGCAGGCGGTAATAGATGGCAGTCGATTCCCAGCTCATGCCGCCAAGCAGGCCAATCGTTTTCATCGCGAATTCCTCATGGCCGAACTTCTCACAGAAAGCTTTGCGGATCGATATCCACCTGCACGCGCACGGAGCCGCGCATCTTCGGTCCCTGCGCCAGCATGGCGCGCAGGAAGCCTTGCATATCGGCGCGGCGCTCGCCCTGCACAAGCAGGCGGAAGCGATGACGGCCCCCAAGCAGCGACAGAGGCGCCTCGGCTGGTCCCAGCACGAAAATATCCGGAGCCTCGGGCGCTGCGCGGCGCAGGCCGCGGGCATGACCTTCCGCCTCCGCCCTCGTCGCGGCGCTGACGATGACGCCGGCAAGGCGGCCGAAGGGCGGCAGGGCGGCGCGTTCGCGTTCGGCGATCTCGCGCTCGTAGAAACTCTCGGCATCGCCCGATACGATCGCCCGCATGACCGGATGATCAGGCTGGAAGGTCTGCAGCAGGCCGACGCTTTTCTTGCCGGTGCGGCCGGCGCGTCCTGTCACCTGCGATAGAAGCTGGAAGGTTCGTTCGGCGGCGCGCGGATCGCCATTGGCAAGACCGAGATCGGCGTCGACCACGCCGACCAGCGTCATGTTGGGAAAATTGTGGCCCTTGGCGACAAGCTGGGTGCCGATGACGATATCGGCCTCACCCTGGGCGATGGCTTCCAGTTCCAGCCGCAGGCGGCGCACGCCGCCCATCAGGTCGGACGACAACACGATGGTGCGAGCCTCCGGAAAATGCTCGACGACCTCTTCGGCGATGCGCTCGACGCCTGGACCGCAGGCGACCAGATGATCGAACGTGCCGCACTCGGGGCAGGCTTCCGGGCGCTTTTCCGAATGGCCGCAATGATGGCAAATCAGTTGTCCGCGAAAGCGGTGCTCGACCAGCCAGGCAGAGCAGACGGGGCAGCCGAAACGGTGGCCGCAGACCCGGCACAGCGTCAGCGGCGCATAGCCGCGCCGGTTGAGGAACAGCAGTGACTGCTCGCCTCTTTCCAGCGTCTGGCGCATTTGCGCCAGCAGCAGAGGCGAGAGGAAGCCGCCCTTTGCCGGCGGCGCGCGGCGCATGTCGATGGTCTTGAGCGCGGGAAGCGCCGCCTCGGCGAAGCGGCCGGAAAGGACGGCGCGCGCGTAGCGCCCCCGCTCGGCGTTGACGCGGCTTTCGACGGATGGCGTGGCCGACGAGAGCACGGCTGGAAAGCCGCCGATACGGGCGCGGACCACGGCCATGTCGCGGGCATTGTAGAAGACGCGGTCTTCCTGCTTATAGGCGGGGTCGTGTTCCTCGTCGACGACGATCAGGCGAAGATCGCGGAACGGCAGGAACAGCGCGGACCGGGCACCGGCGACGACGCGCACGTTGCCTTCCGCCACTTGCCTCCAGACCTTTTCACGCATTCTCGGCGGCAGGTCGGAGTGCCATTCGGCGGGCTTGGCCCCGAAGCGGTCCTGGAAACGCTCCAGGAAGGCATGGGTCAGCGAGATTTCCGGCAGCAGGATCAGAACCTGTCCGCTCTTTTCCAGCGCGGCGGCGATGGCTTCGAAATAGACTTCGGTCTTGCCGGAGCCGGTGACGCCATCGAGCAGGGTGACGCCGAATTCCGCCGCTTCCACACCGGTTCGAAGGATCTCGGCCGCTTCACTTTGGTCCGGCGTCAAATCCGGCAACGCATAGCCGGGATCGGGTGCGGCGACGACTGGCCGCGGCGGGATCATCACCGTTTCGAACACGCCCTGTCCGCGCAGGCCGTCGATCACCGTGGACGAGACGCCTGCGGCGTGCGCCAGTCCGGAGCGGGTCCAGGCCATGCCGCCTTCCGCCACCTCGAGCACGCGCTGCCGCGCCGCCGTCATCCTGTCGGGTTCGGCCAAGGTACGCTGGATGCCTTCGATCCAGGGTTCCGGGTCGAAGGCCTCCGGTGCACGCAGCAACATGCGGGCGACCATACCGGGGGCGGAAAGCGTGTATTGCGCCACCCAGTCGACGAAACGGCGCATCGACGCCGAAATGGGAGGGCAGTCGAAAACGTGATCGATCGGCCGCAGCCTTTTCGAATCGAGTTCCTCGACCTTGCCATCCCAGACGATGCCCGCGACGAGGCGCGGTCCGAGCGGCACGCGCACGATCGAACCCGGCACCACCCGCATTCCGGCCGGAACCGCATAGGTGTAAGGACGTTCCGCCGGCATCGGCACCAACACGGGCGCGGCCGAAGAAAAGGGCGAATCTCGCGTCGTCATTGCGCGTGACCTTGCCCCGACTTTGGTCTAGAGCAAAGGCCGACCAGCAGCGTGCCCTGCCGGCACTTGCGAATATCCAAGGAGACCATCATGAAATTCTTCGCCGATACCGCCGACATCAAGGAAATCAAGGAACTCAACGATCTCGGCCTGCTCGATGGCGTCACCACCAATCCGTCGCTGATTTTGAAGTCGGGCGGCTCGATCACCGAGGTGACGAAGGAAATCTGCTCGGTCGTCGAGGGTCCGGTTTCGGCAGAAGTGGTGGCAACGGAATACAAGCAGATGATGCGTGAGGCCGAGGTGCTGGCCAAGATCGCTGACAATGTCTGCATCAAGGTGCCGCTGACGCTCGATGGGCTCAAGGCCTGCAAGTCGATCCGCAACGACATGAATCGCCTGGTCAATGTGACCTTGTGTTTCTCGGCCAACCAGGCGCTACTCGCCGCCAAGGCCGGTGCTTCGTTCATTTCGCCCTTTGTCGGCCGTGTCGATGACACCGGTGCGGACGGCATGGAACTGATCCAGGAAATTCGCCAGATCTACGACAACTACGATTTCGCCACCGAAATCCTCGTCGCGTCGGTCCGCACGGTCAATCATGTCAAACAGGCTGCCATGATAGGCGCCGATGTCGTCACGGCCCCGCCAGCGACGCTCAAGGCGCTGGTCAAGCACCCGCTGACCGACAAGGGCCTCGAACAGTTCCTCGCGGATTGGGCGAAGACCGGCCAGAAGATCGGGTAACGGTTTTCGGATCAGACGGACGGAGTGGCGAAGCGTTAGGAGCGCTTCGCCAGATCCTGCGCGATCTTCAGTTGCAGCAGGCTGGCCAGTTCCCGCGCGGCGCGGTTCTCGGCGTCGATCTGCGCCCGCATCGTCGCGAATTCCTGCTTCGACTTGTCGAAGGAGGACGTCAACGAGCGGCTTCCCGATCCGATGACCTTGCCGGTAGAGATTTCCACCAGCCTGTAGTTCGCCTTGAGAGTGACGGTGCCGGCGGTCGGCTCGTCGATCTCCTTGGTCACCTGGATGACGGCTGCCGATTCGACGGTCTCGACAACATCCAGATCAAGCGAATAGACCGGATTGGCAGGTTCGCCGCCGCCGCCAGTCAGACCATAGATGAGATTGTTGCGGACCTGCTGCGCGTAGCGGGAATCGACCGGCTTGACGGCAATCGACGCCAGTTCGGCGCGGGCGCCGACGGTGGAACCGGCTAACAGCGGCGCGTTCGAATAGAGTGGCCGCACGGTGCAGGCCGAAGCCAGCGCCAGCAGGCCCAACATTCCGGCCAGGGTCGCATTGCGCAAATGCCGCGCGGTCTTCGGGCGGCTCGGTTCAGACGACGACATTGACGATCCTTTGCGGGACGATCACCACCTTGCGCGGTGTCCTGCCCTCCAGCGCCTTCTCGACGAAATCCAGGGCCAGGACCGCTTTTTCGACCGCACCTTGGTCTGCGTCGCGGGCAATTGTCAAATCGCCGCGCTTCTTGCCGTTGATCTGTACAGGCAGCACGATCTCGTCGTCCACCGTCAGCGCGGGATCGAAGGCCGGCCATGCCTGCTCGCCGGCCAATCCGCGGCCGCCGAGCTCTGCCCAGCATTCCTCGGCAAGGTGCGGCATCATCGGCGCGATCAGCTGGACGAGGAACTCCAGAGCCTGCCTGACGGCGCCCTTTTGGCCGGCATCGGCCTTGCCGAGGTTGGCTGCATGGGGCGACAGCGCGTTGGTCAGTTCGTAGATGCGGGCGACCGCCTTGTTGAAGTGCAGGCGGCCGATGTCTTCACCGACGGCTTTGAGAATCCGGTGCGCCTGCCTGGAAACCGCGGCCGCATCGCCTTCAGCCGCGGCAGCGGGCTTCACCCCGGCCAGAGCAGGGGCGGCTTCCGACACAAGACGCCAGACGCGCTGGACGAAACGGTGCGCGCCCTCGACGCCGGCCTCGGTCCACAAGACGTCCCGCTCGGGCGGCGAATCCGACAGCATAAACCAGCGCGCCGTGTCGGCGCCGTAGCTGGTCATGATGTCGTCGGGATCGACGACATTTTTTTTAGCCTTCGACATCTTCTCGATGGGACCAATCTCGACCGGTGCTCCGGTTTCGAGCAGGGTCGCGCGACGCTCTCCGTTGATATCCTCGATTTTCAGCTCTCGCGGATTTACCCACCCGCTCGGTCCCTTGTAGGTCTCATGCACCACCATGCCTTGCGTGAACAGGCCCTGGAACGGCTCCTTCACTTCGTTCAGATGGCCGGTGGCGGTCATGGCGCGGGTGAAGAAACGCGAATAGAGCAGGTGCAGGATCGCGTGCTCGATACCGCCGATATACTGGTTGACCGGCAGCCAGCCACCCTTGCCATCGACGCAGGACAGCGTCGTTGGCGCGGCCTCGTTCCACGGGTCGGTGAAGCGGGCGAAATACCACGACGAATCGACGAAGGTGTCCATCGTATCGGTGTCGCGCCGCGCCGCCTTGCCGCATTTCGGGCAGTCGGCGTGTTTCCAGGTCGGATGATGGTCCAGCGGGTTGCCCGGCTTGTCGAAGGTCACGTCGTCGGGCAGCCGGACCGGCAGGTCGGCATCCGGCACGGGGACCGCGCCGCAATCGTCGCAGTGAATCACCGGGATCGGACAGCCCCAGTAGCGCTGGCGCGAGATCAGCCAGTCGCGCAGGCGAAACTGCACCTTGCGCTCGGCCTGCGGGCGGTTGCCGATGCTGATGCCGGACAGCCGCGTGGCGACCTCCTCGAACGCGGCCTTCGGCTTCATGCCGTCGAGGAAGCGCGAATTGAACATCACGCCGTCGT
This sequence comes from Mesorhizobium sp. Root554, assembly GCF_001427025.1. GTDB lineage: Bacteria > Pseudomonadota > Alphaproteobacteria > Rhizobiales > Rhizobiaceae > Mesorhizobium. Next base: position 2,457,890 of record NZ_LMGA01000001.1, on the reverse strand, counting down.
CGGTATAGGCCTCGTCGGTGACCTGGAAGGTCGCGGCGTCCGCGCCTTCCGGCATGACGACCGGAACGACCGGCAAGCCGTATTTGTTGGCGAAGTCGAGGTCGCGCTGGTCGCCGGACGGGCAGCCGAAGATGGCGCCGGTGCCATAGTCCATCAGCACGAAATTGGCGACATAGACGGGCAGCGTCCAGCTCGGGTCGAAGGGATGCACGACGCGCAGGCCGGTGTCGAAGCCGCGTTTCTCGGCGGTTTCCAGTTCGGCCGCCGAGGTGCCGCGCCGGCGCACGTCCTCGATGAAAGAAGCCAGCTCGGGATTTCCCTCAGCCGCCTTCCTCGCCAGCGGATGATCGGCGGCAATGGCCATGAAGGACGCGCCGAAGATGGTGTCGGGGCGTGTCGTGTAGACTTCCAGCTCGCTCTCGCCGGCGGGCGGATTGTCCAGCTTCCAGCGGATCAGCAACCCCTCCGAGCGGCCGATCCAGTTGGCCTGCATCAGCTTGACCTTCTCGGGCCAGCGGTCGAGCGTATCCAGCCCATCCAGCAAATCCTGGCTCATCGAGGTGATCTTGAAGAACCATTGCGTCAGGTCGCGCTGCTCGACAGGAGCGCCGGAGCGCCAGCCGCGCCCGTCGATGACCTGCTCGTTGGCGAGGACGGTCATGTCTTCCGGGTCCCAGTTGACCTTGGCCGACTTGCGCTCCACCAGTCCGGCGCGCCAGAAATCCAGGAACATTTTCTGCTGGTGCTTGTAGTAGCCCGGATCGCAGGTGGCGAACTCGCGCGCCCAGTCCAGCGACAGACCCATGGTCTTCAACTGGCCTCTCATGGTGGCGATGTTGGCGTAGGTCCATTCGCGCGGGTTGACCTTGTTGTCACGCGCGGCGTTTTCCGCTGGCAGCCCGAAGGCATCCCAGCCCATCGGGTGCAAGACATTGTCGCCCATGGCGCGGCGATAGCGCGCCACCACGTCGCCCATCGTGTAGTTGCGCACGTGACCCATATGGATGCGCCCCGAAGGATAGGGGAACATCTCCAGCACATAGTATTTCGGACGCGGATCGTCGTTGCGGGTTTCAAACAGCTTGGCGGCGTCCCAGGCCTTTTGCCATTTCGGTTCCGATGCGCGCGGATTATATCGTTCTGTTGCCATGAGACGTTTTTCACTTAAAACGTTGGGGAACACGCCTGCAGCGGTTCATAAAGCTCGGTCCGGGTCTTCACCATGCTTTGCCGAACCCGTCAACCATGCGGGCGCAGCGCCGGGTCAAAAACAGAAGGATCATACGATGAGTGATACGGTCTCGCAGCTTGAGGCGGTCAAAGCAAACATCGCAGCCGCCGAGCGCGAAGCAAAGCGCGAAGCCGGTTCGGCCTCGCTCGTAGCCGTTTCCAAGACCTTCGGTCCCGACGATATCCGGCCGGCCATCGAAGCGGGCCAGCGAATCTTCGGCGAGAACAAGGTGCAGGAGGCGCAGGGCAAGTGGCCGGCGCTCAGAGCGCAATATCCGGGCATCGAGCTGCATCTGCTCGGGCCGTTGCAGTCGAACAAGACCAAGGACGCCGTCGAGCTTTTCGATGTCATCCAGTCGGTCGATCGTGAAAAGATCGCCGCCGAAATTGCCAAGGAAACGCGCAAGCAGGGCAGGACCCCGCGGCTTTACGTGCAGGTCAATACGGGGTCCGAACCGCAGAAAGCGGGCATCGAGCCGAAGGATGCGGTGGCTTTCGTGGCCCGATGCCGCAACGAGCATGGCCTGCATATCGAGGGCCTGATGTGCATTCCGCCGGCCGAGGAAAATCCTGGACCGCATTTCGCGCTCCTCGGCAAGCTCGCCAAGGAAGCGGGCGTCGAAAAGCTTTCGATGGGCATGTCCAGCGACTATCAGGTGGCTATCGCCTTCGGCGCGACGAGTGTGCGCGTCGGCTCGGCGATTTTCGGCGGCCGCACCTATGCGCCGGCGGCGGTTCCCGCCTGAGCGGACGTAGGCCGGCTACGGCCAGCCTTTCCGGAAAGGCACCACGAAAAAGGCCGGAGCGTTGCCCCGGCCTTCCAAATAGCATGGCGAAAACTCATTCCACAGGGACGATCTTGCCGTCTTCCCACTTGAACAGGGAGAAGCTCGGCGAGGACAGGTCGCCGGTCTCGCCGTAGGTCAATTTGCCGATGGCGGTCTCGACCGGCTGGCCGTCTTTCAGCGCGGCGGCGACGGCGGTCGCGTCGTCGGCCTTGCCGGCCTTCTCGATTCCGGCCTTGATGACCTGCACGGCGGCATAGGCGTTGAGCGTGAAGGCCTCAGCCGGAATGTTCTTCGCCTTCAGCACCTGCACGGCCTCGGCCGAGTCGGGGTTCTTCAGCGCATCCGACGCGTTGGTGAACAGCGTGCCGGCCGCCGCCTCATTGCCGATCGCCCAGTATTCGGTGTTGGACAGGCCTTCGCCGCCGATGATCTGCGCCTTGACGCCGCCATCCGCGAGCTGGCGGGCGATCAGGCCGCCCTCCGGGTGGTACCCGCCGAAATAGATGACTTCAGCGCCGTCATTCTTCAGCCTCGCAACGATGGCTGAATAGTCCTTTTCGCCAGGCATGATGCCTTCATAGAGCACCTCGGTGACACCGCCCTTGTTCAGCGCCGCCTTGAATGCATTGGCGAGACCCATGCCATAGGTGCCCTTGTCGTGAACGACGGCGATTTTCTTGTCCTTCATGTGCTCGAGCACGTATTTGGCGGCGACCTCGGCCTGCTGGTCGTCGCGGCCGCAGGTGCGCAGCACGTTGGTGAGACCGCGGCTGGTGAGGTCCGGCGCGGTGGCCGTCGGGGTCACCATCAGAACCCCGTTCTCGGCGAACACGTCCGAGGCCGGTATGGCGACGCCGGACGTGACCGGACCGACGACGAAATGCACGCCGTCGCCGACCAGATTGTTGGCGGCCGAGACACCCTGCTTGGGATCGCCGGCGTCGTCGGCGAGCTTGAGCACGATTTTTTCACCCAGAACGCCGCCGTTCTTGTTGATGGTCTCGACGGCGGCCTCGGCGCCATTCTTGACCTGGTCGCCATAGGCGGCGACCGGCCCAGTCAGCGGCGCGACAACACCGATGGTGATGTCGGCCAAGGCGGAATTCGCGAACGCCAGGGTTGCGGCGATGGCGACGCCGGCAAGCAGCTTCATCTTCATTGGCATGACTCCTTGTGTGGCCGGTCCTGTCTGGCCGGCGGAAAGCCCTAGCCATAGACATTCACGCCTGTGGAAGCGATCGGAAAGGCCCGCCCGGCCCCTTTCATGTGGGCCAGATGTCGTGCCGCCGGCAATTCTGCCTCAGTGGAGGACCAGTTCGCCGTCCACCTTGCGCCATTCGTTCGGCGCGATCAGCCGGCTGTGGGTGTACTGAATGGAATGCAGCGGTCCTTCGAGCCGGGTCCTCCAGAACTCGATGAAGCTGAACAGAGCCGGGAATTTCGGGGCCAGATCGTAGTCCTGCCAGACATAGGTCTGCAGCAGATGCGGGTGGTCGGGGAAGTGGTATAGGATCCTGGCGGTGGTCAGGCCGTAGCCTTTCAGCAGCAGTTCCAGTTCGGAATGGTCGCGCATGTCTGCCTCGCAGGCGCTGGTGCCAATCCTCCCATCCGAAGTCTGCGCCCGGATGGTTAACCGGTTCTGAACGACGTCTTCATCCGGCCGGCCGACGTCTTCGATTGGACGCCACAATGTGCGTCATCCCGCCACGCTCCCCCAACGTCTAATGTTGCCGCCGGGTAAGAATTGATAATAATGCCGGGCATCCGCAGCTTCTGGCCGCGATGCCGTCGGTGCGTAACCGGCGTCGAAATTCGGGAGGAATGCACAGAAATGTCCGAAGTCCGTGTCCACCGGGTGCAGCCGGCGTGGAAAAAGAACGCCTTGATCGACAACGACACATACCTGAAGTGGTATGCCGAAAGCGTGAGGAACCCGGACAAGTTCTGGGGCAAGCACGGCAAGCGGATCGACTGGTTCAAGCCGTACACCAAGGTTCAGAACACGTCCTTCAAAGGCAAGGTGTCGATCAAGTGGTTCGAGGACGGGCTGACCAACGTCTCCTACAACTGCATCGACCGTCATCTGAAGAAGCGCGGAAACCAGACGGCGATCATCTGGGAAGGCGACAACCCCTACGACGACAAGAAAATCACCTATAACGAGCTTCACGAGCATGTCTGCCGCCTCGCCAACGTGATGAAGACGCACGGCGTCAAGAAGGGCGACCGCGTCACCATCTATATGCCGATGATCCCGGAGGCGGCCTATGCGATGCTCGCCTGCACGCGTATCGGCGCGATCCATTCGATCGTCTTTGGCGGCTTTTCGCCCGACGCGCTGGCCGGGCGCATCGACGATTGCAAATCGACCTTCGTCATCACCGCCGACGAAGGACTGCGTGGCGGCAAGACCATTCCGCTCAAGGAAAATACCGACAGGGCGGTGGAGATCGCCGCCAAGGCCGGCACCAAGGTCAAAACAGTCGTCGTGGTGCGCCGCACCGGCGGCAAGGTTGGCTGGGCCGATGGCCGCGACGTCTGGTATCACGATGAGGTCGCGGCGGCGAAGCCGGACTGCAAGCCGGAGAAGATGAAGGCGGAAGACCCTCTGTTCATCCTCTATACGTCAGGCTCGACCGGCAAGCCGAAGGGTGTGCTGCACACGACCGGCGGCTATCTCGTCTATGCATCGATGACGCATCAATACGTCTTCGACTACCATGACGGCGATATCTACTGGTGCACCGCCGATGTCGGCTGGGTGACCGGGCACAGCTACATCGTCTACGGACCGCTGGCCAATGGCGCGACGACGCTGATGTTCGAAGGCGTGCCGAATTACCCCTCGACCTCGCGGTTCTGGGAAGTGGTCGACAAGCACAAGGTCAACATTTTCTACACCGCGCCGACCGCTATCCGCGCGCTGATGGGCGCCGGCGAGGAGCCGGTGAAGAAGACCTCGCGCAAGAGCCTGCGCGTGCTGGGCTCGGTCGGTGAACCGATCAACCCGGAAGCCTGGGAGTGGTATTACAAGGTGGTCGGCAACTCCAGGGTGCCGATTGTCGACACCTGGTGGCAGACGGAGACCGGCGGCATCCTGATCACGCCGCTGCCTGGCGCGACCGACTTGAAGCCGGGCTCGGCGACGCGGCCGTTCTTCGGCATCAAGCCGCAACTGGTCGACAATGAGGACAATGTGCTGGAAGGGGCGACCGACGGCAATCTCTGCATCGTCGACTCATGGCCGGGCCAGATGCGCACCGTCTATGGCGACCATGACCGCTTCGTGCAGACCTATTTCGCTACCTACAAGGGCAAGTACTTCACCGGCGACGGTTGCCGGCGCGACGAGGACGGCTACTACTGGATCACCGGCCGCGTCGATGACGTCATCAACGTGTCCGGCCACCGCATGGGCACGGCCGAGGTGGAGTCGGCGCTGGTCAGCCACGACAAGGTGTCGGAGGCCGCGGTCGTCGGCTATCCCCACGACATCAAGGGCCAGGGCATCTACAGCTATGTGACGCTGATGGCCGGCGAAAAGCCGACCGAGGAGCTGCGGAAGGAACTGGTCGCGCATGTGCGCAAGGAGATCGGCGCCATCGCCGCGCCAGACAAGATCCAGTTCGCGCCGGGCCTGCCGAAGACGCGTTCGGGCAAGATCATGCGCCGCATCCTGCGCAAGATCGCCGAGGACGATTTCGGCGCGCTGGGCGATACCTCGACGCTCGCCGATCCGGCGGTGGTCGACGACCTGATCGAGAACCGGCAGAACAAGAAGAAGTGATCCTGCCGGCCTTGCCGCACAAACAACAAAAAACCCGCCTCGAAGGCGGGTTTTTTAATGCCGGCAAGAACCGTTCAGATGCCGAGATTGGCGAACTTGTTCTTGAATTTGGAGAGACGGCCGCCGCGGTCGAGCAGCGTCTGCTGGCCGCCGGTCCAAGCCGGATGGGTCGACGGGTCGATGTCGAGGTTCATCGTGTCGCCTTCCTTGCCCCAGGTCGAGCGCGTCATATACTCGGTGCCGTCGGTCATGACGACCTTGATCGTATGGTAGTCGGGATGGATTTCGGTCTTCATGGCTCTTGTCCTGCTGAGGGGTGCGGCTGACGGCCTGCGTCGATGCGCCCCTTTTTAAAACGAGAAGCCGCAGCTATGCAGGAGCCGCAGCTTCCAAAACGGTCGGCGAGCCTATACATCAGGCCAAATTGAATCACAAGGCCGCGCCGAAGCCAATTCGAACAGGAAACCGGGCATGGCGGAACAAGCGAGCGGGGATGGACGGCGCCCTTCGCCGGCGCCGCTCCGGCGGCTGGTTCCCTATATCGGCCGGTATCGCGGCCTGGTGGCCGGCGCCGTCGTCTCGCTCGTCCTGGCCGCGCTGACCACGCTGGCGCTGCCGGTTGCCGTCCGGCGCATGATCGACCACGGGTTTTCCTCCGCCGATTCCACTTTCATCGCCAATTACTTCACCATGCTGGTGGTGATGGCCGCGGTGCTGGCGCTGGCGTCCGCCGGCCGCTACTATTTCGTCATCACGCTCGGCGAGCGCGTCGTCGCCGACATCCGCCGCGACGTCTTTTCCCACGTCACGGCGCTGTCGCCGGCCTTTTTTGATACCGCGCATTCCGGCGAGATCGTCTCGCGGCTGGCCGCGGACACGACGCAGGTGAAATCGGCAGTCGGCGCGACAGCCTCGGTGGCGCTGCGCAACATCATCCTCGGCCTTGGCGCCGTCGCCATGATGGTGGTGACGAGCGCCAAGCTGTCCGGCCTTGTCATTGTGGCAATCCCGATCATCGTGCTGCCGTTGGTCGCGTTTGGCCGGTCGGTGCGGCGCAGATCCCGGCAGGCGCAGGATACGCTGGCCGAGGCGACCGCCTATGCCAGCGAGCAGATCGGCGCGGTGCGCACGCTGCAGGCCTTCACCAACGAAAAGCTCGTGACGGGGCGGTTCGCGGCGGCGGTGGAAGCGGCTTTCAACGCGGCGCGCTCATCCGTGCTTGCGCGCGCGTTGCTGACATTCTTTGCCATCTTCATGATTTTCTCGTCCGTCGTGGCTGTGCTGTGGTTCGGCTCGCGCGACGTGCTGTCCGGCACGCTGTCGCCCGGCACGCTCGGACAGTTCCTGCTCTATGCGGTGTTCGCCGCCGGGGCGCTGGGCGCGCTGTCTGAAGTGTGGGGCGAACTTTCGCAGGCCGCGGGCGCGGCTGAACGCCTGACTGAAATCCTCGCCGAAAGACCGGCCATCGGTGCGCCCCCGAACCCCAAGCCGCTGCCGGCGACGGCGCGGGGCGCCATTGCCTTCGACAACGTGTCCTTCTCCTATCCGGCGCGACCGGACCGCGCCGCTGTTCACGGGCTGACCTTTGCGGTCAAGCCCGGGGAGACGGTGGCGATCGTCGGTCCCTCGGGCGCCGGCAAGAGCACGGTCTTTTCGCTGATCCTGCGCTTCTACGACCCCGAAACGGGGTCGATAGCGATCGACGGTATCGAAGCGCGCGAGGCCGATCCGGCAGCGCTTAGGCAACGGATCGCCATCGTGCCGCAGGATGTGACCGTGTTCGCCGCCAGCGCGCGCGACAATATAGGCTTCGGCAGGCCGGGCGCCTCCGGTGCCGAGATCGAGGCAGCGGCGACGGCGGCGCTTGCCGATCCATTCATCACGAAGCTGAGGGACGGCTACGACACGCAACTCGGCGAACGCGGCGTCACGCTATCAGGCGGCCAGCGGCAGCGCATCGCCATTGCCCGCGCCATTTTGCGCGACGCGCCGATCCTGTTGCTGGACGAGGCGACGTCCTCGCTCGACGCCGAGAGCGAGACGCTGGTGCAGGCGGCGCTGGAACATCTGATGCGCGGCCGCACCACGCTGGTGATCGCGCATCGGCTCGCTACGGTGCTGAAGGCCGACCGGATCCTGGTGATGGACGGCGGCCGTATCGTCGAGGAAGGCACCCACAAGAGCCTCGTCGCCAAGGGCGGCATCTATGCGCGACTGGCCAAGCTGCAGTTCGAGACCGGCGCGGACGCCTTCATGGGGGCGGCGGAGTAGGGGCTCGCTCTTCGGGGATCGGCTTCGCCTAATTGGCCTCGGCCTGCGCATAGGCGAAATTGTAGCTCAACGATGCGTTGTAGGAGATGTCCTTCAAGGCTTTCAGATATGCGCTCAGATCGGCAACCGGCGCGCGGTCGCTGAGCGTGTTCAGGATCCAATCCAATTCAAATTCCGTCGGTGTGCTGGACCAACTGAGACGGAAAGCCATGTACGGCGTGATGATGTCGTGCATGTCTTCGGGAGGCGCGAACCGGGCCTTCAGGTTCTTGACCGTGATTTTATGCCGGTTGAACCTTTTCAATCCGAGCCAAACCGGACTTTGCCGGTCGACACTGCTCGGTTCCGGTAAGAAACCCAGACCAATATCCGCCTTGAGCGGAAAATTTTCGGCAAGAGCGTTTTTGTGAAGATCGTCCGGCGCAAGTTCGTAAGACTCGTTGGTGACGATGACGTTTCCATCTCGATCGTCCTTGGTCACGAGAGGTTCGACGGCCTTCATCCCCGGATATTGGCGGTTATAGTATTGCAGATAATCGTCAGCGACCTTTGCTTGAGATTGCGAAATCAGTTTGTAGCGCATCTTGTCGGCATCGGCGTCATGATAGACCGTCTCCACCTTGAGCCGCAGCGGTTGATCGGGAAGTTTAGGGAAAAGGAACAGTTCGCTCACAAAAGTCGTGGGCTGTATGAGAATACCCTGTTCGATCCTCTCGATGCCTGTACCCCCCGGAAGAATGGGCAAGGCATAATAATAGCCCGGAGCAACAAGGTTTTCCGCTTTGCCACCCTGCAGATAGTTGGTGGCGTCGAGCCAGTACACGCGATCGCCTACGCTGGCCTTGACGATGACATGATCAAAGGCTCGGAGCGACGGAAGGGTGCTTGGCAGAGCGACCCCCTCGTCGATATCCGTAAGCGCGGTCACGGCTTCAATGCCTAGCCGGCGCAGGCTCGTGGCCAGGAGCAGGGCCTTGTCCTTACAGTCGCCAAAGCCGCTGGTTACCACGGCGGTCGGATTGCGCGGCACGTAGGATCCTTGGCCAATAGACAGGCTCACATAACGAATTGAATCCTGTACCAAACGCATCGCCTCGATCATCTTGTCTTCGGACGAGGGATTGCTGGTGGCTATGGCATCCAACTTCGCTGCGAACTCCGCGGGCAAAGGCTGGTCCAGGCGATAATAGGGCAGTACCGCATCAGCGATGTCCTGCCATCGCGCGGTGGAAGAGACGGAAACGAACTGATACGGGAGAGCATCAGGAGGAACATTGTCCTCCCGACGCTCCGGCTTCGGATTGGCAGCCTGCCATAGGTAAGAGGTCAGTCCGTCTCGGGTCTGGATTTCCGGCTGAATGTCCGTTCCAGTCCGGCGAATGGTAAGCGGTTTTTCCTCTGGCCAGATAATTTTTTCGCGGATCAGGGCGACCGGCTCATACCAAGCCAAGTCAAAAACCCGGAACATCAGGTCGCGTCCGACCAACGGCTTTCTGACGGTTGTCTTGGAATAGTCGACAATATCGCCGATTCGAACATCATCGATGTTGGCGTAGGCCGTCAGCCACCCGTCAAAAACACCTTTTTCGGCGTCCTTTTCCCGGCGGAAGACATCGAAGGTAACGTCCGTCAGATGATCGATGACAACGCCGTCGCGGATCACTTTCAACTCGTTGAAAGTGATGTCCTGGGTGGCCGGATCGAACTCGACACTGATCGAGGCGCCGCGTTCAAGGCCGGTCCGGTCGACGATCTTATAGGCATACCCGGTCAAACACCTCATATCCATCGGGCTTCGCCCTCGTCTGAAAATCAGACAAAAGGTTGGATTGACCATTCCGGATTTGGCCTGCCAAAGCGGGATCGGCGCTGGGGAGAGGAACAAATTCGACCCAATCAGCCGCCGTCCCCTTGTGAATTTGGGGACCAGCCGCGGCCGGCCAGGAAACGGATACAACAAGGATCAATCCGATAAGCTGCCAAACAACTGTGCGCCGCATCGCCTGACCTGTTTCCCTATTGTTCACGTCTCACTTATTGCTAGAAAAATGCCGTTTAGTTTGCAAGGCAAAGTAGAGTCTCGTTGACGTCTATATTTGCGCCTGTGATCACTCCCGCCCATAGCGCTCCCGCAGATGCGCGATGAAATGGGCTGCGTTGAGCTTTTCGCCGGTGGCGCGTTGCATCAATTCGGGAGTGGACCAGCGTGAGGCCTGCGACCAGATATGGTCGCGACGCCAGTCGTTGACCGCGGTGAAATCCCCTTTTTCGAGATCGGCCTCGGCGGAGCTGTGTGCTTTCGTCAATGCAGCCCATTGCTGCGCCGCCATCATGGCGCCCAGTGTGTAGGAGGGGAAATAGCCGAACGCGCCGCCCGGCCAGTGCACGTCCTGCATCGGGCCGTCGGCGGGGTTGTCGATGGTGGAGAGACCGAGATAGTCGCGCATCTTGGCGTCCCAGGCTTCCGGCAGGTCGGCCACGTCCAATGCGCCGGAAACGAGATCCTGCTCCAGTTCGAAGCGCAGGATGACGTGCAGCGGGTAGGTGACCTCGTCGGCATCGACACGGATCAGGCCGCGTTCCACCTGATGCACATGCGGCAGGATGTCGTCCATCGACCAGTCTTCGCCCAGGTGCTTTTCCACCACCGGCAGCGCCCAGCGCCAGAAGGCCGGGTTGCGGCCGAGCTGCTTTTCCACAAACAGGCTCTGGCTTTCGTGTACGGCCATGCCGCGAGCGCGGCTGAGCGGCCAGTGCGACCAGTCCCGCGGCAGGTTCTGCTCATACAGCGCGTGGCCGGTCTCGTGCAGCACGCCCATCAGCGCGGAGAGGAAGTCGGTCGTCTTGTAGCGCGTGGTGATGCGGACGTCGCTCGGCACGCCGCCGCAGAAGGGATGATGCGAGACCGACAGGCTGCCATGACTGAAATCGAAGCCGACGGCGGCCATCATCGCCAGGCCGAGTTCGCGCTGTCTGTCGATCGGGTAAATACCCGAAAGCGGCTTGAGCGGCCGCTTGGCCAGCCGCTGCTCCTGGGCCGCCAAAGCTTCCGGCACGAAGTCCTTGAGGAAGGTCTTCAACTCGGCAAAGACCGGGGTGATATCCGCGGTGCGGTTGCCGGGGTCGTATTGTTCCATCAGTGCGTCGTAAGGGGCAAGGTCAAGCGCCTGGGCGCGCAACGCCGCCTCCTCGCGCACCAGCGTGACGATGCCTTGAAGGGCCGGCAGGAAGCCCGTCCAATCGTTCTTGGCGCGCAGGTCGCGCCAAAGCTGCTCCGAGCGCAGGCGTGCATTGGTTTGACGCTCGACGAACTCCGTGGGCAGGCAGGTCATGTTGGTGTACTGGCGCCTGAATTCGCGCACAGCCGCCGCCTGCATCTCGTTCAGCGCTTCACTTTCGGCGGCGCCGATCCAGTCGCCGATTTCCGGCGCGGTCGCCTGGCGGTGATACATGCCGGCAAGGGTCGCCATAGCCTCGGCGCGCTTCTCGCCGCCGCCAACCGCCATATGGGTCGCCTCGTCGGCGCCGAGGATCGCCATCGCGTGTTCCAGCGCTTCGAGCTTGTGGCCGAGTTCATCGAGTTTCTGGAACGACATGGTTTTTCCTTGTGCTGTAAACTTGGCGATCGTGCCGCCGTCGCGCGTGAAAAGACAGCAAGCCGCCAGGAGTGGCAACCACTTTTGCTGCCTATGCGTCATCGCGGCGGCGGCGTATCCTGCGCGGATGTCGCAAGGCGCGGCTTCGCGGGAATGAGCGGGGGAAACGATGATCGGCAACATTCTGGTCGGGCTGGTGGCCCTCATCCACATCTACATCGTCTATCTGGAGATGGTGCTGTGGGACACGCCCACCGGGCACCGAACCTTCAGGCTGACGCCCGAATTCGCGGCGGCGTCGAAGGTGCTGGCCGCCAATCAGGGGCTTTACAACGGCTTTCTGGCAGCCGGGTTGATCTGGGGTCTCTATCTCGGCGCAGCAGGCTTTCCGGTGAAAACTTTCTTTCTGCTGTGCGTACTGGTGGCCGGCCTCTATGGGGCCGCAACCGTGGGCCGCAAGATCCTTTATGTGCAGGCTGTTCCGGCCGTCCTGGCGCTGGCTGCGCTGTGGCTGGGATGGTGAAAATCCCCCGGAGCCGAAGCCCCGGAGGATCGACGTCCCTTCCTGCCGGAAGCGGTCAGCCGTGTTCGTCGAGATTTTCGACGGTCGGCGCGATGTTGCCGATCTTGCGCAGGATGTCGTGATACTGCGCGGTCGGAACCCGGCCGTGATTTTGCGCGGCGTCACGCTCGGCCGTCATGCGAATGCCTGCCGCCTGTTTTTCCATCATTCCGGCTTGCGCTGCCGATAGCGTCCTGTCGCTGCGTTCCGCCTTGACCCCGTCGACGGCACTCTGAAGCTGGCCGAGAACGGCCTGGAGCCGTGGTCCCTGCAACTGCACAGCCGGCGTTTCGCCGACATTGTAGGACGAGGCATAGGCTCCGGTCAGGGGCACGGCGGCGACAAGGATCGAAATTGCAAACATCCTGGGAGTGAAAGAGCGCATGATTGCGTCTCCTGATCTAGGGACTGCCGGCATCGCTGTGCCGACAGTCCGATATTGCGGACCGTCCGGTTCCGTCGAGTCGCGGAGGCATGTACCGCCGGCGGTTCTCGGCCCGCATGCAAACAGTAGGAGCGCCGTCGCGCGAAGGGTAATTAAAAAAAGATAATTCTTGGCGCTCTTGCCGGTTCGTCGTGAGCGCTCTAGGGCGTGCTGAATCAACGGCTTAGTTCACGCGGAGCTCAAGGAAAGTTGAAGCCGACAGCGTCTGAGAAGCCATCCGGCGTCCTGTGCCAGATGACGACGCGGCGGAACAGGTCAGCGTTCCGTCAGCTTGAGCTCGATGCGACGGTTCTTGGTGCGGGCCTCGTCGGTGCCGGCGGTGTCGAGCGGCTGGAATTCGCCGAAGCCGGCTGCCACCAGACGGTTCGCCGGCACCCCGTTGGCGATCAGGAACTTCACCACCGAGGTCGAACGCGCGGTCGAAAGCTCCCAATTGTCGCGATAGCGTCCGCTGCCCGAAAGCGGCCGGTCGTCGGTATGGCCGTCGACGCGCAGCACCCAATTGATCTCGGGCGGGATTTCCTTCTGCAGCTCGATGATGGCGTCGGCGAGCTTCTTCATCTCGACCTGGCCGGCGTCGTTGATCTCCTCGGAGCCGACCGGGAACAGCACTTCCGACTGGAAGACGAAACGATCGCCGACGATGCGAATATTTTCGCGATCGGCGAGGATTTCGCGCAGGCGGCCAAAGAAATCCGAGCGGTAGCGGTTGAGTTCCTGCACGCGCTGCGCCAGCGCGACATTCAGGCGGCGGCCGAGATCGGCGATCTTGGTGTTGGATTCGCGGTCGCGCGTTTCGGAGACATCCAGCGCATCCTCGAGCGCGGCGATCTGCTTGCGCAGCGCGGCGATCTGCTGGTTGAGGAGTTCGACCTGGCTCAATGCGCGCTGGCTGACCTGACGCTGCGTGTCGAGTTCGCCGGAAAGCTCGGTAGCACGCGCATTGGCGGCATCGCCCGCGCCGGCGCCTTGCGACAACAACTGTTCCAGCCGGCTTTTCTCGGCTTCTGTCGCCGACAGGGAGGCCTGCAGATTGGCGAGCGAATCCTGGGCGTCCTGGCTGTTGGATTTTTCCAGCGCGAGGAGCTGTGTCAGCTCGTTTATCTGGGAATTCAGCCGCGACAGCACCTCGTCCTTGCCGGAAATCTCGCGGCTGAGCAGGAACTGCGCCAGCACGAAGACCGAAAGCATGAACATGATTGCCAGAAGCAGGGTCGACAGCGCGTCGACGAAGCCCGGCCAGTAGTCGATCCTGCGGTCGGCGCGGCGCGCCCGGGCTAGGGCCAAGTCAGTGCACTCCCGGCTTCTTCAGCGCGTCGGCGATTTTTTCCAGCGTGTTGCGCATGGCCTTCTGCTCGTCGGACTGCGCCTCCACCCAGTCGCGCATGATCTGCTGTTCGGAGCGCATGTTCTTGACCAGACCGGAGATGCCGTCGGCGAGGCTCGCCATGGCGGTGGCGACACGCGGATTGGAGCCGCCATTTTCCTGGATGCTGCGCAAGCGCTCCGAAAGGACGCGGATTTCATCAACGGAATCGGCTTTGGCCGGGTCGGTGACGACGATGTCGGAAGACAAGTCTGTGACGGAAGACAGCCAGTTTTCAAGCTCGGTATAGAAGCGCGTCTGCGCGCGCCCGGCCTGCAGGTCGAGGAAGCCGAGCACAAGCGATCCGGAGAGGCCAAAGAGCGAGGACGAGAAGGCCGTTCCCATGCCTGCAAGCGGTGCGGCGAGGCCCTGCTTCAGGGCATCGAGCACGGCGGCTGCGTCGCCGCTGCCGGGGTCGAGCGCCTGGATGGTCTCACCGATGGAACCAATGGTCGTCAGCAGTCCCCAGAAAGTGCCGAGCAGGCCGAGAAAGACGAGCAGGCCGACCAAATAGCGCGAGGTGTCGCGGCTTTCGTCGAGACGAGTGGCGATGGAATCCAGCATCGTGCGCATCGAACTGGTGGAGAAGGCCATGGAGGAGGACCGGCCGAGCATCGCCTTCATCGGCGCGAGCAGCACGGGTTCGGTTACCTCGGAGCCGGCACGGAAAGAGTTGACCCAATGGACCTCGCGGAAAAGCCTGCCCACCTGGACGAAGGCCAGCAGGATGCCAACCAGAAGCACGCCGACGATCAGGCCGTTCAGCCCCGGATTGGTGACGAAGGCACCCGAAATCTGCCGGGTCAGAATGGCGGCGATGAAGGCGACAATCGCCAGGAACACGACCATGGTGAGCAGGAAGACCTGCGGGCTGGACAGTTTGTGGGGATCGTAATTCAGCACATCGGAACGCTTGCCCAGTGCGAACGATTTGAGAAAAGTCATCGGTGTCCCGTCTGCGCTGCCAGCTATGATCGATCACGCTTGTCTGCGACTGTAAGCGGAAATGTGACCAAATTGGAAGGCGCTTGGCGCCGCCAGCCGGCCGTTAGTTCCCATTGCTAGCCAGAGAGAGGTCTAAAGACGGCTGACCACCAGACAGTCTGCGAGCGCCGCCAGATGCAGGCCGGCGGCACCGACGACGAAGCCGTGCCACAGCGCGGTGTGGAAGCGCAGGCCTTTCCAGGCGTAGAAGATCACGCCGGAAGAATAGACGATGCCGCCGGCAACGATCAGCGCCAGCGAGGTGTTGGGCAGCGTGGCGATCAGCGGCTCGGCGAGCACGACGCCGCTCCAGCCGATGGCGAGGTAGAAAACGACGGCGAGCCGATCGAAGCGGCCGGGCAGGAAAATCTTGATCGCCATGCCGAAGGCGGCTGCGATCCAGACCGCGCCGATCATCCAGCGGGCGAGGGGCGAATTGTCCAGCTGCGCCAGGAACGGCGTGTAGGTCGCTGCGATCAGCAGATAAATGGCGGAATGGTCGAAGCGGCGCAGGATCCACTTCGCCGGTGACTGCACGGGCCATAGATTGTAGGCCAGCGACACCGACAGCACGGTGAGCAGCGAGACGACGTAGAATACGGCTGCGATGTATTCGCCCGGCCCGGTGTGGAAAGCGGCAAGCGCGAGCAGCGCCGAGCCGGCTGCGATGGCCAGCACGATGCCGACCGCATGGACGATGCCATCGGCGATCAGCTCGGCGCGCGAATAGTGCCAGCGTCCCCTGAAGGGAATATGGAGTTCGGTCGGTGTTTCGGTCCGGGTCATCGAAGCGGCCTGTCTGCCCATAATCTGGGGGACATGCAGGCTACATGCCAGAGCCTTGTTTCGGATTTGCGACGGTATGACGCGATGCTTACGGCAACCTATCCCTTGAGCGGCTTGGCGATCGTCTTCAGCAGCGCCCGGTGGATGACTTCATTGCCGGCGGCGACGGAGCCGTCGTCCAGCATGTTCTGGCCGCCGGAAAGATCGGAGACGAAGCCGCCGGCTTCGCGGATCAGCAGCAGGCCGGCTGCGATGTCCCAGGCCGAGAGATTGTTTTCCCAAAAGCCGTCGAGGCGGCCCGCGGCCACATAGGCGAGGTCGAGCGACGCCGCGCCCATGCGGCGGACGCCGGAGACTTCGGCCATGACGTTGCGCAGCTCGACGAGGAAATTGCCGTGATGGCCACGGCCGAGATGCGGAACGCCGCAGCCGATGACCGAATCGGTCAGCTTGGAGCGGGCGGCGACGCGCAGCCGCCGATCGTTCATGAAGGCGCCGCCGCCGCGCTCGGCGGTGTAAAGCTCGTCCATGGCCGGATTGTAGATGACGCCGGCGACGATCTGGCCCTGGCGCTCGAGGGCGATGGAAACCGCGAAAAGCGGAATGCCGTGCAGGAAATTGGTGGTGCCGTCGAGCGGGTCGACGATCCAGCGGTGCTGGTCGTCGTCGCCGTCGACCGTGCCGCGTTCCTCCATCAGGAAGGCATAGCCGGGACGCGCCTTGGACAGTTCGGTGAAGATGATTTCCTCGGCCTTGCGGTCGGCCTGGCTGACATAGTCGCCGGGTCCCTTGAGCGAGACCTGCAAGTTCTGCACCTCGCCGAAATCGCGCGACAGCGAGCGGCCGGCTTTCATCGCGGCCTGAACCATGACGTTGAGGAGAGCTGAGCGGGCCATGGGATCAATCTTCCGGTTTTACGCCGCTCAATCGGCGCGGCGCAGATAAATGATTTCGTTGGTGTCGACGAGGATGCGTTCGCCAGCCTCGATGAAGGGCGGCACCAGCACGCGGATGCCGTTTTCGAGGATGGCCGGCTTGTAGGACGAAGCGGCCGTCTGGCCCTTTACCACAGGGTCAGCCTCGGTGATGGTCAGCGTGACCTGATCCGGCAGCGATATGCCGATCGGCGTTTCTTCGTAGAGCTGTACCGTCACCATCATGCCGTCCTGCAGGAAGGCGGCGCGGTCGCCGACGAAATCCTTCTGCAATTCGAGCTGCTCGTAGCTCTCGGTGTCCATGAAGACGAGGGAGTCGCCCTGTTCGTAGAGGAAGGAGAAATCCTTCATGTCGAGATGGACGCGCTCGACCGTCTCGGCCGAGCGGAAACGCTCGTTGAGCTTGGTGCCGTTGATGAGGTTCTTCAACTCGACCTGATTGTAGGCGCCGCCCTTGCCCGGCTTGACCGAATTGGTCTTCACCGCGACCCACAGGCCGCCATCATGTTCGATGACATTGCCGGGCCGGATTTCGTTGCCGTTGATCTTGGCCATGATTGCGCTGGGTCCGGATGCTGGTGCCCCCAAGGGGGCTTCGGCCCCCAAGACCACAAATCGCTTCGGGAGGCAAGAAGGCGGCGGGCGATGGCGGCGTGAAGGGCAGGTGGCCTGCTTCAGGGCAGGCGGTTCGCCTGCTGCAGCGCCTTCTTGATTTCTTCCGTGGTCAGGCCGCGGAGGAAATCCTCCATGTCCTGGTCAATCAACCCCGCCCTGCGGGCGACGATGTACCAGGCGGCGGCCAGATTGGCGTCAGGCTCGACGCCGATGCCGGCCATGTAGAATTTCGCCAGGCGATTGCGGGCGGCGACATTGCCGCCGTCGGCGGCCCGCTTCATCCAGCCGAAGCCGCCCGCCAGGTCACGTTTGCCGCCGCGTCCGTCCACCATCCACTGGGCGAGGTCGAGCTGAGCCGTGTCGTAGTTCTGCCGTGCGGCCTGTTCCAGCAAGCGGCGTGCCCGGGCATCATCCTGCTTCTTGCCGCCGACCCCGTTGGCGTAGATCTGCGCCATGGCATATTGCGCGTCGGCAAGACCGGTGGCGGCAGCGCGCTCGTAATATGGGACGGCCTTCGCCAGCCCGTCATCGCCGGCGTCCTGCTGGACGAGGAGCTGCGCGAAGTTGAACTGGGCAAGCCGGTTGCCCGCTTCGGCGGCGGCCTGCATCAGCGCAAAGGCGCCTTTCTCGTCCTTCTTCACATAGCGGCCTTCGATCAGCATCAGCGCATACTGGAACTGCGCTTCCGGCACGCCGCGCTCGGCCGCCTGCGCGTACCACTTGGCCGCTTCGGGGAAGTTGAGCGGCACGCCGAGGCCGCGCGAGGTGATTTCGGCCAGCAACGTCGCCGCTGCGGGATCGCCGTTCTGGGCGCGCGGCAAAGCGAGATTGTACGCCGTCCTGTAGAGGCCGCGCTGGAAGGCGCCATAGGCGGCATCCGCAGGCTTGGCGCCGAAGCGCTCGGGATTGATGACGTCGGCGGAAGGCAGCGGTGGCGGTTCGACGGTAGTCGCCGGCTGCGGCAGCGTTTTTTCGATCGGCTTGTCCGTCTTGGTTTCTGCCGCAGGTTTGGACGCTTGAGGCTGGGCCGGCGCTGCCTTCACCGCCTCGGGCTTTGCCGTCGCCGGTTTTTCCTGACCGAATGCCTGCGCCGACCATGCCATGGCGATCATGGCCGCGAGCGGCAGGATGCGTGGTGCCGGCACGGGTCAGTTCTCGAAGCGCGGCGCGTGCTCTTCCAGCAGCGCATTGGCGTGGGCAATTGCTTCAGCCGGGTTTACACCCTCGGCGAAAACCGCCGAGGAGAGCGCCACGAACTCGGCGCCGGTCGCCGCGACCGCCTCGACGGAGGAGAGGTCGGAGCCGGCCAACACGATGCAAGGGATTTCGATCACCTCGGCCCACCACCGGCCGAGCGACAGATTGCGGCTGTGCGGCTCGGGCTTGTTGTCGTAGCCGAAGCGGCCGAAGAAGATGTAGTCCGGCCGCTCTTCACCCAGCTCCAGTGCGTCGTCGCGGGTTTTGGCGCCGCCGGCGCCAACCATCATCTTGTCCTGGAATTTTTCGATCGTCTCGGCCAGCTCAGCCTTGCTTGTCTCGACATGGATGCCGTCGGCGTGGATGCGCCCGGCGATGCGCGTGTCGCCGGCGATGATCACCGCCACGCCCGCCGCCTGCGCGGCCGGGGTCACCGTTTCGGCGAACGCCTGGAAGGAAGCCTCGTCGGCCTCGTATTGCGGCAAGATAAGCGATGCGACATCGCCGCCGCCGAGCGCGGCAACAACCTGTTCGGCTGCCGCGCCGGGGGGCGCGATCAGGACGATACGGCAGCGGTTCAGAGGTGTTGCGTCATTCATCGGCATTCAATCCCGGGTTCCGCCTATGCGAGGCGAAGATGGTTGGATTGCGGCATAGACGAAAGGGACGGCGATGAACAGGCGGCGGATCATGGTTCGCCGGTCGGCACGCTCGCGACCGTGGGCTCAAAGATTGAGCTTGTAGCCGATGTGGCTGGCTGTGAAGCCCAATCGGTCATAGAAGCGATGCGCGTCGATGCGGCTCTTGTCAGTGGTCAGCTGAACGACCTGGCAGCCACGCTCGCGGCACTGGTCCACGGCCCATTCGATCAGTTTCTCGCCGAGCCGCGCGCCGCGCCGGTCGGCAGCCACGCGCACGGCCTCGATCTGGCCGCGCGTGGCGCCCTTGCGGGACAAGCCGGCAAGAAAACTGATCTGCAAGGTGCCGACGATGCGGCCACCTTCTTCCATGACCGCGAGCAACTGATGCGGGTCGCTATCGATGGTGGCGAAAGCCGTGCGATAACTTTCGGCAAGCGGCTCGGACAAGTCCTCGCGCGCTTTGCCCAGCGCATCGTCGGCCAGCATGGCGACGATTGCCGGGACATCCGCTTCTGTCGCACGTCGGAAAAGAATGTCGGTCATCTTGCCTCCGGATTGACGCATTGGCGCGCGGCTTCCGAATAAAGCGTGCGGGCGCCGACATCAATGTGGAGGTGACGGTTACTTCGCCGTCCGGGCCGCTGGCGCTTGCGTTTTCCACGGCGACCAGCCCAGGTTCATTCCGGCCGCCGCGATCAATATGGCCGCCGCGCCGACAACCTGCGCCGGATGAAGCCGGTGGCCGAAGGCCAGCACGTCGACCAGGATGGCCACCACAGGATAGATGAAAGAAAGCGACCCTTGCAGAGAGGTCGGCAGCTTCTGGATGGCGCCGTACATCAATATGTACATCAGCCCGGTGTGGACGACGCCCAGCGTCACCAGCATGGTCCAGCTCCATGCATCCGTCGGAAGGGCGGAGAAATTGGCGAAGGGCGCCAGCATGACGACGCCGACGCAGACCTGGATCAGCGCGATCAGATGCGGCGGCGTGCCCTTGAGCGTCTTGGTGACGACGGCCGCCACGGCCCAGAAGAAGGCGGCGGCCAGCGCCATGGCGATGCCGATGAAGTAATCGGTGCCGACGAAGCTGACATCGGGCGCCGTGCGCACGATCAGCAGCATGCCGACAAAGGAGACGGCAAGCCAGGTCAGCTTGGCCAGCGTCAGCCGTTCGGAGAAGAAGATCGCGCCGAATGCGACCAGCATGAAGGGCTGGGTGTTGTAGACCGCCGTGGCGATCGAGATCGAGGCGCGCGGGAAGGCGCTGAACAGCAGCAGCCAGTTCACGACGATGGCGACGCCGCCGAGCGCCGCTATCGCCAATGTGCGTACGGACAACGTGCCGCGAAAAAGACCGAGCGCGGCGCAGATGACGAGCAGCGTCAGCGCGCCGAATGCGCAACGCCAGAACACCACGTCCATGGCTGGCTGGCCGGACATGACCACGAACCATCCGATGGTGCCGAGAATGCCCATCGCAGCCGTCATCTCGATTGTGCCGCGCGCTGTGCTGTTCATGACGCTTCCCCTGAAGAACAGGCTGATTTTCCCATGCACTGAAGGAGTTTTATATGCTTTATAAAAGCCAGAACCCCTTTTTCATTTAATAAAGTAAGGCTAACGTAGATTTTTTCATAAGGATGAAAGATGCTTGACGATCTCGACCGTCGCCTCGTTGAAATCCTGATCTTGGATTCACGAACCTCGCTCAAGGAACTGGCGCAACGCGTCGGCCTGTCGTCGCCAAGCGTATCGGAGCGGCTGCGCCGGCTGGAGGAACGCGGCGTGGTGCGCGCGTTTACGATAGACGTCGATCCGCAGGCGCTCGGCTATACTCTCGAGGCAATCGTTCGCATCCGCCCGCTGCCGGGAAAGCTGCATATTGTCCAGAAGCTGATCGAAGAGACGCCCGAATTCGGCGAATGCGACAAGGTGACGGGCGACGACTGTTTCGTCGCAAGGCTTTATGTCCGCTCGATCGGCCAGCTCGACGGCATCCTTGACCATATCGCCGACAAGGCCGAGACCAGCACCGCCATCGTCAAGGCGAAGCCTATCCACCGGCGGCCTCCGCCTTTGGAGGCCACAGGACCGGCCCGGTAGGCAAGCCGCTGTCGCTGCCAGCGGAGGAATGGCATCAGCGGGCGCAATTTCCTATCGCGGCGCGCTGCTTTCTGGGTTATCCCGGTGCTGCGTCCCTTCCAGCCTTCGATAGTGTCATGACAGGTCTGCTTGCCGATCCGCTGTTCTACGCCGCGGCCATCCCCTCAGTGATCCTTGTCGGGCTGTCGAAGGGCGGTTTCGGCGGCGCCGCCGGGTTCGTCGGCGTGCCGCTGATGGCGCTCGCCATGCCGCCGGTACAGGCCGCCGCCATCCTGCTGCCGATCCTGTGCCTGATGGACGTGGCGGCGGTGTGGAGCTGGTGGGGCGTCTACGACCGCAAAACATTGATGGACATGCTGCCGGGCTCGCTGCTGGGAATCGGCCTCGGCTGGCTGACGGCCGCGATGGTGACGGAGGAGGCGATAAGGCTGATCGTCGGTACGGTGGCGATGATCTTCGTGCTCCGTTGGATCTATCTTCGATTTCGTCACGGCTCGACCCATGCCGCGCCGCCGAACCGGCTCGCCGCCGCTTTCTGGGGTTCGGTCTCCGGCTTCACCTCGTTCGTGGCGCATGTCGGCGGCCCACCCTTCCAGATCTATACGCTGCCGTTGCGGCTCGATCCGAAAATCCTGTCAGGCACGACGGCGCTCTTCTTCGCCGCCACCAATGCGATCAAGCTGCTGCCCTATTTCGCGCTTGGCCAGTTCGATTCCACCAATCTCACCGCTTCGCTGGTGCTGATGCCGCTGGCGCCGCTGGCGACATTGGCTGGCGCGTGGCTGGTGCGGCGCATGCGGCCGGAACTGTTCTATCCATTCACCTATGCGACGGTCGCGCTGGCGGGCGGAAAGCTCCTTTGGGACGGTGTTCTCGGGCTGCTGTAGCGGTGTGCGTGGCTGGCTCCCGTCGTGGCAGCGCAGGCCAAAAAAAATCCATGGAATTGGGCGCGGCCCTAGCGCTTTGGACGTGCAATCCTGCTATCAGTTACATTGCCGATAGCGTGGGGGCGCTGGCGCGGCACATTCTTCCATGATTTGCGCTCAGGCGCTCCCGAAGCTCGAGGCACAGCCGCATTGGCGGCTGGCTAACCCATTCCCCGAAGGGAAAAGGCAAGGGAGATAAATTATGCAAGGGGTGGCAAGAAACTTCTTCACGCTGGCGGTGGTCTATGCGCTGTGCGGCATGGCGCTCGGCCTGCACATGTCCATTTCGCAGGACCATTCGCAAATGCCGGTTCATGCCCACACCATGGTGGCAGGCTGGCTGATGTCGGCGGTGTTCGCCTTCTTCTATCATCTGTTTCCGGCGATGAGCGCCACGCTGCTCGCCAAGGTGCATTTCTGGCTGACGGCGGTCAGCGGCATCGGCCTGCTGATCGGGCTGTTCCTGCTGCTCGGCGGCAACGAGGCGATCGAGCCGCTGGTGGCGATCTCCTCGCTCGGCTTCTATGCGGCGATGCTTCTCTTCGCCTTCATCGCCTTGCCGGCGCTGTGGCGGCCGAGCCGGAATGCCGGCTAGACCGCGGTTCGATCTGTCCTGATACGGCACAGAAGCAGGCGTTAGGTCAAAAAAATCGCCGGGTGTTAAGCACTCATTAAGCTTTACAGCCGATTACTACGGCTATCCAGTTATCTGGATTCTTACCGAGTGGTTGGAGCCACTTTGTTTGACGCCTCCCTGTTTAACTCCTGAGAGCCGCCTTATCCGCGGCTCTTTTTTTGTCTGGTCCACAGGCTTTGCGCCTGCCGCAAAAGCGCCGTTAACCCTTTGTTAAACATGTCCTTGCCTTCGTGGACAACGGAGCGCATTTTCCCGGCCTATCTTCTATTTTGCCGGGCCTCACGGTGCGGCTAACGAATCAGCCGGCTCTATAAGGCGCAGGACGCAGACATGAACGAAGCCTCGAGGGACAACGGAAAGACGGTCAAGCTGGCAGAACGCCGGGTCTTTTCCCAATCCTTCAAGCCGCTCTACAATGAGGGCATGGGGCTGGTCGAAGAGGCGGCGGAATATCTCGACGGGCAGGGCCGCGTCGAGGCCAAGAAGCTTTCGCGGCTGGGGGCGACGCTCTATGCAGCGGAATCCATGCGGCTTACCACCCGCCTGATGCAGATCGCATCCTGGCTGCTGCTGCAACGAGCTGCCAATTCCGGTGAAATGACCCGCGATCAGGTTGCCTCCGAAAAATCCAAGGTCCGGCTCGATACAGCCTCGGCGCATGACGAAGCCGCCGGCTGGAACGAACTGCCAAAGGACTTCCTCGACCTGGTCAACCGCTCGCTGCGGCTGCAGTCGCTGGTGCGACGCATGGACGAGGAGGTCTACGGCTCGGGAGCGGTGACGACGCCGCCGCGCGCCGGCCACCGCGGCAATCCGGTCTCGGACCAGATCATGCTGCTCAACACTGCTTTCGGGCGGGGCTGATCGCCGATACGTTTCTGCTTTGTTCACATTTTACTGGCATGGCTGTGCCGGGCGGATAGAGTGTGAAAATGGCGGAAACGATTCGCATCATCGGTATCGACCCGGGGCTGAGGCGGACCGGATGGGGCGTTGTCGAGACGCTCGGCAATTCCCTGCGCTTCGTCGCGGCCGGCACGGTTCGTTCCGACGACAAGGCATCGCTGGCGGCACGGCTTTGCCAATTGCATGACGGGCTGGCCGAGGTGTTGCACCAGGCCATGCCGCATGAGGCCGCGGTCGAACAGACTTTCGTCAACAAGGATGCCGCCGCCACGCTCAAGCTCGGCCAGGCGCGCGGTATTGCCATGCTGGTGCCTGCGCGCGCCGGGCTGCTGGTCGCAGAATACGCGCCGAACGCGGTGAAGAAGGCGGTGATCGGCGTGGGCCACGGCGACAAGAAGCAGATCCACATGATGGTGCGGGTGCTGATGCCGAAGGCCACGTTCGACACGGATGATGCCGCCGACGCACTTGCCATCGCCATCTGCCACGCACACCATCGGCAAAGCGCTGCCTACCGGCTGGCGCTGGCGGGATAGCGCAGTGAAATCCATCTGTCAGGACATTCGTCGATGATCGGCAAGCTCAAGGGTACGGTGGACGAGATCGACGAGGATTACTGCGTCGTCGACGTGCATGGCGTTGGTTACGTCGCCTATTGCTCGGCCCGGACGCTCGCCACGCTCCCGGCTCCCGGCGAGGCTGTCGTGCTGTTCATCGAGACCTATGTGCGCGAGGACATGATCCGGCTCTACGGGTTCCAGTCGGGACTGGAACGAGAGTGGTTCCGGCTGCTGATGAACAATGTTCAGGGCGTCGGGGCCAAGGTGGCTCTGGCGATCCTCTCCACCATGGCGCCCGCTGATCTCGCCAACGCCATCGCACTGCGCGACATCGCCATGGTCTCCAGGGCGCCGGGCGTCGGCAAGAAGGTGGCCGAACGCATCGTCACCGAGCTGAAGAACAAGGCGCCGGCTTTTGCCGGTTCCGCGTCCGGCACCATCGGGTTGAAGCAGGAACTGGGCGAAGGGGTGGCTCCGGCGCCGATCACCGACGCCGTATCGGCGCTGGTCAACCTCGGCTATTCGCGCGACATCGCCGCCAATGCCATCGCCGCCGCGATGAAGACGGCCGGGGAGGGTGCGGATTCGGCCAAGCTCATCCGTTTCGGCTTGAAGGAGCTGGCGCGGTGACGCCGTGCTTGCTCATGGCTGACACCCATGCAAGGAGGGAGGCATGAGCCTTTCCCCCCGCCTTCTCACGCCCGAACAGCGCGGCGAGGATGCCGACCAGACATTGCGGCCGCAGACGCTTGACGAATTCGTCGGCCAGGCGGCGGCGCGGGCCAATCTGAAAGTCTTCGTCGAGGCGGCAAAGGGCCGAGGCGAGGCGCTGGACCATGTGCTGTTCGTCGGTCCCCCCGGCTTGGGCAAGACGACGCTGGCGCAGATCATGGCGCGCGAGATGGGCGTCAACTTCCGCTCCACCTCCGGCCCGGTCATCGCCAAGGCCGGCGACTTGGCGGCGCTTTTGACCAATCTCGAAGAACGCGATGTGCTGTTCATCGACGAGATCCATCGGCTCAGTCCGGCGGTCGAGGAAATCCTCTATCCGGCGATGGAGGACTACCAGCTCGACCTGATCATCGGCGAAGGACCGGCGGCGCGTTCGGTCAAGATCGACCTTGCCCGGTTTACGCTGGTTGCGGCGACAACGCGGCTCGGTCTGATCACCAATCCGCTGCGCGACCGCTTCGGCATTCCCGTGCGGCTGAATTTCTACACGGTCGAGGAGCTGGAACTGATCGTGCGGCGCGGCGCGCGCATCCTCAGCCTGCCGCTCAGCGACGATGGGGCTTCGGAGATCGCGCGGCGGGCGCGCGGCACGCCGCGCATCGCCGGCCGGCTGCTGAGGCGGGTGCGCGATTTCGCCACCGTCGCCGGCGCCGAACTCGTCACCCGCAAGATCGCCGACGAGGCGCTGTCGCGGCTGGAGGTCGATGCGCTCGGCCTCGATGCGCTCGACCGGCGCTATTTGTCGATGATCGCGATGAATTTCGGTGGAGGCCCAGTCGGGATCGAGACCATCGCGGCCGGGCTGTCGGAGCCGCGCGACGCCATCGAGGACATCATCGAGCCCTATCTGATCCAGCAGGGCTTCATCCAGCGCACGCCGCGTGGCCGTGTGCTGACCGCGAATGCCTGGCGGCATCTCGGTCTCGAAGCGCCGAAGGATTTCGTCCAGCAGCAGATCAACCTGTTCCAGGAAGAGTAACCGCCGCTCGGCGATTGTTCGGGGAAACTTCGAAATTCCCCCGATCCTGCTTTTAAGTGACGGTTTGAAGCTGCCTTGCACTGGCGAGCGATTTTTAGTCCGAAATTCCAAATTAAGGCTTTGCACGCCGCAATCGCGAATCCGGTTGACGTTTGCCGCCAATTTGTACAAATGTACAAATTATAAGGTCAAACGAGCAATTGCATGCGTCCCAGCATCCGCGACGTCCTCTTGCGAAATGCCGTCACGCTGTTCGCGGCCAGCGGCTACAACGCTGTTTCCCTGCGCGAGATCGCCAAGGCGGCCGGCGCCAATGTCGGCAGTCTCACCTATCATTTCGGCTCGAAGGCCAATCTTCTGCGTGAAATCTACCAGCACCACACCGAGCCGATGAATGCCCGTCGGCGCGAGCTTCTGGGCGAGGCGCAACGGATCAGCCATCCGGATGAGCGGCTGATGGCGATTCTCCGGGCCTATGTCCTGCCCGCTTTCATTTCGTCTTCGGAGGGCGACGGCGGCGGCGCGGAATTCACCCGCATGCGGGCGGTCCTGTCAGCGGAAGGCAATACCGATGCACGGGCGATCATCGCGGACGCCTTCGACGAAACCAGCCGCGCTTTCATCGACGCTGTCGCCGAATGCGTGCCGGGCGCTTCCCGGGAAGGGTTGGTATGGCGCAGCCAGTTCCTGCTCGGCGCGCTTTATTACGCGCTCATCAATCCCGAGCGGGTGACCCGTCTTTCGCAGGGCGAAGTCGACGGCAACGACCGTGAGGCAGCCGTCGAGCAGATCGTGGCGGCGAGCTATGCGAGCTTCAGGGACCTGGCTGTCGATCCGAGGGAAACAGCAGCCGAAAGCATTCTCCAGGAACAGTCAGCATGAACGATCTTCCAGCACAGGCCGGCCGCAAGCCGGTCTACGCCTTGCCGTCCGGCAGTTGCGATGCCCATTGCCACGTCTTCGGTCCCGGCGCCGTTTTCCCCTATGCGCCCAATCGCAGATACACGCCCGATGACGCACCGAAAGAGGCTCTGGCTGCGTTGCACGCCCGGCTCGGCATCGAGCGCGCGGTGATCGTGCAGGCGAGTTGCCACGGGACCGACAACAGCGCCATGCTCGATGCGATCGCCTGGCGTCCGGACCGCTATCGCGGCGTGGCGATCGTCGACGGCAGTTTCGACGACAGCGCGTTCCGGGACCTTGACGACGGCGGCGTACGCGGGGTGCGGTTCAACTTCGTCCGCCATCTGGGCGGCGCGCCGGACATGGCGGTCTTCGATCGCGTCATCGACAGGATCAAGGGCACCGGCTGGCATGTCGTCCTGCATCTGGACGGTACCGACATCGTGCCGCTTGCCGGGATGATCCGCCGCCTCGCCGTGCCGTTCGTCATCGACCATATGGGCCGGATCGACACAGCGCCCGGCATCGGGCAGCCCGCTTTCCAGGCCCTGCTGGAACTGGCTCGGCAGGAGAATTGCTGGGTCAAGGTTTCCGGTTCCGAGCGCATCTCGCGCTTTCCATTCGATGCTGCTGTCCCGTTCGCGCGGGCGCTGGTGGAGGTCAGCCCCGAGCGGACGCTGTGGGGCAGCGATTTCCCGCATCCCAATCTGGAGGGAGAGGTGGATGAAGCCGATCTCGTCGATCTGGTCCCGCGCTTCGCCATCGACGCCGCCAGCCAGAAGCGGCTGCTCGTCGACAACCCGGCGCGTCTTTACGGTTTCGCCGCCTGAGCGGCTTCATGGGGAGGAATGAAATGCAACAGAACAAAGTTCAAGGCCCAGCAGGCGTCCTGCGCCGCGCTGCCGCGTGGGCGGTGCTGGCGATGGCGGCCGCACTCGGCCTGCCGAGCGCGACACATGCCCAGGATGCTTATCCGTCCCGCGAGATCACGCTGGTGTTGCCGTTCGGTCCCGGCGGCATCGCCGACATCACCGCACGCGTCGTCGCGGAGGACCTCGGTAAAAAGCTCGGACGGCAGATCGTCATCCTGAACCAGCCCGGCGCGGGTGGCGCCACGGCGGCGAGGGCCGTGCTGGATGCGCCCGCGGACGGTTATACGTTGGCCCTGCTTTCGAACGGCACGGCGATCAGCGTGCCGCTGTTCAAGAACCTGCCGTTCGACCCGATTACGGATTTCGTGCCGGTATCGAGCCTTGCCTATTTCGACTTCGTCTTCGTCACCAAGGCCAGCGGCAAGTTCAAGACGCTGAAGGATATTCTCGACGCGGCCAAGGCCAATCCCGGCGCACTCAATGTCGGCACCATCAATGTCGGCTCCAGCCAGAACCTTGCGGCGGAGCTGTTCAAGTCGACGGCGGGGGTGGATTTCACCATCGTGCCGTACAAGGCGACACCTGATCTGCAGGTCGCACTGCTCGGCGAACAGCTGGACATGATCATCGACAGCCAGACGGCGTTGAACGCCGTGTTGCAACAGGACAAGGCGATTGCGCTTGCCTCGTCCGGCCCCGTCCGTTCCAGCCTGTTGCCCGACGTGGCGACGGCACAGGAACAGGGCGTTACGGGCTTCGACGTGACCTCCTGGAACGCTATCTTCGCGCCGAAGGGCACGCCGCCGGAAGTGGTGAGCAAGCTCAATGCGGCGCTTGTGGAGGTTCTGGCCGATCCGGCGCTGAAGAAGCGGTTCGCCGACCTTGGCGTCGAAGCCCGCTCGAGCACGCCGGAAGAGATCGGAAAGCGTCTGGCCGACGACATCAAGAAGTGGTCGGACGTGATCAAGAAGGCAGGCATTCCGCAACAATAGTCCTGCCGGCTTTCGGCAGATAATTTGACAGCCTATGGCGGGCGGCGGTTGAAGGACCGCCGCCCGTTGCATCTGGCTCGCTAACGGGACACGGATAGCCCTTGATCCTCGCCGGCAACGATGCCAAGCCGGTCTCAACGGATCGATACGGTCCCGTGGCGAAGGAAAGCGTAATGGACGATCAAGGCGAGGCAGACCTGCTTGGCGGCCTTTCGGGCGCATTGACGCCGTTCGGCCATCGCCTGATGGCGCGGGTCTATTATGCCGACACCGATTTCTCCGGCGTCGTCTATCACGCCCGCTATCTCGAATTCCTCGAACGTGGCCGTTCGGATTTCCTGCGGCTCGCCGGAGTGGACCACACGGAACTGGCGCAGGGAAAGCATGGCGAGCGCATCGCCTGGGTGGTGCGGCGCATGGAGATCGACTTCAAGAGTCCAGCCCGCATGGACGACATCCTCACCATAGAAACCCGGACCAGGGATATATCCGGCGCGCGCATCTTCATGGCGCAGCGGCTGAAACGCGGTGACGACCTGCTCGTCGAAGCGCAGGTGGAAGCCGCCATCGTCGGAGAGGGCGGGCGGCCACGCCGGTTCCCCAAGGAATGGGTCGCAGCCTTCGTGCCAAAGGCAGATTTCTGATCGTGCCCGCCATTGCCTTAACGGGAAGGCGCGCCATTTTGCAGCGCAGCATGGACCCTAACTGATCCTTAACCATAACGGTTCATGAAGGGATCAGTGAAAATCGCAGGAATCCGAGCGCCTTCGTTTCACCAACATTTGCCCTAAAAAGGCCGCGAGGAGCGCATTTTGGGGCATTCCGGAAGCTTCGCGCCGACGGGCCACAAGGGGTAAGCGCCAAGGGGCTAGCCGCAAGCCAGGCCCGGAAATTCTTAAGGAATGTGAAGATGGAAAATATCGCACTCGCCGAACCGGCGGCGCAATTGTCAATCTGGGCCTTGTTCATGCAGGCCGGCTGGGTGGTCAAGCTGGTGATGCTGGGCCTGCTCGGCGCGTCGATCTGGACCTGGGCGATCATCGTCGACAAGCTCGTCGCCTATGGCCGCATGAAGCTGACGTTGAACCGGTTCGAGCAGGTGTTCTGGTCCGGCCAATCGCTGGAAGAGCTTTACCGCACGCTGGCCGACCGCAAGACGACCGGCATGAGCGCCATCTTCGTGGCCGCCATGCGCGAGTGGAAGAAAAGCTTCGAGAAGGGCGCCAAATCGCCGCTCGGCCTGCAGAACCGCATCGACAAGGCGATGGACCTGGCGCTGACGCGCGAAATGGAACGGCTGGAAGGCCGGCTCGGCTTCCTGGCGACGATCGGTTCGGCGGCGCCGTTCATCGGCCTTTTCGGCACCGTGGTCGGCATCATGACATCGTTCCAGGCGATTGCGGCGTCGAAGAACACCAACCTCTCCGTGGTCGCCCCCGGTATCGCCGAGGCGCTGCTGGCGACCGCAATCGGCCTGCTGGCAGCCATTCCGGCGGTCATCGCCTACAACAAGCTGTCATCCGACGCCGGCAAGCTGGGCGTGCGGATGGAAGGCTTCGCCGACGAGTTCTCCGCCATACTCTCGCGCCAAATCGATGAAAAAGTGGCCCAGCGGGTCTGAGAACCGGGCCTAGGAGCACAACATGGGTATGTCAGTAAGCTCGGGCGGCTCGGGGCGCGGTGGGCGCGGCCACAGGCGTCGCGGCCGTCATCACGGGCTGATCTCCGAAATCAACGTCACGCCGATGGTGGACGTCATGCTGGTGTTGCTCATCATCTTCATGGTCGCGGCACCGATGTTGACCGTCGGTGTGCCGATCGACCTGCCTGAAACGCAGGCGAAGGCCATGAACTCCGATACGCAGCCAATCACTGTGTCCATCGACCAGGCCGGCAAGGTGTTTATCCAGGAGACTGAAATTCCCATCGACGAAGTGGTGCCGAAGCTCGAGGCCATCGCCAAGACCGGTTACGACGAGCGCATCTATGTGCGCGGCGACAAGGTCGCCGACTATGGCACGGTGATGAAGGTCATGGCCCGCATCTCGTCAGCCGGCTACAAGAATCTCGGCCTTGTGACGCTGCAGGAGCAAGACCAGTAATCCCATGAGAGCAGGCTTCACCACATCGGTGATCATGCATGCGGCGCTGATCGGCTTCGGGCTGTTCTCGCTGTCGGCCCCGTCTGCTTTCGAGGTCGCCGATGTCGAGGCGCTGCCCGTCGACATCGTGCCGATGGAAGACATCACGCAGATACAGCAGGGCGACAAGAAAGCGACGATGCAGGAAAAGGCGGCGCCGACGCCGACGCAACGCCCCGACATCGTCGCGGATGCGCAGAAGGCCGGCGAAAACAGCGTCGACACCGACAAGCTGATCACGCCGGAAGCCAAGCCAAAGCCGGTGCAGCAGTCCAACACGCCGCCGCCTTCGCCGACACCGACCGAAAAACCGGCGCAGGAAGATGCACCGAAGCCGAAGGAAGAGGCCAAGCCGACACCGGCTACCGAGGTCGCGCCGAAGCCGCAGCCGAAGGAAGAGGTGAAGCCGGACCCGGTCAAGGAGCCCGACCCGAAGCCGCAGCCAGTGAAAGAGCCTGAGCCTGCGCCGAAGCCGCCGGAGCAGAATACCGCCTCGATCGAAGCGCTTTCCAAGCCTGATCCGGTGGCCGAGGCGATCGCCTCGGAAAAGCCGGTGGAAGAGGCAGTCAAGTTGCCAGACGCGGCACCCGCGCCGCAAGCCAAGCCGCGGCCGCAGCCGGCGCAGGCTGAAACCGCCAAGGCTCCCGAGCGCAAGGACGCCGACAAGCCGGCAAAGGAAGCGGCCTCGAAGCCGAAGTCGGATGAGAAGGAATTCAACGCCGACGACATAGCGGCGCTGCTGGACAAGCAGAAGGCCTCCGGCGGCGGCGCCAAGCGTTCGTCGCAGCAGGCTTCACTGGGCGGCGAGAAAACCACCAGCGGCAACCGGCTTTCCCAGAATGAGATGGACGCGCTGCGCCAGAAACTCGGCGGATGCTGGAGCATTCCCGCCGGGGTCGACGATGCAGAGACGCTGAAAGTGTCGGTGCGCTTTCACCTCGACCGTTCCGGCGCCTTGCAGGACCGGCCCGAAGTCATCAAGGGCGGCGCTTCCTCCGGCCCCGGCCGCACGGCCGCCGAATCCGCGGTGCGCGCGGTGCAGAAGTGCGCGCCCTTCAACCTGCCCACCGACAAATACGACAGCTGGTCGGAAGTGGTGGTCAATTTCGATCCAAGCGACATGTTCTAGGCGTCCGCCCGATGAACATCCGCCAGACAGAAGAACGAGGCTGAACGCATGAAGAAGTTCCTGACGACGCTCATGATGATCGGCGCCATGGCCACAGGCTTGAGCGCGCTCGCGACGCTTCCCGCACGGGCGTTGGTCGAAATCGACGTCAACAAGGGCAATATCGAGCCGCTGCCGATCGCCATCACCGATTTCGCCGCCGGCGACGCGCTGGGCGCGGAAATCTCAGGCATCGTGACCGCCGACCTCAAGCGCTCGGGCCTGTTCGCCCCGATCGACAAGAGCGCGTTTATCGAGAAGATTGCGAATCCGGATGCGGCGCCGCGCTTCGAGGACTGGAAGGTCATCAATGCGCAGGCGCTGGTCACCGGGCGCGTCAGCCAGGAGGCCGACGGGCGCATCCGCGCCGAATACCGGCTGTGGGACACGTTTGCCGGCCAGCAGCTTTCGGGCGAGCAGTTCTTCGCCAACGACGCCAACAAGCGCCGCATCGCCCACATCATCGCCGACGCCATCTATGAGCGGCTGACCGGCGAGAAGGGCTATTTCGATACCCGCGTCGTGTTCATCGACGAATCCGGCGCCAAGAACGCGCGCAAGAAGCGTCTTGCCATCATGGACCAGGACGGCGCCAATGTGCGCTATCTGTCCAATGGCTCGTCCATCGTGCTGACGCCGCGTTTCTCGCCGAACCGGCAGGAAATCACCTATATGTCCTATGAGAGCGGACAGCCGCGCGTGTACCTGCTGCAGATCGAGACCGGGCAGCGTGAGCTCGTCGGCAATTTCCCCGGCATGACCTTTGCGCCGCGGTTCTCGCCGGATGGCCAGAAAGTGATCATGAGCCTGCTGCGCGACGACGGCAATTCCAACATCTTCGCCATGGATCTGCGCAGCCGTTCAACGACGCGGCTGACCAACTCAAACGCGATCGATACCTCGCCCTCCTATTCGCCGGACGGGTCGCAGGTGGTCTTTACCTCCGACCGTGGCGGCCGCGCGCAGATTTACTCCATGAATGCCGACGGGTCCGGCCAGACCCGCATCTCGTTCGGCGACGGCACCTATTCGACGCCGGTCTGGTCGCCGCGCGGCGACCTGATCGCCTTCACCAAGCAATCGGGTAGCGAATTCCAGATCGGCGTGATGCGCACCGACGGTTCGGGTGAGCGCATCCTTTCCTCCGGCTTCCAGCAGGAAGGCCCGACCTGGGCGCCGAACGGCCGCGTGCTGATGTTCTTCCGGGATGCACCCGGGGCCGGCGGGCCGAAACTTGTTTCCGTCGATCTCACCGGCCGCAACGAGCAGCCGATCCCGACGGCCAATTTCGCTTCCGATCCGGCCTGGTCGCCGCTGCTCGAATAAGGCTGCCGCAAAAGCGAAACGATGCGAAATCGGGGCCGAATGGCCCCTTTTTCATGCGGTGGCCGCGTTTTGGCCGTATTTCCGCCTACGGTCCGCGCGCAATGTCATCCCTGCTGAAGAGGCCGTGGACGGCGGTCATAACCGAAATTTAACCGTGTTTCTTGAACGTCGGTTAACCCAAACGTGGTTACTGGCAGATCAATGAAATCACTCGAATTGCGAAGGAGAGGCGGCATGCGCCGTATCGCAGCACTTACCCGAAATCCGGCCATGATCGCTCTGGTCGCCGTGCTGGCTGTCGCCGGCTGCGCCTCCAAGAAAACCCCCAACAGCGCCGCCGACCTTGGCCTTGGCGGAGGCGCCGGCGCTGCATCACCCGGTTCGGCGCAGGACTTCACCGTCAACATCGGCGACCGCATCTTCTTCGACACCGATTCCTCGTCGATCCGCGCCGACGCGCAGCAGACACTCAGCCGCCAGGCCCAGTGGCTCAACCAGTACCGGCAGTACGCCATCGTTGTCGAAGGCCATGCGGACGAACGCGGCACGCGCGAGTACAACATCGCGCTGGGCGCCCGCCGCGCCGCGGCGACCCGTGACTTCCTGATCGGGCGTGGCGTTGCCGGAAACCGGCTGAAGACGATTTCCTACGGCAAGGAACGTCCGGTCGCCGTTTGCGACGACATCTCCTGCTGGTCGCAGAATCGCCGCGCCGTCACCACGCTGAGCGGCGCCGGCAGCTAAACTGCAAGCCGGCACCTTCGGCCGCACAAATACAACACGTGGTTCGGAAAGGCGGCTTTATGGCCGCCTTTTTCGCGTTGTAACGTACAGAAACAAAATTTGGCCGAAGTCTCAGGCCCTGCTAAGAGGCGCATTGCGGCCGATGCCAGCGCAAGGCAGCGGCCGTCGACCGATTTCACCATCCGAGGCGAGAGGCATATGTATTTCAGAACAATCCTGAGCGGCACGCTTGCAGTGCTGCTTCTGTCGGGCGCCGCTTTCGCGGCCGGCAACAACGGTCAATCCGAGAAAGAGGGCGGGTTCTCCTTCCACCTGCCTTCCATCGGTCTGCCGGGCGTGTTCGGCAGCAAAAGCAACAGCGAGAACAACACTCAGGTGGCGCAATCCGATGCCGGCGGCGTCGCCTTGCAGGAACAGCTCCGCGCCATGAACGGCAAGCTCGAGGAACTCAACTTCCAGATCCTGCAGATGCAGGAACAGATGCGCAAGCAGCAGGAAGACAACGAGTTCCGTTTCCAGCAGATCGAAGGCGGCGGATCCGGCGCGCCACAGAAGAAGTCCGACGCCGGCACGACGGACAATAGCAGGATGGCGGCCGCACCCGCCGTCCAGCCGCAGGCGACCGCGCAGCAGCCGGCAACAACGGGGACGGCTCAAGCCGTCCCGCAGCCCTCCGGCCAGTCGGTCGAAGAGGTGATCATAGATTCCGGTAACGGTGAGCCCGGCCAGGTCATCAAGGGCGACCCGGGAAAGACCTTCGGCACGATCACCGTCGACAAGAACGGCAATGTCGTGGATGCAGGGGCCGGCGACCAATCGTCCGCGTCGCCCCCCGCGCAGGCGCCCGCTGCCGCCGGCAACTCGAACGGCACCGTGGTCGCCGCCCTGCCATCGACGAACGATCCAGGCGAACTCTACCGCAACTCCTATCAATTCATCCTGTCGGGCGACTACAGCACCGCCGAGCAGGGCTTTCGCGATCACATTTCGCGTTTCCCGAAGGATTCGCGCGCGGCGGACGCGCACTACTGGCTGGGCGAATCCCTGCTCGGCCAGCAGAAATACCGCGACGCGGCGGAAGTCTTCCTTGCCGCCAGCAAGGACTACCCGAAGGCAAAGAAAGCGCCGGACATGCTGTTGAAGCTGGGCGTTTCGCTGGCCGGCCTGAAGCAGCGCGACGTGGCCTGCGCCACATTTGGCGAGATCGGCAAGCGCTATCCGGAGATTTCCGGCGCGATGAAAGAACGCGTCAAGCAGGAGCGGGCCAACGCTTCGTGCTGAAACGCGAAATTCCTGCCCCGTGCTGATGAGCGTCAGAACCGATTTCGAAGCGCAGGACGATACAAGCGCTTTGCGCGCTCTTTTCCAGACCATCGATTTCACCGGCGGCGCGGTCGTCGCCATTTCCGGCGGCAGCGATTCGACTGCGCTGCTGTTGCTGCTGAAACGATATCTCGCTTCCCTTTCACGAACGCCGAAACTTTTGGCCGTCACCGTTGACCACGCCTTGCGCGCCGATTCGGCGGCCGAGGCCAACGCCGTTGCGCGGCTCAGCGCGGAGCATGGCATCGCTCACCGCATCATGATGTGGTCCGGCCCCAAACCCGCCAGCGGCCTGGCAGCGGCGGCGCGCGATGCACGCTACCGGCTTCTGGCGCAGGCGGCGCGCGAGGCCGGGCTCGGCTCGATCCTGACCGGGCATACCGCCGACGACCAGGCCGAGACGGTGCTGATGCGGCAGGCGCGCGGTGACGGCCGCCCTGACACCGGCCGCGGGCTGGCCGGCATGGCGCCCGCGGCGCTTTATGACGGCAACGTCTGGATCCTGCGGCCCTTTCTCGACGTGCGGCGGCATTGGCTGCGGGAGCGGCTGCGCGCCATGCAGATTGGCTGGATCGACGATCCAAGCAACGAAGATCTGCGATTTGAGCGACCTCGGGTTCGCTCGAGGCTGGAAGGCAACGACAATGCCGTTGTGCAGGCGCTGGACCAGGCTGCCCAAGCGGGGCGGGAGCGTGTCGATCTCGGCCACCGCGCAGCCCACCTCATCGAAAGTCATGCCAGCCATCCGACGCCCGGGCTGCTCCGCCTCGATCCGGCTTTCGCGGCCGACAACGATGACGCCGTGGTCTATGCGCTGCGCATTCTGCTTGCCACCGTCGGCGGTTCGCCGTTCCTGCCCGATGGAGCACGAGTGGCAGCGTTGTTGCACCGCCTGCGGGCTGGTCCGCTTCGCGCCACATTGTCGCGCTCGGTCATCGATAGCAGGCGCGCCGGCATCTTTATCTTTCGCGAGGCTCGCAGCCTGCCTGCTCCAGTGACGGCCGCAGGCGCCATGCTGTGGGATGGTCGCCGGCACATCACTTTCGGCAACGCCGATGACGGATTTTTGATTGCGCCGCTTGGCGTGGCGGCAGGCGCATTCCCCGACTGCGAAAAATGCGACGGTATCCCTGCAAGCCTTGTGCGGAAGGCGAATCAGGCTGAACCGGCTGTCTGGCATGAAAACCTGTGCCTCGGTCCGGTTTTCGCAGGGGTTTCGGATGTGGTCGCATGGCCGATCGCCGCGCCATGGGCGCGGCTTCTGCCGGCCTTCGATCTTGCGCCTGCATCCGCCGTGGCGGCGCTGATCGGGGCGCCTTCAGTTCCTCACCCGCCTTTTAGCGGCCACATTGCCTCTGGATCGTCCAGCAAAGCTTAACCGAGACCCGTGCTTGTGCTTGGCAAGGGAATGCGCTCTCCCTATGTTAGGCTCACGCTCCTCTCAAAGACCCGCACCCGGACTATCCGGCGTGGGCGCCAACGGGACATTAAATGAATCCGAACTATCGCAACCTCGCGCTCTGGGCGATCATCGCGGTCCTGCTCATCGCCCTGTTCAATCTTTTCCAGACGCCCCAGACGCGCGGCGCCTCCACCGACATTCCCTACTCGCAATTCCTGCAGGAAGTCGCGGCCGGACGGGTCAAGACGGTGACCATCGCCGGCGAGCGCATATCGGGCACCTATTCCGATAGTTCGAACGGGTTCCAGACCTATTCGCCCGGCGATACCGCACTGGTATCCCGGCTTGAGGAGAAGAACGTCACCATCAATGCGCGGCCGGAAAGCGATGGCAGCAATTCGCTGTTCGGCTATCTCGTCTCGTGGCTGCCGATGATCCTCATTCTCGGCGTGTGGATATTCTTCATGCGGCAGATGCAGTCCGGATCGGGCCGCGCCATGGGCTTCGGCAAATCCAAGGCAAAGCTCCTGACCGAGGCGCATGGCCGCATCACCTTCCAGGATGTCGCCGGCGTCGATGAGGCCAAGGAAGATCTCGAGGAGATCGTCGAGTTCCTGCGCGATCCGCAGAAGTTCCAGCGGCTGGGTGGCAAGATTCCGCGCGGCGTGCTGCTGGTCGGCCCTCCCGGCACCGGCAAGACGCTGCTCGCCCGATCGGTCGCCGGTGAAGCCAATGTGCCGTTCTTCACCATTTCCGGCTCGGATTTCGTCGAGATGTTCGTCGGCGTCGGCGCGAGCCGCGTGCGCGACATGTTCGACCAGGCCAAGAAGAATGCGCCCTGCATCATCTTCATCGATGAAATCGACGCCGTCGGCCGTCATCGTGGCGCCGGTCTCGGCGGCGGCAATGACGAGCGCGAACAGACGCTGAACCAGTTGCTGGTCGAGATGGACGGTTTCGAATCGAACGAATCCATCATCCTGATCGCCGCCACCAACCGGCCCGACGTGCTGGACCCGGCGCTGCTGCGTCCGGGCCGCTTCGACCGTCAGGTCGTGGTGCCGAACCCAGACATCATCGGCCGCGAGAAAATCCTCAAGGTTCATGTGCGCAACGTGCCGCTGGCCCCGAATGTCGATTTGAAGACTGTGGCGCGCGGTACGCCCGGCTTCTCCGGCGCCGATCTGATGAACCTCGTCAACGAAGCGGCGCTGATGGCGGCCCGCCGCAACAAGCGGCTCGTCACCATGGCCGAGTTCGAGGACGCCAAGGACAAGATCATGATGGGCGCAGAGCGGCGTTCGTCGGCGATGACCCAGGCCGAGAAGGAACTCACGGCCTACCATGAATCCGGCCATGCCATTCTCGCGCTCAACGTTCCATCCGCCGACCCGCTGCACAAGGCGACGATCATTCCGCGCGGCCGGGCGCTCGGCATGGTCATGCAGTTGCCGGAAGGCGACCGCTATTCGATGAGCTACAAGTACATGATCTCGCGCCTTGCCATCATGATGGGTGGGCGCGTGGCGGAGGAGTTCAAGTTCGGCAAGGAAAACATTACGTCCGGCGCTTCGTCCGACATCGAGCAGGCGACCAAGCTGGCGCGCGCCATGGTGACGCGCTGGGGCTTTTCCGACAAGCTCGGCCATGTCGCCTATGGCGACAATCAGGAAGAGGTTTTCCTCGGCCATTCGGTGGCTCGTACGCAGAACGTCTCGGAAGAAACCGCGCAGATCATCGACGCCGAAGTGCGCCGGTTGATCGACGAGGCCTATTCCGCCGCCAAGACGATCCTGACGAAGAAGAAAAAGGACTGGATCGCGCTGGCGGAAGGCCTGCTGGAATACGAGACCCTGTCGGGCGAGGAGATCAAGCAGCTCATCGCCGGGCAGAAGCCCTCGCGCGACCTCGGCGACGATACGCCGACCAGCCGCGGCTCGGCCGTTCCGAAAGCCGGCGGCACCGCCCGCGGCAAGAAGAAGGGTTCGGAGCCGGAAGGTGGGATGGAGCCGCAGCCGTCGAATTAAGGCGCCTCCGTCGCTGAGCGGCGGTCGAATACGGTATCACCTAGGAAACGGCCGCCATTTGGCGGCCGTTTCCTTATGATGTAACAAATCTGCGGCGAGATACGAAGATCAGGAGTGTATTTTGTGAGCGGCATTGACGAGGCCGAGCTTTCCCGGCTGATGCGGGCTGCGATCGCCGGAAATGAAAAGGCTTATGCCGATTTCCTGCACGGGGTGGCGGCGCTTGTGCGCGGCTTTGCCCGCCGCAAGATCGTGCAGGGCGGTGTCGACCCAGAGGATATCGTGCAGGAAACCTTGCTGGCCATCCATACCAAGCGGCACACCTGGCGCAGCGATGCGCCGGTTCTTCCGTGGGTCTACGCGATTGCCCGGTTCAAGCTGATCGACGCGTTCCGTCGGCGCGGACGTCGTATCGAGGTCGAGATCGGCGAGATCGCCGAAACCTATGCCAGTCCTCAAGCCGAGACAGTGAGCGAACGGGACATCGGTCGCGTGCTGGACAGCCTGCCGCCCGGGCAGCGGTTGGTGGTCTCGTCCATTTCCGTCGAGGGACGGTCGATCAGCGAGACAGCCACAACGCTGGGCATGAGCGAAGTCGCCGTGCGGGTGGCGTTGCATCGCGGCCTGGCGGCCATCGCCATGCGGTTTGGAGAGGAACGGGCGTGAAGACGGACGACCTGATCAAGGCTCTGAATGCCGATGCCGCTCACCGGACCATGCCGCTCGGTGCCGCTTGGTGGCTGGCGGCAGCGCTGGCGGCTGCCGTCGCGGCGGCTGTGTTTTTTTCAACCATCGGTCCGCGGCCGGATTTCAATGCCGCCGACCACACCGTGCGCTTTCTGCTCAAATTCGTTTTCGCGGGTTCACTGGCGGTTGCCGCGTTCGCCTGCGTGCGGGCGTTGTCATATCCCGGCGCGTCGGTCCGCAGGCGGCTTCCATGGCTGCTTGCGCCGCTGTTGCTGATGGCCGCCGCCGTCATCGCCGAGATGATCCTGATACCTCGGCAGGATTGGGTGGAACGGCTGATCGGGACGAATATGAAATATTGCCTGATGTTCATTCCGATGATCGGCATCGGTCCGCTTGTCCTGTTCATCGCAGCGCTGCGGTATGGCGCGCCGCCGCGGCCTGGCCTGGCCGGCGCTATGGCAGGCCTTCTTGCCGGAGGGCTGGCGGCGACGTTTTATGCCGCGCATTGCCCCGACGACTCGCCGTTATTTGTCGCCACCTGGTATACGGTCGCGATCGCCGGACTGTCATTGCTGGGGCTGCTTGGCGGGCGGCTTTTCATCCGCTGGTGAATGCCAGGACGTCCCGGCTGTCGCCGGCCTTAGCGGGTCGGGACGGGATGTTCGCCGCGATAATCGTAGAAGCCGCGGCCGGTCTTGCGTCCGAGCCAGCCGGCCTCGACATATTTGACCAGTAGCGGGCAGGGGCGGTACTTCGAATCCGACAGGCCGTCATGCAGCACCTGCATGACCGACAGGCAGGTATCCAGGCCGATGAAATCGGCCAGTTGCAGCGGGCCCATCGGATGGTTGGCGCCGAGCCGCATGGCGGTGTCGATAGCATCGACGGTGCCGACGCCCTCGTAGAGCGTGTAGATCGCCTCGTTGATCATCGGCAGCAGGATGCGGTTGACGATGAAGGCGGGGAAGTCCTCGGAGACGGTGGCCGTCTTGTCGAGCGTCGCGACATAGCCCCTGGCGAGCTCGAAAGTCTGGTCTTCGGTGGCGATGCCGCGCACCAGTTCGACCAGCTTCATCAGTGGCACCGGATTCATGAAATGAATGCCGATGAAGCGTTCAGGACGGTCGGTCTGAGCAGCCAGTCGGGTTATCGAGATCGAGGACGTGTTGGTGGCGAGGATGGCTTCAGGGTTGAGCTGCGGACAGAGCTGGGCGTAAATCTTGCGCTTGATCGTCTCGTCTTCCGTCGCCGCTTCGATGACCAGATCGGCGCCGGCCAGATCCGCCATTGTCGGGGCGGCCGAAATACGCCCCATAGCGTCGTTGCGCAGCTTTTCCTCGAGCTTGCCGGCCCCCACCTGCCGGGCCATATTGCCGCTGACGGTGGCGATGCCCTTCTCGATACGGTCGGTGGAGACGTCGTAAATGAGTACGTTGTAGCCGGCGAGCGCCGAGACATGGGCGATGCCGCCGCCCATCTGGCCCGCGCCGATAATGCCGATCGTTTCGATCTTGCTCATGACACCGATCCCGTCCGACGTTTCCAGCCTGCTTTTTGTGCACTGCAAACTAAAAGGGCGGAGTGACTTCGTCTACGCCACCCTTATCTTATTATGCGGTACGAAGGAGCGTCAAAGCGCCTTTTCGAGTTCCGGCAGTATGACAAAGAGGTCGCCGACGATGCCGTAGTCGGCGACCTGGAAGATAGGAGCTTCCTCGTCCTTGTTGATGGCGACGATGACCTTGCTATCCTTCATGCCGGCCAGATGCTGGATAGCGCCGGAAATGCCGGCGGCGATGTAGAGGTCAGGGGCGACCACCTTGCCGGTCTGGCCGACCTGCCAGTCATTGGGCGCATAGCCGGCATCGACGGCGGCGCGCGAGGCGCCGACGGCTGCGCCCAGCTTGTCGGCGACGGGCAGGATGACCTCGGTGAACTTTTCCGCGGAGCCGAGCGCGCGGCCGCCCGAGATGATGATCTTGGCTGAGGTGAGCTCTGGGCGGTCGCTGTCCGACAATCTGTTCTCGACAAAGGTGGAGAGGCCGGGATTGTCGGCTGCCTTGACCGTTTCGACCGTGGCCGAGCCGCCTTCGGCCGCAGCCGGGAAGGAAGCGGTGCGCACGGTGATAACCTTGGTCTTGTCGCTCGACTGCACCGTCTGGATGGCGTTGCCGGCATAGATGGGCCGCTTGAACGTGTCGGGCGAGACCACTTCGATGATTTCGGACACCTGCTGCACGTCGAGGAGCGCCGCAACGCGCGGGGCGACGTTCTTGCCCGAGGTGGTGGCCGGAGCGACAAGAGTGTCGTAGCCGCCGGCGAGCGACACGACCAAGGCGGCCAGCGGCTCGGCGAGGCGCTCGGCCAGCTCATCGGCTTCCGCCAGAAGCACCTTGCGCACGCCTTTCAGCTTGGCGGCGTCATCGGCGGCAGGTTTCGCGCCCTTGCCGGCGACCAGGATATCGATGTCGGACCCGATCTTGAGGGCGGCCGACAGCGCCTTGCCGGTCTGGTCCGAAAGGCTTGCATTGTCGTGTTCGGCGATGAGGAGAATTGCCATTGTTTTGTCCTTTCCCGATCGCTTACAGAACGCCAGCGGATTTGAGGCTGGAGACCAGCTCCGCCACTGTCTTGACCTTGACGCCGGCCTTGCGGCCGCCCGGCTCCTCGGTCTTCAGAACCTTGAGCCGCGGCGAGACGTCGGCGCCGAAATCGGCGGCGGTCTTTTCATCCAGCGGCTTCTTCTTGGCCTTCATGATGTTGGGCAGGGAAGCATAGCGCGGCTGGTTCAACCGCAGATCGACCGTCACGACCGCCGGCATCTTCAACTCCACCGTCTGCAGCCCGCCATCGACCTCGCGCGTCACCTTGGCCTTGTCGCCGGTCAACTCCACCTTGGAGGCGAAGGTGCCCTGCGCCCAGCCGAGCAGCGCGGCCAGCATCTGGCCTGTCTGGTTCGAATCGTCATCGATCGCCTGCTTGCCGAGGATCACCAGACCGGGCTGCTCGGCGTCCACCACGCCCTTCAGCACCTTGGCGACACCCAACGGCTCCACCGCCTCGTCGACCTTGACCAGGATCGCCCGGTCGGCACCCATGGCGAGCGCGGTGCGCAGCGTTTCCTGCGCCTGCTGCGGGCCGATCGACACGACGATGATCTCCTCGACCTTGCCGGCCTCTTTCAGGCGGATCGCTTCTTCAACCGCGATCTCGTCAAACGGGTTCATCGCCATCTTGACGTTGGCAAGCTCGACGGCCGAGCCGTCGGCCTTGACGCGAACCTTCACATTCGCATCGACAACACGTTTGACCGGGACCAGTACTTTCATCTCAACCTCACCTCTCATGATGTCGGCTTGCTGATAGCAGCGCTTGCTTGCTGGGAGTTGCCGAATGCCGACATTCCTGGCCGAATTCCGTTTTCCGGGCGCAGCTCAACCAGCTTCCGAAAGCGGGCGGACCGTAGTTGCGGGCAACCTGCACGTCAATACGCGCGAAATGCCAAAATCGGTTGAATTATGTCGCTTTACTGCCGCCCCCAGCGTGGCGCCGGCGCTGCCTCGACAGGCTCCACGGCACTCTTCTGCTCGACCTTGACCGAGCGGGGCGTGACGATCTGCTTGTCCATCAGGGGAACGTCACGTCGCCGCAGGATCAGCACCAGAATGGCGCCCGCGACGATGCCGCCGACATGGCAGGCCCACGACACCTGGTCCTCGCCGCCGGCCAAAAACATGACGAATTGCAACAGAATCCAC
This sequence comes from Mesorhizobium sp. Root554, assembly GCF_001427025.1. GTDB lineage: Bacteria > Pseudomonadota > Alphaproteobacteria > Rhizobiales > Rhizobiaceae > Mesorhizobium. The sequence continues at coordinate 2,414,495 of NZ_LMGA01000001.1, read as the reverse complement.
AATGCCAGCGTGATATAGGCCGGGATGCGCAGCGGAATTCGGCCGAAGGCCAGGATCCAGATTTTGACCCGCGGATGCAGGATCAGGTAGGCCGCGACGACGCCGGCAATGGCGCCCGACGCGCCGATCAGCGGTTCGCGCGAATCCGGCGCCACGAAGCCGTGCACGAACGCGCCGGCGACCGCGCATAACAGGTAGAAGACCAGATAGCGGACATGGCCGAGCGCGTCCTCGACATTGTCGCCGAACACCCACAGGAACAGCATGTTGCCGCCCAGGTGAAAGATGTCTGCATGCAGGAAGGCATAGGTGACGTAGCTGAAGGTTTCCGGAATGACGACGAGCTGTGTTGGCAGTTCGGCGGTGTCATGGACCACCGAGGGGATGAAGCCCAGCCCGAGGACCGTGGCCATCGAGAATTGTTCACCACCCAGCGTCGTGGCCAGGTAGATGAGCACGTTCGCGGCGATCAGCCCGATCGTGACGTATTGCAGCTTGATGTAGTGGAGGCTGTTGGCGTCGTGCAGCGGAATGAACATTCAGGCGTCGCCCCCGATCATCCGCCCCGACGAGATTGTCAGCGGTTCTTGCCCGGAACCCATAACACATCGGCATTTCCGTTGTCATTGACCGCGCGGGCGGCGACGAACAGGAAATCCGAGACGCGGTTCATGTATTTCATGCCCTCGCGGTTGACGTGCTCGGCCGGATTGGCAGCCAGCGCGACCATGACCCTTTCGGCGCGCCTTGCGACGGTGCGCGCCAGATGCAGCGCAGCGGCGGCCGGTCTGCCGCCATTGAGCACGAAGGATTTCAGCGGCTGCAGTTCGCGGTTGAGCAGGTCGATGTCCTTCTCCAGCCGTTCAACCTGGCCGGCAATGATCCGCAGCGGCTCGTACTCCAACGGCTTGCCATCCTCCGGCACGGTGAGATCGGCGCCAAGGTCGAAGAGATCGTTCTGGATGCGGGCGAGCATGGCGTCGATCTGCGGATGGTCTGCCGCCGTATGCAGCCGGGCCAGACCGATACAGGCGTTGGCTTCATCGACTACGCCGCAGGCTTCGATGCGCAGGTCGGCCTTTGAGCGGCGCTCGCCGGTGCCAAGTCCGGTCGTGCCATCGTCGCCGGTGCGGGTGTATATCTTGTTCAGCTTCACCATCGACGTGCAGCCTTAGCTTCGGGTGAAATAGAAGGCGGCCAGGATCAGCACCAGAGCGACGAACTGCAGCAGGACGCGCGCCTGCATGAGCTTGTTCGAGGTGACGCCGTCGCCGCCGCGCATCATGTTGATCAGGCCGCGAGCCAGGACAACCACGACGGCGAACATAACGATGACGGCGAGAATGTTGAAGACGGTTGCCATGGCGGCTCCAGTTCGGTTTGCGCTCAGGCGTGACGCGCCAGGATGCGATAGAGAAGCGAGGCCGGCAACATGCGCCTGAGCAGGACGCCGATTTTCGCCGGCATTGTTATCACATAGTGCGGGCGGGGACGCCGCGACAGAAGCGCATGGCGAAGCGCGGCATAAACGATGGCTGGCTCTGCCTTGAGGTCGGGGCGCTTGCCGCCGCTTCGCATGTCTTCCATCTGCGCCCGGTACCCGGCCCGGTGTGCCGAATGCCCGTAGTCGATGTTCCGCAGGAACCACATCATGCCGTTGGCGTGGATCTTCGAGTCCACCGAGCCGGGCTCGATCATCGATACATGGATGCCGCTGCCGCCGAGTTCCATGCGCAGGCTCGTCATCAGCCCCTCCAGCGCATATTTCGAGGCGCAGTAGGCGCCGCGGTATCGTGCCGGCAGCAGGCCGAGGATGGAGGAACAGTTGACGATGCGGCCCTCGCCCTGACTGCGCATGACGGGAATCGCGCGCCGCGTCAGATCGTGCCAGCCGAAGAAATTGGCCTCGAACTGCTCCCGCAGCGCCTCTACGGGCAGGTCTTCGACCGCGCCGGCCTGCGCGTGGGCGCCGTTGTTGTAGAGCGCATCCAGCCGCCCGCCTGTGCGTTCCATGACCGAAGCGAACATCGCTTCGATTGACTGCGGCTCGCGATAATCCATGTAGAAGGCTTCGATGCCCTCGGCTGCAAGAGCCTCCAGATCCTTCGGCTTGCGGGCTGTGGCGAAAACCCGCCAACCGTCGGCCTTGAGCGCCCGCGCGCAGAAAGCGCCGATGCCCGAGGAGGCGCCGGTGACGATAATGCTGCGCAACTCTTCGTGCGGGGGAACCGTAGTTCCTTCAAGGCTTGCCATTTGCCGCAATCACTTCCCATATTCGCGGGCCGGATACAATCTCAGGACGGATCCTTGCTGCGCAACATCGTCGCCCTCAAACGCGTGCTCTATGACGCGCTCGGCCACTTCAACACCGACGATGGGTGGGCGATGGCCAGTCATCTGGCGATCACCGCGCTGATGGCGCTGTTTCCGTTCCTTATCTTCGCCACGACACTGGCAAGTTTCCTCGGCGCGCAGGCCTTCGCCGACACAGCGGTGCATCTGGTGTTCGACACTTGGCCGGAGCAGATCGCCAATCCGATTGCACGCGAAGTGCTGAATGTGCTTACCGTGCAGCGCACCGACCTGTTGACCTATGGCGTCCTGCTGGCAGCCTTCTTCGCTTCCAACGGCATCGAAGCGCTTAGAACCTCGCTCAACCGCGCCTACCGCGTGTCGGAGACCCGCGGCATCATTTACAGGCGGGTCCAGAGCATCGCTTTCGTCATGATCGCCACGCTGGGCTTCCTGGTCATAAGCGTCCTGCTGGTTTTCGCGCCCATCCTGGCGCGCCTGGCGGAAGCCAATTTCGTGTGGATCAAGCCTTATATGGGGACGATCACGCTTTGGCGGTTCATCATCGCCTCGACGGTGATCGTTGCCGGCCTGTTCGCGGTGCATATCTGGCTGCCGGCGGGCAAGCGCCGGTTTGTCTCGATCGTGCCCGGCATCATTTTCACGCTGATCGCCTGGCTGATCGGCTCGACCGTCTTCGCCACCTATCTTGACCACTTCTCGTCCTATGTGACGACCTATGCGGGCCTCGCCTCGATCATGATCGCGGTGGTCTTCCTTTACATTGTCTCGGCGATCTTCATCCTTGGCGGAGAACTCAACGCCGCCATCAGCCGCTATCTGGAAGCGCGGGCGCGTGTCGGCGGCTGAGCCGTGGCCAGACCGACGCCCAGGGTGGCGATCGCCATGCCACCAATCTGGACAAGGTTGAGCGTCTCGCCGAACAGCGCCCAGGCGATGACCGCGGTGGCCGCCGGAACCAGATAGAACAGCGAGGCGACCTTCGACATCTCGCCGTCGCGGATCATCGCCATCAGCAGGTAGACGGCGCCGATCGACAGGACGAGCACCAGCCAAGCCATGGCGAAAATCAGTTCGCCATTGATGATGACAGTGCCGGTTTCCAACCCGAGTGACGCCAGCGTCATGATCGTCGCACCGCCGACATACTGCCAGAAGGTGGCGGCGACGAGATTGCCGCCGGAGGCGAAGCGCTTCTGCCAGACGGTGCCCAGGCTCATTGCGAAAACCGAGACGATGGTTGCTGCCAACGTCGCCGTGGTCACGCCGCTGCCCAGCGCGCCAAGCCTTGGCCAAAGCACGATCACCACTCCGGCAAAGCCGGCGGCAAGGCCGATCCAATGGCGCGGCAGGATCTTTTCGCCCAGCAGCTTGCCCGCCAGCACGGCGGTGATCAGCGGCTGCAGTCCGACGATCAGTGCGGCGAAACCCGCCGGCAGGCCGCGATGGATCGCCCAGAACACGCCGCCAAGATAGACGCCGTGCATGAGGACGCCGGCGCCAGCCGCGTGCATCGCTTCGGTCCTTGAAAGTCCCCTGGAGCCGAAAGCCAACATCGCCACGCCGAGAATGACGAAGGCAAGGATGAAGCGCACCACCAGGAAGGCGAACGGCTCAGCCCATGGCATGGCGTAGCGCGCGCCGATGAAGCCGGTCGCCCACAGGATCACGAAGGTGCCGGGAAGGAATGTCTTGAGGTTCGGCATGATGTCGGCGTCTGTACGGATTGGCGCGTTCATTCACAACGCAAAAGCATTGAAGATGCGATCAGTTTCGCTGGAACTCATGTCCGCCTAGCGGGCAGGGCCAATCATCCGCCTGATGTCTTCCGGCGCAAAGCCGGCCTGGCGCAGCGCCGCCAGCCCCGTATCCCGCTGGCTTTTGGAGAGCTTGCGACCATCCGGGCCGAGGATAAGCGGGTGATGGAGATAGCGCGGTTCCGGCAGACCGAGCAGGCACTGCAGCAGGCGCTGGACGCCGGTGGCCAGTTGCAGGTCAATGCCCCGCACGACATGGGTGACGCCTTGCAGCGCATCGTCGACCACGACGGCCAGATGATAGCTTGTCGGGATATCGCGGCGGGCGATGACGACATCGCCCCAGTCCTGTGGGCGGGTTTCGACGGTCCGGGTCTCCGTCAATGTCTGTTCGGTGAATTCGGTCCATGACAGCGGGCCGCCAGCCCGTTCCACCGCCTTTTCCATGTCGAGCCGCCAGGCGAAGGGTTCGCCTTCGGCCATCCGCGCCTTGCGTTCCTTCATCGGCATGGATTTATCAAGTCCCGGATAGACCGGCACGCCATCGGGGTCGCGCGGCCAGGAACGGCCCTGTCTTTCGCTATCGGCAATGAAGGCGCGGATGTCACCACGGCTCATAAACGCTGGATAGACCAGACCTTCATCGACAAGGCGTTCGAGCACGGATTGGTATTGGTCGAAATGCGCTGACTGCCGCCGCACCGGCATTTCCCATTCGATTCCCAGCCATTCGAGATCGCGGTAGATGCCAGCCTCGAATTCCGGTGTGCAGCGGGTCGTGTCGATATCCTCGATGCGCAGCAGGAACCTGCCACCGAACATCCGCGCCAGCTTTGCGTTGAGGAATGCCGAATAGGCGTGGCCGAGATGTAGTTCGCCGTTCGGGCTGGGGGCGAAGCGGAATGTCAGGAGGCTCATGATCCGGCAACAAATGGGTGTGCGGGGTTCACACGGATTGCTACCTTGCGCCATCTGGAAGAACAAGGAAACCATGCAGCGCATCGTCACACCGGAACATGTCTTGGAAGGCCTTGATGCACTGTGCGCGCTCGACCGGCGGCTGGAGGCCGTGCGCGGAAGGGCGGGCGAGGTGCCGCTGCGGCTGTCGGAGCCCGGCTTCCGAAGCCTCGCCTCGATCATCGTGTCGCAGCAGGTGTCGCGCGCCAGCGCCGATGCCATTTTCGGGCGGTTGACCATCTTGCTCGACCCGTTGACGCCGGAAGCCGTGCTGACGGCTGGCGAGGAGGTTTTTCGCGAAGCCGGATTGTCCCGCCCCAAACAGCGCGGCCTGCTGGCGGCTGCGCAGGCCGTGGCCGATGGGCTCGACCTGCATCATCTGTGCTCGCTCGACGCCGAGGCCGCCATTGCCGCGCTGACCGCCGTGCCCGGTATTGGCACGTGGACGGCGGAAGTCTACCTGCTGTTCGCGGCCGGGCACCCCGATATTTTCCCGGCGCGCGACGTTGCCCTGCAGAGCGCGGTCGGACATGCGCTGGGGATCGAACCGCGTCCGCCCGAGAAAGCGCTGATCGCGCTGGCCGAATCATGGAGCCCATGGCGGGGCGTCGCCGCGAGGCTTTTCTGGGCCTATTACCGTGAAATGAAGGGCAGGGACGCCGTTCCGCCGGCCTGAGCCGCAAAAAAGCTTTGAAATCATGCATTTTTGATCTGGCGTGCGGCGCGCAAGGCGCTTCACATCCATGTCACATCCGGCTTACAGTATCCGGGCCGATCGGTTCGAGAACCAAGGAGGTAAGCGAAGTGACGGTTGCCGTATCTCCGGATGGGCTGCCAGCGCTGGTGCTGAATGCGGACTATCGCCCGCTCAGCTATTACCCTTTGTCGCTCTGGTCCTGGCAGGACGCCATCAAGGCGGTTTTTCTCGAGCGGGTAAACATCGTCGCCGAATATGAGCACGCGGTTTCCTCGGCCAATTTCTCAATGAGACTGCCGAGCGTCGTCAGCCTCAAGGCTTATGTAAAGCCGTCCCGGCATCCGGCCTTCACCCGCTTCAACGTCTTCCTGCGCGACCGCTTCCAGTGCCAGTATTGCGGCACGCCGGAGGATCTGACTTTCGACCATGTCGTGCCACGCCATCGCGGCGGCGCCACCACCTGGGAAAATGTCGTCGCCGCCTGCTCGCCCTGCAATCTGCGCAAGGGCGGCCTGATGCCGGCGCAAGCGAAGATGTGGCCGCTGCAGAAGCCGTTCCAGCCGACGGTGCACGACCTGCACAACAATGGCCGGCTGTTCCCGCCCAACCATCTGCATGAGAGTTGGATGGATTATCTCTACTGGGATGTCGAGCTCGAACCGTAGAGTTCGCCGAGAATTCGCGAGGACGGTCGCCTGACGCGGTTTGCTGCGCTTTCCGGGGCTCACGGACCGAATGTCCGCTGCGCTCCGGTTCTCGCGAACCACGCCATCCGACTCGTCCTTGCAAATCCTGTGGCGAACTCTGCGCTGTACTCAGGTTCAATCGCGCGCAAACGCACCCTTGAAGGCAATGGCGCCGAGGATGAGGGCGGCAATCGCCTGCCAGCCGGCCAGCGACAGGCCTAGGATGCGCAGCGCCGCCTTGTCGCAGGAGGGCGGCACGAACTTGTCGAGCGAATCCAGCACGCCGTTGCCGCCGGTGTCGACGGGAGCGGCGACATTGGTGCAGTCGGTCGGCCCCGGCCACCAGCCCCATTCAACGCCAGAATGAAAAATACCGAGATAGAGACCGTACAACATCAGCAGGCCGCCGAGCGCCAGCAGCCCGCGCGATATCCAGGACGGCAGGCGAAGCACCGAGGCAAGGAAGGCGAGCACCATCAGCGGGATGCCGACGTAGTAGGGAATGCGTTGCTCGTAGCAGAGCTTGCAGGGGATGTAGCCGCCGATGTACTGGAAAGCTAGGGCCGAACCGACCGTCGCCGCCATGGCGATGGCCAGAAAGCCGGAAATCCAGGCCCGCAGGCGGGACGGATTGGCATCTGTCGATATCACTGTCATTGCGTTTCAGTCCAGTGGGCTGCGGTCGTCAGAGCATATAGTGGACGACCAGATAGAGCAGAATAAGGACGGCAGCGGCGACCCCGGCAATCATGCCCAGCCGCTTCTCGATGAAATCGCGTATCGGCTCGCCATATTTGCGCAGGAGCCAGGCCAAAAAGAGGAAACGCGCGCCGCGCGCCACGATCGCCGAGAGGATGAACCACGGAAGCGGAAAACCGATCACGCCGGCGAGGATGGTCACCACCTTGATCGGCGGCAGGTGGGCGAGGCCGGACGTGACCAGCATGAGGAGGATGATGCCGTCGCCGGAAGACAGGCGCAGCGCTTCGAATTCGTCGAATTTGCCGTAGAACTCCAGCACCGGTTTCGCCACCGCTTCATAGGCGTAGTGGCCAATGAACCAGCCGGCGATACCGCCGAGGACGGAGGCAATGGTGGCGACGACCGCATAGCGGTAGGCGCGGTCCGGCCGGGACAGGGCCATGGGCAGATAGAGCACGTCGGCAGGAACGAGAAAAACCGAGCTTTCGACAAAAGCGATGAAGGCCAGCCACCATTCGGCGGATTTCCTCGCCGCCAGCGACAAGGTCCAGTCGTACAGTCCGCGAAGCATGAGCCCCTCTTTCGATGCCGCCTGTCTAGGAAGATTTCTCGCGACGCACAATGCCACAGCGTTTCACGAATCCGACAGAGGCCTTGGCACGCCGTTATTGTCGCAGCCTATCCTTGCGCCGGCGCGACGCAGGCTGTTGACGAACAGGCCCGCAACCGTATAGTCCGCGCGCATCCGGACCACCCGGTCCGAGCCCCTATGGCGGAATTGGTAGACGCGCTCGACTCAAAATCGAGTTCCGCAAGGAGTGCTGGTTCGATCCCGGCTAGGGGCACCAATCTTTATTCCGCGCCAGTTCGCTTCGCTCCTATCGCCGCAGCAGGCTCCGGATCCTGTTGCGCACCAGCCGCGCCATGTTGCGGGTTTCGCGATAGAGGTGGAGCTGCGACGTCGCCTGCCGGGCCAGTCGATCTGTGTCAGGCGACAGGCCGACAACGAAGGTGCCGACCGGCCGGCGCTCGCTCCACAAGCGACTCATCACCGGATGGTCGGGCACAGCGCAGGAATCGGTCATGTCGATGTTCGGATCTTCGAGATGCTGCTTCGTTACCTCAATCATCAGCAGCGTGCCCGGCGAATAGGGCGCCAGGGTCTCGTCGTAGGCGGTCTTCCAGGTGTAGGCGACGCCGGCTTCGACGAAGACGATCAGGCTGGCGATGGTGCGGCCGGCCAAGGTCAGCGTGTGGATGCGGCACAGATCCTGTTCGGCAAGGCGATGGACGGCCTCGCGGGCGAAGGCGGCGCGGTAGCGGTCGATGGCCATGGCGGTGCGTTCGCGGCCCTTCCAGCCAGCGGCCTCCAGCGTCAGGAAGCTTTCGATGGCATGGCGGATTTCCTCCGGGCCGCGCGCCACCTTGTGCTCGAGGTCGCCGAGTTCGGCCAGCCGTCGCTTCAGCCGGCGGAATTCCCGATAGTGGTGCGCTCGCAGCGACTGTTTCAGATAGGTTTCGGCATCCAGTTCGCTTTGCAGGATCGGCCGCAGCGCCTCGCCGGTCGCGATGAGCGGCAGGCCGCGCGATTCCGCTACGGTCCTGAGCAGCGAGGCCATCGGCCCATCGAGAGGCACATCGGGAAGCACCAGCACCTTCGGCAGCCGCAGATGAGGCCTGGAAAGCATGGAGAAGAAATCCTCGACGACGCCGATTGGGTCGTCGCGGTCGATCAGAGGGGTTCCGACCGGACCGAACGGGCTTGACCATGTGCGCATGATCGAGACGCCGAGCGGTATGGCCGGCTTTTCCACCGAGAAGGGCACCAGCAGCCGCAGCCGGCTGCGGTGCTCGTCGCCGTCCCGGATCACCGCCAGCCGCACCTCGCGATCCTCCAGCCGAGGCATGGCCGGGGCAAGGAAGCGCGGGTTGAAGAAAACGTTCGGCTCGATCGTGCGGGCGCACAGATAGTCGAGTTCCTCGACCAGTTCGAATCCCGCGGAGGCCGGATAGATGGCGAGCGTCCGCTCCGGCCGGTTGCCCGCGAGACGTTCGATATGCGCCAGTTCGGCGACATCATAGGCAAGGCCGGCAAGGCCCGACACCATGGCGCCGGCCGGACCGCCGCTGCTTTCCTCGATCAGTGGGACGGCTGCCATCAGGCACCTCCTTTGGCGGGCATGAAGATGGCCATGACGATGCCGAGCCTGCGCCAGACGGTAAAGGAAAGGGCAGCGGCCTCGAACACCATCGAAAGCGCCGTCGCAATGGCCGCGCCCCATAGATGCAGATGCGGAATCAGCACAAAGCTCATGCCGATGTTCAACGCCAGCGTCAGGGCAAAGACCAGGGCGCAGATGTTCTGGTTGCCGCTCATGGTCAGCAGGCTCTCACAAGGCCCAACGGCGGAACGCGCGACGACACCGAGCACCAGTATGAACAACAGGGGATAGCCGGCCTCGAATTCGGGACCGAACAGGATCAGCATCGGCTTGCCGAGGGCAATCACCACCAGCCCCATCAGCACGGAGGGCCAGAAGGTCCACGTCACGGTCTCACGGGCAAAGGCGGCGAGCTTGGACGAGTCGCCATGGGTGAAGTGGGCGTAACGCTGGGCGACTCCCGCCTTCACGGCAAAATAGACGAAGTGGACCAGCGCCAGCGTCTTCACCGTGGCGAAATAGACGGCGACGTCGTCGGGATTGAGATAGAAGCCGACCATCAGAACGTCGGCATTGGTCAGCAGGAAGAAGAAGCTTTCGACCAGGAAGATCGGCAACGAGATCACGAACCATCTGGCGAAATCGATCTTCCTCGGGCCGGCAGGCGTCCGGGCGTGCATGCTTTGGGTGACGCCGACGAGCTGTGTAATCGTCGTGGCATAGGTGGCTGCGATGGTGGCCAGGATGGCGGTCCGCGCATCGGGAGCAAAGCCGCAAGCAAGCGCTATGCCCATGAGGGCGAGGATCAGGATCGGGCGCATGATATAGGTCGGCAGAAGCGCGAACATCGCCCAGGAATTGGCCCGCGAGATGCCCTGCATCAGATCCGACAGGGCGATCATCGGCAGGCAGAAGATGCCGAGCAGAAACGGCACCACATAGTAGTTCTCGAGCCATGGCGACAGCAGCCAGACGCTCAGCGCGCCGATCAGCGCGATCAGCGTGGACGCACCCAGAACGAAGAGCCGGCTCGCCAGCACGATGCCGCGCAGTTCGGCGATCATGCCGCGCTCGCGGAATTCGGGAATGAAGCGGATCACCGAGGTGTGGAAGCCGAGGCAGGACAGGCTGCCGACGATGACCATGGTCGTCCACACCAGCACGAAGATGCCGTATTCGAAAGAGCCCAGCCAGCGGGCCATCAGCACCTGGCTGACGAAAGCGATGAAAGCGCTGACGATACGGATGGAAAAGGCAATGAGCGAAACGCGTCCGGCTTCGCCGCGTTCATCGGCGGCGAACAGGATTGCATCGACGCGGCCCAGCAGCGGCCGGGCGCGCAGCGCAAGGCGCTGCGGCAGGAACCGCTCGGCTGTGGTGGCCGCGGAAAAGCGCACTCCGGTACTCTCCGTCTTCCGCTCAGTGTCGCCCGTTATCTAGCGAAAACACCTTAAGAAACGGTTGGGTAAGCCCTGACAATTGCCACTGTGGCGGCTCAGCTGACGGGGCCACGCCCCCATGTTCGAACTCGGCGGTGCGGATTGTAAAGCCGGAGAGCTTAGAGGCGAAAATGGCTTTCGGGGATGCGGACAAGATCACATGCCGCAAGGGACGGGCATCGACATTCGATGCCCGTCGGATCGCGCTTTACGCAAACGTGCCGTGGCAGTGCTTGTACTTCTTGCCTGAACCGCACGGGCAGGCCTCGTTTCGGCCGACCTTGCCCCATGTGGACGGATTGTTGGGATCGCGCTGCTCTGCCGGCACGACACGCGTGTCCTCCAGAACCGCTATCGCGGCGCCTTCGCCGAAATCATCCTCGCCGGTGGTTCCGTCGATATGGGAGCCGAACATGTCGGGGGCTTCCGGCGGCGGCGCATCGGCGGCCTGGCGCACCAGTTCGACGCGCATCAGCTGCGCCGTGACCGCATGGCGAAGATTGCCAAGCATGGCCTGGAACAGCTCGAAGGCCTCGCTCTTGTATTCGTTCAGCGGGTCGCGCTGGGCATAACCGCGGAAGCCGACGACGGAACGCAGATGGTCGAGGTTGACGATGTGCTCGCGCCACAGATGATCCAGCGTCTGCAGGACGACGGAGCGCTCGACATAGGTCATGACGTCGGGGCCGAAACGCTCGGCGCGGTCCTTGGCGGCGGCGTCGGCTGCCTCGGTGATGCGCTGGTGGATGTTGTCTTCGGCGATGCCTTCTTCCTTGGCCCAGTCCTCGATCGGCAGGTCGAGATTGAGCGATTCCTGCACATCGCTCTTGAGGCCGGCAATGTTCCACTGCTCGGCATAGGCGTTTTCGGGAATCGCCTTCGCGACGATTTCGTCGATCACGTCGTTGCGCATACCGGTAATCGTTTCGGTGAGGCTCTCGCCCTCCATCAATTCGATACGCTGCTCGAACACCACCTTGCGCTGGTCGTTGGAGACGTCGTCATATTTCAGGAGGTTCTTGCGGATGTCGAAATTGCGGGCCTCGACCTTCTTCTGCGCTTTTTCGAGCGCCTTGTTGATCCACGGGTGGATGATGGCCTCGTCTTCTTTCAGGCCGAGCTTCTGCAGCATGCCATCCATGCGCTCGGAGCCGAAGATGCGCATCAAATCGTCCTGCAAAGACAGGTAGAATTTCGAGCGGCCGGGATCGCCCTGACGACCGGAGCGGCCGCGGAGCTGGTTGTCGATGCGGCGCGATTCATGGCGTTCGGTGGCGAGAACGTAGAGACCGCCGGCGGCCAGCGCCTGTTCCTTGAGTTTCTGGATATCGGCGCGAATGGCGGCTTCCTGGGCGTCGCGCTCAGGACCCGCCGGCATATCCGCCAGTTCCCGCTCTATGCGCATTTCGGCATTGCCGCCGAGTTGGATGTCGGTGCCGCGGCCGGCCATGTTGGTGGCGATCGTGACGGAGCCGGGAACGCCGGCCTGGGCGACGATGGAGGCTTCCTGCTCGTGGTGGCGGGCGTTGAGGACCTGGAAATTCTTCAGGCCTTCCTTGCGAAGACGTTCGGCCAGCAGCTCGGACTTCTCGATCGACGTGGTGCCGACCAGCGTCGGCTGGCCCTTGGCGTGGGCTGCCTTGATCTCGGCGACGATCGCCTTGTACTTCTCTTCGACCGTCCGGTAGACCTCGTCGTCCTCGTCGAGACGCTGGACGGGAAGGTTGGTGGGGACTTCCGTCACCTCCAGACCGTAGATGTTGCCGAATTCCTCGGCTTCCGTCAGCGCCGTGCCGGTCATGCCGGAGAGCTTCTTGTACATGCGGAAGTAATTCTGGAAGGTCACCGACGCCAGCGTCTGGTTTTCCGGCTGGATGGAGACATGTTCCTTGGCTTCCAGCGCCTGGTGCAGGCCTTCCGAATAGCGGCGGCCCGGCATCATGCGGCCGGTGAACTCGTCGATGATGACGATCTCGTCATTGCGGACGATGTAGTCGCGATCCTTCTGGAAAAGCCGATGCGCCTTCAAGGCATTGTTGACGTGGTGAACAATGGCGACGTTCTCGACGTCGTAAAGCGATTCACCCTTCAGGTGGCCAGCGGCGCGAAGCAGGTTTTCCAGTTTTTCGGTGCCGTCCTCGGTAAAGATGGCGGTCTTCTGCTTCTCGTCGACTTCGTAATCTTCCGGTCCCAACTGCAGAATGAACGCGTCGATCGTGGTGTACATTTCCGACCGGTCCTCAAGCGGACCGGAGATGATCAGCGGCGTGCGCGCCTCGTCGATCAGAATGGAATCGACTTCGTCGACGATGGCGTAGTTGTGGGGGCGCTGCACCATCTGGGCGCGCTCGTACTTCATATTGTCGCGCAAATAGTCGAAGCCGAGCTCGTTGTTGGTGGCGTAGGTCACGTCGCAGGCATAGGCGTCGCGGCGCTCCTCGTCCGACAGGCCGTGGACGATGATGCCGACGGTGAGGCCGAGGAATTTGTAGATGCGGCCCATCCATTCGGCGTCACGCTTCGCCAGGTAGTCATTGACGGTGACGACGTGGACGCCCTTGCCGGCCAGCGCGTTGAGATAGACCGGAAGCGTGGCGACCAGCGTCTTGCCCTCGCCGGTGCGCATTTCGGCGATGCCGCCATTGTGCAGCACCATGCCGCCGATGAGCTGGACATCGAACGGGCGCATGCCCAGCACCCGGCGCGCGGCCTCGCGGGCGGTGGCGAAGGCGGGAACCAGCAAATCGTCGAGGGAAGCGCCGTTGGCGAGTTCTTCGCGGAATTTGGCGGTGCGGGCGACGAGGTCGGCGTCCGACAGGGCCCGCATCTCGCTTTCCATCGCATTGATCGCCTCGATGCGGGGCTTGGTCGCCTTGACGCGACGATCGTTGGAGGATCCGAACACTTTACGGGCGAGGCCGCCAAGACTGACCATTAAATGGTCCTTTCGATTGCGTTCCCGGGGTCGGGCGACAGGCACACGCTGCACCCAGTCAAGCCCGCATGGAAACGGAGGAAACACCAAAAGCGCCCGGAACAGTTCTGGACGCAAAGTCGTTGGACAGATAAGAGGGGCCACAATCGATGTCAACGCTGCGTTATCCGGGCCTGAAACGCCTAATTTCGCCACATTCGGGCTGATCTCAGAACCCGACAATTCCCATCGGAGTCCCAATCCATGTCCCTTTCCACCCGCCGCACGCCGATTGTCGGCCTCTTTCTGGCTGCCGGACTGTCGGCTTTGCTGCTGACGCCGGCAACGGCTCAGGACGCCGCTCCAGCGAAACCAGCCGAAGCCGCGCCAGCCCCGGCCGCCATCGACCCAGGCACTGTTGTTGCGACCGTCAACGGCAAGCCGGTCACCGAAGCCGACCTTTCGCTGGCAGAAGGCGAGCTTGCCAAGCAGTTCGCGCAGTTGCCGGCCGAACAGCGCCGCGCTGCCGCCCTTTCCGCCGCCATCGAAATCAAGGTCCTTGCCGCCAAGGCGGTCACCGACGGTCTCGACAAGGAGCCGGACTTCCAGCGCCGCGCCGCGTTCCTGCAGGAGCGCGCGCTGCATGGCGAGATGGTCGAAAAGGAAGTGGTCGGCAAGATCACCGATGCCGAAGTCCGCGCCCGCTACGACAAGGAAATCGCCGACACGCCGCCCGTCAACGAGGTCCATGCCCGTCACATTCTCGTGAAGACCAAGGAAGAGGCGCAGGCCATCATCAAGGAACTGGATGGCGGCGCCAAGTTCGAGGATCTCGCCAACAAGCATACGAGCGATCCGAGCGGCAAGACCAATGGCGGCGACCTCGGTTATTTCGCGCCAGGCCAGATGGTGCCCGAGTTCGACAAGGCCGCGCAGGCTCTGGCTGTCGGCGCCTACACCAAGGAGCCGATCCAGACGCAGTTCGGCTGGCACGTGATCAAGGTGGAAGACAAGCGCGCCCAGCAGCCGCCGGCTTTCGAGCAGGTGAAGGACCAGGCGCGTTCGGCCGTCATCCGCGACAGGTATTTCGCGCTGGTCAAGGAACTGCGCGGCGCCGCCAAGGTCGAGATACCTGATCCGGCGTTGAAGAAGGCCGTCGATGAGGCCGAAGGCGCGAAATAATCGTTTCTTTGTGGAATTCCAAAGGGGCGGTGCCGTCAGGCGCCGCCCTTTTTGATTCCCCTTGCCGATGACCAGCGAGTGCCCCGGAGCCGAGCGTTTTCGCCTTGCGCCGGCGCGCGCTATCGGGCAAACCGGCTTGCTTCAAGAATTCGCGCCGAGGCCCCGATGTCCACTGCCGTTTCCCCGCTTGCGCCAAAGAAATACCCCAAAATGCCGGCCATCGAAGGCGTGCGCATGGCCACCGCCGAGGCAGGTATCAAGTACCGCGACCGCACCGACCTGCTGGCGATGGTGTTCGATCCGGGCACGACGGTGGCAGGCGTCTTTACCCGTTCCAAATGTCCTTCGGCGCCGGTGGACTTCTGCCGCCAGAACCTGACCGCCGGCAAGGCGCGGGTGCTGATCGTCAATTCCGGCAACGCCAACGCTTTCACCGGCAAGAAGGGCCGTGACTCCACCGCCATGACCGCCAAGGCGGCCGCGAATGCCGCCGGATGCGCGGCGGGCGACGTGTTTCTTGCCTCGACCGGAGTGATCGGCGAGCCGCTGGATGCCGGCAAATTCAGTCATCTGCTGAAAGGACTTCTCGCCGGAGCCGAGCCTGGTGGATGGACCGAGGCAGCCAAGGCGATCATGACGACGGACACCTATCCCAAGGTCGCGACGGCCACCGTCTCGCTCGGTGGGACAGACGTGACCATCAACGGCATCGCCAAGGGCGCTGGCATGATCGCACCCGACATGGCGACCATGCTGTCCTTCGTGGCCACGGATGCGCCGATCGCGGCGCCGGTGCTGCAGGATTTGCTGTCGCGAGCCGTCGGCAAGACCTTCAACGCCGTTACCGTCGATAGCGACACGTCGACCAGCGACACGCTGCTGCTATTCGCCACCGGGGCGGCTTCGAAGCGTGGCGCGCCGCGCATAGAGGACGCCAAGGATCCGCAACTTGGCGCTTTCAGGCGGGCGCTCGGAAAAATCCTCAAGCAACTGGCGCTGCAGGTGGTGCGTGATGGCGAAGGCGCACGCAAGCAGATCGAAGTAACCGTCACCGGCGCGAAGTCGGCGCGCTCGGCCAAGCGCATCGCGCTTTCCATCGCCAATTCGCCGCTGGTGAAGACGGCCGTGGCCGGCGAGGACGCCAATTGGGGCCGCGTGGTCATGGCAGTCGGCAAGGCCGGCGAGCCCGCCGACCGCGACCGGCTGTCGATCTGGTTCGGCGACAACCGCCTGGCGCATGAAGGCGAACGCGACCCGGCCTATTCCGAGGAAAAGACCTCGGCCTATATGAAGCGCGACGAGATACGCATAGTGGCCGATATCGGCATCGGCCGTGGCAAGGCCACGGTGTGGACCTGCGACCTGACGAAGGAGTATGTCGCCATCAATGGCGACTACAGGAGCTGATGGATTTGAGTTCGGCCCATCCTGCCAGCGTTCTCGCCACAGTGAGGCGCTACGAAGCCGCGGGCTTCCGCGCCTGGCCTGCCGCGGCAGTGCATTATGACGGAACCTGGGTGGTGCGATTGACGGCTGGCCATCCGGCCAAGCGCCTCAATTCGGTGAACCCGCTCGATCCGAGCGACGTCCATCATCTGCCCGACCGCATCGCGCGCGCCAGCCGGCGTTTCGAAGCCTATGGCCGTCCGCTGACGTTCCGTCTGTCGCCGCTGGCCGGTCCGGAAGTTTCCGCCTTTATGGACAGCGAGGGCTGGAGCCGCTTCGACGAGTCTCTGGTCATGCGGATGCCGCTCGGCAATGCGCCAGTCGATGATGCGCTCGACCAGATACCGCTCAAGGATATCAGCCGTTTCGTCAGTGCCTCGCTCAAGGTGCGCGATCTCGAACGGTCCTTGCGGGCTGGTCTTTCGGAAATCATCGGAGCGATCCAGCCGGAAGCCGGCCTGTTCGCGCTGGAGCAGGATGGCGAGGCGCTAGCGACGCTGATCTGCGTTCATGACGGCGATCTCGCGGGGCTGTTCGAAATCGGCACGGACAAGGCGGTGCGCAATCGGGGCCATGGCCGCCGGCTCACCCTTTCGGCGTTGAAATGGGCGCGGCTGCGCGGCGCCCGCCAGGCCTGGCTGCAGGTCGAGGCCGACAATGCGCCGGCTTTGGCGCTTTACCGTTCGCTCGGCTTCGAGGAAGTCTATCGCTACCACTACCGCCGCCCGGCGGGAGCGTGAGCAACTTGTCGTCCAGCGGCAGACGCCTGCTTCTGGTAACCGCATGCGCGCTGATCGACGCCGACGGACGGGTGCTGATCGCGCAGCGGCCTGAGGGGAAGCAACTGGCCGGCCTGTGGGAGTTTCCCGGCGGCAAGGTGGAGCCGGGCGAAACGCCGGAGGAGTGCCTCATCCGCGAGTTGCGCGAGGAGATCGGCGTCGAGACCCAGGCAGCCTGCCTGGCACCGCTGACCTTCGCCAGCCACAGCTATGACGACTTCCACCTGCTGATGCCGCTCTATGTCTGCCGCCGCTATAGCGGCATCCCACGGCCTCTGGAAGCGCAGGCGCTGAAATGGGTGCGGCCAAAGCAATTGCGGGATTATCCGATGCCGCCGGCGGACGCGCCGCTGATCCCGTTCCTGATCGACCTGCTTTGATCGGACCGGCAGCGTTAATCGAAGATTTATATTGCTATGAAAAATTGAACGAAAAGGCTTGCCGGTCGGCAGCGCCGTTTCGC
This sequence comes from Mesorhizobium sp. Root554, assembly GCF_001427025.1. GTDB lineage: Bacteria > Pseudomonadota > Alphaproteobacteria > Rhizobiales > Rhizobiaceae > Mesorhizobium. The sequence continues at coordinate 2,396,998 of NZ_LMGA01000001.1, read as the reverse complement.
GAAGGTGGTTGCATGAGCCTCGACAAGGACTGGGATTCGATCCGGCCCGACCGTTCATTCCGGGCTGGCATGGGCGTCCTGCGTATCGCGCTGCTTTTCGGTTCGACGGCGATTGCGGTGGCGCTGATGGCCATTCCCTATCTTGAGGGCAAAAAGGACCAGGTCATCGCGCGGAATCCGGCGGGGCTGGACATGATGGCGACCGGTTCGATCCGCAGTGACAACACCTACACCGTGCGGCGCAGCGTGCTGCAGCCATCGCCGGGTTCTGTCTGCATCATCCGTGACAACGGCAGCCGCAGCGGAGAATGCTGACGGTTTCGCTCATCGCCTGTTAAGGCTGATCCGTTAACTTTCCTTAACGGCTTTCTTCTATCGTCGTGGACAGAGGAAATTCCGATGAGCTTGTTGCAACGATTTTTGCAGGATGAAAAAGGTGCGACGGCCATAGAATATGGTATGATCGCGGCCTTGATTGCATTGGCGATCGTCGTGGGTGTTGGCGCTGTCGGTCAGCAGGTCACCCAGCTCTGGAACGGCAACGACAGCGAAATCCGCAAGGCCTTTAACAAATAAGCTCTTGCACTCAACGCCGAGCAGGCGGGTTTTCCAGGATATCCTTGAGCGAAACTTTGGCCGAGCCGGGTTTCAACGGTTTCTGCTGCGACGGATCGGGCGCCCAGCCGGACATCCAGACAATCGAGAAGGTGGCGCGCACACGCCCGTCGGGATCGGAAAAGCGCTCGGCGTAGATTTCGGCCGCACGCGCGAACAGTCGTCGCGTCGCCGGCTTGCGCGGCCGGTCGACGAGAACGCTGGTTTCCCCCATGGCGCGCAGATCGGCCATCAGGTGAAACAAGGTGTCGTAGCGAACGGTAACGGTTTCGGTGTCGGTGACAGGCAGGGCAAATCCTGCGCGCTGCAGTAGCGCTCCCGCATCGCGGACGTCGGCGAAGGGAATGACCCGAGGGCTGGCGCCGCCTGCAAGTTCCGTCTCGGCGGCAAGAAGGCTTTCGCGCAGCTCAGCCAATGTGCCGGCCCCCGCCATGGCGCCGAGGAACAAGCCGTCCGGCCTCAGCGCGCGGCGGATTTGCGCCAGCATTCCCGGAATGTCGTTCATCGACTGCAAGGACAGGATCGAAACCGCCAGATCGAGTTCACCGGGCTGGAACGGCGCGGTCTCGAAGGGCGCGACATCACCTTCGGCGCCGGCAAGGAAAGCCGGGTCGGCTTCGATTCGCCTTACCTTTTCCACTTTGCCGCTTGCAGCGAGCACCGCGCCGGCGTCGGCGGTCTGGCAGTATAGCGTCGCCGCGTTTTCGAAGGTCCTTTCGACCGCGGAGAGCCGGTCGCCAAGGTCCTCGGCGACGCGCCGCATCAGGAAATCCGCCCCGTTCGTCATGCGCGCGAGGGCGTGGCGCTTGCGTTGCAGCCAGAGTGGCGTGTCGAGAAGTGGCTGCACTGTGCGGTTTCCGTCGTCTGTTTCGCAAGGCCATGAAAGGCTTTAAGGTGGCTGAAGACAATCAGGTGGCCGATCGGATGGCTGAGATCAAGAGCCTTGCGGGCAATGCGCTCCGTTTGCCAATGCGGCTTCTGTTTCCTCCGGTCTGTGCGGGGTGCCGGCGGCATGTCTCGCAGCCGGGCGTGCTGTGTGGCGAATGCTGGCCGAAACTACGGATGCTGGAAAGGCCGTGGTGCCCCGTGATGGGCACGCCGTTCATCCACGACATGGGCGAGGGCTTCCTTTCCGCCGAAGCGATCGCCGATCCGCCGCCGTTCGAGCGGGCGCGGGCTGCCGTCGTCTACTGCGGCGTGGCGCGGCAGATGGTCCAGGGCCTGAAGTATCAGGACCGCACCGACCTTGCGCCCTGGATGGGGCGATGGATGATGCGCGCCGGGCGGGAGCTGATGGAAGAAGCCGAGGTGATCGTGCCAGTGCCCTTGCACTGGCGACGCTTCTTCAAGCGGCAGTTCAATCAGTCCGCAGAGCTTGGGCGCGCGCTCTCGCAACTCTCCGCCGTGCCGTTCAGGCCGTCGGCCTTGCGGCGCGTCAAGCTCACCCGCCAGCAGGTCGGGCTCGAACGGCGCGAGCGCGAGGAAAACGTGCGTGCGGCCTTCCAGGTGCCACCCGAGATGGAGATCGAGATCGCAGGCCGGCGGGTTCTGCTGGTGGATGACGTCTACACGACCGGCGCCACGGCGCGCTCCGCCAGCAAGGCGCTGCGAAAGGCGGGCGCGGGCGCCGTCGATGTGCTGACCTTCGCGCGCGTGCTTCCAGGGGACTTCCGGCCTGACGACTCCGCCACTATATAATTGGGCAAGACGAGACAGGATTGCTGACCCATGGCTGACGTGACGATCTATACGCGCATGATGTGCGGCTACTGCGCCGCCGCCAAGCGGCTCCTCGACAGAAAGGGCGTCGTCTACACGGAGAACGACGCGTCGTTTTCACAGGAGCTGCGCCAGGAAATGATCCAGCGCGCCCATGGGCGTTCGACCTTCCCGCAGATATTCATCGGCGACGTGCATGTCGGCGGCTGCGACGATCTTCATGCGCTCGAAGAGCAGGGCCGGCTGGATGCGCTGCTTGCCAATGGCAAGCTGAGCTGAGTGGAGTTGGCATGACCATCCTGAAAGCAGCGGCGATCCAGATGCGCTCCGGCAAGGACCCGCGGCGCAACAGCGCCGATATGGCGGGCATGGTGCGGGAAGCGGCCGCGAAAGGCGCGACCTACATACAGACACCGGAAATGACTGGCGCCCTGTTGCGCGACAAGGAAGCAAGAGCATCCGTCTTCACGTCCGAAGACCAGGACGTGATTGTTACAACTGCGCGGCAGTTGGCCAGCGAGCTTGGCGTTTTCCTGCATATAGGCTCGACTGCGATCCTGCGCGCAGACGGCAAGCTGGCGAACCGGGCCTTCCTCTTCGGGCCGGACGGGTCGACGCTTGCCACCTATGACAAGATCCACATGTTCGACGTCGATCTCGACAATGGCGAAAGCTGGCGGGAATCCTCAGCCTATGAGCCGGGCACGCAAGCGGTTGTGACTTCGCTCGGCGCGGCCAGGCTTGGCTTCGCCGTCTGCTACGATCTGCGCTTCCCGCAACTGTTCCGGGCCGAAGCCTTGTCCGGCGCCGACATCCTGACTGTTCCCGCCGCCTTCACGCGCCAGACCGGCGAGGCGCACTGGCATGTGCTGCTGCGCGCCCGCGCTATCGAAAATGGCGCGTTCGTGATTGCCGCCGCCCAAGGTGGATTGCATGAAGACGGCCGCGAAACGTATGGCCACTCTCTGATCGTCGATCCATGGGGACGCATCGTCGCCGAGGCCGATCATGACGAACCGGCGGTGATCGTGGCCGAGATCGACCTGTCGCAATCCACGGCGGCGCGGCGCAAGATTCCAAACCTGAAGAACGCGCGCGATTTTTCCGCCACCAGCGACATCGGCGGCGAAGCCCCGCCGATGCGGGGAGCCGCATCGTGATCCGTTTTTCGCTGATCTGCGAACGGGAGCACGAGTTCGAGGCGTGGTTCCGCTCCAATGACGATTTCGATGCGCAGAAGAAGCGCGGTCTGGTGGACTGTCCTTCCTGCGGGTCGCACAAGGTCGAGAAGGCGCTGATGGCTCCGGCGGTCTCGACCAGTCGGAAGCAGGAAAAGGTTGCGCTTGCCGTCGGCGATGAGCAGCGCAAGATGATGGCGCAGCTCAAGGCGCTGTCGGAGAAGGTGCGGGAAAACTCCGAATATGTCGGCGAAAAATTCGCCGAGGAAGCCCGCAAGATTCATTTCGGCGAAACGGATGCGCGCGGCATCTATGGCGAAGCGACGCTCGACGAGGCCAAGGGCCTGGCGGAGGACGGTGTCGAATTCATGCCACTGCCGATATTCCCGGACGACCGGAACTGACTGGGCGAGCCTCGAAGGCAGCAGCTCTGGCACAATCGCCCCGGCTTTCTTCCCCTGCCGTTGCGCGCTAATCACCCGGCATGAATCTGATCTGGGGCTCGGCGCCCGCCCTTCTCATCATCACCGGCACGCTGCTCGGCTTGACGCTGCCGTTCGGCAAGCTTGCTACCATGGCGGGAGTGCCGGCGATGGTCTGGGCCTTCGTCATCTCCTTCGGCGCCGGCGGCGTGCTGCTTCTGGCCATGCTGGCGCGCCGCGAGAGAATGCGCCTGACGCCGCACCGGCTGCGTTATTTCTTCGTCACGGCGGCGGTATCCTATGCCATCCCCAATCTGCTGATGTTCTCGGCCATCCCGCATCTCGGCGCCGGCTATACCGGCATCATGTTCACGCTTTCGCCAGTGATCACCCTGGTGTTTTCGATCCTGCTGCAGGTGCGCCGGCCGAACCTGCTCGGCGTCATCGGCATTGCGGTCGGTTTCGCCGGCGCGGTCATGGTGACGCTCACCCGAGGCGAGGCCGGGGAGCCCGCCCACTTTTTCTGGGTGGCGATGGGGCTGCTCATTCCGGTCAGCCTGGCGGCTGGCAACATCTACCGCACGGTGGATTGGCCTGAAGGCACGGGGCCGATCGAGCTTGCCGTCGGCAGCCATCTCGCTTCGGCGGCGATGCTGCTTGCGGGCATATTGCTTCTGCTCGGCCCGAACGGTTTCCACCATCTGGCCGACGTTCCGGCGGTGACGGCCGGACAGGTCGCCTCGGCGGCGCTGATGTTCGTTTTCTTCTTTCGCCTGCAGGCGGCCGGCGGCCCGGTCTATCTCAGCCAGATCGGCTATGTCGGCGCAGCCGTGGGCCTGATCGCCGGTACGCTGGCGCTGGGTGAGCATTACCGGCTGCTGACATGGCTCGGCGCCGCGATCATCGTCGTCGGGGTGGTCATCACCACCAAGGCGCAGTCGAGATAGGACGCGTCTTTACGCCGGCACGCAAACGGGCGCACCGTCATCTTGCCGACAAGGACTGCTCCTAGGCTTCGCCGGTCTGTAGAGGAGGTCGATGACGATGAAAGCGAAGATTCTTCTTGTTGCCGCCGCGGCCATGTTTGGCAGCTACGCCGCTCATGCGGCCGATGTGGGCGACGCGGTCATGCAGCTGACGCGCGGCACGAAATGGAAGCCTGCCGGCGAGCTCGCCATCCAGTTTCCAACGTTTCATCCGCAAGGCATGGTGAAGATCGGCGACGAATTCTTCGTCTCGTCGGTCGAAATCCTGAAGCCGACGACAAAATACTCGAAGCCGAAGGATGGCTACGACCGGGATACCGGGGAAGGCAAAGGCCATCTGTTCAGGATATCGAAGGATGGCAAGCTGCTGGCCGACCTGCCGCTCGGCGAAGGCACGGTCTATCATCCCGGCGGCATCGACTATGACGGCAAATACATTTGGGTGCCGGTCGCCGAATATCGTCCGAACAGCCAGTCGATCGTCTATCGCGTCGATCCGCACACGATGAAGGCGGAGGAGGTCTTTCGTTTCAAGGACCATGTCGGCGGCATCGTGCACGACACCGAGGGCAAGGCGCTGCATGGCGTCAGCTGGGGCTCGCGGCGGCTCTATCAATGGCCGCTCGGCGACGACGGCAAGATCACCAATGCCGACGCCAAACCGGAAGACCTACGGGTCGCCAACCCGTCGCAATATATCGACTTCCAGGACTGCCATTATGCCGGCGCCAGCCGAATGCTGTGCTCCGGCCTCAATGCCTACAAGATCAAGCCTGACGCCGAGCCGTTCCGCCTCGGCGGCATGGAACTGGTCAGCCTGAAGGACAATCGTCCGCTCTGGCAGGTTCCGGTGGAGCAATGGGCGCCGTCCGGCCTGCCGATGACGCAGAACCCGTTCTTCGTGGAGACCACGGATGCGGGTCTTCGCGCCCATTTCATGCCTGACGACGAAAAGTCGACGCTGTTCACCTTCGATGTGGATCTGAAGGGCAAGTAGAGGCTTCCGGAACCGAAGCCAGGAACTGGCCGCCTGGTTGGCGGCCAGTTCGAACGCCTCATCCGGCTTTCTCGGCCAGCACCATGTAGTTGACGTCCATGTCCTTCGAGATTTGCCAGCGGTCGCCAAGCAGATTGTAGACGACGCCGGTGCGGTCGATCATGGTCAGGCCGGACGCGGTCAGCGCCCGCTCAAGTTCTTCCGGGCGCACCAGCTTGCCGAACTGATGCGTGCCGCGCGGCAGCCAGCGCAGCACGTATTCGGCGCCGACGATCGCCAGCCCCAGCGCCTTCAGCGTGCGGTTGATGGTGGCAACGAACATGATGCCGCCTGGTTTCACCATCTGGGCGCATTTGTCGATGAACAGGCCGATGTCGGCGACGTGCTCGACCACTTCCATGTTCAGGATGACGTCGAACTTTTCCCCGGCCTCGGCGAGGTCCTCGGCGGTGGTCGCGCGATAGTCGATGGTCACACCGGCTTCGGCGGCGTGGAGCTTCGCCACTTCGATGTTGGTGGTGGACGCGTCTGCGCCGACGATCTCGGCGCCCAGACGCGCCATCGGTTCGCAAAGGAGGCCGCCACCACAGCCGATGTCGAGGAAGCGCAGGCCCTTGAACGGCTGGGCGGCGCGCGGGTCGCGCCCGAAGCGGGCTGCGACCTGGTCGCGGATGTAGGCGAGGCGGACCGGATTGAACTTGTGCAGCGGGCGGAACTTGCCGTTCGGGTTCCACCATTCGGCGGCGAGCGCCGAAAACCGCTCGACTTCCGCGGCATCGATTGTCGATCGCCCTGTTTGTGACAACCTGGGTTCAGCCATGCCAATCTCCTCGAAGGCCCTAGGAAGTCGGGTTTGCCACCCTGATTGTCAAGGCGGCAAATTCGGCTTGCTGACATGAGCTGTCGAGCCGCCAGTTCATTCTCGACCGGGGTATTTCCTAGCTGGCCTTTTGCAGATTGACCCCGGCGCGGCATGGCGACGCCTTGCGAAACATTTTCCGTTTGGCTATGGAGCGCGCATTCAGCGCTCCTGCAAAGGAGGCCGCTCTTTCCACCGTTTCACCAAAGGCATTTTCGTCCCATGGCGCGCATCGTGATGAAATTCGGCGGGACTTCGGTCGCCGACATCGCCCGCATCCGCAACGTGGCGCGGCATGTCAAACGCGAGGTGGACGCTGGCCACGAGGTCGCCGTCGTGGTCTCGGCCATGGCCGGCAAGACCAACGAACTGGTCGGTTGGACACGGGAAGCCTCGCCCATGCATGACGCGCGTGAATACGACGCCGTCGTCGCCTCGGGCGAACAGGTGACCGCCGGGCTGCTTGCCATCACGCTGCAGAACATGGGCGTCCATGCGCGGTCCTGGCAGGGCTGGCAAATTCCCATCAAGACCGACAACGCGCATGGCGCGGCGCGCATTCTCGACATTGACGGCGCTTTCCTGATCAAACGCTTCGGCGAAGGCCAGGTGGCGGTGATCGCCGGCTTCCAGGGCATCGGCCCGGACAACCGCATCGCGACGCTTGGCCGTGGCGGCTCGGACACCAGCGCGGTGGCGATCGCGGCGGCGGTGAAGGCCGACCGCTGCGATATCTATACGGACGTCGATGGCGTCTACACCACCGACCCCCGCGTCGAGCCCAAGGCGCGGCGGCTGGCCAAGATTTCGTTCGAAGAAATGCTTGAAATGGCGTCTCTTGGGGCAAAGGTATTGCAGGTCCGGTCGGTCGAGCTTGCCATGGTGCATCGGGTGCGCACCTTCGTGCGGTCGTCCTTCGATGATCCGGATGCACCGGGCATGGGCGATCTTCTGAACCCGCCCGGAACGCTTATTTGCGACGAGGAAGAAATCGTGGAACAGCAGGTCGTCACCGGAATTGCCTACGCCAAGGACGAAGCGCAGGTTTCGCTGCGCCGGGTCGCCGACAGGCCGGGCGTCGCCGCCGGCATCTTCGCGCCGCTGGCCGAGGCCAACATCAATGTCGACATGATCGTCCAGAACATCTCGGAAGACGGCAAGTCGACCGACATGACCTTCACCGTGCCGCAGGGCGACGTGGACAAGACGCTGGCGGTGCTGAACAAGGTCAAGGAGACGGTCGGCTTCGACGTCGTCCAGCATGACGAGGGCATGTCGAAAGTGTCGGTGATCGGCATCGGCATGAGAAGCCATGCCGGCGTCGCCGCCACGGCGTTCCAGGCGCTGGCCGACCGTTCGATCAACATTCGCGCCATCACCACGTCGGAAATCAAGATTTCGATCCTGATCGACGGTCCCTATACGGAACTTGCCGTTCGCACTTTGCATTCCGTCTACGGTCTGGATAAGCAGTAGCATAGAGTCGGTTTTTTGCGTTGACGCCGGCCGCAGGAGACTGGGCCGGGGAAATCGCCATTGGAGAAGAAGTCCGCGATGCGTGACATGGCCAGCGGCCCGCGCGTTCTGCTGAGACGGCTACGCGAGCTCATGCAGGAGCCGCTGGAGCCGCAGGACAGGCTCGACCGCATCGTCCACGACATCGCCTCCAACATGGTGGCCGAGGTGTGCTCGCTCTATGTGCTGCGCGCCGATTCGGTGCTGGAGCTCTACGCCACCGAGGGCCTGAACAAGAACGCCGTCCACCTGGCGCAGCTGCGGCTCGGCCAGGGCCTGGTCGGCACCATCGCGGCCAGCGCCCGGCCGCTCAATCTGTCGAACGCGCAGGAGCATCCGGCTTTCGCCTACCTGCCGGAGACAGGCGAAGAGATCTACAATTCCTTTCTCGGTGTGCCGGTGCTGCGGGCAGGGCGCACGCTGGGCGTTCTCGTGGTGCAGAACAAGACCATGCGCCACTACCGCGACGACGAGGTCGAAGCGCTCGAAACCACCGCCATGGTGATCGCCGAGATGATCGCTTCGGGCGACCTGGCGCGGCTCACCCGGCCAGGCCTGGAACTGGATCTGAAGCGTCCGGCGAGCTTCACCGGCCTGTCGTTCAACGACGGCGTCGGGCTCGGCCATGTCGTGCTGCACGAGCCGCGTATCGTCGTCACCAATCTGTTCAACGAGGACAGCGAGGAGGAAATCCGGCGGCTGGAGACGTCGCTGGGTTCACTCAGGCTTTCGATCGACGATATGCTCTCGCGTCGCGACGTCAATTTCGAGGGCGAGCACCGCGAGGTGCTGGAAGCCTACCGCATGTTCGCCAACGACCGAGGTTGGGTAAGGCGGCTGGAAGAAGCCGTTCGCAATGGCCTTACCGCCGAAGCCGCCGTTGAGAAGGTCCAGAGCGACATGCGCGCGCGCATGATCCACATGACCGATCCTTACCTGCGCGAGCGGATGAGCGATTTCGACGATCTCGCCAACCGGCTGTTGCGGCAACTTCTTGGGCGTGGTCCGGAAGACGTCGCGGCTTCGCTGCCCAAGGATGCGATCATCGTCGCCCGTTCGATGGGCGCGGCCGAACTGCTCGACTATCCGCGTGACAAGCTGCGTGGCCTGGTGCTGGAAGACGGCGCCGCGACGAGCCACGTCGTCATCGTCGCCCGCGCCATGGGCATCCCGGTCGCCGGCCAGGTGAAGGGCGCCGTCTCGATGGCGGAAAATGGCGATCCGGTTATCGTCGATGGCGAAGAAGGCACGATCCATCTGCGGCCGCAGCCCGATCTCGAGGCCGCCTATGCCGAAAAGGTCCGTTTCCGGGCGCGGCGTCAGGAACTCTACCGCGAGTTGCGCAAGAAGCCGTCGCTGACCAGGGACGGCGTGCAGGTCGATCTTCTGATGAATGCCGGCCTTGCCGTCGACCTGCCGCAGCTGGCCGAGGCGGGGGCAGCCGGCATCGGCCTGTTTCGCACCGAGCTTCAGTTCATGGTCGCCTCGACGTTCCCGCGCGCGGAGGCGCAGGAGCGGCTTTACCGCGACGTGCTGGACGCGGCGAACGGCAAGCCGGTGACCTTCCGCACCATCGACATCGGCGGCGACAAGGTGCTGCCTTACTTCAAGAACTCGACGCAAGAGGAAAACCCGGCGCTCGGCTGGCGCGCGATAAGACTGACGCTGGACAGGCCGGGCCTGCTGCGCACCCAGATCCGCGCGCTGCTCAAGGCTGCCGGTGGCCGTGACCTCAAGCTGATGCTGCCGATGGTAACGGAACTGGGAGAAGTGGCGCAGGCTCGCGAGATCATCGAACGCGAAGTCCGGCATCTGTCACGGTTCGCCCATCATTTGCCGAACAGCCTGAAAGTCGGCGCGATGCTGGAGGTTCCGTCGCTGCTTTTCCAGCTCGACGAGTTGATGAAGGCGGTGGATTTCGTTTCGGTCGGATCGAACGATCTGTTCCAGTTCGTCATGGCGGTCGATCGCGGCAACACCCAGCTTTCCGATCGGTTCGATCCGCTTTCCGTACCGTTCCTGCGGGTGCTCAAGCAGGTGGCGGATGCCGGCCACCGCAACAATACGCCGGTGACGCTGTGCGGGGAACTGGCGGGCAAGCCGATCTCGGCCATGGCCTTGATCGGTCTCGGCTACCGCTCCATTTCCATGTCGCCGGCCTCGATCGGACCGGTGAAGGCGATGCTGACCGAACTGCCGGTGGAGGACCTGAAGGCGTTCTTCGACGACAATCTGAACGCTCCCGCCACTGGCATGCCGATGCGGGCGCTGCTGCAGGCATTCGCCGACGATCGTGGCATTCCGCTTTGAATTCACGTGAGGGCGGGGCGAATCGGCTCCCGGATCAGGAAATATGATTTCTCTTCCCCGCGATCGAATGGACCAGGTCGTCAAGCGCTTCGACATGCTCGAGGCGCAGATGGCGGCCGGGCCGGCGCCGGACGCTTATGTAAAAATGTCGTCGGAGTACGCTGACATTCAGGATCTGGTCGGCAAGATCAGGGCTCTGCGCGCCGCTGAAGCGGAACAGGCGGATCTGGAGATGATGCTGCAAGACCGCGGCATCGATGCCGAAATGCGCGCATTGGCCGAGGCCGAGCTGCCGGAAGTCGAAGAGCGCATCGAGTCGCTGCGGCGCGACATCCAGATACTTCTGCTGCCGAAGGATGCCGCCGACGAACGCAACGCCATCCTGGAAATCCGGGCCGGCACAGGCGGCGACGAGGCGGCGCTTTTCGCCGGCGATCTGTTCCGCATGTATGAGCGCTATGCCGCCGCTCGTGGCTGGCGTTTCGAAGCTGCTTCAGCCAGCGATGGCGATGCCGGCGGTTTCAAGGAAGTCATCGCTACCGTGTCAGGCAGGGGCGTGTTCGCGCATCTCAAGTTCGAGTCCGGCGTGCACCGGGTGCAACGCGTGCCGGCGACCGAGGCGCAAGGGCGCATCCACACGTCCGCCGCCACCGTCGCGGTTTTGCCCGAGGCGGAGGAGGTCGACATCGAAATCCGCTCCGAGGACATCCGCATCGACACGATGCGTGCTTCCGGCTCGGGCGGCCAGCACGTCAACACGACGGATTCGGCGGTACGCATCACCCATCTGCCGACCGGCATCATGGTGGTGCAGGCGGAAAAATCGCAGCACCAGAACAGGGCGCGCGCCATGCAGATCCTGCGGGCTCGTCTCTACGATCTGGAGCGTAGCCGCGCCGACGAGGAGCGCTCCTCGTCGCGTAAATCGCAGGTTGGATCGGGCGACCGATCGGAACGCATCCGCACCTACAATTTTCCCCAGGGGCGCGTGACCGACCACCGGATCAACCTTACACTCTACAAGCTCGACCGCGTGATGATGGGCGAGCTGGACGAAATCGTCGATGCGCTGATTGCCGACCATCAGTCGAAGCTGCTGGCGGACATGGCGGAAGGATGATGCGGTGCAGGCGGCATTTACGCTAGCCAGCTTGCTGCAGATCGCCCGCAAGCAACTGGATGACGCCGGCATGGACAGCGCCGCGCTTGATGCGCGCCTCATCGTCGAGCATTTTTCGCGAACGTCGCGTACCGACGCCATCGTCCGGCCTGATCTCCCGATTGCGCGGGACATATCAGCCGCCGTCGAGGCCGCGCTCGACCGAAGGCTGGCGGGCGAACCGGTGCATCGCATCCTCGGCTGCCGCGAATTCTACGGGCTCAAGCTTGCACTGTCGCCCGATACGCTGGAGCCGCGGCCCGACACGGAGACGCTGGTTGACGCGGTGCTGCCCTTCGCCAGAGCGGTGGTTTCGCGGCAGGGAAGCTGCCGCATTCTCGATCTGGGCACCGGCACCGGCGCGATTGCGCTGGCGCTGCTCGCCGAAGTGCCGGAAGCGACGGCCAACGGGACGGATATTTCCGCGGCCGCCTTGGCGACGGCGAAAAAAAATGCCGTTTCGCTCGGGCTGGAATCGCGTTTTTCCGCCAGCGAATCCAGCTGGTTCGCGGAAATTTCAGGGCGATACGATGTAATCGTCTCCAATCCGCCTTATATACCGTCCAGAGACATCGAATTCCTGCAACGAGAAGTCAGGGATTTTGACCCGCGCCGGGCCCTGGATGGCGGCGAGGATGGTCTGGACCCCTATCGAATCATTGCAGACGGCGCCGACGCTTTTCTCAACCATGGCGGAATCGTCGCAGTCGAGATAGGCAGCACGCAAAATGCGGATGTTGCTCAGCTGTTTAGCAAGGAAGGGTGGCAGCTTTCAAAGGCAGAAAAAGACCTGTCCGGCAACGACCGGGTGCTGGTTTTCATAGCCGGCTGATAGCCGCAACAGAGGGCAAAAAACCGCTTGGCAAGGCTTGGGAATGCAGCTAGGGTCCCTCGCAACCGGATGAACGAAGCAGGCAGTGCTCTTAAGCGATTCGGTTTCCTTAAAAATAGCTGCCTTCTTGCGCAAACGATGCCCAAGCTTCGTGCGGGAATCGTCCGGCAAGTGATGTAACCGGAACAGGATGGCACGTGACGCCAACGCAATCCATGCGGGCGAGCACTGGTGAAACAGCTAGACGGCAGAGCGCATGATCGCCGCCGTTCGCGAACGATTTTTCAAGCTTTGAACTGAAGAGAGTCTGATGAGGCCACAACAGCAGAACAGGCGCATGCGCGGTCGCAACAATGGCGGAAGCGGCAGCGGTAATAACAACAACAACAATAACAACAACAACCGCAAGGGACCAAATCCCCTGAACCGCAATTATGAGAGCAACGGCCCGGACGTGAAAATTCGCGGTTCCGCTCAACAGATCGCCGAGAAATACGCCACGCTCGCCCGCGATGCGACGAGTTCAGGCGATCGTGTGATGGCCGAAAACTACTTGCAGCATGCCGAGCACTATAACCGTATCATCGCGGCAGCCCAGGCGCAGATCCCGATCCAGAACGTCCAGCAAAACCGTGACGACTTCGACGATGACGGCGAGGAAGACCGGGACGATTTCGACAATGGCGCCGCCGGGGGCGAAGGCCAGGGTTCTTCCGTCCCGCATGGTGGCGGGCCGCAGCCGATGATCGACGAACTGCCGGCCGAAGTCGCGCTGAATTCCGACAATCGCAACGGTAATGGCCGTAATCGCGATCGCGATCGCCGCCAGAATGGCAACTATCAGAATGGCCAGCGCAATGACTATGGCGCGCGCGGCGATCAGGCCGACCGCAATGATGCCGACGCCGGCGATGAGAGGTCTTCGCAGAACAACAACGCCCAGCCGGCCGTCGAAAAAGAAGCGCAGCCGCGGATGGAAATTTTGAGCCCCGCCGGTCTCGCGGCGCAGGCCGAGGCCAATGAAAATGCCGCCGAGAACGGCGCGCCTCGCCGGGCACGGCGTCCGCGCCGGCCGCGGCAGGAAACCGAGCCGGCCGCGGAAGCGGCCGCGCCGGGCGAAAGCGGCGCGGAGGTCGCTTCGGCCGAAAGCTGAGGCAACAGGGATCGGTTTAAAACGGCGGAGAGAAATCTCCGCCGTTTTCGTTTCCGCCTGGACGCTGGCGTCTGAAAATTGTTGCGGTACTGTGCGCTGCACAGCCTTGAGGCAGGGCACCGTCGGCACCATATCATTTCCGAATCGGGACCCGGCCTTCCTGGCGGGTCTGTCACCGCAATCTGTTCCGGTGCCGCAAAGCGGGCCGGACCGGCAAGGAGACGACATATGAATCTTGAAAAATATTCCGAGCGCGTGCGCGGCTTCATCCAGTCCGCGCAGACGATGGCGCTGTCGAGAAACCATCAGCAGTTTACCCCCGAACACATGCTGAAAGTGCTTGTCGATGACGACGAGGGCCTGGCCGCGTCGCTGATCGAACGCGCCGGTGGCAATGTGCGCGACGTGAAGCTTGGCGTTGAAACAGCGCTCGAGGCGATGCCGAAAGTAGAGGGCGGCAACGGGCAGCTTTATCTGGCGCAGCCGCTGGCCAAGGTGTTTTCAACCGCCGAGGAACTGGCGAAGAAGGCCGGCGATTCGTTCGTTACAGTCGAGCGGCTGTTGCAGGCGCTCGCCATGGAAACCTCAGCCAAAACCGCCGACATCCTTGCCAAGGCCGGGGTGAAGCCGCAGGCGCTCAACCAGGTCATCAACGATGTCCGCAAGGGACGCACGGCGGATTCGGCAAGTGCCGAGCAGGGCTATGATGCGCTGAAGAAATATGCGCGCGACCTGACCGCCGATGCCCGCGCCGGCAAGCTCGACCCGGTGATCGGCCGTGACGATGAAATCCGCCGCACCATCCAGGTGTTGTCTCGGCGCACCAAGAACAATCCGGTCCTGATCGGCGAACCGGGCGTCGGCAAGACGGCAATCGCCGAGGGCCTGGCGTTGCGCATCGTCAATGGCGATGTGCCGGAATCGCTCAAGGACAAGCAATTGATGGCGCTCGACATGGGCGCGTTGATCGCTGGCGCGAAATATCGCGGTGAGTTCGAGGAGCGACTGAAGGCCGTGCTCAACGAAGTCACTTCGGCAGCCGGCGGCATCATCCTGTTCATCGACGAGATGCACACGCTGGTCGGCGCCGGCAAGGGGGAGGGCGCGATGGATGCGTCCAACCTGTTGAAGCCCGCGCTGGCGCGCGGCGAGCTGCATTGCGTCGGCGCGACCACGCTCGACGAATACCGCAAGCATGTCGAGAAAGACGCCGCGCTCGCTCGCCGGTTCCAGCCGGTGTTTGTGGATGAGCCAACGGTGGAAGACACCGTTTCGATCCTGCGCGGGCTGAAGGAGAAATACGAACAGCACCACAAGGTGCGCATTTCCGACTCGGCGCTGGTGTCGGCTGCGACGCTGTCGAACCGCTACATCGCTGACCGCTTCCTGCCTGACAAGGCCATTGACCTTGTCGACGAGGCGGCGTCGCGGCTGCGCATGCAGGTCGATTCGAAGCCTGAAGCGCTGGATGAGATTGACCGGCGCATCATGCAGCTCAAGATCGAGCGTGAGGCCTTGAAGGTCGAAAAGGACGAGGCTTCCAGGGACAGGTTGGTGCGGCTCGAGAAGGAACTAGCCGGCCTCGACGAGGAATCGACCGAACTTACGTCGAAATGGCAGGCCGAAAAGCAGAAGCTGGGCCTGGCGGCGGATCTTAAGAAGCAGCTGGACGAGGCCCGTAACGAACTGGCGATCGCCCAGCGCAAGGGCGAGTTCCAGCGCGCCGGGGAGCTTGCCTATGGCAGCATCCCGGAACTTGAAAGAAAACTGAAGGACGCCGAGGCGCAGGATGGCAAGGCCGGCATGGTCGAAGAGGTGGTGACGCCCGACCACGTCGCCCACATCGTATCCCGCTGGACCGGCATTCCGGTCGACAAGATGCTGGAAGGCGAGCGTGACAAGCTGCTTCGCATGGAGGACGAGATCGCCAAACGCGTCGTCGGCCAGGGCGAAGCGGTGCAGGCCGTTTCGAAAGCGGTGCGGCGCGCCCGAGCTGGTCTGCAGGACCCGAACCGGCCGATCGGCTCGTTCATGTTCCTCGGCCCGACCGGTGTCGGCAAGACTGAGCTGACCAAGGCGCTGGCCAGCTTCCTGTTCGACGACGAGAGCGCGATGGTGCGCATCGACATGTCGGAATTCATGGAGAAACATTCCGTGGCGCGGCTGATCGGCGCACCTCCCGGCTATGTCGGCTACGAGGAAGGCGGCGCGCTGACGGAAGCGGTTCGGCGCCGGCCTTACCAGGTCGTTCTGTTCGACGAGATCGAGAAAGCGCACCCGGATGTCTTCAATGTCCTTCTCCAGGTGCTGGACGACGGACGCCTGACGGACGGACAGGGCCGTACGGTCGACTTCCGCAATACGTTGATCATCATGACCTCGAACCTCGGCTCGGAATACCTCGTCAATCTCACAGAGGACCAGGATGTCGATCTGGTGCGCGAGGACGTTATGAATGTGGTGCGAGCGTCGTTCCGGCCAGAGTTCCTGAACCGCATCGACGAGGTGATCCTGTTCCACCGCCTCCGGCGGCAGGACATGGGCCAGATCGTCGAAATCCAGCTCAACCGGCTGGAGAAGCTGCTTGCCGACCGCAAGATCACGCTCGACCTCGATGCCGACGCCGTCGAATGGCTGGCGGCGAAGGGCTACGATCCTGCCTATGGCGCTCGGCCGCTGAAGCGGGTCATGCAGAAGGAACTGCAGGACCCCTTGGCGGAAAAAATCCTGACGGGCGACATACTGGACGGCTCGACCGTCAAGGTCACATCCGGCTCGGACAGGCTGAATTTTCGCTCGAAGCCGACGGTGGTCGCCGCCGAGGCGGCTGCCTGAACAGGATTGCCCTCTCCCGCTCAGGGAGAGGGCTTTTCGACACACAAAAACCAGGCAATACGGCCTGCATTATCCTTTGATCGGGTCTATTTCGACAATCGGCTGTCGGCTGCGATCAGCCTGAAAACCTCGCTTTTATTGATGCTTGGCGGCTTTGGGCCGGCATTTCGCCATCTTCATGCCGGGTTCATATTGGAACCTTTAGAAGGTTAACCGGTTTGCGGGGCAAGGTGTCTGCCTTCGGGACCAGGTGGGTGGCGGCAGGGACGACCGGAGATTCTCGCACGATGTTGCGCACCGTTTTTGTTTTTTCGGCGCTGTCCGCGGCGTTGATGTCTTCGAGCGCATGGGCCGCGTCGGGACCTGATTTGGCGCGTGACAATCGGCAAAAGCCGATGTCCGAGGAGATACTGGTTGCCCAGAACGGCGACTATGAAATCTTCTATGACGGGCGCGGCAACCGCGTCATCATCGACGCCTATACCGGCAAGGTCATAGCGGTGCAGCCGCCGCAAACGCGTTTCGACCGCCGCGCCCTCCGTCGCGCCGAACGTGCGCGGCAATTCGACAGCCCGCCCGCGGGCGACGATCGTTACTATCTTGACGACCCCGAGGACATGGCGCGGTTCAGGCGCCGGCAGGCAGAAGAGGAGGGCCGCCTTCTCGGACCTGACGACGGTTCAACGGATGCGTTTCCTCCTGCGCCGGGTGGGGTCGAAACCTATCCGGTTCCGGATCAGCCCGATGTAGTCACCAACCAACCGATCGAGCGGCGTCCGCTGGACGGATCGCAGGACGAAGCGTCGATTGCGCCGACCGAGCCTCTTGATCCCGCGATTCCTTCGGATCAGGAATCGGTTCCGCAAGCGCCGCGGATCGACAACAATACTGCGGTGAATCCGCGACTGTCGCTCGGCGCGCGTGACGACATCGCCGCGCTGCAAATCCTGCTCGACCGGGGCGGTGCTTCGCCCGGCGTCATCGACGGTCGCTTCGGCTCGAATGTCGACAAAGCGCTGGAGGCTTATCGCGAGCTGACCGGCGTGCATCTGCGGTCAACCGATACGGCCTCCATAAAGGAAGCGCTGGCGAAATCGGGCGGTGATGCCTTTGCGTCCTACACGATCACGTCCGAGGATGCGGCTGGTCCCTATGTGGCGTCGGTGCCCGAAGACTATAGCGAGAAGGCCAAGCTCGACCGCATGGCCTATACCTCGGTGCCGGAGGCGCTGGCCGAGCGGTTCCACATGGACGAGGCCTATCTGAAGGCGCTGAATCCGGAGGCGAATTTCAACCGGCCCGGTACGATCATCAAGGTGGCCAATTTCGGCAGGCTGGCAAGCACACCGGTGGAGCGGATCATTGCCGACAAGCGCCTGAAGCAGGTGCGCGCCTACGATGCATCAGGCAAACTGGTCGCGGCCTACCCGGCGACCATCGGCTCGACCGATACGCCGTCGCCGACCGGATCGCACGCCGTGTCGCGCGTCGCGCTCGATCCGAACTACACCTACAATCCGAATCTGAATTTCAAGCAGGGCAACAATGACAAGGTGCTGACCATTCCGCCCGGCCCGAACGGGCCGGTGGGGTCGGTCTGGATCGCTCTCGACAAGCCGACCTATGGCATTCACGGAACGCCCGAACCGTCGAAGATCGGCAAGACGGAAAGCCATGGCTGCGTGCGCCTGACCAACTGGGATGCGCGCGAACTCGCCAAGCTGGTGAAACCGGGCGTGATGGTCGAGTTCTCGGAATAGGCGATGAAGAAGCGCCCGACGATTGCCCGGATATGGCGGGGCCGCACCCGACCCGAAGTGGCCGATTCCTATCAGGCCTACAATTATGAGGTCGGGATAAAGCCGCTGATCGAGAAAGCGCTTGGCGTGCAGACCTTCCGCGAAGATCGCGACGGCGAAAGCGAATTCATGACCATCTCCTACTGGGAGAATTTCGAGGCGATGGCGCGCTTTACCGGCGGCGATCCAGACCGGATCCATCATCTGCCTCGCGATGCCGAATTCCTGATCGAATTGCCGGAGCACGTTCAGATTTTGCATCTGCTGACCAGCGACGGCGTCACCGGCTGATCAAGCGCTGTCTCCCATAGGCGAGAAAATGGCGTTACGGTGTGGCGATGACGAACACCGCCGAAGCTGCTCCTGAAAAATCCACCACCTTTTGCCCGCAGACACGGCGGCGCTATGTGCTGATCGCAGCGATCCTGGCATCGGCGCTGGGTTTCATCGACGGCTCCATTCTCGCAATAGCCATGCCGGTCATTCGCCTCGATCTCGGTGCAAGTTTCGTCGAGGCGCAATGGATATCCAATTCCTACGCGCTGATGCTTTCGGCGCTGATCCTTGCCGGCGGCGCCGCCGGTGACCGATTCGGCCTGCGCCGCACCTTCATTGCCGGCATCGCGCTTTTCCTGGCGGCGTCGCTTGCCTGTGCGCTGGCCCCGGATCCGACATGGCTGATCGCCTTCCGCGCCATCCAGGGCATTGGCGCGGCGATCATGATACCCGGCAGTCTGGCCATCATCGCCAAGGCCTATCCCAAGAAGGAACGGGGCAAGGCCATCGGCATCTGGGCCGCCGCCTCGGCTCTGACGACGGCGTTGGGACCGGTGCTCGGCGGCTTCGCGCTATCCAGCTTCGACGCTTCCATCTGGCGCGCCATCTTCGCCATCAATCTGCCGCTCGGCGCCATCGCGCTTTACCTGCTGCTGACAAAAGTACCAGCGGATACACCTTCCGAGCCGCGAGCGCTCGATCTTGGCGGCGCTGCGCTGGCGACGCTTTCCTTCGGTGCACTCGCCTACGGCCTGACATTGATGAGCGCTGAGAACGCCGGCTCCAACGCGGCCAGGAGTTATGCCGCCATGATCGCCGGGGTACTGCTTCTGGCGGGATTCCTGGCGTGGGAATGGCGGCAGCGCCAGCCGATGATCGACTTGGCGCTGTTTCGCAGCGGCGCCTTCGCGGGCGCCAACATCGCGACCTTCTTCCTCTATTTCGCCCTGTCGGCGAATCTCTTCTACCTGCCGATGCTAATGGTGGCGGGCTGGGGGCTGAGCACGGCGGAGGTCGGGTTCATCTTTCTGCCGCTGTCCGGAGCGATCGCTCTGCTGTCCGGCCCGGTCGGCAATCTTTCGGATAGGATCGGTCCCCGCCTGCCTATTGCTGCCGGCAGCCTGCTTGTGGCGATCTCCTTCGCCGGACTGGCGGCGATGACCGGGGCTGGCATTCATGCGTTCTGGTCAGGGGCTTTTGCTTTGTCGGTCCTGATGGGACTTGGCATGGCGCTTGTGGTGTCGCCCCTATCGACCGCGATCATGACAACCGTGGAAGACGAGGACACTGGCGCGGCATCCGGCATCAACAACGCGGTTTCGCGCATTGCCGGCCTGATCGCCGTCGCTGCCATGGGCGCGGTTGCCGCCGTGGTCTATTCCAGGACGCTGGGCGGGGAGGGTGCGCTTCCGGGATTCGGCGAGTTGCCTACCGTCGCGCTTGCCGACAATGTCGAAATGCTGCGCAAGGCGGCCAGCGATGCTGCTTTCGCGGCAGTTGCCTGGATAACGGCGGCTTTATGCGCGGCTTCGGCAGTAACGGCTTGGACAACGGTGCCGGGAGATGGTCTTTCCGGTTTGCTAAACAGGCGGCCGGAACAATCCTAGAGAGGGATTGGTCCTAGTCGTCGATCTTGGCGCTGGCGACTTTCAGCGGATCGGCGTCTTCCTGCTTGAGCAGATCGTCGATGCGCTCGCGTTCGCGCTGAAACGCGACAAGATCGTCGCCCTTCAAAACCTTGCCGGTCGGCAGGCGCACGCGCATGGGGTCGACCTTGGTGCCGTTGACGATCAGCTCGTAATGAAGATGCGGTCCGGTCGCGAGGCCGGTCTGGCCGAGGAAGCCGATCACCTGCCCCTGCCGCACCTTCATGCCGGCCTTGATGCCTTGGGCGAAGGCACTCTGGTGATTGTAGGACGTTTCATAGCCATTGGCGTGGCGGATCATGATCTGCTTGCCATAGCCGCCGGCCCAGCCGGCCTTTTCTATGGTGCCGTTGCCGGCTGCGATGATCGGCGTGCCGATCGGGGCGGCCCAGTCGACGCCAGTGTGCATGCGAACATAGCCGAGGATCGGATGCCTGCGGGCGCCGAATCCGGAGCGGAACTTGCCGGCCGGAAGCGGATTGCGCAGCAGGAACTGTTCGGCGCTGCGGCCATCCTGATCGAAGTAGTCAGTGGTGCCGTCCTGCATCTGGAACCGATAGAGCGTGCGCATGTTGCCGCCGAAGGTGGACGACACGTAAAGCAGTTCCGAATCGTCGGACGCCTCGTCGTCGCCGTCAGGCTGCGAGAAGAGCACTTCCAGGCGGTCGGACGGGTTGAGACGGGACTGGAAGTCGACATCGGAGGCCAGAAGCTTCACCAGCTGCTGCGTCATCTTCTTCGACATGCCGTAGGAATAGGCGGCCCGGTAGATGCCGTCATATATGTTCGGCAGATTGCCGCGGACTTGTGGTCGGGGCGAATCGTCGAAGGCGGTGAGCAGTTCCGGATTGGGTTCCGGCTCCTGTGCCGGGACATATTGGCCGCGGTCGTCCAGCGCGATGGTCACAATGTGCTGGGCCTTGTTGTAGACGCTGGTGCGCACGACCCTGGCCGTATCGCCGCGCACTTCCAGTCCGACGCGCAGCACAGTGCCGGCCTTCAGCGCCGAAGCGTTGAGAAGCCGCCCGATCGCATCGGCCATGCCGACAGCATCTTCACCCGTATAGCCGGAATCGGCATAGGCGTCGGTGATGACGCGGTCCTTCATGAAGGGAATGATCTCTTCGGCGAAGGAGGGAGCATCGTCGCCGTCAGGTTCCTGGCGCGACGCAACGGAAACGTTTTCAGGAACGATCTTGACGCCGTAGGACCCCGCCAGCGACTGCGCCAGCTGATCACCGAAGCGTTGGGGGTCGACATAGTGAAGGGCTGCGACCTGGATGGCGCCTTCGCTCAGGCCGGCGCCGGCTTCCCGCACCACCTTTTCGACTTCGTCGGCGGAGAGGTCGCTCTTTTCGTCGAAGGCGGCGGTCCCGATCGGGAAATCGATGGTCTTGAGCGACATCTCGCTCTCCACCTTGGCGCCGTAGATCTGGCCTGCCGCCTGCGGCGGCTTCGCCTCGTCGGCATTGTCGTCGCCGAAGACCTTCATCGGGTCGAATGCCGGATAGGCCCGCGTCGTGGTGTGGCCTGCCGCCAACGCCATCTTGATCTGCACGAACGGCATGGTGTGGATAACGTCGCGATCACCAACCTTGGTGACCATCGACACTTCCATGCGTCGGCGATCCTTCGCCTTGGCGATCTGACGGGGCGGGATCAGTCGGGTGGTCTTGGCCTTTTCGCCCGATTCCCCGCTGCCTGCGAGGCTGGCGAGTTCGGCGATCTCCGGCGGCGTCGCCAATTGCTGGCGTCCGTCGAGCGCGACGAACAAAGCCACGCCCATCAGGACGGAGGAGGTGATGCCGGTGAGAAAGGTGCCGGAAAGCCAGCGTGCAGAAACCTCACGGCGATCCGGCGGTCCACTGCGGCCGTCCGCGATCAGCGGCGGCTCGTTGCCGAGTTCGGCTATGAGCTCTTCGGTATCGTGCATCCAGAGCGGCTGCTTTTCCCTCGGCGGGCTCTTCTACTCTATA
>NZ_LMGA01000001.1:1847221-2369721 GCF_001427025.1 Mesorhizobium sp. Root554 | reverse complement strand
CTCCTAAAGAGTAACGGAGGCGCGCGATGGTGGGCTCAGAACGGTCGGAAATCGTTCGCTGAGTGCAATGGCATAAGCCTGCCTGACTGCGAGACTGACAAGTCGAGCAGAGACGAAAGTCGGTCATAGTGATCCGGTGGTCCCGCGTGGAAGGGCCATCGCTCAACGGATAAAAGGTACGCCGGGGATAACAGGCTGATGACCCCCAAGAGTCCATATCGACGGGGTTGTTTGGCACCTCGATGTCGACTCATCGCATCCTGGGGCTGGAGCAGGTCCCAAGGGTATGGCTGTTCGCCATTTAAAGCGGTACGTGAGTTGGGTTCAGAACGTCGTGAGACAGTTCGGTCCCTATCTGCCGTGGGTGTAGGAATATTGAAAGGATCTGTCCCTAGTACGAGAGGACCGGGATGGACGGATCTCTGGTGGACCTGTTGTGGCGCCAGCCGCATAGCAGGGTAGCTATATCCGGACGGGATAACCGCTGAAGGCATCTAAGCGGGAAACCCACCTTAAAACGAGTATTCCCTGAGAACCGTGGAAGACGACCACGTTGATAGGCCGGGTGTGGAAGAGCGGCAACGCTTGAAGCTTACCGGTACTAATAGTTCGATCGGCTTGATCGTTCTCATTCCTTATGCCCATCGCGAAAGCGGTGGATGGCACAAAAGACAACAGCTTCTCGAAACAAACGTGCGCTTTGCCGACCTGGTGGTTATGGCGGAGCGGCTGCACCCGATCCCATTCCGAACTCGGCCGTGAAACGTTCCAGCGCTGATGGTACTTCGTCTCAAGACGCGGGAGAGTAAGTCGCTGCCAGGTCTGCAAAGCGCACGTTCTAAGTTCACATCGTACTTTCCAAGATCGGAAATGATTTTGGGTCGATGTGGCGAAAATCTTCTCGATCACGATAGGCCCGCCAAAGGGAACTCCGGGCCGCGCAAGCGGCCTTTTCATTTGGCGGCAGGTATTAAAAGTAAGCGTCTGCTTATATAATTTGACGCGGGATGGAGCAGCCCGGTAGCTCGTCAGGCTCATAACCTGAAGGTCGTAGGTTCAAATCCTACTCCCGCAACCAAAATCAGCCCGGCCTTGCGCCGGGCTTTTTCTTTTTGGCGATGGGCTAGCTTCCAGCTACTCGTCTGTCGGGGCGCCGGCTACTAAGATCACTGGAAATATGAGCCTCACTTCGCAGGACTGCTTGCACCTAAAATCCAACCCGTCAGATCCCTTGTCTGGCGGGTTTTTTGTTGTCCTGATGCTGCGAAGAGCCGCCTTCGGACTGCAATGCGTCACCCGCGCCGATTTGAGTGAGTGGGTGCTGACCTGCCACACGATGATGCTATAGGTCATCGAGACTGGACAGCGTGGTCGTGGTGGAGTTGGGATGGCGAATGATGCTTGGGATTTCTGGGTCGATCGCGGCGGCACGTTCACCGATGTGATTGGCCGTGATCCCGCCGGTGCTCTCCATGCGCGCAAGGTGTTGTCTGAAAATCCCCAGGCCTATGGCGATGCAGCCGTCCATGGCATCCGGCTGCTGCTCGGCCTTGATGATGGAGCCGCTATCCCAGCAGGCTTGATAGGCGAAGTCCGCATGGGCACGACGGTGGCCACCAACGCCCTGCTCGAGCGCAAGGGCGAGCGGTTGGCGTTGATTACCACCAGGGGATTCAGGGATGCGCTCCGGATCGGTTATCAGGAGCGGAGCAACATCTTCGCCACCGAGATCGTCAAGCCCGAGGCGCTTTATGCAGAAACGGTCGAGCTGGAAGAACGCATCCTTGCGGAGGGTGAGGTTGAGCTTCCCCTCGATGAAGCGGCAGCGGAACGAGAACTGGATCGGCTGAAGAGCCAAGGCTTCGACGCCATCGCCATCGTTTTCATGCATGGCTACAAGTTTCCGCAGCATGAACAAGTCGTGGCGCGGCTCGCTCGCGACAAGGGATTTTCCCAGGTTTCTGTGAGTCACGAAGTGTCGCCGCTGCTGAAATATGTCGGCCGTGGCGATACGACCGTGGTCGACGCCTATCTGTCTCCGGTTTTGTCGCGCTATGTTTCGCAGGTTTCGCGGGAGCTCGACATCGAACGCACCGGCGCGCGCATCCTGTTCATGATGTCGTCGGGCGGGCTGACGGCCGCCGAAATGTTCCAGGGCAAGGATGCGATCCTTTCCGGTCCGGCAGGCGGTGTCGTCGGCCTGGCGCAGACCGGCGCCGCGGCCGGTTTCGACAAGGTCATCGGTTTCGACATGGGCGGTACGTCGACCGATGTCGCGCATTTCGACGGCGAATATGAGCGCGCCTTCGAAACGCAAGTTGCTGGCGTGCGCGTTCGCGCGCCGATGATGCTGATCCATACGGTCGCGGCAGGCGGCGGTTCGGTCCTGCACGCCGATGGCGGCCGATTCCGTGTTGGTCCCGATTCGGCCGGCGCCAATCCCGGACCTGCCTGCTATCGCAATGGCGGACCGCTTACGGTGACAGACGCCAACGTCATGCTCGGCAAACTCGTGCCGGACTATTTTCCTCCCCTGTTCGGCAGGAATCAGGATGAACGGCTGGACGCTGCGATCGTTCAAGACCGGTTTGAAAAGATCGCCGCCGATCTCGGCGACGACCGGTCGCCGCAAGAGTTGGCCGACGGGTTCATTCGCATCGCCGTCGCCAACATGGCTGAGGCGATCAAGAAGATCTCCGTCCAGCGCGGCTACAACGTGGCCCGTTATGCGCTCAATTGCTTCGGCGGGGCGGGCGGGCAGCATGCCTGCTTGGTGGCCGATGCGCTGGGCATGGAAAGCATACTCATTCACCCAATGTCCGGGCTCTTGTCTGCCTATGGCATGGGGCTGGCCGACATACGAGCCTCGCGGCAGAAATCGGCGGGCGTGCGGCTGGATTGCGAGGCTCCCGGCATCATTGCCGACCTCGCCGGCGAACTGGAGGCCGCCTGCCTTGCCGAACTGTCGGTGCAAGGCATCGCCAAGGAAGCGGCGCGTGTGCATGTGCGCGCGCACATTCGCTATGAAGGAACGGATACGGCCATCCCCGTCGAGGCGATCTATCCACCCCGGGACGAAGCCAAGCGCCTGCGGGATGAATTCGCAAAGCTGCACAAGCGTCGTTTCGGCTTCATTGACGATACGAGAGGGTTGGTCGTCGACGCGGTGGAGGTTGAAGCGGTGGGTGGAGGCGGAGCCGCCGTCGAAAAGGATGGCGAAGCGAAGGCAGGACGCGAGGCGATCGCGAGACGCAAGCATCGGTTCTTTTCGCAGGGCGCGTCCCACGATGCCGCCGTCGTCCTGCGCGACGAGATCGAAGTGGGTGATACCGTCACCGGCCCGTCGATCATCGTCGAACCCAACCAGACCATCGTGGTCGAAAGCGGCTGGCAGGCACGGTTGACGCCGAAGGACCATATGCTTCTCATGCGCATCGAGCCGCTGCCGAAGTCGACCGCCATCGGCTCGGACGCGGATCCGATCCTGCTCGAAATCTTCAACAACCTGTTCATGTCCATCGCCGAGCAGATGGGCGTGACGCTGCAGAACACCGCCTATTCGGTGAACATCAAGGAGCGGCTCGACTTTTCCTGCGCCGTCTTCGATCCTGAGGGCAATCTGGTCGCCAATGCGCCGCATATGCCGGTGCATCTGGGTTCGATGGATGCGTCGGTGGCGGCAATCATCCGCGGCAACGAGGTCATCCGGCCGGGCGACGTCTTTCTCATAAATGCCCCATATAATGGCGGCACGCATTTGCCTGACCTGACCGTCTGCACGCCGGTGTTCGATCCGGAAGGCAGGCATGTCCGCTTCTGGGTCGCCAGCCGTGGCCACCATGCTGATATTGGCGGCATCGCGCCGGGCTCGATGTCGCCGCTGGCGGTCAATATCGAGGAAGAGGGCATTTATATCGACAATTTCAAACTGGTGGACGAGGGCCGTTTCCGCGAGCGGGAATTGACGGCGCTGCTGACCGACGGACCGTACCCGGTGCGGAATTTGACGCAGAACGTCAACGACATCAAGGCGCAGGTCGCCGCCAACGAGAAGGGCGCCGCTGAACTCGACAAGATGATCGAGCAATTCGGCAACGATGTCGTGCAGGCCTATATGGGGCACGTGCAGGACAATGCCGCGGAAAACGTTCGCCGCGTCCTGGACCAATTGCCGGACGGCGAGTTCACCCTCGAGATGGATCAGGGCTGCGTGATCAAGGTCAGGATTTCCATCGACCGCGCCAAGCGTGAAGCCACGGTTGATTTCACCGGCACGTCGGACCAGCGCGCCGATAATTTCAACGCGCCCGAACCGGTGACGCGCGCAGCGGTGCTTTATGTCTTCCGCGTGCTGGTGAAGGGCGATATCCCGATGAATGCCGGGTGCCTGCGGCCAATCAGGATGATCATTCCACCGGGTTCGATGCTTTCGCCCCGCTATCCCGCCGCCGTGGTGGCCGGGAATGTCGAGGTCAGTCAGGCGGTGACGAACTGCCTCTTCGGCGCGACCAAAGCCATGGCCGCCGCGCAAGGCACCATGAACAACCTCACCTTCGGCAATGACACGGTTCAGTATTACGAAACGATCTGCTCCGGCTCGCCGGCTGGTCCCGGCTTCAATGGGACGGATGCCGTCCACACGCATATGACGAACTCCCGACTGACCGACCCCGAGATTCTGGAAACTCGCTTTCCCGTGGTGCTGGAGGATTTCCATATTCGGCCGAATTCCGGCGGGCGCGGCAAATGGTCCGGCGGCGACGGCGTACAGCGGACGATCCGAGCGCGCGCGAGGCTGGAGATGTCGATCCTGAGTGGGCATCGCCGCATTCCGCCTTTCGGGCTGGAGGGCGGCGATCCAGGCCAGGTTGGAGAGAATTCGGTGCGGCGGCGATCCGGCGCTGTGCAGCCTCTGGGAGGCTGCGACCGTACGACCCTGGAAGAAGGGGATGCTGTCATAGTCCGCACGCCGACGCCGGGTGGTTATGGCAAGGCGCCGCAGACTGCCAAATAGGCCCTTTTATCCGAAGTTGTTGCGGGACATTGCCCCGACCCATTCATTGGAAAGAGAGTCCCGGTTCCTATAGTCTTTGGTTCGATGGCAATGTCGGCGCGATCGCGCTACCCGAGGAACAGGCGATAGAGGCCACTGTGCTTTTCAAGGAGGAAACGCATGGATTTTTCGTCAGTCGATCGCAATTACGCGCATGCGCGCAAGAATTTCCGGCTTGAAACGCCGCATAATTTCAATTTCGCCTTCGATATCATTGACGAGCGCGCGGCCAGGAATGATGGGACCGCGGTCATTGCCGTGTCGCGCGACGGCGAAACGGTGCGGCACGTCTCCTATTCCGAACTTTCGGACAGCTCCAGCCGTTTCGCCAACGCGCTGGTGTCGCTAGGCGCCAAGCGGGGCGATTTCGCCTGCGTCGTCATTGGCCGGGTGCCGGCCTGGTATACGGTCCTGTTCGGTTGCATGAAGGCCGGCGTCATCTCGATGCCCGGAACCAACCTGCTCACCGCCCACGACATCGAATACCGGGTGAACCATTCCGGCGCGACGATGGCGATCGTTACATCCGAGCATTGCGACAAGGTTGAACAGATCGCCGGCAAGTGCCCGACGCTGAGGACGCTCATCTTGGTCGATGGCGAGCGTAAAGGCTGGATGTCGCTCGACGATCTGCTGAGCGACGCCGCGCCTCGTTTCGAGCGCCCGGCCGACACGAACGCGACCGACCTGATGATGGCCTATTTCACTTCCGGCACGACATCGATGCCGAAGATGGTGCCCCGCGACCATGGCTATGCGCTGGCGCATGCGGCGACCGGCCTGTTCTGGATGGATTTGCGGCCGACCGACGTGCATTGGTCGCTGACCGATACAGGCTGGGCGAAGGCGGCATGGGGGATGCTGTTTCCGCAGATGCTGCTGGGCGCGCCGATTGTGCTCTACAATGGCGAAGGCGCGTTCGACGCCGACATGCATCTCAAGCTTATCGGTAAGCTGAAGGTTACGACGTTCTGCGCACCTCCCACGGTCTATCGGCTGTTCGCGCAACTCGACCTGACGAAATATGACTTGTCCAGTCTGCGCCGGTCGCTGGGCGCCGGTGAACCGCTCAACCCGGAAGTCATGCGCATCTGGAAGAAGGCTACCGGCACCGTGATCGGCGATGGCTATGGCCAGACGGAAACGATCAACATCGTCGCCAACTATCCGGGAGAGGAGGTGCGTTTCGGTTCGATGGGACGGCCGGTTCCCGGCTATGATGTCGATGTTGTCGACGACGACGGCAACCGCGTGGCGGACGAAGAGGTCGGGCATATCGCGGTCAAGGTCACCGATCCCTATCCGGGCGGGCTGTTCCACGGCTATTATACCGGGGCGGCGCTGGATACCGGCTTGTTTCGAAACGGCTGGTACTATACCGGCGACACGGCCCGACGCGACAAGGACGGCTATCTGTGGTTCGTCGGCCGCTCCGACGATCTGATTTCATCGGCGGGATACCGCATCAGCCCCTTCGAGGTTGAGAGTGCGCTGATCGAGCACGAAGCGGTGGCCGAGAGCGCTGTCATTGGCAAGCCGGATGAAACGCGCGGCCAGATCGTCAAAGCCTATGTCATTCTCGCCAAGGGGTTTGCGCCGAGCGAGGAGCTGGCCAAAAACATCCAGGATTTCTGCAGGAAGCTTACCGCACCGTACAAATGTCCGCGCGAGATCGAATTCGTCGATGCGCTGCCGAAGACGATTTCAGGGAAGATCAGGCGCGTAGAGTTGCGGCAAGGAGAAAAATAAGTAAGTAACTACTTACTTACTGCCATTCGCCAACGATATGCGGCAACAGCCGGAGCTATGGCCGGGCGACCACGTCACGTTGCTGAACCGTACTCCGGTCGCTTCGAACAGGCCGCGGTCGAAGGCGCCGGCGATGCGACAGAGTGTCGTCAGTTTCTCGTCGCCGACACCCGCGGCGGTCCAGGCGTCCTTCAGCGGGCAGCGCCGCACCTTGAAGGTGATTTCGTCCGCGCCACGTTCGACATCCGTCGGATACATGTGCCCGCCATTCGGGCTTGCGGCCAGGAACGCCTCGCCCAGCGCCTTCGCGTCATGCGGGCCAAAGCCACCGAAGGCCGCCGCTGCCACTTCCTGTCCGTATCGCGTTACGGTGCGCGTCATCAACGCTTCGGCTGCCTCGGCTCCCATCTCGCCGGTCAGTTCCTCCAGCATCAGCCGGTAGAGATGGGCGCGGTTGCGGAACGCGGCTTCCAGTTCGGCAGCCAGCTTTTCGACCCTCGCGGCAAGTGCGGCCCGGTCTGTTTTCATCACGGCACGTCCTCTATCCTGTTCCTGTGAAGTCTGGGCGCCGCTGCCAGCAATGCCTTGCCGACGGCCGATTGCGGCGCATCGATCACCGCACGGGCCGGACCTTGTTCGACGATGCAGCCCGCATCGAGAATGGCGACGCGATGGGCGAAAGCACGCACCAGCGCGATATCGTGCGAAATGAAGAGATAAGCGATGTGTTCCTGCCTCTGCAGGTCGTTCAGCAATTCCAGAATCTTGCCACGCACCGAGACATCGAGGGCCGAAACGGCTTCGTCGAGCACGATCAGCGACGGTTTCGTGGCAATCGCCCGCGCAATGGCAACGCGCTGGCGCTGGCCGCCGGAAATCTCATGGATCGCGCGCGACGCCAGCGAAGCCGACAGCCCGACACGATCCAGCAATGCGGCGACAGCCTGGGGCCGTCCAGCGCGCGGAACGATGGCGTGGATGCGCAGCGGGTCTTCCAGGGCACGCGCCACGGTGGTGCGCGGGTTGAAGGCCGAGAGCGGATCCTGAAACACCATCTGCAACCGCGCGCGCCGGGCACGCAGGGCGCTGCCCCGCAAGGCCAGCCAATCGTCGCCCTCGAAGATGATGCGCCCGGCGTCCGGCTCGATCAGCCGCAGCAGCAAGCGCGCAATGGTGGATTTGCCACTGCCGGACGGCCCGACCAGCGCCAGCGTTTCCGCCGGTTCGAGATCGAACTCCGCCTGCGCCACCGCCGCAATGTCGTCGCCACGGCGCTTGAAGCGCTTTGACAGCCCTGACACGGTCAGCAGCTTGTCGGTCATCGGGGTGCGGCCAGCATCGGCGCGACGTCGAGCCCGATATGCGAGGAAAGAAGCATGCGCGTGTAATCATGGCGCGGATGGCCGATCACCTCGGCGGTTGTGCCGAGCTCCAGCAACTGGCCATCGCGGAAAACGGCGATACGGTCGGCGATCTGGGCGGCCAGCGCGATATCGTGGCTGATGAACAGCAACGTCATCGCATCTTCGGCCACCAGCCGGGCGATCAGCGCGACGATCTCCGCCTGGACAATCGTATCCAGTGCGCTTGTCGCCTCGTCCGCGATCAGCAGGCGCGGGCGAGCGGCAATGGCGGCGGCGATGGCGACCCGCTGCTTTTGTCCGCCGGAGAGCTGATGCGGATAGGCGTCGAATGTCCTTTCCGGCAGTTTGACACGGGCAAGCAATTCGGCCGCCTCGCCGTATGCCTCGCGCCAACCGAGGCCCAGATGGGTGCGCACGACTTCGGCGACCTGCCTGCCGACGCTCATCACCGGATCGAGGCTGGCGGCGGGATCCTGGAAGATGAAGCCGATGTCGCTTCCGCCCAGCGCCGCGCGGCCGAGGCCGGGCCATTCCAGGTGCCCGGTTGTCCGGGCCGAAGCCGGAAGCAGGCCGGCCACGGCAAGGGCAAGCGTGCTTTTGCCAGATCCGCTTTCGCCGATGACGGCGAGACATTCACCGGTCAACACGTCGATGCTGACATCGCGGATGGCCGAGGCATCGCTGCCGCGATAGGCAACGGTCAAGCCGCGGACCGACAGAAGCGGCGACCGCGAGGGTGAAAGTTCCGCGGCGCTCATGCGAGACCCCGCTTGACGGCCGAGTTTTCGACGATGCCTTCGCCGGCGAGATAGACGCCGAGCACGGTGAATACCAGCATGACGCCCGGCGCGATGGAGAGGAAGGGCGCGGTGCGCAGCACGGCGCGGCCCTCGGCGATCATGCCGCCCCAGGTGACGCGGTTGGGGTCGCCGAGACCGAGGAAGGAGAGCGCCGCCTCGGTCAGGATCGCGCCCGCGACCATGACCGAAGACAGCGCCAGCACCGGCGGCAGGGCATTCGGCATCACCTCGCGGAAGGCGATTGCGAGCGGATGCATGCCGGCGACACGGGCGCTGGCGACATAGTCGCGCTCGCGGATCGACAGCACTTCGGCGCGCGCGACCCTGGCCGGCCCGGTCCAGGCCGACAGCGCGATAGCGATGACCACGACTCCAAGCGACGGGCCGACGACGCTGACGAAGGCCAGCGCCAGCAGGAAGCCCGGCACGGTCTGGAAGGCATCGGTGATGCGCATCAGGATTTCATCCACGATGC
Source organism: Mesorhizobium sp. Root554 (assembly GCF_001427025.1). GTDB lineage: Bacteria > Pseudomonadota > Alphaproteobacteria > Rhizobiales > Rhizobiaceae > Mesorhizobium. Next base: position 2,360,280 of record NZ_LMGA01000001.1, on the reverse strand, counting down.
CGCCGGCAAAACCGGCCAGCGTGCCGACGATCGTTCCGATCGCCAGGGAGGCGGCAGCGGCGGCAAGGCCAACGGCGAGCGAGGTGCGGGCGCCGTGGAAGAGTTCGGCCAGCACATCGCGGCCCAGCCGGTCGGTTCCGAGCGGAAATGCCCAATCCTGAAATGGCCGCACCAGTGCCGGACCGGCGATCGACTGCGGGTCACCGGGGAAGAGGAAAGGCGCGGCCAGCGCCATGATGGCGAGCAAGGCCAGGACGACGACGCCAGCCACGGCCTCCGGTGTCCGGGTGAAGCGGCGAAGGCTCACGCGCCGGCCTCGCTGGCGCCGACGCGCGGATCGAGAAAGGCGTATGCCAGATCGACCAGCAGATTGATGACCACGACCAGCACGGCGCTGATCAGGATGATGCCGAGCAGAAGCGGCGTGTCGCGCGCGGTGACGGCTTCCTGCGCCAGCCTTCCGAGGCCCGGCACGGAAAACACGCTTTCGATGACGACGCTGCCGCCCAGCATCTGCGCCGATTGGAGCCCCAGCATGGTGACGAGCGGCAGAAGCGCGTTGCGGGCGACATGGGCAAGCACGATACGCCGTCGCGGAATGCCGCGCGCCCGCAGCGCCAGCACGAAGTCCTGTCGCCAGACCTCGGCCATGCCGGCGCGCATCATGCGCAGGTAAAGCGCCAGATAGATAAAGCCGAGCGCCGTCACCGGCAGGACGAGATGGTGGATGATGTCGGCAGCACGGGCGAGGCCGGTCTTGCCGGAGGCGATGGTCTCGATGCCGGCAATGGGGAACCAGCGCAGGTCGACGGCGAAGACGATGACCAGAACCAGCGCCAGCCAGAAGCCGGGCACGGCATAAAGCGCCAGCGAGCCGATGGACAGGAAACGGTCGCGGAAGGAGCCGGGCCGCGCGCCGGCGACGATGCCCAGGGCCGAGCCGAGGAAAAAGGAAAGCGCGGTGGCGCTGCCCATCAAAAGCAGCGTGTTGGGCAGGCGTTCCAGGAGAATGTCGCGGATCGGGCGGGAGAAAGCGACGGAGTGGCCGAGATCGAGGTGCAGAAGCGCCCAGAGATAGGCGGCCAGGCGCGTCCCTGTCGACTGATCGAGCCCCCAGCGCTGCCGCAGCAATTCAGCAAGGCCGGCATCGCCGCCGATGGAACCGATATAGGCGTCCACCGCGTCGCCGGGGGCAGCCTCCAGCAGGAAGAACGTGCCGACGACAACGATCAGCAGCACGAAGACCGAGCCGACGAGGCGGCGGCGCAGGAGGCGAAGGGCGCGGTTCATGATGGCGCCCTTTTATCCAAAAGCGTAAGGGCGATGCCAAACGAACGCTCAACCAGCTTGCAGGAGACACCCCCCTCTGCCCTGCCGGGCATCTCCCCCTCAAGGGAGGAGATTGGCAATTTCCACGTCCTGCCCCCAACGGCAGCGTTTGTGGTTGGCGAAGGCCGACATGAAGGCTGATCTCCCCCCTTGAGGGGGAGATGCCCGGCAGGGCAGAGGGGGGTGCCTTTCGACATATTCATCCTCCGACTCTAACTGTCGGCGGACGAATGCTTCAAGTCACACCTCCACCGCCGTATCCGCCCAGTTGGATACGGCCCAGCGGGGATTGTTGGCGATGTTCTTGACGCTGTCGCGGGCGACCGAGATGAAGCTCCATTCCGCGACATTGATCAGCGGCAGGTCGGCGGCGACTTTCTTCTGGAACTCCTTGTAGAGTTCGGTGCGCGCGCTCGCGTCGAGCGTTTCCGAAGCCTTCTCGATGATGGCGTCCAGCTCCTCGTTCTTGTAGCCGCCCTGGTTGGAGAAGGGCACGCCGTCCGGAATGCCGCTCTGTACGAGGATGGTCGTGGAAATCGCCGGATCGCCGCGGAACACGGGCGGGCCGACAGCCAGGTCGAAGGCGTGTTCGGTGTAGACCGCCTTCTGGTGCGCGGCGGAATCGTTGTTGACCAGTTGCGCATCAATGCCGATGGCGGCGAGCGCCTGGCGCAGATAGTCGCCGAATTGCTTCGTCTCGTTGAAGTACGGCGCCGGCAGGAGTTTCAGCGTGAAACGCTTGCCGTCGGCGCCCTTGGCATAGCCGGCCTCGTCGAGCAGCGCGTTCGCCTTGGCGACGTCGAAGGGATAGGTCTCGACGTCGGGCGTGTAGAATTGCGGGTCGTTCTTCGGCACCGGGCCGGTGGCGGCGGCGGCATAGCCGAGGAACACGGTCTTGACGACGAAATCCTTGTCGATGGCATGCGCGATCGCCTGCCGCACCTTGAGGTCCGCCAGTTCCTTGCGGCGATGGTTTATCTCCACCACCAGCTGATAGGTCAGGCCCTCATAACCCTTGGTGACGACCTGAAGGCCGGGAACCTTCGAGATGCGGTCGAGGTCGGCGAGCGGCACGGCCGAGAAGGCGGCGAGGTGGATTTCCTCCGCCTCCAGCGCGCTGGCCGCGGCGGCGCGGTCGGGCAGAACCTGATAGATGATCTCGTCCAGAAGGGGCTGGTTCTCGCCCCAGTAATCCTCGTTCTTCGTCAGCCGGTAATATTGGCCCGCCTTGTGTTCGGCGAACTTGAACGGACCGGTGCCGATCGGCGCAATATTGGCCGGGTTGTCCTCGATCTTGCCGGTTTCGTATATGTGCTTCGGCACGACGCTCGTTACCACCGGCAGCGCGTTTCGGATGAGCTGGAAAGGCGTCGGCTTGCCGAATTTGAAGACGGCCGTCAATTCGTCGGGCGTATCGACGGCGACCAAATCCTTGAAGATGGTGCGGCCAAGGTTCTGCAGCGGCTTCCACACCTGCAGCGCCGAAAAGGCGACGTCGGCCGAGGTGAAGGGCTTGCCGTCATGCCACTTCACGCCTTCGCGCAGCTTGAAGGTGGCCGACAGTCCGTCGGCAGCACCCTCCCAGCTCACCGCGAGCCGAGGGGCGAGCCCATCCTTGCCGTCATAAGCGGCCTCCGCCAGCGGCTCGACCACCTTGCTGGCGACAAAGAACACGCCGTTTGATGCGACAATGGCCGGGTTGAGATTCGGCGGTTCGGAGTCGGCCGCGACCACGAGCCGTCCGCCGCTCGCCTGCGCCCGCGCAATGCTGGGCAGGGCAGTCGAGGCCAGGAGCGCGGCGGAGGCGGTCATCAGCGTGCGGCGGGAAAGAATGAATTGCGGCATGAACAACTCCAACGCCTGGGCGCACCATGCGGCGCTATGATCAATCATCCGATCCTGCGGCTGAAAGATCGGCGCGGCGATTATGGCCTATGGGAGGGCTTTGGCCAGAAGGAAAATTTGCGCGGCGGGGCATGGCCGTGAAAATTCCATACGTTGGACCAGCTGCACGACGACAAACCATCGCCGGAGATCAATTGCCGTCAATGCGAAGAGCAGTGCCGGCGTTCACTGGCCTTGGCTTTGCGCTCGACCGCCGTCGCCACGAGGACCGGAAGGGTGTGAAGTTTGCCGTTGAAGGTCTGGACGCGATTCGTGATCGAGCCGCGCAGCACCAGCCTGCCGGAATAGAGCGCGTCGGAAAGTTCCGGCGTCCGGTCCTTCCTCGGCAGTCCGCTTGTATCGGCTGACACGCCCTTTACGATCCTGCCGGTGGCGATGTCGAGCGCGCTGCTGGACGGGCACGGCGCCATGATACAGCGCAGTCCATTGTCGCAGACAACGTAAAGGCCAGCGGAGGCCTCGGCGACGGACATAAGCGCCAAGCAGGCGATGGCGACAAGCGGCGTCAGCAGGGGTGAAAAGCGCATGCGATCAGACTTGCCGCCAATTGCGGCGAAACGGCGGTCGCCGGCCATTGGCGTAGTCAACCCGGCATGCAAAAAAAGGCGCCGAGGTTCCGATATAAACGGTTGAAATTGTAGTTCATTCCGGTTCAAGTGACCGTCGCATACATGGATGGCCGCAAGAGGAGGAAAGCCGATGCCAACGACGATGAAGGGGCCAGCCATTTTCCTGGCGCAGTTCGCGGGCGATGACGCGCCGTTCAATTCGCTTGGCGCAATTGCAAAGTGGGCAGGCGACCTTGGCTACAAGGGTGTGCAGATCCCGACCTGGGACGGCAGGTTGTTCGACCTCAAGAAGGCGGCGTCGTCCAAGACCTATTGCGACGAGGTGAAGGGCATCTGCGCCGATGCGGGTGTCGAGATCACCGAGCTTTCCACGCATCTGCAGGGCCAGCTTGTTGCCGTGCATCCGGCTTACGACGCCCAGTATGACGGTTTCGCGCCGGCGAGCGTGCACAACAATCCCAAGGCGCGGCAGAAATGGGCTGTCGAGCAGATGAAGTTCGCCGCCAAGGCGTCGAAGAATCTCGGCCTCAAGGCCTCGGTATCTTTCTCCGGTTCGCTGGCGTTCCCCTATCTCTATCCGTGGCCGCAGCGGCCGGCCGGACTGATCGAAGAGGCTTTCGCCGAACTCGGCAAGCGCTGGAAACCGATCCTCGATGTCTATGACGATAATGGCGTCGACCTCTGCTACGAAATCCATCCCGGCGAAGATGTGTTCGACGGCGCGACCTTCGAGATGTTCCTCGACGCGGTCGGCGGCCACAAGCGCTGCAACATCAACTACGACCCGTCGCATTTCCTGCTGCAGCAAATGGATTATCTGGCGTTCATCGACATCTATCACGAGCGCATCAAGGCCTTCCATGTGAAGGATGCCGAATTCAATCCCACCGGCCGGCAGGGCGTCTATTCCGGCTACCAGGGCTGGGTGGATCGCGCCGGCCGTTTCCGGTCGCTTGGCGACGGACAGGTCGATTTTGGCGGCATCTTCTCGAAACTGGCGCAATACGGCTATGACAGCTGGGCGGTGCTGGAGTGGGAATGCTGCCTCAAGCACCCGGAGGACGGCGCGGCCGAAGGCGCGCCGTTCATCCAGCACCACATCATCCGCGTGACGGAGAAAGCGTTCGATGATTTCGCCGGCGGCACGACGGACAAGAAGCTGCTACGCGCCATGATGGGGATTTGAACGAGCGGCAGTCGGCAATAGGCAATCGGCAGTAGGACCACCCGATAAGGTGGTGTCGGTTGATATGTAGTTCTGACTGCCGACTGCCGAACAACGGAGAAGACACATGGTCAGCAGCACAAAGGTTGAATCGGGCAGTGGGCCGATCCGGCTCGGCATGGTCGGCGGCGGGCAGGGCGCGTTCATCGGCGCGGTGCATCGCATCGCGGCGCGCATGGACAACGAATTCGTGCTGGTGGCCGGCGCGCTATCGTCCAACGCCGACCGTGCCAAGGCTTCGGCGGCCGAACTCGGGCTCGATCCGGCGCGCAGCTACGCTTCCTATGCCGAGATGGCGAAGGCAGAGGCCGCGCGGCCGGATGGCATCGAGGCCGTCGCCATCGTGACGCCCAACAATGTGCATTTCCCGGCGGCGAAGGCTTTCCTCGAGGCCGGCATCAACGTCATCTGCGACAAGCCGCTGACGGCGACGCTGGCCGAGGCGAAAAAGCTGGCGGCGCTGGTGGAGAAGACCGGGAAGGTCTTTGTGCTGACGCACAATTACACCGCCTATCCAATGGTGCGGCAGGCACAGGAAATGGTCGCCAAGGGCATGCTCGGCGACATCCGCGTTGTGCAGGCGGAATACCCGCAGGACTGGCTGACCGAGGATCTCGCCGCGACCGGCCAGAAGCAGGCATCTTGGCGCTCGGACCCCAAGCAGTCGGGCGCCGGGGGCGCGCTCGGCGACATCGGCACCCATGCCTACAATCTCGCTCGTTTCGTTTCGGGGCTTGAGCTGGATTCGCTGTCGGCGGATATCGACGCCTTCGTGCCTGGCCGCCAGCTCGACGACAATGCGCATGTGCTTCTGCGCTTCAAGGCGAAGGGCAAGGCCCATGCGGCCAAGGGCATGCTGTGGGCGAGCCAGGTGGCGCCCGGCCATGAGAACGGACTGAAGCTGCGCGTCTATGGCTCCAAGGGCGGGCTGGAGTGGGTGCAGGCCGATCCGAACTACCTCTGGTTCACGCCGTTCGGGCAGCCGAAGCAGTTGCTGACGCGCGCCGGCGCGGGCGCCATGCCTTCGGCGGCGCGGGTCAGCCGGGTGCCGTCAGGCCATCCGGAAGGCTACCTCGAAGGCTTCGCCAACATCTATGCGGAAGCCGCCCGCGCCATCCGCGCGGCGCGCAAGAAGGGCGGCAAGCCGGGCAAGGATGTCGTCTTCCCCACTGTGCAGGACGGCGTCGAAGGCGTCGCCTTCATTGAGGCCTGCGTGAAATCATCGAAGAAGAATGGAGCCTGGACGAAGCTCCAGGAGATCGTTTGACATTGTGGCGAGCGGTGTTCTGCCGCTCGCAACCGCTTTAACTAAGCTCCAATCTCGATAACAGCCTTGATGAGGCCCGATTTCTCGTGCGCCCAGCGCGCCAGATCGCGGGGGGTGTTTTCCAGCGTGGTCCGGTGGGTGACGAGCTCGTCCAATGGCACCGCGCCGGAGCGGATCGACGCCGCGACATGCTCGAAATCGGCGCGCAGCGCATTGCGGCTGCCGATGACCGACATTTCGCGCTTGTGAAATTCCGGATCGGAAAAGGTGATGTCGTCCTTCACCACGCTGACCAGCACCAGCGCGCCGCCATGCGCGACATGAGCGAAGGCCGACTGGACGGACTGCGTGTTGCCGGTGGCATCGAAGACGGCCTCGAAACCGTCGCCGCCGGTGGCGTTGCGGACCAGCTCCGCTGCCGGGGCATCGCTGCCGTTCAGCGCGCCGAAGCCAAGGCTCGCGGCGAAGTCCAGCCGCTCGGCGCTCATGTCGAGGAGCGTGACCTCCAGCCCGGCGATGCGCGCGAAGATCGCCGCGCCAAGGCCGATCGGACCGGCGCCGACCACCAGCGCCCTGGTGACGGAAACCGGGCCGGAGCGCCGCACCGCGTGCGCCCCGATGGCAAGAAATTCCACCGCCGCCGCTTCGGCCAGCGAAAGACCGTTGGCAGGATAAAGATTATCGGCCGGGACGAGAATTTTTCCGCACATCGCGCCGTCGCGATGGACGCCCAAGACCTCGATGCGGACGCAGCAATTCGGCTTGCCCTGCCGGCAGGCGACGCAATGGCCGCAGGCAATGTACGGGTTGACGATGACCGGTGTGCCCGCCTCCAGGGCGACACCGGCGCCGGCGGTCAGCACCGTTCCGGAAACCTCATGGCCCATGATGCGCGGGTAGGCGAGGAACGGGTGCTTGCCTTCGAAGATATGGTAGTCGGTGCCGCATATGCCGACATGACTGACCGCGACCAGGGCCCAGCCGGGAGGTGGAGCGTCCGGTTCGGGACGGTCCTCGAAGACGAGTTCGCCGGGCGACCGGCAGATGACGGCTTTCATGCGATGTTCCAATGATTTTCCTGTCTCCGGAGCCGGGGCTCCGGAGACATTGCGCGCAAGTCTCGATCACTTCCCGCGGCGGCGCAGCCCGTCGAAGTAAACGATGATGATGATCAGCGCCCCGGTGATGACGCGCTGCCAGAACGAATTCACGTTCAGCAGGTTGGCGCCGTTGTTGATGGTGGCGAGGATGAAGGCGCCGAGCAGGGGGCCATGCACCGAGCCGATGGCGCCGAAGAGGGACGTCCCCCCGATGACCGACGAGGCGATGGCCTGCAGTTCCCAGCCTTCGGCCTGCGTCGGATTGCCAATGCCGATGCGCGAGGCCAGCAGCACTCCGACGAAGGCGGCGCACAGGCCCGACAGCGTGTAGGCCATGTAGATGGTGCGCGAAACGTTGACGCCCGACAGTCGCGAGGCCTCGGCGTTGGAGCCGACCGAGAACAGATAGCGGCCCCAGCGGCTGTGATGCAGGAATATATAGGCCGGAACGCCGACCAGGATCACCATCCAGAACAGGTTCGGCACGCCGAGGAAGGAATTGCGCGAGAACTCCTGGAAGGCGTCATTGTTGATGGAAATTGAACTGCCACCGGTCATCAGCAGGCCGATGCCTCGCAGCGAGGTGAGTGTCGCCAGCGTGATGATGAAGGGCGGCAGGCCCATCTTGACGATGCCGAAGCCGTGGAAGACGCCTATGGCGAGACCCACGCAAAGTGTCGCCAGCACAGCCAGCCAGACCGGCCAGCCGGCATTGATCATCATGGCCGGGATGACCGTGCAGAATCCGACAATGGCGCCCACGGACAGGTCGATGCCGCCGGTGATGATGACGAAGGTCTGTCCGACCGCGAGAATCGCGATCATCGAACCCTGGCGCAGCAGGTTGGTGATATTGGTGGATGAGGCGAAGCTCGGCGTCGCCAGCGAAAGCGCGATCCACAGGAGAACCAGAAGAGCCAGCAGGGTGAGGCCGAACAGGACATTGTAGTTCCGCTTCGGCTTTTCGACCGTCAAGGTTTCGGTGCTCATGGCTGCTCCCCGTGTTTCTGCTTTGCTGCCTCCAGCGCTTCGCTGAGGATTTCCTCGTGGCTTGCTTCGTGGAAGCCGTGGCTGGCCACCAATCTGCCGCGGCGGAACACATGCAGCGTGTCCGCCAGTTCATACACTTCCGGCAGGTAGGACGAGATCAGGATGATGCCGGCGCCTTCCGAAAGAAGCGCACTGAACAGGCGATAGATTTCCGCCTTTGTGCCGACGTCGACGCCGACGGTCGGTTCGTCGAAGATGAACAGCCGGGCGCCATGGTTGAGCCACTTGCCGATGACGATCTTCTGCTGGTTGCCGCCGGAAAGGCTGGACGCCAGCGCATGGCGGCTCGGCGTCTTGATGCGCAGGCCGGCGATCTGGCGCTCGGCCTGCTGCTTTTCCTGCGCGCCGGAAATCAGCGCGTTTCTGGAGATGCGCTTGTAGATCGGCAGGTTGAGGTTCAAGCCGACTGGAAGGTTGAGGCAAAGGCCCTGGTCGCGGCGGCTTTCGGGCGCCAGCGCCATACCAAGGCGCATCGCATCGTGCTCGGAGGCAATGGAGACTTCCTTGCCGTCCCACAGGACCGAGCCGGCGGTTTTCGCATGGCGGCCATAGACCGTGGTGACGAACTCGCTGCGGCCGGCGCCGATCAGGCCGTAGAGGCCAACGATCTCGCCTGAGCGCACTGTCATCGAGATGTCCTCGAAGCCCTTGCCGGAAAGATTCTTGGTTTCGAGGATCACCGGGCCGAGATCGAAATGTTCCTTGTGGTAAATCTGCTCGATCGAGCGATTGATCATCAGCCGCACGAGTTCGGCGTCGTCGGTTTCGTCGATGTTGCGGGTGCCGACATAGGTGCCGTCGCGCAGCACCGAAACACGGTCGGCGAGTTCGAACACCTCTTCCATGCGGTGGGAGATGTAGATGATGGTGACGCCTTCCGATTTCAGCCGGCGAATGAGCGCGAAAAGCTGGTCCGCCTCCTTGCGGGTCAGGTAGGCGGTCGGCTCATCGAAGATGAGAAACTTGGTGCCGCGCACGGTGGCGCGGGCGGCGGCGATCAGCTGCTGCTGGCCGATGGTGAGATCGCCGAGCATGACATGCGCCGGCAGGTCGAAGCCGAGATCGTTGATGATCTTCTGCGCATCGCGCACCATGGCGCGCTGCTGCAGCAGGCCGTAGCGGACATTCTCCTCGCCGAGGAACATGTTGGCGGCGACCGTGAGGTGCCTGCACAGCACGACTTCCTGATGCACGGCGTTGATGCCGAGCGCCATCGCCTCGTGCGGCGTGGCCAGCGCGACGGGTTTGCCTTCCCACATCACCTCGCCGGAGGTGCGCGGCATGACGCCGGTCAGGAGCTTGATCAGCGTCGACTTGCCGGCGCCGTTTTCGCCGACGATGGCGTGTATCTCCCCGGTCCGGAAAGCGAGGTCGACAGGCTTGAGCGCGTGGGTGCCGGGATATTTCTTCTCAAGGCCGCGCAGTTCGAGGATGACGCTGCCGGGCGCGATATCCGGAGCCGGATGCAGCTCGGCTGCTGGCGATGTCATGACAATCCTCCCAGATTGGCCACCCCGGTGGCATGTCGCGGCGCCGTATTCAGCTGCCGCGGCATTTGCTTGCGTAACCCGGAAACGGTCTTTTCCAAACCGTTGCGGACAAGGCGAAGTTTCCGGGGCAATGCTGCCCCGGAAACACTTGCGTCGGAAAGCCTAGTCGAGCTTCGGGTTGAGAAGCGCGTCGATCTTCGGCTCTTTCATGTTGGCCTTCGTCACCAGGTTGGCGCCGGTGTCGACGAAGGTCTCGACCTTTTCGCCCTTGGAGGCGGCCAGCGCGGTCTTTATGCCGTCATAGCCCATCCGGTAGGGGTCCTGGACGACGAGGCCCGAGATGACGCCGTCATTGAGGAACTTGATCAGCTTTTCATCCGAGTCGAAGCCGATCAGCGCCACCTTGCCGGAGAGATTGTTTTCCGCGATCGCCTGGCCAACGCCCTGCGCCATGATCAGGTTGGAGGCGAAGATGCCCTTCAGGTCCGGATTGGCGGTGATCAGGTCGGTGGCGATGTTGAGGCCGGTGGTGGCCTGGCCGTCAGCGTATTTGTCGGCGATGACGGTCAGTTCCGGATATTTCGCCTTTACCTGCTCGAGGAAGCCCTCGCGGCGCTGCTCGAGCGAACCGGCGCCCGGAAGCGCGGTGATGATCGCTACCTTGCCTTCGACCTTGCCGCCATTGGCGGCCTTGATCGCCTCGGCCAGACCGTCGGCGGCGACACGGCCGCCCTGGGTATTGTCGGTGGTCAGGAATGAGGTGAAAGCCTTCGAGTCGGCGCTGGAGTCGATGCCGATGATCTTCACCTTTGCGGCGGCCTCATCGATCGGCTTGCCGAGCGCCTTGGCTTCCGTAGGCGAGATGACGATAGCCGCCGGATTGCCGGCGACGGCGTTTTCGAGGATCGAGATCTGGCCATTGACGTCGGTTTCGGCCTGGGCGCCCAGTTCGGGAACAGTAACGCCGAGATCCTTGCCGGCCTTGCGGGCGCCGGCCAAAACGATCTGCCAGTAGAAGGAGGTGGTGTCCTTCACGATGATCGGAATGGTGACATCCGCCGCCGAGGCCGGAGCGGTGTGCATGACGCCGGTGAGCATCGATGCTGCGGCGAGCGCCATCACGGCGCGGCGGTTGAGAATGCTGGTGACGAATTTCATAGGCTTCCTCCCTAAGTCGCCTGGTGAACTTTTACGAAGCTCCATGGGATAGGCGCGACCGCACAGAACTTTATAGATAAAAAACAGACATCATCTTGTTATGCGAATGGCTCGGCGTTTTCAAGCGTTCGTTGATGGGTCCCGAACACGTGGCCTTTCCGAATATGAAATAATAATTCCATCTTATAGTCAAGATGGAATATTCATTCTGTAGCCGACGAAATATTTCTCCTGATGGTCGGCTCATCTCCTCCTCAGGCTTCCGGTCGCAATACGCCCTTCTTCAGGATGATGTTCGCATAGATTGCCCGTTCGCCCGACGCGACGATGTAGGCTGCCTTCCGGGACCGCTCATAAAACGCGAAACGCTCGACCGGCGCGACGGCGAACGGGCCGGCGAGGCGATCGACGATCTTCTGATAGGAAAGGCAGATATCCGGGACACGCGCAGGATCTTCCACGACCTCCATGCGGAACGCCGCGACCTCGACATAAGTATCGAGCGGCATATGGGTAAGGATCGCTTCCAGTAGGGCTTCGCCGCCGATCCCATCGGCGCGGATGACCTTGGGGCCCATGGTGCCGGCCGGGAAATTGGCGTCGGCGATGACGATCTCGTCGCCATGCCCCATGGTGCGCAGTGCGTGGAGAAGATCAGGACCGAGAAGAGGGTGTATGCCACGCAGCATCAGCTTGTTTCCCGTGAGAGGTTGAATGCGAAGGCTTTACTGCGTCCACACCGAACGGTGCCAAGGCGGGTCATTCACGCACCGCTCCCGTCAATGGCGGCTGCACGGCGGTATATGGCCGGAAGCTTTCGAAGTCGCTCTCCGGAACCTTGGCGTCGAGCAGGGCCATGTTGCGCCGCAGGCTTGATGCCTTCGCCGTGCCGATCAGCACCGTCGCTACGCGGGGCTCGTGCAGCGGGAACTTCAACGCGGCGGCAGCCAGCGGATAGCCTTTGCCGGTGGCCAACTCTTCCATCGCCCCGACCTTGGACAGGATATCGGCCGATGCCGGACCATAGTCGAAATGCGAGCCTGACTTCGGGCCGGTGGCAAGAATGCCCGAATTGAAGACACCGCCTATCACCAGCGAGGTCTGTGTCTTTTCGCAGAGCGGGATCAGTTCCGCCTCGGCGGAGCGATCGAGCAGCGAGTAGCGGCCGGCAAGAAGGATGCAGTCGATGGGCGCGCGCCGCATCACCTGCAGGCACACCTCGACCTCGTTGACGCCGAGCCCATAGGCGGAAATCACGCCACCGGATTTCAATTCCTCGAGTGCCTTCAGTCCGCCATCGAGAAGCTGGCCGAGATGCAGCTTGGTCAGTTCGATGCCGTGCGTGTAGACGCCGATGTCGTGGACATAGAGGATGTCGATGCGGTTCAGTCCGAGCCGGGCATAGCTGAACTCGACCGAGCGCATGATGCCGTCATAGCTGTAGTCATATTCAAGCTTGAACGGCAGCGGATCGACGAAGCCGAGCTTCGGCACTTCGCTTTCAGGCGCGGGCTTCAACAAGCGTCCGACCTTGGTGGACAGGACGTATTCGTCGCGCGGCTTGCTGCGGAGGTAATCGCCGAAGCGGCGTTCCGAAAGACCGAAACCGTAATGCGGCGCGGTGTCGAAATAGCGCATGTCCGCGTTCCAGGCGGCATCAAGTACCGCCTCGGCGTCGGGTTCGGACACGGCCTGATAAAGATTTCCCAGCGAGGCGCCGCCGAAACTGTATTCCGTGACCTCCAGGGTCGTCTTGCCGATGCGGCGCTTATTCAATGCGTGTCTCCCACTATGTACGCGGCCACGACCTAGAGCGTCGCGCCAAGATGCCACGGCACGAATTCATTATCGCCATAGCCGAAGTCCTCGCTCTTGGTCTTGCGGCCGGAAGCCGTTTCGACAATCAGGTCGAATAGCTCGCGCCCAAGCTGCGGGATGGTCTTCTCGCCCGACGCGATGACGCCGGCATCGACGTCCATGTCCTCTTCCATGGACCGATAAAGGGCGGAATTGCTGGCGACCTTGATGGACGGCGTTGGCCTGCAGCCGAAGCAGGAGCCGCGGCCCGTCGTGAAGACGATCACATTGGCGCCGCCGGCGACCTGGCCGGTGGCGGAGACAGGATCGTAGCCCGGCGTGTCCATGAACACGAGACCGTGGCCGGTGACCTTTTCAGCATAGCCGAAGACGCCATTCAGCGGCGTCTGGCCGCCCTTGGCGACCGCACCCAGCGATTTTTCCAGGATGGTGGTCAGGCCACCGCGCTTGTTGCCGGGCGAGGGATTGTTGTCGATGGAAGCACCGTGCATGGCGGTATGGTTCTCCCACCATTTGACGAAACCGTCGAGCTTCTGGGCGATTTCAGGCGTCGCGGCGCGATAGGCGAGCAGGTGCTCGGCGCCGTAGATCTCGGTCGTTTCCGACAGGATGCCGATGCCGCCGGCGTCGGCGAGTATATCGACCGCCGCGCCAAGCGCCGGATTGGCGGTGATCCCCGACATGCCGTCGGAACCGCCGCATTGCAGGCCGACGACGATCTCGCTCACTGGAATCGGTTCGCGCTTCAGGCTGCCGACCTCCTCGGCGATTTCGGCCAGCACGCCCATGGCCTTCTCGACCGACTTGCGCGAGCCGCCGGCGTCCTGGATGTTGAAATGACGCTTGCCGGCGGCGACGCCCTTCTGGCCGTAAAGCGTCAGCTGATTGACCTCGCAGCCGAGGCCAACCATCAGCACGCCGCCGAAATTCGGATGCCGGGCATAGCCGGCCAGCGTGCGATGCAGGGCCATCATGCCGTCGCCGGTGCCGCTCATGCCGCAGCCCTGGCTATGAACGATCGGGACGAAGCCGTCGATGCCGGGATATTTCGGCAAGAGTTCATGGTTGGCCCGTTCGGCAATCGATCGGCAAACAGTGGTCGAACAGTTCACGCTGGCGACGATGCCGATATAATTGCGGGTGCCGGCGCGGCCATCGGCGCGGCGATAGCCCATGAAGGTGCGGGCGCGGTCGGCGTCCGTCGCATGCACCGCTTCGCTGGGCGGAACGACCGGCAATCGGCCGGATTCGAAGACGAGATTGTGCGAATGGACATGTTCGCCCGGCTCGATATCGCGGGTGGCGCGGCCAATCGCCTGCGCGTACTTCACCACCGAGGCGCCGGCTGCTATGTGGCGGATGGCGACCTTGTGGCCGGTCTCGATGACTTCCCGCGCCGTGGCGCCGCCGGGCAGTGGGTTGCCGGGTTCAACCCGGCCGTTGGCGACGGCGACATTGTCGGCCGGTGACAGAAGAATGCTGTTGGCGGGGTTCACGGAGGTCCTGCGGCGTTTCCTGGCGCATTGACAGACTGCGCTGTGTTGCTATTGTCTTTTATCGTAAAAAAACATTTTTACGTCAATCATTTTTTGAATGACGTGGCCTCGCTGGGCGGCGTGTCGACAAGGGCCGAGAATGTCGAAAAGCAACAACGTCTACAAGGACGCCTATAACAGATGTCTCGGCCTCCTTGACGAGACCCAGAACCTGCCTTCCGAGCCGGAGCTTGGGACGATGCTGGGGGTAAGCCGCACCACGGTGCGCACCATCCTTGCCCGCATGGAGGAGACCGGGCTGATCGCCTGGAACAAGCGCAGCAAGACGGTGCTGCGCCAGCCGCGAGCGGACGACTATTTTCCCGACGAGGAAACCGATTCCCTTTCGGAAATCATCGAACGCAGCTTCATGCGCCGGCTGCTGGCCGGCGGCGCGGAAGCCGGCATGCAGATCAACGAACTGGAACTGGCGCGCGAGATCGGCGTCGGCACCACCAGCGTGCGCGAATTCCTGATCCGGTTCAGCCGTTTCGGCCTGATCGAGAAACGCCGCAACAGCCACTGGGTGCTGAAGGGATTCACGCGCGCCTTCGCACTGGAGCTGACTGAAATACGCGAAATGTTCGAGCTGCGCTCGGCAGCCGCTTTCGCCGGGCTACCACCCGACAGCCCGGTATGGAACGACCTCGACCTTCTGGAGGAAGAGCATCGCGCGCTGGCCGGCAACATCGCCTCCCGCTTCAACGCGTTTTCCGAGCTGGACGAGCGGTTCCACCGCCTTATCCACCGCGCCTCTCGCAATCGCTTCATCGTCGATTTCTACGACGTCATTGCCATGATCTTCCACTACCACTACCAGTGGAACAAGGCCGGCGAGCGGCAGCGCAACGAAGTGGCGGTGCAGGAACATCTGGCCTATATCGCGGCGCTGAAATCGCGCGATCCCGGCAAGGTGGACGCCGCCTGCCGCGCGCATCTCAAGTCGGCCCGGCAAACCCTGCTGGCTTCGATTCCCGAAATCGAAAAAGCCTAATCCGGGGCTGTCACTGCCGATCTCGTCTTGGCGTTCGTCGTCACCGCGCCGCGATGCCGCAGCGCTGATTTGTCAATGTTCCGCATCATATCCCTGTGCTAGGTATCGATATCGCAGGAATTCGAGGGACGGTTTTGCTGGCACGGCGCAGGCGATGGAGGATAGCTGCCACATTCGCGGCTGCCTATCTGCTCGTCCTGCAATCGCTGCTCGGCGCTTTTGCCTTCGGCAACGGTCCGAATGCCAGCCAGCTCGACGCCTTTGGCAATGTCATCTGTACGCATGAGGGCGCCACCGAGCTTCCCGCTGGTGACAATCATCAGCGGCACGACCAAAGCTGCTGCCTGTTCGGCTGCAGCTTTTCGACCGCACCCGTCGGCGTAGCGCCGGACGCTGCGGCTCTGCTTCCAGCGATCGTCTGGGAACGGACAGCGCCGCAGAGGCTGGCGTTCGCCGGCCTTGTTCTGCGCAGTGAACGCTCCCCCGCCAACCCACGCGCGCCCCCGCTTCAGGCCTGAACAGTATTTGGTCCGGCGGCCCGACGGGTTGCCGGTGATTGCCAGCTTTGCCGCGAATAGCGCGGCCTGTTTTGCCATGGAGCAACCATGTTCATTCAAGATCCGAAATCCGTCGGGCGCATCGCTGCGTGCCTGCGACCCCCTCACTTCCTGCGTTCCTTTGAGGAGCGACTCGGTATTGCCGTGCTTGCCATCGCCTTGCTGTTTGTCGGCGCGCATGGCGTGTGGGCGCATGAGTTCAAGCTTGGCCAACTTGACATCGATCACCCCTGGTCGCGGGCGACCCCTCCGGGCGCCAGCGTCGCCGGCGGCTATTTCACCGTCGCCAATGAAGGATCGACGCCGGACCGGCTGGTGTCGATCTCATCTGATATTTCTGAAAAGGCGGAGATGCATGAAATGACCGTCAAGGACGGCGTCATGACCATGCGTCCGGTGCAGGGCGGGCTCGAAGTCCCGGCCGGCGGCAAGCTCGAACTGGCGCCGGGCGGCTATCACCTCATGTTCATCGGTTTGAAGCAGGCGCCCAAGGCGGGCGAGAAATTCGCAGCCACTTTGACATTCGAAAAGGCTGGCAGCATTCCGGTCGAATTCGATGTCGAAGCGATGGGCGGTTCGGGCAGCATGAAGATGGACCACGCGCAGTGATGGCCGCGATTTTTCGGGAGACAACAATGTTGAAGGCTATTTCCACCATCGCCGCTGTTCTCGTTCTGGGCGTCACCCCGGCTTTCGCACATGTGACGCTGGAGACCGGCGAGGCTTCCGTCGACTCAAGCTACAAAGCCGTGCTGCGCGTGCCGCATGGCTGCGAGGGCAAGGCGACCATCGCCGTGCGGGTCAAGGTTCCGGAAGGGTTCCTCGCCGCCAAGCCGATGCCAAAGGCCGGCTGGACGCTGAAGACCGAGACCGGCAAATACGCCAAATCCTACACGCTTTACGGTGAAGCCGTGACCGAAGGGGTGCAGGAAATCGGCTGGAGCGGTGGCAATCTGCCCGACGCCTATTACGACGAGTTCGTGCTGCGGGGCACACTGGCTGCCGACCTTCCGGCCGGCGAGATGCTCTACTTCCCGGTCGTGCAGGAATGCGAAGGCAATGCTGCCGAGCGCTGGATCCAGATTCCGGCGGCGGGGCAAAAGGCGGACGACCTCGAACTGCCGGCGCCGGGCATCAAGCTCTTGCCGAAAAAGTGAGGCTCTTCCGTCTCCTGGCGATCCTTCTGCTGTGGCTGGCGCTGCCGGCCACGGCCTTCGCCCATGCGACGCTCATTGGTGCGGAGCCCGCGGACGGCGCGGTGCTGCCCGCCGGGCCGGCGCGATTTGCGCTCAGCTTCAATGAGCCGGTGTCGCCGCTGGCGCTGACCTTGATCGGTCCGGACGCGGTGCAGGCCAAACTCGATTCCTCGCGTGTCGATGGAGGAACGCTCGTCATCGAAGCGCCGAAGACGCTCCCCCATGGCACGCATGTGCTGAGCTGGCGGGTCGTGTCAGCTGACGGTCATCCCGTGGCCGGTTCACTGATCTTTTCGGTCGGCGCACCGAGCGCGACGCCCATTGCCGTGGAGCCCGTTGACTGGCTGGTGCGGAGCGCGGTCTGGGCCGCTCGGGTGTTGCTTTATGCCGGGCTTTTCCTCGGTGTGGGCGGCGCCTTCGCGCTGGCCTGGCTGGCGGAGGGCGGACGCGCAGGCACGCGGGCCGTGCTCGTGTTCCTGATTGTCGGCATCATGGCGACCGTGCTCGCGCTCGGTCTGCAAGGCGTGGACGCTCTGGGCGTCCCGCTGGCGCATCTCGTCAAGCCGGTGGTCTGGCAGACGGGCTTTGCCACGAGTTACGGGTTGACGGTATCGCTGGCGCTGGCCGCGCAAGGGCTGGCGCTGTTGGCGCTGATCGTGCCGGCTTCGGCCGGGGTGATTTCGCCGACGGCCTTGGCTGTGGCGGGCGTGGCGCTTGCCGCCAGCGGTCACGCCAGTGCAGCCGAACCGCGATGGCTGATGCGGCCGATGGTGTTCCTGCATGGCGCCGGCATCATGGCGTGGGCCGGGGCGCTGGTCCCGCTGGGCGCCGCCTTGTTGCGGCGTGACACGAATGCCACGACCTTCCTGCTGCGTTTCTCCAGGATAATTCCGGTTGTCCTGGCGATGCTGGTCGGCGCAGGAACCGTACTCGCCGTGGTACAGGTCGGCACGCCAGCCGCGCTGCTGGAAACCGCATATGGCCGGCTGCTTGTCATCAAGCTGGCGCTGCTGACGGTGCTGTTCGGGCTCGCCGCCTTCAACCGGTGGCGGCTCACGGCAGCTGTCGCGGCGGGTGATGTGGCAGCGCGCAAACGGCTGCACCGTTCGATCGTCGCCGAGACGCTTATCATCGCCGCCGTGTTCTGCGTCGCCGCCGGCTGGCGTTTCACGCCGCCGCCGCGCGCGCTGGCGATCGCGGCGGCGCAACCCGCATCCACCCACATCCATACGCTGCAGGCGATGGCGGACCTCTCCTTGACGCCTGGGCAGGCGGGGCCGGCGGAAGCGCGTATCGTCATCATGACAGGAGATTTCGGGCCGCTGGATGCCAGGGAGGTAACGCTGGTGCTGTCTAAGCCGGATTCCGGAATCGAGCCCTTGAAGCGGCCGGCAACAAAGGCCGACGACGGCACATGGCGGGTGAAGGACCTTATTGTTCCCCTAGGCGGCAAGTGGAACGCGCGGCTCGACATTCTCATATCGGATTTCGACATGGCGCAGATCGACGGCTCCATAGATGTCCGCCCCTAGCTGTCGCTTGTCCTCAACCGTAAATCGATTGAAACAAAGCTGCCAGCGGCGGCACGGACTTGGTTGACGAAGCTCCCGCCAAAGCCCAAAACATGCCGGCAATCAGGACGGCGCCGCCGGCGCAAGCAGGGATGAGACAATGGAAAAAGCGGAAATCGGCCTGATCGGCCTCGGAACGATGGGCTCCAACCTGGCGCTCAACATTGCCGAGAAAGGCCACCGGATCGCTGTCTACAACCGTACGCAGGCGCGCACCGACGCGTTCGTCAAGAACGCCGGCCCGTTGCGCGACAAGGTCGTTCCCTGCGCCAGCCTGTCTGAACTTGCCGCCGCCATAAGGCCGCCGCGCCCGATCATCATCATGGTTCTGGCCGGCAAGCCGGTGGACGAGCAGATCGCGGCGCTGCGGAGTGAACTGGCCGGGAACGACATCGTCATCGATGCCGGCAACGCCAATTTCCGTGATACGATGCGCCGGTTCCAGGAGCTGGAAGGATCGGGCCTTACCTTCATCGGCATGGGCGTTTCCGGTGGCGAGGAGGGCGCGCGTCACGGGCCGTCGATCATGGTCGGTGGCACCGAGGAAAGCTGGAAGCGGGTGGAAAGCGTGCTGACCGCCATTTCGGCCAAGTTCAAGGACGAGCCTTGCGCCGCGTGGCTCGGCAGCGACGGCGCCGGTCATTTCGTCAAGACCATCCACAACGGCATCGAATATGCCGACATGCAGATGATCGCCGAGATCTACGGCATCCTGCGCGACGGGCTGGGCATGAGCGCGAAGGAGATCGCGCCGGTCTTCGCCGGCTGGAACAAGGGACGGCTCGAATCCTATCTCATCGAGATCACCGCCAATGTGCTGGCCGCCGACGATCCCAAGACCGGCAAGCCGGTGCCGGACATCATCCTCGACCGCGCCGGACAGAAGGGCACAGGCAAGTGGTCGGTGATCGAGGCGCAGCAGCTCGGCATTCCGGCAACCGCCATCGAGGCGGCTGTCGCGGCGCGGGTGCTGTCGTCGCTCAAGGACGAGCGGCTGGCGGCGGAGAAGGCCTATGGCAAGCTCGGCGTGACGTCCTTCTCGGGATCGAAGGAGGCGCTCCTGAAACATCTGGAACTGGCGCTGTTCGCCGGCAAGATCGCGGCCTATGCGCAAGGCTTCGCGGTGATGGCGGCAGCGTCCAGGGAGTTCGGCTGGAATTTGCCGATGCCGACCATCGCCAGGATCTGGCGCGCCGGCTGCATCATCCGCTCGCAGATGCTCGATACGATGGCGGAGGCGTTCGGTTCGGGCGGCGCCGACACCAATCTGCTGATGGCGCCGGCCTTCGTGACGATGATGAAGGAGGCGCATCCGTCGCTGCGGCATGTGGTGGCGCAGGCGGCCGAGGCCGGCCTGCCGACGCCGGCGCTGGCCTCCGCGCTCGGCTATTTCGACGCTTATCGTCAGGGTCGCGGCACGTCCAACCTGATCCAGGCGCAGCGCGACTTCTTCGGCGCACATGGTTTCGAGCGCATCGACGACAAGGGCGCGTTTCACGGACCCTGGGGGAGCGGGGCCTAACGAGCGCCAACCCTCCCCACAGGGGAAAGGTGAAATACTGGCGCATCACTCTACGGGCTTGTACGCCTCTACCGGTCCCGGCTTTGCCAGGCTCTGCAGCGAAGGGATCGCAGTGCCGGCGATGCGCGCCATCACCGCGTGCGCCAGCTCGGAGCCGGCCCGGCGCACGTCCTCGTTGACGACAAGAAGCTGCGGGCGCAGCAGATGCAGCAGGCGTGACGCCTGCTTGGAAACGATGTCGATATCCCTGCCGAGCACGAGACCGGCATCCTCCGCTCCGGCCACCAGCGCAAAGGTTGCCGAACCGGCGCCGCTGACGATGCCGTCCGGCCGGCCCGGACGACGCATCAGCTCTGCCGCGCGACGGCGTATCTCGTCGATGGAATGATCGACGGTGACGCTGGGAAACGAAACTTCGGCCAATCCAAGATCCGACATGGCGTCTGCGAAGCCGTTGCGCATATGGTGGAAGTAGCTGAGGCTGGCTGGCGGACCGAGCAGAGCGAGCCGCTTGCGGCCGAGCCCGGCCAGCTTGCCCACCGCCTCGGCGGCATAGGCATAGTTGTCGAAATCGTGGAACGGATGCTCGATGCCCATGTCGGTGCGGCCGTGGGTGGCGAACGGGAAGCCGCGCTCGGTCATGTAGCGGACGCGCTTGTCGTCCGGTTCCGTCCGCGAAATGATGATGCCGTCGGCTGAGCCGGTCTCGACGATGTAGCGGACCGGTTCCAGCGGATCGTTGTTGCGGGAGTAGGGAGTGACGATGAGGTGGTATGGCGTCTGCGCCAGCGCGCCGGAAATACCGTAGATGAGGTCCGACACGAAGCCGCCAATCTGCTCCTCGGTGTCCAGCACGAGACTGATGACATTGGTCTTGCCGGTGCGCAGGCGCACGCCCGCACGGTTGGGCCGATAGCCGATCTGCCGGGCGACGAGCTGGACGCGGCGGCGCGTTTCGGCGCCGATCTCGGGCGCATCCTTGAGCGCACGGGAAACGGTGGTGACGCCAAGCCCTGTCATGAACGCAAGCGTCTTCAGCGTCGGCCGCCGGGCCTCCGCTTCGTCCGCGTCTTCGTTTCGCTGCTCTCTGTCCATTGGTCCCGCCCGGCCGGCGCATAGCAGGAGCGGGCAAGCCGCGCAATCGTGCTTCCCTCGGCCCTGGCTGCGCTTTTGGAATAAACTGAAACGTTACAGATTGCAAAGAGGGATAGCTTAGAGCAGGGATGTTCCCGACAAGACATGCCTTCTGGATGGCGAATCGAGGGGGCAAAGGCCACATTCGAGGCGCATTTTGCAGCGCAAAAGAGATTTTTGCGCATCGCAACATTGCCAAACGCCGGAGAGATGTCCTTTTTCTTCGGCTCACGAAAAAATTGTCCAGCTCTGGCTTGCGAGTCTGCGCCAATTGCTTTATCGAAAATCTGTAACGTTTCAGATTTCTGGGAGGAGACCGAAATGCGATTTAAAATGATGGCTGCCGCGCTGGCTGCTTCCGTGACTTTGCCATTCGCAGGAGTTGCTTCGGCTACGGACCTTGAGGTCACGCATTGGTGGACCTCGGGTGGAGAGGCCGCCGCCGTTGCCGAACTCGCCAAGGCGTTCGATGCGACCGGCAATCACTGGATCGACGGCGCGATCGCCGGTTCCGGGGGTACGGCGCGGCCGATCATGATCAGCCGCATTACCGGCGGCGACCCGATGGGCGCCACCCAGTTCAACCATGGCCGCCAGGCGGAAGAGCTGGTCCAGGCCGGGTTGATGCGCGACCTCACCGATGTCGCCACCAAGGGCAAATGGACCGAGGTGGTAAGGCCGAAGAGCCTGCTCGACAGCTGCACCATCGACGGCAAGATTTATTGCGTGCCGGTGAACATTCACTCCTGGCAGTGGCTGTGGCTGTCCAATGAAGCCTTCGAGAAGGCAGGCGTTCCGGTGCCGAAGAATTGGGACGAGCTCGTCGCGGCAGCGCCGGCGCTCGAAAAGGCCGGCATCGTTCCGCTCGCGGTCGGCGGTCAGCCCTGGCAATCGTCCGGCGCCTTCGACGTGCTGATGGCGGCGATCGGCGGCAAGGATACGTTCCTGAAGGTCTACGAGGCCAAGGACGCCGAATTCGCGGCCGGGCCTGATATCGCCAAGGTATTCAAGGCGGCGGACGATGCCCGCAAGATGGCCAAGAACACCAATGTGCAGGACTGGAACCAGGCCACCAACATGGTCATCACCGGCAAGGCGGCCGCGCAGATCATGGGCGACTGGGCGCAGGGCGAATTCCAGGTCGCGGGCAAGACTGCCGGCAAGGATTACAGCTGCCTGCCCGGCCTTGGCCTCAATCCGATGATCGCCACGGGCGGCGACGCCTTCTATTTTCCGCTGCTCAAGGATGAGGAGAAATCCAAGGCGCAGGGCGTGCTGGCCGAAACGCTGCTCGACCCCAAGACGCAGGTCGCCTTCAATCTGAAGAAGGGCTCGCTGCCGGTGCGCGGCGACGTTGACCTGAACGCTGCCAACGACTGCATGAAAAAGGGTCTCGACATCTTGGCCAAGGGCGACGTCATGCCGTGGACCGACCAGCTTCTGTCGCAGGATACGCAGAAGCAGAAGGAGGATCTGTTCTCCGAATTCTTCGCCAATCAGAGCATGACACCGGAGGACGCGCAGAAGCGCTTCGCCGATATCATCGGCTCGGCCGACTGACCGCTCGGCCGATCCGATCATCCCGGTCCCGCGCGGCGGCGGGACCGGGATCCCGCGACCTGTCCTCATCGGTGCAACCATGTCCGTCAGCATGAAGAGTGAACGTCCGAGCCGGCTGTTCCGCAATCTCAATGCGAAGATCGCGTCGGTTCCGATGATCCTGACCGCGCTCGTCGTCTTCGTCGGCGGCACGGCGTGGACGGTTCTCTATTCCTTCACCAATTCGCGGTTGCTGCCGCGGCTGAATTTCGTCGGTCTCGACCAGTATTACCGGCTGTGGGCGGCGCCGCGCTGGCTGGTCTCGATCGAGAACCTTCTGATCTACGGTGTGCTGTCGCTGATCTTTTCGCTGGTCATCGGCTTCCTGCTGGCGGCGATGCTCGACCGGAAAATCCGCTTCGAGGATACATTCCGCACGATCTTCCTCTACCCGTTCGCGCTGTCCTTCATCGTCACCGGCCTGGTCTGGCAGTGGCTGCTCAATCCGGAGTTCGGCATCCAGGGCGTGATCCGCGGCCTTGGCTGGGAAAGCTTCAATTTCGACCCGCTCTACAATTCCAGCATCGTCATCTACGGCGTGCTGATCGCCGCGCTGTGGCAGGGGACCGGACTGGTGATGTGCCTGATGCTGGCCGGCCTGCGCGGCATTGACGAGGACATATGGAAGGCGGCGCGCGTCGACGGCATTCCGACCTGGCGCACCTATGTTTCGATCATCATCCCGATGATGCGGCCTGTGTTCATCACCACGCTGGTGATCATCGCTTCGGGTATCGTCAAGGTCTACGACCTCGTCGTGGCGCAGACCTCGGGCGGTCCCGGAATCGCTTCGGAAGTTCCGGCGAAATATGTCTACGACTACATGTTCTTCGCCCAGAATCTCGGTCAGGGTTTCGCCGCCTCGACCATGATGCTGCTGACGGTGGTGATCGTGATCGTGCCGTGGGCCTATCTGGAATTCGGGCGGAGGGGCAGGACATGAGCAATCCGGCTGTCCTGTCATCGACCATAGCCGGCGCCGATGCGGTGCGCGGCGAGCTAAGCGGACCGCGCGGGCCAAAGCCGCGCAGTGTCTTGTCACGCCGCAACATCTTTCTCTACGGCACGCTTTTCCTCGTCGCGGTCTACTATTTGCTGCCCCTCTACGTAATGGTGGTGACGTCGCTGAAGGGGATGCCGGAAATCCGGCTTGGCAATATTTTCTCGCCGCCGGTCGAAATCACCTTCGAACCCTGGGTAAAGGCCTGGTCGACGGCCTGCACGGGATTGAATTGCGACGGCCTTTCGCGCGGCTTCTGGAACTCGGTGCGCATCACCGTTCCCTCCGTCATCCTGTCGATCGCACTCGCCTCGGTGAACGGCTACGCGCTGGCCAACTGGCGCTTCAAGGGCGCCGACATCTTCTTCACCATCCTCATCGTCGGCGCCTTCATCCCCTATCAGGTGATGCTCTACCCGATCGTCATCATCCTGCGCGAGATCGGCCTTTACGGCTCGCTCTGGGGGCTGGTGCTGGTGCACTCGATCTTCGGCATGCCGATCCTCACCCTGCTGTTCCGCAACTACTTCGCTTCGCTGCCGGATGAGCTGTTCAGGGCCGCGCGCGTCGACGGCGCCGGCTTCTGGGGCATCTACCTGCGCATCATGGTGCCGATGTCGATGCCGATCTTCGTCGTCGCACTGATCATCCAGATTACCGGCATCTGGAACGACTTCCTGTTCGGCGTCGTCTACACGCGGCCGGACACCTATCCGATGACCGTGCAGCTCAACAACATCGTCAATTCGGTGCAGGGCGTGAAGGAATACAACGTCAACATGGCGGCGACGCTGATTACCGGACTGGTGCCGCTGATCATCTACTTTGTCTCGGGCAAGCTGTTCGTGCGCGGCATCGCCGCGGGCGCTGTGAAAGGGTGACCCGCATGAATGTAGCAAACGCCAGCGTGTCCGTGCAGGATTTGTCACTGAGTTTCGGCTCGGTCACGGTGCTCAAGTCGCTCAATCTCGATGTCGCCGAGGGCGAATTCGTCGTGCTGCTCGGGCCGTCCGGCTGCGGCAAGTCCACGCTGCTCAACTGCATCGCAGGCCTGCTCGACATTTCGGACGGCCGCATCTTCATCAAGGGTAAGAACGTCACCTGGGAAGAGCCGGCGGACCGGGGCATCGGCATGGTGTTCCAATCCTATGCGCTTTACCCGCAGATGACTGTCGAAAAGAACCTTTCGTTTGGATTGAGGGTCGCCGGCACGCCCAAGGACGAGATCGACAAACGCATCGCGCGGGCGGCCGAAATCCTCCAGATCGGCCCGCTGCTGCAGCGCAAGCCGGCGGCGCTTTCGGGCGGTCAACGCCAGCGTGTCGCCATCGGCCGGGCTTTGGTGCGCGATGTCGACGTCTTTTTGTTCGACGAGCCGCTGTCCAATCTCGACGCCAAGCTGCGCTCCGAATTGCGCGTCGAGATCAAGCGCCTGCACCAGAAACTCGCCAACACGATGATCTACGTAACCCACGATCAGATCGAGGCGATGACGCTGGCCGACCGCATCGCGGTGATGCGTGGCGGGGTCATCCAGCAGTTCGACGCGCCACAGGTGATCTATAACCGCCCGGTCAACCGCTTCGTCGCCGGGTTCCTGGGTTCGCCCGGCATGAATTTCCTCGATGGCAGACTGGAAAACGACGGTGGCTGGCATTTCGTCGCCGGTGAATTGAAGGTGCCGCTGGCGAGCTACGATTTCGAGCGCGAGCCGTCACCGGGAGCTTCGGTTTTCGGCATCCGGCCAGAACATGTCGGGCTGAACAGCGGCTCCGGCTGGCCGTTCACCGCCCAGGCGAGCGTCGACGTGGTGGAGCCGATGGGGTCCGATACGCTGGTCTGGCTCAAGCTTGCGGACCAGAATTTCACCGTGCGCGTGACCTCCGAGCGCGCACCGCAATCGGGCGAAAGCGTCGAGATCGGTTTCGATCCGATGCGAGCCTCGCTGTTCGACGAACAAGGCAACCGGCTGTGAGGCCGGTCGAGATACATCAAAGGCAGGATGGACGAACATCATGAACTGGTCATTCCAACTCTACAGCGCGCGCAACTTCCAGCCCTGGAACAAGGTTCTGAAAATGCTGGGGGATCTTGGCTACAAGGAAGTCGAGGGTTTCGGCGGTGTCTATGACGATCCCGCCGCGTTTCGCGCCGAGATGGACAGGAACGGCCTTTCGATGCCGACCGGGCACTTCTCCATCGACGCCCTGGAAAACGATTTCGACGGTGTGCGGCGGATCGCCGACGCCCTCGGCACCACGACATTGATCTGTCCCTATCTGCAGCCGGAGGCTCGGCCATCCGACGCCGCCGGCTGGCGAGGCTTTGGCGAGCGGCTCGCCGCCGTTGGCGAGAAGGCCGGCAAGGCAGGCTACGGCTTTGCCTGGCACAACCACGATTTCGAATTTCAGCCACTCGCCGACGGTTCGGTGCCGCAGCAGCTTATTCTGGACGCCGCCCCCGGCGTTGGCTGGGAAATCGACGTGGCGTGGGTCATCCGCGGCGGCGCCGATCCCGCGCCATGGCTCGACAAATACGGACGCCGCGTGGTTGCCGTCCATGTCAAGGACATGGCCAAGCCGGGCCAGGGCCTGGACGAGGACGGATGGTCCGATGTCGGCCATGGCAGCATCGACTGGGCGGCGCTGATGAAGACGTTGCGCGCGAAGACCGACGCCAGATACTACATCATGGAACAGGATAATCCGAACGACATCGAGCGCTTCGCAAGCCGCTCGCTCACCTCGGTCAAATCATATTAGGAGAAGACGAAATGCCCAGGAAACTTGGGGTCGGCGTCATCGGGTGCGGCAATATCTCGGCGGCTTATTTTCGGCTGTCGCCGATGTTCCGCGGCTTCGAAATGCGCGCCTGCGCCGACATCAACATGAATGCGGCCAAAGCCCGGGCGAAGGAATTCAAGCTTCGCGCCGAGACGGTCGACGGGCTGCTTGCCGCCGCCGACATCGACATCGTCGTCAACCTGACGATTCCCGCCGTGCACTACGAGATTTCGCGGCGGATTCTCGATGCCGGCAAGCATGTCTATTCGGAAAAGCCCTTCGTCCTTTCCATTAGCGAAGGTCTGGACCTGAAGAAGCGGGCCGAGAAGAAGGGCCTGCGCATCGGCTCGGCGCCGGACACGTTCCTCGGCGGCGCGCACCAGCTGGTGCGCAACGTCATCGACAGCGGCAAGGTCGGCAAGATCACCAGCGGCACCTGCTTCGTGATGAGCCACGGCATGGAGAACTGGCATCCGAATCCTGACTTCTTCTTCCAGCCGGGCGCCGGGCCGATCCTCGATATCGGGCCTTACTACGTCACCAATCTGATCCAGCTGATCGGTCCCGTGAAGCGGGTCGCAGCTTTCGCCACCACGCCGGCGAAGGAACGCACCATCGGCTCCAAGCCGCGCCGGGGCGAAAAGATTCCCGTGACGACGCCGACCACCATCCACGCCATCCTCGAATTCGCCAATGAAGCGGTCGTGACGCTGAACGCGTCCTGGGACGTGTGGAACCACGGCCATGCGCCGATGGAGCTTTATGGCGAGAACGGGACCGTCTTCGTACCCGACCCGAACTTCTTCGGCGGCGATGTCCGCTTCACCAAGCAGGGCAAGCCGGTGAAGGCGCTGCCGAAATGGGATCATCCCTTCGCGGTGCTGAACGAAAAGCACTCGCACGGCATGATGGCGAACTACCGCACCGCGGGGCTCGCCGACATGGCGCTGGCGATCGCCGGCGACCGGCCGCACCGCTGCTCGATGGAGCTGGCGCTGCATGCGGTGGAGGTGATGACCGGCATCCTGAAATCGGGCGATAGCGGCAAGTTCGTGGCGATGCAGACGACATGCGAGCGGCCGGCGGCGCTGGGGATCCGGGAAGCGGGAGCGCTGCTGGCGAAGAAGATGTAGCGCGCTTTGCCCTCCCCCTTGCGGGGAGGGGCGGCGAGCGGACCAGGCGAAATGAGGTTCGGGAGACGGCGGTGGGGGTGACTACAATGTATCTTTGCACCCAAAATAATCCGACAAATCTTGACACCCCCACCCCGTTCCGCATTGTCGCTGCGCGACATGCTTCACGACCCTCCCCACACGGGGGAGGGTAAACAGCGGTCTGCCTCGCATTCCAAGGATTGATCCATGCCCTACACCCCCGCCGCCGATCGCTACGAGAACATGATCTACAACCGCTGCGGAAAGTCCGGCCTCAAACTGCCGGCCATCTCGCTCGGGCTGTGGCACAATTTCGGCGGCGATACCCCGCATCGGACGAAGCGGGAAATCTGCCAGAAGGCGTTCGACCTCGGCATCACCCATTTCGACCTCGCCAACAATTACGGTCCGCCTCCGGGTTCCGCCGAAGTCGCGTTCGGCGAAATCCTGCGCAACGACTTCGCCGGCTACCGCGACGAGCTGATCGTCTCGACCAAGGCCGGCTACGACATGTGGCCGGGGCCGTATGGCGAATGGGGCAGCCGCAAATACCTGCTGGCCAGCCTCGACCAGAGCCTGAAGCGCATGGGTCTCGACTATGTCGATATCTTCTACTCCCATCGCTTCGATCCGAACACGCCGCTGGAAGAAACGATGTGCGCGCTGGACCATGCCGTGCGCTCCGGCAAGGCGCTCTATGCGGGCATCTCCTCCTACAATTCGCAGCGTACGCGCGAAGCCTCCGAAATCCTGCGGCGCCTCGGCACGCCCTGCGTCATCCACCAGCCGAGCTATTCCATGCTCAACCGCTGGGTCGAGGACGACGGGCTGCTCGATACGCTGGATGGCGAGGGCATCGGCTCCATCGTGTTTTCGCCGCTGGCGCAGGGCATGCTGACCGACAAGTATCTGAACGGCATTCCCGAGGGCAGCCGCGCCACGCAGGGCAAGTCGCTGCGGCAATCTTTCCTCAGCGAAAGCGCGATCAAAAACATCAAGGCGCTGAACGAGATCGCCAAGCGCCGGGGCCAGACGCTGGCGCAGATGGCGCTGGCGTGGGTGCTGCGCAAGGGCCGCGTCACCTCGGCGCTGATCGGCGCCAGCCGGGCGCAGCAGGTCGAGGATTGCGTCGGCGCGCTGAAGAACCTCGATTTCTCCGATGCCGATCTCGCCGAGATCGACAAGTATGCGCGTGAGGCCGACATCAACCTCTGGGCGCCGTCGGCTGAACGCAAGGGGCCGCCCCGGAAGGTCTGATCCCTCAGCCTTGCCGGTTCGAGCCTGACAGGTGGAAAATTGCCGTGTTCATGGCTATTTCAGGAAAAGCCGGCCAATATGGCTGCGCTTGAATGGAATAGGAAAGCATGACGGCAAGGACCGCCCTGACGAAAAACCAGACATGGGTGCTGGAGAAGCTTGAAGCGGCGAGCGGGCCGCTCAGCGCTTACATGCTGCTTGACCAGTTGCGCGAGCGCGGCTTCCGCGCGCCGTTGCAGGTTTACCGGGCGCTCGACACGCTGATGAAGGAAGGCTTCGTCCATCGGCTCGAAAGCCTCAACGCTTTCGTCGCCTGCGCGGAGCCGCATGAGCACAGCCATTCGATGACGGCCTTCGCCATCTGCGACACCTGCGGCCAGGTGACGGAGTTCTCCGACCATGATGTCGGCCATCAACTCGACGACTGGGTGCGGGCCAACGGGTTCACGGCCAAGAAGGCGGTGATCGAGTTCAGGGGCACCTGCGCGAAATGCTTGGCGGAGCGGGGGGACCTTCAGTAGCAATGATCAAGCGGCTGTTATTTTGGGGCGTGCCGGCCATTGCGCTGCTGGGATTTGCCGGCTTCGTCGGCTGGATATTCACGCTGCCGCCAGCGGCTTCGCCTGGAGCGCCACCGCCCATTGCCCAGCAGGACACCGAAGCCACGCTTGCAGCGCTGAAGCCGCCGAAACGGCAGCGTCCGCTGATCGCGGTTATTGGGATCAACGATGCCACCGAGGTCACCGATTACCTGATGACCTATGGCATCCTGCGTCGCGCCGACGTCGCCGACGTCCTGGCACTGGCGACCGGGGCGGGACCGGTATCGCTTTATCCGGCGTTGAAGGTCGAGCCCGACGCGACGATTGCCGAGTTCGATGCGCAAAACCCCGATGGAGCGGATTACGTCGTCGTGCCGGCAATGACCCCCGACGACGATCCGGCGGCCCTTGAATGGATCAAGAGCCAGTCGGCGAAAGGCGCCACGATCGTCAGCGTTTGCGCCGGCGCCAAGGTGATCGCCGAGGCAGGATTGCTCGACGGCAAGCGCGGGACGACGCACTGGTACTATCTCAAGGAACTACGAGAAAAACATCCGAAGCTGGACTATGTGGCCGACCGCCGGCTGGTGGTCGACCAAACAGTCGCCACGACGACCGGCATCAGCGCCTCCATGCCGATGATGCTGACCCTGATCGAGGCGATCGCCGGCCGGGAGAAGGCCGAGGCGGTCGGCCGCGATCTCGGCCTCGCGCAATGGGACGCGCGCCATGACAGCGCGGCGTTCCGGTTCACGCGCCCGTTCGCCGTGACGGTGATGGGCAACATGGCCGCTTTCTGGAACCGCGACCGGTTCGGCATCGAACTGTCGCCGGGGATCGACGAGGTTTCCCTTGCGCTGATTGCCGATGCGTGGTCGCGTACCTACCGCTCCAGCGCCGTCACCTTTGCCGCCGGTCCGGTCGAGACGCGCAGCGGGCTTCGCATCATCCCCGAAGAGACCGTGACGGATTGGCCCGGGCAGCAAAAGCTGAGCGCCATGGAGGGCGTGCCGCCGGCGAAAGCGCTCGACGATACGCTTCGGGGCATCGAGGCGCGCTATGGGCAGCGCACGGCCGATATCGTCGCCATGCAGCTGGAATATCCGAGAACCGTCGCGCAGGACTGACGGGGCCAAGCTCTAGTGCGCCTCGTCCCAATTGTCTGCGGCGCGGGCGTCCACCTGGAGCGGCACGGATAGCGCGATAGCCGGCATCGCCGCGTTCTCCATCACGCTCTTGACGACCGGGAGGGTCGTTTCGACTTCTGCCTCGGCGGTCTCGAAGATCAGTTCGTCATGCACCTGCAGCAGCATTCGCGCCGACTGGCCGGCCCTGGCCAGCGCCTCGTCCATGCGCACCATGGCGCGGCGGATGATGTCGGCGGCCGAACCCTGGATCGGCGCATTGATCGCGGCGCGCTCGCTGTTGGCGCGGATCGACGGGTTGGAGGCGCGGATTTCCGGATAGTGGATGCGGCGGCCGAAGATCGTTTCGACGTAGCCATTCTCACGGCAGAAGGCCTTGCTCGCTTCCATGTAGTCCTTGATGCCGGGGAAGCGCTCGAAATAGCGCTTGATGTAGTCGCCGGCTTCCTCGCGCGGGATCGACAGCTGATTGGCCAGCCCGAACGCCGAAATGCCGTAGATGATGCCGAAATTGATCGCCTTGGCGCGACTGCGCACCTCGCGCGGCATGCCCTCGACCGGAACGTTGAACATCTCCGACGCCGTCATGGCGTGGATGTCGTCGCCGTCGGCGAAGGCCTGCTTGAGCTGGCGGATGTCGGCGATATGGGCCAGCAGCCGCAGTTCGATCTGGCTGTAGTCGGCCGAGATCAGCTTGTTGCCCTTGTCCGCGATGAAGGCGGTGCGGATCTTGCGCCCTTCCGCCGTGCGGATCGGGATGTTCTGCAGATTGGGCTCCACGGACGACAGCCGCCCGGTGGTGGTCGCCGCCAGCGCATAGGACGTATGCACACGCTTGGTCTGCGGATGGACGTAGCCCGGCAAGGCGTCGGTGTAGGTGGATTTCAGCTTGGTGAGCTGGCGCCAGTCGACGATCTTGCGCGGCAGCTCGTAGCCTTCCGCCGCGAGTTCCTCCAGCAGTTGGGCGGTGGTCGACCATTGCCCGGTCTTGGTCTTGGCGCCGCCCGGCAGGCCCATGCGTCCGAACAATATGTCGCCAAGCTGCTTGGGCGAGCCGATGGTGAAACGCTCGCCAGCCAGCAGGTAGATTTCGTCTTCGAGCGCCGCCGCTCTCTGCCCCAGTTCGCCGGAAAGGCGGGACAGGATCTGGCGGTCGACCGAAATGCCGCGCTGTTCCATGGCGGCAAGCGTCGGCACCAGCGGCCGCTCAAGCCGTTCATAGACCGAGGCCACGCTCTTGGCCGGCAGTCGGGGCTTCAGAACCCGCCACAGGCGCAGTGTCACATCCGCCTGCTCGCCCGCATAGGCGGTGGCGCGTTCGAGCGCCACCTGGTCGAAGCCGAGCGCGCCCTTGCCGGTTCCCGTCACATCCTTGAAGGCGATGGTGGCATGACCCAGCCATTTCTCGGAAAGGGCGTCGATGTTGTGGGCGCCGACGCCGGCGTCCAGCGCATAGGAAATCAGCATGGTGTCGTCGAAGGGCCGGATGTCGAGGCCGTGACGCTGCATCATGATGAGATCGAACTTGACGTTCTGCAGGATTTTCAGAACCGAGGCGTCCTCGAGCAAGGGCTTCAGGGCAGCAAGCGCATCGCGGATCGGAATCTGGTTCTCGATCGGGCCGCTGCCAAGAAGATCGCCGTCGCCCGATTTGTGCGTGAGCGGAACATAGGCGGCGCGGCCCGGGGCGGTCGCCAGGGAAACGCCGACCAGTTCGGCCTGCATCGGATCGAGGGAAGACGCTTGCGTGTCGAACGCGACCATGCCGGCTTCGCGCGCCTCGGCAATCCAGGCCTGAAGCGTCGGCAGGTCGCGGATGCAGACATAGGCGCTGGTGTCGATCCTGGCGTTGACCGCGGCTTCCGCCCGCATCGCCGACAACAGGGAAGGCGAGGGACCTTCATCCTTGCCTGCCGCGCTCATCGCGGCAGCGTCGCCATTGCCCTCCGATCCAGCAGGTTTCGACACCGCGCCCGCGCCGACGTCGGGTCCATGCGCGGCATCGGCGCGCTCGATGGTGAGGCCGGCAGCCTGAACGTCGCTCGCCTCGGTCGAGGTCGCCTCGGCGACGCGGCGGGTCAGCGTCGAGAATTCCATCGCCTTGAGGAAGGAGATCAGCTTCGGACCGTCCGGCTCGTGCAGGACAAAATCGTCCAATCCCGCGCCGGCTGCTACCGGGACGTCGTCCTTCAAGGTCACCAGTTCGCGCGAAATGCGCGCCTTGTCGGCATTATCGATGATCGATTGCCGCCGCTTGTCCTGCTTGATCTCGGCGGCGCGCTCCAAAAGCGCGTCGAGCTTGCCGAACTGTTCGAGCAACTGCGCCGCCGTCTTCGGGCCGATGCCGGGCACGCCCGGCACGTTGTCGACGGAATCACCGGTAAGCGCCTGCAGGTCGATCATCTTCTCGGGCGGCACGCCCCATTTCTCGATCACCTCGGGGACGCCGATCTGCCGATCCTTCATCGGGTCGTACATGCCGACCGTCGGTCCGACCAACTGCATCAGATCCTTGTCGGAGGACACGATGGTCGTGTCGCCGCCGGCCTCGCAGGCCAGCCGACAATAGGTGGCGATCAGATCGTCGGCCTCGAACCCTTCCATCTCGACACAGGGCAGGTTGAAGGCGCGGGTCGCTTCACGAATCAACCCGAACTGCGGGATCAGGTCTTCCGGCGGCGCGGACCGGTTGGCCTTGTATTCGGGGTAGAGGTCGTTGCGGAATGTCTTCGAGGAATAATCGAAGATAACGGCGAAATGCGTCGGCACCACGCCCGCCTCGGTGTTGCGGGCATCCACCATCAGCTTCCACAGCATGTTGCAAAAGCCGGAGACGGCGCCGACCGGCAGGCCGTCGGACTTTCGGGTCAGCGGCGGCAGCGCATGGTAGGCGCGAAAGATGTAGCCGGAGCCATCGACGAGGAAGAGGTGATCGCCTTTTTTCATGGCGAAGGGATAGCGCGGCGCGGCGTTGCGGTCCATGCCAAAGGCGCTCGAGGCTTCTCCTTGCGACGACTTCCTGACATGGCCTGACTGCTCACG
The DNA here is from genome assembly GCF_001427025.1 of Mesorhizobium sp. Root554. GTDB lineage: Bacteria > Pseudomonadota > Alphaproteobacteria > Rhizobiales > Rhizobiaceae > Mesorhizobium. The sequence goes on along the minus strand of NZ_LMGA01000001.1, from coordinate 2,326,338 downwards.
GCTATGTTACAAACTTGTAATTTCCATGCCCTTGAATCGCCACGTTCCAGGACCCAGATAGGACCCATCGGCAATTTTCGCCGAGTCCGGAGCAAGGCCCGTCCCCCGCCTATACCGGACACCCTGCGGCAGCCTACCCCCCTCTCCGGGCTGCCGCATCGTTTCGAGTAAAGGCCGCCGTGGTTCCCCCTCCGCCACGGCGGCATTTTTTATGGGTATGGCACAGACATTGAAGAGCAAAACCGCCGGTACCAGGAAATACAGGGCCGCCGGCAAGGGTGCTGCGAAGAAGCCCGCCGCGCGGCGCGCCTTGCTGCTTTTGAATGAAAAAGCCCGCCGCGGCTCGATGCCGCTCAACGACATCCTGCAGAGATTCGAGGCCGGCGGACTTGCCGTTACGGTCGAGCCTTTTTCTGCGCTACCCGAACTTGCGCGTGACATCACGCGGCTGCGTGAAAGCGCCGATTGCATCGTCGTCTGCGGCGGCGACGGCACCGTTTCCTCGGCCGCCATGGCGGTCATGGAAAGCGGCCTGCCAATGGGCATCCTGCCGATGGGCACAGCCAATGACCTGGCCCGCACGCTCGGCCTGCCGATGGATATCATGCAGGCGGTCGACATGATCGTCGGCGGCTACGAACGGCGCATCGATGTCGGCTCTGTGAACGGCCACGCCTTCTTCAACGTCGCCTCGATCGGGCTGAGCACCAAGCTCGCCCAAGGGCTGAGGCCTGAGATCAAGCGCCGCTGGGGCCGGCTCGGCTATGCCGTCGCGGCGTCGCGCGTGCTCTACAAGGCGCGGCCCTTCACCGCCTGGATTCGCGAGAAGGGCGAGACGGTCAAGGTCAGGACCTTCCAGATCGCCATCGGCAATGGCCGTCACTATGGCGGCGGCAATGTCGTGGAAGCGAGCGCCGCGATTGATGACGGCCATCTCGATCTCTACAGCCTGGAAATGGGCAATGTCTGGAAGCTGGCCCTGATGCTGCGTTCGTTCCGGTCCGGTACACATGGCGCCTGGAACGAGGTGCGGACGGCGCGCTGCGTGCAGTTCGACGTGACCACCAAGCTGCCGCAACCGATCAACACCGATGGCGAGATCGTGACCGCGACGCCGGCCACGTTCAGGGTGCATCCCGAAGCGATTGCCGTCTATGCGCCGCCGGGAACCGACGACTCGCCGTGATGTACGATGCGGGGTGTTTCCACCTCGCCGCAAAATGCTCTAGGGTCGCGGCGGATTCGCTTTCCAGGAACTTTCATGACCGCGCTTGCTCCCGTTTTAGACCGTCTCGACCAAAATCTGGACCAGAGCCTCGACCGGCTGTTCGACCTGCTCAGGATCAAGTCGATATCGACCGATCCCGAATTCGCCGCCGAATGCCGCAAGGCCGCCGACTGGCTGGTGGAAGACCTGAAATCCATCGGTTTCGAGGCCAGCGTTCGGCCGACGCCGGGCCACCCGATGGTGGTCGCCCACCACGACGGACCGGCGGGCAGTCCGCATATATTGTTCTACGGCCATTACGATGTGCAGCCGGTCGATCCGCTGGAGCTTTGGGAGAACGATCCGTTCGATCCCGCGCTGAAGGAGATCGAGCCCGGCCGCAAGATCATCACCGGACGCGGCGCTTCCGACGACAAGGGCCAGTTGATGCTGTTCGTCGAGGCATGCCGGGCCTGGAAGGCGGTGCATGGTTCATTGCCTTGCCGCATCACCATCCTGTTCGAGGGCGAGGAGGAATCCGGTTCGCCCTCGCTCAAGCCTTTCCTCGAAGCCAATGCGGCGGAACTGAAGGCGGATTTCTCGCTGGTCTGCGATACCGACATGTGGAACGCGGAGACGCCCTCCATCTGCACTTCATTGCGCGGGCTGGTGGGCGAGGAAATCACCGTCAAGGCGGCGAACCGCGACCTGCATTCGGGCATGTATGGCGGCCCCGCCGCGAACCCGATCCGCATCCTGGCAAACCTGCTGGCTGACATCCATGACGAACAGGGCCGGGTGACGATCCCCGGCTTCTATGATGGAGTTGAAGAAACGCCGTCGCAGATACTTCAAGGCTGGGAAGCCTTGGGCGAAACCGCCGAAAGCTTCCTCGGACCGATCGGCCTGTCGATACCGGCCGGCGAAAAAGGCCGTTCGGTGCTCGAGCTTCTGTGGGCGCGGCCCACCGCCGAATTCAACGGCATCACCGGCGGCTACACCGGCAAGGGGTTCAAGACCGTCATCGCGGCCGAGGCTTCCGCGAAGATTTCATTCCGCCTCGTGCATGCGCAGGACCCGAAGAAGATCCGCGCCGCTTTCCGCCAGTTCGCCGCCGAGCGCGTACCGGCCGACTGCAGCATCGATTTCCACGAGCATGGCGGCTCGCCGGCAATCCAGCTCTCCTACGATTCGCCTTTCCTGACCGGCGCCAAAGACGCGCTGACGGAGGAATGGGGCAAGCAGGCGGTGATGATCGGCGGCGGCGGCTCGATCCCGATCGTCGGCGACTTCCGCAGCTATCTCGGCATGGAATCGCTGCTGGTCGGATTCGCCCTCTCGGATGACCGCATCCATTCGCCGAACGAGAAATACGACCTGAAATCGTTCCACAAGGGGCAGCGCTCATGGGCGCGGATCCTCGACGCCCTGACACGCTGAAAGCTTCCCGATGAATACGATCCGTTTCCACAAGGGCGACCTGCCGGACCTGTCGAATTACGATGTCGATGCGGTCGCCATCGATACTGAGACTCTCGGCCTCAACCCGCACCGCGACCGGCTGTGCGTGGTGCAGATATCACCGGGCGACGGCACCGCCGACGTCATCCAGATCGCGCCGGGGCAGAAGCGGGCGCCGAACCTGGTCAGCCTGCTTCGCAACAGGCGCATCACCAAGCTGTTCCACTATGGGCGCTTCGACATCGCCGTGCTTTACCAGGCCTTCGGCGCGATGGCAGAGCCGGTGTTCTGCACCAAGATCGCTTCGCGCCTGACGCGCACCTATACGGACCGGCACGGCCTCAAGGATATCTGCTGGGAACTGCTGGGCGTCGGCCTGTCGAAGCAGCAGCAGTCCTCGGACTGGGCGGCTGAGACGCTGTCGCCGGAACAGCTGGAATATGCCGCCTCCGACGTTCTCTACCTGCACCGGCTGCGCGAGGTGCTTGCGGGACGGCTGCAGCGCGACGGCCGCGTCAAGGAAGCCGACGCCTGCTTCCGCTTCCTGCCGACCCGGGCCAAGCTCGACCTGATGGGCTGGGACGAGGAAGATATTTTCGCGCACAGCTGAAGCCAGCGCCGGAAGAACGGGAACCGGCAGCACGCCGGGCGCGTTTTGGCAGGCTTCGAGGGAGACAATCATGGCTGAACGGCAACCGATATCCAGCGCCCCCAGGGACGGCTCGCGCGTCACGGTTTACTGGACCGACGGCGATGGCGTCATGAACGAATCCATCGGCCGCTGGGACGCTGAGGATTCGGCCTGGTGGGTCTACACCGATGGCCATACCAAGAAAAAGGTCGAGCCGACCACTTGGCGGCCGGCATCGTCGGAAGACGACGACGGTTGACGCCGGCTACGTTCGCACACCTTCTCGCGCACCATGCAGATGCCGGAAGGCCGGCGTTCGCCGATCTTCCCCGCTTTTGCCGCTTGGCTCACGCTAAGCGTCGTGGCAGAAGCGTTTGAACGCTTCGGAGACCTCACCTGTTGAAATTCTCTCGCGACCGACGCCGCGACAGCCGCCCGCCACGCCCGTCACAAGGGCCGGGCCAGACGCGCGACATGCGACGCGAGGAAAAGCCCTCTGCGGTCATTGCAAGCCCTGCACAGCCGAAGTCTGAACCGCGCCGGCTTTCCCGCCGGGAAGGCGCGCTACCCGCTGAAAAACTGCCGCTGATCCTCGAGGTGGCGCCCAATGCCGACTATGCGCTGCTCGACAGCGGGGCCGGTCAGAAGCTCGAACAATACGGCCCGTACCGCATTGTCCGCCCCGAGGGGCAGGCGATCTGGCAGCGCGCGTTGCCGGCGAAGGAATGGGAGAATGCCGACGCCGTCTTCACCGGCGATACGGATGAGGAAGGCTTGGGCCGCTGGCGCTTTCCCGGCCAGCCGCTCGGCGAGACCTGGCCGATGAAGCATGACGGCATCGATTATCTCGGTCGCTTCACCTCGTTCCGCCATGTCGGGGTGTTTCCCGAGCAGGCGTCGCACTGGGACCACATGGCGGGACTGATCGCGTCTGCCAAGCGGCCCGTGAAAGTGTTGAATCTGTTCGGCTACACCGGGCTTGCCTCGCTGGTGGCGGCGCGGGCCGGGGCCGAGGTCACGCATGTCGACGCCTCGAAGAAGGCGATCGGCTGGGCGCGCGAAAACCAGGAGATGGCGCGGCTGGCGGAAAGGCCGATCCGCTGGATCGTCGAGGATGCTATGAAATTCGCCGAGCGCGAGGAGCGGCGCGGCAGCCGCTACGACATCGTGCTGTTCGATCCGCCCGCCTATGGCCGTGGACCGAAGGGTGAGGTCTGGCAGCTTTTCGAGGATCTGCCGGCGCTGACGGACATCTGCCGCGCCATCCTGTCGCCAAGGCCGCTCGCGGTGGTTCTCACGGCCTATTCCATCCGCTCTTCGTTCTTCGCCATTCACGCGCTGATGCGCGATACGTTCGCCGGAATGGGCGGGCGGGTTGAATCGGGCGAACTCATTATCCGCGAACAATCCGCCGGCCGGGCGCTTTCGACATCGCTTTTCTCGCGCTGGGTCGCCGCATGAGCGAGCGGCACGCAGGCGCGCCCGGTCAGGTCAAGGAGGTCACCAGCCTTGCCAATCCGCTGGTGAAGGACATCAAGGCGCTGGCCTTGAAGAAATTCCGCGATCAACAGAACGCCTTCATGGCCGAGGGGTTGAAGCTGGTGATCGACGCGCTCGATCTCGGCTGGCAGATCAGGACGCTGGTCTTCGCCAAGGCCGGCCGCGGCAACGCGGCGGTCGAAAAGGTTGCTGCGCGCACCGTGGCTGCCGGCGGCACCGTGCTCGAAGTTTCGGAAAAAGTTCTCTCCGCCATCACCCGCCGCGACAACCCGCAGATGGTGGTCGGCGTCTTTACGCAGCGCTACCAGCCGCTGAGGGATGTTCGCCCGTCGAACGGCGACGTGTGGGTGGCGCTGGACAGGGTCCGGGACCCGGGCAATCTGGGCACCGTCATCCGCACCGCCGACGCGGTCGGGGCCAAGGGCATAATTCTTGTCGGCGACACCACCGATCCTTTTTCGGTCGAGACGGTGCGCGCCACGATGGGCTCGGTCTTTGCCATGCCAGTGACGAAGGCAACGGTCGAGGCTTTCCTCGCCTGGCGCCGGACCTTTCCCGGCCTGGTCGCCGGAACGCACCTGAAGGGCGCGGTGGACTACCGGTCGGTCGATTTCTCGAAGGGGCCGGTGCTGCTTATGATGGGCAACGAACAGCAGGGCCTGCCGGAAGAGCTGGCATCAACCTGCGACAAGCTCCTGCGCATCCCGCAGGCCGGCCGGGCAGACTCGCTCAATCTTGCCGTGGCCACCGGGGTCATGCTGTTCGAGATCCGGCGCGGGGCGCTGAAACTCGGTCCGGAGACGGCTTCTTGAAAACGCTTTCGCCTTATTTGCTGCTCGTTGCGGTCGCCATCGCGCTCGACCAGTGGATCAAGCATCTGGTCGAGACCACTCTGGCGTTCCAGGAGAAGGTCGATCTGGTGCCGTTCCTGGCGCTGTTCCGCACTTACAACACCGGCATCGCCTTTTCGATGCTGTCGTCGTTCGGCGATACCGGCCTCATCGTCGTTTCGCTGGTTGTCGCCGCCTTCGTGCTCTATCTCGCCACCCGCACGACGCCGGGCCAGGTCATCGCCCGGGTGGGCTTCGCGCTGATCGTCGGCGGCGCGCTCGGCAACCTGATCGACCGGGCCGTCTATGGCCATGTGATCGACTACATCCTGTTCCATACGCCGGTCTGGTCGTTTGCCGTCTTCAACCTGGCGGACGTGTTCATCAGCGTGGGCGCCGCGCTGGTCGTGCTCGAAGAGTTCATTGCATGGCGCCGTGAGCCTAAACCTTCGAACGATTGATTCAGCGCCACTGGTGTTTCACACTCGGCCGCAATCCGGGAGAGACCTATGTCCGACACGTTCAAAGCCATCCTCGTTTCGCGCGACGCGGACAAAAAGCAGTCGGTTGCGACCGTGGACCTTACCGAAGCCGACCTGATGGACGGCGATGTGACGGTTGAGGTCGAGGCGACGACGGTCAATTACAAGGACGGTTTGGCCATCACCGGCAAGGCGCCGGTCATCCGCCGCTGGCCGCTCATCCCAGGCATCGACTTCGCCGGCACGGTGCTCTCCTCCTCGCATCCGGATTGGCGCAAGGGCGACAAAGTCATCCTCAATGGCTGGGGCGTCGGCGAAACGCATCACGGCGCCTATGCGCAGCGTGCGCGGGTGAACGGCGACTGGCTGGTGCCGTTGCCCGAAGGCATGAGCGCGCACGAGGCGATGGCGGTCGGCACCGCCGGTTATACGGCGATGCTGTGTGTGATGGCGCTGGAGCGGCACGGCATTTCGCCGGATCGCGGGCCAGTCGTGGTAACCGGCGCCGCCGGCGGCGTCGGTTCTGTCGCCATTTCGATCCTGTCCGGGCTCGGCTACCATGTCGTGGCCTCGACCGGGCGCGAATCCGAAAAAGCCTATCTCATCGATCTCGGCGCGTCGGAGGTGATCACGCGCGACGAGTTGACCGGGCCGGTCAAGCCGCTGGCCAGGGAACGTTGGGCCGGTGGCATCGATGCGGTCGGCTCGACGACGCTGGCGAATGCCCTGTCGATGACCGCCTATGGTGGCGCGATCGCCGCCTGCGGGCTGGCGGGAGGCATGGATCTGCCGGCGTCCGTCGCGCCGTTCATCCTGCGCGGCGTCTGCTTGCTCGGCGTCGATTCCGTCATGGCGCCGAAGCCACTGCGGCTCGAGGCATGGCGGCGCATCCGCCAGGATCTCGACACGGCAAAACTGTCGGCATTGTCCACCACAATCGGCTTTAGCGGCATCGCCGACGCGGCCAGGGACATTGTCGACGGCAGGATCAGGGGGCGTGTCGTCGTCGATATGTGAGAGCGGGATATGCGCTTTTGCGGAGCCTCTTTCGTCGAAAACGGAACGACCGCTAAAATTGGAATGATCTGCCGAAATCTTCTCTAATCTCTCCGTATCAGTATGCCCGCTCACCGGCGCCAAGCCGGAATGGAGCCCGACCTGGTCGAGTCTACAGAGGATGCGCAGCAGGAAGCGTCGGCCCGGCGTCGCATAGATGCGCCGCCGCTTGTCCCAGCCTTGCCGGCCGGACGCGGTGAAGGGCTGCCCTTCCTCACCTTTGTCGCGTTGCTGGTGCTGGCCGGACTTTCCTTCCTCTATGGTGCGCCGCTTTTCGTTCCCGTCGGCCTTCTCGCCATCGCCGCAGCCGGACTGGCGCTCCACATCCGATCGCAGGTGGCGGAGCGGCGTGCAGCCCTGCTGCTCGGCGATACGACGGCGCGCAGCCAGGCGGAGATAGAAACGCTCGCCGACCGCATGTGGGAGATGCAGGAGAGCGACGAGCGGTTCCGCGGACTGATCGACGCGCTGGGCGATCTCGTTGTCCATCGCGACCGCAACGGCCGCATCGTTCATGCCAACCGGGTGTTCGCCGAACTGATCGGCGAAGATGCGCAATCTCTCCGCGACAGGACGCTGGCCGAACTCGGCATCGATGTCGGGCTGGTTCCGGACGCCGCCTTTTCCGATCACGAATGCCTGAGTTCGACAGATGTCGTCATTCGCACCAATGGCGGCCCACGCTGGTTCTCGTGGATCGAGCTTTCCGTCCGCGACAAGGAAAGCGGGGCGGTTTCGCACCGCGCCATTGCTCGCGATATCACCGCGCGCAAGCGCGCCGAGGCGTCGCTGATCAGCGCGCGCGAGCGCGCCGAATTCGCCAGCCAGGCAAAATCGCGGTTTCTGGCAACCGTCAGCCACGAAATCCGCACGCCCATGAACGGCATCATGGGCATGGCGAAGTTGTTGGCCGACACCAGGCTTTCACCGGAACAGCGCACCTATGTGTCCGCCGTGTCGACATCGGCCAGCGCCTTACTGGCGTTGATCGAGGACTTGCTCGATTATTCCAAGATCGAGGCCGGGCGTTTCGATCCCGAGCCGCAACCGATGTCGCCGCGCGAGATCGTCGATAATGTGGTGGAGCTTCTCGCCTCCCGCGCCTATTCCAAGGGCATCGGCCTTGGCTGCCTGGTGGAGCCCGACGTTCCGCTGATGATTTCGGCCGATCCCGGCCGAGTGCGCCAAGTGCTCCTCAACCTGATCGGCAACGCGATCAAGTTCACCGAGACCGGGGGTGTCACGGTCAGGATATCGCGGGTGTTCGAGCAAACGGGCGACCGTCTGCGGTTCACGGTTTCCGATACCGGGCCGGGACTGCGGAACGCCGATATCGACCGCATCTTCGAGGATTTCGAGCAGGCCGACACCACTTCGACAAGAGCCCATGGTGGAGCCGGTCTTGGCCTGGCTATTTCGAAGCGGCTGGTGACGGCCATGCAAGGATCGATTTCCGTCGCCAGCGCACTGGGGGAAGGGTCCGAGTTCGTTTTCGAGATACCGGCTGCCGATCCCGTCGAACAGATGCAGGAACGCCGGACGCTTCTCGAGGGGCGGCGGATCGTTGTGCTGTCGCGCAACATGACCGAGGCCGAGGCCATTGCCGGCACGATCCGGGCGCACGGCGGAGCGGCCAGGATTGCCGCCACGACCGCGCAAGCAACTTCCATGAGCGGCGAATGCGACATGCTCCTTGTCGATGCAGCCGTGGAAGAGGACGACGGCCAGGTGCTGACCCGCCTGCGGCAGTCCGGCTTTTCGAACTGCGAGGCCGTCACGCTGATCGCGCCTTCGGAGCGCGGCTTGCTGGGCGAATTCCGCGCCAATGGCTACACGACGTTTCTGGCGCGCCCGGTTCGCAGCGAGACATTGCTTCGCGTGCTTCTGGGCGGCAGCATGACGGCGAAGGCAATTGCCGAACCGCCGCGCATCCCGGTGTCAGGCGCCAGCCATCGCCATCCGAACCTGTCGGTCCTGATTGCCGAGGACAACGAGATCAACGCATTGCTGGTGAGATCGACGCTGCAGAAAGCCGGCTACGATGTGGACGTCGTGAACAATGGCCGGGCCGCTATCGATGCGGTGGTCAGCGCCGCCCGCCGCTACGATATAGTGCTGATGGACCTTCATATGCCAGTTATGGACGGCATGGACGCCATCACCGCGATACGGCGTCATGAGGAAGAAAGCGGCATGGCGCCAATGCCGATCATGGTGCTTTCCGCCGACAGCCAGGAGAAAACCCGCCATGCGGTTCTGGCTCACGGCGCCAGCGGTTTCATCACCAAGCCGCTCGACCCCGATGCGCTGATCCACGCGCTGCGCGAGCAGGTCGCAGCCTGATATTTTTCAGCGTCGCGCCGTGCTCTTAGCCGGCAAGAAGCGTTGTTACTCACAGATTATCACGCTACTGTCATATTCCTATCGCACCAGCACCGTATCCCGCGCCGTGGAGGATGGCGCGATGGAGAACCGTTCATGCGTCGAGTTCACGATCTAGCCATGCCAACAAGCAGTCGTCCAAGCGGGAAGGCGCCGTGCTTACTCAGGTGAAGATAGACGAGATATCCGCCGGCTCGCGTCTGGGGCGCATCGGCAATCTTGAGGTGCGGCTGGCCCGCAACGAGGCTGAAATCGCGGCGGCGCAGGAAGTGCGCTATCGTGTCTTCTACGACGAGATGGGCGCGCGCAAGGACGACCTGCACGCGATGGACCGCCGCGACGCCGACCGATTCGACCCCGTGTGCGACCACTTGCTGGTGTTCGACACGAGCCTGGTCGGGCCGGAACACCGCCGCATCGTCGGCACATACAGGCTGCTGAGGCAGGAAACGGCATTTGCCGCCGGCGCATTCTATTCCGAAGACGAATTCGACATCTGCCATCTCATCGCGCGCCATCCGGGCAAGCGCTTCCTCGAGCTCGGACGGTCGTGCGTTCTGCCGGAATACCGATCCAAACGCACCATCGAGGCGCTATGGCAGGGAATATGGGCCTACATCAATCACTATGATGTCGATGTGATGATCGGCTGCGCCGCTTTTTCGGGTGTGGTTCCCGATGCACATGCCGAAGCGCTCACCTATCTGAACCATCATTGCCGTACCGCGCCGGACTGGCATGTACGGGCGAGAGCGGACCGTTATCATCCCATGAGCCTCATGCCGATCGAGTCCGTGGATGCCAAACGGGCCATCCTGGCGATGCCGCCGCTGGTAAAAGCCTATCTGCGGGTCGGGGCGCGCTTCGGCGATGGTTGCGTCATCGACGATGAGTTTTCCACGGTGGATGTCTATGTCGTGATGCCGGTGGCGCAGATCGGCGCGCGCTACGTCAATTACTATGGCGGGGAAACCCCACGGCTGGCCGTATAGGGGGCCGTGCGTCAGGGAATATCCTCGGGACGCCGGCCAGGTCGGCTCCGGTATGCCGGGAACGACCAGCCGAATTTCAGCGCTCCGCCCCGCACCAGGAATGCGGCGGCAAACCCGATGACGCCCGAAACCGGCGAGGGCAGGGCCAGCGCATCGCCCAGCGTATAAAGCGTGGCTCCTGCCAGTGTGGCGCTCACATAAATCTCGGGTTTGAGCAGCACTGACGGTTCGCCGGCCAGAAGATCACGCAGAATGCCGCCGAAGGTGGCCGTGAGCATGCCCATGATGATGGAAACCGCGGGCGAGCCGGTTACGGCGAGGCCCTTGGACGCGCCCATCACCGCGAATGCGGAAATGCCGATGGCATCCAGCCACAGCAGCAGCCTGTAACGGGATTCGACCCGGTGGGCGGTGAAAAACACGATCACTGCGACAGCCGCGCAAATCAGCACATAGTCGCGGTTGCCGACCCAGAAAACCGGTACGTCCAGGATCACGTCGCGAAGCGTGCCGCCGCCGATGCCGGTGATGCTTGCGAGGAACAGAAAGCCGATGATGTCGAGTTGCTTGCGCGAGGCGGCCAGCGCTCCGGTCGCCGCGAAGACGGCGACGCCGGCATAGTCCAGATGCGTGATCAGGTTCATGCGGGCCCGACAGCCGGAGTGCGACCGCGCCATAGGAACGCGCCGTCCCCCTCGTGGTCAAGGGCTTCCGCGCGCATTGCTGAAGGGTTGTACGAGCCGGGTTGTGGGATGATTGCGCCGGCGCGGATGCCCCGACGTTCTACGCGTCTTTTTCAGCTTGCTCGTTGACGGGGCCGGGCTCCACCGATGCGGTGGATGGCTGCTTGGGGCCGCCCTTGGCGACGCCTACCATGGCTGGCCGCAAAACACGGTCGCCGATCGAATAGCCCGACTGCACGACCTGAACGACGGTGTTCGCCGGAACCTCTGGATTGGGCACCTCGAACATCGCCTGATGAAAGTTCGGATCGAATTTCTCGCCCTGCGGATCCAGCTTTTTCACGCCATGGCGTTCCAGTGTCGAAAGCATGGAACGTTCGGTGATCTCGACGCCTTCAATCAGGGATTTGAAGCCCACATCGCCGGAAGCCTTGGCCTCCTCCGGAATGGCATCGATGGCGCGCCGCAGATTGTCGGATACCGACAGCATGTCGCGGGCGAAATTGGCCACGGCATAGGCCCGCGCGTCCTGAACGTCGCGCGCGGTGCGGCGGCGCAGGTTTTCCATCTCGGCTGCCGCACGTAAAGCGCGGTCCTTCAACTCGTCGTTTTCCTTCATCAGCCGCAGAAGCGCCTCGTAGTCGCCGTCGATACCGCCTTCGCTGCGCTCAGCGGCATCTTCAACCGCCTGCTCTTCAGCCAGTGTTCTTTCGTCCTTCGCGTGATCGCTCATCGGTTTCCCGTCTGTCATACAAACTGAATGATTGCGCCCGATATCGATGTTTGAAGGCCAAAAATCAAGGGGTAAAGCCTGGATGGAGGGTCAATCCAACGCCACGAATGGAACTCGCAACAGATTACAAATTAAGTCAAATTTTACCGTGAATCGGCTTCCGACTTGTGCTTGTCGCCTATTAGGGGAACGATTCTACCGCTGGGTGAGTTCTCCAACCAACCACGAGGTAGAGACAATGAACGGCAACACACATGAGAGGGGGAGCAAGGTGGCCGCCGAAATTCGGCGTCAGGTACGCGACAAGACGAGCAGGCATCTTGCTCGCGTCATGCCGTCCTTCAGGGTGGTTTCGGACATTCCAGACCATCTGCAGGAATTGCTTGAGCGTCTCGACGGCATGGAAAGCAATTCACGCCGCGACTAGCAGCTCTTCAAACCCAACCAGACCGTTACCAAAGTCGCCGCATACTCGACGACACCTGTCAGCCGATGGGTTTACGGCGCCAGGAATATTTGCCCGCCGCAGCGGCAGGCTTCGCCGCCGGCTGATAATAAAGCGGCAAGCCGTCAGTGCGGCCTTCCTCCAAGCGCTTCAGCAACACCGGATTGACGATTTCGAACTCGTCGAAACCGACGCGGAGCATGTGCGGAAACTGATCGACCAGCACCTGGCCGGTGGCGCGCACGGCGCCCGTGAAGCCGTGACGGCTGCGCAACAGTTCCGCCTTTGAGAAGGACCTGCCATCGGTAAAAGCCGGGAAGGCCAGCGCAACCAGGGACAATTGATCGAGCAGGCCGACGATCTTTCCAAGTTCGTCGCCAGGCTGCAACTGCACCCCGAGCCGCTCGCGCGCCGAGATGCGGACCTGCGGATCCAGGTCCAGAAAGGCCGCCAGAGGCAATATGAAACGACCGTTCCCGGCAAGCGCTCCGCTGCCCTCGGCATGTGTCCACTCATCCTCGCGAAAGCCCTCCTGCGTCCATAGGCGCGGCGCGGGCGGCACGTTGGTTTCAGCGTTGGCGTCGGTCATGAGGGCGAGCATATGGCCTATTCTTTGGCAAGTTTCCAGCCTGCCGCAGCCGTTCGAAGGGCCACGACAGGCGCAAGGTTCAAATTGTCAACGCGACGGGCCGGTCAGCGACTGCTCCAGCCCTGAGAGATGGATGCCGCATTCCGTCTTTGCCTGGCCGGCCCAGCGTCCGCTGCGCGCATCTTCGCCGGGCTTGACCGGCTCGGTGCAGGGAAAGCAGCCGATGGACAGATAGCCATAGGCGACGAGCGGGTTTTCGCGCAGCGCATGCGCGCGCATATAGTCGGCCTGATCGGCGGTGGTCCATTTCGCCAGCGGATTGATGCGGATGCGCGGGCCAACCGCCTCGAAGACAGGAAGCGCGGCCCGGGTCGAAGCCTGGAAGCGCTTGCGGCCCGTAAACCAGGCGCGATATGGCGCAACGCCGCGTGCCATAGGCTCCACCTTGCGAACGTCGCAACAGGCATCTGTGTCGGTCTCGTGCAGCTTGCCGGTCGGATCGATGCGCGCCAGTGCTGCGTCGTCGGGGGTCAGCACCTCGATATGCTCCAGTCCGAGATCGGCCGCCAGCGCATCGCGATATTCGAGCGTTTCGCCAAAATGCTTGCCCGTATCGAGGAAGAGGACCGGCAGGCTGTGATCGACCTCGGCAATCAGGTGCAGCAAAACGGCGGAATCGGCGCCGAAGGAGGATACCGCGGCAATCTCGCCAGCGAAAAGCTCGCGCACGGAGCGTTCAATGACCTCGCGCGCATCGAGATGCCCATAAAGTGCCTCGAATTGGGCGGCCTGGGCGACAGCTCCCGCCTCGGCGGATTCGATCCGGTCAAGCGGCCTTGGTTTCGCCAGCATAGAGCGCCTCCTTGAACGGTGCGAGGCCGATCCGGCGATAGGTGTCGATGAACTTCTCGGAAGGATCGAGCCGGATCGCCAGGTAGGTATCGACAATTTTCTCGATGGCGTCGGTAATCTCTTCCGGCTCGAAGCCGCGTCCAACGATATCGCCGACGCTGGTGTTCTCGTCGGCGGAACCACCCAGCGTCACCTGGTAGAGTTCGGAACCCTTCTTCTCGACGCCGAGGATGCCGATGTGGCCGACATGATGGTGACCGCAGGCATTGATGCAGCCGGAAATCTTGAGCTTCAACTCGCCAATGTCACGCTGCCGCTCCAGCGAAGCGAAGCGCCGTGAAATGTCCTGCGCCACCGAAATGGAGCGGGCGTTGGCAAGCGCGCAATAATCGAGGCCGGGGCAGGCGATGATGTCGGTGATGAGATTCGAGTTGGCCGTCGCCAACCCGATCTCGACCAGAGCATCGTAAACAGCCTTGAGATCGGCGCGCGCCACATGCGGCAGGATAAGGTTCTGCTCATGGCTGACGCGCAGTTCATCGAACGCATATTTCTCCGCAATGTCTGCGACTGCCTCCATCTGCTCGGCAGTTGCGTCGCCCGGGACTTCGCCGATGCCCTTCAGAGATATCGTTATCGCCGCATAGTCGGGATGGCGGTGGGTGACGGCGTTCTGGTCCAGCCATTCGCTGAAAGAGCGCGAATCGAGCCGCGCCAGTTTCACTGCATCGTCGCCTTCGGGGCGGTCGAGCAGCGCCGGCGGCGCGAAATAAGCGTCGATGGCCTTGATGTCGGCTTCGGGCAGCTTCAATTCGCCGTCCTTGAGCGCTTCCCACTCGGCCTCGACCTGACGGGTGATTTCCTCAGTCCCCGTCTCGTGGACGAGGATCTTGATGCGCGCCTTGTATTTGTTGTCGCGACGCCCGTAGAGGTTGTAAACACGCAGGATCGCGGTGCAGTAGGACAGCAGGTGCTCTTCCGGAAGGAAGTCGCGAATTTTCTTCGCCACCATCGGCGTCCGGCCCTGGCCGCCCCCGACATAGACCGCGAAGCCAAGCTGGCCATCGGCATTCTTCTTAAGATGCAGGCCAATGTCGTGAGTCTGGATTGCGGCGCGGTCGCGTTCCGCCCCGGTAACGGCAATCTTGAACTTGCGCGGCAGGTAGGAAAATTCCGGATGCACCGATGACCACTGGCGCAGGATTTCCGCATAGGGGCGAGGATCGGCGACTTCGTCGGCGGCGGCGCCGGCGAAATGATCGGCGGTGACGTTGCGGATGCAGTTGCCGCTCGTCTGGATGGCGTGCATCTCGACGCTGGCCAGGTCGGTGAGGATGGCCGGCATATCCGAGAGCGCCGGCCAGTTGAACTGGATGTTCTGGCGCGTGGTGAAATGGCCGTAGCCCTTGTCATATTTGCGGGCGATATGGCCGAGCATACGCAGCTGCTTCGAATTCAGTGTGCCGTAGGGCACTGCGATGCGCAGCATATAGGCGTGCAACTGCAGATAGACACCGTTCATCAGCCGCAGCGGCCGGAACTGGTCTTCGGTGATCTCGCCGACAAGGCGGCGCTGGACCTGGTCGCTGAACTGGGCGACCCGGGCCTTCACAAATTCATGGTCGAATTCATCGTATCGGTACATTGCGTTTCGTCTTTCCGGGCGCGTCCGCCCGCTGGCTTGTCTTTCTAGGCTGCAGGCACGGATCCATGATCCGCTTGCTTGCCGAGATCGAGGCGATTGGTTGGGCCGGCGGCACGGATTCTTTCACGCAGGCGCAGCGGCTCGATGACACCGTCCACCACGTTTACATCGACCAGATTGATGTCGATGGCGACATTGTTGGCGAGCGCGGCGGCGCCGATGGCCTCCAGCCTTTCCTCGGCCGCCTTGTCGTCGGCTAGATCGGCCTTGTCGATGGTTTCCAGCCAGGCGCCGTTGCCATACCAGACAGCTTCGCCGTCTGTCAGGCGGTTTCCGGTGAGGATCTTCATCGGGCTTTTCCTTCCGCGGCGCTGACCAAGGCTTCGTCCTGCCCGGATACAGTTGGCTTCTGTGCGACCAGCGCCTCGGAGCGCTCGAAATTTGCGCCGGCGACAGCATCGCCGATGATGGTCATGACGGGTCCGCTCAGATCGCGGCGCGCTTCCAGCGAGGGCAAATCGGCCAGCGTGCCATGGAAGCGGCGGCGATTGGACAGGCTGGCGTTTTCGACCACCGCCACCGCCGTGTCGGGCGAAAGGCCTGATTCGATCAGACGCCCCGCGACTTCGGCGGCAACCGAACGACCCATATAGACAGCAACGGTGGCGCCGGAAATGGCAAGCTTTGCCCAGTCGGGCAGCGTGCCGCCCTTCAAGTCATGGCCGGTGGTGAAAACCATCGACGAGGTGACGCCGCGCAGCGTCAGCGGCAGTTCGAAATCCGCGGCGGCGGCGAAGGCCGCGGTGACGCCCGGCACGACCTCGTAGGAAATGCCGGCGTCGCGCAATGCGGCCATCTCCTCGCCGGCGCGGCCGAAGACGAGCGGATCGCCGCTTTTCAGGCGGACGACACGCCGGCCTTCGCGGCCAAGGGCGACCAGCAGCGTATTGATCTCGGACTGGCTCTTGGAATGGCAGCCCTTGCGCTTGCCGACCGGCATGCGCTCGGCATCGCGGCGGCCCATCGCGACGACCGCTTCCGGCACCAGCGCGTCGAAAACGATGACATCGGCATCCATGAGCAGGCGCTGCGCCCTCAACGTCAGCAGGTCTTCCGCGCCGGGGCCTGCGCCGACCAGCGCGATATGACCCACAGAAGGCGTCCTGGAAAGGAGCAGTTCGGTCGCGACGTCATGCGCAAGCGAAAGGTTTCCCGCAGCGACGGCGCGCGCCGTCGGCCCGCTGAAGAAATCCGACCAGAAACGGCGGCGAGGATTGCCCTTCGGCAAAAGCGTTTCGGCGGCATCACGGAACGAGGCGGCGAGTCCGGCCAGCGCGCCGAGCGACGGCGACAGCATCTGGTCTATTCGCGCGCGGATCATCTGGGCCAGGACCGGGCCAGCGCCTTCCGTGCCGATGGCGACTGCCAACGGCGCGCGGTTGACCAGAGCGGGCGTGAAGAAATCGCAGAGTTCCGGCCGGTCGACCGCGTTGACCGGGATGCCCATGCGGCGCGCGTCGGCGACGATCCTTGTGTCCAGCGTCTCGTCGGCGGTGGCGGCGAACACCATCACCGCGCCTGCGAGATGTTCGGGCGCATAGTCAGCCGCCACGTGAGTCGCGTCGTGCCCGGCAATGAAATCGAGAAGCGCCGGCTCAGCGTTCTTGGCGACGATCCGCAAGCTGGCGCTCGACTGGCCGAGAAGCCGGGCTTTCGCCAGAGCTTCGTCCCCGCTGCCGACGATCGCCACCATTTCTCCCTCAACCCGCATGAAGATGGGGAAGGCGTTCAGCCTGGGCTTTTCCTGGGACTCATGTTGCATTGCAAAATCTCGTTCTGGCGAGCAGTTCTACCGGCAAGCGTCTTCATGCAGAAGGAACGCACTCGCGCACCCTTCCGGTGTAGGCAATCGATTTTCTGATTGCATAAAAAGACGGAGAAAAACATTCCAGAACACGGCCTGTCGTGGATTTTCATCCCCTCTCGTGTGAGGCCAAGCCACGCGTTTCTAGCGCTAAGCCACGAGAAGTCCAAAACATGCGGTGCTAATTTCTATTAGATTAGTAGATTAAATTGGTCCCTTCCCATCACGTTGCGCCAACGCCGCGCACTCGGGCGGAACATTCCTGCTCGCGCCGACGTTGGGATCCAGGCGGGTTGCGCAGCGTTCGAAAGGAATTGTCATGGAAAATATCGTGCTGAAGCATGGACTTTGGGTGGTCGTGGCGGATGGCGAAAAGGCGCTCTTCCTGAAGAACGAAGGCGACGCCAGGTTTCCCGATTTCAAGGTGGCGACCGAGATGACGCAGGAAAATCCGGCCACGCGCGAGCAGGGTGTCGAACGGCCGGGCCGCCACAGCGATGGACCTTCATCACACAACAGCGCCTATGAGGAGACGGATTGGCACCGCCTCAGCAAGGAGCGCTTCGGCGAAGAGATCGCGGAGCGCCTTTACAAGCTGGCGCATCGCGGCGAGTTCGAGGAGATCGTACTGGTGGCGCCGCCGCAGGTTCTGGGCGCAATGCGCAAGAAGCTGCACAAGGAGGTTTCCGACAAGGTCAAGGCGGAGATTGCCAAAACGCTGACCAACCAGCCGGTCTGGGATATCGAGCAGGTCCTCAAGGCGGCGTGAAGCCGAAACAGCCACCGTATCGGCTTAAATTCTAGCAAAACCCTCAAGTTTAACGTCTTTCAAGGGTTGCGCGCCCCCCGCACCGTCTACCATATTGGCGGGAGCGGCGGGGTTCCGTTGCGCATCCCACATCAGTATTTTGAAAGGCGCTCCATAGACAATGCCGCATGACACGCCCCTTATCGCCACAATAGTCGCCGGTCTGGGGCTGGCATTCGTCTTCGGCGCGATCGCAAACCGGTTCCGCATGCCGCCGCTGGTGGGCTATCTCATCGCTGGCATGCTGGTGGGCCCCAACACGCCCGGCTTCGTCGCCGACCAGGGGCTGGCGCTGGAGCTGGCCGAGATCGGCGTGATCCTGCTGATGTTCGGCGTCGGCCTGCATTTTTCGTTAAAGGATTTGCTTTCCGTTCGGGCTATCGCGGTGCCGGGCGCTGTCGTGCAGATCGCCTTCGCGACGGCGCTTGGCGCTGGCCTAGCCTGGCTGCTTGGGTGGACGATGGGCGCAGGGCTGGTTTTCGGACTGGCGCTTTCCGTCGCATCCACCGTGGTGCTTTTACGCGCGCTGCAGGAGCGGCGGCTGATCGAGACCGAGCGCGGCCGCATCGCGGTCGGCTGGCTGATCGTCGAAGATCTCGCCATGGTTCTGGCGCTGGTGCTGCTGCCGGCGCTGGCGGGAGTGCTGGGCGGGCAGGAAGCGGACGCCGCGCATGCCACGGGTGGGCTGTTTTCGCTGCCCGCGGATTACGGCATCTGGGGCGTAGTCGGCCTGACGTTGCTGAAAGTTGCCGCGTTCGTCGTGGTGATGCTGGTCGTCGGACGCCGGGTCATTCCATGGATCCTGCACTATGTCGCGCATACAGGCTCGCGCGAGCTTTTCCGGCTTGCGGTGCTGGCGATCGCGCTCGGAGTCGCCTTCGGCGCAGCCCATCTGTTCGGCGTTTCACTGGCGCTGGGCGCTTTCTTCGCCGGCATGATCATGAGCGAGTCCGAGCTCAGCCATCGCGCCGCGGAAGAGTCTCTGCCACTGCGCGATGCCTTTTCCGTGCTGTTTTTCGTCTCCGTCGGCATGTTGTTCGATCCGACCAGCTTGCTGGCGCACCCGGCGCCCATCCTGGCGACGCTGTTCATCATCGTGATCGGCAAATCGGCGGCGGCATTCCTGATCGTGCTGGCTTTCGGCCACCCGCCGGCGACCGCGCTGGTGATCTCCGCCAGCCTGGCGCAGATCGGCGAATTCTCTTTCATCCTTGCCGAGCTCGGGGTTGGCCTCAATCTGCTGCCGGAAGAAGGCCGCGACCTGATCCTGGCCGGCGCAATCCTCTCCATCGTCCTCAATCCGGTGATGTTCGCCGCCATCGACCGCCTGAAACCATGGCTGGAAAGCCGCGCCCCCGCGAAAGAACCAGAGGCCGCGGCAAGGCCCACGGGGCCGGCGACCGCACCCGGCATGGTCGCCGCAACAGCCGCTTCGGCCAAGCTGTCCGAGGACGGTCCGCCGCCGGCGACGAACCTTTCCGGCCATACGATCCTGATCGGCTATGGCCGTGTGGGCGGTCTGGTGGGGACGGCGCTGAAGCTGGCCGGACGGCCATTCCTCGTCATCGAGGACGCGGACAAGGTGCTGGCGCAGTTGAAGCTCGCGGGAATAGAAACCGTTTCCGGAAACGCCGCGCGGGGCGATGTTTTCGCCGCCGCCAACGCCGCGCGCGCCGAGCGGCTGATTCTGGCCATACCGAACGCATTCGAGGCCGGCCAGATCATTCTGCGCGCGCGTGCCGCCAACCCGGCGATTTCAGTCATTGCGCGGGCGCATTCCGATGCCGAGGTCGAGCATCTGACCGGGCTCGGGGCGGATACGGTGATCATGGGCGAGCGCGAAATCGCGCGCGGCATCGTCGAGACGGTGCTGAGCGGCAGGGCCGAGCCGGCGCTCGTGGGCGAGGGGGACAGGCCTGGAGTCCCGCAGACGTCGCTCACAGCCTAGTCTTTGAGGCCAGCCAGCGTTGGCTATACGTGCTGGCCGCCATTGATATGGATTTCCGAGCCGGTCACATAAGAAGCCTGCTCGGAGCACAGGAAATAGATGATGTCGGCGACTTCGGCCGTCGCGCCGAGCCGCCGCAACGGGATGGTCTCGACGATCTTGTCGGTGCCAGGCGACAGGATGGCCGTGTCGATCTCACCGGGAGCGATGGCGTTGACGCGAATACCGTGCGGGCCGAAATCATGCGCCATCTCGCGGGTCAGCGAACCCAGCGCCGCCTTGGAGGTCGCATAGGCGGTGCCGGCGAAAGGATGCACGCGGGTACCGGCGATCGAGGTGACATTGACGATAGAACCCTTTGCCGTCGCAAGTTCCTTGAACAGCCCGCGTGCGAGCATGATCGGGGCAAAGAAATTCACCTGAAACACATCGCGCCAGACATGCATGGGCGTGTCGATGGAGTCCATGCGGCTGTTGCCGTCCTTCAGCTTCGGCGAAATGCCGGCATTGTTGACGAGGGCGTGAAGCTGGCCGCCATTGACCTCAAGCCGATGACGTATCTCTGAAACCGCGACGCCAACATCTTCGGGGTCGGCGAGGTCGACCTTGATGTGATCCTCCGGACCGGCCGGCCACGGGCAATTGTCGGCGAATGCCTGCCGCGAACAGGTGATGACCCGCCAGCCCTCGCGGGAGAAGCGCTTGACTGTCGCATGGCCGATGCCACGGCTGGCGCCGGTCAGCACGATCGTCTTTCTGGTGTCGGTCTGCGTCATCGCTGTCTCCAGCGATGACATGTAGCGGAAGCGTGCGGCGGTAACCAGACCTGCCACTGACACGAGCAGGTTCTTCCTGAACGGCGTCCGAGCCGTTATGCCCTCAGATGCGAGGCCTCAGCCGCCCGACAGGATGTCGAGGATCGAGGTCTGCCGCTTCTTCAGCGGTCCGCCGACGTCGCCGGGTGGCACTGGCCGGTTGATCGAGGCGGTCGGCTCATCGTCATCAGGCATACCGAAACCGCCGCCATCGACCGAGCGCGCGGGTCTTGGGGCGCGGCGCGGCTGTGCTGCCGCATCCTGCTGCGCGCCGACATCCGCCTGCGGGACCATTGCCGGCGGCAGCTTGCCGGAGGGGTCGCTGCGCACGATGGTGTCGGCGGGCGGCGACGATTTCCAGGTTCCCGGCAGCGGCGCGACAGGCACGCCCTTGTGCGCCGCCATCATGAATTCATGCCAGGCCTGCGCGGGCAACGCGCCGCCGGTAACGCGCTTCATCGGCTTGCCGTCATCGTTGCCGAACCAGACGCCGGTGGTGAGGTTGGCGGTATAGCCGACGAACCAGGCATCGCGGGAATTCTGGCTGGTGCCGGTCT
Source organism: Mesorhizobium sp. Root554 (assembly GCF_001427025.1). Taxonomy (GTDB): domain Bacteria; phylum Pseudomonadota; class Alphaproteobacteria; order Rhizobiales; family Rhizobiaceae; genus Mesorhizobium. The sequence goes on along the minus strand of NZ_LMGA01000001.1, from coordinate 2,304,858 downwards.
TGCCGGCCGAAGGCCAGCCGAAAGCGGCTTTCCGGGCGGTGCCGATCTCGACCGTGCCGGTCATCATCGAATTCATCATGCCGACCACTTCCGGCCGCACGACGCGTGGCGCGCTGCCGCCGTCATTGGCGTAGAGCAGCTTGCCCTCGGTCGTCGTCACGCGGCGGATGAAATGGATTTCAGGCCGGTAGCCGCCATTGGCGAAGGGCACATAGGCGGAGGTCAGCTCCAGCGGCGTGACCTCCGAGGTGCCGAGCGCGATCGACGTGTTGTTCTGCAGGTCGGACTGGATGCCCATGCGATGCGCGGCCTCGACCACGGCATCCGGCCCGACTTCCATCGTCAGTTGCGCCGCGACCGAGTTCAGCGACTTGGCCAGCGCCGTCGCCAGCGTGACCTTGCCGAAATACTTGCCGTCGAAATTCGCCGGCGTCCATTTGCCGATCTTGATCGGCGCGTCGTTGCGGACGCTGTCTGGGGTGCGGCCTGCCTCCAGCGCGGCCATGTAGACGAATGGCTTGAAGGCGGAACCGGGCTGGCGGCGGGCTTCCGAGGCGCGGTCGAACTGGCTGGTGGAATAATCATAGCCACCGACCATGGCGCGCACGGCGCCGGAATTGTCGATCGACACCAGCGCGCCCTGGCTGACGTCGAGTTTCTTGCCCTTCTCGTCGATCAGCCGACGGATGGAATCCTCGGCGAGCTTCTGCAGGTTGAGATCCACCGTCGTATCGACGACGATGTCGCTGCGCACATCGCCGATAAGGTCGGGCAGTTCTTCCATAACCGTGTCGGCGACGTAGTTCTCGGACCCCGTCCAGTAGGAAGCGGCGCGCGTCGCCGGCGCACTCATGGCGCGGGCCAGTTCCTTGTCGCTGACCATGCCTTCGTCCTTCATGGCTGCGAGGACGAGCTGGGCGCGCTCCTCGGCAGCCTTGGGATCGCGGGCCGGCGACAGGCGCGATGGGGCCTTCAGCAGACCTGCCAGAAGTGCGGCTTCGGCCAGCGTCACGTCGCGCGCGCTCTTGCCGAAATAGCGGCGGGAAGCGGCTTCGACACCATAGGCGCCCGAACCGAAATAGACCCGGTTGAGATACATTTCGAGGATCTGGTCCTTGGTGTGCTTCTGCTCCAGCCAAAGGGCGAGCAGCACTTCCTGGACCTTGCGTTCCACGGTGCGGTCGGGCTTCAGGAACAGGTTCTTGGCCAATTGCTGGGTCAGCGTCGAGCCGCCCTGGGTGAAGCGTGCTCCCATGACGTTCGTGACCATGGCCCGGGTCAGGCCGATCGGGTCGATGCCGAAATGCGAATAAAACCGCCGGTCCTCGATGGCGATGACCGCTTGGGGGATGTAGGGCGACATTTCATGCAGACCGACAGCCTCGCCGCCACTCATGCCGCGGTTGGCGATCAGCTGGCCATCGACTGAAACGATCTTGATGTTGGGGGAGCGGTCGGGGATCGACCATGTCGTGGCGGCCGGCATTTTCGCGCCATAGTAGACGACGATACCGGCGGCGGCGATGCCGCCCCAGATGGCGAGCACGAAGCACCAGTAGAACAATCGGCCGAACAGACCGAACAATCCGCGCCTGCTGCTGCCACGACGGGAAGACCGGGCCTTGGATTTCTTGCGCTTGGCGGGAGATTTCCGATTTGACGGCACGACGCGGTCCTCCTCCCGCACCGAAAAGCCGCTCGACGAACCAGTCCTTGAAGGACCGTCGAAGCTCGGCTCGATGCGTCTGTCCCTGCGGTTCGCCATGCGCGCGCTACATCCCTGTCCCGATGGCGTTCCGGGTGAAGAGTAGATGCGGCGGTTTAAGGGCGGGTTAAGCCCGCCGAGGCCTCAGCCGTCGAAGATTCTTTCCACTGCCATGGAACTGCTGCGCCGGCTCGACGTTCTGCCGGGCGATCCTTTTCCATTAGGATCACGGACATGTCCCTCCATGTCCCGACGGCTCGCCCGCAAAGGCGGGCCGTCGCTCGGTTGCCGTTTAATCTTTCTGAAAATTTTGTGGAACTGGCTGTCGTTTTGAGAGTTTAATAGGGTTGTCTCTTAAAAATAAAAACTTCGGGAGGCCTTGCCTATGGATCGCCTGCAGTTCTTCTCGCCGGTGCGGGTTTCACTCGGCTCCGGTCACCCTGTCCAGGAAATCGACAGTGTCGCCGAAGCAACTGTTTTCCTGAGGAATTGGCCGGTAGGCAGGCGGGGCCCTGTTTATCTATGCGCCGTGAACTGCTGCGCCGCGGCCATGAATGGCCAGATGAGCGCCGAGGAGGTTCGTAAGTCCTTCTCGAGCTTTGCGCGGATCACAGGTCTTTTGAGGGATCGGGCGCAATCCCCTATCAGTCGGGATGCCTATGGCGGGGCCCTGCCAAACCGGCCGGCAAGCGAATCCCAATAAGCTGATCCAAAACGCTGAAGGACGTGTTTGACCGCCTCCTGAGCGGCCCGGCCGTCAGTTTTTCTGAATCGAGATGCCGCTGTCGTCGATTTTCAACTCGACGCCTTCAGGTTTTTGTTCTTCCCGGTAGACATAGATGCCGAGCGCGATGACCGCGACAATCAGCGCGCCGATCACGGCATAAAGACCATTGCGGTTCATGAGAGTGCTCCAGGGACGTGACATCGGTCGGTGCGCGGTCGGCTTGTGAAGCCGCGCCGTCAGGCTGCATCTATCTGAGAGCCTCATAGACGGCAATGCCCGCGGCGAGGTCTTCAAGGGCCGCGCCGACAGATTTGAACAGCGTTATCTCGGCGCCGCTTTCCCGTCCCTTTTTCTCGCCACGCGCCAATTCGGCCAGATCGGCGACGATCGCCTCCGGTGCAAGCACTCCGGAAGCGAGAGGCTGGACGATGTCGCCGGCTTCCCTGGTGGCTCCGGCGCGGGTATCGACATATACGCGGGCGCGGCGGATCGCATCGTCATCCGCCTCGCGCATCGCCGGCGTGAAACCGCCGACCAGATCGACATGCGCGCCGGGCTTGAGCAGCGCGCCCCTGACGAGGGGGGTTGCCGAAATGGTCGCGGAGGAGACGATGTCGGCCCCGGCCAGTTCGGCCTCGAGATTCGTCGCAACCTCGGCTGAAAACCCGTCAGCCCGCAGGTCATCGACGATCTTTTCCGCATTGGCCGGCGTGCGGTTCCAGATATGAATGGAGGTGATCGGCCGCATCGCGGCGTGAGCTCTGGCGAGAAAGGGCGCCAGCGCGCCGGCGCCGATCACAAGCAGCCGCGAGGCATCCTCGCGCGCCAGATAGTCGGCGGCCAGCGCCGAAGCGCAGGCCGTGCGCCACTGCGTCAGCCTCTGGCCGTCGATCAGCGCCTGCGGTTCGCCTGTCGCGCCGTTCAGCAGCAAATAGAGACCCATCACCGCCGGCTTTCCGACTGCATTGTTGTCTGGCGAGACGGTGACGATCTTGACCCCTATATGGCCGTCCTTTGATGCTTCGGCATTGTCGAAATCAGTCCATGCCGGCATCAGCAGAAGCGTCGAGCCGGATCCGGGCGGGCGCTCGATCGCATGATGGTGCCGGACGGGCTGCACCGCTCCCTCGCGGAAGGCGGAGCGCAGGGTTTCGACCAGGCCCGGAAACGTCAGCGCCCGGTCGACCTCGGCGGCCGAAATGGTCAGCATCAGGATAATCCGTCGTGCAAGCGCGCGCCTATGGTCCGTTCGGCTTGGGCAAGGCCGGTCCCTGCGCCACCGGTGGACGGGCGGCGACTGCCTGGCGCAGGTTTTCGGCCTCAACGCCGCGCTGGCGCGCCAGCTTGCGGTAGCGCCCCTGCCGGATCCAGGTCGCCATGCTGCCGATGACCATGCCGAGCGCAATCGCGGCGAACAGGAAGATGAACAGCGGCAGGGTTACGGTGAGGGCCGGATTACCGGGATTGAACGGATCGATGGTGAAGGCAACCAGCTCCCGGTTCGCCACCGCCAGCGCGATCAGGATGACCGCCAGCGGCACGAAGACGACGATCAGCAGGAAGCGGTTGAACATGGTAGCGTTGTCCGGGCTGCGTTTCCGGTTGGGGGCGGCGATTGGCGGCGTTATTTGCCGCCGTTCAGCCGCTCGCGCAATTCCTTGCCGGTCTTGAAGAACGGCACCCACTTCTCCTCGACCTCGACCGATTCGCCGGTGCGCGGATTGCGGCCGGTGCGCGCTGGCCGGTTCTTGACCGAAAAGGCGCCGAAGCCCCGCAATTCGACACGATTTCCATCGGCAAGGGCATCGGTAATCTCGTCGAAAATGGCGCCGACGATATTCTCCACGTCGCGCAGAAACAGGTGTGGATTGCGTGTCGCAATGATTTGCACAAGCTCGGATTTGATCATGCCGACGTTCCCCGTGAAAACGATGAAGTCAAAATTAGGAGGATGATTTTATTCGGTTTTTCATTCTATCGAACGGAATTCAAGGGTGCCAGACCGAGACGAGACCGTCAAGGAACAAGCGATCCATGCCAAGTTCGCGCGCCAGGTCACCGCTGTATTCGGGCAAGCCGAGAGCCTTGGCGATTGTCTGGGTCAGCGCCTTCGAGAAAAGGAAGCCGCCGCGGCTCTCCGTATTCTTCCATTCGACCACCTTCAGCTTTTCGTCGACGCCTTTGGTCGCCAGCCAGTCGATGGCTTCCTGCTCGCCGCCGACGGCATCGATCAATTTGTTGGTGAGCGCCTGCCTGCCGGTGAAGATGGAACCGTCGGCCAGCGCCAGCACCTGCGGCCGCGTCATCGACCGCCGCTCGGCGACGATGCCGACGAACCAGTCGTAGCTGTCGAGAATGAGCTTGCGAACCATGTCGCGTTCCTCATCCGTCGTCGGGTTGAAAGGCGAGGGTTCCGCCTTCAGCGGCGACGACTTCACTTCTTCCAGCTTGACGCCGACCTTTTCCATCAGGCCCGTCACGTCGGGAAACTGGATGAGGACGCCGATCGAGCCGACAATCGAGGATTTGCGCGCGACGATATGGTCGGCGGCGCTGGCGATCATGTAGCCTGCCGAAGCGGCAAGCGTGCCAACCTGGGCGACGACCGGCTTTTCGCCGGCGAGCTTGCGCACCTCGTCATAGATCGATTCACCGCCCGCGGTGGTGCCGCCGGGCGAATCGATAGTCAGGATGACGCCCTTGACGCTTTTCGATTCGCGGATTTTTTCCAACCGCCCGATCAGTTCCTCATCTTCGGTGATCGTGCCTTCGATCTTCACCTTGGCGATATGATCGACGGCCGAGCCGCCCATATCTTCTCGGTAGAACCAGAGCGCCAAGGCGAGGACGCCGGCGGCAGCGACAGCCAGCGCGGCCACACGCCAGAAGGTGAGTTTGCGCCGCAAGCGGCGTCGGTCGATCAAATCGTCGGCTCTGATTGTCATAACAGCCTCGTGTCTGCGCAAGCTGCTGCTTTTAGAGCAACCGCCAGCCGCTCGCCACCGCTTTCCTGAAAAGGCCGGTCTTGAAGGTGGTCTTGACGGAAATGCCGTGCGGGCGTTCACTGGAAATTAACCTTGGCTGGCTGTTTGTGATCGCGCGCGACCATGAAAAGCGTGTCTCGCCAGTCAGGTTTCGCGCAGGCTGGCCGAACGCGCAGGCGTTCAGGCAGCGAAGCAGACATATTTTTGCGACTTTCTTCGGGTTGTGCTTGTTCGCAGGGCCCGGCAACACAAACTGTAGGCGACATAGACGCGGCGAATTGCCGGAAAGATTGGATTTTGGCGCGACCGACCAAAGCGAAGAATGTGGAGCAGGACGTGACTGCCACGACCAATGACACGTCCGGGCTGGAGGTTGCCTTCGGCAATGCCCAGCGGCATTCGCAGCGCGTGCGGTTCCTGAAGCTGGCGCTGCCGTTGGCCGCCGCGATCATCGCCATCGCGTTTCCGGTCTACTCCTACATGGTGGCGCCGGCCGCCGTTCCGGTCAAAACGGAAAACAGCGCTTTCAGCGACGGCAAGCTTGTGATGGCCAATCCAAAGCTTGAGGGCTTTACCAAGCAGAACCTGCCCTATTCCATGAATGCCATCAGGGCCGTGCAGGACGCTTCCAAGGAAAACATCATCGAACTCGAAGGCATCGACGCCAAGCTGCCGATCGACGAGAAGACAACGGCCACGATCAACGCTGCCCGCGGCATCTACGACCGCGAGAACAACACTATCGATCTCGATAGCGCGGTTACGGTCAGCACCAATGACGGCATGGTGGTCAAACTGAAATCGGCCTTCCTTGACATGGGCAAAGGCAATATGAAGACAAATGATCCTGTCGATATCACCCGCGACGGATCGCGCATCAGTTCGGATACGATGTCGGTGGAAAACAACGGCAAGATCCTGATTTTCGAGAAGCGGGTGCGCGTCAACATCGATCCGGCCAAATTGAAGACGGCCGAAAATCAAAGCGGAGAGACGAATGCGGCCCAGTAGTTCGATCAGGCTTATCGCTGCGGCTACGGCCTTGATGCTGGCAGGGGCCGTACCGGCGCTCGCACAATCCGACGGCGCGAATGCCAACGCTGCCAACAGCACCATGTCGGGCCTGAAGCTGAGCGGCGACAAGCCGATCCAGATCGAAAGCGACAAGCTGGAGGTCCGGCAGGAGGACAATGTGGCCGTATTCACCGGCAATGTCAGCGTCGTCCAGGGGCCGACCCTGCTCAAGGCAGGCTCGATGAAAGTCTTTTACGCCAAGGACGGTGGCTCGGCTGCCACCGGGTCGGCCAACATCGATCACCTCGAGGTCGATAACAAGGTCTACATCAAGTCGGATACACAGGTCGCCACCGGCGATCGCGGCACCTTCGACATGAAAAGCCAGGTGCTTGTCCTGTCCGGTACGAAGGTCGTGCTCTCCGAAGGCCCCAACGTGCTGGTCGGCTGCAAGCTGACGGTGCAGATGAAAACCGGGCTCGCCCAGGTCGATGGCTGCGCGAAGGCCGGTTCGGGCGGCCGCGTCATGATGTCGATCACGCCGGGTTCACAGAAGCCCTGATGGCCGTGACTGCATTGCCGCGATTCCTATCCAGGAGTTCGAAAGGCGCGGCCGCGCCGGCCTCGGATTCCGCCATAAGCGCCAAGTTCAAGGGCACCCTGATCGCCAAGGGGCTCACCAAGAGCTACAAGGGCCGCAAGGTCGTCAGCGGCGTCTCATTTGGTGTGCGCGCCGGCGAGGCGGTGGGCTTGCTCGGTCCGAATGGCGCCGGCAAAACCACATGCTTCTACATGGTCACCGGACTGGTGCCGGTGGATGAGGGCACGATCGAGATCGACGGTTTCGATGTGACTTCCATGCCCATGTACCGCCGCGCCCGGCTCGGGATCGGCTATCTACCGCAGGAAACCTCGATCTTTCGCGGGCTGAATGTCGAACAGAACATTCGCGCCGTGCTGGAAGTGGTGGAAAAGAGCCGCAAGGAACGCGAAAAAAGCCTCGACGCTCTGCTCGAGGAATTCCACATCAGCCATTTGCGCAAGGCGCCATCGCTGTCGCTGTCTGGTGGCGAAAGGCGGCGTCTGGAAATCGCCCGGGCTCTGGCAAGCCGGCCCAACTACATGCTTCTGGACGAGCCGTTTGCCGGCATCGACCCAATTGCCGTGGCCGATATCCAGCAACTCGTGCGTCATCTCACGCAACGCGGAATCGGCGTTCTGATCACCGACCACAATGTACGCGAGACGCTCGGCCTGATCGACCGGGCCTACATCATCCATGCCGGCGAGGTGCTGACCCACGGCAAGGCCGAGGAAGTGGTGGCCAATCCCGATGTGCGCCGCCTCTATCTCGGCGAAGGCTTCACGCTCTGAGCAGCTGAACCCGCTATCCGTCGCTTCCCGTGAATGCGCCATGCTGGCGCTCCCCGTCCAAAATCGCTGCTGCTTTTCGGTTCTCCCGCGGTCGGAACCGCCTTCGGCGGCGCTATTTGCCTTGACAAGCAAAAGCCGGGCCAGTTTCTATGCCGGGCAGAAGTTTTTTGCGTGAAGGGCGTTGATCCAAGGCCATGGCGCTGACCGCCAAACTACAGTTGAGGCAATCGCAGTCGCTGGTGATGACGCCGCAGCTGATGCAGTCGATTCGGCTGCTGCAGTTCACGCATGCGGAGCTGGAACGCTTCATCGACGAAGAGATCGAGCGCAATCCGCTCATCGAGCGCGCCGACCCTCAGGACGACGCCGCCAGCGACCAAGCCCTGAAAGCGGCCGATACCGATGCGAGCGCGGCTGCTGAAGGAGACTGGTTCGAAGGGGAGATGGCCTGGTCTTCCGAGGCAATCTCAGAAAAACTCGATTCATCCCTGGAAAACCTTTTCCCGGACGATCCGGGCGTTAGCGAAAGGCTGGGCCCCGATCTTTCGGCGCAATGGAAGTCGGCTCCCACCGGCAATGGCCCCGCCTCCGACGGCTTCGCCATGGAAAACATGGCCGCGGTCAGGACGACCCTGCGGGACCACGTGGCCGAGCAGATCGCGCTGGGCTTCGTCCAGCCGGCCGACCGTCTGATCGCCGCTGAACTGGCGGATGGGCTGGACGAGGCAGGTTATCTGCGCAGCGAGACACAGGAGGTCGTCGACCGGCTGGGCGCGGACATGGCTTCCGTCGACAGGGTTTTGGCCGTTTGCCAGACCTTCGAGCCGGCCGGACTCTTTGCGCGCGACCTGGCGGAGTGCCTGTCGCTGCAACTGGCTGTGCGGGACCGGCTGGATCCGGCCATGAAAACGCTCGTTGCCAATCTCGAGCTTCTGGCGCGCCGCGATTTTCATACGCTCAAGCGCCTCTGCGGCGTCGATGAGGATGATCTTCTTGATATGCTGGCGGAAATCCAGGCGCTCGATCCCCGTCCGGGCACGGTGTTCTCCGGCGGCGCCAGCGATGCGATCGTGGCTGACGTGGAGGTGAGGACGGCAAATGACGGCAGCTGGACCATCGAATTGAATCAGGACACGCTGCCGCGGGTTCTGGTCGACCAGATCTATTTCGCCCATGTTTCCAGCCACACCAAGAACCAGCTCGAGAAAGACTTCCTTTCCGACTGCCTGCAGAACGCCAACTGGCTGACGCGCAGCCTTGACCAGCGGGCGAAGACGATCCTCAAGGTGGCGACGGAGATCGTGCGCCAGCAGGACGCGTTTCTCGCCCATGGCGTGCGGCATCTCAAACCGCTCAACCTGCGCATGGTGGCGGACGCCATCGGCATGCATGAATCCACCGTCAGCCGGGTGACCAGCAACAAATACATGCTGACGCCGCGCGGGGTCTTCGAGCTGCGCTATTTTTTCACCGCTTCCATCGCTTCGGCGGAGGGCGGCGAGGCGCATTCCTCCGAGGCGGTGCGCGATCGTATCCGCCAGATGATCGACGAGGAGAAGTCCGAGGACGTGCTTTCCGACGATGCGATTGTCGATCAGTTGAAGGCGAGCGGCGTCGATATCGCCCGCCGGACGGTCGCAAAATACCGGGAAGGCATGAATATCCCGTCTTCCGTGCAGCGTCGGCGCGAAAAACGCGCCATGGCCAGTGCCGGCCGCTGATCGTCCAGTGGCCTTGCCGGGTATCCACAGGCTCGCCGTTTCGTTGACAAGCTCCGCCGAAGTGTCTAGAAGCCCGCCCGCATGAGATGGGCCCGCGGGGCCTGCATGCGGACGGTCCGTCACGTCGTTGGCTGGGGAACGGCAACGCGGACGGCTTGGAGCCAGCCGCAAATTCGGACTTAAAAATCGGGGCGAATGGCGCCGCGAAGCTTGTGCGCACGGACCACGGGTATAAACTCCGGAGAGTGTGATGCCTGAGCAGGGAAGGTCAAATTTCATATGACGCTGCGCATATCGGGGAAACACATGGATGTCGGGGATGCGTTCCGTACGCGCATCAACGACCGTGTCGGAGAGGCCATCGGGAAATATTTCGACCGTGGATTTTCAGGCCACGTCACGGTGGTCAAGGCCGGTTCGCGCTATACGGCGGATTGTATGGTACGGCTGGATTCAGGCACCGCGCTGCAGGCGACGGGCGATGCGCAAGACGCCACGCTGGCGTTCGAAGCCGCCGCGGACCGTCTTGAGACCCGGCTTCGACGTTACAAGCGACGGCTGAAGTCCCACGCGACCGGTGCGGTTGACAGCAACGCCACCGATGTCGCCTACACGGTGATGGCGCCACTTGCCGACGACGACGAAGACATTCCCGAAAATTATGCTCCGGCCATCGTGGCCGAATCGACCATGACTCTGAAGACCATGTCCGTGGCTTCGGCCGTCATCGAGCTCGACAACAAGGACAGCCCCGTTCTTGTTTTCCGCAACGCCGGAAACGAGCATCTCAACATCGTCTACCGTCGGCCGGATGGAAACATCGGCTGGATCGACCCCTCGACGGCGAAAGTCGCCGAGGGATAAAGGCCGATCCGCCATTCCGGCATGAGCCAGCAATGGCGGGCGAACAAAGGATATCGTGAAAATGGACTTGAGCGACCTGATCGACGTTTCGGCTATCTTGCCGACGTTGAAGGCCAACTCCAAGAAGCAGCTTCTGCAGCTTCTTGCCGAGCGCGCCGCCGTCATTTCGGGTCTTCCCGAGCGGGAGGTGTTCGACACCATCCTGCAGCGCGAGCGCCTGGGTTCCACCGGTGTCGGCAACGGGATCGCCATACCGCATGGCAAACTGGCCGGTGTGAAACGGATTACGGGCGTCTTTGCGCGGCTGGAAACCCCGGTCGATTTCGAGGCGCTCGACGACCAGCCGGTGGATCTGGTGTTCCTGCTCCTGGCGCCGGAGAGCGCCGGGGCGGATCATCTGAAGGCGCTATCGCGGATCGCGCGCGTGCTGCGCGATGGCGATACCGTGGCCAAGGTCCGCGGTACGCGCGATTCGGCTGCGATCCTCGCGCTGCTGTCGCAGACGCCAGCCTCACACGCCGCCTGAATCCTGTAATTTCAATCGGGAATGAACTCTTGACCGCATCGGGGCCGCCATTGGCGGCCCTTTTTCGTTCGGGCGGTCTCAGCAGCCTTCAAGCTGCGCGAGGCATTCAGCCTCGCGGTCAGCCGTCAATGGATGGCGACCGTCACCAGATCGTTTTCCATGGCGCCGGCAAGCGCCCGCTCACGTGCGTCGGAAAGCAGGATCGGTTCGCCATTGGCGGAAAACAGCGCCCATAGTTCGAGACCGGGCGCGATTTCGTCGAGACCCGGAAAACGGCCGCGAAGATCGTCGCTGGACACTTTGCGCACATAGGCCACGGAACCCTCGCCAAGATGGGCGAATTCACCGCTGGTCATCGTCAGTCTTTCGTCAATGCTGGTCATTTCAGCCTCCTTTCAGCGAGGCGCCGACTGGGCCGTCCCGCATGAGAGCCATCGGCAAAGATCAGTCTTTCACCGATATATTTATTTTCCGTACCAGTCTTTCGGCTTCCGGCCGGTCCAGATCGATGGACAAAAGACCATTCTTCAACTCCGCTCCTACAACCCGCATACCGTCGGCAAGAACGAAACAGCGCTGGAACTGACGGGCCGCGATACCGCGGTGGAGATATTCCCGCTCGGTCTCGTCGGCCTGACGGCCGCGCACGACGAGCTGGTTTTCTTCCGTCGTCACATCCAGGTCGCTTTCCGCGAACCCTGCAACAGCAAGCGTTATTCTCAACCGTTCGGCAGCGCCTTCGGTTCCGCGCAATCGTTCGATGTTGTAAGGCGGATAGCTGTCGCCGGATTTTGCCAGACGCTCCAGGGTCTTCTCCATCGCGTCGAAACCCAGCAGCAAAGGGCTGGAAAATGGCGTCATTCGAGACATGTTTAAGCTGTCCTCCAGGAGCGACATCAACCGGAAAAACCCACACTGGCATTCTTCACGGTAGCCTTGATATGGTCTGCCGAAAGGCCAAGTTCAAGGCGTTTCAAGCTAGCGCAATCGTTCCCCCGAAAGACTCCACCGACAAGGATAAAGAATGCCCGCTTTACGCAAGATAATCATCGATACGGATCCCGGTCAGGACGATGCCGTCGCCATTCTCCTGGCGCTGGGCAGCGCGGAACTGGAGGTGGTCGGTATCACTGCCGTAGCGGGCAACGTGCCGCTGAAACTGACCGAAAAGAACGCCCGCAAGATTTGCGAACTGGCCGGCCGCCCGGATATCAAGGTGTTCGCCGGTGCGATCCGTCCGCTGATGCGCGAACTGGTCACTGCCGAGGAAGTGCATGGCAAGACCGGGCTGAACGGTCCGGAGCTTGCCGAACCGGCCATGAAGCTTCAGGACAGACATGCGGTCGACTTCATCGTCGAAACACTGATGGGCGAGGAAAGCGGCACGATTACCCTGTGTCCGCTCGGGCCGCTGACCAACATCGCGCTGGCGCTGATCCGCGAGCCGCGCATCGCGCCGCGCATCAAGGAGATCGTGCTGATGGGCGGCGGCTTCTTCGAAGGCGGCAACGTCACGCCGGCGGCGGAATTCAACATCTATGTCGATCCGCATGCGGCCGATATCGTGTTCCGCTCCGGAATCCCGATCGTGATGATGCCGCTCGATGTCACCCACAAGGCGCTGACCAGCGCCAGGCGCACACAGGCCTTCCGTGACCTCGGCACCCGCGTCGGCAACGCCACCGCCGACATGCTGGAATTCTTCGAGCGTTTCGACGAGGAAAAGTATGGCACCGACGGCGGACCGCTACACGACCCGTGCGTGATCGCGTATCTGTTGAAGCCGGCCTTGTTCAAGGGCCGCCATTGCAACGTCTCGGTGGAAACCACGTCGGAGCTGACCATGGGCATGACCGTGATCGACTGGTGGGGCGTGACGAAGCGGCCGAAGAACGCCCTTGTCATGCGCGACATCGACCATGACGGGTTCTTCGCGCTGCTGGTGGAGCGGTTGGGGCGTCTGTAGGGAGCGGGGCGCGGCTGTTCCTTCTCCCCTGTAGGAGAAGGAACAGCCTCTCACTTGCCCTTCGAGAACGCCAGCCAGAGGCCGCCGCCGATCAGGAAGCCGCCGCTGATGCGCGACAGCAGCCGGATGCGGCCGGCGGAGAGCGCCTTGCCGGCGCGGCCGGCGGCGAGCGCATAGGTGGAATCCGACACGGCGGCGAAGACCATGGCGGTCGCGCCCATGACGGCGATCTGCAGGGCATAATTGCCCGCGGGATCGATGAACTGCGGGAAGAAAGCGCCGAAGAACACCAGCGTCTTCGGATTGCTCAAGGCGACCAGCAGACCTTGCAGGAAGAAGCCGCCGCGCGGCTTACGGGCGCTGCCGTCAGGGTTGAGGTTTCCTCTGGAGCGGAACATCTGGATGCCCATCCAGACCAGATAGGCGGCGCCGATCAGGCGCACCCATTCGAACCAGTGTCCCATGGCTTCAATGAGCGAGGTGAGGCCGATGCCGGCGATGGCGATCATGACCGCGAGGCCTGCCTGTGTACCGGCGACATTCGCCAGCCCCGAACGGGTGCCGTGGCGGATTGAGTTGGCGATGATGAGGGTGACGGTCGGACCCGGCACCAGGATGATGATCAGGCAGGCCAGCAGATAGGCGGCATAAAGCGAAGCGGACATGGCTTATTCCTTGATTTGGCGCCATCAATGCATGGAGAAATCACCCAGGCAAGATGGGCGATTGGAGGAATCGGCAAGGGCAGGGGTCATTTGACTCTTCAGCCGGCAAGGGCGGCGTCGACCTCGGCCTTGAGCGGAATGGCCGGTTGCGCCCCAGGCTTCAGGCAGGCCAGCGAACCGGCCGCGGCCGCGCGCCAAAGCGCCTCTTCGAGCGGCAGCGCGGCCGCGATACCGGCCGCCAGATAGCCGCAGAAGGTGTCGCCCGCCCCGACTGTATCGACTGGCTTGATGGCGAGCGCCGGAACCTGCAGAAAACCCTCCGGCGTCGCGGCCATGACGCCATCGCCGCCAAGCGTCAGTACGATGGTGTGGCCAGTCTTCTGGACGAAGGCTTTCATCCTTGCCTGCCGGTCGCGGCCGGAAAGCGAAAGCGCCTCCGTGTAAAGATCGAATTCGGTTTCGTTGGCGACGATATAATCGGCCTTCGCCAGCATGCCCGCCGCTTCGGCGCGGAAGGGAGCGGTGTTGAGGATGGTGACGGCGCCGGCCTTCTTCGCCGCGTCGAGCGCCGCATCCACGGTCGCCAACGGGATTTCGTGCTGCAGCAGTACGATGTCGCCCTTTTTCAGGAAGGCCTTCGAAAGGTCCCCCGGCACGACCGATCCGTTGGCGCCGGGCACGATGGCGATCATGTTCTCGCCGTCGCCGCCGACGAGAATGAGCGCGGTTCCGGTCGAGGCGAAGGTTTCGCCGACGCCCGAAAGATCGATCATGCCACCTTTCAGCAGTGCCAGCGCTTCGGAAGCGAAGTTGTCCTTGCCGACCGCCCCGACCATGCGCACCTGGCCGCCGGCCCGCGCCGCGGCCAGCGCCTGGTTGGCGCCCTTGCCGCCGGGCGCGGTGGAAAAGCCGCTGCCGGGCACTGTTTCGCCGGCTCCCGGCAGACGGTCGACCGTGGCGATCAGGTCCAGATTGATCGAGCCGATGACGATGATCATGAAAGCCTCCCAGAATTTTCCGGGAAGCTAACCATTGCCGGCAGGAATGGAAATACGAAACGTCGATGAGTTTTCGCCAATTGCTGCGATCTCGATGACGCGGCCTATGCCGTGCAGGTCGGGCCGCTGGTCCATAGGACAGGCCGGTATCGTGCCTGTCGCGCGGCCTATGCCTGCGCTAAGGTGAAAAGTACAATGGTTTCAGCTATTTGATTTACCCGTAAGATGGATTGAACGATGCGCCTGCGCCATCTCCTGCTTGCCCTGGTCGTGGTCGCCATATGGGGCGTCAACTTCGCCATCATCAAGCTTGGCCTGCGCCAGGTATCGCCGCTGGGGCTCGGGGTGGCGCGGTTCTTCCTCGCGGCTTTTCCGTGGGTATTCTTCATCCGGCGTCCGGACGTGCCGTTGCGGCTGCTGGCGGGCTATGGACTGATGATCTTCGCCCTGCAGTTCGGGCTGCTGTTCACCGGCATGAAGATCGGCATGAGCGCCGGCCTTGCCTCGCTGATCCTGCAATTGCAGGTGTTCTTCACCATCGGGCTTTCGGTGGTGCTGCTCGGGGAGCGGCCGAGCGTATGGCAGATCTCCGGCGCGCTGCTGGCGTTCTGCGGCGTCGGGCTGGTCGCCGCGCATGTCGGCGGCGAGGTGACGCTGGCGGGGCTGGCGCTGCTGATCGGCGCGGCGGCGGCCTGGGGCGGTGGCAACGTGGTCTCGAAGCGTATTTCGCAGACCAACGCCTCGGTCAATGTTCTCGGGCTGGTGGTGTGGGGCAGCCTGATCGCGCTGCCGCCGCTGCTCATCGTGGCGCTGGTGCTGGAGCGGGAGACCTTCCTCGACAGCTTCACCGGCCTTGACTGGGTTTCGGCCGGCTCGATCGCCTACATCGTCTATTTGTCGACGCTGTTCGGCTTCGCGGTATGGAGCCGCCTTCTTGGCCTCTATCCGGTTTCCACCGTCGCCCCGTTCACGCTTCTGGTGCCAGTCTTCGGCTTCCTGGGCTCGGCGGTCCTGCTCGGCGAACCCGTGCAGGACTGGAAGCTGATCGCGTCGGCGCTGGTGATCGCCGGGCTTTGCCTCAATTTGTTCGGGCCGCGCCTGTTCAAGCGGCGGGCGCCTGCAATTGACCCGCCTCCCAGCCAAGGATAGCGCGCTTGCGGGTCAGGCCCCAGTGGTAGCCGGTCAGCGCGCCGGACTTGCCGATGGCGCGATGGCACGGCACCACGAAGGACAGCGGATTGGCGCCGACGGCCGCACCGACCGCGCGGCTGGCCGTGGGCTGGCCGATGCGTTCGGCAATTGAGGAATAGGTGCAGGCCTTGCCCATCGGAATGCGCAGCAGGGCATCCCAGACGCGGAGCTGGAAATCGGTGCCGATCATGACGACGCGCAGCGGCTGGTCCGCCCGCCATTTGGCAGGGTCGAAAATGCGGGCGGCATAGGGCGCAGTCGCCGACATGTCCTCGACATAGTTGGCGTTCGGCCAACGGCCCGACATGTCGGCGAAGGCGGCGCGTTCGTCGCCGGCATCGTTGAAGGACAGGCCGGCGAGGCCGCGGTCCGTCACCATGACCAGTGCGACGCCGAAAGGCGAGATGTGGAAACCATAGCGGATCGTCAGGCCGGCGCCGCGGTTCTTGTAGTCGCCCGGCGACATCGCCTCGTGGGTGACGAACAGATCGTGCAGGCGTCCGGGGCCGGACATGCCGACCTCGAACGAGGTTTCGAGCAGCGGCATGCCGGAATCCAGCAGTTTGCGCGCATGGTCCAGCGTAACCGCCTGCAGGAAGGCCTTGGGCGACAGGCCGGCCCATCGGGTGAACAGCTTCTGCAGGCCGGTGGGGGTTTCGCCGACGGCTTCCGCCAGTTCTTCCAGCGAAGGTTGGTCGCGATAGTCGAGGCTGATCTTCTCGATGGCGCGGCGAACGACCTCGTAGTCGCTGCCTTCCGGCGTGACGTCGCGTTCAAGGGTGGGGACGGGCTTCATCGGCATGGCTTCAAGCATATCGGTTTTGGTCAAAGACATCTGGGCGTTCATGGCAATTACTCCTTGGCCCCGAATATCGCCATTGGCGGCGTCGCGAACCACCCGAAACCTGCCTTGATCGGGGATATGGGGCCGATGCCGCCGCCTACCGCATTTTCGCCGTCGCCAGCGCGCGAGAGAAGGCGGCGGCGAAGCTTTCGCGGTCATCGGGGTTAAGGAAGGTGCCGATCGGTACGGCCTTCCCCTGCGCCTCCACCCGCATGCCGGTGATGCCGATCTCCGAATGGCGGGCGATGGAAAAGCGCGTCCAGAACGGGTTGAAGCGATGCGCCTCTTCCTTGCCCGACGGTGCGACCTTGCGGATGTCGAGCGCCGTGCGCGACACCGAGACCTCCTCGCGGGCGCGGGCGGCGCGGTAGTTCAGCCGGAAAGCGACATAGACGGCCAGCACGTCTAAACCAAAGAAGCCGAACACCGGCCAGGCGCCGTGCGACAGCATGAAGACGCCGGTGACGGCCCAGCCGGACAGCAGAGCGCCCATCAGGACCATGAAGCCGGTGCGGCCCAGCGACCGGTGCGGGGTCAGCAAGGCGTGGAAAAAGGGTTGGTCGGCAGCCGCCGACGGGTTTGTCTCGCTCATATCCTGATATTATAGGAAGTCGATGCCCACACCCAAGCCCAAACAACGCCGCAGCTCCGAATCGGCCTCGCCAACCGGCATCAAAGCCAAGCCGAAATCGCGGCCGGCCAGGGCGTCGCGATCGCTCTACAGCGCGACGGAGGTGCGTGAGATCTTCCGCCGCTTTTCGGTGCAGCGGCCGGAACCGCGCGGCGAACTGGAGCATACCAACGCCTTCACGCTGCTGGTTGCGGTTGTGCTTTCGGCGCAGGCGACCGATGCCGGGGTGAACAAGGCGACACGGGCACTGTTCGAGGCCGCTGACACGCCGCACAAGATGCTGGCGCTGGGCGAGGCGAAGGTGGGCGACCATATCCGCACCATCGGCCTGTGGCGCGGCAAAGCGAGGAACGTCATCGCGTTGTCCGGGGCGCTGATCCGCGAGCACGACGGCAAGGTTCCCGATAGCCGCGACGCGCTGGTCAAACTGCCCGGCGTTGGCCGCAAGACCGCCAATGTCGTGCTCAACATGGCGTTCGGCCAGCCTACGATGGCGGTCGACACGCACATTTTCCGCATCGGCAACCGGATCGGCCTGGCGCCCGGCAAGACGCCCGAGCAGGTCGAGGCCGGGCTGGTGCGGATCATTCCCGACGAGTACATGCGCCATGCGCATCACTGGCTGATCCTGCACGGCCGCTATGTCTGCAAGGCGCGCAAGCCCGATTGTCCGATCTGCGTCATTGCCGATCTGTGCAAGGCGAAGGTGAAGACGACGAGCATTCCGGCGCCGCTGGTGGAAATTGCTTCACTGGGGCCGGTGGAGCCGGTGGATTAGCGAACCGCCCCTGCCAAAGACATTTCTTACAGTCCGTAGCCGCGGGCCATGGCAGCGGCGAAAATCGGGATGAGCAGGAAGATCGCCGCCTGGGCGCGGATGTAGCTCTTTACCGACGCCAGTTCGGCCGCCGGTACGGCGAAGGCGGGGTTTTGCCCGGCCTGGTTGTTCCATGAGATGAACCGCATTGTCGGGCCGATCGAAAGAAGGCCAACGACAAGGAACGCGATCATCTTGGCCCAGAACACCCAGTTGTAGATATAGAATTCCCAGCCCTTCAGTCCCCAGACCACGCGGCCGATGCCGACGACGATCACCAGCGCGGCGATCATGCCGTAGTGCCGGTCGATCCGCGCCAGCCGCCGTATGGTCGAGGCGGTCATCTCGTTGCGGATGAGCACGAACTCGGCGGCGATGATGCCGGCCAGCGAGAAAACCAGCAGGTGATGCAGGATGGCGAGGATCAGCTCGGTCTTGTCCATGGATTTCCCTTCGGTCCGGCCCTGAGATCTGGCCTGCGTGGGTGATTTGCGCCGAAGCTATCATCGTTAGCGGAAATTCCCATGGGCCAGCAGGACCGGTGTTGGGAGCGCATATCCGCTCCTGAATGACTGGGATACCCAAGCGTAAACGTTCCGCGGGCGTCGCTGTCACTGCGCCTGCCGCCATCTGTATCTTGCCGCTTTCGGTCACCTTGCTAGTGAGGAGACGAACAGGAACTGCATTCATGACCGAACGAAGGACGACCGCACCCATTCTTGAGACGGAACGCACCATCCTGCGGCCGCATAAGCCCGAGGATTTCGACGCCTATACCGCCATGGGCGCCGACCCGCTGGTGTTCCGCTTCATCGGCGGGCGGGCGCGGACGCGCGAGGAAAGCTGGCAGCGCCTGCTGCGCCACGCAGGCATGTGGTCGTTCATGGGCTTCGGCTATTGGGCGATCGAGGAAAAAAGCACGGACCGGTTTCTCGGCGAAGCCGGCTTTCATGAGTTGCGCCGCGCCATCGAGCCATCCTTCGAAGGAACCCCGGAAGCGGGCTGGGGACTTATTTCGGCCGCGCATGGGAAGGGGTTGGCGACGGAAGTGGTCAGCCGGTTTCTTGCCTGGGGCGACCAGGCGTTCGATGGCGGACGCACAGTTTGCATCGTCGAGCCGACGAACCCGGCTTCGCTCAAGGTGGCGCACAAATGCGGCTATCGTGAATATGGACGCGGACTCTACAACGAGCACACGATGATCGTGCTCGAACGCTTCGGCTGAAGGCCTCGCCGCCGATTATGGCCACCTATCTGCTTCAATTGGCGTGTGCTAGCGTGACTGCCGCAACTTCGGGGGGAACGATGCAAATAGTTTCAAGAATGCTTTCCTTCGCCGTCTGGATCGGTGTTGGAATGTCGCTCGCCATTCCTCTGGCGATCGCGGACGCCACCGTGCCGACAGCCGACATAGAGGGCGCTGCCGACAACGCGCTGGCCAAGCGCTATGATGGCTCGTTCATCGTTTCCTACGAAAAATCCGCTTACACCGATTTCACCATACCGCTCTCGCCCCTGAAGCCGAGCGAGGATGCAGACGCGCGCGATTCGATGAACAATCGTGTCTTCGCGCCCGACAAGAAAATCGAAGCGGAAGGCGCGCTGACACGCATCGCCTATGTGCTGCCCGACGGGCGTTCGCCGCTGGAAGTCTTGCGCAACTACGAGGATGTGATCGGGCAGGCGGGCGGCGAGGTGCTGTTCGAGTGCAAGAAGGAAGAATGCGGCGGCGCTGCCGACCGGTCGTCCGATGGCGGCGGCAACGACATGAGCCTGACGATGTATTTCTTCCATGCGTCGGACCTGAAGGATGCCGATTTCAGCAACGGCAAATGCGCCCTGACCTCAAGTATCAATGACCAGCGCTATGCTTCGGCCAAGGTGCCGCAGGATGGCGGCGACGCCTATGTCACCATCCAGACTTTTTCGCTGATCGACGACCTTTACTGCAAGGAACTCAACGGCCGCACCATTGCAGTCGTGCATGTGCTGGAGCCAAAGGCGCGCGACAAGAAGATGGTGGTGGTGGAAGCGGCGAAGATGGAGGAGTCGCTTTCGACGACCGGCTCGATTTCGCTCTACGGCATCTATTTCGATACCGACAAGGCAGAGATCAAACCGGAATCGGACCCGACCCTGAAGGAGATCGCCGCGCTGCTCGGCAAGGACCCCCAAATGGCGGTCATCGTTGTCGGCCACACCGACAATCAGGGAGCCTTCGATTACAATATAGACCTGTCTTCACGGCGGGCGCAGGCGGTCAAGGCGGCGCTCGCCTCGAAATATGGCATCGACGGCGGCAGGCTGACGGCCGCAGGAGCCGGGATGATGGCGCCGGTGGCTTCCAATGACAGTGAGGATGGGCGCGCCAAGAACCGCCGGGTTGTGCTGGTCAAGGCAAACTGAGCGAAAAACAGGCTGGTGCCCTAGCGGGCTGACTCGCGGCCATCCTGGGCTGTACCCAGCCCGCGCGCTGCGCGTTCGAACGCCGAGGCGTCACCGCCAAGGGCGGACGTCGCCCGGGCCGCACATTGCAGGATCAGTCCGCTCATGCGCTCCAGAAAGGCGCTGTCGACACGCGAACGCGGCCCGGCCAGGGTGAGCGCGCCGAGTAACGTATGATTGGGTCCGAAGACCGGCGCTGAAACCCCCGCCGTTTCGGGATCGCGCTCGCCGATTGAGATATGATGCATGGTTCTGCGGATGGTTTCGTATGGCTCGCCGTCGAAGCCCGAAAATGCCGCCAGCGTGCATCCTCCGGAGCCTATGGCGAGCGGCAGGATGTCGCCCTCGCGGACCGTGTAGCGGATCGGGTGCTTGGATTCGATGCGATACAGGCAGGTGCGGACATCGCCGGAACGGACATAGAAGGCGACGCTTTCGCGCGATTCGTCCGCCAGCATCCGCATGATCGGCAACAGCACATCCGTTGCCACCACCGAGCGCTGGTAGAGCGTTCCCAGCCGGAAGGCACCATAGCCGATGCGATAGCGTCCGTCCGGCAGCCGCTCCAGCAACTGTCCGCGCAGCAGCGAGCCGGCCAGCCGCAGTATGGTGCTCTTGTAGAGGCCGGTGCGCGCGGCGATCTCCGCCAGGCCGAGCGAAGCATCCGCAGGCGTGAAAGCTTCGAGAATAGCGACCGCCCGGTCGAGGGCAGCGACACCCTCGGCAGCTGGTTTTGCGCGCGCATCGCCACTCGGCGAATTCATCTCTACTCTCACTGCATGCAAGGGCCGGCGACGTTTTAATCCGGCGAATGAGTTCTGTCTAGCAGAACGCCGTTTCAGTTGACAGAACCAACACAAGTTTGCTTCAATTCCGCGAGCGGGGCTCCGGCCGCGTTTCTGGCGCACCGCAGGCGCCGACAATTGGGAGGATTACGGATGCTGAACAGACGAGAATTTCTGGCCGGTACGGCGATGGCCGGCGCGGCCGGCTTTGTGCTTGCGAATTCGGGCCTGGCTTTGGCCCAGAGCGCACCTCAGATCGCGCTTTTTGTGCCGGCCGCGCCCGGTGGCGGCTGGGACCAGACGGCCCGCACCATGGACCAGGTGCTGCGCAAGGAGAAGCTGATCTCCGGCTCGCAGATCACCAATGTTCCCGGAGCGGGCGGCGCTGTCGGCCTGCCGCAGTTCATCAACCAGTGGAAGGGCAAGGGTAACACGCTGATGGTGGCCGGCATGGTCATGGTCGGCGCCATCCTGACCAACAAGTCGCCCAACAACCTCACCCAGGTAACGCCGATCGCCCGCCTCACCGGCGAGTTCGAGGCGCTTGTCGTTCCGGCGGCCTCGCCCTTCAAGACGGCGCAGGATTTCGTCGCCGCGCTGAAGGCCGATCCGACCAAGGTGCCGGTTGCCGGCGGCTCGGCCGGCGGTTCGGACCATATCCTGTTCGGCCTCATTGCCAAGACGGCGGGCGTTCCGGCGACCAGCCTTTCCTATGTGCCGTTCGCGGGCGGCGGCGAAGCGCTGGCGGCGCTTCTCGGCAACCAGGTCGCGGCCGGCATTTCCGGCTATGGCGAGTTTGCCGAGCAGATCAAGGCTGGCGCGCTGCGGCTGCTGGCGGTCTCGTCCGGCGAGCGCCAGGAAGGCATCGATGCGCCGACGCTCAAGGAATCCGGCATTGACGTCGAGCTGTTCAACTGGCGCGGGGTGTTCGCCCCGCCGGACATTTCGGAAGATGACAAGAAGTCACTGATCACCCTGGTCGAAGCCATGGCCAAGAGCGAAGCCTGGGCGACCGAGTGCAAGAACCGCAACTGGACGTCGATCCTGATGACCGGCGACGACTACACAAAGTTCGTTGCCGACGACACCGCTCGCATCGAGGCGATTCTCAAGGATCTCGGTCTCGCATAGCGTTTTCAACGAGGGGCAGCGCGCGCTGCCCCTCGCTTGAAATGTCGCAATCCGGCATGGACAGCCGGATCGCCGGCGGCGACGATGCCGGACACAATAACGGGCAGCCATGTTGGGAGGACGGACATGAGCATCAGCGACGAGGACGGCGCGCACCCGCGTGTCGCAATGCCGGAACTGCTGCTGGGCATTGGCTTCCTGGCCTGCGCCGGAGCGGTTTTGTGGCAGACCCTGGCGATCCCGGTTTCGCCCCTCTATTCGAAAGTCGGCCCCAAGGTTTTCCCGTACATCACCTTCGGCGGAATGCTCATTCTGGCCCTGCTGCTGATCCTGTCGGCTGTGCGCGGCGGCTGGCAGCAGGAAGAAGAAAAGGAAACGCCGACCGACTGGCGGTCGATGAGCTTCGTCGTTGCGGGGCTGGTCGCCAATCTGGTCCTGATCCAGCCCCTGGGCTTCACCGCAGCATCCGTGGTGATGTTCACGCTCGTCTGCTACGGCTTCGGCAGCCGGCGTCCCATCCGTGACGCCCTGCTCGGCCTGGTGCTGGCGCTGGCCGCATATTTCGGTTTCGCCAAGGCGCTCGGCGTCAATATCGGGGCGGGCATCATCGAGAACCAGCTCAATGCCGCCATCGCGGCCCTTACCGGCACGATCGGAGGCTGACGTCATGGACACTTTGACCCAGCTCGGACATGGCTTTGCCGTCGCCTTCACCCCCGTCAATCTTCTGTGGTGCCTGCTCGGCACGACGCTTGGCACCGCCATCGGCGTGCTGCCGGGTCTCGGGCCGGCGCTGACCATCGCGTTGCTTTTGCCGATCACCTATCAGGTGGCGCCGGAAGCCTCGTTCATTCTTTTCGCCGGCATTTACTACGGCGCCATGTATGGCGGCTCGACGACCTCGATCCTGCTCAACACGCCCGGCGAAAGCGCGACCATCGTCACGGCGCTGGAAGGCAACAAGATGGCCCGGTCGGGCCGTGGCGGCGCGGCGCTGGCCACTTCAGCCATCGGCTCGTTCGTGGCGGGAACCCTCGGAACGCTCGGCGTCGCCTTTCTTGCCCCGGTGGTCGTCAAGTTCGCGCTGGCCTTCGGCCCGGCGGAATATTTTTCGCTGATGGTGCTGGCCTTCATCACGGTTTCCGCCGTGCTCGGCTCATCCGCGGTGCGAGGCCTGAGCAGCCTGTTTCTCGGCTTCGTGATCGGCATGATCGGCGTCGATCTGCAGACCGGTCAGCCGCGCTTCACCTTCGGCATGACGGAGCTGCTGGATGGCGTTGACGTCATCATCGCGGCGGTCGGCCTGTTCGCCGTCGGCGAAACGCTTTACGTCGCTTCCCGACGCTATTCGGGCAAGGACGAGATCGTGCCGCTGCGCGGCTCGCTCTACATGACGGCGCAGGAATGGAGCCGCTCATGGAAGGCCTGGATCAGGGGGGCGCTCATCGGCTTCCCGATCGGCGCCATGCCCGCCGGCGGCGCCGAAATACCGACCTTCCTGTCCTACGCGATCGAAAAGAAGCTTTCCAAGCACAAGGAAGAGTTCGGCACGGTGGGCGCCATCGAGGGGGTTGCCGGCCCGGAAGCCGCCAACAACGCCTCGGCCGCCGGCGTGCTGGTGCCGATGCTGACGCTCGGCCTGCCGACATCGGCGACGGCGGCGATCATGCTGTCGGCGTTCCAGAGTTACGGCATCAATCCCGGTCCACTGCTCCTGACGACCCAGTCCAATCTGGTGTGGGGCCTTATCGCGAGCCTGTTCATCGCGAACGTCATCCTTGTCATCCTCAACCTGCCGCTGATCGGCCTGTGGGTTCGCCTGTTGAAGATCCCGGCGCCGCAGCTCTATGCCGGCATCCTCGTTTTCTCGACCGTCGGCACCTACGGTATCTCGCAATCGCCGATCGATCTCATCGTGCTCTATCTCTTGGGCGGCGTCGGCTTCCTGATGCGCCGCTTCGACTTCCCGACGGCGCCTGTCATCATCGGCATGATCCTCGGTCCGCTGGCGGAGGCGCAGTTCCGCCGCGCCATGACCATTTCCAACGGCGACTGGACGGTGTTCTATACGCATCCCTTGTCGCTGACGCTGTTGATCCTCGCCTTCATCGGCCTGGCCGGGCCGTTCATCTGGGGCTACGTCGAGCGCCGCCGTCTCAAGGGCCAGGAGGCTATACCCGGCGATGCGTGAGGTGCCGCTATAATCATGACAGACCTGCTTTCCGGTATTCGCGTTCTCGACCTGACCAATGTTCTTGCCGGCCCGTACTGTGCTTATCAGCTCGCCCTGCTGGGGGCCGACGTCATCAAGGTCGAAGCGCCGTCCGGTGGCGATCTGGCACGGCAGCTCGGTGCGTCAGCGGAGCTCAACGCGGCTGGCATGGGGGCATCGTTCCTGGCGCAGAACGCCGGCAAACGCTCTGTCGTACTCGACCTCAAGAAAGAAGACGACAAGCAGCGGTTTCTCGATCTGGTGGCGACTGCCGACGCTTTGATCGAGAATTTCCGTCCGGGCGTGATGGCGCGGCTGGGGCTTGGTTTTGACGAACTAAAAAAGGTGCGGCCAAGCCTCGTCTACTGCGCCATTTCCGGATTCGGACAGACCGGCCCGATGCGGAACAATCCCGCTTACGACCAGATCATCCAGGGCCTGTCCGGGATCATGAGCATCACCGGTACCCCGGAAACAGCGCCGTTGCGCGTCGGTTATCCGGTGGCCGATACGCTGGGCGGGCTGGTGGGCGCCTTCGCCATCGCGTCCGCTCTGGTTCGGCAAAAGACGACGGGCGAGGGGGCATTTCTCGACGTCTCCATGCTGGAATGCACGCTTTCGGCGCTGGGCTGGCCGGTTTCCAATTATCTGACAGCGGGTATCGAACCCCAGGCCATGGGCAACGAGAACATGACGGCGGCGCCCTCCGGCACGTTCCGGACCGGCGAGGGGCTGCTCAACATCGCCGCCAACAAGCAGGAACAGTTCGTGACCCTATGCGGATTGATCGACCGTCCGGAACTGGCGCGGGACGACCGCTTTGCCGAACGCGAGACGCGCAAGCGAAACCGCATGGAATTGAAGGACCTGATTGAAGAAGCGCTCGCAAGGGATACTGCCGCTGCGTGGGAGGAACGGTTCAACCGGGCCGGCGTACCGGCCGGCCGCGTGCTGACCATTCCGCAGGCGCTTGCCGAGCCGCAGATCGCCGGCCGCCACATGGCGGTCCGCTTTAACGAGACGGCCGAGCTCGGACGGCCTTTGACTGTTGTACGCGGCGGTTTCCTGGTCGATGGCGAGCCGCCGCTGCCGCTGCGGTCGCCGCCATCGCTTGGGCAGCATACGAAGGAAATTCTTGCCTCCCTGCCGGCGCGCTCCAAAGCGGAGGCCGGCTCATGAGCGAACGGGACAAGACCGGCCGCGAACGCGGCGAGGAATGGTGGCAGACCGAAATCATCGAGATGGCGCCGGGCATGATCAGGCTGCGCGGCTATGAGATCCAGGACCTGATCGGCCGTGTGTCCTTCCCGGCCACGATCTGGCTGATGCTGCGCGGCGAATTGCCGAGCGAGGACCAGGCAGCGCTGCTCGGCATTGCGCTGGGCGCCGCTGTCGACCACGGGCCACAGGCGCCGTCCATCGCCATCGCCCGTATGGCCGCGACATGCGGCGTCGGCATCAACAGCGCCATGGCGTCAGCCATCAACGTGCTGGGCGATGTGCATGGCGGGGCTGGCGAACAGGCGCTGGAATTCTATGGCGACATCGCCGTGGCGATGGACGGGGGCGATGCGCTGGAAGTTGCCGTGTCGGCGCGCCTAGAGCGCTTCCTCAACCAGGACAAAGGCTATGTGCCGGGTTTCGGCCACCGTTTCCATCCAGTCGATCCACGCGCGCCGCGGCTGCTGGAGTTGACGCGGGAATTCGCCTCGCGGGGCGTCATCGGGGGGCGGTTCGCCGACATTGCCGAGGCGCTGGAAGCGGAGATCGCCCGCCGCAAGGGCAAGCGCATTCCGCTCAATATCGACGGCGCGACCGCCGTCATCTATGGCGAGCTGGGTTTTCCGCCGCACCTGACGCGCGGCCTGTTTGTGCTGTCAAGGTCGGTTGGCATCCTCGCTCATGCCTGGGAGCAGACCCAGCAGGGCGGCCGCAACAAGGGGCCGTTGCCGCGCGAATGGCTCTGGGCTTATACGGGGACAGCGCCGCGCCCCCTGCCAGAGAGCTAGGGCTACACCGGTTCGACGGGTTCAGGATGCTGTCGGCCCCTTGAGCGATGTCACAAGCGTTGCGAGATCCGGTTCGTCGATGAGCAAGGCTGCGTCGGCCGGCGTGAGCCAAGCGCGCTGCCGTTTCTTCTTTTCCTGCCAGTTGGCGAGTTCCTCGCTCACCTCGAGCAGGTAGACAACAACATTCACCCGCACGAAGCGTGTCGAAAGGCGCTTCCAGTAGGAATAGGTGCCGGCCGGCTCCTTCAGTGTCTTGCCGACAACGCCGGCTTCCTGCTCGGCCTCGATCGTTGCTGCCTTGCGGCCGCTCTTGCCTTTCATAGGCCAGCCCTTGGGCACGATGAAGCGCTTCGTCTCGCGCGAGGTGACAAGCATCACTTCGAGGCCGCCATCGGCATCGAGCCGGAACGGCACGGCGGCCACCTGACGGACGGTTTCGCCCTTCCTCGCCTTGCGGATCGCTTTTTTCTTCGTAACAACCATTCGTTTTTCGCCCGGCAGGCTTCCGTTCATTCCACGCGCGGCAACAGATAACCGATTCTTCCATGAATTTTATCACGGAAGATAATAGACGGCTAAATAAGCGGCGACTCGGTTTTGGCCAGTATCCGGCCAGGACTAGCGGCAGGTTGTGACGGTACGGTTTCCGTAGATCTGAACCTGGCAGCCGGGCTTGAGGCGTGGCACTTCTTGCCTGGGCTGTGGCTGCGGGATGATCAGCCGGTCCTGTTCGCGCTGCATCTGCTGCATCTGCTGGTATTGCTGGCGCTGCAACCTGTTCTGGGCAGCCTGGAGATCGCCGGGCGTATTAAGCCCGGTATTGCCAGAGCCGATTTCGACCGCGGACGCTTCCAGGGCTGAAACCGCCAGCACGGCACACGCCGCCGCGACGATACAGCCTACAAGTCGGCGCGTGGCGGTCTTCGTACTCGATCTCAGTGTCATCCGGTCAATATAGGGTGCCCTTGCCGCAGTTCCATATCCGGCGCTGCTTGCTGGCGCTGGAGAATCATCCGCTGCAGCTGAACGCAAAAGGGCCGCCCGGAGGCGGCCCTTTCGGTGTCTTGGCTGGGCGCGTTGCCCAGTGAATTACTTGGCGGTGCTCAGCGTCGTGGAGATCTTGGTGAACTTCGCGGCGAGCTGGGTGCCGACAGCGGAGGCGCCGGTGATGATCGCCAGAGCGATGAGGGCGGCGATCAGGCCGTATTCGATGGCCGTTGCACCCGATTCGTCCTTGTAGAAACGCGAAAGAAGCTTCGTCATGGTTGTGTTCCTTTAAGCCCGGTTGTGACAGTCGTGGACGGTTTCTTGTTGAACCGTGGCTCATATTGCGAGGGATCGATTGCGGTTGCGTTAAGCGAAATAGTAAACGAAGCGTTGAGACAGGATTTGCTTAACGAAAGGACAATTTTCATTCGCATTTTAAGTATTCGTCAGACCTGGACTTACAACCGAAAGAATACGGTAGCCGGAGCAATGTCTTGAAGGGCGTTGAATGCAGGCGGCGGATCGGTCAGGCCGGCGCCCGGCTTCGCGCCGGGCCTGCCCGGACCATGGCCCGCGCCACCAGCAAGGACAAAAGAAAGACCGCCATTCCCGCGGGTATGTCGACGAGATAGTGGCCGCCATGCACGACGACGGCAGGCAGGATCATGAGATTGACGATGACAAGCGGTGGAAACAGCCAGCCTATAGGGCGGGCGTAGTAGACGGCGGCGCAAGCCAGTACGGTATGGAAGGAAGGGAAGGCGATGAGGCCGCGGAAATCGTTCGGACTTAAGAAGGGAGTGCCGTTCTCGATGACCGAGGTTACGTAGGCCCCGTATTCCGGTCCGAGGATCGGCCGTGCTTTCGCCAGCATATCCTGCGGCAAAGCATAGAGGGCGCTGGGGCCGGTGGTGGGAAAAAGGCCCCAGAAGGCGACGGTGACGAGGGCGGCGACCGTTACTGTCACGAGAAGCCCATGCAGGTCGGCGAGGCGGCCCGTAAGCCCCAGTACGACGACCAGCAGGGCGATCTGCGGCAAGGTCGACATATAGGCGATCCGCATGATCTCGTTGAGGATCGGGTGTGCCGCGCCGAATGCAATGGCCACCGGCCAGCTGAAGCCGAGCGCGGCATCGAGGCCGTTTACCCAATGATCGATCGTCGGTCTGCCATTGGGCAAAAGCAGGTAGTTGAACAACGATGTCGCCCCGGTGAAGGCGATGAAGAGGCCGGCGCAGGTCGTGGCCGCACCAATGCCTTCGCTTCGATCAAGTTGCCGGTAGATGTAGCCCACGGCGATCAGCAGGGCGGCAAGACCGAGGATCATCGCATAGGCGGCGGCATCGAGCGTCGAGCCGCGCGCCAGGACGAGGGCGATATCAATGAAGCTCACTACCAGCGTGACGGTCAGCATGAAAAATTCAGCCGGGTGAAGCAGCGTCTTCGAGAGCATGGCCCGTTCTGGCACGACAAAGCTGATAATTCGCTAACCATCAGCTTCCGTTCAGCCAACCAAACACGCGACTTGCGGCGCTTTGCGGTTCTGCGCCAGCAAGCGGATCAAACTCATGCTCCGGCAGCAGGAACAGCCGCGAGCCAGATATGAACGGCCAGAGAGGTTGGCCGGCGCCGCCGGTGGGAGGTTGCCTGAACGGCGCCGGCCGGGCGGAAATCAGGTCCGCCGCCCGTGTACAATAGCAGAAGCGGGACGGAATGTTATAAGTTGATGACCTAGGGGAAGATTATCCCGTCCTTTTTTACGCAGCTGTCGATCGAATTCCCAACGTTCAGTGTTCTTTGCTTGGACGATTGTCTGGTGGTCCGTTCAATCCGATTTGATACGGTAGAGTGTAGTGGTGGGGAGAGAGTCTGCACCGTAGACGCGCTTTTCCCAGTCGTAATCCTGTTGGTTGGCATCCTTGGTGAGACGGCCGGCGAAATAGTCGTCGAACAAGGCCAGCAGCGACCTTGACTTCGGCATGACCGGATTGGCGTCCTGTTCGCGCACGCAGGCGCGGATCAATTCGTCCACGGTGTCCAACGCTTTTGGCGTGAAAGCCTTTTGCGCCGCCTCGTTGGAAATATCGCCGAGAAGCAGGGAAAGGCATGTCTGGCTGAGTTGCCTGTACCTTTCAGGCCAGGCGGTGATGCACTTGGTCACCCATTTTGGGTTGGTGTTGGTGTCGAGCGTCAGCAAAGACAGCGACCATGAAAAGCTCTCCAGGACGATCCTGGAGAACAGCGCCGCCATCAGAAAATCGCCGGCTTCCCAGGAGCCGGCGGCGTCGTTCATCTCGACATAGGTCGGGCATTTGTAGCGGTACGAAATGAAGCAGAATTTCGAGCGGATTTCCTGGCCAAGAAGGCTTTCGAAAAGTTCTGGGTTGGCAAGGCATTCGCCCTGCAGCAGCTTTCCCAGAAAAACGAAAGGGGTGTAGCCGAAATCCGCCGTGTCGTAGCCGCGCATGTAGTCAACCGTTGCGGCTGCCCTGGCAAACACCTCCTCGACGCGGTCACGCAGCTTTTCCACCTGCGATGTCGTCAAAAAGGTTATGTGAACCGGGCCCAACCCGCCATTGCTGTATTTGAACACTTCCTTGACCTGCGAGTCAGGGGCGGTGTCGTCGTCTCGTTCGGCTACTGTGCCGTCCGGAGCGACGGTTACATGGAAATCATATTGTTTCAGGTCCATCTCATGCGCCAGCGGCAGGGTTTCGCCGATCACATAGACGTCGAGATCGGAACGGCTGTTGCCGAAACCGGTGACCAGGCTTCCTGCGATGACGACCGTCTGGTCGGGCCGATGCTTGTAAAGTTCGGCCAGCCGGGCCGATGCGGATTTTCCCAATGGCGACAGGCGATTCAGCATTCCAAAATCCTTCCCTCATCTCAGGACTTAGAATTCAGCGGCAAAAAAAGGACGATACCGCATTTTGAGATTATTTCTTTGCGCGGCTAAATCAATGCCGGGCTAGTAGCCAGGGACTGCCGTCGGCTGGGTTCTTGCCCGATCAGCGCCGGCCGCGGTTTTCGACCGTCTCTCGCCGTGACCGGACTGCACTAGAGCGCGAGTTCGCGCAGGATCGTCTGCACCATGTTGAGATGATGGCCGGAAAGCTCGCCCTTTCCATCCAGGGCAATCGGTTCGGCAAAGAAAAGGCTGCCGATTTCATCCTCGTGCTCCACGGACGAGCCGGGTGGAGCCTCGGGGATGAAATAGGCGGTGCCCGGCGCGATGCGGAACGGGCACTCGATCCGGTTGCCGAGGAATTCTCCCGACGCCATATCCCACAAGCCCCGCTGCGGCAGCCTGGTTGCGATTTTGGCCTGCTCCTTGTTGCGCACGATGAGGTGCGAGAAATTTCTTGGCGGCCGCGGCGATGTCGCTTCGTTGATTGCCTCGACGGGAATGGCTCCCGATTTCCCCTGCATTTCCAGCAGATGAAACACCGTCATCGGCGGCACGCCCATCGACAGCATTATCGGGTTTGAAATGGTGGCGGCGGCCGTAACCCGTGGGTTGATCTCGCCGAAGAAAAGCGCCCCGGTGTCGAGGTCCAGGAGCAGGTCGATACCGAAATAGCCGCGAAAGCCGGTGCGATAGATGGCGCCGCCGATGGCGTTGGCGTAGCGGCGCGCCCGACCGCAGACGTCGTCGTCGATATCGGCGTCAGGAACCTCGTTGCCGCACCATCCGCCCTTGCGCGTCGTCAGCGCGGCAAGGCCTATCGTATCGACGAGCGCCGGCCCGACGATGGTTCCGGCGGCGGTTGCGCACGCCTCCACCGTCAGCGACCGGCATCGCAGGCGCCGCAGCACCCGCACGTCTCCAACCGGCTCTCCAGGTTTAAAGCAGCGGTCCCAGTCCCGCTGCGAGGAAATGAAGAACGTGCCTTCGCCGGAACAGCCGAAAGGCAATTGGACGACAAGGTCCTCGCCAAGCATGGCGCCGGCCTCGCGCGCCTCGTCATAGCTTCGCGGCGCAAGGACGACGCCGGGGACGTTGGGGACGCCGCAGGACTGCGCCAGAGCCATGCCGGTTATCTTGCTGTCAGTCCGGCGATAAACATCATAGGGGACATTGGCGAACGCCAGGCCGAGCTGGCTTGCCAGATATCCGGTCTGCTCGTCATGCTCCAGGCAAAAACCAAGGCCACCGGCCGGCTCATCGGCGAAGAAACGCCTGGTTTCGTCAGCGGCCATCAGCGCGTTTGTGATCAGCGCAAAGCCCGATCCGGATGCAGCGGCGTCGGCTGGAAAGAAGTGACGATCCGGCCGGGCGTGGGGTTCGGTGCGGACGAGGCTTACATAGCGCAAAGCCTCGATGTACCCATCGAGGCCCAGTTGAACGTAGTCGGTATTTCCGAAGTAGTAGGCGGCGCGGTCACAGGCATCGAGCATCGGCTGAAACGTCGAGTCGATTTTGTACATGCGCGCAACGCTGCCGTTACTGTTGCCACGGACCGTTCTACGGCAGCATCCTAATTCTATAAGCCGGC
Source organism: Mesorhizobium sp. Root554 (assembly GCF_001427025.1). Lineage (GTDB taxonomy): Bacteria > Pseudomonadota > Alphaproteobacteria > Rhizobiales > Rhizobiaceae > Mesorhizobium. Next base: position 2,272,763 of record NZ_LMGA01000001.1, on the reverse strand, counting down.
GTCAGACAAGAGCGGCGTCCGCTCCTTTCAGCGCAAAGCGATCTCAGGTGGAGGCCAGCTTCGCGGCAGCCGCTTTCGGCTTGGCCTTGGCCTTGGCTTTCACTTTTGGCTTGGCCTTCGGCTCGGGAGCCGGCTCCAGAGCCTCCTGCGCGAGCCGCGCCTTGCGCAGCCTCTCGGTCTTGGCGTCGCGAAGGGCGACTTCGCTGCCGATGATGGTACGCGCCGCGCGTGTGGTGGCGTCACCCTTGGCTTCAGCGGTTGTCGGTTTGGGCTTGAAAATGCCCTCTGCAAGAGCGTCCTTCATGGGCTTTCTCCTGATAAGAAAAAGGCCGGGTAAAACCCGACCTTCTCGAAGCCTCTACTGCCAGTGCCAGTACATCCGTGGTCAAAGGCTGGAGGCAAGCGGTTTGCTAGACTTCCTGCAAATTCTCGGCCGAGCTGCGCCCGGTCTTGCGGTCGGCGACGATTTCGAAGCCGATCTTCTGGCCCTCGACGAGCCCGCGAAGACCGGCGCGTTCGACGGCGGAAACATGCACGAAGACGTCCGGCGAGCCGTTGTCCTGCTGAATGAAGCCGAAGCCCTTGGTCGAGTTAAAGAACTTTACGGTTCCAGTATCCATCAAAAAAATCCTTTCAATTGCATAGATTTTCGGCGCCTGGCGGAAAGCCAAACGTCACACTCTTCGAAATTGATGGGAAAGATCGGATGAACGCCGCAGCGACAAAACAAGCTCAACAAGCAAGATCGATTTTGCAAATATAATGTAACAGGGCCACAATGACAAGGCGATCGCCGCAAAATCCTTGCCGCCCGCGCGCAGGGAGGGTCCGCATCGCGTGCGTTTTTCCGGCCGGCACAAGCGAAAACCCCGGCCTGAGCCGGGGTTCAAACTTCAGATCAGAACAGCCACACCCAAACCCTGGTGCGATAACAGCGGGTGATGCGGCGGCCATGACGCCAGTATCTGCGGCAGACCCGTCTCCAGACCCGCCGCCGGCGACGCCTCGGCCGATGGTGACCGGGCCTATGATTGATGAGCTCAGGGCTCGCCTCCAGTTCGGTGTCGAGAAAGTCCGGCGTGGACGTTTCAAGTTCGTCCAGGATTCCGTTGCCGCCCGGTACGCCGGCGAGAGCATTTGTCGGTCGGACCACGCTGGCAACGGCGGCTGTCGCGGCAAAGCCGAGCATTCCCGTCAGAAATAGTCTTCGATCCATCGAAACCTCCTATCCAGTGACCAGGAAGCGAATTTCATCACGAAGGCGGGCGGAAGTCGATAATTGTTTGCGGACGCAACTCGCAATATGCCCGAAAGGCGTGCGCCTTACGCTGGATCGCGATGCACCGACCCGCGCGCGGGTTTCCTCACGCGGGCGCCGGCTGCGCCCGGCTTTGAAAAGCAGGAAATTCCGCTGGCTGCCCGTAATCGCCATGCTAGATATGGCGTATGGGCAAAATAGTGGGCATTCATCACAATCAACTTTCGGAAGAGACGGCGGCCCGGCTCGCGGCCATCGTCGACTCTTCCTTCGACGCGATCATAAGCAAGGACATCAACGGCATCATCGAGAGCTGGAATGCTGCGGCGGAGCGGCTTTTCGGCTATTTGCCGAGCGAGGCGATCGGCCAGCCGGTGCTGATGCTGATCCCGGAAAACCGGTATGACGAAGAGGCCGATATCATAAGCCGCATCCGGCGCGGCGAGCGGGTCGAGACGTTCGAAACCATGCGGCTGCGGAAGGATGGCGTCCTGATCCCGGTTTCGCTGACGGTTTCACCGATCAAGAATTCGCGTGGCGAAATCATCGGCGCTTCCAAGATCGCCCGCGACATTTCGGCTTTAAAAGAAAGCGAAAGGAAGATCCGTCTTTTGCTCCGCGAGGTAAACCACCGGGTCAAGAACCAGTTCGCGGTCCTTCTTTCCATGATCCGGGAAACGCGGAGGCGCACCGACGATCCCGAGGAGTTCGAGTTTCTGATACGGGAGCGCATCATTGCGCTTTCCAAATCGCACGATCTTCTGGTGTCTTCCGAATGGGTGGGAGCCAGCGTCTTTGATCTGGTCGAAGAACACCTCAAGCCATTTGGCCATGAGGAGCAGGTTACGCTTTCCGGTCCCATGCTGACGCTTTTGCCGAATTCGGTGCAATATCTTGGCATGGCGTTCCACGAATTGGCGACGAATTCCACAAAATATGGCGCATTGTCCGGCAATGCAGGGCGCATAACGGTAAGCTGGCAGGTTGGCGTTGGAGCATCGGGAGAGCGCGAATTCAGTCTAGCTTGGGAGGAAACCTCGGTTCCCAAGCCCGGTAAAGGCAATTCCCGTGGTTTCGGTACGGTCGTTCTCCAGCGTGTGGCGCCGCAATCGGTGGATGGAACGGCGATATATGAGCGCCAGGCCGGTTTCGTGCGATGGGTGCTGACGGCACCCGCATCATCGGCGCTGGTTTCTCCGGATTTTGATTCCGACGGTTCCTGAACCCGGAGGGCTGCCGGACGATGGGTTCCGATCAGGAACCAAATTGCCTCGTACCTGATTTAAGTGACGCATTCCGCCAGATACGGACGATAGTATGCCGCGTTACTTTTTCCACGTCAGCCATGGCTCTCCGGAGATCAGAGACACGATAGGCACCGTTCTCACGGACGAAAAGCATGCGTGGGACGAAGCAACACGGGCCTGCGGAGAAATGATTTCCGAATTGGATGGTCAATTGTCCATCGGCACCGACTGGTGCATGGAGGTCGATGACGCCAAAGGGCCGGTCTTCGAAATACGGTTCGGCGCAAAAAAACTTCGGTAGCAAGCACAGATGGCGGAGAGAGCGGGATTCGAACCCGCGTTACGGTCTCCCGTAAACACACTTTCCAGGCGTGCGCCTTCAACCACTCGGCCACCTCTCCGTCCTTTGCGCTCGACACGGCCGGTTTCGCCGCGCGGGTCGGGAATGCGCATTCCGGTGGAAATCAGTCCCGGAAGCCGGGACATGGGGCCGCCCTTGACCTATGGGGCGGACCTTTCCTGCGCCTTGGCCACCGAAGTGGCGGGCGCGGGGCTGATCTAGTCGATCCGGCGCGGAATGCCAAGACATAATGGCGCCACCGCGAGTTCTTTCCTGCGCTCGGGCATCCGTGCAGGCTTGCAACGCCGGTCCGACAGCTTTGGCGCGAGGCTGGCGCATTCGACATGGCGTCGAAAACGGTCGATGTCACGGCGTCGCATCTGATGGTTCACGATCAAACCCGGCTCAAATCCGTGTGTCCGCATTGCGCTAGCGCTGTTCACGCCATATTTGTTGTCGGATGAAGAGATGCCGGCCGCCAAGCCTTTCAGGGCGATGGCTGGCGAAGACCGGAAGGCCGGATGATCCGTTTCCTGTTCCGTTTCGCGGCGATGCTGTCGCTGGCCGTTTCCGTCATCATGGCGGTGCTCGATACGACGCGGTCGGTCGTGGCCTCGCAGATTGTGATGACACCGCTGAGAACCAGCTGGAATTCGGTATCGCCGGACACCCTGGTCTCGTTCGAGACCTTTGTCCGCGGCAAGCTGCATCCGCTCGCCTGGGACATGGGTCTGAGCTGGGTTATCGATCAACCCGGCTTCATCCTTTTCGCGCTGCTGGCGTTTCTGCTCTATTGTGTCGGCTACAGGCGGCAGCCGCTTGCCGGCAGATATGCCATCGGCTGACCGTGGATTCCTGAAAACGGGAAGGAGATTTGCGCATGTTTTTTCTCGGCGACCTCTTGAACAAGAAAGTGACGATGCCGAAGCCTGAGCAAGCGTTGCCCGGACGGGACAAACCGATCCCGACTGCTGCCAAACACCATGTCTCGAAGCGGCCGCTCAAGGGCCCTTATCCCGATGGGCTGGAGACGGCCATGTTCGGGCTCGGCTGCTTCTGGGGCGCGGAGCGGCTGTTCTGGCAGACCGAAGGCGTCTGGGTGACGGCGGTCGGCTATGCCGGCGGCATCACGCCAAACCCGACCTATCAGGAAACCTGCACCGGCCTGACCGGCCATGCCGAGGTCGTGCTCGTCGTGTTCGATCCGAAGATCGTCTCCTATGCCGACCTTTTGAAGCTGTTCTGGGAAAGCCATGATCCGACGCAGGGCATGCGCCAGGGCAACGATGTCGGCACCACCTATCGTTCGGCGATCTACACCTTTGGTGAGGGGCAGCAGCAGGCGGCGATCGCTTCGCGCGATGCCTACGACGCGTCGCTGAAAGGCGCCGGCCGCGGCAAGATCACCACCGAGATCGCGCCCGCTCCGGAGTTCTATTTCGCCGAGGAGGACCACCAGCAGTATCTGGCCAAGAATCCCTACGGGTACTGCAATCTGAGGGGCACCGGCGTCGCCTGCGCCATACCTTCCGCGGCTTCGGCTGCCGCGAACGCCTGACCCGCGACGCGCGCACCGCAACCCATAACCATGGCGCTGCCATACCGCGCCATGGTTTTCCAAAAGGTCAAAATTCCGCGTGAATTTTGTTTCCGGCCATGCAAGATTGGCCGTCAAGCGGGAGGCCTATCTTTCCTGCCGGAACCCTGTGCGCCTGGCTTCAAACCGGCAGCGCGGGGCGCGAAAACGGAAACAACCGACAGGGTGTGGATCACATGAAACGTCTCGTTCTCGGCCTCCTGGCCGCAACCGCAATGGTCATGCCGGCCTTCGCCGCCGATATCCAGCCGGCGCTGCTCTACGATCTGGGCGGCAAGTTCGACAAATCGTTCAACGAAGCGGCCTATAACGGCGCCGAGAAATTCAAGACCGAAACCGGCATCTCCTATGTCGAGTTCGAGGTTTCCAACGCCTCGCAGCGCGAGCAGGCCTTGCGCCGCTTCGCCGAGGACGGCCGCAACCCGATCGTGATGGCCGGCTTCTCGTGGGTGGATTCGCTGAAGAAGGTGGCCGCCGAATATCCCGAGCTGAAGTTCGCCATTATCGACGATCAGGTCGACCTGCCGAATGTGCGGTCGCTTAAATTCAAGGAACAGGAAGGCTCCTACATCGTGGGCGTGCTGGCCGCGATGGCCTCCAAGTCGAAGAAGGTCGGCTTCGTCGGCGGCATGGACATTCCGCTGATCCGCAAGTTCGGCTGCGGCTATGTCGGCGGCGCCAAGTCCGCCGGGGCGACGGAGGTTATCCAGAACATGACCGGCGATACGCCGGCGGCCTGGAACGACCCGGCCAAGGGCGGTGAAATCGCCAAGACGCAGATGGACCAGGGCGCGGACGTCATCTATGCGGCGGCCGGTGGCACCGGGGTTGGCGTGCTGCAGGCTGCGGCGGATGGCGGCAAGCTCGGCATCGGCGTCGATTCCAACCAGAACGGCCTGCAGCCCGGCAAGGTGCTGACCTCGATGCTGAAGCGCGTCGACGTTGCCGTCTACACCACCTTCATGGACGCCAAGGACGACAAGTTCAGCGGCGGCCTCCAGGATCTCGGCCTCAAGGAAGGCGGTGTGGATTACGCCATGGACGACAACAACAAGGATCTCGTGACCGCCGACATGAAGGCAGCCGCCGAAAAGGCCAAGGCCGACATCATCGCCGGCACAGTCGAGGTGCATGATTATACGGCCGACAGTGCCTGCCCGTACTGAACTGCCTACGACTGATTTTAAATAAGGTTCGAGCCGCCGGGGCATTGTCCCGGCGGTTTTGCTTTGATCAGCTGCGCGCCGGCTGCCTGGCGAAACCCTTGACCAGAATCGGCCCGGTCGGCTTGCCGGTCGGTGATCCGGGCGATGGCTCCAGCGTGATCTCGTAGAGCTGTTCGGGTTTCGGCAGGGGCAGATGCGGGCCTTGCAGGCGCACTTCTGTCGCCTTGGCGCCGATGGTGCCGAGCGAGACCGGCCCGACAGCCTTGTCGTAAAGCGTCCAGACCTGCATGGTCTGGCCGGCCGGCACGGTGAATTCCTCGAGCGGGACGATGCGGACGCTGTCGTCGGCGAAAGCTTCGAAAATGGCGCCGGGCGTGTTGGCTGGCGTATCGAGCACCACCACGACCACTGGCTGGGGGTTCGTCACGGTGGCGAGCGCGCCGAAATAGCCGATCGCGCAGGCGGCGGCCAGCGAGGCGGCGATGGCGAAACCGCCACGTCCGCCGAGCGAATGGAGCCCAAAGCGCTTCGGTCTGGCGTTCGCCGCCACGCGCGGTTTCGAGGGCGAGGCGGGGGCGGTTTCGGCAGCCTGCATCTGCGGCAGACTGGCAATGCGTTCGGATACCTTTTGCCAGAGTTGGTCCGGAACGGGCTCGGGAGCTGTGGTCAGGTCGAGCTTGTGGAAGTGCTGCGCCGCCGTCAGCACCGCATCGCGAAAGGCGGCGTCGCGTTCCATGTCGTGTTCGGCCCGGTCGCGTTCCTCCTCGCTCATCAGACCCAGCACATAGTCGCCGGCGCGCGCCATTCTCTGCTCGTTGTCGGTCATGACAGGCACTCCTGCAGGGCGATCATGCCACGCCTGATCCAGGCCTTCACCGTCCCCACCGGCGCCTTGAGGTCGGCTGCGATTTCGCCATGGGTGAATCCGACCACATAGGCAAGCAGGATCGAGCGCCGCCGCGACGCATCCAATTGGCCAAGGCATTGCTTGAGAGCCTCGCGGTCCGGCAAGGCAGCGTAGGCGGCCTCGGCATCGGCGCTGCGTTCGCCAAAATGCTCCAGCATGTCGTCATCGACATAGTCGAGCCGGGCGCCGTCGCGCAGCATGTTGAGGGCGCGATTGCGCACGATGGTGGTCAGCCAGGCGCGCGCCGAGCCGCGTGCGCCATCATAGGTCGATGCCCGCTGCCATACCGCCACGAAAGCATCCTGGACAGCTTCCTCCGCCAGGTCGGACCGCCGCAGGATGCGCCGCGCAACGGCAATCAGCCTGCCGGCTTCGCGGGCGAAAAGCTCGCCCAGCGAAGCCCGGTCGCCCCTGGCCACGCGCACCAGCAGCGCTGTGCACAGATCGTCGTCGGAAGTCGCGTCCATCGTCCTCCCGGACCTTGCAGAGCAGGAAACCTCGATTGTCATACACACAAGGAACGCCGGCGGATGCAAGAGCGGAAATTTTTCTTCGGGCGCTGCATCCGCAATGTGTCCTCGCGGGTAAGGCAAGGGCAAGGCTCATCTTGCGGATACAAGGAGACCCGCCATGAACGTTCACAACAAAACCCTTTCCGCCTTTCTCATCGCGGGCGCCAGCCTGATGGCGATATCGGCCAATGCGGCGCCGGTCGTCGGCCTTACCGGAGAAAAGACGCTGGTGTGGTTCGACACCGAAAAGCCGGAAGTGACCAAAACCGTCGATGTGACAGGCGTCGACAGGCTGATTGGCATCGACATGCGGCCCGCCGACGGCAAGCTTTATGGCGTGGATGGCGACGGCACCATCGTTGCGATCGATGAAGCGGGCGCGGCGACGGCCGGCGGCAAGCTGACCAAGATGCTGCCCGACGGCGTTTCGGCAAGCGTCGATTTCAACCCGACGTCGGATCGGCTGCGCGTCATGGGTTCGGACGGCACCAATCTGCGCGCCAATCCCGATACCGGCGAGGTGACACAGGACGGCGCGCTGAACTTCGAGGCCGGCGACAAGGGCGCGGATTCCAAGCCGAACGTCGTCGCCACCGCCTATATCAACTCGCACGGCAAGCCGGAAAAGACCGCCATGTACGATATCGACGCGGCCGGCAATTTCCTCCAGCAGACGAAGCCCAATGACGGGACGCTCAAGACCATCGGCGCGCTCGGCGTGACATCGGATGCGTATGCCTTCGACGTCCATACGACGGCCGAGGGCGCCAACACGGGCTGGCTGGTGGCCTCGGGAGCGCTGTACAAGGTCAACCTGGAAACGGGTGGAGCCGAAAAGACCGGCGACATCACTGGCGCGTCGGGTGCCTTGCGCGACATCGCCGTGCTCAAGGCGATGTAACCAATTCGGGTCGGGACAGCTTGATGTTCCGAGCCTGAACCTGTCCGGTCCCGGTTTGCCGGGGCCGGACCTATGAGTGGCTGATGGAACTACCAGTGCGGCGGCTTGGTGATCGGCACATCCGGCGCGGCCTGCTCCTCCAGAACGAGAAACCGGTCCGTCAGCGCATCCAGCTTGCGCTGCATCCTTTCGATCACCTTCCACTGTTCGGCGATCTGCGCCGAAAGTTCCTCGATGGTCCGCTCCTGCTCGGCGGCGCGGATTTCCAGCGTGGTCAGCCGGTCTGTGGGCACTGTCATGCGAATGTTCCTATGTGGCTGCCCGACAACGCTCGAATGCATGTTCGCGCGGGGGCGGCAATTTTGCTCGTGCCGAAATTGACAAGCGGGCGGGGTTTTGTCGAGAGTGATAGAACCGGCAGGCCGTTGGCATGGCCAGCCGCGCCATGCTACGACTTTTGACCGGTCGATAAAAAAACAAAAGTGGGAACAGCCGTATGGCGGAAGCCGCAATCGAGCTGATCGGCATCAATAAGAGCTTCGGCGCCGTCCAGGCCAACCGCGACATCAATCTGGAGGTCGCCCGTGGCACGATCCACGGCATCGTCGGCGAGAACGGCGCCGGCAAGTCGACGCTGATGTCGATCCTCTACGGTTTCTACCAGGCCGACAGCGGCGAAATCCGCGTCAACGGCAAGCCGGCGACGATCAAGACCTCCAACGATGCCATCACGGCGGGCATCGGCATGGTGCATCAGCACTTCATGCTGGTCGACAATTTCACCGTGCTGGAAAATGTCATCCTCGGGGCCGAGAGCAACGCGCTGCTGAAATCCTCCATCGCCAAGGCACGGTCGGAACTGATCCGGCTGGAGCGTGAATATGGCCTGCAGGTCAACCCCGACGCGCTGATCGAGGAACTGCCGGTCGGCTTGCAGCAACGCGTCGAAATCCTCAAGGCGCTCTATCGGGGCGCCGAAATCCTGATCCTTGATGAGCCGACCGGCGTGCTGACGCCGGCGGAAGCCGACCATCTGTTCCGCATTCTCGGCCAGCTCAAGGAGCAGGGCAAAACCATCGTGCTGATCACGCACAAGCTGCGCGAGATCATGGCGATCACCGACAGCGTCTCGGTCATGCGGCAGGGCACGATCGTCGCCACGCGCGAGACGAAGAAGACCACGGTCGAGGAACTCGCCGAGCTGATGGTCGGACGCCGCGTGCTGCTGCGTGTGGAAAAGGACGCGATGCAGGCGGAAGGCGTCAAGCTTTCGGTGAAGAACCTGACGGTCAAGGATTTGCGCGGCGTGACGATGGTGGACGATGTCTCCTTCGACGTGCGCGCCGGCGAGATCGTCGGCATCGCTGGCGTCGCCGGCAACGGCCAGTCGGAACTTCTGGAAGCCATTTCCGGCATCCGCAAGGCCGTTTCCGGCAGTGTGACGCTGGACGGCAAGCCGATCGACCTGACGGGCGCGGCCGATCCCGGGGAATTGCGCGAGCGCGGACTCGCCCATGTGCCGGAGGACCGTCACCATGTCGGCCTGGTGCTCGCCTTCGAGGAAAACGAAAACTCCATCCTCGGCTATCAGGATGACGAGCAATATCTGAAAGGTCCGTTCCTCAACATCGACGCCATCCAGAAGGACGCCAGGGACAAGATCGAGAAATACGACATCAGGCCGGCGAACTGCCGGCTCAAGACCGCCAATTTCTCCGGCGGCAACCAGCAGAAGATCGTGCTGGCGCGCGAAATTGAGCAGGATCCCGGCGTGCTGATCGTCGGGCAGCCGACACGCGGCGTCGATGTCGGCGCCATCGAGTTCATCCACAAGCGGCTGATCGCCATGCGCGACGCCGGCAAGGCGGTGTTGCTGGTCTCGGTCGAACTGGACGAGATCCGCTCGCTGTCCGACCGCATCCTCGTCATGTTCGCCGGCCGCATCGTCGGCGAACGTGGTTCCGATACGACGGAAGGCGAGCTTGGCCTGCTCATGGCCGGTGTCGAGCACAAGGAGGCGGCCGAATGAGCACGCCCTATGCCAAGCTGCCGGGCTGGGCCGATTATGGCCTGATACCCCTGATCAATCTGCTGGTTGCTTTCGTCGTGGCCGGCTTCGTCGTGCTGCTGGTCGGCGAAAACCCGTTCCGCGCCGCCGTCATCCTGGTCGAGGGCGCGTTCGGACGCGGGCAGGGCATCGCCTTCACATTGTTCTACGCCACGACCTTCATCTTCACGGGACTGTCGGTCGCGGTGGCGGTGCATTGCGGCCTGTTCAACATCGGCACCGAGGGTCAGGCCTATATCGGGGGCTTGGGCGTCGCGGTCGTCTGTCTCGTATTCGACAGCGTGACGCCGTGGTGGATAACCTTTCCCATAGCCATTGTCGCATCCGCGGTCATGGGCGCGCTGTGGGCGCTGATCCCGGCTTATCTTCAAGCCAAGCGCGGCTCGCACATCGTCATCACCACGATCATGTTCAATTTTATTGCCGCATCGACAATGGTCTTTTTCCTTGTCGGCGCGCTGAAGCCAGCCGGCTCGCAAGCGCCGCAAACGCGCAACTTCCTCGAAGGCGGGCAGTTGCCGAAACTCAACTGGATCATCGAACTGTTCGGAGCGAAAATTCGTTCAGCGCCGTTCAATGTCAGTTTCCTGCTGGCCCTGCTGATGGCCTGGCTGGTCTGGCTGCTGATCTGGCGCACCAAGCTGGGCTACGAGATGCGCACCTATGGCCACAGCCCAAAGGCAGCGAAATATGCCGGTATTTCGGAAACCCGCATCATCATCATTGCCATGATGATCTCCGGCGCGCTGGCCGGCATGATGGCCCTCAACCCGACCATGGGCGACCAGCACAATGTCGCCATCGATTTCGTCAGCGGCGCCGGCTATGTCGGCATCGCCGTTGCCCTGATGGGCCGTTCCCACCCGGTGGGAATTGTATTGGCGGCCATTTTGTTCGGCGCGCTGTATCAGGGCGGCGCCGAATTGGCCTTCGAGATGCCGGCGATCAGCCGCGACATGATCGTCATCATTCAGGGTCTCGTCATCCTGTTCGCGGGGGCGCTCGAACACATGTTCAGGCCATACATCCAGGTGCTGTTCGCGTCCGTCAGTCCGAAATCCATGGGCATGGCTGCGGCCAAGGGCGGGGGAGGCTGAGATGGATTTCTTCAACATCGTCATCCAGACGCTGGATTCGACCATCCGCCTTTCCGTGCCGCTGCTGCTGGCCTGCCTTGCCGGCCTCTATTCGGAGCGGGCGGGCGTTTTCGACATTGGCCTTGAAGGCAAGATGCTGGTCGGAGCATTCGCCGGAGCGGCTGCCGCCTCGGTGTTTCACTCGGCATTTATCGGCCTCGGCATGGCGATCCTGATTTCCGTGGCCTTCGCGCTCGTCCATGGCTTCGCCTCGATCACCCATCGCGGCAACCAGATCGTGTCGGGCGTGGCGATCAATTTCATCGCGGCGGGGTCCACGGTCATTCTCGGCCAGGCCTGGTTCAGCCAAGGCGGCCGGACGCCGGCGCTGGCGCCCAATGAACGGTTCGAGGCCATCATTTTTCCCGGTGCCAATGCGTTGCGCGGCGTGCCGATCGTCGGCCCGATCTATGCCGAGTTGATCTCGGGCCACTCGGTGCTGGTCTATCTTGCCTTCCTCGCGGTCCCCTTCACCTGGTGGGTGCTGTTCCGCACCCGCTTCGGCTTGCGGCTGCGCGCTGTCGGCGAAAATCCGGCGGCGGTGGATACGGCGGGCATTTCGGTTGCCTGGCTACGTTACCGCGCACTCATCTGCACCGGAATCCTGACCGGTCTTGCAGGCGCCTATCTGTCGATGGTGCAGAATGGCGGCTTCGTGAAGGACATGACCGCCGGCAAGGGCTATATCGCGCTGGCGGCGCTGATCTTCGCCAAGTGGAAGCCCGTCAACGCCATGTTCGCCTGCCTGCTGTTCGGCTTCCTCGACGCGCTGGCAATTCGGCTGCAAGGCACGCCGCTGCCGCTGATCGGCCGGGTGCCGGTACAGTTCATGCAGGCGCTGCCCTATGTGCTGACCGTCGTGCTGCTCGCCGGCTTCATAGGAAAGGCGATCCCGCCACGCGCCGGCGGCGTACCGTATGTGAAGGAGCGGTGAGCCATGTCGCATGACCTCTTCCTTGCCGCGCAGACCGCCATGGCCAAGGCCTATGCGCCGTACTCCAAATTCCCGGTCGGGGCGGCGTTGCGTACGGAGGATGGGCGCGTCTTCGCCGGGGCGAACATCGAGGTGGCGTCCTATCCGGAAGGCTGGTGCGCCGAGACGACGGCGCTCGGCCACTACATCATGGGCGGTGGGGGCAGGATCACCGAAATCGCGGTGATCGCCGAGCGCATGGCCAGATGCACGCCCTGCGGTGGCTGCCGCCAGCGGTTGGCGGAATTCACGCAACCCGATACCAAGCTCTATCTCTGCGACGAGACCGGTGTAGTGGAAACGGTGACGATGGGCGACATCCTACCCTACGGGTTCAGGGGCGATATCCTCAAATGAAAGCCGCCGTCGATCATCTCGTCGAAAGGCTGGACGGGCTGGCGCCATCCACGGCGCTGGTGCTGGGCTCGGGGCTCGGCGGGCTGGTCGACGAGGTGGAGGGCGCGGTGCGCATCCCCTATGCCGATCTTCCCGGCTTTCCACGCAGCGGCGTCACCGGCCATGCCGGCGAGGTGGTCGCGGGGCGTTTCGCCGGCAGACCGGTGCTGATGCTGGCAGGACGCGCGCATTACTACGAAGAAGGCAACGCCGCCGTCATGCGCCCGGCCATCGAGACGCTGGCCGGCATCGGCGTCTCCCGGCTGCTCTTGACCAACGCCGCCGGTTCGGTCGACCCCGAAATGCTGCCCGGTTCGGTGATGCTCGTCACCGACCACATCAACTTTTCCGGTTCCAATCCGCTGTTCGGCGAACCGACGGACCGCCGCTTCGTCGGGCTGACCGAGGCTTATGACGTGGGCATGCGTTCGGCGCTGGAGCGGGCGGCGCAGGCGACCGGCATAGAACTGCACAAGGGCGTCTATATGTGGTTTTCCGGCCCTTCCTTCGAGACGCCGGCGGAGATCCGCATGGCGCGCGCCTTCGGCGCACATGCGGTGGGCATGTCGACGGTGCCCGAGGTGATCCTGGCACGATTCTTCGGCCTGCGCGTCGCCGCCTGTTCCGTCATCACCAACCTCGCCGCCGGCATGACGGGGGCCGAGTTGTCGCACCAGGAAACCAAGGATATGGCGCCCATCGGCGGCGGCCGGCTGGCGACGATCCTGAAGAAGGTGTTCCAGGATGGGTTGTTCGATGCGTGAGGGGGAGGGATAGTTGCCCATGCTCCCCCAGGAGATCATCCGCCACAAGCGCGACGGCCATAAACTTTCAGCCGAGGAGATCGGTGCGTTCATTTCCGGCGTGACGGACAAAAGCGTGTCGGACGGTCAGGTCGCCGCCTTCGCCATGGCGGTCTTTTTCAGCGGCATGGGCCGGGACGAGGCGGTTGCGCTGACCATGGCGATGCGCGATTCCGGCGATGTGCTCGACTGGTCGGACCTGCCGGGTCCCGTCACCGACAAGCATTCCACCGGCGGCGTCGGCGACAATGTCTCGCTGATGCTGGCGCCCATCGTTGCTGCCTGCGGCGCCTATGTGCCGATGATCTCGGGCCGTGGCCTCGGCCACACGGGCGGCACGCTGGACAAGATGGATGCCATTCCCGGTTATGTCAGCCAGCCCGACATCGGCCTGCTCCGCAAGGCGGTGGTGGAGACGGGCGCGGCGATCATCGGCCAGACCGGCGATCTCGCGCCTGCCGACAAGCGGCTCTACTCGATCCGCGATGTTACCGCCACGGTGGAATCGGTGCCGCTGATCACCGCGTCGATCCTGTCGAAGAAACTGGCCGCCGGGCTGCAATCGCTGGTGCTGGACGTGAAGGTCGGCAATGGCGCGTTCATGGAAAGGTCGCGCGACGCCACCGCTCTCGCCGCCAGCCTGGTCGAGGTGGCGAACGGCGCTGGCCTGAAGACAACGGCGCTGATCACCGGCATGAACGAGCCGCTGGCCTCCGCAGCCGGCAATGCCGTCGAGGTGCTGAACGCCGTCGACTGCCTCGCCGGCCGCAGCCGCGACCGGCGGCTGGAGCAGGTGACGTTGGCACTCGCGGCCGAGATGCTGCAATCAGCGGGAATAGCGGCCTCCAACAAGGCAGGGCTTGAGCGGGCGGGCGAGGCGCTGTCGAGCGGGCGGGCGGCGGCGGCCTTCGGCCGCATGGTCTCGGCTCTCGGAGGTCCGGCGGGCCTGGTGGAGCGGCCGCATGATTTTTTGCCGAAGGCGCCTATCGAACATGCGGTCAAAGCCGAAGAGAACGGCTTCGTTCTCGGGATTGCCACGCGGGAGATCGGGCTGGCGGTGGTGACGCTGGGCGGCGGGCGCAGGCGCAATGAGGACGTGATCGATCATGCGGTCGGCATCACGCGGCTCCTGCCGGTCGGCGCGGAGGTCCGGACCGGCGAGGCGCTGGCGCTGATCCACGCCCGCAACGAGACGGACGCTGAGGCGGCCGCGGCGGCGGTGCGGTCTGCCTATACGGTTGGGCCGCAGCGACCAGCTTCTGAGAAGGCGATCATCCGGCGCATCCTGCCGCGTTGATTGCCGTTGCGATGACGCGGCTTACTGCGCCAGCAGCAGGGCGCCGTCCTGGACCTGATATTTGTCGAGGCGCTTCAGGAAGCTCATGCCGATCAGATTGGTGCGCAGCGCCTTGTCCTCGATGACGACGGCCTGCACATCCTCGAGGGTTATCTTGCCCAGTTGAATGCTGTCGATGGTCACCACCGCCACCTTCACCTGCCCATTGGCGGTGCTGACTTCGTGATTGTAATCGCCCGAGCTCAACGAAATGCCGACCTTGCGGGCTGTCGAAGCGGTGAGGGCGACGACCGTGGCGCCGGTATCGACCATGGCGTCGACCGGGCGGCCATTGACCTTGAAAGTCGTAACGAAATGTCCCTGATTATCAGCTGCGACGAGGACCTTTCGTCCGAGCGGCTGGGATGTTTCCGGCTCGGAGACGGCGGTCGCGATCGTCATCGGCGCTTCGGCCGTCATGTCCTTCGATTTGTCGAGCGCAAACCGCATGACGTGCTCGAAGGCTTCGGGGTGCGATTGAAGAAGGATCGGCAGCGATGCCGAACACCCGACGATCACGCCCGCGATGAGGAGCTTCTGCAACATGGATGCCTCTTTCAAGGACATCGATAGCGCCGCGATGGTATTTTCCGTCTTAACGCCTGCGCCGATGGCCGGTCGGCTTGAGGAAACCGCGCTTTTGCGTAAACAGCCGGTAAACGACGCTATTTTGTCCCATACATGCGGTCGCCGGCATCGCCGAGACCCGGCATGATATAGCCCTTGTCGTTCAGTTCGCGGTCGATGGAGGCGGTGTAGACCGGTACGTCCGGATGAGCGCTGGTGAAGCGCTCGATGCCTTCGGGTGAGGCCAGCAGGCACAGGAAGCGGATGTTGGTGGCGCCGCGCGCCTTCAGCTTGTCGATCGCCGCGATGGCCGAGTTGGCGGTCGCCAGCATCGGGTCGACGACGATGATGAGACGGTCGGCGAGATCGCTCGGCGCCTTGAAGAAATATTCGATGGCTTCCAGCGTATCGTGATCGCGATAAAGCCCGATATGGGCGACGCGCGCTGCCGGAACCAGATCGAGCAGGCCCTCCAGCAGCCCGTTGCCGGCGCGCAGCACCGAGGCGAAGACCAGCTTCTTGCCCTCCAGCACGGGCGCATCCATCGTTTCCAGCGGCGTCTCGATGCGTGTCGTCGTCAGTTCGAGGTTGCGGGTGACCTCATAGCCGAGCAGCAGCGAGATTTCGCGCAGCAGCCGCCGGAAGCCGGCGGTCGACGTATCCTTGTTGCGCATGATCGACAGCTTGTGCTGGACAAGCGGATGGTCGACGACGGTGACGCCCTTCATGATGGTTCTCCGGCAACAAACGAATGCTTTCGTGAATAGTGAATGACGGCGCGTTTGGCGAGTCCCGCGCCATCGCAGGGCACGCACGTCCACAGCGGACAAGACGTCGCCGTTAGGGCGTTTAGCGCCTTTTGCCGTCCAGTTTCGCCAGCAGCGCCGCTTTTGTCTTCCTGTCCACGAACGCTGCCTCGATGGCCGTGCGGGTGACGCCGAGCAGGGCTTTTTCGTTCATGCCGAAATGCGTCGAGGCGATTTCGTATTCGCGTTTCAGCGAGGTCCAGAAATAGGGCGGATCGTCCGAATTGAGCGTGACCTTGCAGCCGGCCGCCTTCAAGGCTGGAAAAGGGTGGCTGTCGAAATCGGGAAAGACCTGGAGCGCCACGTTCGAGCCGGGGCAGCATTCCAGCACGATACCCTCCTCGGCGATGCGCTTGACCAGATCGGGGTTTTCGATGGCGCGCACGCCATGGCCGATGCGGGAGGGGCGAATGTGGTCGAGCGCGGCCGCCACGCTCTCCCAGCCGGTCAGTTCGCCAGCGTGGATGGTGATGCCGAGGCCCGCCTCGCGGGCGATCTCGAAGGCGCGGACATAATCCTCGAAATCGCCGATGCGCTCGTCGCCCGCCACGCCGAAGCCAGTCACCAGCGGGTGATTGCAGCGTGCGGCGAAGCGCGCCGCCTGCTCAACCGGCTCGACCCCGAAATGGCGGACGCCGGTGACGATCATGCGGCCCTCGATGCCGGTCTTGGCCTTGGCGCGCGCCATGCCTTCGCCGAGCGCGTCGGTGTAGGCCTTGGGCGAGAGGCCGGCCTTCTTCGCATGGTCCGGCGAGGTGAAGACCTCTGAGTAGATGGCGCCATCGCGGGCGAGACTGGTCAGATAGTGCTCGGCCAGCAGCGCATAGTCCTCTTCGGTGCGAAACAGGTCCGAGGAGAAATCGTAGGCCGCAAGGAATGTGCTGAAATCGTCCCAGACGAAGGAGCCATCGCGTATATAGGGGGAGGTGTCCTTGCCATATTTGCGCGCTTGCCGGATGACGAGGTCGGGCGCCGCTGCCCCTTCGATGTGGCAGTGCAGTTCGGCTTTCAAAGGCATCGCTTCCCCGTTTCCGCGGTTGGCAAGCGCGGCTGAACACCGCGCCCAAGAGATGGTCTAAACAATAGCGCCCGCATCCCTGATCGGCTATGGTCGCGCCGATTTTGTGACGGATCACATTTATGTCAGGCTCAAGAACGACAGCCGCCGGAGGCATGGAAACCTCCTATGGCTTCCAGAAGGTCGAGGCCGGCGAAAAGCAGCCGCTGGTCAACGAAGTGTTCCACAAGGTCGCCAAGCGCTACGACCTGATGAACGACCTGATGTCGGCCGGCCTCCACCGTTTGTGGAAGGACGCCATGGTGGCCTGGCTGCATCCGCCGAAGCGTCCCGGCTGGAGGGTGCTGGACGTTGCCGGCGGAACCGGCGACATCGCCTTCCGCATCGTGGAGGCGAGCGGCCGCAACGCCGCTGCCACCGTGCTGGACATCAATGGGTCGATGCTGACGGTCGGGCGCGACCGGGCCGAAAAATACGATTTGCTGGGCAATGTCGATTTCGTCGAGGCCAATGCCGAGGAACTCCCGTTTCCCGACAATTCGTTCGACGCGTATACGATCGCTTTCGGCATCCGCAACGTGCCACGCATCGAAGTGGCGTTGGCCGAGGCCTACCGGGTTTTGAAAGTCGGCGGCCGCTTCCTGTGCCTGGAATTCTCCGAGGTGGACATGCCGCTGCTCGACAAGGCGTATGAAGCGTGGTCGTTCAACGCCATTCCGCGCATAGGCCGGATGGTGACGGGCGACGGCGAGCCCTACGCCTACCTGGTCGAATCGATCCGCAAGTTTCCCAACCAGAAGAACTTCGCCGACATGATCGGGCGCGCCGGTTTCGACCGCGTCACCTTCCGCAATTATTCCGGCGGCATCGCAGCGCTCCACTCGGGCTGGAAGCTTTGAGGAAAGGCTCCGCATGAGCGCGCTCGGCGCGGGGTTCCGGCTCGTTCGGGCCGGCTGGGTGCTGGTGCGCGAGGGCGTCGTGGTCGCCATTCCGGGCGACCAGCTTTCCGGCCTGCCGAAGTTCGGTTGGCGGGTTGCCCGGCTCCTGACCAAGCGGCGGGCGCTCAGGCACGGGCGCACCGACCGGCTGGCGCAGGCGGTGGCCAGGCTTGGGCCTTCCTATGTCAAGCTCGGGCAGTTCCTGGCGACGCGGCCCGACGTCGTCGGCAATGACATTGCCGTCGATCTCGCCATGCTGCAGGACAAGATGCAGACCTTTCCCAAGGAAGCGGCGGTGGCCGAGATCGAGGCCTCGCTCGGGCGGCCGATAGACGATCTTTACGTCAATTTCGGTGAGGCGGTCGCCGCCGCATCGATCGCGCAGGTGCACGTGGCCGAGGCGGCTTATGCCGGTTTAGCCAGACAGGTTGCCGTCAAGGTCATCCGGCCCGGCGTGCGACGGCGCTTCCAGCATGACCTTGAAAGTTACTTCCTCGCCGCGCGGCTGCAGGAAAAATACGTTCCGTCGACGCGCCGCCTGCGCCCCGTCCAGGTGACGGAGACGCTGGCCCAGACCACCAAGGTGGAAATGGACCTGCGGCTGGAGGGCGCCGCGCTGTCCGAAATCGGTGAGAA
Organism: Mesorhizobium sp. Root554; assembly: GCF_001427025.1. Classification (GTDB taxonomy): domain Bacteria; phylum Pseudomonadota; class Alphaproteobacteria; order Rhizobiales; family Rhizobiaceae; genus Mesorhizobium. The sequence goes on along the minus strand of NZ_LMGA01000001.1, from coordinate 2,254,158 downwards.
CACCAGGGACGATCCGGGTTTCCGTGTTCCGTCCGTCGACTGGGAGCGCACCGGCCGCGACGTGCTGACCATGGAGTGGATCGACGGCATCAAGATGAACGATGTCGCGGCGCTGGCGGCGGCCGGCCACGATCTGAAGGCGATCGCGGCCAACCTGATCCAGTCGTTCCTGCGTCACACGCTGCGCGACGGCTTCTTCCATGCCGATATGCATCCGGGGAACATGTTCGTCGAGGCAGACGGCACCATTGTCGCAGTCGATCTCGGCATTGCCGGGCGGCTCGGCAAGAAGGAGCGGCGCTTCCTGGCCGAAATCCTCTACGGCTTCATCACTCGTGATTATATGCGGGTCGCCGAGGTGCATTTCGAGGCCGGTTATGTGCCGCACAAGCACGACGTGGCCGCCTTCGCGCAGGCGATCCGCGCCATCGGCGAGCCGATCCACGGCCAGCCGGCGGAGACGATCTCCATGGCCAGACTGCTGACGCTGCTGTTCGAAGTGACCGAGATCTTCGACATGGAGACGCGGCCGGAACTCGTGCTGTTACAGAAAACGATGGTGGTCGTCGAAGGGGTGGCGCGCACGCTCGACCCGGCCTTCAACATGTGGAAGACAGCCGAACCGGTGGTGGGCGACTGGATACGCGGCAACCTCGGCCCGCGCGCGGTGCTGACCGATATGCGCGACGGCGTGGGCGCACTGGTTTCGCTGGCAAGGCAGGCGCCTGACCTGGCGCAACGCACCGAACGACTGTCGCGCGAGATCGACACCATGGCCGAACGCGGGCTGCGTTTCGACGAGGCCACGGCGCGGGCGATCGGCAAGGCGGAGGCGCGTTATTCGCGCTCGGGCCGGGTAGCGCTGTGGGCGATCGCGCTGGCGCTGATCTATATCGCCTGGAAGCTGTCCTGAGATTCAGCCTCTGGATCAGACCTTAGCCGTCAGTTCCGGCCCCGGCGCGAAATATTCCAGCAGGATGTTGGTCAGCGCCTTGATCTTGCGTGGCGGCTGAGATCCCGGCAGCCGGACCACATAGAGTCCCGCGTCAGGGGTCGGATAGTCGGCAAGGACCTGCACCAGGGCGCCCGAGGCGATCAGCGGCGTGGTCAGGAAATCCGGCAACATGGCGATGCCGAGCCCCTCGAGCGCCGCCGACAGCAGGGCCTGACCGTGGTTGGCCTTGAAGCGGCCGGTGGGGTGGATGATCAGGACCTCGCCCTTGACGTTGAAGCGCCAGGAATCCGCCCCCGTCGTAAGGGCCTCGTGATCGACAAGGTCGGCGGGCGTGGCTGGCATCCCATGCTGCGCCAGATAGGCCGGGCTGGCGACCACCTTGGCATGAAGCGGGGCAATGCGGCGGGCGACGAGGCTGGAATCCTCCAGATAGCCCGCCCGTATAGCGACGTCGAATCCGTCGCTGACGAGATCGACCATGTGATCGGTATACGAGGTCTGCACTTCCAGGCGGGGATAACGGCGCGCAAGATCGGCCATGACCGGCGCGAGATGGGTGACGCCGGAGAGCGGCGCGGCGACCCGCAGGCGGCCCCAGATTTCGTCGGTCGGAGATATGGCGTCGAAGGCGGCCTGGACTTCTGTGACCACACGGGCGGCATGTTCGCGCAAAGTGGCGCCTGCTTCCGTCAATGCGGCGCCGCGCGTGTTGCGGGCGAGAAGCTGCACGCCGAGGGTTTTTTCCAGACGCATGAGCCGACGGCTGACAATCGATTTTGCCAGCCCCATTCTCTGGGCGGCGCGAGTCAACCCTCCCGCATCAGCAACCTCCACAAAGGTCTGAAGGTCTTCAAAGCCAACCATGCTGAATTTTCCGCGTTTGGGCGATTGCGAAGCGCCGGAAGCGCTTCGCTCGAATATGGGGTCCTATGTCTTTTTTACAATGAAATCGACACACAATGGCGGGAGCAGAAATCGCGGGTTCGAAAGATCATTTTATTCCAACACCTTATGTAGTCCTGGGTATAAATTTAGGAGGGTTCCAACCCGTAGGCGTCGGCAAAAAGTGCATAGCCGGCGTGGGTGAGATGGTTTGGATTCTTATTGCGCTGCCATTTGCGATGCGGCGGCTGTTCCGTATTTTGCGACACAGAAACACAGAATTCGACACTACCGGCGACCTGCAGCGACGCCTACCTGCGCTCCACAGGTGAACGAAGGAGACCCTGACGGACGACTGGAATTCCTCCCATGAGATCAGTCGGTCGCCGTGTTGATAAGTCCTTCGAATGCCTGTTTTTGGAGAGATAGGAACCACGTCATGAAGAAGTTTGCTATTGCTATTGCTGCTATTGCCGCATTGACCGGCGCGTCGTCCGCTTGGGCGGCCACGCTCGGCGCCCCGCTTTTGGCGGGCCAGGAAAATGCGACCGTTGAACCGGTCAGCGACTCCTATACCAGCCAGCTTGCCACCAAGTCGGTTCGCCGCGATGCATGGATGGGCAACCAGTCGGGTACGGTCGGTCAGGATCAGAACTCGCCGTTTCAGCACCAGGACTAAGTCGCTCACGCGACTGTGATGATGAGGGCGGGGCCAAACCCCGCCCTTTTTAGTTTTACGCCGCCTTGTTGTTGGAACATTTGAAACTCCAGCTCGTTTGGTCCCGTATACAGGTTGTTCCACTTCAAACAGATCAACGAAATCGAGATCAATAAAATCGAAGTGGTGCCGGAACGATCGAGCCAATTGGTAAATCCTGAAAAGATTAATTCAGGATTTTAATGAGTTTGATAAGGCAAATTCTTGCCTAACATTTTAACTCTAGAGCCAAGCTCCTTCACGGTCAGTCAATTTTGTATTCAACAACAGGATGAAGAAAATGAAAAAGTTTGTTTTTGCTATCGCCGGTCTTGTCGCTCTGAGTGGCGCGGCCTATGCCGAATCATCGAATGTCATCGGTGAGCCGACCTTGGCGGGTCAGCGCGTCGAGCAGGCTACGGTTCCGGTCGATACGCTGCGCATCAGCTCGATCAACCAGGGCTCCTACATGGGTGGCGGCTACATGGACAACACCATGGGCCAGGCCGATGGCGGCATGTACCAGAGTGAAGCTGGCCCCTTGAAGAGCCAAAACTGAGCCGAACGACGGCTTTACAAAAAAGGGCGGGAGCTTCGGCTCCTGCCCTTTTTCTTTGTTCTGTATCCAACGGCTTGTTCCCCGGACATGCCGGTCTCCGCTCGATCTTTGAACCGGATATTTGTGTCGTTCGCCCGCCGGCAAAGGCCTTCCGCATCGTTCCACTTTTGGCAACGGACTGTCACAAAAACCGACACTGGTAATATGAGGCAGGCCTCACCATCTCTGTCCAGTGAGACGAACGAAAGAAACTGACAGACCCAGCGGCAGCCACGAATTCTCCCAAGACATCAATGGTTTACCGATTAGGCCGCTTTCCCCGCTCACAGGGTTTTTGTATCAACATAGGACGAATAAAATGAAAAAGTTTGCTCTTGCCATCGCTGCGCTTGTTGCGCTGAACGGCGTTGCTTTTGCCGCCGGTGAATCTTCCAACGTTCTGGGCGCGCCGACGCTTGCCGGCCAGAAGGTCAACCAGGCTGAGGCCGGTATCGACAAGCTCCAGACCAACTCGGTCCGCCGCGATCTCTATATCGACCACAACCGCGTTGTCGGCACCGGCGTCCAGTCGCAGCAGGAAGCCAATCCCTTCTACAATCAGGACTAAGCTTCCTGAAAAGGGACTGATCCATTAAGGCGGGAGCTTCGGCTCCCGCCTTAATTTTTGCTCTTAACCCCAGATTGTTTCCAAGCTTTTCAAGGGCTTCGATTTCCTCCATACCGTAAGCGGCCGGCTTGTCGGCTTGAACGCTTCGCACAGGATCGATCGCAGCATGGCGCTTTCGGACAAACGCATCCTGCTCATCATCGGTGGCGGCATCGCCGCCTACAAGGCGCTGGATCTGATCCGGCGGCTGCGCGAGCGGGGTGCTTCGGTGCGCTGCGTCATGACCAGGGCGGCGAAGGAATTCATCACTCCGCTGTCCGTCGGCGCGCTGAGCGCGGATCACGTCTTTACCGATCTTTTCGACCGTCAGGACGAGCAGGATATCGGCCATATCAGGCTGGCGCGAGAGGCCGACATCATTGTCGTCGCGCCCGCAACCGCAGACTTGATGGCGAAGCTGGCCAGCGGCCTCGCCAACGATCTGGCATCGGCCGTGCTGCTCGCGACTGACAGGCCCGTGCTGATGGCGCCGGCGATGAATCCAAAGATGTGGTCGCACCCGGCGACGCGGCGCAATCATTCCGTGCTGAAGGGCGACGGTGTTCACTTCATCGGGCCTGCCAAGGGCGAAATGGCCGAAAGCGGTGAGGCGGGCGAGGGCCGCATGGCCGAACCGCTGGAGATCGTCGCGGCAGCGGAGGGCCTGCTGCAAGACGGGCCCAAGCCGCTCGCCGGCACAAAGATCGTCGTCACCTCCGGGCCGACGCACGAACCGATCGATCCGGTCCGCTATATCGCCAACCGTTCATCAGGCCGGCAGGGCCACGCGATCGCGGCGGCGCTTGCCCGGCTGGGCGCCGATGTGCGGCTGGTCTCGGGGCCTGTCGCAATCGCCGATCCGTCCGGCGTTAAAACGATCCATGTCGAGCGCGCGCAGGAGATGCTGGAGGCCGTCGAAGCGCAGCTGCCGGCCGACGCGGCCGTTTTCGTCGCGGCGGTCGCCGACTGGCGCGCCGCCAGTTCGGCAGGGGAGAAGATCAAGAAGGTGCATGGTGAAGGGCCGGCGCCGCTGCAGATGGTCGAAAACCCGGATATCCTGGCTACTGTGGGCCATCATGCGAAGCGGCCCCGTCTGGTCATCGGCTTCGCAGCCGAAACGCAGAATGTGCAGAAGAACGCCGAGGCCAAGCTCAGGAAGAAGGGCGCCGACCTGATCGTTGCCAACGATGTCTCGCATGACAGCGGGATCGGTACGGGGGGCGTCATGGGCGGCGATCGCAACCGGGTGCGGATCGTCTCGAAGGCCGGTGTCGAAGAATGGCCGGAAATGAGCAAGGACGAGGTCGCGGCGCGCCTTGCGGCGCTTGTCGCTGAAAGGCTGAAGACCATCACCGTGTAAGGCACCCGGGCTCGGCGTGTTCAGCGAGACAGGCAGGCGCGGCACTGGCCGGGAGACGTCCGTGCTCCATTTCTGTTTGAGGTTGGCGGAACAATCGGCCGTCGTCGTGGTGCGATGGGCATGTGTTTGCCACGTTCTCGGGTCACAAGAACCGGAACGGTTTCGGATCAGGAGATCACAATGCGAAAATTTGTCCTTGCGGCCGCCGCGCTTCTCGCGCTTACCGGCACGTCGTTCGCCGCCGGGGAAGAAGCCATTCACCTCGGCGACAAGACGATCGCCGGCCAAAAGGCCTATGGCGAGCCGAACTACGACCGTCCCGGATTATTCGACGTTCTGCGCAACGGTATCTTCAAGGGCAATCCGGAGCCTGTTCGCAATTCCAGCAACGACCCGTCGGACCGAAAGATCATCGACCAGCAGTAAAGCCGTTCAGTTGGACGTGCTGCGGAGCTGAAACTGGCTGACGCCGATCGCGAGATTGAAGCCGGTCTGAGTCTGGACGCTGAGCGGCTGCAAGGTGAAGGCCTGATTGAAGCCGCCGACCAGAAGGTTCGCTCCAGCGCCGACCGCGGCGGTGATTTCGGCGCTGGCGCCGACATAGTCTCCAGCCAATGCACCGGGCGCATAGATATTTTCAATCGGCGCCAACACGATCCATTGCATGACAGTCTGTTTCGTCTGGCCGATATCCAGTCCGTATTTGTTGACGGCGCCGAAATAGGCCTCCGGCGCGAAGGTCGTGTTTGCCGGCGTGAAGGTGCAGGAAAGGTCCTTGCTGGAGCCGAAGATAAATCCGGTGCCGCCGCCTATGGCGCAGTCGAGTACGCCCAGTTCCAGCCCGCCATCCTGGGCTTGCGCAGAATCGAGGGCCAATACGGCGCAAAGGCCGATGGCTAGAAATGCTGCGCGCATCTGGATGTCGCCCTCCCTGACGGTTGCAAATGCTAGAGGAATTTTACGCCGAAGCAATGCGCCGCCGGGTGGACCCGTTTGACAAGGAAAAAGGCCCGCCTCTTCGAGAGGGGCGGGCCTTTTTTGGAAGCGCTTATTTCAGCGAGTGGATCAGGTCGATCGACGTCACCGCGACCGCCAGATTGAGGCCTGTCTGGGCCTGCACGCTCAGGGGCTCAAGGTTGTACGAATTGTGGAAGCCGCCGAGCAGCAGGTTGGCGCCGCCGCCGGTGACGATGGACGCTTCGGCATTCACACCGTAGTAGCTGCCGGCGAGATTGCCTTCGTCATAGTGACGCGACGGGGCAAACACAGCCCATGTCAGTTGTCCCTGGTGGGTCTTGCCGACATCGACGCCGAGCTTGGAAATGAGGCCGGTGTAGCGTTCCGACGGACCGCCATTGGAGCGGCGGAAAATGCAGTCCACGCCCTTGTGGGAGGCGATGACATAGCCGATGCCACCTTCGATGGTGCAGTCGAGGACACCGAGCTCGACACGGCCTGCGTGCGCCGGAGCGGTGGCGAAGGCCAGGGCGGCGAGAGTGGCGGACAGAGCGAGTTTCTTCATTTCAAAGGTCCTTTCTTGCAATGCAGTTTCAACAACGGTGCAATCGGAGGACCGTTCCGCGCAAACCTTGGCGGGATAAAGGCATCGTTAAAGATCGGTGCCCGGCGTGGCAGATGCGCCACGCCACATTTCGGCGATTTGGGCCGGACGGCCCACATCGTTTCGACCAGATTTTATGAGTTCACGAGCTAGGAGTTGGAGACGCGCGCCAGGCCATCCTTGGCGGGCTGATAGCTCGGGTTCAGCCGCACGGCTTCGCGGTAGGCCTTGGCCGCTTTCGGCTTGTCGCCGCGCCGCTCGTAGATCAGCGCCTGGTTGGCCCAGGCCTCGGCGTTCTTGCCGTCGAGCTTGATGGCCATGTTGAAGTCGGAGAACGCATTGTCCTCGTCGTTCGTGGCGAGATAGGACAGGCCACGCCCGTTGTACGGCTCGGAAGCATCGGGCGCCAGCGAGATGGCGGTCGAGAAATCCTCGATGGCGAATTTGTGCTGACCCTGCTGTTGATAGATCAGGCCGCGGTTGTGGTAGGCGCGGGCATCGGTGGTATCGAGCTGGATTGCCTTCTGGAAGTCGTTGAAGGCGTCCTGCACGCGACCCGCCTTGCGATAGAGATTGCCGCGGCCGATATAGGCTGCGTCGTAGCTGGCGTTGATCTGGATCGAACGGTTGTAGTCGGCCAGAGCCTTCTGCTGATCGCCCATGAAGCGGTAGATCAGGGCCCGGTTCGAATAAGCCTGGTAGAAGCTGGGGTTGAGCTGGACGGCGGTATCGAAATCCTTCAACGCCGCCTGGTACTGGCCGCTGCGTCCATAGGCGGAGCCGCGGACATTATAGGCCTCGGGGTCGCGCGGATTGCGCTGGATGACGGCCGAGAGGGAGGAAATGTTTTCGGTCGACCCCTGCGCCTTGTCGATATTGGCCAATCCGGCCGTCGGCGCGGTCTGGCAACCGGCCAGCGCGAGACCTGACAACAGGGCGGCCGTCAGCGCAAGGCCGCGCCATGCGGGACGGTGGTCTCCAGTCAAAACGTTCATCGCTGCCTTGTCCTCATATCGGCTGCGCGTCTGCCGGGCCCTCTTACCGACTCGCGTCCGTCATTCCCATCAAACAAAAAGGTGGCGGCGATTCTGCATCGCGCCACCTTGGGTATCCTTCGAAAAGGACGAAAAATTGACGTGATCAGCGCGGCGGGCGGGCGGCGCCGGCAGCCGCGGGAGCCGGGCGCGGCGTCATCGGCAGCAAGCCTTCGCGCTGGGCGCGCTTGCGGGCCAGCTTGCGGGCGCGGCGAACAGCCTCGGCCTTTTCGCGGGCGCGCTTTTCCGAGGGCTTCTCGTAGTGGCCACGCATCTTCATTTCACGGAAGATGCCTTCGCGCTGCATCTTTTTCTTGAGCGCGCGGAGCGCCTGATCAACATTGTTGTCGCGGACGAGTACCTGCACGGGCAATCCTGTCATTCGGTTTTGTTCAACAGGCAAGTGGCAATAGACACATGCCTCCGCAGCGGTATCCACCGCGAATTGCCGCGGCTGATAGCAGAATCAGGAGATTGTGTCCATCGCTGAATCGATTCGCGGTGACAAAAGCTGCGCTCCATCCATGCCCGCGCCGCCAAGACGAACTTCCGCCCCAATCACCGGATGCAACTCGCCGCATCGTTTTTGAAGCCCGTCAGGTGATCCTTGCGTCTTGCCGCGTTCTGCTCCTTGTTCTTCTTTTTCCCGCGACTGCCGGCGCTGCCGACCTGATCCGCTTCTGGGATACGCCGCAGCATGGCGGCAACAGCTTCAACCGGTTACCACCGGACAAGGCCTATTCCGACGCACTGCGCGGCTACGGAGCCGGCTGGGTGCGCTTGTCCTACGACAAATGGAAGCCGGAGCGGCGCGACTTCCTGCGCGGCGACGCCGATCATTATGACGGTCTGGCTGCAAAGGATCTGGCGACGCTGAAGACTGTGCTCGACCGCGCCGACGCAGCCGGGCTGAAGGTGGTCATCGCGCCGCTGTCCTTGCCCGGTATGCGCTGGGCGCAGAACAATGGCGACAAATTCGATGGCCGCCTGTGGCAGGACAAGGCCTTTGGCAAGAGGCCGCCGCGTTCTGGCGGGATCTCGCCACCGCTCTCAAGGATCATCCGGCAGCCGCCGCCTACAATATCGTCAATGAGCCGGCGCCCGAGAAAAACAACGGCCTAGCCGAACATGCCGACGCCAGGGAAATGCAGGAATGGTATGCAGCAAATAAAGGCGGCGGCGGCGACCTGCCGGCCTTCTATGCAACCGTCATCAAGGCGATCGCGAGGTCGATCCGACGACGCCGGTGATGGCGGATGCGGGGTGGTACGCGGCGGCCGACGCATTTTCCTATTGGCCCGCGCCGCTCGCCGACCAGCGTGTGCTTTACTCATTCCATATGTACGAGCCTTACGCGGCTATCGGCGCGCCGAACTTCAAGCGCGCCAAGCCCTACCAATATCCCGGCAGCGTTCCTTATGGCGACGGCGAGCAGAACTGGGATGCCGCGCGCGTCGCCTCCTATGTGGGTCAGCCGTTCCAATGGGCCGAAGCGCATGGCGTGCCGCGCAGCCGGGTGGTGGCGGGAGAATTCGGTTGCATGCGCCGCCAGCCTTTCTGCACGCGCTATCTGGAAGGTGTGCTGACGGCGCTCGATGTGCGCGCGGCGCACTGGGCGTTCTACAGCTTCCGCGAGGACAGCTGGGACGGCATGGACTACGAGCTCGGGAGCGAAAAGGTGAACTGGAAGTACCGGGAGGCTATCGACGCCGGCAAGCCGGACCCGGTCAAGCGCAAGGCGACGCCGCAGTTCGAGCCAATCCGCAAGCGTTTGGTTCCAGCCGGCTGATGCACAGCGGTCGCTTCGGTGTTGAGGCGAACCGTTGACGCCTATCGGGCGGCGAGGTATCAGCGATTTGTTCAAAACTTGCGGGTGGAAACGCCACCCTGTCCAATGACCCCCCAAGACATGATTTCGGTTATGCTGGACCCTGACTTTCAGGGTGACGGCGAGCTATCAAACGACCTTCTCTCGGAGTTCAAAAGGGGCTTCCCGATTGAAAGTCTCAGGCCGCTTCTAACGTCTTCGAATGTGCACACGCAGGGAAGCGCGGCTTTCATCGCGACTTTCTTTTGGCACGAGCTTCAACCGATGCTCCGGGAGATCGCGGCACTGCTGGAGAGCAGCGAAACCCGTATACGCTTCGATGCCATCGAGGCAATTCAGCAATGTACAACCGGGAAAGACGGCGAGGTTCTTGGTCGTGTGTTGTTGTGTCTTGATGATGATTGGCACGGTGTTCGCTGGAAGACGGTTGGCTTTATTTCGTTAGCGGCGTCCTGGCAGCTGGAATTGGCCGTCAAACATGCCGCCATACTGTGTCCAAAGTCGGCATTCGCTGTCATTCGAAATCAATTTCGGTTGGACATGGATCGAAAAACTATCCGGAGTCTGATCCAGAATGATGACCCCATTCTTCGCCGTTTTGGAGCCGGTATGGCGGTTAGACCGAGATGTGTGCTGCTATTGGAGCATGTAGATTTTTTGTCGCAATCCGCCGATCCTGACTTGGTAAGAATCGCTGAAAGCGCAAGAAGAGGGGTTCTGACCGGTATAAATACGTCGTTTGCCTCCAGGGTTGACTTCGTACCCCAGCCCAAAGCTGCAAAACGTCGGTGACACGTCGCAAACAGCGCAAGGGTGGCCCGGCTGTTTCGCTAGTGATAGACCTCGCAGCAGGAAGGGCGGCTAGAGGGCGCGAGACCCGCCGCCATCCCCGAGAACTCAGGCCCGAGGCCCCGGACGTGAAGAAATATTCGGTATTCGCCATCGCCCGCGAAGCCTTGCGAGGCCACAAGGGCTGGGAACAGCAATGGTCTTCGCCCGAGCCGAAGAAGGAATACGACGTCATCATCGTCGGCGCGGGCGGCCATGGGCTGGCCACCGCTTATTACCTGGCCAAGGAGCACGGCATCACCAATGTCGCCGTGCTGGAAAAGGGTTGGCTCGGCGGGGGCAACACCGGCCGCAACACCACCATCATCCGCTCCAACTACCTGTATGATGAATCCGCCGGCATCTACGATCATGCGGTGAAGCTGTGGGACGGGCTGTCGCAGGATCTGAACTACAATGTCATGTATTCGCCGCGCGGCGTGATGATGCTGGCGCACAACATTCATGACATCCAGGTGTTCAAGCGGCATATCCACGCCAACCGGCTCAACTGCATCGACAATGAATGGCTGACGCCGGAAGAGGCCAAGGCGTTCTGCCCGCCGCTCAACATCTCGAAAGATGCGCGCTATCCGGTGATGGGGGCGGCGCTGCAGCGGCGCGGCGGCACGGCGCGGCACGACGCGGTCGCCTGGGGGTATGCGCGCGGGGCGAATGCGCGCGGCGTCGACATCATCCAGAACTGCGAGGTGACCGGCATCAGGCGCGCCGCCCATGGCTCCGTGATGGGCGTGGAGACCTCCCGAGGCTTCATCGGAGCGAAGAAGGTCGGCGTCGTGGCTGCCGGTCATTCATCCGTCGTCATGCAGATGGCTGGCGTGAGGATGCCGCTGGAAAGCTATCCGCTGCAGGCGCTGGTGTCGGAGCCGGTCAAGCCGGTGTTTCCCTGCGTGGTGATGTCGAACACGGTGCATGCCTATATCTCGCAGTCGGACAAGGGCGAACTGGTCATCGGGGCGGGCACCGACCAGTACATCTCCTATTCGCAGACCGGCGGGCTGCACATCCTCAACCACACGCTTGACGCCATCTGCGAGATGTTCCCGATGTTCACGCGCATGAAGATGCTGCGTTCGTGGGGCGGCATCGTCGACGTGACGCCGGACCGCTCGCCGATCCTGGCCAAGACGCCGGTGAAGGGGCTCTACGTCAATTGCGGCTGGGGCACGGGCGGCTTCAAGGCGACGCCGGGTTCGGGTCATGTCTTCGCCCACACGATCGCGCGCGACGAGCCGCACCCGATCAACGCACCGTTCACGCTGGAACGCTTCCGCACCGGCCGGCTGATCGACGAGGCGGCAGCCGCCGCCGTGGCGCACTGAGCAAGTCCGGTGACGAAGAGAACGAACAGACGATTTTTTATGATGGGTGCCTGCGCAGCGCTACTCACCGTGCTCGCCGCGCAGGTGCATCAGTACACCGGCTCTGAATTCGCCTACCATCTAGTAGGGGTCTTCATGTTCGCTGCATTCTTCCTACTAGTGGTTTTGGGAATTGGTCCATGGGCGGGAACACTGGCACTGAAGTATCCCATTCATAACACCGAGGGATTCCGCAAAGACTATTCTGCGGAGCCCGAGAAGGAAATCGGTGGCTATTATTCACGAGGCTGGCAGCGAAGGATGGAACGCGTTGGTCTCAGGAACACGAAAGCGTTTGGCCTTTATATCGAACCAGACGGGAAGAGTTGATTCATGCTCCTGATCCGCTGTCCCTATTGCGAGGAAGAGCGCCCGGAACTCGAGTTCCGCAACGCCGGCGAAGCACATGTCGTGCGTTCGTCGGAGATGACCGCGACAAGCGACGAGGATTTCGAGGCGTTCTTCTTCATCCGCTCGAACCCCAAGGGCATCATTTATGAGCGCTGGCGGCATATCCATGGCTGCGCGCGCTTCTTCAACGCCGTGCGCGATACCGTCACCGACCGGTTCGTCATGACCTACAAGGCCGGCGAGAAGAAACCGGCGAGATTGCCGAAGGTGGGGAAATAATGACCGCTTCCTACCGCATCCCCGGCGCGGGCCGCTTCAGCCATGCCAAGGCGGCGAGCTTCACATTCGACGGCCAGTCCTATGCTGGCGTCGAGGGCGACACGCTGGCTTCGGCGCTGTTGGCCAACGGCGTGCATCTCACCGGCCGGTCGTTCAAGTATCACCGCCCGCGCGGCATTCTTTCGGCCGGCGCGGAAGAGCCCAATGCGCTGGTGCAGATCGTGCGCGATGCCGCGCGCACGACGCCGAATGTGCGGGCGACGGTGCAGGAGCTCTATGACGGGCTCACGGCGCATTCGCAGAACCGCTGGCCGTCGCTTTCCTTCGATGTCGGCGCGGTGAACGATATGGCCTCGCCATTCTTTTCCGCCGGCTTCTACTACAAGACCTTCATGTGGCCGAAGGCGGCGTGGAAGAATCTGTACGAACCGAAGATCCGCGCCGCTGCCGGCCTCGGCGTTGCGCCGGACCAGCCGGACCCGGACCATTATTCCTCGCGCTTCGCCCATTGCGATGTGCTGGTGCTGGGCGGCGGCGCGGCCGGACTGGCTGCGGCGCTGGCGGCGGCTGAGAGCGGTGTGCGTGTCGTCATTGCCGATGAGCAGGCTGAACTGGGTGGTGCGCTGCGGTTCGAGAGCGGCGCCAGGATCGAAGGGCAGGATGGCTGGAGCTGGGCGCAGGGTGTGGTCGCGCGTCTCAAGACGATGCCGAACGTGCGGGTGCTCTCGCGCACCACGGCATTCGGCTACTATGCGCAGAATTTCATCGGCCTGACCGAGCGTGTCAGCGACCACCTCGCGGCTCCCGGCCGTGACCTGCCGCGCGAGCGGCTCTGGCAGGTACGCGCCAAAAAGGTTGTTCTCGCCACCGGCTCGATCGAGCGGCACATGGTTTTCACCGACAATGACCGGCCGGGCGTCATGCTGGCCTCGGCTGCGCGGACCTATCTCAACCATTACGGCGTTGCCGTCGGCAAAAATGTCGGGATTTTTACCGCCAATGATTCCGCCTATGCGGCGGCTCTGGACCTGAAAGCCGCCGGCATCGCTATCGCGGCCATCGTCGATCTGCGCGACAACCCGGCCGGCGAGCTGGTCGACCGGGCTCGCGCCGCCGGCATTGAAATCCACGACGGCCGCGCGGTGGTGCGAACCGGTGGCAGGCTGCGCGTCTCATCCATGACCGTGCAGCGGCGCACTGGCGGCGGCGAACGCACCATTGCGGTCGATGCGCTTTTGATGTCGGCGGGCTGGACACCGTCGGTTCACCTGTTCTCGCAGTCACGTGGCAAGGTTGTGTTCAACGACGAGGTGAAGCGCTTCCTGCCCGGCACCTATGCGCAGGACTGCGTCTCTGTCGGCGCCTGCAACGGTACGGACGGGCTCGCCGCATCGATTGATGAAGCTTATGCCGCCGGAACCAAAGCGGCGCGCGAGGCGAGGGGCGGTGCGGCCGCCGGGAAGTCGGAAAAGCCGGCCAAACCCAAAGTCGAAGCCAGCGAAGGCTGGTCGCGCGGCATGGTTGGCGCAGCGCCCGGCGCCGGACCCGGCACCACCGTCAAGGCCTTCGTCGATTTCCAGAACGATGTCACCGCCAAGGATATCCGCCAGGCCGTGCATGAGGGCATGCGCTCGATCGAGCACGTCAAGCGCTTCACGACCAACGGCATGGCGACCGACCAGGGCAAGACGTCGAACATGCATGGCCTTGCCATCGCCGCCGACGAGCTCGGCAAGACGATCCCGGAAGTCGGGCTGACGACCTTCCGCGCGCCCTACACGCCGGTGACGTTCGGCGCCATCGTCAACCATGCGCGCGGGCCGCTGTTCGAGCCGACGCGGCGCACTGCCATCCACCCCTGGGCCGAGCGGAACGGCGCGGTGTTCGAGGATGTCGGCCAGTGGAAACGCGCCTGGTATTTTCCGCAAGCCGGCGAGGATATGCACAAGGCCGTCGATCGTGAATGCGTGACGGTGCGCAAATCCGCCGGCCTGTTCGACGCCTCGACGCTCGGCAAGATCGAAGTTGTCGGGCCGGACGCCGCGAAATTCATGGAACTTCTCTACACCAACCCATGGGAGAAGCTGGAGCCAGGCCGCTGCCGCTATGGCATCATGCTGCGCGAGGACGGCTTCATCTATGATGACGGCGTGGTCGGACGGCTCAGCGCCGACCGCTTCCATGTGACGACGACGACCGGCGGCGCGCCGCGCGTCATGAACCACATGGAAGACTATCTCCAGACGGAATTCCCGCATCTGAACGTCTGGCTGACCTCGACCACCGAGCAATGGGCGGTGATCGCCGTACAGGGTCCAAAGAGCCGGGAGATCATCGCGCCGCTGGTCGAGGGCATCGACATGGCGGACGAGGCGATGCCGCATATGTCGGTGCGCGAGGGAAAGATTTGCGGCGTGCCGACGCGGCTGTTCCGCATGTCGTTCTCGGGCGAACGCGGCTTCGAGGTCAACGTCCCCGCGGATTATGGCGAGGCCGTATGGGAAGCGCTGTGGGTCGAGGGCCAGAAGCACGGCGCCTGCGCCTACGGCACGGAGACCATGCATGTGCTGCGCGCCGAAAAGGGCTACATCATCGTCGGCCAGGATACGGACGGCACGGTGACGCCGAACGACGCCGGCCTCGACTGGGCGGTTGGCAAGAAGAAAACCGATTTCGTCGGCATTCGCGGCCTGACGCGGCCTGACCTCGTGGCCAAGGGCCGCAAGCAGCTTGTCGGGCTGAGGACAAAGGACCCGAAAATTGTGCTGGAGGAGGGGGCGCAGATCGTCGCCGATCCGAAGCAGCCGATCCCGATGAAGATGATCGGGCATGTGACCTCAAGCTACTGGTCGGAGAATTGCGGCCGCTCTATCGCGCTGGCGCTGCTCGCAGGCGGACGGGACAGGATGGGCGAAACGCTCCATGTGCCGATGCCGGACGGCGTCATCGAGGTGGAGGTGTCAGGCACGGTGTTCTTCGACGAGACGGGAGGGCGGTTGAATGGCTAGGGCGCCCGTGAAAAAGCAGGCAGTAGTGAAGACTGACGGCGCCGAACGCCGTCCGGCCCTTGCTGGTCAGGAGGCTTCGGCGACCGGTGTATCTGTCACCGTTTTGCCGCCCGCCGAACGCATCTCGTTGCGCGGGTCCGAAGCATCGCGCGCGGCCTTGTCGAAGGCGTTGGGCCTGACTTTGCCACAGACACCCAAGACCTCAGCGGCCAAGGGAAAACGCGCGGCGCTGTGGCTGGGACCAGATGAATGGCTGGTGATCGACGAGGCCGGCAAAGACCCGCTCGCCGATTGCGCCAAGGTTTCGGCGCTGCATTCGGCGGTCGGCATCTCGCACCGCAATGTGGCGGTGGCCGTGGCCGGGCCGGCGGCGGAAGCGACGCTGAACGCCGGCTGCCCGCAGGATCTGTCGCTTGCTGTTTTTCCGGTGGGGGCCTGCTCGCGAACGGTCCTGGGCAAAGCCGAGATCGTGCTTTTGCGGACGGCGCAGGATGCATTCCGCGTCGAATGCTGGCGTTCCTTCAGCGACTATGTCTTTACTTTCCTGCAGGAGGCGATGCGGGACGCGGCAGCCTGAAAGGCTGCGCGGCAGGCCGTTCGCCACGGAGACACGACATGGCTGCCTCACCGAAATCCGGCAAGCCGGGCAAGACATCGGCGGTGAAATCACTCGAGGACGAACGCCGTCATCCGGATATGCTCGCGGAACTGGACGAGGGGCTGGAAGACACGTTCCCGGCCAGCGATCCGGTCTCGATCACGGCGACGGCCATTCCCGGCGCACCCTTCAAACCCGGCACGCCGAAGAATGTTGCCGGTATGAAAAGGCGGAAGAAATAGCGCCCAATGACCAAAGGCGGCGAGGTTTCCCTCACCGCCTTTGGTATTTCAGGGTCCGCGCTGCGCGCTTTAAGCGGCAGTTTAAGCCGATCAGAAGCTGCTCGGCATGATCCAGGGGTTCACCTCGATACCGAGGCGAGGGGTCTTGGCTTCGGCTGAGCCGGGGTTCACGGCGGAATGCCTGGCTTCGACCGAGCCGGTCGAGACGCAATCCAGTTTCACATTCGCATTGGTCTGGATGCAGGCGGTGGGCTGCGTGGTCTGGACAGGCTCGCCGGCAAAGGCGGCGCCAGTGAAGGCAGCCAGGGCAGCAATGGCAAGAACGGTCTTCTTCATGGTCTTTCTCCGGGGCAAATTCTTTCCGTACATGTACGGTATGGCGTTCATGTACGCCTGCCGATGGAGAAGTTCAAGTCAGAAAATGTACATGTACGAATAATTTTTCTGATCACGTGTCTCCAAGGGCTCGATCGATATGAACGAGACCGCTGGCACGGGGCCTGAGTGGGTACGATATTCTATGGGCGAGCCTCGAAGGAGGCACCCGTCCTTAATCGGCTTTCGCGGCGCAATTCAGCAGTTTGCGGGCTGGTCGCTCAGGGGTTCGACTTCCTTGTCGGCCAGGCCGGCGATGGTGAAGTCGCACATGCGGCGCACGAAGGCTTGCGGATCGCCGAAGGGATAGAACGGAAAGGTGATCAGCAGCGATATGGTGCCGTGGCCTACCGCCCACAACATGGTGGCGATGGCGCGCGGATCGCCCTTGAGCTTGCCGGCTGCGACGCAGGCCTCGACGCGGTCGATCAGCACATTCATGGCCGGGTTGCCATTCTCCATCTCCTGGAAGCTGCGGCCTTCCGGCGCCTTCAGCTTCTCGGTCATGAAAACGGTGCGGTACTCGTTGGGATTACCGAGGCCGAAGGCGGCGTATTCGGTCATCACGGCGCGCAGCGATTCCATCGGATCGTCGGATTGATGCTCCTCGATGCGCCGCGCCAATATTTCGAAAGCATCTTCGGCGAGCGCGAAGAGGATGTCCTGCTTGTCGGCGAAATAGGAATAGACCGACATCGGTGCATAGCCGACGCGCTGCGCCAGCTTGCGGATGGTCAGCCCCTCGTAACCTTCTTCCTGGACAAGCTTGTGGGCCGCGGCCAAAAGGTCGGATCGCAGGGCCGCCTTATGCTGTTCGCGGCGTTTTTGTACGGTCAGCGCCAATGCGGCTGCCTTTCTCGTTCTCTGCGGTCAGAATATATACGCCGTACTTCCGACGACAAGATGTCGCAGGGGAAGCTCGTGCAGCAGGTGGCCGGAAGCTCGGGAATGGCTTGCCGTATCAGGACGCAGCGGGTTCCGCCGTTTCCGGTTCGACGAAGGTCAGGGTCAGCCAGCGGGCGGTGAGCGCCGGCTTCTTGCTGCCTTCGATCTCGATCGTCACGTCGTGCGTCGCCTGCACCCAGCCGGACGGCCGCGCCTTCACCTCGGCAAGGACGAAGCGGGCGCGGATGCGTGCGCCGGTCTTGACCGGAGCCAGGAAGCGGATTTGGTCGAAGCCCTGGTTGACGCCCATCTTGCCGTTCTCGAGCGGCGGCAGCGTTTCGAACGTCATGGCCGAGAGCAGCGAAAGGGTGAGAAAACCATGGGCGATGGTGCCGCCGAACGGCGTTTCTTTCGCAGCGCGTGCCGGATCGCAATGGATGAACTGGTGGTCGTCGGTCGCATCGGCGAACTGGTCGATCATGGTCTGCGTGACGACGCGCCAGGGCGATACGCCGACCTCGGCGCCGACGCTTGCCAGCAATGCGTCAAGTCGGATCGCTTCCACCCGGTCGTCTCCCGCACCGACGGCCAGAGGCCGTCATCTCTCAACGGCGGCACACATAGAGCGTGATGGCGCCGATGTCACCCGGTGCGGGGGGCGTTTATGGAAAGGTAGACGACGAGGCCGCTTATCTCGTGGGATGGTAAAAATGCGGGCTTCAGTCGCGCCGGCTATTCCGCCGGTTCGACATTGGCATAGGCCGCTTCTTCCAACTCGCGCTTGAGGCGGCTTTCCTCATGCGTCTTCGGCGTGACGAAGCGGCCGAGCAGCAGATAGGCGACCGGCGTCAGGAACAGGGTGGAAACCGTCGCCAGGCCGAGACCGCCGACGATGACCCAGCCAAGCGCTATGCGGGCCTCAGCGCCGGCGCCGCTCGCCATCACCAGCGGCAGGCCGCCGAGCACGGTGCAGATCATCGTCATCATCACCGGTCGCAGGCGGATGTTGGCTGCCTGCTCGATCGATTCGCGCACGCCGAGCCCGCGGTCGCGCAGCTGGTTGGCGAATTCGACGATCAGGATGCCGTTCTTGGCCATGACGCCGACAAGCAGCACGAGGCCGATCTGGCTGTAGGCGTTGAGGCTGGTGCCGGTGAGGATCAGCGCGAAGATGGCGCAGGCGAGGCCCAGCGGCACCGTCGCCATGATGATGACGGCGGAAACGAAGCTTTCGAACTGCGCCGCCAACACCAGCAGGATGATGACCAGCGCGAAGCCGAAGATGGTGATCATGCCGCTGTTGGTTTCACCGAGCGTCGCGGCCTCCGCCAGCGGCACCAGCCGCGAGCCCGCCGGCAACAGCGGCGTGGCGATGCGCTGCGCTTCCGTCAAAGCGTCGCCCAGCGCGAAGTCGCCGCTCAGCGTCGAGGTGATCGCCACCGAAGGCTGCTGCTGCTCGCGCGTCAGCGAGGGGGGCACGGCGCGCTCGGTCAGCGTCGCGATGGTTGACATCGGCACATAACGGCCGTCCGCGGTCTTGAGGAAGACGTTTTCCAGGTCGGTCGGATCGTTGATCGGGTTGGTGGTCGAGACCAGCTTCACATCGAAGCTGCGGTCGCCGATATAGACGTCGCCGACCTTGTTGCCGTCGAGCATCGCCTGAAGCGTGTTGGCGAGACCGGTAATGTCGATGCCGAGGTCGGAGGCGCGGGCGCGGTCGATCGCCACGGCAAGCTGCGGCTGCGTCGGGTCGACCGACAGGCGCGGCTGCTGGAAGCGGGGGTCCTTCTGCATTTCGTCGATGATCTTGCCGGCGGCGGTGGAGAGCGCCGCCCGGTCGTTGCCGACCAGCGCGAACTGCAGGCCGTTGCCGGCGCCGCGAATGCCGAGACTGTTCGGCTGCGCCGGGAAGACGCGCACGCTTGGCACCTGGCGAACGAGTTGGGTTATCTGCTGGGTGATCTGCTGCTGGCTGCGGCTGCGCTGGTCCCACGGCGCCAGCGTCATCACCATGAAGCCGGAATTGTAGTTGCCGCCGAAGCCGGCGCTCTCGAACGTGCTTTCGATCTCGCCGGAATCGCGCAGCGGCTGGATCAGTTCCTCGATGCGGCGCATCTGCGAGGTCGTGTAATCGAGGCTGACGCCTTGCGGCGCGCTGATGCGGAGCAACACCGTGGCGCGGTCTTCGGTCGGCGTCAGTTCCTGCCGGATGGTGCCGAATAGGCTAAAGGCGACACCGGCGAAGAGCACGGCGATCAAAAGCACGATGACGGGTGCATCGAGGCAGATGTGCAGGATGCGGCGATAGGCGGAAACGAGACCGCCGCCGACCTTGCCGACAATTCCGCCACGCTCTTCATGGTGCAGGGAGGCCTGCGACAGCATGCGCGAGGCGAGCATGGGGCAGAGCGTCAGCGCGACCACGCAAGAGAGGATGACAGACATGGCCAGCACGAAGCCGAATTCACGAAACAGGCCGCCGGTCTGGCCGGGCAGGAACGAGATCGGCACAAACACCGCCACCAGCGTCGCGGTGGTGGCGATGACGGCAAAGAAGACTTCCTGGGTACCCAGCACGGCGGCGGCGCGGGGTCCCATGCCCTCGTTGCGCCTTCGCACGATGTTTTCCAGCACCACGATGGCGTCGTCGACCACCAGACCCGTGGCGAGCACCAGCGCCAGCAGGGTGAGGATGTTGATGGAGAAGCCGGCGAGATAGATCGCCGCGATGGTGCCGATCATGGCGACCGGCATGGAAAAGGCGGGGATGAGCGTGGCGCGCCAGTCCAGCAGGAAGAGGAAGATGACGATCAGAACGATGGAGACTGACAGCGACAGCGCGATCTCGACCTCGTGCACGGCGCCGTTGACGAAGACGGCGTCGTCGCTGGTGATCTTGATCGACATGCCCTTGGGCAGCGTCTTCTGAATGTTGGCGACGGCGGCCTTCACACCTTCCGAAATGTCGAGCGTGTTGGATTCGGCGGCGCGCACGATGCCGATGCCGATGCCGACCTTGCCGTCGGAGCGCAATGTCGACTGGTTGATGTCGCCGCCCAGCGTCACGGTGGCGACGTCGCCGATGCGGGTCGTGCCGCCGATGACGATGGCCTCGAACTCCTCCGGCGTGGTGACATCGGCGGTGGTGCGGACGATGAGGTTCTGGTTGGTCGTGGTGATCGAACCGGCCGGCGTGTCGAAGGCGACGGAGGCCAGCGCGGTGCGCAGGTCGGCAACCGTATAGCCCAGGCTGGCCAGCTTGCCCTGGTCGACGTCAATGAGGAAGATCTTGTCGCGGTCGCCATAGACCTGGACGTCGGCGACGCCGGGAACGGCGGCAAGCTCATCCTCGATCTGGTCCTCGACCAGGATGGACATATCTTCGACGGCCATGGAATCGGAGGTTACGGCCAGGCGCATCACGGCGTCGGAATTGGCGTCCGCCTTGACGATGCGCGGTGCGTCCGCGTCGTCCGGAATCTGATTGGCGACGCGGCTGACCGCATCGCGCACGTCCGAGGCGGCGACGTTGAGGTCGATACCGTCGTTGAACTCGATGGTGACGCGGCTGGAGCCGAATGACGAGGAAGAGGAAATCGACTTGACGCCGGAGACGCGGGCAACCGCGCCCTCAATGGTGCCGGTCAGCTCGCGGTCGATGGTTTCGGCGGCGGCCCCTTCGAAATTGGTCGAAACGGTGATGACGGCGCGGTCGACATCGGGCAGTTCGCGGATCTCGACGCCATAGAAGGCGGCAAGGCCGGCGACGGCGATCAGCGTGTTCAGAACGAAGGCCAGCACCGGCCTGCGGATGAATAGCGCGGTGAAGCTGTTGTCGCTGGTGTTGACGGTTTCGGTCATCGCCGGGCTCAGCTCACGAGCCGGTGGTGCTGGCCGGGCGCTGGTCGTCGCGGGCGACGCGCACCTCGCCGCCTTCGCGCACGCTCTGGACGCCCTCGGTGACGACGACCGCGCCGGTTTCGACGGGCGCGTCGATCAGCACCGTCTCGGTGTTGCGCTGGATGATGCGGACGGGCACGCGCTTGGCCTTGCCGGCCTCGACGGTCCAGATGAAAGCGCCGTCCGAACCCCACTGGATGGCCAGCGGGCTGACCGCCGGATAGGTGTCGCCGGGGAATTGCATGGTGACCTGGAAGGACATGCCGGCGCGTAGCGAATCCGCCGGATTGTCGATGGTCGCCTGCACCCACAGCGTGCGGCTTTTCTCGTCAATGCGGTTGTCGATGGCAGAAACGGCCCCTTCGAAGGCGTTTCCGGGGTTGGCCAGGGACGAAGCTTTTATCATGGCGCCGATCTTGATGGCGGCGGCAAAGCGCTCCGGCACCCAGAAATCGACGAGGATGCTGGAGCGGTCGTCGATGGTGGCGATGGCGCTCTGGTTGGTCACGTAGTTGCCGGCCTCGATGGGCAGGATGCCGACAACGCCCGAAATCGGCGAGGTCACCGAACGGCGGTCGAAGGCGACCTGCGCGTCATGGACGCTGAGTTCGTTGTTGCGCAGCGCCAGCTCGGCATCGGTTAACTGCACCGAGGTCGCCGCATTGGAAGAGCGCAGCGACCGCGTGCGATCGACCTTGGCCTTGGCGTCGTCGCGCGCCGCCTTGGCGCGCTCCAGCGCAATTTCCTCGGTTTCGGAATCCAGCCTGGCAATGACCTGTCCAGCCTGGACATGGGCGCCGGACTGGACGAGGAATTCGGTCAGCCGGCCGGAGGCATAGGGATTGACGGTCACGGTCGCCTTGGCGCGGCCGGTGCCGATGGCCTGGAGCTTGTCGTTGATGGTGGCTGTCGAGACCTGCGCGGTAACGACGGGCGTCTGTGCGCCGCCGCCGCGATTGCCGCGCCGATTGCCGGTGTCCTCGCCGCTCGCGGCGGTCTTCGGCGTCGAGGCTTGCGCCCATTCTATGCCCCAGCGGGCAAGCACGTCGTGCGAGCCGGGAAAGAACCCGACCCGCGCCGCCGCCGCGACGATCAGGATCGCCAGCGAGAGTACAATCTGTTTCCAGGTGGCCATCGGCGCTCCGGTGAGGAAAACGTGCGTCCTGACCCTACCGGTTCCTCCGACCCGGAAGGACGCAGCAACGTACCTTAGACATGCACGAAGCAACGTCGTTACCAGGCCTTTATGGCAATTCTCCCGCGTTTACGCACATTAAATCTGCGTAAGGTTCGGGCTGTCGATATTCAGATCTCAACATCCTCCGTCCGATAGCGATCCCTCAGCGCAGGTTCTCCATCTCGTCGATGCGGCGCGCGCTGCTGTCCTCCAGCCTCGCGGTGACGGCGCCGATCAGCGTTTCGGCGACGATCATCAGTGAGGCGGAGGAGTCCCACGGCGAAGGGACGGCGGTGCGGCCGGCAACGACGTGGCGGGCAAGGCGGGCGATTGGCGACAGCCACTGGTCGGTGAAGAGGACGACCTGCACGCCCCGGTGGTGCGCCTTCTCGGCAAAGCGCAGCAGGCTGTCCTGGTAGCGGCGTATGTCGAAGACCACCAGGACGTCGCGCTTGCCCATGTCGATCAGCCGGTCGCGCCACAGGCTTTCCTGCCCGGCGAGATGAAAGACATTGGGCCGCACGATGGCAAGGTGGGCGGCCATATAGCGGGCCAGCGGATCGGTGAAGCGGCCGCCGACCAGAAACATCTTGCCGCGCGGATCGCACAGTGTCTGGACGATCGCCGCCAGTTGCTTCTGCGACAGGTGCATGAATGTCTGCCGCAGATTCTCGATCGTCGCCTCCAGCATGGGCGACGTGCGGTCCTGCGTGGCCGGGTTGCCGTGCGTGCGCGACGCTGGCGACTGGAGCTGGGCGGCGAGCTCATCCTGCAAGGCGGCCTGGAATTCCGGATAGTTCTGGAAGCCGAGACGCGCCACGAAGCGCAGGATGGTAGGGGACGAGACACCGGCGGCCTGCGAGAATTCGGCGACCGTCTTGAGGCCGACCACCGGATAGCCGGCGATCAGCGTATGCGCGGCGCGCCGCTCGCCGGCCGGCATGGTGTCCAGCCTGTCGGCGATCGTTTCGGCAATGCTCGTTGTCATTCTGCTGCTTTCTCGCCCGTACACGGTCAACGCTGTGCGTTGGCACGAAATGGCGTTTGACAATGTCCAACAATCTGTATGAAATCATCCACGCAAGCGCAATGCGAGAAAATACGTACCATACGATACGCGCTTACGGGGACGGCAAAACGATGGAGACAGCACGGCGGGCCAGCCTTGTCGCATCGGAGTCCGTGCGGGTGACGAACCCCGCCGGAACGAGCCCGCTCGTGCTGACCTGCGACCACGCCTCGAATTTCGTGCCGCCCGAATATGGCGCACTTGGCCTTTCGCAAACCGAACTGTCGGAACACATCGCCTGGGATCCGGGCGCGCTGGCGGTGGCTCACGGCATTTCCAGCCGCCTCGATACAGCGCTGATCGAAACCCGTATCTCCCGGCTGGTGCTGGACTGCAACCGCCCGCTCGATGCGCCGGACCTGATCAGCGAAGTCAGCGAGACGACGCCCGTTCCAGGCAACAAGGGCCTTTCAGCCGCGGAGCGAAAGGCGCGGATCGCGCGCTGCTGGACGCCTTTCCACGATGCAATCGACGCGGTTCTCGAAGACCGCGATGACGCCGGGCTCGCCTCATGGCTGGTCTCGGTGCATTCGTTCACGCCGGTCTACAAGGGCGTCCATCGGCCATGGCATATCGGCATCATCCATGACGAGGACGCGCGTTTGGCCGCGCCCTTGATCGCGGCGCTCGAGGCGTTGCCGGGCATAACTGTCGGTGTCAACGAACCCTATTCGCCGGCAGACCGGGTTTATTTCACGCTGGAAAAGCACGCGCGTCCGCGCGGGCTGCCGTGCGCGATGATCGAAATCCGCAACGACGAGATCCGGAACGAAGCCGGGCAAATCAAATGGGTGACGGCGCTGGCAGGGATTTTCGCCAGGCTGACACCGGAAAGCAGGATACCCCAGATCAGGTACAGCAATACTGCCGGTTAAACCAACCGGATAGAATCCAACAGGGGACATCAAAATGGCAGCACCGGGCTATACTGAAGTCGACAAGAGCGAGGACATCAAGGTCCTCCACAGCATGGGCTATGCCCAGGAACTGGAGCGGCGGCTGAGCCGCTTTTCGAATTTCGCGGTCTCTTTTTCGATCATCTGCATTCTTTCGGGCGGCATCAACTCGCTGGCGCAGGCCACCTCCGGCGCCGGCGGTATCGGCATCGGAATCGGCTGGCTGGTCGGCTGCTTCGTCTCGCTGACCTTTGCCGTGGCCATGTCGCAGATCAGCTCCGCCTATCCCACGGCCGGCGGTCTCTACCACTGGGGTTCGATCCTCGGCAACCGCGGCACGGGCTGGGTCACGGCGTGGCTCAACCTGCTCGGCCTGATCACCGTGCTGGGCGCGATCAATGTCGGCACCTGGACGTTTTTCGTCGGCGCGTTCGGGGCATCGCTCGGTATCGAGAACACCATCACCACGCAGACGATCTTCCTGATCATCATCACTGGCGGTCAGGCGCTGATCAATCATCTCGGCATCAAGCTGACCGCCAAGCTGACCGATTTCTCGGGCTATCTGATCTTTTTCGGCGCGATCCTGATCGCGGTGGTCTGCCTGGTCTCTGCCGAAAGCTGGGACATCGGCCGCCTGTTCACCTTCACCAACTATTCCGGCGAGCCGGGCGGCAACGTCTGGCCGGCGGTGTCGAGCTGGTGGGTGTTCGCGCTTGGCCTGCTGTTGCCGATCTACACCATCACCGGCTACGATGCCTCTGCCCATACGTCCGAGGAGACCTTGAAGGCGGCGAGTTCGGTGCCGCGCGCGATGGTCATGTCGGTGATCTGGTCAGCCTTGTTCGGCTATCTCTTCCTGGCGTCCTTCGTGCTGATGATCCCTAACATGGACGAGGCTGCGAAGCAGGGCTGGAACGTGTTCTTCTGGGCATTCGACCAGCAGGTCAATCCGGGCATCAAGGAGTTCGTCTACATCGTCGTGTTCCTGGCGCAGCTTTTGTGCGGCCTGGCCACCGTGACGTCGGCTTCGCGCATGATTTTCGCCTTCTCGCGTGATGGCGGTCTTCCAGCATCGAACGCGCTGGCCAAGGTCAGCCCGAAATACCGTACGCCTGTGGCGGCGATCTGGACGGCGGCTGTGCTTTCAGTGCTGTTCGTCTGGGGTTCGTCGCTGGTATCGGTGGCGGGAACCTCGGCCTATACGATCGTGGTTTCTTGCACGGTCATCTTCCTGTTCCTGTCATTTACAGTGCCTATCGTGCTGGGCCTGATGGCATGGGGCACGCCAAAATGGGACAAGATGGGTCCGTGGAACATGGGTCGCGGCGTCTTCACCCTGTTCGCGGTGCTATCGTTGATCTCGATGGTCCTGATCTTCATCATCGGAATCCAGCCGCCGAACGACTGGGCTCTCTACATCACCGTCGGCTTCTTCATCCTTACGGCGATTATCTGGTTCGGCTTTGAAAAGCGCCGTTTCCAGGGACCGCCGATCGGGGACATCGTCGCCGCGCGCCAGGCTGCCATCAAGGCCGCCGAGCAGGCGGTGGGCGAAACAGGCCGCTGAGGTCAGCCAGCAGAACATGGCCGGCGCGCGGCCGGCCATGTTCCTCTTTTGTCAGTAACAAAGCCGGGGCACAAAGAATGGCCGTGAATTTCTCGTTCGAACAACTGAAGAAGGCGGTGGAGTCCGGGGAAATCGATACCGTGCTGGCCTGCGCCGTCGATCTGCAGGGCCGGCTTATCGGCAAGCGCTTCCTGGCGAGGTATTTCGTCGAATCCGCCCATGACGAGACGCATGGCTGCAACTACCTGCTTGCCAACGACATCGATATGGAGCCGGTGCCCGGCTACAAGGCGGCAAGCTGGTCGAAGGGCTATGGCGATTTCGTCATGAAGCCGGACCTCGCCACTCTACGGCGTGTGCCCTGGCTGGAGAAGACGGCGCTGGTGCTGTGCGACGTGCTCGATCATCACACGCATGGCGACCTGCCGCATTCGCCGCGCGCCATCCTGAAACGCCAGGTGGCGCGGCTGCGGGAGCGTGGCTACCTCGGCTATTTCGCCTCCGAACTCGAATTCTACCTGTTCGACGAGACCTATGCCTCGGCGCGCGGCAAGCACTGGCAGGGCCTCGATACCGCTTCCCCGCATATCCAGGATTACGTCATCCATCTGACTTCGAACGAGGAAGGCGTGATGCGCCGCCTGCGCAACGAGATGGAGGCTGCCGGCATTCCCGTCGAAAATTCCAAGGGCGAATGGGGCCCTGGCCAGGAAGAGATCAACGTCCGCTATGCCGAGGCGCTGGAAATGGCCGACCGGCATGTGATCCTGAAGAACGGCGCCAAGGAGATCGCCGCATCAGAGGGCAAGGCCATTTCCTTCATGGCCAAGTATAATTACGGCCTGGCCGGCAGCTCCAGCCATATCCACAATTCGCTGTGGAGCGCCGACGGCAAGACGCCGCTATTCTTCGACAAAAAAGCCGACTGGACGCTGTCGTCGCTCGGCCAGCAATGGGCGGCTGGCCAGCTCAAATACGCCAGGGAGTTCACGCTGCTGCTGGCGCCCTACATCAACTCCTACAAGCGCTTCCAGGCCGGCACCTTCGCGCCGACCAAGATCATGTGGAGCGAGGACAACCGCACCGCCGGTTTCCGCCTGTGCGGGGAGGGGACGAAAGGCATCCGCATGGAATGCCGCATCGGCGGCGCCGATCTGAACCCCTATCTCGCTTTTGCCGCGCTCATCGCGGCGGGGCTGGCCGGCATCGACGAAAAGCTGGAGTTGCAGAAGCCGTTCGTCGGCGACGCGTATCAGGCTGCCAAGCTTCCTGAAATCCCGAAGACGCTGCGCGACGCCACCGACGCCTTCGCCAAATCGAAGATGTTCAAGCAGGCGTTCGGCGACGATGTGGTGGAACATTATGTCCATACCGCGCGCTGGGAGCAGTTCGAATACGACCGGCGCATTACGGATTGGGAACTGCATCGGGGATTCGAGCGATATTAAAAGCGGATGCAGCCATCTGCGCCGCTGTGAAGTGAAGTGGAGTTCGAAATTTTGGAAACCATCAAGCTCAAATCGCCCATCGACGGCTCGGTCTACGCGGAACGGCCTGTCGCCACCGATCAGGCGGTGAATGCCGCAGTCGAGCGGGCGCGGGCGGCGCAGGCGGACTGGGCGAAGACGCCGGTCGCGGAGCGTGCAGCCTATATGCTGAAAATGCTGGAAGCGCTGGTCGGCATGAGCGACGAGATCGTGCCGGAGCTGGCCTGGCAGATGGGCCGGCCGGTGCGCTATGGCGGCGAGTTCAGCGGCGTCAAGGAACGCACGCAATACATGGTCGAGATCGCCGAACAGGCGCTGAAGCCGGTGATGGCCTCCAATCCGAAAGACGGCTTCCGCCGCTATGTGAAGAAGGAGCCGCTCGGCGTCGTCATGGTCATTGCGCCATGGAATTATCCTTATCTCACTGCCGTCAACACCATCGTGCCGGCGCTGATCGCCGGTTCGACCGTCATCCTCAAGCACGCGGCGCAGACGCTGCTGGTCGGTGAACGTTTCGCCACGGCGTTCGAAATGGCCGGCCTGCCGAAGCACGTCTTCCAGAATCTCGTGCTCAACCATGCGCAGACGGAGAGACTTCTCGGCTCAGGCAAGATCGACCATGTCAATTTCACCGGCTCGGTGGCCGGCGGACGGGCCATCGAAAAGGCGGCGGCGGGCACGTTCATGACGCTCGGTCTCGAACTTGGCGGCAAGGACCCGGCCTATGTGCTGGCCGACGCCAAGCTGGACCACGCCATCCCCAACCTGGTCGAGGGCGCGTTTTTCAATTCCGGGCAATGCTGCTGCGGCATCGAGCGCGTCTATGTGCACGAGAAGGTTTATGACGATTTTGTCGGCGGTTTCATCGAGGAGACGAAGGGCTACCGCCTCGGCAATCCGCTCGAGCAGGACACAACGATGGGGCCGATGGCGCAGGCGCGCTTCGCCGACCTGATCCGCGAGCAGAAGGCCGAAGCGCTGCGCAAGGGGGCGGCCGCGCACCTGAACACAAGCGACGAGCGCGACAGCGCCGGCTCGCCCTACCTGCCGGCCGAGGTGCTGACCAATGTCGATCACCAGATGAGCGTCATGCGCGAGGAAAGTTTCGGCCCCATCGTCGGCATCATGAAGGTGCGCAACGACGAGGAGGCCATCGCGCTGATGAACGACAGCCCCTATGGGCTGACCGCCTCGATCTGGACGCGCGACACCGAGCACGCGATTGCCATCGGCGACCGCGTCGAGACCGGCACCGTGTTCATGAACCGCTGCGATTATCTCGATCCGGCGCTGGTGTGGACGGGGGTCAAGGATACCGGAAAGGGTGCGGCGCTTTCGGCCATCGGCTATGACAATCTGACGAGGCCGAAGAGCTATCATCTGCGGGAAGTGATCTAGCGCAGGATCAAGGGGGCGCGGACATGACGGATATGCAGGCTTCGGTGCAGACCAGCGCGGACGGTCCTTCGGGCATTGGCGGTTGGCTGATCCTGCCGGTCCTCGGCCTCGTGGCCACCCCGCTGCGGGGCATTTTTCATCTGGCCAGCTATGGCGAAATGCTGCAGTCGATGGATCAATTGACCCGTGGCCAGATCGCTTTCATCGTTGTCGAATTCATCGGCAATGCGATTGTCCTGCTGGTCATGCCCATCGCGCTGCTTGTGCTCTTGTTCAGGAAAAGCGCGTCTTTCCCGCGCTGGTTCATCGTGTGGGCGGCAGTCGGGCTCGCCTTCATCATTTTGGACATAGCCGCCGCGCAGATTTTCTTCGGCGACGTTCTGGCGGCGGCGGGACAGGCCTTGCTCGACGCCGATACAATGCGGGAACTCGTCCGCAGCATCGTCCTGGCGGCGATCTGGATACCGTACATGCGGGTCTCCCGCCGCGTCGCCAACACTTTCGTCAATTAACACCTCCATAGGCAATCAGAAATGACCACCCTCGTCTCCAAGTGGAACTACCCGACCACCGTTCGCTTCGGCGCCGGCCGGATCAAGGAATTGCCGGACGTGCTTGCCACGACGGGTATCAAGCGGCCGCTTTTCGTCACCGATCCGGGCCTGGCTAAGCTGCCGGTGGTCGCCTCGACGTTGAAAATCCTCGACGATGCCAAGGTTCCGTATGGCGTCTTCTCCGAGGTCAAGCCGAACCCGGTGGAATCGAACCTCACCGCCGGCATCGCGGCTTTCAAGAAGGGCAAGCATGACGGCGTCGTCGCCTTCGGCGGCGGGTCGGCGCTCGACCTCGGCAAGCTGATCGCCTTCCAGGCCGGGCAGACGCGGCCGGTCTGGGATTTCGAGGACGTCGGCGACTGGTGGACGCGCGCCAATGCCGACGCCATCGCGCCGATCATCGCCGTGCCGACCACCGCCGGCACAGGCTCGGAGGTCGGCCGCGCCGGGGTCATCACCAACGAGGCCACGCACACCAAGAAGGTGATCTTCCATCCGAAGCTTTTGCCGGCCATCGTCATCGCCGACCCTGAACTGACCACCGGCATGCCGGCCTTCATCACCGCCGGTACCGGCATGGACGCCTTCGCGCATTGTCTCGAAGCCTATTGTGCGCCCGGCTATCATCCGATGGCCGACGGCATTGCCGTCGAAGGCATCAGGCTGGTGTTCGAGAACCTTCCCAAGGCTTTCGCCAACGGCAGGGATCTTGTCGCCCGCGCGCACATGATGAGCGCAGCCGCCATGGGTGCGGCCGCTTTCCAGAAGGGCCTGGGCGCCATCCATTCGCTGTCGCATCCCGTGGGTGCGCTATACGACACGCATCACGGCATGACCAATGCCGTGTTCATGCCCTATGTGCTGGCCTTCAATCGCGATGCGGTCGAGGGCAAGATCGATCGGCTTGCCGCCTATTGCGGCATCAAGGGCGGGTTCGACGGTTTCGCCAAGGCGGTGATCAAGCTGCGCAAGGACCTCAAGGTGCCGCATGCGCTGCCGGGCCTCATCAAGGGCCTGGATATGGACAGGAAGCGCAAGGCGCTGATCGCCGACATGGCGGTGGTCGACCCGACCGCCGGCGGCAATCCTGTGAAGCTCACCAAGAAAGCGGCGCTGTCGCTATTGGAAGATGCGATGTCGGGGACGGCATAGGAGGCAGCCGGTCCAGTTGCGAGCATGCCTGCCGACTTGCGATAAAAACAACAAGCAAGGGGAACGAAAATGAGAGGAGAGGGCACCAAAAACGCTTAGCCGGAAAATGATCCGCACCGGCTGATTGCGGGGTTGCGGCAAAAAGAGTTTACTTCCTGCCTTCGAGGCGCGGAGCGCAGTCCGCGCTTCATCGGACTGTCATAAAACAGGGATACCGCATTGGGCCGGAGGCGTCCCACGGCGTCAGTTCAACGGAGAGAACAAGATGTTCAAATTCACGGGAAAGATACTTTCCCTCACGGCTGTCGCTCTCATGGCGACATCGGCTATTTCCTCGGCGCAATCCATGGACGAACTGGTTGCCGCGGCGAAGAAGGAGGGGCAGCTCACCACCATCGCGCTGCCGCATGACTGGTGCGGTTACGGCGCCGTCATCGACGGCTTCAAGAAGAAGTATCCGGAGATAACCGTCAACGAACTCAACCCCGACGCCGGCTCCGGCGACGAGATCGAGGCAATCAAGGCCAACAAGGACAACAAGGGTCCGCAGGCGCCGGACGTCATCGACGTCGGCCTGTCCTTCGGCCCTTCGGCCAAGAAGGACGGCCTGATCCAGCCCTACAAGGTGTCGACCTGGGACTCGATCCCCGACAGTGCCAAGGATGCGGAAGGCTTCTGGTATGGCGACTATTACGGCGTGCTCTCCTTCATGGTGAACAAGGACCTCGTGCCGAACCCGCCGGCCGACTGGGCCGATCTGCTGAAGCCGGAATATGCCAACGCCGTTGCGCTGGCAGGCGATCCGCGCGCATCCAACCAGGCGATCCAGGCGGTCTATGCCGCCGGCCTGTCTAAGGGCGCGGCAGCCGGTGAAGCCGCCGGCACCGCCGGTCTCGAGTTCTTCAAGGCGCTGAACGCCGCCGGCAATTTCGTGCCGGTCATCGGCAAGCCGGCGACGCTGGCGCAGGGCCAGACGCCGATCCTGATCAACTGGGATTATAACAATCTGTCGGGCCGCGACACGCTGAACGGCAACCCGCCGACGGAGATCGTCATCCCGACGACAGGCGTCGTTGCCGGCGTCTACGTGCAGGCGATCAGCGCCTACGCGCCGCACCCGAACGCAGCCAAGCTGTGGATGGAATATCTCTATTCCGACGAGGGCCAGATTGGCTGGTTGAAGGGCTATTGCCACCCAATCCGCTTCAACGACCTGGCCAAGAGCGGCAAGATCCCGCAGGATCTGCTCGACAAGCTGCCGCCGGCGGCCTCCTACGAAAAGGCGGTGTTCCCCTCGCTCGAGGAGCAGGGCGCAGCCAAGGAAACGATCACCAAGAATTGGGATACGGCTGTCGGCGCCAACGTCCAGTAAAAGGCTGATCCGACCGGGCGGCGGCAATGCCGCCCGGTCTTTTTCATGATGGGCGTCTGATGACAGATATCGGTGTTTCCGATCCGGCCATTGCCGGCAACAGCGCGCCGCCGGTGAAGGCGGGGAGCATGCGGCTGCCGACCCATTGGCTGGGCATTGCGCCGTTCGTCATCTTCAGCCTTATGTTCCTCATCCTGCCGACCGCCTATCTCATCCTGGGCGCGTTCCAGAATGAAGCCGGCGAGTTCACGCTGGAGAACCTGGCGGCGCTGTCGCAGCCCTCCATCGTCGCCGCCTACTGGATTTCCATCAAGGTCAGCCTGGCGTCCTCGCTGATCGGCGCTTTCGCCGGCCTGGCGATCGCCATCGCCATCGTGCGCGGCGGACTGCCGAACTGGATCCGCTCGGCGACCCTGACCTTTTCCGGCGTCGCCTCGAACTTCGCCGGCGTGCCGCTGGCCTTCGCCTTCCTGGCGACGCTCGGCCGGCTCGGCCTCGCCACAGTGCTGCTCAACACCGTGTTCGGCATCAACATCTATGCCTATGGCTTCAACATCCTGTCCTTCTGGGGCCTGACTCTCACCTATGTCTATTTCCAGATACCGCTGATGGTGGTCATCATCGTGCCGGCCATTGACGGCTTGAAGAAGGAGTGGGGCGAGGCCGCAGCGACGCTGGGCGCCACGCAGGCGCAATACTGGCGCATGGTGGTCATTCCGGTGATCTGGCCAAGCTTCCTTGGCACGGTGATCCTGTTGTTCGCCAATGCGTTCGGCGCCATCGCCACCGCCTATGCGCTGACCGGCTCGTCGCTCAACATCGTGCCGATCCTGCTTTATGCGCAGATACGCGGCGACGTGCTGCACAACGCCCATCTCGGCTACGCGATCGCTTTCGGCATGATCTTCATCACCGGCCTCGCCAACATCTTCTACATCTGGTTCCGGACCCGGTCCGAGCGGTGGCTGAAATGAAAACGGGACGCTTTTGGGCCTGGGTCACGTTCATCCTCGGCGCCGCCTATTTCTTCATCCCGCTGATCGCCACCGTCGAGTTCTCGATGCGGATGCGGCGCGGCGCCTATTCGTTCGACGCCTATGCCATCGTGCTTGGCGATCCGCGTTTCCAGGCGACGTTCGGCTATTCGGTCGTCGCGGCGGTCTTCACCATCATCCTCGGCGTCCTCATCGTCGTTCCAACCGCTTACTGGATCAGGCTTCGCCTGCCGCATCTGCGGCCGAT
Source organism: Mesorhizobium sp. Root554 (assembly GCF_001427025.1). Taxonomy (GTDB): domain Bacteria; phylum Pseudomonadota; class Alphaproteobacteria; order Rhizobiales; family Rhizobiaceae; genus Mesorhizobium. The sequence continues at coordinate 2,220,871 of NZ_LMGA01000001.1, read as the reverse complement.
CGTGGAATTTATTACGCTCTTACCGCTGGTCATTCCCGCCATCGTCATCGTCTTCGGCTATATCCGCATGTACGGCTCGAACTCGCCGCTGCCGTTCCTGGCCAGCAACACGGGCACCAACGCGCTGCTGGTGATCGGCTATGCGACGCTGGCGCTGCCCTATATGTACCGCGCTGTCGATACCGGCCTGCGGACCATAGACGTCAAAACGCTGACGGAAGCGGCGCAGATCCTTGGCGCCGGCTGGACGACGATCATCGGCAAGGTGATCCTGCCCAATGTGCTGATCGCGGTGCTGTCGGGCGCATTCCTCACCTTCGCCATCGTCCTTGGCGAATTCACCATGGCGAGCCTGCTGAACCGGCCGGCCTTCGGTCCGTATCTGCAGAACATAGGCGCAAACCGCGCCTATGAACCGGCGGCGCTCGCCATCATCGCCTTCGTCATCACCTGGGGCTGCATGTCCGTCATCCAGGTCCTGTCGCGCTTCGCGCCGAAATCCTCGAACCGCCCCAATTGAGAAGAGAGCGCAGCTCATGTCAGACACGTTTCTCTCCATCCAGAATGTCCGGAAGTCCTTTGGCGCTGTCACCGTGGTCGATGATTTCAATCTCGATATAGAGCGCGGCGAGTTCGTCTCCTTCCTCGGCCCGTCCGGCTGCGGCAAGACGACGGTGCTGCGCATGGTGGCAGGCTTTGAGGACCCGACGGAAGGCAAGATCGTCGTCGCCGGCAAGGACATCACCCGGCTGAAGCCGAACCAGCGCAATGTCGGCATGGTGTTCCAGGCCTATGCGCTGTTTCCGAACCTGACTGTCGCGCAGAATGTCGGCTTCGGGTTGAAGATCGCCGGCATGGCCCGGGCCGATGCGGACAAGCGCGTGGCCGAGATGCTGGAACTCATCAAGCTGCCGCTGGCCCAGTTTGGCGATCGCTATCCGTACCAGCTTTCCGGCGGCCAGCAGCAGCGCGTGGCTTTGGCGCGGGCGCTTGCGCCGAAGCCGAAGCTTCTGCTCCTCGACGAGCCGCTGTCGGCGCTCGACGCCAAGGTGCGCGTGTCGCTGCGCGACGAAATCCGCATGATCCAGCGGGAACTCGGCATCACCACCATCTTCGTCACGCACGACCAGGAAGAGGCGCTGTCGATCTCCGACCGCATCGCGGTGATGTATGGCGGGAAGGCCGAACAGGTCGGCACGCCGTTCGAGATCTACAATCGCCCGGCGACCAAGTTCGTCGCCAATTTCGTCGGCACGCTCAATGTGTTGGAAGGCACCGTCAGCGATGCGGCGACCGGCAAGGTGCGAGTCGATGCGCAGGAGATCGGCCTCAAGGGCAAGCTCAACGGCTCGAAGTCCGGCGAAACGATATCGCTGGCGCTGCGTCCGGAGGCGATCACGCTGGGGCCGCGCCCCGGCCACGACGCCAGCCTGACCGGCGAGATCCACGACGTTCAGTTTCTGGGCTCGGTCATCCGGGTGCGGGTCGGCGTCGGCGGCAGCCGCGTCTCGCTGGATACGTTCAACAATCCGTCCTCGCCGCCGCCGCAAGCCGGCGAGAAGACGACGATCAGCTTTGCCTCCAATGACGTGCTGGTACTGCACTGACGGATCGATGAAAAGACTGCGAGCCGGCTAGGTGCGCGTGAAGGCATAGACGCTGCTCGCGCTCGAGGCCGCCGCTTCGCCGAAATCCAGGACTGAATAATCGGCCAGCCATAGAAGCCGTTCCCGGGGCAGATGGGCCCGGCCGGGGTCGCCGACGAACACCTCGATGCCGGCGCCGGCGCCGCGGTCGAGGAACGCGGTGACGCGCCGGGCGAGGCGCTTTTCGTAGAACAGATCGCCGACGGCGACGAGATCGACCGCCGGCGGCGAAGCGTCGAGCAGGTCGGTTGCGACCGTCTCGATCGAGACGCCGTTGGCGGCCGCATTGAGCTGCAATGCCGTTAACCCCAGCGCGTCCGTCTCGGCCGCCAGGACGCTCGCCGCGCCGGCCTTGAGCGCGGCGATGCCGACAATGCCGCCGCCGGCGCCGAGATCGAGCACACGCCGTCCGGAAACCGTTTGCGGACGGTCGAGGAAGAAGCGGGCCAGCACGCTGCCGCCCGCCCACGGATAGGCCCAGTAAGGCGGAGCGCCACTGTCCACGCCAAGCAGCCGCCGCAGGCCGCTGCCGGGATGCGCGGTATGAAGCCGGATGGATTCAAGCCCGGGCACCGGCCGCAGCGGCAGGTTGAGCTCGATGAATCGGCGTGGATCGGATGCGGCGGACGGTGTACGTAAAGTCATCGCGCCAGTCTACCCCAGTGAAGCGGCGCCGGCGCCGGGTTTCCACCGCTTTCCGGAATGTTTCTGGCCCAAAAGCATCGGTGTCTTCTGGGCATTGCGGGCGCAACCATAAACAGGTACCCGCTTGATCAGAAACTAAGCCGATTAAAAAGCGCTCCCTGCCGCGTCCGCCGCCGGGGCGGGTTCGAGCCGACCATGACGCCATCCGTTTTCCTCGCCGTGCTTCTGGCTGCCGCCATGCATGCGACGTGGAACGCCTTGGTCAAAGTTCATCTCGACCGGTTCCTCTCGGTGACGCTGATGACCGTCGGCATGGGCATCATGGCCTTGCTGGTGGCGCCTTTCGTAGCGTTTCCGAAAGCCGAGGTCTGGCCATGGATCCTGGCGTCCGTGATTTTCCACATGGGCTATAAATTGTGCCTGATCGCCGCCTACAAGGCCGGCGACATGTCGCAGACCTATCCGCTGGCGCGCGGCACGGCGCCGCTGCTGGCGGCTCTGGGTGGCATATTCGTCGTATCGGAAGTACCGGCGCCGCTGGCCATTCTCGGCATACTGCTGCTTTCGCTGGGAACGCTGGCGCTGTCGTTGCGCGGCGGGGCGCGGCTTGAAAAACTCAATCGGCACGCGGTGGGCTTCGCGCTGGCGACATCCGTCTTGATTGCCAGCTACACGCTGTCGGACGGCAGCGGCGCGCGCGCCGCCGAGACGGCGTCGAGCTACGCGGTGTGGCTGTTCTTCTGCGACGGGCTGTGGTCGTTGGGGCTTTGCCTGATCCTGCGCGGTCGGGCCTCGTTGCCGGCGATGGCGCGTGACTGGAAGGCCGGCCTGCTCACCGGCGCGCTCGGTGGCGCGGCCTACTGGATCGTGATGTGGGCGATGACCAGGGCGCCGATCGCATCGGTAGCGTCGCTGCGCGAGACGTCGATCCTGTTTGCGATGCTGATTTCCGTTTTTGCACTGGGTGAAAAGATGACCGGCTGGCGCGGGGCTGCCGCGCTCTCCATCGTCGCCGGCCTCGTCGCATTGCGGATGGGATAACAGACCACCTTGTCATGCAAGCTCACAACCCTGCCGCACGGAAAGGTTGACTGTCCTGCCAAAAACGCTTAGGCGGTTCGCCAACAGCGAAGTCCTTGAGTCTGGTATATCGGCAAGGACTGTAAATCGTGAAAAATTGCCATCTGCCCTGGAGCATCGATTGACGAAGCGCACGCCCTGACGGTTCGCGGCGGTAGCAGCACGGAGAGACGAAAGATCATGAACATTGTTCCCTCGAACATTGTACAGACCACCGGCTTCCACTACGGCGACGTTATCATCGAAAGAGCCAGAAAACTCGATCACTGCTTCTGCCTCGGGCTCGACCCGCATCTGGCCATGATCCCGGCCGCTTTCCGGCGCGGCGACATGAAGCCCGGCTCGACCGAGACGATCGAGGGCATCGAGGAATTCCTCATGGCGGTCATCGACCGTACCGCCGACAAGGTGGTTTCCTACAAGCCGCAGAGCGCCATGTATGAGCGGCTCGGTTCCGCCGGCATCGCACTGCTGGAACGTATGGTCGCCTACGCGCATGAGCGGGGAACGCCGGTCCTGCTCGACGCCAAGCGCGGCGACATCGCCGCCACCGCGGATGCCTATGCGGAGGCGTATCTGGCGCCGGACAGCCCCAATCCCGTCGATGCGCTGACGGTGAATCCCTATATGGGCATCGACACGATCGAGCCATATCTCGAACTCGGCAAAAAGCACGGCAAGGGCGTGTTCGTGGTTCTGCGCACCAGCAATCCCGGCGCCGGCGCGTTCCAGGATCTGCAGGTTGGAAACCGCACCGTCTATGGCACCATCGCCGATGCGCTGCGGCCGCTGACCGAGGAGGCCATCGGCGAGACGGGCTGGTCGTCGTTCGGCGTCGTGGTCGGTGCCACCTATCCCGAAGAAGCCATGCATATCCGCTCGCTGCTGCCGCGGGCGCTCTTCCTGTTGCCGGGCTACGGCTACCAGCAGGGCGACATCGCCCGGATCACCGGCGCGCTGGTGCCCGGACCGCGCAAGCTTGAAGGCGGTCTCATCAGTTCCTCCCGCGCCACCCTGTTCCCACAGGCGGGAGCCGACGGTTCCTTCGACGCCTGGAAGGCGGCCTTCGACGATCAGCTTGGCCGGCATATCGGCGCGGTGGCTGAAAACCTCTGATCAGCGGCTTCACTAAAACGATTTGAGGACTGCACTAAAGTCGAATACTGCTACGTCCTGACGCACTGGACGCGTCGGACCGTAGTTGCTCTATTCATTCAAGTTCACTTAAATAAAAAATGCCTGCGACCTGACTCACGCAAGCGCCGTACGGGGGTATCGGAATGAATGCTCAGCCCTGGTGGGAAACCAGCTTCGAAAATCTGGAAACGAGCACATTCGGCAAGGTGACGGCGGAAGTCGAGATTCTAAACCAGCACCTCGCTCCAGGTTCGAAGATCCTCGACCTCGGATGCGCCGATGGCCGGCACGGCATTTACCTCGCCGAACATGGTCACGATGTGGTGATGGTCGACATTTCGGCCAAGGGCATCCGCAAGGTCCAGCATCGGGCGGAGGTGCGCCGGCTGCAGGTCACCGCGCTGGAAATGGACATAAGGGATTATGTGTTCGACCAGCAGTTCGATGCGGTGCTCGCCCATGGCATCCTCATGCTCGTCAAGCGCGAGGAATGGGCTCCGATCCTGCGCAACATGCAGGATTTCACGAAGCCTGGCGGTTTCAACCTGGTCGCGGTGCTGACAGACTCCGAGCCGCCGCCGGAAGACCTCAAGGATTTCCTCGTCGGGATTTTCCATGAAGGCGAGTTGAAGACACTTTACGAAGGCTGGGCGGAGCTGTTCTGGGAGCGGAAACGCAAGATCGACCGCGATCAGGCGACAATCGACCGTGGTCAGGCGAAGGAACGGATTCTGACGCTCAACAAGATCATGGCGCGCAAGCCCGCCTGATTCAGGCAGGCAATTTCACAGCAAGCCTGCGGATTCAGCCGCGCAACTGACCAACGATGGCGCGGACCTTTTCCAGGCTGACGCGGCCGCCGGCCTGCTTCGGTTCCTTCAACGACGTGCCGACGATGAAGCCGCCGGCGACCTCGGCCAGCGTCTTGATGTTCTTTTCCGTGATGCCGCTGCCGACGAAGACCGGAGCGCTGGTCGCGCCGGTCAGTTCGGCGAGGTCGGAATCGGCGATCGCCACGCCTGTTGCCGGGCCGGTGACGATCAGCGCGTCGGCATGCGAGCGCGCCACCAGGTCCATGGCGTCGGCCTTGATCGAGTAGACCGACGACAGTGGGTAGGAATGCTTGATGTCGACATCGGCGAAAATCTTGACCTTGGCGCCCATGCGGGCGCGGTCGCGGATCAGCTTCGAGGCGGCGCCCTCGATGACGCCGTGGTCGGTGACGCGCGGCGAACCGAGCACGCAGACGCGGATGAATTGCGCCTCGATGCTGTGCGCGATGGCGAGGCCGGCGCGGGCGTCGTTGCGCAGGACGCACACGCCCATCGGCAGGTCGATGCTATCGCGCACCAGGCCGCCAATGCGGCTCATCCAGGCGATGGTTTCGCGCGGCACGCGATCCGGGAAGTAGGGGGTATCGCCGAAATTCTCGATCATCACGGCATCGACGCCGCCCTTTACCAGCGTGTCGGCGTCGGCCAGCGCCTGTTCCTTGATCAGTTGCGTGTTGCCGTCGTAATTGGGCGAGCCGGGCAGCGGGCGCAGATGCAGGACGCCGATGATCGGCTGCTTGTTGGCGAAACCGGGAAGATTTTCCTGCATGGCGGGGTTCCTTGGGCTCTCTTCGGGAGACGCTATCTCATTGGGGCGATGAAGGCGATTGGCGCGCCGCCTGCAGCAGTTCCCATATCTGCGGCGGTGACAACGGAAGATCGCGCGGCTGCACATTGAACGATTTCAGCGCCGCCGCGACGGCGTTGCCGATGACGCCGGCGACCGAGAAGATACCACCTTCGCCGCCGCCCTTGGCGCCGACCGGGTTCATCGGCGAGGGGTGATTGCCCATGGGGATGCCGCGGACCTTGGGGAAGTCGCTTGCCGTGGGCAGCATGTAGTCGGCCAGCGAGCCGGTCAGCAACTGGCCGTTCTCATCATACTTGAAATGTTCAAGAAAGGTGCCGCCCAGCCCCTGCATGATCGAGCCGACGATCTGGCCGGTCATCGTCAACGGGTTGATGATGCGGCCGACGTCCTCGACGGCGATATAGTCCAGCACCTCGACATGGCCGGTCTCGGCATCCACCGCGACGTGGGTGGCGTGCGCGCCATAGGCCCAGGACAACCGCTTGTTGATGAAACTGCCCTCGACGGAGAGATCGGTTTCAGCGGCCAGTTCGGCCAGCGCAATCGAGCGGCCGCCCGGGCCGATGGCGGTGGTTCCCTCGACGATCTCGACGGCGTCGGCGCTGCAATTCAGCCGCCTGCCTGCCTCGGCGCGAATCATGTCCTTCAGCTTCGCTACCGCATCCAGGATGGCCGAACCGCCCATGACGGTGGAGCGCGAATGATAGGCGCCGAAGCCGTCGCTGACGTTGCGGGTCGATCCGTGGTGGACGCCGGTGATCCGGCTCATCGGTACTTCCAGCGCGTCGCCGGCGATCTGGGCGAAAACCGTCTCGATGCCCTGGCCGACAGCGGCCGAGCCGACATAGACGGTGTAGTCGCCGGTCTTCTCCAGCGTGACGCGGGCGAATTCCTTGGGACCGGCGCCGCCGGCCTCGACGAAACAGGCGATGCCGAGGCCATGGTAGCGGCCGTCGATTTCCTTGCCGTTCAGCGCGGCTTTCTCGTCCCAGCCGATTTCGGCAAGGCAGCGGTCCAGCGTTTCCGAATAATCGCCGCTGTCCAGTTCGTCGTCGGCGTCGAAGGGCGTGATGCTGGCCATGCGATAGGGCATCTCGGCATGGGTGACGAGATTGCGGCGGCGGATTTCCACGCGGTCGATGCCGAGATCCTCGGCGATCATGTCGAGCATCCGCTCGCGGAAGAAATCGGCTTCGAAGCGCCCCGGCCCGCGATAGGTGCCGACCGGCGTCTTGTTGGTGACGATCATGCCGACTTCGTAGTTCATGTTCGGCACCCGGTACGGACCGGAGATGAACTGCGCGATGTTGCGGGCGCCGACGGCGCCGTTGGTGCGCATGTAGGCGCCGATATCGACCACGCCACGGCCGCGCAAGCCGAGAATTCTGCCCTTTAGGTCGCACGCGATCTCGACCTCGCAATCGCATTCGCGCGCATGGTTCATGGCCATGAGGTTTTCGCGCCGGTCCTCGATCCACTTGATCCTCTTGTTGAGGTGGCGGGCGGCGAAGGGCAGGAGGAAATCCTCGGGATAGAACTCGCCGCGCGGCCCGAAGCCGCCGCCGACGTCGTTTTCCACCAGCAGGATCTGGTCTTCGGCAAGGCCGATCAGCCTGGAGAGAATGCGCCGGTTGAAGAACGGCACCTTGGCCGCCCCCCACATGGTCAAATGCTGGCGCTCGGCATCCCATTCGGCCAGCAGCCCGCGCGGCTCCATCGGCACGGCGGTATGGCGCTGGACGGTGAAACGCTCCTTGCGGGTGTAAGGGGCGGTGTCGAAGATTGAGACGTCGCCGCGATAGCCCCTGTATCCGAGCACCTCGTTGGTGCCCTTCTTGTCGAAGAGCAGCGTTTCGCCGCTTTCCGCCTGTGGTTTCGTCATCACCGCCGGCAGAGGCTCGATCTCGACTTCGATCGCATCGACACCGTCTTCGGCGATGGCGGCACTATCGGCGACGACGAGCGCGATGGGCTCGCCGACATAGCGGACCTTGTCATATGCCACCACCGGTTGCCAGAATGGTTCGAGTTCGGGCAGCGGATGCAGGCGCATGGGAATGTAGGGAATGACATCGCCAAGGTCTGCGGCGGTGAACACCGCATGCACGCCGGGGATGGCGAGCGCGGCGGACTTGTCCACCGAGATCAGCTTTCCGTGCGCGACCGGGCTGCGGAAGACGGCGGCGTGGAGCGTGTCGTCAAAGTTGAGGTCGCCGACATATTGGCCGCGCCCGCGCAGGAAACGCAGGTCCTCGACCCGCTCGATCGGAGAGCCGACCAGTGCGTTGGCGACGGTCATGCGCGATCCTCTTCGGCGTCCTTCCGGTAGGCGGCGCGCGCTTCCAGAACCGCCTCGACGATGGAGACGTAGCCGGTGCAGCGGCAGATGTTGCCGGACAGGACCTCGCGCACCCGGTCGGCATCGCAGTCGGGTTCATTGGTCAGCAGGGCATGAGACGTGGTGAGCATGCCCGGTGTGCAGTAACCGCATTGCAACCCATGGTTTCGTCGAAATGCCGTCTGCAGCGGCGTCAGCCGATCCTCGTGGGAAAGGCCCTCGACGGTGGTGATGTCGGCGCCGTCAGCCTGGACCGCGAGCATGAGGCAGGACCGCACGGCGGCGCCATCGACAATGATCGTGCAGGCGCCGCAGACGCCATGCTCGCAACCGACATGGGTGCCGGTCAGGCCGAGCTTGTGGCGCAGGCAATCGGCCAGCGTCATCCGGGGCTCAGCCTCGACTTCGACGGGTTTTCCGTTGACTGAAAACTCTATCTTCATCGCGTCTGTCCGTTCACGCCAGCGCGCTCTTGAGGGCGCGCTTGACCATGGTTCCGGCGAGCGAACGGCGGTAGGCCGCGCTCGAATGGATGTCGTCAAAGGGTTCGACAGATGCGGCCGTCGTCTTTTCGATTTCCGCGATCATTGCATCGTTTACAGCCGTAGCGCCGTTCAGGATTGCTTCCACCTGAGGCAGCCGTATCGCCCGGTCACCGACGCCGATGACGCCGACATGGGCATTGGCGATCAGGCCGACGTCGTCGCGGTCGAGGAAAAGTGCCGCGCCAGCCATGGCAAAGTCGCCGCGCCGCCGCGAAAATTCCTGGAAACCCCACCGGCGCGCGGCCGGCCATGCGGGCAGGCGGATCTGCGTGATCATTTCGCCCGGCTCCAGCGCTGTCGTCAGAGGGGCAATGAAGAAATCGTCGGCGGCGATGACGCGCGTGCCGGATTCACCGAGAACGGTAATCTCCGCATCGCAGGTCACCAGGATTCCCGGCGTTTCGGCGGCCGGATCGGCATGGGCGATGCTGCCGCCGACGGTGCCGCGATTGCGGATCTGATAGTGAGCGACATGTTCTATCGCGGCGACGAGCAGCGGGTGCGCGGTGCGCAGGCGTTCGTCACCGAGGATGTCGCAATAGCGGACCATGGCGCCCAGCCGCACACCATTCGCATCAATTTCGATCCGGTTGAGACCGGGCAGCTTGCGCATGTCGATGACGAGGGAAGGGCTGGCGATGCGGAAGGCCATCATCGGCATCAGGCTCTGGCCGCCGGCCAGAAGTCGTGCCTCGCCATTGGAGGAAGCGAGAAGCGAAATCGTTTCTGCCAGCGTCGTGGGACACGCATAGTCGAACGCCGGCAGTTTCACTTAACGAATGCTCCGACTTGGGATTGAATAGCCTAGTTGGACGGAATCGAACTAACACCGAACGCGCCTGCCGGTCAACGCCGGCGAAGCATCTCGATAAGCGAACACGTTTCCCAAAAATGCGACGTTCCAGGGTTTTATGGGATGAAGGGCAAAAATCGGGATGTGCTTGCGCTTCTGATAAAAATCGGCTCATCTTCCGCCGACATTGGAAAAACGCGAGCGTCAGACATGAGCGACAAAGAGTTGGCAGCCGGCGACTTCACCACCGAAGAGGAGCCGCTGAAGCTCTTCGCCAAATGGCTTGCCGATGCGACCAAAAGCGAAGTGAATGACCCGGAGGCGGTTGCGGTGGCGACCGTCGACGAGGACGGTCTGCCGAACGTGCGCATGGTCCTGCTCAAGAGCGGCGACGAGAACGGGTTTCTGTTCCACACCAATTTCGAGAGCGCCAAGGGGCGTGAAATCCTGGGCGCGAAGAAGGCTGCCATGTGCTTCCACTGGAAAAGCCTGCGCCGTCAGATCCGCCTGCGCGGCCCGGTCGAAGTCATTCCCGATGCCGATGCCGACGCGTATTACGCCACCCGTCCGCGCGGCAGCCGCATCGGCGCCTGGGCGTCGAAGCAGTCGCGGCCGCTGGAAAGCCGGTTCGCTCTGGAAAAGGCGGTAGCCGAATACACGGCCAGATACGCCATCGGTGAAATTCCGCGGCCGAAATACTGGTCCGGTTTCCGCCTTATCCCGCAGACCATCGAATTCTGGCATGACCGCGCGTTCCGCCTGCACGACCGCGTCGTCTTCACCAGGCAGCCCGGCGGCGGCTGGACGAAGCAGCGGCTTTATCCGTGACGATATTCGCGGCTGGTCCTCCGGCCGCGACGCATTTGAGTTGCGGCGGGGTCAGGTGTCTCAATCGTGAGATTCCATTTGACAACTGATCTACCCACGCGTTTACTGCTCCAATCCTCGATTTAGCCCTATAAGTTTTTTACAGAGCGCCAGAAAGACAGCAAAAATATCGCTATAAGTCCTTTCAAGCTATCAAGTTCCCTTGAAGAATTCGTGGGCGGATGTAGAGGAAAACTGTCAATACGGCGGCGAAATGAATCTACAATTATCGCAAGACAAGACGATTGATCTCAAGGTTCTGATTTTCGACCAGAGTAATATTGTCTGCGACGGTGGATCGCAGATAGAGGGTTTCGGCACGAAAAGGTCGGACTATGACCTCTATCTGATTTTCGATGCCGACCAGCGCGAAGCCAATGGCATTCCCGACACAACGTTCGACTACCACATGCCGGTGGGGGAGATCGACGGCCGGACGGTCGATATCGAACTGATGTCGAAGCAGTATCTTTCCAATCTTGCCGACACAATCAACCAGCTTGAAGGCAAGCCGAACAACAAGATCGTCAACATCAAGCTGGAACGGCTCAACACCTATTACCGGATGTGCATCGCCAGGGCGCTGTACAATGGCGGCGATTTCGCGCCGATCCAGGCAAAGTTCGACAAGGAACGCTTTCGTGGCTTGTTCGCCCTGTGGTGCGAATTGCACACGGCCCGCACCAAGCGTGAGGGCAGGGCGCAACTCGATGCGGGCGAGGACGAAGCCGCTTTCGAGACCTACCGCGATTGCTACCAGTTCGCGACGGACAGCCATCTTGCGAAGCATGGCGAGGCCTTCACCAGCCGCAAGTACCGCTTTTCCAAGCTGGCGCGGCGGTTCGGTCGTGATTCAGAGGTTTTCCAGCGTTGCTGGGGGTTGAAGTCCCTCGGCAACCGCTCCATCGCCGACTATGTGCGCGAGGTCGAGACGCTCTGCGACGATTTCGGCCTCAAGGCGGACGTCGCCGCGGAAGAGCGCGTGCAGATGGCGCGGGCCCGCAAGGCCTTCACGCCTTTCCGTGTCGGGCAACAGCATTATCTGGTGGAAAACCGGACGCATATGGTGCCGGTCCCGGCGGACGCGGTTGCGCTTTGGCCGGAACTCGATGGCAAGGCCGATCTCGACCAACTGACAGCATCCTTTGCAAAGCGTGAGAAGATCGGCGCGGATGCCGCCGGTCAGCGCGTCCGCGCTGCCCTGGAGGCGCTGGAGAAGGTCGGTGCCTGCGCACGTTCCTATGCACCGCGCCACAGCTGATCGCCGAAGATGCCAGACGAGATGACGGAAACATCATGAAGACCGGTTCAAGCAAGTCAGGCAGCGTGGAAAACAGCGGAAGAAGCCAGCTTCCGGCTCCCGAGTTCGTCCAGGCCCAGGCGCGCGCGTTGTGGCTGACCATGTCCAACTACAAGACCATTCGCTCCAACATCGAGGGAGCCCTCGATGAAGACGAGTATGAACTTGCGGCCCTGCAGGCCCGCTTCGGCCTTCAGATCGGCATCCGCTCCGTCATCGCCCGCCGCGGCCTCTACTATGTCGACAAGGGGCCGTTCGAGGTGATGCGTACCTATTTCACCGAAGACGATCCTGTCCGGGTCAAGGGTTTCGCGCTGGACCGAAGCAACCCGCTGAGCCCCGACGAGGTCATCGCCTATTGCGGCGAGTGCCATCATTTCGTCGAAACGATCTGCGGTGTTGCCGCATCGACGCTGACGGATGCCGTCTCCCGCGACGACCAGATCGAGGCGGCCATCGGTTTGATGGAAGACGTTACGGGTCTTGCCGATTATCTGAACGTCCATCTGCCATGGCCTGGCGAGGATGTTGTCATCCTCAGGATGCTGCGTTCCAAGCTCAAGAGCGCGCAACAGAAGTCGCAGAGTTCGGTATGACGAAGCCTTTCAACAAGCTTGGTCTGCTGGTGGCGTTGTGCGGCCTGGATGGCGCCGGCAAGACGACGCAGCTCGAGCGCATAACCACGAAGCTTGCCGCAACGCGCAACATCTACAAGACCAAGCAGCCGACCGACTGGTTCCGCGAGATGGAACTGGTGCAGAATTTCAAGAACCTGCTCGGAGACCAGTCCGAACTGCTGCTTGCCGAACTGGCTCTGCTTTCCGCGACGGACCGTTTGCGCCACCACCGGCTTGAGGTCGAACCGGAGCTGGCGAAAGGCAATCTGGTGCTGACCGATCGCCACATCGTGTCGACTTTCACCAGCTTCATCGCCAGCGGCTTCACCGATGTGGAGTGGCTCAGGAGCATAAACCGCTACTCGCTGATCCCGGACCTGGTCGTTTTTATCGACGTGCCGCCGGAAACGGTCATTGCGCGGGTCAAGACAAGGACGGAGATCAAGAAGCAGGAGATCGACCTCGATCTTGTCATAAAGACCCGGCAGGCTTTTCTGGATCGCCCCTGGGGCGACGATCTCATTCCCAATTACCACGTCGTTGACGGAACCGCGCATCCGGACGAGGTTGAGAAGAACATTCTTGCGCTGATCGATCAGGCGGAGGCCCGCAGCGCCCCTGCATCGATGCATGAAATGGTCAATTGAACTCCTCGAACATACGAAGGGATGGAGTCATGGGTACGACGCTGAACCAGGATAACAGGTTCTTGAAATTCATCGAGGCGTTGGAGGATTTGTGGGAGCGCAGCGGGCCGCCGGCCAAGCTGGCCGATTTCGACGCGATCCTGGAGCTTTCACGCGAACTGACCAGCACGCAGGCCGACCGGGTCCGCCTCTGCGAGGACAGCGCGGACTTCATCCAGGCCGACCAGCATCCGCGCGGCATGTCCTACAAGCATCAGCACGGCTTCAGCAAGCTGTCGCTGTACCGCTCGCCGAAGCATCAGTTCAACGTCCGCACCCATATCTGGTGGGACAGTGAACTTTCCGATGAATCGCCACACGAGCACCGGTGGCCGTTCTGCTCGACGCTGCTTTCGGGCGCACTGCGCGTCGCCAATTTCGTCATCGCCGAAGAAGACGGTCCCAATTCGACGGCCGGCGAAACGGTGCCGCACGTCCAGCACAAGTTCTACGACGCCGACAAGGCCGGCGATAAAGCCGTGGAAATCGTCAAGCAGGTGGAACTGATGTGCGCGGCCAAGGTGCGTATCGTCGCCGGCTCCCAGCACATGCTGTGGCACGATCAGCCGCATCAGGTGTTCGGCGAAGGCGGCGAAGTATCGGCGACCTTCCTCATCACCGGTGCGGCCTGCCGTGAGTTTTCCAATGTCTATCGCGGCATGAGCTTCGAATCGAAGAAGCGCGAACTGGCAGGCAAGCACATGACAGCGGACCAGATCGCGGATGAGCTGCGTCTTTACGCCCGTGAAATCGAAAAGCCGGGCCAGAAGCAGGCAAGCGCCGCTTGATCGCCAGCCGCTGGCCTGAAAACGCTGACAGGATAGACAGCCTATGCCGTCTTTGAAGCTTATCGACCATCCGGGGCCGGGAAGTTTCCTGGTGTTTTGCGGCGTGGATGGAACGGGCAAGTCGACAGTCGTCGACCTTGTTCGGCAAGGGTTGGAGCAACGGGGTCAGGTGACCCAGATGATCAAGCAACCCAGTCCCTTCATTCGGGAATACAAACCTTTCCGCGACCATGTGGAAGGGCGTAATCGTGAAGACTACGCCTATTCGGCGATTTCCATGATCGTGCAGGCGGACCGGGTGCAGATGTCGGCACAGGTCATCGGGCCGGCCATGGCGGAGGGCAAGGTCGTCATCTCCGACAGATATGTGCTGTCGGGTCTAGCCCGGCTGATCCTGGCGGGCGAAACCGAGACGGAGTGGTTCTACGCGACCAGCCGCCTGATGATCAAGCCGACGCGGACCTTCCTTCTGCATGCCGACCCGAAGGTAATCCGCAAGCGGCTCGACGCCCGCGATTTCGAGGTCACCGACGATCAGCAGTTCGAGGAAATCGTGACGCAGCAGGAGATCATGCTGAAGCTGGCCAAGGACATGGATGTGTTGACTATCAACACATCCGATATCCAGGCCGAGGAAGCGGTCGCCAGGGTGTTCGAAAACCTTCCCAATCTGTCGTCTTCAGCCGCCCCAGCCGAGCTTGGCTGGAACAGCCCGGCCGCGGTCTCGCCGTGATCTTCCGACAGGCATGTGTGAATGCCGGCGCATAGGGCGCTTGAACAGAATTTGAATCCGTGAGGTCAGACGATGGCGCAGAAGGATCGGTCGGCAATTGCACGCGGCCTTTGGGAGATAAAGGCCGTGCATGTGCGCTTCGACAGTCCGGTGACGCTGCCGCACGCGCAGCCGTCGCCGCTCTTCATCGACAACCGCCGCGTCTTTTCGGAGCCACCGCTGCGCCGCTTGATCGTCGACAGCATGATCGAAGACATAAAGGCGCCTGGCGGGGAGCCGGTTCGCGTCATCATCGGCGATGAAACCGCGGGGATTCCGCTGGCTGCCTGGGTGGCCGACAGGCTGGATCTTCCCTTGACCTATGTCCGCAAGAAGCCGAAAGGCCACGGCCTGCCGAACCTGATCGAAGGTGGCGATGTCGATGGCAAGCCGGCTGTCCTGATCACAGACCTCATCAATGTTGGGGAATCCATCCTGCCCGGCCTGCGGCAGCTGCTGGAAAAGAATGTCAAGATCGAACAGGTTATCGCGATCGTGCAGCGGTCCCCCAACCGCGCTTATCAGCCCTATGCCCCGATGGGGATCCACGTCCGCGGGTTGATCCATGTGACGGACCTCGTCGCTGCCGGGCGCGATGGCGGCTATCTGTCGGCGGACGCCGCTGACCGGTTGCTGGCCTATCTGGAGAGCGCTTCGAAAGAGCCGGTTTATGCGGAAATGCTGAACTCCACCGCGGTTTGAATACAGCGCGGCTCATCTGAATCGTTGGTGACAGACTGCGATGATCCGCGGCGTCACCTATTCCCACCGGGGTGATTTCCGGCGCCAGGATGCCTGTATCCAAAGGATCGGGCTGCGGCACTGGCTAGAATCGATTATTTGCGCAATTATGGGTTGTCTGCACGCAGCAGACGACCCTCGAGACCGGGCCATGCCATGGGAAAGGCCGAGACTAGTCGATTGTGCGATATAATTCTGGCATGAGATTGTATTCTGCCGATATGAAAAAAGTTTTACAGCCCACGCTTGCCGCCTATGATGCCGATCTTGATGAGGCAAATCGAGATTCGTTGGCAGGAAGCGATGTGATAGATCCAGACGTAAATCCGGTTCATTTCAGCGACATTGGAGCGCGGCTGCGTGCCTATCGGCTGGGAAAAGGACTGACGCCCGATGCGCTGGCTAAGAAGCTGGGTGTTTCCCGTGCTGCGCTCTACCGCGCAGAAAAAGGCGAAATCCGCAAGATCGAGACGCTGACGCGCGTTGCCGACGAACTCGGCATCTCACTTCCGAGCCTGATGGGTGTCGGCGTTGAATATGTCAGCACCGCAACCGCTTTTTTCGAGCGCATGCGGCAGCTGGAGGAAGGCTGTCAGCAGGTGATCGGCCTGTTCAGCCCGATTTCCTATCTGCTGACCTCCGACGAATACGACAATATGCTGAGGCAGGTCCTGAAGGAATCGATCCCGGATGGGACTGATCTCGACGGCGATGCCTCTCGTGCCGTCGATACGATGATCGAGATATTGCTGGCGAGAAAGAAGACATTTCGTCTGCGCCGGCCGTTGATCGTCAGCCTTGTCTCCTCCGCCGACCTGGAGCCTTTCCTGCTGCACGGACTGGTCGGCCGCCACGATCTTCCGGCGGATACCATCAAGCAGCGCAGGCATATGGCGCGGCACGAGGCCGAATACATCGTCGAGTTGATCCGCGACCAGCCGATCGGCATCCAGATCGGCATCGTGCGCGAACCGGTGCCGGCGACGAGCTTCCAGATCTTCCGCCAGACGAACCGTTCGGTGCTCGCCATCAGCCCTTACCGGCTGGGCGAGNAGCGATGTCGCTGCATGAGGAAATCGCCGCGCGCCTCTGGGGCGAGGCGCTGAAGGGCGCCGAAGCGGTCGCCCACCTGGAAGCGACAATCGCGAAATACGGTATCTGATCGTTTCCGGTCCGGAAAAGCGATCATCTCAAGGCGGTCGTCCACGGATTTGGACCGAGCTTGCTCGGCGCCGGCTAGAGGCAGGCCCGGCTGTCTTCAGGCCTTTCGGCGCGCCGACGTGTCGGCGATGCCGTACTGCTCGATCATCGCCTCGAGATATTCGATGGCCNATGCAGCGACATCGCTTCCGGCGCCGACGTGATGAGCGCTACGCCGAGCCTGACATTGGGCTGTTCGCCCAGCCGGTAGGGGCTGATGGCGAGCACCGAACGGTTCGTCTGGCGGAATATCTGGAAGCTCGTCGCCGGCACCGGTTCGCGCACGATGCCGATCTGGATGCCGATCGGCTGGTCGCGGATCAGCTCGACGATGTGCTGGGTTTCACGGCGCGCCTTGCGCCGCCGTTCGTCCACCACGCGCTGGGACAGATCGTGACGGCCGACCAGTCCGTGCAACAGGAAGCGTTCGAGATCGGCGGAGGAAATGAGGCTGGCGATCAACGGCCGGCGTAGCCTGAACGAGCTTTTCCGGTTCACGAGGATCTCGAGCATGGCGTTGATGGCCTTGGTGGCCGACCCGTCGCGGTCCTGCTCCTGGGGAACGGATTCCTGCAATACCTCGCGCAGCATGTCGTCGTAGTCGTTCGATGTCAGCAGGTAAGATACCGGGCTGAACAGGCCGACGATCTGCTGGCAGTCTTCTTCCAATTGACGCATGCGTTCGAAGAAGGCTGTGGCGGTGCTGACATATTCGACGCCGACGCCCATCAGGCTGGTCAGCGAAACGCCGAGTTCGTCGGCGACGCTCGTCAGCATTTCAATCTTGCGGATCTGCCCCTTTTCCGCCCGATAGAGCGCCGCGCGGGAAATACCGAGCTTTTCGGCCAGCATTTCGGGTGTCAGCCCCTTGCCGATGCGGTGCGCCCGCAAGCGCGAGCCTATGTCATTGAATCGTATCGATGTTTCCATGTATTTGGCCGGAAACCATTTTTTGTTGGTTAAATTTGGGTTATTTATGGGCAGGGGTGACTTGTCAAGGTAACCAGGGGTTCGAGACCGGTTTGAAGGCCTGTAACTTGTGAATTTCGATAATTTTACTCAAAGTTTTCTACCGCCGACGTGAATCTGGCGCGAAAAGCGATCTGTTCGTTGGGGTTGCAGTTCAGCAATGCTCTGCACCTATTGCTGGTGAGTCGATGCTCTCAGATGAGCTGTGGAAAAAATGATCGCGGATGATTCATCAATAATTAATGACCATTGACAACATCTCGTCAATTTGAAAAAGTCTCAAAAAATAGACTTTTAAGACAACAAAGGGGAACTGACTTGATCAATCGTCGTACACTTCTGAAAGTCGCTGGCGGGGCTTCGGCCGCCGCTGTCATGGCGCGCGGCGCCTTCGCGCAAAGCTCGGCCAAATTCGCCGCCAAGATCGCTCACTTGGAGTCGCCGGCCCAGCCTCGTCACAAGGGCTTGGAGCAGGTTGCCGCTCTGGTGAAGGATCGCACCAAGGGCGAAGTCGAATTCACCATCTATCCGCTATCCCAGCTCGGCAATGCCCGCCAGATGATCGAAGGCACGCAGTTCGGCGCCATCGAGTGCACTGTGCAGCCGGCTGCCTTCCTTGGCGGTTTCAATCCGGTCGTATCGGTTCTGGACGTTCCTTACGTCTATCCGACCGACCGTGCGCTCAGCCAGAAGTTGCGCGAAGGTCCGTTCGGACAGGCTCTGCTCAAGAGCTTTGAAAAGCGCGGCATGGCCCCGCTGACGATCTGGCCGAACGGCCGCAAGAGCCTGACCTCCAACAAGCCTTTGGACGATCTGGTGAAGCTGAGCGGCCAGAAGTTCCGCGTCATGGATTCCAAGGTTCTGATCGACCAGTTCGCGGCTGTCGGTGCCAGCGCTGTTCCGATCAACTTCGGTGAACTCTACACCTCGCTGCAGACCGGTCTGGTCGATGGTGAAGAGAACCCGTTGGACACGATCACCACGATGAAGTTCCACGAAGTGCAGAAGTATCTCGTGGTGACCGAACACGGCGCCATGGAAGACTTCGTGCTGTTCAACCCGACCTGGTGGAGCTCGCTGCCTGAAGGCCACAGGGAAATCATCAAGACCGCCTTCGACGAGGTTCGTCCCGAAGTGGAAAAGAACAAGGAAGCGGCGCAGCAAAAGTCACTCCAGATCATCAAGGATGCCGGGCTGAACGTTCGCACTGCCGATGAAGCGGAGCGCAACAAGCTTCGGGATGCAACCGCAGACGCGGCGCGCAAGGCTTACCTCACCCTGGCCGGTGACGAAGGTAAGGCTGTGCTCGCGGTTTACGACGAGGAATACAAGAAGCTCGGCGCATAGCGGTCAGTTCGAGTCATGGCAAAAGTTTACGCTGCAGTGCAATGGGTGCAGACGACGCTCCTTGGCGCGCTGATGTTCGTCTTGACTTTTCTCTACACGTTCAACGTGGGGGTTCGGGAGTTTCTCCCGGCCCTCGCGCCGAATTTCGCCTGGATTGACGAGATATCTCTTTTTGGCCTCGTCTGGATGGTCTTCCTGTCGCTGTCGCTGGCCCTTGAGGCCGGTCGACATATCGGGATGCCGATGCTTCTCAACCGGCTTCCGCCGGCCCCGCAGAAATGGGTAAAGCTCGTCATCAACCTGCTTGGGCTTGCTTTCAGCCTTTACCTGGTCAAGGTCGGCGTCGAAATCACCAATTTCGTGGCCAACAGCGGGCAGCGCAGTCCGGTGCTGGAAGTCTCGGTAGGGTGGCTCTACTTCGTTATGCCGATCGGCTTTACCCTGCTGGCCATCCAGTACTTCCTCGAACTCGTCACCTCAGCAGATCGATATTCCAAGGAAATCGATCCAACCCATCACATCTGAGTTCATCTTATGATCATTTTAGTGCTGGTGGTGTTGGCCGTCGTTCTTTTGGCGGCTGGTGCCGAAATTTTCATGGTCCTGGGCATTCCGGCGATCCTGACCAAATATGCGTCGTTCCCGATGATGCCCGATCTCATCGTCGGGCAGCGGCTGGTCGGCGGTGTCGAAGTGGTGACGCTGCTCGCCATTCCATTCTTCATCTTCGCCGCCGATCTCATGGCGCGGGGACGAATGGCGGCGCAGCTGGCGACCCTTTTCGACGTGCTGGTGGGACATTTCCGCGGCGGCATCGGTCATTCCACGGTGGTGACCTGCATGGTCTTCGGCGCCGCCGCGGGTTCCGCGCCGGCGACCGTGGCGGCCATGGGGCGCATCGCCTATCCGGAACTGCGCCGGTCCGGCTTTTCGGAAAAGTTCAGCCTTGGCCTCATAGCCTCCAGCGCGGAATGCGCGCTGCTGATCCCGCCATCGATCACTTTCGTTGTCTATAGCTGGCTAACCGGCACCTCGATCGCGGCGCTTTTCGCCGCGGGCCTGGTGGTCGGCATCGTGCTGGGCCTGGCCTTCATGGCGCTGGTAGCCATCGAAGCCAGGCGCCTCGGTCTGAAAGGCGGCGACCGGGTCGAGATCAAGATGCGCTGGAAAGCGTTCAGGGATGCATTCTGGGCGTTGCTCATGCAGGCGATTATCCTGGTGGGTATTTTCGCTGGCGTGTTCACCGCCACCGAAGCGGCGGCCGTCTCGGCGGTCTATGCCATCCTGGTCGAGGTTCTGATCTTCAAGTCGCTGCGTTGGCGTGAGGTCTTCATGATCGCCAAGGACAGCGCAATCTCCACCGGCGTCATCTTCGTCCTGCTGTCGATGGGAGCGCTGCTGGCGTATTTCCTGACGCTTGGAGGTCTCGATCGCGCCGTGCTTTCCTTCCTCCAGGAAAACAACGTCAACTGGGTCGTCTTCATGCTCGGAGTGAACGTTCTGTTCCTGTGCTGCGGCATGTTCCTCGACCCGAACTCGATCATGGTCATTTTCCTGCCGACCCTTTATCCGGCGGCGGTGGCGCTCGGCATCGACCCCATTCACTTCGGCATGGTGGTCACGCTCAACGTCTGCACCGGCATGATCATGCCGCCCATCGGCCTGGATCTTGCCGTGACGGCGACGACATTGAACAGGCCCGTGGAATCCGTGGTGAAGGGGATCCTGCCGTTTGTCGCGACAAACATCGTGGTGCTGCTGATCATCAGCTACATCCCACCGTTGTCGACGTTCCTGCCAAAGCTGCTCATAGGATAGGCAGCCGGGCCGATCGGTGCGCCGTGTTAAAGAAACGGGCAAAGGCCGGATGCAACATCCGGCCTTTTCCCGTCCCGGTTTCTCGCAAGAGTTTCAACGGACAGGCTTTTTTCTGCCGGAAATCGAATTTCGAGACAGAAGACAGCCGAATCGCCAGCAGCGCGATCGCGCATCCGGAATCGTTCGGCGACTCAAGATTTTGTCCGATTGGCCAAACCGGAAAAAACCAGCATTTCCGCATAGATAAAACTTTGCGCATTGTCGCTTGGAGCAGACGTTAATATCAATTATTGGACAGTTTTGGAAATCTATCTCAATTTTGGGATTTTTATTGACAAGAGCGGTCCTTAGGCTCTTGATTGCGAGTGACTATATAGGAGGCATGGGTGGAGGTGTTCGCTTTTCCCGGAATGATTGCATCGGGCGTTTTGAACAGACCTGTCCATTTTTCGGGATCGATTTCGAGATGACGATGTGGAGTTGTGTATTGGGGAGCGTGAACATGCCTCTAACGGCAGGTGTGAGGGTGGTAGGTTTGCATCGCTTTGCGGGCATGAGAAACGAGGTGTCTGAATGACCCGCGTCCATGTCATGCACGCGAATTCAAATCGCGACCAAAAGGTAGCCGGCGTTTCGGAACTGGATCTCCGCATCAAGAGCAACGAGCCTGTGAACGGCGAGTACCGCAAGCTGGTGCTCGATGCTCCAGTCGAGCTTCTTGAGCGCTGCCATGCCGGGCAGTTCTTTCATCTGCTCTGCCCTCATATAGGTGGCGAGGCGCCCTATCTGCGCCGCCCGATGAGCATCTACGGCTTCTATCCCGAACTGGGAGAGCTGCATTTCCTCTACAAGGTTACAGGCGAGGGAACGCGGGCTTTGGGCTTCCTGGAGGAGGGGGGCACGCTCAATGTGCTCGGCCCGCTCGGCAAGCCGTTCGCTATCGAGGCGAACTGGAATCATCTTGTTCTGCTGGCGCGCGGCGTCGGACTGGCGACACTTGCGCCGCTGGCGCTCGAAGCGCGGCGTCTGAACAAACGCATGACGGTGATCTGCAGCGCGCGCTCGCCAGAACTTTTGATGTCGGTAGACTATTTCAAGGATCTCGGCGCCCGGGTGATCACGGTCACCGATTCCGAGGGCACCTCCGCCACCAGCAATCTGGAAACCATCATCGAGGGCCTGATCGCCGACGACGGTGTGGACGCCTTCTACACTTGCGGATCGAACAGGATGCTCAAGCTGCTTCAGCAGCTGGGCCGCCGCCACGATGTTCCCGGCCAGATTGCACTCGAGCAGCAAATGGCTTGCGGTTTGGGCATGTGTTACTGCTGCGTCCGACCCTTCCAGAAAAACGACAAGGTCGTGCAGCTGCGCGTATGCCGTGAAGGCCCTGTGTTCGACATTCAGGAAGCAATGACATGGTAGATCTATCGGTCAATATTGCGGGTCTCAAGCTGAAGAACCCGATCATGCCGGCATCGGGGACCTTCTCCGAGGACCTTGCCGACGTCTTCGATCTCGACAAGCTCGGCGCCCATGTAACAAAGACGATCACCAAGGGCTGGCGCGACGGCAATCCGACGCCGCGCGTCTGCGAAGTCGGCGGCTCGATGCTGAATTCCATCGGCATCCCCAGCAAGGGCTCGCGCTACTTCCTCGATAACGTCGTGCCGTTCTACCAGGCCTACAAGACACCGCTGGTGGTCAGCATTTCCGGCAACACGGCGGACGAGTTCGCTGCGTTGTGTTCGGAAGTCAGTGTCGACGGCGTCGAGGCGATCGAAGTCAATATCTCGTGTCCGAATATCGAGGAGGACGGCAAGGCGTTCGCCATAAGGCCGTCGTCGACCTATGAGGTCATGCGCAAGCTGCGCAAGGCCACCAAGCTGCCACTGTGGGCAAAGCTGACGCCGAACACCGGCGAGACGCCCGATGTCGCGCGCGCCGCCGAAGAGGGCGGGGCCGATGCGCTGGTGGTGGCAAACACCGTCCTGTCGATGGCCATCGATATCCGCTCGCGCAGGCCGAAGCTCGGCAACCTGCTGGGCGGTCTTTCCGGCCCGTCGATCAAGCCGATCACCCTGCGCATGGCCTATCAGTGCGCCAAGGCGACCAACATTCCGGTCATCGGCTGCGGCGGCATCTCCACTGTCGAGGACGTCATCGAATATCTGATGGTCGGCGCCAGCGCCGTACAGGTCGGCACGGCGACCTTCATCAATCCGACGGTGATGGTTTCCATCATCGACGACCTGAAAAAGTATCTGACCGCCGAAGGCATCTCCTCGGTGCGCGACCTGATCGGAACGATCATCGATGAGGAGCAGGAAGACCGTGTCGTGTTCATGGAGGCTGCTCCATGACAGCGGTACGCAAACTTTCGGCCGACGACGAAGTCGGCGATATCGACGTCGCCAGGTATTTGCTGGAGACCATCGCCGACAGAACCAGGGATGTGGAGGGTTTCAGCCG
Source organism: Mesorhizobium sp. Root554 (assembly GCF_001427025.1). Taxonomy (GTDB): domain Bacteria; phylum Pseudomonadota; class Alphaproteobacteria; order Rhizobiales; family Rhizobiaceae; genus Mesorhizobium. The sequence goes on along the minus strand of NZ_LMGA01000001.1, from coordinate 2,197,466 downwards.
TCCCGCCTTTTCCGATATCGAGACGCAGACGCTGAAATTCCTGGAGACGTTCGCGCGCAAGAACGGCCTCGCCGTCTGGTATGACGACGGCATGAATGCGAATTTCAGCCTGCCCGAAGACAAGGATGCCAAAAGCTTCGTCGTCGTCGGCTCACATGTCGACAGCGTGCCGTTCGGGGGCAATTTCGACGGCCTGGCCGGTGTGGTCGCGGGTCTCGTCTGCCTGGTTCGCGCCAAGAGGGAAAAGCAGACTTTCGAACGGCCCGTCCATGTTCTGGCCATGCGCGGCGAGGAAAGCGCCTGGTTCGGGCCTTGCTACATCGGTTCGAAGGCGCTTACCGGCACGCTGGGCGCCAAGGAAATCAAGGCCAAGCACAAGGCCGACGGTCGCTCGCTCGGCGAGCATATGGCTGACATCGGAATCCCGATGCCGAAAGTAAAGCGCGGAACGCCACTGATCGACCTGAAGGCGATCGAGGCTTATCTCGAACTGCATATCGAGCAGGGGCCGCTGCTTGTCGGCAAGAAGATTCCGGCCGCGGTCGTGACCGGCATTCGCGGCAATTTCCGCCACCGCGCGATCCGCTGCATCGGCGAGGCCGGCCATTCCGGCGCGGTGCCGAAAGCCTATCGCCGCGATCCTGTTCTGGCGCTGGCCGATCTGCTGGTGCGGCTGGACGACAGTTGGACAACCATCCTGAACAAGGGCGACGACCTTGTGCTGACCAGCGGGGTGGTGATGACCGATCCAGACAAGCACGCGATGTCGCGCATTCCCGATTCGGTAAGCTTCAGCCTGGATGTCCGCAGCCAGAGCAAGAAGACGCTGGACGACATGCGCAAGCTGCTCAAGACCGAGATGAAGCAGATCGAAAAGGAGCGCAAGGTCCGCTTCGAGATGGACGAGGAAATGACCGTCGAACCGGCGATCTGCGATCCCAAGCTGGTCGATGGCCTGAAGGACGCCATGAAGCGCGTCGGCCAGGAGCCTTTCATCATGCCGAGCGGCGGTGGCCACGACGCGGCGGTCTTCGCGGAGGCCGGCGTGCCTTCGGCGATGGTTTTCGTGCGCAACCGCAATGGTTCCCACAATCCAGACGAAGCGATGGAGTTGACGGACTTCGTTGCTGCGACCGATATTGTCTATGAGTTCCTCAAAGGAAAATCATGACAAGCCTGACAATCAGGAAGCCCGACGACTGGCATCTGCATCTTCGTGACGGTTCGGTTCTGGAAGGGGTGCTGCCACACACGTCGGCGCATTTCCGCCGGGCGATCATCATGCCAAATCTCGTTCCGCCGGTGGTGACGACGGCGGACGCCAAGGCCTATCGCCAACGCATCGTGGCGGCGCTGCCTGCGGGCGACGATTTCACCCCGCTGATGACGCTCTACCTCACCGAGGGCACCGATCCTGACGATGTCGAGGCCGGTTTCCGGGAGGGCGAGATTACCGCGGTCAAGCTTTATCCGGCGGGTGCGACGACGAATTCCCACGGCGGCGTTCGGGATATCACCAAGGTCTATCCGGTGCTGGAGCGGATGGCCGAGATTGGTCTGCCACTTTGCGTCCATGGTGAAGTGGTAGATCCGAAAATCGACATTTTCGACCGGGAGGCCGTGTTCATCGAGACCGTTCTCGATCCGCTGCGTCGCCGGATACCGGAACTGCGGATCGTGATGGAGCATGTGACGACCCGCGAAGGCATCGACTACGCCCGCTCGCAGGCGAGCAACACGGCCGCCACCATCACCACGCATCACCTGATCATCAACCGCAACGCACTGCTGGCGGGCGCCATCCGGCCGCATTACTACTGCCTGCCGGTGGCCAAGCGGGAAACACACAGGCTGGCGCTCCGCGAAGCCGCGACATCGGGCGATCCGCGCTTCTTCCTCGGCACGGATTCGGCGCCGCATCTCGATCCGCTCAAGGAATGCGCCTGCGGCTGCGCCGGCATCTTCTCATCACTCAACACGATGTCCTGTCTCGCCGAAGTGTTCGAACAGGAGGAGGCGCTGGACAAGCTCGAGGGCTTCGTCTCGCTGCACGGTCCTGCGTTCTACCGGCTGCCGGTGAATGAAGGCCGGATGACGCTTCAACGCGAAGCGGAGCCGATCAAGTTTCCCGCCAGGATCGACACCGGAGCCGGCCCGATCACGGTTTTCGACCCGATGATGCCACTCCATTGGAATGTCGTGGCTGGAACCTCCTAGCCTGTCAGCAGAACAATAGAAGAAAGCTGGAGCGGCGCGAAAGTGTGGTTTCCAGAAGCAACTTCTTTTTTCCACGCGGAGCGATATCAACGGCGGTTGGTGAAAGGACATCATGTTCGATACGCTGGTGAAGACATTGGATGAGCAAGGTGGCAGCGTACGTGCCTATGATGCATGCGCGCGCGCCGCTCGCGCCCGGATCGTCTCCGAGCCTGAAAACGCGGCTGCTTTGTTCCTGATTTCCTATGCCGCGCAGCGCTTCGTCGATGCCTATGACGATCAGCCCCTGACGGCGAAGGCGGCAGCCGAGGAGTTCGAGCAATTCCGCGCGTTGGTAGGCAAGCTGGAAAACGGCTTTGCCGGCGCCAATGTTGAAGGCAGGGTCGGCGCGCTCAATGCGGTGGCCGCGCAATTGGGCGTGCCGAAAGGCTGAGGCGCGGCTGTTGCCGAGCAGGCATTCGGGTGATTTGACTATGCCTTGCGGTCCGCGGCGGTGTCGCGCCGCGTTTTCGAAGCGGAGAGGCAGTTTGGCTTCAGCGGCGGCTTCCTATCTTGAACATGAGGTGCGCAAGGTCACCGGCCGCGCCGACTACGTGTCGGACCTTGTGCTGCCGGGCATGGCGCACGCCAAGCTGCTCCGCAGTCCTCTCGCCCATGCGCGCATCGTCAGGCTGAACAGCGATGCCGCGGAGGCCATGCCTGGCGTGATCGCGGTTGTCACGGCCCGCGACCTCGAAGGGCTTGATCCATACTACGGCATGTTCGTGCGCGACCAGCCGCTGATCGCCATCGACAGGGTCCGGCACATCGGCGACCCGGTGGCGGCGGTGATCGCCGTGGACGAGGCGACCGCCTATGCCGCTCTGGCAAACATCGAGGTGGAGTACGAGGCGTTGAAGCCGGTGCCTACCGTCGAGGACGCGATGGCGGCGGATGCGCCACTGTTGTTTCCACAGCGTTCGGGGACGCAGACCTACAATCCGGGGGTCGGCGGCTTCATGGAGCCGGAGGGCAACGTCCTCTACCGTTTCGAGCATGGCTTCGGCGATCTGGAGGCGGCGTTCGCTGCGTGTGACCACGTCTATGAAGACGCGTTCGAATTCTCCCGCATGGCGCATTATCATCTTGAGCCGCTGGTTGCGATTGCGCGGGCTGATGCCGCGAGCGTCGAGCTGTGGAGCAACACGCAGGAGCCGTTCGAGATCAAGCGCGAGATCGCGCGGGTCTTCGGCATGGCCGAAGAGACGATCCGGGTTTATTCCGGACTGATCGGTGGCGGCTTCGGCGCCAAGAGCCATTGCAAGATCGAGCCTCTCGCCGTGCTTCTGGCGCGCAAGGCGGGATGCCCGGTCCGGCTTGCGCCCGGCATGGACGAGGCGATGCTCAGCCTCAGCCAGCATCCGGCGACCATGCGGCTTCGAACCGGCGTCTCGGCCGACGGCCGGCTGATCGCGCGTGATTGCAAGGCCTGGTTGAACGGCGGCGCCTATGCCGACGCCAGCGTGCTTGTCGCCTCGCAGCTCGGCTATTGCTTTCCCGGTCCCTACCAATGGGAGGCCGCGCGCATCGAGGTTTCGGTGCTGCGCACGACCACCATCCCATCCGGCTCGTTCCGCGGCTATGGCAGGCCGCAGGCGACATGGGCTTCCGAGTCACAGGTCGACATGATCGCGCGGCGGCTGGCGCTCGATCCGCTGGCTATACGACGCAGGAACCTGGTGGGCCGCAGCAAGGACTACCTGCCGGACGACACGCCCATCGATTGCGATTTCATCGGCGGGCTGGAAAGCGTCGCCGAGGCGATCGCTTTCCAAGCGCCACGTCCAGCCAACAGGGGCGTCGGGCTGGCGGTCGGGTTCAAGAGCGCCGGCGCGCACGGACGGCGTTCCGAGGCGCGCATCAGCCACGATCCGCATGGCGAGACGGTCGTCGAATTCGGCACCGCCGAAATGGGGCAGGGCGCGCGCGCCGTTGCCGCAAGGGTGGTCGGCGAGGTGCTGGGCATCGCGCCGGAGCAGGTGCGGATCACCGGCACAGATACCGATGTGACACCCTATGACGACGGCACCAATGCCTGCACCGGCGTCGTGCTCGGCGCCGGCGCGGTCGAGCGGGCGGCGCGACACGTGCTGGAGCAACTCAAGGCCGGCAGTAACGCTCCGATCGTGGTCGGCAGCGGCGAACAGGCGCATGCCCGCAAGGCGGGCATCAAATTCGGGTCGAACCCGCTCTACTGGCAGCCGGCCTGGGCGGCGGCGGAAGTGGAGATCGACGAGATCACCGCCGCGGTCAAGGTTCGCAAGCTGGTCGTGGCGGCCGATGCGGGCCGGGCTATCGATCTGGCGAAGTGCAAAGGGCAGATCATCGGCGCGGCGATCCAGGGCTACGGACAGGCGCTGTTCGAATGTCTGCGCTTCGAGGGCGCGGATGCCGTCAACGCCACCGGCCAGCGCTATCGGGTGCCGCGAACCGTCGACCTGCCGGACGAGGTGCAGGCCATCGTGCTGGAGACCGGCGGCGGGCCGGGGCCGTTCGGCGCCAAGGGCATCGGCGAGGCCGGCATCCTGCCGATCGCGGCGGCAATCGCCAACGCTATCGACGATGCGGTCGGCGCGCGGCTGACGGCGTTGCCGATGACGGCGGCGGATCTGTTCAAGGCGCTGCAGGGTTCCCGGTCGGCGAATGGGGTTCAGAAGTGACCACAGCAGGGCCATCATCGCCTGCGGAGCTGGTCGGCAGCCATTCCGGCTTCCGCATCGCGCCCTTCGAACTGGCGCGGCCTTCCACGGTGGACGAGACGCTGGCGCTGATGCGCGAAGGCGCAACCGTGATGGGCGGCGGCCTCGATCTGGTCGACCGCATGAAGGCCGGGCTCTCGCCTCGCTGCATTGCGAGCCTGTCGCGGGTCGAGGCGCTGAAGGCTGTGTCTTTCGACGGACAGACACTCAGGATCGGCGCTGGCACCACGCATCGCTGCGTATCCTCGGATACGCAGGTGAACGCGGTCTTCCCCGACCTGGCGCGGATATGGAGCGGGATCGGCAATGTGCGGATCAGGGCGCGCGGCACGGTGGGCGGCAATCTGATGGCGGCCATGCCAGCCTATGAGGCGGCGACCATTCTGGCGGCCTGTGGGGCTGAGGCCGTGTTTGGCGATGTCGATGGCGGCGCGCGCGTGGTGCCCGCAGGGCAGGCGGTCGATACAGGCGGTCTCCTGCTGTATGTGGCCATAGCGGAGCCCGGAAAAATCCGGCTCAGCATCGACCGGTCGTTGCGGGATTATGCACTGGTCGTGCGCGGCGACTTCGCCGACGGGCGCGTCATCGTCGCGCTCGGCGGTCTCGGCCGCAATCCGCTGGTCGCGGTCGGCGACAAGGCCGAAATTCCTGTCCTTTCGGGCTTCCACGCCGACTATCTGTCAGCCGTGCTGCCGCGGTTGCTGGAAAGGATGCGCCGTGGTTGAGATCAACTGCACCATCAACGGCGAGGCCTGGAGCGGCGAGGTCGAGGAAAGCCGCGTGCTTGTCGATTTCCTGCGCCGTGAGCATCAGCTGACAGGCACGCGCGTGGCCTGCGACCATGCCGCGTGCGGAGCATGCACGGTGCTGCTGGACGGCCTGCCGGTGGCGGCCTGCGCGACGCTTGCCTTCGAGGCCGATGGCGGCGCGATTTCGACCATCGAAGGGCTGACGGGTGCCGATGGCCGGCTGCATCCGCTGCAGCAGGCGTTCCTGGACGAGTCGGTTTTCCAGTGCGGGTTCTGCTCCAGCGGCATGATCATGCTGGCGACAGCGCTTCTTGACGCGAAGCCCGACCCGAGCCGGCAGGACATCGTCGAGTGGATGGGCGCCAATGTGTGCCGATGCACCGGATACAGCCAGATCATCGACGCAATCGCGCACTGCGCCGGGAAACAAAAGAGGTTGCCTTGACTTTATCGCATCGAAAATCATCCGCCGCGGCGTCGCACAAGCGCGTGGTCGGCCGTGCCCTGCTTTCGGTCTCGGACAAGACCGGCATCGTCGAGTTCGCCCGCGCGTTGTCGGGCAGGGGCATTCAGCTGGTGTCCACCGGCGGCACGCGCAAGGCTTTGACGAATGCCGGCCTGACCGTGCTGGACATCGCCGAATTGACCGGCTTCCCCGAGATCATGGACGGACGCGTCAAGGCGCTGCATCCCAAGGTGCATGGCGGCCTGCTGGCCAAGCGGGACGATCACCAGCACCAGGCAGCGATGCGCCAGCACGGGATTCCGCAGATCGACCTTCTGGTCTCCAATTTCTATCCGTTCGAGGAGACGGCGCGGTCCGGCGCCTCCTTCGAGGATTGCGTCGAAAATGTCGACATAGGCGGCGTTGCCATGGTCCGGGCGGCTGCCAAGAACCATGCCGATGTCGTTGTCGTCGTCGATCCGGCTGATTATGCCGCCGTGCTCGACGATCTCAGCGACAATGATGGCGATACAACGCTAAAGCTTCGCCGCCGCCTGGCGGCCAAGGCGTTTGCGCGGACCGCCGCCTACGATGCGGCGATTGCCGGCTGGTTCGCCGATCAGGTCGATGAAAAAACGCAGGACTGGCTGACCGTCGGCGGCACGCTGGCCGAGACCTTGCGCTACGGCGAGAACCCGCATCAGAGCGCCGCCTTCTATCACACCGCCGAAAAGCGCCCCGGCGTCGCCACGGCGCGGCAGGTGCAGGGCAAGCAGCTTTCCTACAACAACATCGTCGATGCCGACGCCGCCTATCAATGCGCGGCGGAGTTCGATCCGGCGCGCACAGCTGCCTGCGTCATCGTCAAACATGCCAATCCCTGTGGCGTGGCGGAGGACGGAAGCCTGCTCGGCGCATATCGCAAGGCGCTGGCGACCGACCCGACCTCGGCCTTCGGCGGGGTGGTGGCGATGAACCGGACGATCGACGCGGAGACGGCGCGCGCGATCACCGAGATATTCACCGAAGTCATCATCGCGCCCGACGCCAGCAAGGAAGCGATCGCCATCATCGGCGCCAAGAAGAACCTGCGGCTGCTGCTGGCTGGCGATCTTCCCGATCCGCGCGGCGCCGGCATCACCTTCAAGTCGGTAGCGGGCGGCATGCTCGTCCAGTCCCGCGACAATGCGGTGGTGGAAGACATGGACTTCAAGGTGGTGACGAAACGCCAGCCGACCGAAAAGGAACTCGACGACCTGCGCTTCGCCTTTCGGGTGGTCAAGCACGTCAAGTCGAACGCCGTTCTCTATGCGCGCGATGGCGCGACGGTGGGGATAGGCGCCGGCCAGACCAGCCGCGTCGATTCTGCCCGCATAGGCGTGCTCAAAGCCGAGGACGCGGCGAAGACCGCGCAAGCGCCCGGTTCGCTGGTCAAGGGATCGGTGATGGCTTCCGATGCTTTTCTTCCCTTTGCCGACAGCCTTCTCGTCGCCGTGGAAGCCGGCGCTACGGCGATCATCCAGCAGGGCAGCTCGGTTCGCGACGAGGAGGTGATCAAGGCCGCGGACGAGCATGGCATCGCCATGGTGTTCACCGGCATGAGGCTGTTTCGCCATTGAACGGAAGACCGGGTCGATTTTGCCGGCACGGCAGTTTGTGATGCATCAGCACCTTGCCCCCGCGCGCCAAGGTGTCCATTATGAGATTAGAAATTCGTATCTATTCTGAGACAAAGAATGACTGAATATCACGTTGGCAATATCGATGATATCGAAGAGGGCGGACGCAAGCTGATCCAGTGCGGCGAGGACGAAATCGGCATCTTCAAGCTCGATGGCGAACTCTACGCCTGGCACAATGAATGCGCCCATCGGGGCGGACCCGTCTGCCAGGGCGTGATCATGAAGCGGGTGCTTGAGCCGTTTGGAACGGACGGCAAGGTGCGCACGTTGCAATATCATGAACATGATACCCACGTTGTCTGTCCGTGGCATGGATATGAATACGATATCAGGACCGGCGTGCATCCCGGACATTCGGGCATCAAGCTGCGCAAGGCCGACCTGGTAGTCCGCAATGGAGAAGTTTATGTTGAACCCGAACGATCCACGGCGGAATGACGAATACGCCTGGGTCGACGAAGCAGCGGCAAAACTGCTTGCTTCAAGTCGGGATCTGGTCGGAAAGGGCGAGGCTTCCCGCATTTCCGACGAGGCTGTCGCGCAGTTGATGACGGCCGCGGTGCGGCTCTACTACGCCAAGTCCGACGGCGAGGAGAGAACGTTCAAGCCGGTTGCAGGGCGCGGCGACGAGGAACTGACCGCGACCGAAGTGCTGACGGCTGTGGCCGAACTTTTGCGGGCCCTGAAACTGGGACCCATGGAACTCGCGCTCTGGTATCGCAGGCGTCCGGACGAGGACACCTATCGCGACGACGAGCAAGGCTGAAGGTAGAAGACGATGAACGATGCGACCCCGCTTTCCCGCCCTGGGGAACCCATGCCGGTTCAAACCATCGGCATCCACACCGATACGCGCGACATCCTCGACCATGCCCGCAAGGACGCCAAGAAGCGGGGCTTCGAGGATTGGCTGATCTGCGACATCGACGCCCACCATATCGAGTCAATATCCTGGCACGAGATCATCCAGTACATTGAAGATCCGGTCGTGAAGGACAACGCCATCCGCTACTACAAGCAGCGCATGGGTGCGCCGCCCTATGGGCTGAACGGCGATTTCGGCCTTCGCTATCAGTCTGTCGGGGGCCGCATACCGATGAGCGACGACCGGCGCGAGACCGTCAGCGAGACGGATGTGCATCGCGACGTCGTGCTGACGCAAAGGGCGATGAATTCGCTCGGCATCGACTATATGGTCGTGTTCCCGACGCCGATGCTGTTCCTTGGCATGCATCCGCAGCCCGAGATGGAGGTGTGGCTGGGCCGCGCCTACAACCGCTTCATGATCGAGCGCATCCTGGCGGCGGACGACCGCATCAAGACGCTGGCCTATATCCCGTTCAACACGCCGGAAGAGGCGGTGCGAACGGTCAGGGAGGTCGGCCACCACGACAGCGTCATCGGCTTCTGCGTCACCAGCACGCGGTACAAGCCGGTGCATCACAACGACTATATGGAACTCTATTCGGTGATGCAGGAATTCGACAAACCGATCGCGTTCCACTCCGGCTACCACTGGCAGGACCCGTCGCTGATGACCGTCAACCGGTTCCTCGGCATGCACGCGCTGGGCTTCGTCTGGTGCAATATGGTCCACATGACGAACTGGATCCTGAACGGCATTCCGGAGCGCTTCCCCAGGCTGAAGTCCATATGGGTGGAGAGCGGTCTGGCCTGGGTTCCCTTCCTGATGCAGCGACTGGACGATCAGTACCTGATGCGCCAGTCCGAAGCGCCCCAGCTCAAGAAATTGCCGAGCGAATATATGCGGGAGAACTGCTGGTATACGACGCAGCCGATGGAGACGACGCATCCTGATGCGCTGAAGGTGACGCTCGACATGATCAATGCCGAGACGCAGCTGCTGTTCGCTTCGGACTGGCCGCATTTCGACTTCGACCTGCCCTCGACCATCTACGACCTGCCGTTCCTGTCCGAGCAGGCCAAGCGCAACATCCTTGGGTTGAACGCGGCACGGATCTTCAATCTCGACCCCACGCCACGCAAAAAACTCTGACCGGCGGGCGGCGCCTGCTGCCGCCCGACAAATCCCGCCGCGTCCCGGTTTGGTCGTTGACAGTGATTAGCCGTGTTCCTAATCTGCGAAAAATCGCAATAATGCGACAGGCTCAGAAACGGGTGTGGATATCGTAATGCGGGCAGGACCAGACGCTTCGACGCTTTCAGCCGGACCAGCACCCAGTTTTTCCGAATTGCGGTCGGGCGATGAGGGATGGTCGGTTCGTGTCACGTCTGCAGCACGCCTCAGCTTCACGCTGATCGATCTGAATGGTGAAATGGGCCGCAAGAACGGCATGGCTTCGCTGGCCGTCGCCGCGCCGAGTTTCCGCGTTCTGGCCACGCCTTCCAAGAAGATGAGTGTGGTCACTGACGACAACGCGTCGGACTACAAGGAAATCTTCGAGGATTACCTGCAGCGTCTGCGCCGGGGCATCAAGGGCGATCCGGCCAAGATCGTCGTCGAGGCCGGCTTGCCCCGCCACAGCGGCTTCGGTTCCAAGACCACGGCGCTGCTCAGCATCGGCAAGGCCTACGCCGCGCTCAACGAGCGCAACATGACGACCGAGGAGATCGCCATCTATGCCGGCCGCGCCGGCACCTCCGGCGGCAGCGTCAACCTGACGGACCGCGGCGGCTTCATCTGCGACGGCGGCCACCGGGTGACCAACGATTTTTCCGACGATCCGAAGAAGTATCTGGTCCCCAGCCGCTTCGCGCGCGCCGGGCGCAAGCCGCCTGTTCTGGTTTCCACGGCGTTTCCGAACTGGCCGATCCTGATGATCATGCCGGCCGGCGAGCATATCCATGGCCAGCCGGAAGCCGACTTCTTCCGCAAGGAACTGCCGATCCCGCTGGTGGAGGCACGCAAGACCGCGCATGCCGTGTTCATGGGGCTGGCGCCCGCCGTGGTGGAAGGCGACTACGAGGCGTTCTGCATCGCCTTCAACCGCATCACCTTCGACACCTACTTCAAGCAGAAGCAGATCGGAATCCAGAACCCGAAGGTCCACAAGGTTCTCAACGAGTCGCGCAAGAACGGCATCGACGCGATCGGCATGAGCAGCATGGGTCCGGGCTGCTTCAGCTTCACGCGCAACCCATCGAAGGCGGTGGGATGGCTGAAGGAAATGAAGCAGGAAGGCACCGTCAGCGACTACTGGTTCACGCGCGCCACCAATACGGCGGCGTCTGTGGAGCGTGTTCCAGACTGGGCTTTTGCGTCCAAGTAACAGTCAATCGCGCCATATTCCGGCGCCAGTAACGAGTTGCATATCCGGCCATGCCAAAAAAGTGGTCCACCAAGAATTTAACCGTCGTGCAGGCGCCGACCGATAATGCCGAGGGTATCGGCATTTTCGATTTCACCGACGATTATTCGATTTTTCATTACGGCAAGATGCCGGACAAGATTCCCGGCAAGGGCGAAGCGCTTTGCCGCATGGCGGTCGCCAATTTCGCTCTTCTGAAAGAGCATGGCATCCGGACGCATTTCCTGCGGTTCCTGCCGCCGAACCGTATAGAGTTCCAACTTCTGCGGGTGCTCGATCCGGCCGATGGCGCACTCTACCGCAACGCCCGCAACTGCCTGATCCCGTTGCAGGTGATCTTCCGCAATTCGCTGCCGCCCGGATCGTCGGCTTTCCGCCGCCTCGACAGCGGAGAAATCTCGCTGGAGTCGCTTGGCCTGACCAAGATGCCGAAGCCGGCCGACCGGTTGCCGCGCCCGGTGATCGAGTTCACCACCAAGCTGGAAGAGATCGACCGGTTCATCACCGAGGACGAGGCCAAGGATGTCGCGCTGCTGTCCGACGCGCAGATGGACCGGGTCAAGCAGCTGACCATCCAGATCGACGATGTGCTGACTAAGCACGCAGCCAAGGTCGGCCTCGACCACAGCGACGGGAAATTCGAGTTCGGCATCGCCGCCGACGGGGAGATCATTCTTGTCGATACGGCGGGCACCGCCGACGAGAACCGCTTCCTGCTCGGCGATTTCCACGTCGGCAAGCAGATCCTGCGCGACTATTACGCCCGTATCGATCTCGGTGGCCAGGTGCGCCACTGGGCGGCGACGAAGGTGCCGCGCGACAGCTGGCCGAAGATGGAAAAGGCGCCGCCGCAGCTCATCCCGCCGATGACCGCGATGTACCGGGCACTGACCGAGCGCTGGACCGGCGATCCGATCTGGAAGGAAGCCAGTCTCGAGGACACGATCACTTCGGTGAAGCGGGTCCAGGAAAGCATTTAAAAGAAACCCGGCCGCTGCGATAAAGCGCATGGCCGGGTGTTTGAACTAAACCGATTAATAACAGCCAGCGGCAGAAATGCGGCCTGCCGCGGCTGGTATGACGGGAATTATCCCAACGCCGCCCGGGCTTCTTCATGGAAGCGTCGAACCAGGTCAAAATCCTTGCGGAACGAACCGTCATTGCGGTTCGTCTTGGAGAAGGAGTCGACGCCGAAAGGCCTGACCTTGCGTATGGCCTCGGCAACGTTGCCGGGGTGCAGGCCGCCGGCCAGGATTACAGGGGTCTTCACCTGTTCGACGATCTTGCGGCTGACATTCCAGTCATGGGTGACGCCGAGGGCGCCGAACTGGCCGTTCGCGGCGATGCTGTCGAGAAGCAGGAAGTCGGCGATGTTTTCATAGCTCCTGGCGATTTCGATGCTTTCCTCGCCGGTCATGGGAATGCTGCGCATCAGCTTGGTGTTGGGCAACTGGCGCTTGAGCGAGGCGACATCGGCCGGCGTGATCTTGTCGGCATGCGCACCCAGGTGAAGGACAGGCGCCTTCAGACGAGCAACCCAGTCGGCGATGAAATCGACATTGCTGCTCATGAAAAGAGCCAGGAATTTCGAAGGCCCCTTGATTTCCGCCGCAATTTCCCTGGCCTGATCGAACGGAAGTTCGCGCGGATACTCGCCGGATCCGATGATCAGTCCGACGTGATCGAGGCCGATCTCGCACATGCGGCGGGCGTCATCGGGCGTGGCTGCTTCGTAAACCTGCGTCAACATGAAAGGGGTGCCTCATAGCGGTTGGATGACGTCATGCGAAAATTTGCATGACGCGGTTATGGGGTAAGGCGGCCGAAGCCGCGCGCGGACCAATGTGTCTGAGTTTCAATGTTAAAAAAAGTATCGGAACGCTTCAACTCGGTCAATCTAGCGGATCAAAAAAGAGAGATTGGGGTCCAGCGGATCAAAAAAAGGAGCCGAGATCAAAAAAGAGCTTGCTTATCAAGGAAGAAAGTTCTCAAATTTGACAGAGGCATGACATCTTTATGAAGAGGGTTGCTTAATGAACGACAAAATGGCGGAAGTTAGTAAGGCGCCAAGCGCCGATAGGTTGTCGAACACATGGCTCGAGAGCCACAATCTTAAGACCGTGGCCGACACTGTCGGCACGCCGGCTTTCGTCTACAGCGAAGCCCATCTGATCAAGAATGTCAGGCGCATCAAGCACGCCGCCCTCGCGGCCGGAATCGACAAAAGGGTGGAGCTTTTCGTTCCGTTCTTCCCGAATTCCAACCCGCATGTCATCAAGCCGTTCCAGCAGCTCAATGTCGGCGTCCTGCTTCAGCTTCCGGCAGAATACAAGCTGCTCAAGAAGCAGCATGGCTTCGACAAATTCATCATCTCGCCCGGCCACGTCTCCAATGCCGACATCGACTTCTGGGCGCCGACCGGCGACCCGATGTTCCTGTCGAGCCTCGACGAGATTTCCTACCTGATCAAGAACCATCCGAAGGCCTCGATCAACGTTCGCCTGGATAGCCTTGGTTCCGGCAAGCCCGGCATCAAGTACAGCCAGCTCAGCGAACTGCGTGCGCTGCTCGACAAGAGCAACCGCAAGCTCGACTGCTTCGAACTCTATTGCGGCAGCGGCAATTCGCTTGGCGGCATGGTCGGCATCCTCGAGCAGGTCTTCATGATCCACAAGACCTACTTCCCGGAGGCCTCGGCGATCAACTTCGCTGGCGGCTATGCCTTCAGCTACGAAGAGCTCGAAGAGGAAAAGAAGCACTTCGAGTGGGACGAATATTTCGTTCGCCTGCGCGAAATCGCCAAGAATTACGGCGTTGGCGAGCACGTGAAGTTCTGGTTCGAGCCGGCCCGCGATCTTCTCGGCGACTGCGCCGCGCTGTTGCTGAGCATCAAGCGTGAGCCGATCAAGAACCCGGGCAACTACCAGGTCCTGACCAACGGTTCGCGTGTGCTCATTCCTTCGGCTCAGTACAAGGAACGTCACCACAATGTGAAGTTCCTCGACAAGAACATGAAGGAAATTCCCGCCGACAAGGATGCGATCGATGTCGCCATCCGTGGGCGCGGCATCCTGCGCCACGACTACGTTCTGCCGGGTGAATATACCGCGCCGAGCACCGTCGGTCCGGAGGATTTTGTGCTTGTCATGGACGTGGGCTGTTACTGCGCCACCCAGCACATGGAATTCCTGAACATTCCGCCTGCCGCCGAGGTCATCATCGACACGGCAGGTGAAGCGAACCTTATCACTTCACCTGGTGGTGAAATGGACAAGTGGCGCCACGTGCTGCCGGAGAAGAAGCCTCTCTGAGGCTTCCGATCCCAACCGGTTCTCCTTTCTGGGGTGCTTCCGCCGATTTTCGGTGGGAGCACCCCAGATGGCTGACCGGATATCGCGGCTTGCTTGCGGCAGATTTGGTGAATTCTTGAACCTTGCCGTTGTCCTTAAGTTGGCCGGCAAGGGTTTTCATTTTCGGGATCGGCTGTTTTCGCCGGCCTTCGTGGCGGGTAAGGCTGTAGCCTGGACCGTGACGAATCCCAGGAAGCATCCATGCGCATAGTTTCTCTCGAAGAACACGTTCGCTTTTCGTCCTTTACCGACCGGATCGATCCGGCTGCGAAGGAAAAAAGAGGGTATTCCAAGCAGGCGCGCCAGCCCGGCATAGAAAACTGGGTTCGCCAGCTCAACGACATGGACGACGAGCGCATCAGGCTGATGGACGAGAGTGGCATCACCGTGCAGGTGCTTTCCGTTCTGGGCCCCGCGGCGGACCTGGTCGAGGGCGAGGCGGGCATTGCGATGGCCCGCGAATACAACGACACCGTCGCCGAGAAAATGAAGGCCCATCCGGGCCGCTTCGCGGCGTTCGCGCATCTGCCGATGACGAGCCCGCAGGCGTCGGCCGACGAACTGGCGCGCACCGTCAACGAGTTCGGCTTCGTCGGCGCTCTGATAAGCGGCCTGACCGACGACCTGTTCCTGGATCACGAGTCCTTCGAGCCCATCCTCGCGCGCGCCGAACAGCTCAAGGTGCCGCTTTATATCCATCCCGGCATTCCGCCCAAGGCGGTGCGCGACGCCTATTTCAGCGGTTTGAAGCCGCCGGTGAACATGCTGCTGGCGATGGCCGGTTTCGGCTGGCACGCCGAGACGGCGATCCACGTCTTGCGGCTGATCGCTGCCGGCTGCCTGGATCGTCACCCCTCGCTGCAACTCATCATCGGTCATATGGGTGAAATGCTGCCGATGATGCTCGATCGCTGCGACGAACTCTTCGTGCCGGATTTCGTCGGCATCGAGCGGCCGCTCCGGCAGACGATGCTCGAACAGGTCCATCTGACGACCAGCGGGGTTTTCAGCCAGCCGGCGCTCAAGGTCGCCATCGATACGTTCGGCATCGACCGGGTGATGTTTTCCATAGATTACCCCTTCAGCAGCAACGAAGAAGGCCGCCATTTTCTGGACAAGATCGCGCTGGCGCCTGCCGACGTCGCCAAAATCGCACATGGCAATGCGGACCGGCTGCTGGGACTGACCTGAGAGACGCATGGCGGAAACGACGCCATGCGCAGTATTGGAGGACCTGAAAGATGAGCGAGGCCGCGAAAGCAAAGCTCGATTCGACAGGTGGCCGGATATACGAGTTTCTTGGCGGCCAGCTCGTGGTGTCGGAGCAGGAGATATTCGAGCGGGCCTGCGCGCTGCCGGGTGACATGGTTGTGCTCTCCGGCACTCTGGTCGAGGGGATCGGCAACAAGCACTCGGACATCGATCTTTACGTCATCGGCGATGAGCTTCCCGATGCGCAGCGTGTGGGGCCGCGGTCTTATATCGCTCATGACGGCAGCAGGGTCCGCGCCTATTACGACTATCTTTCCGCGGGAGGTTTCGGTTTCGACGTCGAGTACCTGACGCGCGCGGAAGTGGAAGGCTGGAAGGACGAGGTTCTTTCGCTCTATGAGCGTGCCCGGGCCAGCACCAAGATCCTGCGCCAACATCTTTCGGACGGAGTGGGCGATGGCCTGCACAAGCTCAGGGTCGGGCGCTGCGTCCAGAACGCCGACGAATATGCCGCGTTCTTCGATGAGGACTTCTGGAACAAGCTTGCTTTTATCTTCTACAGCAACAGGAAGGGTGGCTATCCCGAGTTCAAGGACATCATGGGCGCGTGGGGATCGGGCGACTACGACACCAGCCTCCACATCATGCGCGAGACGATGCGGTTCGAGCTGGCGGCCCTGTGCCATCTGCACGGCATGACCAACGGTCGCACGAAATGGCTTTTCCAGAATTACAAGCGCCTGCCGGAGCGCTTCCAGGGGCTTGTGAGAGAGGTGATGACCTGGCTGAATTCGGAGCGGCTTACCGACGAGGCGAAGCGCGATTCCATCCTCACCGGCTGCGATATCATCGACCGCATCTACCGCGCCGACGCGATCATGCTTCGGGAAAGGGCGCCGCTTAGCTACACGCCCGAGGAAGCCCTGAGAATGATCGAGGAGGAGTATGCCCGCGAGGTGGTGCACGATCGCCAGACCATTGCCGAGTACGAACACCGCCGCCGTGTGTTTACGACAGCCGTGCCGGACATCCGCTCGCTGTTCCTGGCAAGCGCCTGACCGCGATGCGACCTAACCAACTCGGTTTCTACTATGCGGCCCTTGCCCTCACCAATGTAACGCGCGGCGCCTGCATCGTCGCCCAGGCGTGGTCGGCAGCCATGACCGGGGCCGGACTTGCCGCGGTCGGACAGATTTTTGTCGTCAGCCACGCCGTCATCATCCTGTGCGGTCCGTTCGTCGGCGTGATGATCGACCGCTACAGCCGGCGGCACCTGGCGATCATCGGTCAGCTGTTGATCGGCTGTGCGACGCTTATCCCGTGGTTGTGGGTTTCGGCCGGCTGGCCTTTGAGCCTGTGGGCGCTGATGTTCGTCGCCGCCGGCGCGTCATTGGGCTATGTGGTGATGTCCGGCGCGCTGGATGCGATCCAGCAGGCGGTGGGCGAACGCAAGGATCAGCCGCGCATCAGCGCCATGGCCGGCAGCATCCGCCAGGGCTTCATGATCGCGGGTTCGGGCATTGCCGGACTGGGCATCCACTATTTCTCGCCGGCCGCGGCCTATCTGTTCTGCTCGCTTTTTTGCGTCATCGCCGCCGGGCTGATCTATTTCCTGCCCGATGCGCGGGTGAATGCGGCGCGCAGGGGCACTGTCTTCACCGAAGTGATCGTCGGCCTGCGCGAGCTCAACGCCATGCCGGCGGTGCTGCGCATCGGCCTCCTGACCGCGATCGGCTTTTCGGTCGGCCAGCTTTCCAACGTGCTTTTGCCGAACTTCGTCAAGGACGAGCTTGGCGGCGACAGCCGGCTGTTCGGCATCGTCGATGCCTTGTGGTCCGTCGGCGGCGTGCTTTCGCCGCTGCTGCTTGCGCGCTTCATCGGCCTGCACAGGCTGTCGAACGTGGAATACTGGTCGGCGATCCTGCTCGGGCTGGTGACGGCGCTCGTCTGGTCGGTGGAGCGGCCGGCATCCCTGATGATCGCCTATTTCTTCCTCGGCTGCCTGTTCTCGATCACCAAGGTCGTCTGCGACGGGCGAGTCCTGGAGATTTGCGCCGGGGAGGTGGTGGGCCGGGTGCGCACGCACATCCAGTCGCTTATCAGCGTCGTCGGTCTCTTCATCTATCTGTCACCGTCGATCCTGCCGATCAGGACGGCGTCGGCGTCCTATCTCCTGTGGGGCAGCCTAGTGGCGCTGTGCGCCATCGCCCTGTTCTGGACCGATACCAAGGCGCGGGCGCGAGAAGGCGGTCTTCAGTCGGAGCGGACGGGGTGAAAGCGGGCAGCGCCCGGACGCGGGTATTCTGGTTGCCCGGACCATGTCAGGTCGCTTTTCAATGGCACGGTTTCGTGCTCGATATGTCTTTGTGCAACGGGATTTCATCATGAACCTTGACGCTAGCAAATTTGGCATCGGCCAGCCGGTTCAACGCGTTGAAGACCCCCGGTTCATGACCGGACGCGGCAAATATGTCGCCGACATCACACTCGGGCGGCAAGCCTATGCGGCCTTCGTCTATTCGCCGCACGCCCATGCCGACATCAAGTCGGTCGACGTGTCCGCGGCTCGCGATCTGCCTGGCGTGATCGACGTGCTGACCGGAGCCGACTGGCAGGCCGACGGGCTGGGCGCCATCGAACCGGAAACCATGCCGGAAGATATGGGCGGGCCGAAAGGGTACCGCACGAGGCGGTGGCCGCTCGCCTTCGACCGCGTCCGCTATGTCGGCGAAAGGGTGGCGGTAGTCATCGCCACCACTGAAGCCGTCGCAAGGGACGCGGCGGAACTGATCGAGGTGAATTACGATATCCTGCCGGCGGTCATCAGCGCCGCCGACGCGGTGAAGGCCGATGCGCCCCAGCTCTACGAGGGCGCGCCCGACAACACGTCCTTCAGGCTGATGATGGGCAATAGCGGGGAGATCGAGAAGGCGTTCGCCGCGGCGCATCACATCACCAAGCTGGAACTCTTCAACAACCGCGTCAACGCGTTCGCCATGGAGCCGCGGGGTTGCATCGGCGATTATGACGAGGGCAACGGACGCTATACGCTCTACACAAGCACCCAGAACGTGCACGGCCTGCGGCAGACGCTGAGCATGCGCATCCTGCGGGTGCCGCAGGGCAAGATCCGCGTCGTGGCGCGCGATGTCGGCGGCGGCTTCGGCATGAAGACGCAGGTCTATCCCGAAGACGCGGTGGTCGTCTGGGCCGCGCGCAAGCTCGGCCGGCCGGTGAAATGGGTGGCGACGCGATCAGAAGCGCTGATGGGCGACAATCACGGCCGCGACCAGACGGTCACGGCGGAATTGGCGCTGGCGGCGGATGGCAAGTTCCTGGCGCTGCGCTGGTCGGCGCTGAACAATGTCGGCGCCTATATCGAAGGCGCCGGGGTGGTGCCGCTGATCATGGCGCTGAAACTCGGCCAGACCGTCTACGACATTCCCGCCGTGTCGGTCTCGACATCCGCCGTCTTCACCAACACGGCGCCGACCGTTCCCTACCGGGGGGCGGGCCGTCCGGAAGCCGTCTATACGATCGAGCGGATCGTCGAGCAGGCAGCGCGCGAGATGGGTATGGACCCGGTCGAGTTGCGCGCCAAAAACCTCATCACCAAGTCGGCGATGCCTTATTCCAGCAAGACGGGCTGGACCTATGACAGCGGCGATTTCATCACCGCGCTGGAAAAGTGCCAGAAGAATGCAGACTGGGATGGCTACGAGGCCCGACGCGCCAAATCACAGGCAATGGGCAAGCTGCGGGGCCGGGGTCTGACCTACTACATCGACAATACCGGCATGTTCAACGACCGCATGGAGATCAAGTTCGATCCCAGCGGGACGCTGTCGGTGGTTTCCGGCCTTGTCTCGCACGGACAGGGGCATGAGACCGCGTTTGCGCAGATGGTTTCGGAATGGCTCAACGTGCCGCTCGAAAGCGTGCGCCTGGTGCAGGCCGATACGGACGAAGTGCTCGTCGGCCGCGGCACTTACGGCTCCCGCAGCATGATCGTCGGCGGCAGCGCGCTGAAGGTGGCGGCGGAAGACGTCATCGAGCGCGGCAAGAAGTTCGTCGCCCATTTCATGGAGGCGAGCGCGGGTGACATCGTCTTCGAGGAAGGCCAGTTCAGTGTCGCCGGAACCGACAAGACGATGTCCATCGTTCAGGTGGCGCAGAGATCGTACATGCCCTTTGGCCTGCCGAACGAACTGGGGGTCGGCCTGCACGGCTCGGGAACCTTCTCGGCGGATGTTCCGAGCTTCCCCAATGGCTGTCATATCTGCGAAGTCGAGATCGATCCCGAAACCGGCGTCGTTGCGCTCGACCGCTATACGGTTGTCGACGATATCGGCTTCATCATCAATCCGCTCACCTCGGCGGGGCAGATTCATGGCGGCATCGTGCAGGGCGTGGGCCAGGCATTGATGGAGGACATCGTCTATGACGAGTCCGGCCAGTTCGTCACCGGGTCGCTCATGGATTATGCGGTGCCGCGCGCCGATATCATGCCGGATATCGGCGTCGATTTCAGCCTTGTGCCAAGCTCGACCAATCTGCTCGGCGTCAAGGGCGTCGGGGAGGGCGGCACTGTCGCCGCCACACCGACAGTCATCAACGCCGTTCTCGACGCCCTGGCCCCCGTTGGGGTCACCGACATTGCCATGCCGGCGACCCCGCTGAGAGTGTGGGAAGCCATTCAGGCAGCCGGGCCGCGGACTGCCTGAATGCGGAACAACGCCGAAGTCGTCAGGCCTTCGGCGTTGCCGCCAGGCGTGCTGCCACGGTATTCAGGGCGGCGATCCGTTGTTCGGCGGAGCCGGTGGCGTACGCGTCCCCAAGCAGCGTGATCAAGGAACCGATCTGATCGAATTCCTCGCCGGCTTTTTCGACGGTCAGCGGCTGGTCGTCATAAGCGTCGACGAACCGTTGCGCGGCGATCGCGATCAGCAGGAACGCGGCTGCCTTGTCGGGATGGGCAACAGTGTTGTTTCGCGCCGTCCGTGCGCATGCATCGTAGGCGCGCACACCGCGGCCTTGCTCGTCCAGGTTCTTGAGAAGTGTGTCAAACATCGTTCCTGTCCTTTCCACTTCAGCTGGGCAAGCTGGAAACGCCGCCATGGTTGGCCGACCATTTCACGGGTTCGTTTAGAAATGACTCCACTTCAACGAGGATCTCCGGGGAAAAGCGGTTCTGTTCCTTGCAGACCTTAAGGATATCCCTCCACGTTGCCAGATAGTGCAGCCTCATCCCGGCGGCTTCAAGCTTGGCCGGCGTGTCAGGAAAGATGCCGTAGTAGAAAACAGCGAAGGTGTCGGTGACGCGCGCGCCTGTCTTGGCGACGGCCTCGGCGAACTTGATCTTGCTGCCGCCGTCCGTCGTCAGATCCTCGACGAGCAGAACGCGGGCGCCTTCGGCGAGCGTTCCCTCGATCTGTGCGTCGCGGCCGAAGCCCTTCGGTTTCTTGCGGACATACTGCATGGGCAGGCCCATGCGGTCGGCAAGCCAGGCAGCGAACGGGATGCCGGCGGTCTCGCCGCCCGCGACGGCGTCGAACTGCTCGAAGCCGACATTGCGGAAGATGATGGAGGCAGCGAAGTCCATCATCGCGGACCGGATGCGGGGATAGGAAATGAGCTTGCGGCAGTCGATGTAGACCGGGCTCGTTAGCCCCGACGTGAATGTGTAAGGCTGATCGGCGCGAAAATGGACCGCGTTGATCTCGAGCAGCATTTTGGCCACGGTTTCGGAGATCACCGCGCGCTCGGGAAAGGTGTTGGTGAACATGGGGTCCCCCTGATTGTTGACGGAGGCTCCTCGCTATCAACTTTGACGCCGCGTAGCCAGCCTTTAACCGCAATTTTCGGTGGATCGGTTTCCCGGGCCTGAAACTGCCGACGGCACCGCCGTTTCAGGTCCGGCAAAACACAATTTCCAAGCCTCAAGTAGCGAAAAATGCTACTCTCCTGTTGGGAAAACCGATTGTTCATATGCTGGGTGATGGACAATCAGTTTGTGTTTGACTTAAACGATTATACCTGCGAATTTTTCGCATTAATTAGACGAGAATGGGGATTTGTCGAAAAATTGGAACACGTATCGGTAACACCTCAAAAGACCGCTTTGGTCAAAGCCAACGGGGTCACCAAGATTTTCCGCTCGCGCAATGGCGAGACGGTTGAAGCCCTTACCCCGACGACAATCGATATTGCAGAAGGTGAATTTTTGAGCCTCATCGGCCCCTCGGGCTGTGGCAAGTCTACTTTCCTTCGTATTCTCGCAGGTCTGGAAACGCCGACCGCGGGCAGTCTCGAATGGCGCGACGGGGCGCCGTCCAGCGGCTCCGATATCGGCTTCGTGTTCCAGGAGCCGGTGCTGTTGCCATGGCTCACCATCCTCGACAATGTGCGCTTTCCGCTCGACGTCCTCGGTGTCGGTAAGCAGGAAAGCACGGAACGGTCGAAGGCCATGCTGTCGCTTGTCGGCCTGGCGGATTTCAACAAGGCGCTGCCGAAGGAACTGTCCGGTGGCATGCGCCAGCGCGCCGCGATCGCGCGTGCCCTGGTCTACAAGCCGCGCATCGTGCTGATGGATGAGCCGTTCGGCGCGCTCGACCTTCTGACGCGCGACCGGCTGAACGACGAATTGCTCGGCATCCATGCCGAAACCGGATCGACGATCGTGTTCGTCACCCACTCCATTGAGGAAGCCGCCTATCTGTCGGACCGCGTCGCCGTCATGTCGGCGAGGCCGGGCCGTATCCGCACCGTTCACGAACTGGGCTTGAACCGCAAGCGTTCGGAAGCGCTCAAGGACGATCCGGAATTCCACCGCTGGCTTGCCACGCTCAGGAAAGAACTGAAATGAGCGAGCAGCAGCTTCGAGTCGTTTTCGGGCTTGCCACGCCGCTGGTCCTTCTGGGTGCGTGGTGGGGCTATGTGGTAGCCTTCAAGGTTCCCCCGTTCGTCCTGCCGCCGCCCGATGCGGTGCTTGCCGAAGTCGTCAGGCTTTTCGTCGACGGGACCATATGGCCGCATCTGGGGCATACGGTCGGCGTCATCGTCGCCGGGCTTTTGATCGGCTCGGTCGCCGGCTTCCTGCTGGGTGTTCTGCTCGGCAAGTCGCCGCGCGTGGAGCGCGCCATCGGTCCCTATCTCTTCTTCTTCCAGACGGCGCCGAAAATCGCGCTGGCGCCGCTGTTCATCCTCTGGTTCGGTCTCGGCCTGACCTCCAAGATCGTGCTGACCGTCTCGCTGGTGTTCTTTCCGGTCATGGTCGGCACGGTGATCGGCCTGCGTTCTGTGCCGGCCAATCTTCATTCGCTTTGCGCGATCCTGAAGCTTGGCGGGACGAGCAAGCTGGTGCGGGTGGAACTGCCCTCGGCGGTGCCGGAAATCTTCGCCGGCCTGAAGGTCGCCGCCGTGCAGGCGACGATCGGTGCAATCCTGGCGGAGTGGCTTTCGGGCGGCACCGGTCTCGGATACCTGATGGTGTTTGCCGGAACGACCTACAAGACGCCGCTGCTGTTCGCGATGGTGCTCATCACCTCGCTGCTCGGCATTTTCATCTATCAATCGCTGGCGACCACTGAAAGATGGCTGCTGTCATGGCGGTGATCGAACGCAGCGCGATTTGGCCATGGCGCGGCAACATTCCGCCGCACGTGCCGTTGCCGGACGTCGTGCCGAAGGCTTTTCTGCTGCCGGGAGATCCGGCGCGGGTCGATTTTGCCGCCGCTGTGCTCGACGATTTCCGCATCGTCGGCCAGAACCGTGAATTCCGTATGGGATATGGACAGTATGGCGACAAGTTGATCGGCGTCTGTTCGACAGGCATAGGCGGGGCTTCGACCGAAATCGCCATGGTCGAGCTTGCCGCTCTCGGCGTCGAGGTCGCCATTCGCACGGGTGGCTGCGGTGCGTTGGCCGAGGATTTGAACCTGGGCGATTTCCTGGTGATCGACGAGGCCATTCCCAACAGCGGTGCGGCGAAATTCTATACCGGTCCGGCCGAGCGGGCCTGCGCCGACAAGGGAGTCGTGGCGGCACTGGAGGCGGCGCGACTGGCGCGGCAACTGCCGGGCCGTGTCGGTAAGTGCATCACCGCAGACGGCTATTATCGGGCACAGGGCAGGCCATCCAGCCCGGGCGGTTCCGGTGAGCCGACGCTTCTCGACCGGTTCGCGGCACGCGGCGCGGACACCGTCGAGATGGAAGCGGAAGTCATCCTGGCGGTCGGCCGTGCGCTGGGCGTGCGGGCGGGCGCGGTGCTGGCCGTGCATGCCCACCGTCGAAGCGACGGCTGGCTGGAGGATTACGAAACAACGCAACGCGACGTGCTGCGCATCGGTGCCGAAGCCGCAGCCGCCGCTTGCTCATGAATTGCGGCAACAATACCAACCAGAAACCAGGAGTAGCAAAATGAGAATAATGAGGGGAATAACCAGCGCGGTGAAAGCGCTGGCGCTCGTAGCCATCATGGCAGTGGCGGCAACCGCTGCCCGCGCTGAAAAAGTGACGATTCAGATCGACGGGGCGGCGGTCCCTTATTACCTGCCGCTCTTCGTCGCCGACAAATACGGATACTTCAAGGAGCAGGGGCTTGAGGTTGAATTCCTCTACGCCAATGCGTCCGACATTCTGAACAACATTGCCGCCGGCAACGTGCAGTTCGGCTTCCCGAACGGCGATTCCGTCATCTCGGCGCGCGCCAATGGCCTGCCTGTCAAGGTCGTCCACTCGACCTACCAGCGCGGCATCGGCGCCACCCTGTTCAAGAACTCCAGCGGGATCAAGACACCTGCCGATCTCGTCGGCAAGAAGGTCGCCGTCACCAGCTACGGCAGCCCGAACTACATCCAGCTGCAGGTCATGATGAGCCAGATCGGCAAGAAGATCGAGGACATCAACGTCCAGATCGTCGGCACCGGCGCCATCATCGACGCTCTGAAGTCGGACCAAGTTGACGCGGTCACCTTCTCGGCCCTGCGTTACTACGCGCTCAAGAACGACGGCGTCGATGTCGGCATGATCGCTTCGGACGATTTCATGCCGAGCCACGGCAACGTGCTGGTGACTTCCGATGCCTATCTGGCTTCGAACAAGGCCCAGGTGAAAGGCTTCATCACCGCGCTGGACAAGGCGCTGAAGCACATCATCGACGGCGATCCGGCGAAGGAAGTGGCGATGGTCATCAAGGACTACACGCCGACATTTGCCGGCCAGGAGAAGCTGGTCACCGAGATCATCAAAGAGGTCTTCATCAAGACGCTCTGGCAGAGCCCGGACACTGAAAAGAACGGCTTCGGCTACGGCAACCTCGCTGACTGGCAGAAGAACATCGACATCGCCGTGCAGTACAAGGTCATTCCGACGACCTTCGATGCCAAGGATATGGTCGTCGAAAAGCCGGCCGATCTCTAATGCAGGTCGCCCAGAAGCGCGCAGCGCTTTTGGGAAAACGACGTGCATAAAACAACGACTAAAGTGCGTCGTCTGAACCCATTTGACGCGACGTGCTTTAGTCTCAACTGAACGCAACAGCGCCCTCCTCAGGCGGGCGGACCCCAGAAAAAAGCAGTAGGCAAATTCATGTTTCGTGCTGTCCTGTCGATAGGGATCTTCGTCTGCCTCTGGTGGGCGCTGGTTGCGTTGTTCCAAGTCCCTTCCTACCTGGTGCCGGACCCCTGGACGCTTGCCCAGAAGGCCTGGTTCCTGACGACCAAGGCCGGGCTTCTCGGGCACATCCCCGTAACGCTCTATGAAATCGTTCTCGGCTTCGTGATCGGCACGGTGATCGGCGTGCTGACGGCGGTTCTTTTCGTGCGCGTTCCGGTCATCGAGATCGTGATGAACCCGGTCATCATCTTCATCCAGACCGCGCCTAAAATCGCGATCGCACCGCTTCTGCTGCTCTGGCTCGGCCTCGGCGCAACGCCAAAGGTCGTGCTGGTCGCAATCGTCACTTTCTTTCCCGTGCTTTCAAACATGTTGAGTTCATTGCGGTCGATCGATCCCAACCTCCTGGCGCTGGCCAAGATCCTGCACATGAATCCGCTCAAGCGGCTGCTGCGCATAGAGCTGCCGCAGTCGCTGCCGCTTCTTTTCACCGGCATGAAGGTTGGCGTGACGCTGGCCGTGACCGCCGCGGTCATCGGCGAACTGATGGGCGCGCGCGCCGGTCTCGGCTACCTTCTCAATCTCGGCCAGGAAACCGCCGACGTCGGCATCGTTCTGGTGTCGGTCATTCTTTTGTCACTTATCGGCTATCTGCTCTATCTGCTGCTTGCGATCGCGGAGAAGCGCTTGCTAGGCTGGCATGAAAGCCGCGCCGCAGTGGAATTGTCGCTCGAGTGACCGGCCCACTAAGACCGTCAGCGTTCCAAAAACGGCAGTTTCCATTCAAATCTAAAAATATGGACACGTCTCAGGAACGCCGTTAAGCTGACTTGATTGGTCGGCGTACTGGTCGGCACTGCAAGTAAAAAAGGTGAGCAAATGACATCGAATATGCGTGAGCAAGCCGACGTTGTAGTCATTGGCGGCGGGCCCGCCGGAAGCGCCTTGTCGATCCTGCTGACGAAAGCAGGACGCTCCGTGATCCAGCTTGAACGTGAAACGTTCCCACGTGAACATATTGGCGAAGGCCTTATTCCCAGCGCGATTCCGGTCCTGGAGCGCCTTGGCATCAAAAAGGAACTCGACAAGCGTGGATACAACCGCAAACGCGGCACCACGTTCGTGTGGGGCGACAATGCCGAACCCTGGACGGTTTATTTCGTCGAGGGAAATCCAAGCGCGGGCTACTCCTACCAGCTCTATCGTCCCGAGTTCGACGACCTGTTGCTCAATCTCTCCGCAGAGAACGGCGCCCGCGTGTATCGCGAGCACGAGGCTCTGGAGCCGATCATGGATGGCGACCGTATCGTAGGGGTCAACGTCCGTTGCCGGAAGACAGGCAACACGTTTGAAGCCCACGGGCGTTTCGTCATCGATGCAAGCGGCCAGTGGCGCGTGCTGGGCGAGAAGTTCGGCGGCCGCGAATGGGATCCGCAGATCCGCAATATGGCCGTCTATGGCTATTTCGAGAATGCCGGACGTCTGCCGGGCATCGATTCCAGCAATACGCTGGTCGAAGGCTTCGAGGATGGCTGGTTCTGGGCTATCCCGCTGCATGTCGGCCTGCTCAGTGTCGGCGCGGTTCTCGATCTCGACGAGTACAAGCGCCTCAAGGATGGCGACTGGACCGAGGCCCTGATGGCCAAGATCGAAAAGACCCACAAGGTCAAGGAGCTGGTCGAAGGCGCCACGATGACCAGGGGGCCCTATACCCTCCGCGACTGGTCCTACAAGAGCGAGCACTTCTGGGGTCCGGGCTTTGCGCTGCTCGGCGATGCGGCTTGCTTCATCGATCCACTGTTCTCGACAGGCGTGTTCCTCGGCATGCAGCATGCCGAGATCCTCAATGCCTGTATCAACTCTGTCTTCCGCGGCGATTGCACGGAAGAGGAGGCATTCGACCTCTATGAAAGCGAATATCGGGCAGAGTACGAGGATCTGCGGCAGATCTGCATGGCCATGTACAGCGGGGCTTCCGCGCCGCGCAATTCGATCTTCTGGAATGCGCGCCGCATTCAGAAGCTTCCGGATCGCGTCTCCGCACGCTCTGCCTTCGCCCGGCTGATTTCCGGCCGCGAGCGCCGCGGCTTCGAAGTCAACCCGCTGACCCGGCTCGATCTGCCGGACCAGATGTCGGAAGACCTGAAGGACTTCGAGAAAAGCCTTCGCGCCCGCATCGCCGTCATCGACGACCATGAACTCCAGGGAGCGGCCAGCCGTATTCTCAAGGAAAGCAACGTCATCGACGAACGGCATGCCTTCCTCGACGCGGTGCTGGTCATGGGTCCGGATGTCACGAGCGAGGAACGCCTGCTGGTGAAGGGCGATTTTCTGCGACGCGGATTTGTGATGAACACCAGGCTCAATCCACGCGGTGTCTCATCCAGTTCGGCGGTTGTCGAAAAGATCGTTCCGCTTGTGGATGGCGTGCGTACGGTTCGTGAAATCGCCGATCAGGCTGTTGAAAACGATCCGCAGATCGAACGCAATTTCGTCATTCGCGAGCTTGCCAACCTTTATTGGTATGCCGGTTGCGAACTCGTCAACGACGTGAACGAAGACGATATGATCCACAAGCTGCGTGGTGACGACGTTTCGATCGTGGTGCCGCAGACAGCATAATCGCGCGATCAAACGAAGCAGACCAGGACCGGCCCTGACCTTTCAGGGCCGGTCTTTCTTTTGCATGAACGGGAAGCAATGGCGGCGACGCGATAGGTCCGCAGGGCGAAACTGGAGCGCTTCAATCCAACCCTGAAGCGCTCCAGAACGGTCTTCGATCAAATTCCTCGGCGGTCTTCGGTCGCCGCGTCAGTTTGCGTCGGGATTGTCGACGAGGCAGCCGGCGCCGTGGCATCCCTGGTAGTTGCCGTGGGTATCGAAATTGGGCTCGCCGTTCCTGTCGAACTGCGGCCTGTCGTCGATTTCATCCGGATTGTCGACTTTGCAGCCGATGCCATGACATCCGTTGTATTTGTCGTCAGCGCGGTAATTGCTCGTCGTATGGCGATGGCCGTGCTTCTTGTCGTCCGCCATCCCCTCGATGATGGCGCCTAGAACGGCTCCGGCGACAACGTTTCCGAGATCATGTCCATGATGGTCATACATCCTGGCGTTCTTGTCGAAGTCGTCACCACGACCATGGTGGTAGCCGCCGACGTCTGCAAAAACCCCAGCGCAACCCTGGGCGACCCAGATATACCTGCTTTTAGGGTTGTATCCCCATGTCCGGTTCAAAATGCAGGGACTGCCCGACATTTGATGGATCAGCTGCGGTTTGACGAGCGGGCCGGCAAAGCACTCGTCGTATTGATAGTGCCGTGAATGACACTCGACCGTCGACTGTGCCTTGGCCGGCTGCACGAATGTCGGCGCGCTCATGGCGAGCGCCAACGTGATCAGGTATCTAAACATATGCCTACCCCCAAGTTCATTCAGTCGTTGATCGCGGTGACTTTGATCTTCCCGGTTTCGCCAATGCCGGAAAACCAAACCTCGCCGTCGCCGATCATCACGCCCTGCCAGTTGGCGAAGAGCGTCGCATAGGTCTGGTTCGCGACCGCATGCTTCACCTTCGGCGTCATGATCTTTTCGTAGTCCGCGATGAAATGGGCAGCGTCCCTGAGCTTGGTAGCCTTGTCGTTGATCCGCGCCTGAAATGGATAATCGATCATCGCGGCAACGGCTTTCCTGTCGTCGGTCGCGACTGCCTTTTGCAACGTTTCAAGAAAGTGGCGATAGGGTTCGTGAGATCCGAAGATTCCATCAAGAGCGGCGTCGGTATCTGCCGCGGTTTGGGCCAGGGCCTGGCCGGCAATGGCAAAACTGGCCCCGATGGCCAATGCAAAAAGCAATTTCCGCATGATTTCCCTCCATCTTGCGCGTCGTCAGTACACTGTACGAGACATTTAATGGGCAGGACGTGAAGACTTTTCTTCCAGAGCCGCAACAAATTTAATTGTATCAACCGGTTAGATTGGCGGCGCAGCTCTGGTCCAGGCTAGCGTTCTTCAGGAAGTTGACGTGCCTCGCGCGCCTGCGCACTGCGAAGCAGGTCGAGCCCGGTCGCAACTGTACAGGAGGCGGGCGCGCAATTCGACGCTGGCGGACCAGACGTGCAAAGGATCGCACCTCTCGCGAGGTGACGGGATCTTTCTTGCGATTTCAAGGAGTTGGATGGTGGGCGTGACAGGGATTGAACCTGTGACCCCTGCAATGTCAATGCAGTGCTCTCCCGCTGAGCTACACGCCCATCCGAAGCCGCGCATACACCATTTTTGACCTAGCGCGTCAATAGCGGAAGCAGCAAACAGAAGCTGGAAAAATCTTCCGCGAAATCGCCGTCAGGCCGCCTGCAACATCTTCTCGACCTCGTTGACGAGATCGCGCAGGTGGAAAGGCTTGGACAGCACCTTGGCGTCCTTCGGCGCCTTGGAATCCGGGTTGAGGGCCACGGCGGCAAAACCGGTGATGAACATGACCTTGAGGTCGGGATCGATCTCGGTGGCGCGGCGGGCGAGTTCTATGCCGTCCATCTCCGGCATGACGATGTCCGTCAGCAGCAGCGAGAAAGGCTCCTCGCGCAGCCGCTCATAGGCACTGGCGCCATTGTCGAAATCGCTGACCTGGTAACCGGCGCGCTCAAGCGCCTTGACGAGGAAGCGGCGCATGTCGTCGTCGTCTTCCGCCAGAAGAATGCGTGCCATTTTGTCCCGTCCGAATCAGGCCTCAAGGCTGCCAACAAGCAGCCCCGTTAACCATCCTGTATATGAATAGAGGACGGTAAACATCAAGTGAACGCTTCGTACGATCTGTTGGACATACAACGTCTTCAACGCCTGTGAAACGCTGGACATCGGCAGGCCGTGGTGGCACCCTTCCAACATGGAAAAGCGGCTTGTGCGGATGCGTTCACGTTGAAACCGGCAATGGAGGATTTTTCGGCCGTCCCGCCTTTCGAGATTCGCTCAGGCGCAGAGCAGCGCGTTCCCTTCATCTTCAATTCTCCGCACAGCGGCCGGTTTTATCCGGAACGCTTCCTGGCGATGGCGAAGCTGGACAGCAAGGCCATACGCCGCTCGGAAGATTGCTACGTCGACGAACTGTTCGGCGGCGCCGTCGCGCTTGGAGCACCGATGCTGGCGGCCAATTTTCCGCGCGCCTATCTCGATGTGAACCGGGAGCCGTGGGAACTCGATCCGCGCATGTTCGCCGAACCGGTTCCCTCCTACTGCAACATTCGCTCGGCAAGGGTCGCCGGTGGCCTGGGCACCGTGCCCAAGCTGGTGGGCGAGGGGCTGGAAATCTATTCGGGCCGCTTGCCCCTGGCGGAGGCGGTGACGCGGATCGAGACGATCTACAAGCCGTACCATGGAACGCTGAAGCGGCTTCTGACGCGCACCCATGCGGTGTTTGGCTTTGCCGCGCTTATCGACTGCCATTCGATGCCGGCAAGCATCCGCGTAGGGGATTCCGGCTTCAGGCCGGATTTCATTGTCGGGGACCGTTTCGGCACCTCGGCTTCCCCGGCGCTCACTGAAACGGCGATCAGTCTGCTGTCGGCAATGGGCTATTGTGTAGCGCACAACAAGCCTTATGCGGGCGGCTTTATCACCGAGCACTACGGACGCCCCGCGCGGCATCTCCATGCGCTGCAGATCGAGGTCAACCGCGGGCTTTACATGAACGAACACACGTTCCAGAAATCCTCGGGTTTCGATGCGCTGGCCGACGATTTGACGCATTTCTGCGCCGATCTGATGGCGATTCCCGATCATCATCTGGTCGATTTGCCGCTCGCGGCCGAGTAACGCGCCTTCCGGCACAGCCGTAAAATTTCCGCCCGAACTCACGGCTTAAAAAAAGACCGCATCGTTTGCACGACGCGGTCGGAGTCTAGGGAGGAAACGCCCAAGGAGGGCATGGACAGGAGAACCTGTCCGACAATCAGCCTATTGTGCGCTGCACAAATGTCAAGCCGACTGCCGATGTTTTCAAACATGGCGATGGCCGGGCCGTCTTCCTGAAGCTCCCGTGACATTCCCATCACAGTTTACTATGGATGCGCGATCCGTCCGCCGGCGGGCAGACTATCTGGAGGGCCATCCTTGGAGATTTCGGCAGAATTCATTCGCAGGCTTGCGCAGGTCGCGGCGGCCGAGACGCTGCCGCGCTTCCGCAACCAGGGCACCGTGTCGAACAAGCTTTCGGCGGGCTTCGATCCCGTGACGGAAGCTGATCGCGAGGCTGAAAGCGCAATCCGTTCGCTGATCGGCGCAGAATTTCCTGACCACGGGATACTCGGCGAGGAACATGGCAACCACAATATTTCAAGCCGCCACGTGTGGGTCATCGATCCCATCGACGGCACCCGCGCCTTCATTTCGGGCATACCGGTGTGGGGCACGCTGGTCGGGCTGACGGAAGATGGCGAGGCCGTGGCCGGAATGATGTCGCAACCCTTCACCGGCGAGCTTTTCTACGCCAATGGCTCGGGTTCCCACTATGAAGGTCCCAGCGGATCCCGCCGGCTCGCGGTGCGCCAAACGACGCGCGTTGAGGACGCTACACTGTTCACCACCACGCCGGCTTTGTTCACCGGCGAGATGCGCAGCCGCTACGACCGTTTCGAAAAGCAGGTCCAGCTCGTCCGCTACGGTACGGACTGCTACGCCTTCGCCATGCTGGCGGCGGGCCATGTCGATATCGTTGTCGAGCCGGGGCTCAAACCCTATGACATCGTGGCTCTGATCCCGATCATTGAAAAGGCCGGTGGCGTGATCACCACGTTCGAGGGTGGGCCGGCGGAATCGGGCGGCGATGTCATCGCGGCCGCGACGCCCGAGCTTCATGCGGCCGCCATGGCTGCGTTGCGCGGCTAGGAAGTCTCTTCGGTTCCGGGAACGAAGGCGAAGAAGGCGGCGAGGAACTGCTCGCGATAGATGTCGGCCTCCTGCAGGAGTTCATGGCGGGCGCCGGGGATGAGCACCAGCGAGCCGAGCCGCATGCGCTCGGCGTATTCGGCCACCGCCTTGGTCGACACGACCTCGTCGGCGCCGGCCGCGACGATGAGCGTCGGGATGGCGATTTTGGCGATGAATTCGGGCTTCCGGATGGTTTGCGAGGCGACCGCGCCGGCGTGAAGCCACTGAACGGTCGGGCCGCCCAGCGCGAGCTGCGGGAAGGATTCGTAGATCAGCGTGTTGCGCCTGTAGCGTTCCGGATCGGTGGTCAGCTTGTTTGTGTCGAAGGGCGCCGTCTGTTTTGGTCTCGGTCCCCAGGCGGCGTAGCGGCGTCCAAAGCCCAGGAAGCACAGGACGGCGGTGACCCAGCGGACCGTCCGTATCGAAACGGGTTGGCCGGGAAGTTCCAGGAAGGGCGCGATCAGCACCATCCGCCGGATGCGGTTGGCGAGCAGGGGCGCCGCCAGAAGCGCAACGGTCGCGCCAGCCGAGTGCGCCAGCACATGGTACGGGCCGCGGCAGTCAGGCAGCACGATCTGTTCGAAAAGAAGTTCGAGATCGGCGACATAATCGCCAAAGCTTTTCACGTAGCCGCGCTGGCCATCTTTAAGGAAACGCCCGGATGCGCCCTGGCCGCGCCAGTCGAGCGTGGCGACACCGAAGCCGCGCGCCGTGAGGTCGCGGATCGTCTCGAAATATTTCTCGATGCATTCGTTGCGCCCCGGCAGGAGGATGATCGTTCCCTTGAGCGGCCTGGCGGTGGCGGCAAAGCAGGCGTAGCGGATCTTCCTGCCATCCGCAGCCGTCAGGAAGCCGCCGGTCGCGTGTTCCGGTTCGGGATTGCCCGGCGTGTGGTGGAAAAGGTCCGTCATTGGCGCTTCGATGGCTTTATCCGGTGATAGAAGCAAACGCGCCAAATGCAAAGACCGTACGGAAAACAGGAAAGCCGGAAGCCGCCCGATGCGCACTTCCGGCCTCTGTCGATCCGGGAGGAAGGGACGTTACACCCGGTTCGCTTCTGCGGCGCATACAGCGCCGCTTTGTCCATGTTGGCCGCAGGGTAGGCGGACGCGCCTGAATGGGGGCCGAAGCGTCGGTTCATCTCCCGTTCATCGAGCAGGGTGGGTCCAGACGCGCAAAAAGTCTTGAAACGACGGCGGGCCGCACCCAAATGTCGGATGCGGCCGCCGATATCGGGGCCGCTGGTCTGTCCGGGATGCCGTCAGGATTCCGTCGGGGCCAAACGCAAACCTTGTTGCTCACAGGAGAACACATCATGCGTCATGTCGATTTTTCCCCGCTTTATCGATCCACCGTTGGTTTCGACCGTCTTTTCACCATGCTTGACTCGCTCGCGCAGCCGGAAGGCGGCCAGAGCTATCCGCCCTACAACATCGAACGCACGGGCGAGGATTCGTACCGGATCTCGATGGCCGTCGCCGGTTTTGCCGAAGACGACATCTCGATCGAGGCGCACCGCAACGTGCTGACGATCAAGGGCGACCGCAAGGACGAGACGAACGGTGAAGGCAGCGAAGTGCTTTACCGCGGCATTGCCGCGCGCGCCTTCGACCGCCGCTTCCAGCTTGCCGATCATGTCGACGTCGTCGGCGCGGCGCTGAAGAACGGCCTGCTTCACATCGATCTGAAGCGCAACATCCCCGAAGAGCTGAAGCCCCGCAAGATCGCGATTGCCGCGACCTCCGCGAAGGCCAAGCAGATCGAGGCGAAAACCGCGAACTGAACTGGTCTCCCTCCCGAGACGGAAGCGGCGCCGCAAGGCGCCGTTTTCTTTTGTCCGCCGCTATCCCTGCCCGCGATCGCTTCCGGGCGGAACGACGAGCAGATGGTCGAGCTGTCGGGTGCGGCAGCGGTTGGCAAAGGAGGCGGCCGCCTCTTCGTCATGCAGGAAGCGTTCAAATTCCTCCGGCGTGAGCGCGTAATATTCCTCATAGTCCGCAAGGCGGTTGCCGACCGGTATCGACAGGTAGAACTGGCCGGTCTCGTCGTTGCTGCCCAGCGAAAACCGGTGGCGGTGGCTGATGAAGGCGTCCCGGGCCTTCATGGACCTCTCCGGAGTGATTTGCAGGCGCCGGTATGCTGCTTCGCTGTCGTGGCGAACTGACCGGGGCATGGCCTATGCCGCACGTTCCGAACCCAGTATGGCGGCGAATTGGGCAACGTCCTGCGGCTTCGTGGCGAAGGAGGTGACGAAGCGATAGAGCGCTTCGTCCTCGGCGATGTTGCCATCAAAACCTTGCGGCTTCTGCCAGTCGTAGAAAGCGGCGCCCGCCGCCTTCAGTTTCCCGGCTGCGCCGGTCCTGATGATCGCGAACACCTCGTTCGACTGCGGCCGCCACGCCAGCCGCGATACCGGCGATTGCTCAAGGACCTCCGCGAGCTTGGCGGCCATGGCATTCGAATGATTGGCCGTTTCCAGCCAGAGGCCGTCTTTCAGATAGGCGTCGAACTGGGCGGCGACGAAACGCGATTTGGAGAAAAGCTGGCCGGCCCGCTTGCGCAGGAAGGCCATCTCACGCGCGAGGCCGGTGTCAAATAGGACGATTGCCTCGGCGCACCAGCAGCCGTTCTTGGTGCCGCCGAAGGAGAGGATATCGACGCCGCGCTTCCAGGTCATCTCGGCCGGGGTGGCGCCAAGCGCCGCCAGCGCGTTGGCCAGGCGCGCGCCATCCATATGCAG
This sequence comes from Mesorhizobium sp. Root554, assembly GCF_001427025.1. GTDB lineage: Bacteria > Pseudomonadota > Alphaproteobacteria > Rhizobiales > Rhizobiaceae > Mesorhizobium. The sequence goes on along the minus strand of NZ_LMGA01000001.1, from coordinate 2,162,505 downwards.
CGGCAGGCGGTGCGCCTTTGCCAATGCGGAGATCGCGTCGATGTCGTCGAGCGCGTAGACCGTGCCGGCCTCCGTCGACTGGGTGACGGTGACGGCCATCGGCCTGCCGGCATGAACGGATTCCGGCTCATACCGGCGCAGCGCCCGCTCCAGATTGCCGGGGTCGATACGGCCGAGGTTTCCATCGACGGGTTGCAGGCGGGCGCTGCCGAGATATTCCAGCGCGCCGCACTCGTCTTCGATGACATGCGCTTCGCGGTGGCAGAAGACAATCCCGCCCGGCCTGTTGTAGGCCGCCAGCGAGAGCACATTGGCCGCCGTGCCGGTGGCGACGAAGAAGACGGCGACCTCGCGCTCGAAGATTTCGTTGAACCGCTCGGCCACTGCCTTGTCCAGCTCGCCATTGCCATAAGCCGCTGAGAAGCCGGTTGAATTGGCGGACAGGGCATCCGCTATGGCTGGATGAACGCCGGCCCAGTTGTCGGAAGCGAAGAACATGGATCATCGATCTGTTGTAAAGATCGGCGAGGTTGACCAGCTTCCGGCACATTTAGCAAGGGCGGCACATGGCGAGAACGAGAGCCCGAAAACAGCGCGGCGCTGCCCATAAATCCCAAAAAGCGAACAGCATGCTGGTGGCGCATGAAAAATATCGAGAGTCCAATTTTTGGGACATTTTATGTCGTGAGAGGGGCGTGATTTTTGTGAATCGGTCTTGTAGCAAAGGGTGAATTCTGCAATATGAATTTAGGACAGCAATGCTGTCTTATTTAGCGTGCTGGATCGCGCCGGGATGGTGTACGACACCTGTCCGGCTTTGCCGTGAGTGCTATATGGACCGAAGATCGCTGCTCGGGAGCGGCGCGACGCCCGGCCCGGCAGTCTGGGCAGTGATTCAGCAGGACGTGCATGACAGGACATGGGAAGCATTCGTTTCCCATTGAATGCAAGCGCCTGAATGGCGCGGAACGGAGGACAGGACGATGACGGAAGCGACGCCATCTGTGACGACGGATCTTGTGCCGGCCGCGCAGACGAAAGCGACGGCCGTCAAACGTATCCTGCGAACCGAAAACGGCTTTGCGGCGCAGGGTCTCTACGATCCCCGCAACGAGCACGACGCCTGCGGCGTCGGCTTCATCGCCAACATGAAGGGCGTGAAGTCGCACAGCATCGTCGAGGACGGGCTGTTCGTGCTCGAGAACCTCACGCACCGCGGCGCGGTCGGCGCGGATCCCTTGATGGGCGACGGCGCTGGCGTTCTGGTGCAGATACCGGACCGGTTCTTCCGCGAGGAAATGGCCGCCCAGGGCGTCGAGTTGCCGAAGGCCGGCCATTATGCCGTCGGTCACTGGTTCATGCCGCATGACGCCGACGTGCGTGCTCATGTCGAAACAATCATCCACGAGGCGGCCCAGTCGGAAGGCATGCCGGTGATCGGCTTCCGCGACGTGCCCGTCGACAATTCGTCGCTGTCCAAGGCGCCCGATATTGCCGCATCCGAGCCATTCCATCAGCAGGTCTTCTTCGGCCGCCCGCCCGAGATCGACAATGACGACGAGTATGAGCGGCGGCTCTACATTCTGCGCAAGGTCATTTCCGGCCGCATCTACGATGAGCACGACAAGCGCGACATCGGTTCCTACTGCGTGTCGATGTCGTCGCGCACCGTGGTCTACAAGGGCATGTTCCTGGCCTACCAGGTCGGCGCCTACTACAAGGATCTGAAGGACCCGCGCTTCGAAACGGCGCTGATCCTGGTGCATCAGCGGTTCTCGACCAACACCTTTCCGTCATGGAAGCTGGCGCACCCCTATCGCATGGTCGCGCACAATGGCGAGATCAATACGCTGCGCGGCAACGTCAACTGGATGGCGGCGCGGCAGGCGTCGGTCGATTCCGAACTGTTCGGCAACGACATCTCCAAGCTGTGGCCGATCTCCTATGAAGGTCAGTCGGACACCGCCTGCTTCGACAATGCGCTCGAATTCCTGACTCAGGGCGGCTACAGCCTCGCCCATGCGATGATGATGCTGATCCCGGAAGCCTGGGCCGGGAACAAGCTCATGGATAACGACCGTAAGGCTTTCTACGAGTATCACGCGGCGCTGATGGAGCCGTGGGACGGGCCGGCCGCGGTCGCCTTTACCGACGGACGGCAGATCGGCGCGACGCTGGACCGCAACGGTCTGCGGCCGGCGCGCTACATCGTCACCGACGACGACCGCGTCATCATGGCTTCCGAGGCCGGCGTGCTGCCGGTGCCGGAAGAGAAGATCGTCAAGAAGTGGCGGCTGCAGCCGGGCCGCATGCTGCTGATCGACCTGGAAAAGGGCCGCATCGTTTCCGACGAGGAGATCAAGTCGGAGATCGCCACCAAGCATCCCTACAGGAAGTGGCTGTCCAACACGCAGCTCATTCTCGAGGACCTCAACGCGGTTGCACCGCGCGAGCTGCGCCGCGACGTGTCGCTGCTCGACCGGCAGCAGGCCTTCGGGTACACGCAGGAAGACGTGAAGCTCCTGATGTCGCCGATGGCGACGACGGGACAGGAAGCGGTCGGCTCGATGGGCACCGATACGCCGATTTCGGCCATGTCGGACAAGTCGAAGCTGCTCTACACCTATTTCAAGCAGAACTTCGCCCAGGTCACCAACCCGCCGATCGATCCGATCCGCGAGGAGTTGGTGATGAGCCTCGTCTCCTTCATCGGCCCGCGCCCGAACATTTTCGACCTGATCGGCTCCTCGCGCCGCAAGCGGCTGGAAGTGCGCCAGCCGATCCTCACCAATGGCGATCTCGAGAAGATCCGCTCCATCGGCCACACCGAAGACCGTTTCGACACCAAGACCATCGACATCACCTACAGCTCCACCGAGGGCGCCGGCGGCATGCAGGGCGCCATCGACCGGCTGTGCGAACGCGCCGAAGCGGCGGTCGCGGGCGGCTACAACATCGTCATCCTGTCCGACAGGCAGATCGGACCGGACCGCATCGCCATTCCGGCGCTGCTGGCGACCGCAGCGGTTCACCACCACTTGATCCGCAAGGGTTTGCGGACCTCGGTCGGCCTCGTCGTGGAATCGGGCGAGCCGCGCGAGGTCCATCATTTCTGCTGCCTCGCCGGCTACGGCGCCGAGGCGATCAATCCCTATCTCGCCTTCGATACGCTGCTGGACATGCACAAGCGCGGCGAGATGCCGAAGGAAGTCGATGTCTCGGAAGTGGTGTCGCGCTACATCAAGTCGCTCGGCAAGGGCATGCTGAAGGTGATGTCCAAGATGGGCATCTCGACCTACCAGTCCTATTGCGGCGCGCAGATTTTCGACGCCGTCGGGCTGCGGTCGGATTTCGTCGGCAAGTACTTCACCGGCACGGCGACGCTGATCGAAGGCGTCGGGCTGGAAGGGGTCGCTGAGGAGACCGTGCAGCGTCACGCTTCCGGATTCGGCGACGATCCCGTCCTGCGCAACGGGCTGGAAGTCGGCGGCGAGTACATGTTCCGCATGCGTGGCGAAGCGCATATGTGGTCTCCCGATGCCGTAGCCTCGCTGCAGCATGCGGTCCGCCAGGGTTCGTGGAGCACCTTCAAGGAGTATTCGCAGCAGATCGACAGCGAGACCGCGCGGGCGCAGGCGATCCGCGGCCTGTTCAGGATCAAGACCGCCGGTGAGACTGGCCGCAAGAAGGTTGCACTCGACGAGGTGATGCCGGCGGCGGACATCGTCAAGCGCTTCTCCACCGGCGCCATGTCGTTCGGGTCGATCAGCCGCGAGGCGCATACGACGCTGGCCATCGCCATGAACCGGATCGGCGGCAAGTCCAACACGGGCGAGGGCGGCGAGGAGCCGGACCGCTACCTGCCGCTGCCCGGCGGCGGCGCCAATCCCGAACGCTCGGCGATCAAGCAGATAGCGTCGGGACGGTTCGGCGTCAGCGCTGAATATCTCGTCAATTCGGACATGATGCAGATCAAGGTGGCGCAGGGCGCGAAGCCCGGCGAGGGCGGGCAGTTGCCCGGCCACAAGGTGGATGCGACCATCGCCAAGGTGCGGCATTCGACGCCCGGCGTCGGCCTGATCTCGCCGCCGCCGCATCATGACATCTATTCGATCGAGGATCTGGCGCAGCTGATCTTCGACCTGAAGAACGTCAACCCGGCCGCCGATGTCTCGGTGAAGCTGGTTTCCGAAGTCGGAGTGGGCACGGTGGCGGCCGGCGTGGCCAAGGCGCGCGCCGACCACATCACCATTTCCGGCTATGACGGCGGCACCGGCGCGTCGCCGCTGACCTCGCTCAAGCACGCGGGCAGCCCCTGGGAGATGGGGCTTGCCGAAACGCATCAGACGCTGGTTCTCAATGGCCTGCGCTCGCGCGTGGCGCTGCAGGTCGATGGCGGCTTGCGCACTGGACGCGACGTCATTATCGGCGCGCTGCTCGGGGCTGACGAATTCGGCTTCTCGACCGCGCCGCTGATCGCGGCCGGCTGCATCATGATGCGCAAGTGCCATCTCAACACCTGCCCGGTCGGCGTCGCGACGCAGGACCCGGTTTTGCGCAAGCGCTTCAAGGGCACGCCCGAACACGTCATCAATTTCTTCTTCTATGTCGCCGAAGAAGTGCGGGAACTGCTGGCCGAAATGGGCTTTACGCATCTCGACCAGATCATCGGCGACAGCGACCTTCTGGAGAAGCGGGACGTCATCAGCCACTGGAAAGCCAAAGGGCTCGACTTCTCGAAAATGTTCCACAAGCCGGACGCGCCACCCGAAGCAACCCGCTGGACGGAGCGCCAGAAGCATCCGATCGACGACGTTCTGGACCGCAAGCTGATCGAGCTGGCCATGCCGGCGCTGGAGACGCGTCAGCCGGTTGAGATCGAAATGCCGATCCGCAATGTCGACCGCTCCACCGGGGCGATGCTGTCGGGCGAGGTCGCCAAGCGTTACAAGCACAAGGGGCTGCGCCAGGACACGATTTCGGTGAAACTGACCGGCACCGCCGGCCAGTCGTTCGGCGCCTTCCTGGCGCGCGGAATCTCGTTCGAACTCGTCGGCGCCGGCAACGACTATGTCGGCAAGGGCCTTTCGGGCGGCCGCATCGTCATTCGCCCGCCCGAAGAATCCAAAATCCTGGCCGAGGAATCGATCATCGTCGGCAATACGGTGCTCTACGGCGCGATCGAGGGCGAGTGCTACTTCCGCGGCGTCGCCGGCGAGCGCTTCGCCGTGCGCAATTCGGGCGCCGCCGCCGTCGTCGAGGGCGTCGGCGACCATGGCTGCGAGTACATGACCGGCGGCATCGTCGTCGTCATCGGCCAGACCGGCCGCAACTTCGCCGCCGGCATGTCGGGCGGCGTCGCCTATGTGCTGGACGAGGCGGGCGATTTCGCCGAACGCTGCAACATGGCCATGGTGGAGCTCGAGCCGGTGCCGGAAGAAGACGACCTGATGGAGAAGCTGCTGCACCATGGCGGCGATCTCGATCACAAGGGCCGTGTCGACGTTTCCGGCGACATGACCAGCCATGACGAGGAGCGCCTGTACCAGCTGATCTCGAACCATGTTCACTACACAGGCTCGACGCGGGGCAAGGAAATCCTCGAAAACTGGGCCACCTACCGGCCGAAATTCCGCAAGATCATGCCGGTCGAATATCGCCGCGCGCTGCAGGAGATGGAACGCTCGCGCATGAACGTGGCGGCCGAATAGCTCGACGCCGCCGCAAGCCAGGGCTTGCGTCAGCGTTCTTACCGACAACACTTCCAGCGCCCGACCGGCAAGGTTGCAACAGCGGCCTTATGGGGATAACGGGTGCGGCGGCAAGGCCCGCCCCAGGATTGCAGGAACTGACTATGGGCAAGGTTACAGGTTTTCTCGAGATCGACCGGCAGGTTCACAAGTACCAGCCGGCCTCAGACCGCATTCGCCATTTTCGCGAATTCACGTTGCCGATGTCGGATAAAGAGGTCGAGAAACAGGCCGCGCGCTGCATGGATTGCGGCATTCCGTTCTGCCACGGGCCGACCGGCTGTCCGATTCACAACCAGATCCCCGACTGGAACGACCTCGTCTACAGCGGCGACTGGGACGCGGCGATCCGCAATCTGCATTCGACCAACAATTTTCCCGAATTCACCGGCCGCATCTGCCCCGCGCCTTGCGAAGAGGCCTGCACGCTGAACCTCGAGGACATTCCGGTCGCCATCAAGACGGTTGAGCAGGCGATTGCCGACAAGGCCTACGAGACCGGCCACATCCGGCCCTATCCACCGGAGAAAAAGACCGGCAAGCGCGTCGCCGTCATCGGCTCCGGTCCGGCTGGCATGGCCGCGGCGCAACAATTGGGGCGCGCGGGCCACGAGGTTCATGTCTACGAGCGCGAAAGCCGGCCGGGCGGGCTGATGCGCTACGGCATTCCCGACTTCAAGATTGAAAAGCACTATATCGACCGGCGCGTCGAGCAGATGAGCGGCGAGGGGGTCACCTTCTTCTGCGGCGTCAATGTCGGGGTCGACAAGCCGGTGGCGGAATTGCTCTCGGACTACGACGCCGTGCTCTATTGCGGCGGTTCCGAAACGCCGCGTATGGCCGGCATTCCGGGCGACAACCTGCAAGGCGTTTACGATGCGATGCCCTATCTGGTGCAGCAGAACAAGCGCGTCGGCGGCGAGGATATCCAGTCCGTCGCATGGCCGTCGAAGCCGATCGTCGCCGGTGGCAAGCATGTCGTCGTGGTCGGCGGCGGCGATACCGCTTCCGATTGCGTCGGCACGGCGTTCCGCCAGGGCGCGGTGCGCGTCACCCAGCTGGACATCCGCCCGCAGCCGCCGGAAAAGGAAGACAAGCTCGCCGTGTGGCCCTATTGGGCGACCAAGATGCGCACCTCGTCCAGCCAGGCCGAGGGCGCGGAGCGCGAGTTCCAGGTTGCGACGCTGGAATTCATCGGCGAGGACGGTGAACTGACCGGCGTCCGCTGCTGCGAAGTCGACGACAAGCGCAAGCCGGTCGCCGGCACCGAATTCGTCATCCGCGCCGACCTCGCCTTCATCGCCATCGGCTTTGCCGGGCCGCTGGGCAAGGGTATCCTGTCGGAACTGGAAGGCTCGCTGGAGGTCGCCACGGACAGCCGCCGGTCGAAGAATGTCGGCGCCAACGACCTCGACTACAAGACCAACGTCGAAAAGCTCTACGCCGCCGGAGATGTGCGGCGCGGTCAGTCGCTCGTGGTCTGGGCAATCCGCGAAGGCCGGCAGGCGGCTCACTCCATCGACGAGGCGCTGATGGGGGCATCGGTCCTGCCGCGCTGAGCAGCAGCACCTGATTCCTCTAGCGCTTGATCGCCGTCGTCTTGTCGCCCGAAGTGGCCGCCGTCTTCGCAGGCGTTTGCCTGGGCGGCCAGGAAAAATCGTCGGCGCGTCCGGGCGAGGGGTTTTCGGCCAGCTTTTTCGCCGGCGTAGGCTGTTCGGTCTTGCCGGCGGGTTCTGCGCCAAGCAGTTCGGCGCCGCCGTCCAGCGCCGGATCGTTCAGGGAAATCGGCGGCGTGCGATCAACCGTCGCGGGCACGAATGGCTCGGCAGGTTTGCCGGTCGGAGAAATTTCCGGAAGCGCTGTTGCCGCGCCAGCCGGCGCCGCAATTCCCAACAGTTTCATCAACGGTTTTTCGGCGTAGAAGGCCAGCTTGCGCTTGCCGGCGCGTGTCATGTTGATGCCGTCGTCGGAACGCAGCCGCACCGGCTGGCCGTTGACGTCGGGACCGGTGCTGACGAAGACGCCGTCCTCGTCGACGAAGCCATCCCAGACATCGACGAACTCGCCGCCGGCGCCTTCGGCGGCGGAACGGTAGATATCGTTGAAGGCCAGCATGTCGGATGTCATGGTGCCGACCCTAAAGGCCGGCATGCCGACCCACAGATAGGGAACCTTGGTCGAGGCAATCGCCTCGCCCAGCGCTGCCGCGCGCGTTTCGTATTCCTTGGTCCAGCGCTCGCTGCGCGCCGGCTCGCGCGCATCGCCGACCTTCATCTGCTGGCGGTCGTTCGAGCCGACCATGACGAGGACGACGGCCGGCTTCTCGGCCTCGATCAGCGTCTTGACGCCGCCCGGCCAGTCATAGACATCCAGCCGCACCAGGCCGGACGAGCCTTTGCCCTCGTCCACTATCCGGATAGCGGGATTGTCGGCGAAAACGGCGTCGAGCCCCTCGGCAAGACCGCTGGCCATGAAGTCGCCGACGACGAGCACGGTGCGGGCGTCCGCCGCCTTTTCCACCACGGGAATTTTCGGTTCGACAGGCGCTGCCTTGCGGACCTTGGCCTTGGCTTTCGGCCTGTAAGGGGGTGGCGGTTCCGGAAATTCGTTTCGGTTCCTGAAGAGGAGGTCGCGCAACGACCAGGGACGGTAATAGTCACGTTCCTGGGCGAATGCAGAACTGTCGAAAGCAGTGAAGGCGGCTGCCACCAGAACGGCAGCAGCGAACAGCAGGATCGGCACGCGAAATGCGATTTTTCGGATACGCGCCGATCTCAAACAGTTCCTCCCTCAGCCGTGGCTATTTTTTCCGCAGCCACTTGAGCACTTCCATGCTCGGATGCCCATCCTGGGTCAAGCCCGCCTGCGCCTGGAAGGACATGATGGCGGCTTTCGACCCTTCGCCGATCTTGCCGTCGAACTTGCCGGTGTAATAACCATGGTCGGAAAGACGCTGCTGCAATTCCTGCTTTTCGACGAAGGTCAGCTTGGTGAAAGGCCGGCTCCAGTCATTGACCAGTCCACCGTAACCGGCGATCTCGTCGGCAAGAAGGCCGACGGCAAAGGCATATTTATCGGCGTTGTTGTAGCGCTTGATGACCGAGAAATTCTTGATGACGAGGAAGGCCGGACCACTCCTGCCGCCGGGGAGTTTCAGCTCGGCGCGGTCGGACGAGTGCGGAAAAGCCTTGCCGCTGACACGGGTCAACCCCAAGGCCTGCCATTTGGCCACCGACATCGAGCCGGACGGGAATTTCCTTCCTTCCGGAAGCTTGACCTCGTAACCCCATGTCTTGCCGGCCTGCCAGCCATTCTTGCGCAGAAGGTTGGCGGCGGTGGCCAGCGCATCGGGCACCGAGTTCCAGATGTCGCGCTTGCCGTTGCCATCCATATCGACCGCATAGGCCTGATAGCTCGTTGGAATGAACTGGGTGTGTCCCATGGCCCCTGCCCATGAGCCGCTGAGATGGCTTTCGTCTATATCGCCACTCTGGAGGATTTTCAGGGCTGCGATCAACTGCGTGCGCGCGAACTTTGCCCGCTTCTTGTCCGCATAGCCGAGGGTCGCGAGCGAGCGCACGACGTTGCGCATCACGTCGTCGCGCTTGAGGATTTCGCCGTAATTCGATTCCATCGACCAGATGGCGAGCAGGACATAGCGGTCGACGCCGAAACGCTGCTCGATCCGGTCAAGCCATGGCTTCCACTTTCGCGCCATGGCGCGGCCGTTGGCGATCGAATCCTCATGCACGCGATTGTCAAAATAGTCCCAGGCCTCCGCCTTGAATTCGGGCTGGTAGCGCGCCTTTTCGAGCACTTCGGGATCGACATCGCTGATGCCGCGGAAGGCGCGGTCGTAGATCGCGCCGGAGACGCCGCTCTGCATGGCGATCGAACGGAAGCTGGCGATCCAGTTGCGGAAGCCGGCGTCGGCCCGGGCGACGCCGCTCGGCAGGACGAAAGCGAGCGACAGACCGGCGGCGACTAGAATGCCGGTCAGGCGCTGAGCGGCGGTGCGAGCGGACATTTTTTCCTCCTTCTTCATCGCAGGAAGATCATTCATCGCCTATGCCGGTTAGCAATTGGTTTACCATGGTGTTCCCCGGAACAAAAAGCGCGCTCACGCTTTTGTCGCCTGCAAGATATCCATTGTGCATTCGCTATTCCTCAATTTCGGCGTGATAATGTCCCCGAATTCGGGTTGCCCCATAACAATATCAAACGGATAATTGGCTCATGAAAAAAGTTCGCAAGGCAGTTTTTCCCGTCGCAGGCCTGGGAACGCGGTTCCTACCCGCCACCAAGGCCATTCCGAAGGAGATGCTGACCGTCGTGGACCGGCCCGTCATCCAGTATGTCGTCGACGAGGCGCGGGAAGCGGGCATCGAGCATTTCATCTTCGTCACCGGCCGCAACAAGGCGGTCATCGAGGATCATTTCGACATCCAGTTCGAGCTCAACCATACGCTGTCGCAGCGCGGCAAGACCGACCAATTGGCGAAGCTGCAGGGGTTGCAACCGATGGCGGGCCAGACCAGCTTTACCCGCCAGCAGGAACCTCTGGGCCTCGGCCATGCCGTGTGGTGCGCGCGCGAACTGGTCGGCAACGAGCCGTTCGCGCTTTTGTTGCCGGACATGATTACGTTGCCCGATCATGGCTGCATGAAGGATATGGTCGATCTTTACGACAAGACCGGCGGCAGCATCATCGCGGTCGAGGAGTGCGATCCGTCCGAGACCCACAAATACGGCATCGTCGGGCGTGGCGAGGATGCCCATACGGGCTTCAGCATCACCAAGATGGTGGAGAAGCCGGCGAAGGGCACGGCGCCGTCCAATCTCTACATCAACGGACGCTATATCCTGCAGCCGGAGATTTTCTCCATTCTCGAAAGCCAGGAGAAGGGCGCCGGCAACGAGATCCAGCTTACCGATGCGATGCTCAAGCTGCACCAGCAGCAGGGCTTCTACGGCTACCACTATCAGGGCAGGACCTTCGACTGCGGGTCGCCGGAAGGCTTCGTCGAAGCCAATGTCGCCTTCGCGCTGTCGCGCAGCGACATGAACCATAGCATGGCGGACGTCATCCGCACGCTGCTGAGCGAGCTGAAACCGGAAGGGCGCAAGTCCGCGGCGGAGTGAGCGGCGGCTGCTAGCGCTGCAGCTTCATGCCGACGAAGATGCTGTTGGTGGTGGCGTCGCGGTCCGGCAAATTGCTCTTGAGCCGCTCATGCCGCGCCCGCGTCGTCAGTCCGACATAGCGGTTGATCCACCAGGTCAACCCGGCCTCGGCGCTCAGCGTCAGATCATGGCCATTGGAGCCGACATAGTCGCGCCAGTCGGCGCCGAGAATGGCGGTTCCGGTCAGGTTGGCGCGAATCTCGCGTTCGACGGAAAGGCGGCTGGCATAGAGGATCGAACCGCTCTCGCCGGCGCTGGTGGTGCCCTCGACCGTAGTGGTGCCGTTCAAGCCGACCGTGGTGCCGCGTTGCGGCGACCAGCGCAAATCGGCATTGAGGGTGGCGCCGGCGACTGGATCGAGCCTGTCGTCATCCAGCGTTTCCCGGAGCCAGCCGGCGGAGAATTCGCCGCCGAGCTTTTCGCCCATGTCGAGCTCGACGCCGGCGCGGCCGCCGACACGGGTGGCCGAGCGTTCGTAACCGTTGAGGTCGGTGCGCATGTCGTAGACGCGGCGACCCAGCTCCAGTTCGGCGAATGGCGTGATGGCCGGGGAAATCTCGTATCCGCCGCGCAGCCGGGTCGAATAGAGCGTGAAGTTCCGTTCCTTCTGGGAAAGCGTTCCCCCCATTGAAAGCTCGGCGTCGCCATAGTCCTCATGCTCGACCGCGCCGGTGATGCCGAAGCGCGCTTTGCCGACATTTTTTTCCAGCCCGAGGCTTCCGTCGAAGGTCTGCCGCAGCGGCTGCGAGGCCGTGCCTGAAATGATCACCGGCGACGAGGCGGATTCCGGCGCGCGCTCGTAACCGAGCTTGGCGATGGCGCGAAGCTCCTTGTCGAGATCGATGTTCAACGTGCCGTCGATGCGGCCTTTCGTTTCCTCGATCTCCTCGCCCGAAAGTGACTTGCGATAGGTGCCGTAACCGCTGATGAGCGCGGAATTCCGCTCCCAGTCGGTTGCGGCCTCGAAGCGCAACGTGGTCTCCGAAAGTACGCCGGGTTTGCCCGAATTGCTTGAGTTGGCGTTCGAACTGGCGGTGATGCCTTCCTCCAGCGTCGGCTTCAGTATGAAGCTGCCGAACCTGATGCCGACCGCAGCGAACGGCTCCTCGTCGCGCTTCGCCGCCCTGCCGTCGATCGAGCCGGTGCGTTCGGCGCCCGGATCGAGCGGCTCGCGCAATTCGGAATCCACCGTTGCGGCGCGCAGATTGCCGTTTTCGTTCTCTTTTTCCTCCGCCGCGGCGGAGGCGGTATTGGCATCGACGGTCGTGTCGGCGGTGCTGGCCGTCGTGTCCGCTTCGTCAACCGCAGTCGTCGAATTGCTGGCGCGCGTGGCAGAACCGGGACGGCGTTGGGGAATGGGTGCGGCAGCGCCGGCATCCTCGAACGCCGCCAGCGGGTCTTCGGGCGCTGCCGCCGTTGCTGGATCGCCGGTTGTGTCGGGCGTCGCGCCGGGGCTGCTTGGCTGATAGGCCGGCGCTGCCATCGTGCCGGGCAACGCCGGCAGCGGATCGACCGGCGCGGCCTGTGTTCCGGTCGGCTGCCTGCCGTAGAGCCGCAGGGGGTCGGTCATCGCGCCGCGCAGGCCGCTGTCCTGAGCATAAAGCAGCGAAGGCTGCGCGAGCGCAAAAACGCCCGCTGCCAGCAACAGCACGCAGGGCGCCGAGCCGTTTCGACCGCTTTTGTGTTCAGGCTGGGCCCGCGACATGTTCACCACTGCTTCGGCGCACGCGCCATACTTACCGAACCGTAAACGGCGATGGTTAACGGAGCGTTGAAAGCTGTTGCCGGTCGTGACGGCGGGGCGATAGAGTTGGACAGAAAGCGGCTGAGGCGGTAAGCGCAAACCATGCATGCTGGATCGCTGAAGAAGAAAAAGCCGTATGGCCGCGCCTCGATCGAGTCGGGCCTGAGGACGGTGTCGATCGAACGCACCGGGTTGGATGCGCTGGTGACCGCCCTGGAAACGGGATTGGCCGAGCCATTCGCGCAAGCTGTTGAAATCCTCGCCGGCATCGACGGACGCGTTATCGTCACCGGCGTCGGCAAGAGCGGGCACATCGGTTCCAAGATCGCGGCGACGCTGGCCTCGACTGGCACGCCGGCCTTCTTCGTCCATCCGGCGGAAGCCAACCATGGCGATCTCGGCATGATCGCGAATGACGACGCCATCATCGCGCTGTCATGGTCGGGCGAGAGCGCCGAACTGAAAGGCATCATAGCCTATTCGCGGCGCTTCTCGATTCCGCTGATCGCACTCACGGCGGGCCCGAAATCGGCGCTGGCGCGCGCGGCCGATGTCGTGCTGGCCCTGCCGCGCGCGCCGGAAGCCTGTCCGCACGGACTGGCGCCGACGACCTCGACGCTGCTGCAACTTGTCATGGGCGACGCGCTGGCCATCGCGCTGCTGGAGGCGCGCGGCTTCACGCCGGATCATTTCCGCACCTTCCACCCCGGCGGCCAGTTGGGCGCGAACCTCACTCAGGTCCGTGAGGTGATGCATACAGGCGATGAGGTGCCGCTGGTCACTTTGGGCACCGGCGTGCGCGCGGCGATCGAAGAGCTTTCGCGAAAAGGCTTCGGCTGCGTTGCGGTGACGGCCACCGACGGCTCGCTGGCCGGCATCGTCACCGACGGCGACATCAGGCGGCAGATCGGGCGTGATCTGCTCAACATGTCCGTGGACGAGATCATGACCCGGAAGCCCAAGGCCATCGGGCCTGAAACACTGGTGGCGACAGCGCTGCAAACGATCAACGCATCATCGATAACAACGCTGATCGTCGTCGAGGAGGGGCGGCCAGTGGGCCTCGTCCATCTGCACGACCTGCTGCGGATCGGAGCGGCCTGACGGCTTCGAAGCCAGTCGTAACGCCGGTTAGGAAATCGCTTCCACGGTCAGTTCGAGATCGGTTTCGGCAGCCCCGGTGACTCGCACGCGGGCGCCGGCAGGCAGGTCGGGACCAGAAACCCGCCACAGCGTATCACCAAGCTGGATGCGGCCACGGCCCTCGCGGATGGGCTCCGCAAGCGTCGCCGTCCTGCCGATCATCTGTTCGCCGCGGCGATTGAGGAGAGGCTGGTCGGAAACGTCTCCGCGCCCGCGGATGATCTTCTTGCCGACATAGGCCGATATGAGGGACAGCAGCAGGAAGGCGACGACCTGCACCTGCCAGGCCCAGAAAGCGGTGTCCCAGATCAGCATCGAAACGGCGCCGATCAGCAAGGCGGCTATACCGATCCACAGCAGGAAAACGCCGGGAACGACGATTTCCAGGATCAGCAGGATAAGGCCCAGGACCATCCAGTTCCAGGGACCGAGTTCGGTGAACAGACGCTCCAGCATGGTGCAGCCCCGGCCTGTCAGCTTTCGCCGGAGCGAACGACGGGCGGACGGCCCGCCGCTCTCTGGCCGCTGCCTTGTCCGTCGCCCTTGAACACTTCACGGGCAATTTCGCCGATGCCGCCAAGCGTACCGATCAGCGACGAGGCCTCTATCGGCATCAGCACAAGCTTGGAATTGCTGGCCGAACCGATGCGGGTCAGAGCCTCTGTGTATTTCTGGGCGACGAAGTAGTTCAAAGCCTGCACGTCACCCTTCGAAATCGCCTCCGAGACGACCTGCGTGGCGCGGGCTTCGGCTTCCGCCGATCGTTCGCGGGCTTCGGCGTCGCGGAAGGCGGCTTCCTTGCGTCCTTCGGCCTCGAGGATCTGCGACTGCTTGAGACCTTCCGCTTCGAGGATCTGCGCGCGCTTGTTGCGTTCCGCCATCATCTGGCGGCCCATGGATTCCACCAGATTTGCCGGCGGATTGATGTCCTTGATTTCGACGCGGGTTATCTTGATGCCCCAGGGGTGCGCAGCCTCGTCGACGACGCGCAGCAGGCGCTCGTTGATGGCGTCGCGGTTGGAGAGCAGTTCGTCCAGATCCATCGAACCCATGACCGTGCGGATGTTGGTCATGGTGAGGTTGAGGATGGCGTTCTGCAGCCCGGCGACCTGGTAGGCCGCCTGCGGCGCGTTGAGCACCTGGTAGAAAGCGACGCCGTCGACGGCGACGATGGCGTTGTCGCGGGTGATGATCTCCTGCGTGGGAACGTCGAGCACCTGCTCCATCATGTTCATCTTGGCGCCGATGCGGTCGATGAAGGGGACGATCAGGTTGAGGCCGGGCTCCAGCGTCTTGGTGTAGCGGCCGAAACGCTCGACGGTATAGTTGTAGCCTTGCGGCACCGTCTTGACGCCGGTGAAGAGGATAAGCAGGACAAGAACGACAAGAACCGGAATGACGACATCGTAACCGGTGAAATCCATCTGCTTCTCCCTCGATCGCAGCGCCAAGCCCATCTTCGCGTCCAAAAACACTTAAGGATGTTTCCGGGGCGTTACAATCGGGGACCAGGCGGTTTGTTGGATAGGTCTCAGCGGTTGAAGCCGAAGAGCGCGGCGTCGGCATCCTCGACGCCATCGAGCGCCGAAGCGAGGACTTCCGATGCGATCTGTGAAAAGGTGATGCCGTTGCCGCCATAGCCCATGACGGCGTGGATGCGCGGATGGCGCGGTATGGCGCCGATATAGGGCAGACCGGTGGTCGTGGTGCCGAACGCGCCGGCCCAGGAAAATTCCGGTTCGGTGTCCAGCCCCGGAAAGAGCCTGGAAAGCTTGGCTGCGATGCGGGCGCTCTTTGCCGGGATCAGTCTGTCCCGTTCCTCTTCGTCGGAAAAATCCTCGTCCTCGCCGCCGCAGATGACACGGCCGTCCGCGGTCGTGCGCATGTAGAGATAGGGGTCGGACGCCTCCCAGATGAACGCCTCTTCCGGCCAGACCGCCTGCTTCTGCGGTCGCGTGGCAATGGCCCAGGTGGAGATGATCTGGTGCTTGGCGCGCGGCACCATGTCCATCAGTTCATAGCCGGTCGCCAACACCAGATGCCTGGCCCGGATCGTCGGTCCGGACTTCGTCGCCACCGTCACGCCGTCGCGGTCATCCTCGAGGGCGGCTGCTTCGACGGGGGCGTAAAACCGCGCGCCGCGTTCCAGCGTTTTCAACAGCAGGCCGGCGGTCAGCATGCGCGGGTCGAGCGCGAGATTGTCACGGCTGAGGACAGCGCCCGGTCGTTTGATGCCGAAGCGGTCTTCGAGGGCTTTGCGGGGGAGATAGAATGCGCCAATGCCGGCCTGCCGCCGCGCCCTGGCCTCGGTTTCCAACTCGCTGGAGCCCATGACATCGCCGGCCAGATAGAGCGATGGCCGGGCCACAAGGCGGCAGTCGATGCCCAGCTCGGCAATGCGGCCCTGGAGATTCGAGACCGCGAGGCGCGAACGCCGCCACGCCTGCATGGCCTTTTCCTTGCCGATCATGCCGGAAAGCGTTGTGAGGGGCTGGTCGATCTCGAACTGCACGAGCGCGGTCGTGGCAGCAGTCGAACCCTTGAGAGGCCCGCGGCGATCAATGCAGACCACCGCATGGCCGCGCGCGGTCAGCGCTTCGGCGATCATGGCGCCGCTGACGCCCATGCCGACCACCAAAACGTCGGTCTTGATGTCGCGCGTCAGCTTTTCTGTGGGCACGGTTGCCGCACGGTATGCGAACCAGACCGGGCGGCCGGTCCTGAGGTCAAGTTTTCGTTTCATCGAGGTCCTCGCAAAGGCCCTCGTCAACGTGTGTTGGAACCTTCGGTTCCGAGCGCTCGCCCTAGGCCCAGCCGGAAAGCTCCCGCCGCACCAGGGCTTCGATCACCGCCATGCCGTCGGCGCTGTCGTTGAGGCAGGGGATATGAGCGAAGTTCTCGCCGCCTGCGTGCAGGAATTCGTCGCGTACTTCGCGGCCGATCTCGTCCAGCGTCTCGATGCAGTCGACCGAAAAGCCGGGATTGACGATGGCGATGGATTTGACGCCTTCCCTGGCCAGCTTCTCGACAGTCTTGTCCGTATAAGGCTGCAACCACTCCTGCGCGCCGAAGCGCGACTGGAAAGTGGCGATCAGTTTCTGCTCGCTCCAGCCGAGCTTCTCACGCAACAGCCGCGTCGTTTTCTGGCAGTGGCAGTAGTAGGGGTCACCCTTCTCGAAATAGGGCTTGGGGATGCCGTGATAGGAGGCGATGACCACTTCCGGTTCGAACGCCAGCGTGGCCAGATGCGCCTTTATCGAATTGGCCAGCGCGTCGATATAGGCTGGCTCGTCATAGTAGGGCGGGACGGTGCGCACGGCCGGCGCCCGGCGCATCGTCATCAGCGCGCGGAAAAGCTGGTCGTTGGCGGTGGCCGTCGTGGTCGCCGAATATTGCGGATAGAGCGGGAAGGACAGGATGCGCTCGCAGCCTTGCGCGCGCAGCTTCTCGGCAACGCTCGCGGTTGACGGGTTGCCGTAGCGCATGGCCCAGTCGACGACGACATCCGGCATATCGGTCAGGGCAGCGGAAAGCTTCTCGGCCTGGCTGCGCGTGAAGGTTCGCAGCGGCGACTCGTCGCGTTCCCGGTTCCATATCCGGTCGTAGTTGGCGCCTGACTTCTTCGGCCGGGTCGTCAGCACCAGGCCGTAGAGGATCGGATACCAGATCGCCTTGTTGAGCTCGATGACGCGCGGATCGGACAGGAATTCACGCAGGTAACGCCACATCGGCTTGAAATCGGTGCCGTCCGGCGTGCCGAGATTGAGCAGCATGACGCCGACCTTGCCGGTTTTCACCGGCGGGTGAGCGGCCGGCAGCTCGGCGGGGATCCTTGACCGGGATGCGGGAGAGCGTGCGGGCTTCACCTGGGTTCTATCTGCTGTTCCGTTGGGCATGGCCGGAAACTAGCGATCCGCGGGGGCATTTCAATGCCACCTGTAGCCGCACCCGGAAGAGGAGCGTGGAACGAAAACACCCGCCCGGTCTGTGTGGGCGGGTGCCATTTCGTTGAAAAGCGGCCTCAGTTCGCGGCCGGAATCTTCAGATCGACGCCGACCGGCAGGTGGCGCGGCTGATATTCCGGATTGGCTTCCGAGATGCGTTTCCATTTCGCGCCGTCGCCATAGGCCTGCTCGGCGATGTCCCAATAGGTATCGCCCTTGACGATCGCGTGCGTTGTCTCCGCTCCGGAGGCAGGCGCTGCCGTATCCGTTGCTGGCTGGGCTGGTGATGCCGCATTGCCGGGCTGGTTCGCGACCGGTGCCGGAGCCGCTGACGCGGGGGCTTCGGCAGGAGCGGTCGGCGGCGTCTTGGCGATGTCGGCGGAGCCGGCCGGCAGGTCGGGCAGTTTCGGCGCGGGCGCAGCCTCGGTCGTTGCCGGAGCGGGCTGTGCGGGCGCCGGTGCAGGGGCTGCCGTCGCTGGAGTTGCTGGAGCTGCCGGAGCAGGAGCCGCGGGAGTTGCTTCGGTTGGTGCCGGGGCGGCAGGCGCTGGAGCCGCCGGAACGGGAGCAGGGGCCTGTGCCGCCTCAGCCGGCTTGGCGTCAGCCGGCTTGGCTGGTTCTGCTTCGGCAGACTTGGCCGGTTGTGCCGTGGTGGCAGCTGCTACCTCGGTGATGCGGCCCTCAACCTTCGGCTGGTACGGGCTGTGGGCGCTGATGTAGTCGGCCACGACCTGTTCCAGGCCCGGACCGTAGTCATAAGCGTTCTTGGCCTTGTCGGCGAAGACCTTGTAGCCGTCGCCGCCCTGGCGCACGTAGTTGTTGGTGGCGACCAGATAGTCCTTCTCGGGATCGATCGGCTTCCATTCGCCGCCATCCATCACCTGGACATCCTTGACGCGGCCCTGGTTCGGCGCGACCGACTTGTCGAACGAATATTTCAGCCCGGCGACCTGCGGGAAGCGGCCGGCGCCGTCCTCGAGCTGGCTGACGCCGCTCTCCAGCCCGGCCACGAGATCCTTGCCGGCGATCTGGAAGGTGGCGACGGTGTTCTGGAAGGGCAGTACAGTCAGAACTTCGCCCATCGTCACCTTGCCCTGGTCGATGGAGGCGCGCAGGCCGCCGCCGTTGGAGACGACGATGGAGACGCCCTGATCCTTGACGCGGTCGAGAATGGCGTCGGAGACGAGGTTGCCCATCTCGCATTCGCGCGCCCGGCAGGTTTCGCGGCTGCCGTCGACCGGGCCGGAGGTCTCGCCGACTTCCTTGTTTTTCAGCTCCTCGATCGGCGCGCCCAGTTCCTTGATGCGGACGAGCGCGGCGGCGTCCGGCGTGATCGACTTGTCGAGATAGATCGGGTCGCCGCTGGCTTCCTTGACGACGCCATTGTCGTCGAAGACGACCTTGAACTCGCCGAGATATTTCGAATAGGACGCGGCCTGGGTGACTGGCACCTTGTAGCCGTCGGGATTGTCGATCATCGTCGGATACGGGCCTTCGGCCTTGGCGTCGGTGTTCGACAGCAATGAATGGGTGTGGCCGCCGACGACGATGTCGATGCCGGGAATCCTGGCGATCATCTCCTTGTCGCGCGGATAGCCGACATGGGTCAGCGCGATGATCTTGTTGATGCCTTCGCCCTTCAGCTTCTCGACTTCGGCGGTGATGGTCTTGACGTCGTCCTCGATGGCGATGTTGGGACCCGGCGATGCGATGTCCGGCGTTTCCGTGGTCACCGCGCCGACGATGCCGATCTTCTGGCCGCCGACATCGAGCACGACCGAGGGCTTGATGCGGTCGCCGATTTTGGCGGCGGCGCTGGCCTTCACATTGGCCGACAGAACCGGGAACTTGATGACATCCAGGAACGGCGCCAGCGCGTCTTCGCCGTCGTCGAACTCGTGGTTGCCGACGGTCATGGCGTCGAACTTCATCTCATTCAGGAATTCCGCTTCCACCTTGCCCTTGTAGGTGGTGTAGAAAAGCGAGCCCTGGAAATTGTCGCCGCCGTTGAGCAGCAGCACGTTCTGGCCGTCGAGTTTCTTGCGCTCCTGCGCGATGGCGGTCAGCAGCCTTGCCGCGCCGCCGATGCACTCGCCCTTGGTCTCCTCCTCGGCAGAGCAGGTCGATTCATACTTGTTGTTGCTTTCGATGCGGCTGTGCCAGTCGTTGATGTGAAGAATGTTCAACGTGTAGTCGGCAAAGGACGCGCCCGTGCCCATACCGAGCGTCGATGCCGACAGAGCGGCGATGGCGGCGAGTTTCTTCATTGCATTCTCCCGATGGATCGCTTCAGGCGTTTAACCGCCTTGTTTGACTGGCGTGTAACGGCTTCCCTGGCAGCCATGTTCACACCCCGGTTTTATGGATGCAAGCGGAATCGCGGCTCGGTTTGCCGGCGAAGTCGGGGCAGGCATCCGGCGCCTGGCGCAAATGCCTTTACGGATAGATGCAG
This sequence comes from Mesorhizobium sp. Root554, assembly GCF_001427025.1. Classification (GTDB taxonomy): domain Bacteria; phylum Pseudomonadota; class Alphaproteobacteria; order Rhizobiales; family Rhizobiaceae; genus Mesorhizobium. The sequence goes on along the minus strand of NZ_LMGA01000001.1, from coordinate 2,142,294 downwards.
GCGGTTGACGCAAACAAAAGGGCAGCGGCGAGCCGCTGCCCTGGATTGAAATGCCCGTGGTCTCAGACGCGCCGCGTCAGAACGAAATTCTGGCCGGAGGCGCTGGTGCAGTTCATCTGGTTGATCGAAACAAGCAGACAGTTGAAGCTGATGCCCGACTGGCGGATCAGCGATGTGCCGTTGATTTCAACGGAGGCTGCGCCCGTCATCGTATAGCTGCCGTCGGACAGTTTCTGGCCTGTGTCGGTGGCAACGGTCTGGAAGCGTCCGCCCGCCAGTGTCGACAGGCCGGTGCCCTTGGCGTCGATCCATGAGCCTTCGACGCCGCTCGGCGCCTGCTGGCCCATTGACGGCTCGGGCGGTCCGCTGGTGGTGCAGGCGGCAAGCATGACCGCCAAGGCGGCTGCGCAACCAGCCGGAAGCATTTTGCGCGCTGTGTTCATCAATGAAGTCCTCTCCTCGATCCGCTCCATTTCAATCGCCCGATTTCCGGGCGATTGCAAGGCGTCGAAAGGGAGGGGGGCTGGCGCTATCTGACCAGGATGTTGCGGAACTGCCACGGGTCTTTCTTGTCGATGTCCTCGTGGAAAAGCCCGGGCCGTCCCTCGAGAGGCGTCCAGTCGGTGTAGTAGCCCTTGACCGGCCCCAGATACGGCATCTGGATTTCGAGGCAGCGCCGGTAGTCCATCTCGTCGGCCTCGACGATGCCGGCCTCCGGGTTTTCGAGCGCCCAGACCATGCCGGCGAGAACCGCCGACGTGACCTGCATGCCGGTGGCGTTCTGGTAGGGAGCAAGCTTGCGGGCTTCCTGCAATGAAAGCTGCGAGCCGAACCAGTAGGCGTTCCTGGCGTGGCCGTAGAGCAGCACGCCGAGCTCGTCGACGCCGTCGACCAGCTCGTTCTCGTCGAGAACGTGCTGCACCGGCTGCGCCTTGCCGGCTGCGCCGAACATCTCGTCGAGCGAGAGCAGGGCATCGTTGCAGGGGTGGTAGGCATAGTGACAGGTCGGGCGGTAGTGGACCTTGCCCTTCTTGCCGCGCACCGTGAAGAAATCGGCGACGGAGATCGCCTCGTTGTGGGTGACGAGGAAGCCGTATTGCGGCCCCGGCGTCGGGCACCAGGTGCGGACGCGGGTGTTGGCGCCGGGCTGCTCGAGATAGATGGCGGACTGCGGACCATGCTTGTACTGCCTGGCGTTCTTGGGCATCCAGTCCTCGTGGGTGCCCCAGCCGAGCTCCGCCGGCTGCAGGCCCTCGGAAATGAAGCCTTCCACCGACCAGGTGTTCCAGAACACGTTCATCGGTTTCGGCTTCTTGGCGCGCTGGGTATCGCGCTCGGCGATGTGGATGCCCTTGACGCCGGCCTGCTGCATGAGCCTGGCCCAGCCTTCGCGGTCGCCGGTCGCGGGTTCGGAGAACTCCAGGCCGAGATCGGTGGCGAGATTGACCAGCGCCTGCTTGACGAACCACGAAACCATGCCCGGATTGGCGCCGCAGCACGAAAGCGCGGTCGTGCCGCCCGGGTTCTTTTCGACCTCTTCGCGAACGGTCTGGCGCAACGCATAGTTGGTGCGCGAGGCGTTGTCGGCCTTGTCGTCGAAATAGAAACCGAGCCACGGCTCGATCACCGTATCGATGTAGAGCACGCCAAGCTTGCGGCAGAGCTTCATCAGTTCCAGCGACGAGGTGTCGACCGAAAGATTGACGCAGAAGCCCTGGCCGCCGCCTTCGGTGAGAAGCGGGGTCAGCAGCTTCTTGTAGTTCTTCCTGGTCACCGCTTCCTGCATGAAGGTGATGCCGCGGTCATCGAGCAATTTGCGGTCGATGTCGCGAGGATCGATGACGGTCATGCGCGACTTGTCGAACTTGAAATGGCGCTCGATGAGCGGCAGCGTGCCGCGGCCTATCGAACCGAAACCGATCATCACGACGGGACCGGTGATTTCTCCATGGACGGGCCAGGATTCATTCGCCATTTTTTAGCCAACTCCTCGAAATTGTTTCAAAATCTACGACTTTTCAGGGCATCAGTCAGGGCGCTAAACCATAGATCATTGTCACAAACCAGCACAAACCGCCAATCGGGCCGGCGGTTACCGTGCGGCAGGAGCCGGATTTTTGCGAATGGCGCCGGGGTCAGTCCAATGTGGCCGGGATCAGTCCGCGCAGCGAATTGCCGACCAAAATCGACTTGGCCGAGCGGAGATCGGCAAAGGAAAAAACCGTCTCTTCGGCCTTGTGCACATCGAGCAGTTCAGCGCGCAGGACGCCGGGCAGCAAGCCGCAATCGAGGCGCGGCGTGGCCAGGATGCCATCGCCGAAATCGGCGAAGATGTTGGTGATCGTCCCTTCGCACAGCTCGCCGCGTTCATTGGCGAGGAGCACCTCGTCCGCCTGCTGCGCCAGATATTCCGAGCGCGCATGGACATAGATCGCCCGCCGCGTCGTCTTGTGCCGCAAAAGGATATCGCTCGAATCGAGACGCGTGCGGGCAAGCCGCAGCCGCCAGACCTTGCCGGGGGAAAGAGGCTCGTAGGGCTGTGCGGCGGCTGAGACATCGCCGGTCCGCGCAAGCACGAGACGCACACGCAGCGCCGCGCCGGATTGCCCGACAGCGCTTTGCAACGCCTGGCCGATTGCTTCCGGCGCACAGGCGAATCCGAGTTCCGCCGCCGAGCCAAAGAGACGCGCCAGATGCCGTTCGAGACGGATAAAGCCCGCGCTGGGCTCCCAGCGCAGGGTCTCGATCAGGTCGAAGCCGGTGTCGTCATCGCGAAGCGTGTTTTCAACAGACACTCGTCGTACTCCTCCCGCGCGCTGGAATCGAACACGACGCCGCCGCCGACATTGTAGACCGCCTCGCCGTCTGCAAAGAGCGAGATCGTTCGGATCGCCACCGAGAACCGCATCGTGCCATTGGGAGCGATCCAGCCGATGGCGCCGCAATAGACGCCGCGCGCAGTGTCCTCCAGTTCGCGCAGGATTTCCATGGCGCGGATCTTCGGCGCGCCGGTGATCGAGCCGCAGGGGAAGAGCGCCGCGAAAATCTGCCGTATCGACAGGCCGGGCAGAAGGTTCGCACGCACCGTGCTCACCATCTGGTGGACGGTCGGATAGGTCTCGATGCGGAAAAGCTCCGGCACGTCGAGCGTTCCGACCTCGCTGATGAGGGAAATGTCGTTGCGCAGCAGGTCGACGATCATGCGGTTTTCGGCCTGGTTCTTCTCGTCGTTGCGCAGAAATGTTTTGAGCCGCCGGTCTTCGGCGGGCGTAGCGCCGCGTGGCGCGGTGCCCTTCATCGGATGGGTCTCGATCCAGCCTTGGGCATCGATTTTGAAAAACAGTTCCGGCGAGCGCGACAGGATCGTCGGGCCGCCAAGTGAAATCAGCGCGCCGTATTTCACCGGCTGGCGCGCGGTCAGCGCATTGAAGGCGGCGAGCGGATCGCCGGACCATTGCGCATCGACCGGGAAGGTGAGGTTGCCCTGATAGCAATCGCCCTTGCGGATATGGCCATGCAGCCGGTCGAAGCGTTTCTCGTATTCCTGGAAGGACCATCCTGCGCGGGCATCGAAAATGGGTCCGTTGGTCGGCGCCGGCGCCGCGGCCAGCGCGTGTTCCGAGGGCCCGTCGAACACGCCGAGGCAAAACAGTGGCACGCGGCGCTTGGGCGGCAACAGCGGCGCAAGCTTCGGCTCGAGCAGATACCCAGCCTCGTAGGAGAAAAAGCCGGCCAGCCATTTGCCGTCGTCGTGGGCTGCCTGGATATGCGCGAACGCGGTTTCGAAATCGTCGGCAATCGCCGGCGCGATGATTTCGGAAGGCCGTTCGAACAGGACCTCGCGTCCGGCAAGATCGTCGCGGAAGAGGGCGAAGGAGGCGGCGGCGGTTTTACCCTCCCCCTTGTGGGGAGGATCGGCGAGTGGGCGTTGCTCGGCAACGTCCACGAGACGGGGTGGGGGTGAAGAAGTTGGTGCCACGTTCTTAGTACCCCCACCCCGATCCGCACAACGGATCGACCCTCCCCACAAGGGGGAGGGTAAGGCGCCTCAATCCAGCGCTTCCAGCTCGTCGATCAGCCCGCTGATGACGCCGAGGCCGATCTGCCAGAAGGCGGGGTCGGAGGCATCCAGCCCGAATGGCTTCAGCAGTTCCGAATGATGCTTGGTGCCGCCGGCGCGCAGCATGTCGAAATATTTCTCCTGAAAGCCGCGTTCGGCGTTCTGGTAGACGGCGTAGAGCGAGTTCACCAGGCAATCCCCAAACGCGTAAGCGTAGACGTAGAAGGGCGAGTGGATGAAATGCGGGATGTAGGTCCAGAAGGTCTCGTAGCCGTCGCGCAGCCTGATCGCCGGGCCTAGACTTTCCGCCTGCACCTGCAACCAGAATTCGCCGAGCCTGTCCGAGGTCAGTTCGCCGTTGCGGCGTTCCGAATGCACCCGGCGCTCGAATTCGTAGAAGGCGATCTGGCGCACGACCGTGTTGATCATGTCCTCGACCTTCTGCGCCAGCATGGCCTTGCGCTCGCGGCGGTCCTTGGTGTTGTCGAGCAGCGAGCGGAAGGTCAGCATCTCGCCGAACACCGAGGCGGTCTCGGCAAGGGTGAGCGGCGTCGAGGCCATCAGCGCGCCCTGGCCGCCGGCCAGCACCTGGTGGACGCCGTGGCCGAGTTCGTGCGCGAGCGTCATGACGTCGCGCGGCTTGCCCATATAGTTCAGCAGCACATAGGGATGGACGGACGGCACGGTCGGGTGGGCGAAGGCGCCCGGCGACTTGCCCGGACGCACCGGCGCATCGATCCAGCGGCGGTCGAAGAAGGAGCGTGCGATATCCGCCATCTCCGGCGAGAAGCGGTTGTAGGCGGAAAGAACGGTGTCCTTCGCTTGGTCCCACGGAATCGTCGCCTTCGGCGTTTCGGGCAGCGGCGCGTTGCGGTCCCAGTGGTTCATGGCGTCCATGCCTAGCCAGCGCGCCTTCATTGCATAGTAGCGGTGTGACAGGCGCGGATAGGCTTCACGGACGGCGGCGGCCAGCGCATCGACGACATTGCGTTCGACCCGGTTGGCGAGATGTCGGGAGTCGGCGATGTCCTGGAAGCCGCGCCAGCGATCGGAAATCTCCTTGTCCTTGGACAAGGTGTTGGTGATCAGCGTGAAAGTCCGCAAATTCTTGCGGAAAGTCGCGGCCAGGGCCTCGGCCGCCGCGCGGCGCACCTCGCCGTCGGCGTCCTGCAGCTTGTTCAAGGTCGGCTCGAGGGCCAGCTTCTCGCCATCGACCTCGAAACGCAGGTCGGTCATCGTCTCGTCGAACAGGCGGTTGAAGGCGCCGCGCCCGGTGATCGATTTTTCATGGAAAAGCTGCTCGATGCGGTCCTCGAGCTGGTAGGGCTTGTCCATCCTCAGATCGAGCACCCAGGGGCGGTAGTGGCCGAAGGCCGGATCGGCGGCGAGCGCGCTTTCGATCAGCGCATCGTCGACGAGGTTCAGTTCCAGCGCGAAGAAAAGCAGATGCGCGCTGGCGTCGGTCATCTTCTCCTGCACGTCGCCATAGAGCTTGGCGCGCTGGGGGTCGGACGTGTCCTCGGCATAGACCAGGCCCGCATAGGAGCCGATGCGGCCCATCAGCTCTTCCAGAGCTTCGTATTCCTTCAGCGCGTCGCCTAGCCGGCCTTCGGCGCCGCGCGCCGCTTCCACGGCCAGCGTGCCCTTCCAGCGGGCTTCGAAGCGCAAGGTGTCGGCCGCCGCCTTCTCCATATCGCGCTTCAATTCCGGCGCTTCCATTCCGGAATAGAGATCGGCGAGGTTCCATTCCGGCGGATCTCCGAAATCGGCAGCGCTCTGCGAAGAGGCCGGCGCGGCGAACAGCCGGGAAGACTTCATGTCCATGCAAACACCTTCCGGAAAAGCTTGCCTGATCCTGATGCCGATCAAATCCTAAGGATTTCGTTCACCGGCTTTTTTGAAAGCTTATTTAGAACCCTGTGCCAAGATGATCCATAGGGCAGGCATTCCACGGCAACAAATTCGAAACACTCATGACAGGTTCCATACTCATAGTCGATGACGACCCGGTGCAGCGTCGGCTGCTCGAATTGGCGATAACCAAATTCGGCTATGACGCGATCGTAGCCGATGGCGGCGAGGCCGGCCTTCGGCATATCGACGGTCCGGCGGCGGGAGACGTGTCGGTCATCATCCTCGACCTGGCCATGCCGGGCCTCGATGGCATCGGGGTGCTCAAGGCGATGCGCGAGCGCGGCATCGACATTCCCGTCATCGTCCAGACCGCGCAAGGCGGCATCGAGACAGTGGTGTCGGCGATGCGCCACGGCGCCTTCGATTTCGTCGTCAAACCGGCTTCGCCGGAGCGGCTGCAGACCGCCATTGCCAATGCGCTGAAGACCGAGGCGATCGGCAACGAGGTCAGGCGCGCGGCGCCGCGCGGCGGCGGCACGTTGACGTTGAAGGATCTGACCACCGGCAGCCCGGCCATGGAGAAGGTCATCCGGCTTGGTCAGAAAGCAGCCGCATCCAACATACCGGTTCTGATCGAAGGCGAATCCGGCGTCGGCAAGGAGATCGTTGCGCGGTCCATCCAGGGCAGCGGCGACCGCCGGTCGAGACCGTTCGTGACGGTGAATTGTGGCGCGATCCCCGACAATCTGGTCGAATCCATCCTGTTCGGCCACGAAAAAGGCTCGTTCACCGGCGCGACGGAAAAGCACGCGGGCAAGTTCGTCGAGGCCCACACCGGCACGCTTTTCCTGGACGAGATCGGCGACCTGCCGCTCGACGTCCAGGTCAAGCTATTGCGCGCCGTTCAGGACGGCGAGGTCGATCCCGTCGGCGGGCGCGCTCCCGTGCGGGTGGACATACGCCTGATTTCGGCGACCCACCGCGATCTGCTTCAGCAGGTGAAGGACGGCAAGTTCCGCGAGGATTTGTTCTACCGCCTGAATGTTTACCCGATCTACGTGCCGCCGCTGCGGGAACGGCGGGACGATATACCGCATCTGGTCAAGCACTTCATGGCCCAGTTGGAGGCTGCGGAACCGCGCCGCCGGCTGCGCGGCATGTCGGCCGGTGCGCTTGCCATGCTGCAGGCCTATGACTGGCCCGGCAACATCCGTCAGCTGGAAAACGCGGTCTACCGGGCGTCTGTCCTGTGCGATGGCGATATACTGACCGAAAATGAGTTCCCGCAGATCCGCGCGCAGGTCGAAGGCATCGTCGATCTCGGCGCGGCGGATGCCGCACCCGACCCGCAGCAGAATCAGGCTTTCGGCCTGGACAAACCAGGGACGACAGACCGGCGAAGGCAGGAGCCCTTTGACGTACGGGGAACCCTGCGGGCGCTGGACGAACGCGGCAACGTCCGTTCCCTGGCGGCGGTCGAGCTGGAGATGATCAAGCTCGCCATAGAACACTACAATGGCCAGATGAGCGAAGTGGCGCGACGGCTTGGCATCGGCCGTTCGACGCTCTACAGGAAGCTCAAGGAATATGGAATCGAGCCGGATACAGGGCGTTTCGACAGACTGGCTTCCTGAGACGCACCGCAAGCCCCGCGACAGTTTTCCTCTCTAAACCAGCGGTTTACCAAGAAGCATCGCGTTGCATTTTTGCCGGGATATCGCCATGGTGTTACCGCATTTCGACTTCAATAAGTGACGATTAACCATTAGGATCGATATTCGGGTGTACGTGGACAACATCCGTTTGGTCAAATCCGGGGACAAACGGCAGCCTACAAGGCCTTTGATTTGAACAGAATCGAACGACCCAGTAACGGACGGCTATCCCAATCGATCGTCTGGCCGAAATGGATGGCGGCCGCGGCGGCCGCAGCAGCTTTCCTTGCATCGATGGCGACAGCCGCGAGCGCTGAAACCCGCTCGTTGAAGTTCTATCATCTGCATACGCGGGAAAAAGCCGAGATCGTCTACAAGCGCAATGGCCGCTACGATCCCGAGGGTCTTAAGAAGATCAATTACATCCTGCGCGACTGGCGCCGCAACGAGCCCGTCAAGATGGACCCGCGCCTCCTGGACATGGTCTGGGAAGCCTACCGCGTCAGCGGCGCCAATTCCTACATCCAGGTGATCTGCGGCTATCGCGCGCCGGCCACCAATTCGATGCTGCGCAGCCGTTCCAGAGGCGTGGCGCAGAAAAGCCAGCATATGCTTGGCAAGGCGATCGATTTCTACATTCCGGGCGTACCGCTGAAGAAGCTGCGCGACATCGGCCTGAAAATGCAGGGCGGCGGCGTCGGCTATTACCCGACTTCAGGCTCGCCCTTCGTGCATCTCGATGTCGGCAATGTGCGCCATTGGCCCGGCATCAGCCGCCAGGAACTGGCGCGCGTCTTCCCGAACGGCAAGACTCTGCATGTGCCGAGCGACGGCCGGCCGCTGCCGGGCTACGAGCAGGCGGTTGCCTCCTACAAGTCACGCAAGGCGAACGGCTCAACAGCCATCGCGCTGGCCAGCATTGGCGGTTCCTCCAAGAAGTCGGGCGGTCTGCTCGCCGCGTTCTTCGGCGGTGGCGCCGACGAGGCGGACGACGAAGCCGATGTCGTGGCCGCTGCGAGCGAGCCCAAGCCGAAGGTCAAGCAGGCGAAGCCGCCGCTGCCGGGCATCACCATCGTGCCGCCTGACAAGGCGGAGCGCGCCAATATTCCCGCGGTCGAGGACGCCCCCGTGGCGGAGGAGCCGAAGGAAGAGACTCCGGAAACCATCATCGCAGCGCTCCCCGCACGCAGCGTGCCGCTCCCGGCCTTTGCGCCACGTCCGAAGACAGACGTAGGCGAGAAGACGCCGGAAACCGTGCCGTTCGGCGTGGCTGACGCGGCTGCCGAGAACGGCGAGGCCGTACAGGTCGCCGCGGTTGAGCAGACGCCGACCAACGTCCCCTTCAGCACCGCCGACGCCACGGCGCTCGCAGCCTATAGCGAGCCGGGCGCTTCGACCGGCGTGCCGGTGCCGACATGGCGGCCGGAACATGGCGTCGCGGCCAAGGCCGACGGCCAGCAGTCCGTGCTGATGGCGCTCGCCGAAACGGCGCAGGGCGGGCCCGACAAGGTTTCAGTCCTGCCATCGCAGCGGCCCGACGAGATCAGGGCGGTTCTGGAGCAAACAGCCTCCAGCGAGGTTGCGACGGATGCTTACCAGGTGGCTTCGCTTTCAATGCCGCGACTGGCTCCGCGTTCGGCCTTCAACGATCCGGCTGTCGATTCGGCCACGCCTCGCCAGGCTATCGCGGCGCTTCCTGCAGGGTCAGACCCCACGGCGGCGATCGGCGGCAGCGTCAAGACGACCCGCAAGGAAAGCCGCGCCAGCGCCATCGACGCCAAGCCGGATCCGAAGGCTGTGGTGACGACGGCCCAGCCGAGCGTCGCGCGCTGGGCGATCCACAGCACCGACTATGTCGCCACGGTCAAGAATTCCACCACCGCGCCGAGCTTCGCCTACAATCTGGTGCGCACGGCGCCGAAGGAAGTCTACACGGCAGGGTTCCAGTCCGAAGACCAGGTGGCGAACACCAACAAGTTCTCCGGAACGGCGGTCAAGTTCCTGTCGGTGGCGCGTTTCGGCACCAAGTAGGGCAAACTCCACTCCAGAAAAAACCGCGCCGTAACGGCGCGGTTTTTGTTTGTGAGGCCGCAATGGATCGGGCGTCGAACATGACGCTTCCGGTCATCAGTTGTGGCGCAGCGTGCTCGCCTCGCGGGCCAAGGCTTCGATGGCGTCCCATTGGCCGGCTGCGACCAGGTCGTCCGGGGCAACCCAGGAGCCGCCGACGCACACCACATTGGGCAGGCTGAGATAATCCATCGCATTCTTTGCGCTGACGCCGCCGGTGGGACAGAACCGGATATCGGCAAGCGGCGAAGCAAGCGCCTTGAGGAACGCTGCGCCGCCGGCCTGTTCGGCCGGGAAGAATTTCAGGAAATCCAGCCCGGCTTCCCGCGCGGTCATGATCTCGCCCGGCGTGATGGCGCCGGGAAGCAGCGGCACTTCGCTCGCTTGGCCGGCGGCGAGCAATTCGCGCGTCACGCCGGGGCTGACGATGAATTTCGAACCGGCGGCGGCGGCTTCTTCGAACTGCCGCGCCGACAGGATGGTGCCGGCGCCGACAATGGCGTCCTCGACTTCGCCCGCCACGCGTCTGACGGCCTCCAGCGCCTCCGGGGTGCGCAGCGTAATCTCGATGACCCGCAGGCCGCCGCGCGCGAGAGCGCGCGCCAGAGGCACCGCATCGGTTGCCCTGGCGATCTTCAGCACCGGAATGACCGGCTGGCCGCCCAGAAGCGAAAGGAGTTTTTCGGTTTTGTTCGACATGGCGCGTCCTGTTCCAGCTCGCTGCAATTCAACCGATTTAATACAGCTATCGATTAGCGGCCGATCTAGCAGAAGCGCGAATCCGAGTCCACGCGTGAGCGTCACGACCGGCCGAAAAGTCGCGCCAGCCATGCCGCCAGAACGGACCATAATCCCGGCCCTTCGGCAGCCTCGGGCAAAGCCAGCCTCAGCGCGGCGAGCGTCCGTGGTCCGGCGATGCCATCGGTATCGAGGTCATGATCTTCCTGGAACGCGAGCAAGGCGATTTTCGTCAGCGGACCGAAGATGCCGTCGGCAACAACCGGATAGCCGAGCGCGGCGAGATCCTGCTGCAGCTTCGCAACCGCGTCGCCCCTGGAGCCTTGCTGGAGCAACCCCGAACCGTCGGGTGCATCGGCGGGGGCCGCATCGCCGTCGTCACCGCCCGCATAGCGGCGGTAGGCCGCGGCTATCTTGGCGTCATAGGCGTTCTGCTTGTAACCGGGACCGTTGTAGCCGCGGGCAAAGGCTGCCCAATCGCGCTTGCGCAGCGCCTCGGTGAGCCCGGCCTTCTCAATATACTTCAGCATCAGCCCTGCCTGACCGGCGACGCCGGAACGGGCATCCGCTGCCAGCGCGTCGACGCTGGCGTAGCCAAGCCACGCCCAGTGCGAGCCCATGACCTGGCCGAGACCCCAGGAGACAGATTCGAACGCGGCCTTGGCGTCGATGGCGGCGGCGGCCTCCACCATGCGCCAGCGGGCGGCCTGGCTGGCGGGATTGGCGATGGCGCCGGCCTCTGGCGAGGCAAGGCCCTTCCGGCGCGCAAAGGTTCGCTTTTCTTCATCCAGCCGCCGATCGAAATAATGGCCTTCGAAGCGGATCAGCGGTTCGCGCCTGCCCTTGACGACCGCGAAGGCCTTGCCGGCGCTTTCCACTTCGGCAACCGCCAGCAACAGCGCCGGCTCAAGGCCGAGATGGGCTGCGGCCTGCGCGATCTCGCGGACGACGTCATCGGTGAACATGAAACGGTCTCCCTTCTGGGCGATCATTGTCGTGGTTGCCCGATGGGCGTGGATGGAGCCGCTAAGACTTCACCCCGAAATTCGTCACCCGCCAAATCGGGCTTCGCCTAAACTATTGAATAGGCGGGTAGAACAAGCCCGGCTTGAAAGCCTCGTTTCCAGACTATAGTGGCTTTCGCGATGAACCAGTCCACATCTCCGCAGGAATTCCGGGTCGCGGCGCTCTATCGCTTCTGCCGGCTCGAAGCGTTCGAGACGTTGAAAGCGCCGCTGGCGGCATTCTGCTGCGGGCGGGGCATCAAGGGCACTTTGCTTCTGGCGCCCGAAGGCATCAACGGTACGGTCGCGGGCAGCGAGGCGGCGATCGGCGAACTGATCGCGCATCTGGAAGCGATCCCGGCTTTCACCGGCCTCGAGGTGAAATACAGCAAGGCCGCGACGATGCCGTTTCATCGCATGAAGGTGCGGCTGAAGCGTGAGATCGTCACCATGGGCGTGGAAAGCATCGATCCACGCCGGAGCGTCGGCACCTATGTCCGGCCCGAGGACTGGAACGCGCTGATCGCCAGCCCCGACACGCTCGTCATCGATACGCGCAACGATTACGAGGTCTCGCTGGGCACGTTCAGCCATGCGGTCGACCCGAAGACGAAAAGCTTTCGCGAGTTCCCGGCCTGGGTGGAGGAACACCGGGCGGAACTGGACGGCAGGAAAGTGGCGATGTTCTGCACCGGCGGCATACGCTGCGAAAAGGCCACCGCCTACATCAAGTCGCTCGGCGTCGAGGACGTGTTCCACCTCAAGGGCGGCATCCTCAAATATCTGGAGGAAGTGCCCGCCGATGAAAGCCTGTGGGAGGGCGAATGCTTCGTGTTCGACGAACGCGTTTCGGTGACCCACGGCCTTGAGGAAGGCGATGCGGAACTGTGCCGCGCCTGCCGCCACCCGCTGGGCAGAGAGGAGCGGGCCTCGCCACTCTATGTGCCGGGCGTCTCCTGTCCGCACTGCCATGAGGCGCGCTCCGATGCGGACCGCGCGCGTTATGCCGAGCGGCACAAACAGGTGGAACTCGCCGGCCGGCGCGGCAAGCGCCATATCGGCAGCTAGCCGTCTACGACGTCGGTCCCGTCGCCGTCTGCGACATCGGAACTGCCGCCCGTCATTGTAATGTCGCCTTGCCGGGCCTACTTCACCTGCAGTCCAACCTGCCCGCACCGGGCCAATTGTGGAGGTTTTGATGCTCGACCCCAAGAAGCTGCTCGACGATCTTCTGGGATCCAACATACCGGGGACCACATCCACGGTGCGCGAGAAGGCGCAGCAGGCGACGCAGCTTGCCAAGGATAATCCGCTTGCCGCCGGGGCTATCGCCGCGGTGCTTCTGGGAACGGGCACCGGCCGTCAGGTCACCGGCTCGGCCCTCAAGCTCGGTGGGCTGGCAGCAATCGGCGGCCTCGCCTACAAGGCCTATCAGAATTACAAGCAGGGCAGCGCTCCGCAAGCGAACCAGTCGGCCGAGCCCGAACTGCTGCCGCCGCCTGCCGGCACCGATTTCCATCCTTCCCAGGCGCCGCAGGGCGAGGATGAATTCGCGCTGACGCTGGTGCGGGCGATGATCGCCGCCGCCAAGGCCGACGGACATATCGATGAGGAAGAGCGTCAGAAGATCGGCAACAAGCTCGGTCTTTCCGGTATTGGCGCCGAGGCCGAGCAGTTTCTGAAGAACGAACTGGCCGCTCCGCTGGATCTCGACGAGATCGTGGGGTCGGCAAAGACGGAAGCGCAGAAGGTCGAACTCTACACCGCCTCGCGCCTGACCATCGATCCCGACACGCGGGCCGAACGCGGCTACCTCGATCTGCTGGCGGGTCGCCTGGGCCTGCCGGACGCTCTGGTCGATCACGTCGAGGCGACGGTTTCTTCGGTCAAGACGCCGGCGCCGGTGCCGGCAGGGACGTCGCCGAACCCGCGCTGGTGATGGCGCGATGCGCCGTTAACCATTGGTTAACCCAGCAAGCGCATCATTTTCATCAGTCGGATCGGCTATCCTCCTCCCAAGCCGGTTCCATATTAGGGGCGGTCCTATGCGGACCGCCCTTTTTTGTTTCCGTATTTAAGTCGAGCGGTGCAACTTTTTCGACCACGCCACGTTTCTATAATATCAACTCAGGAGGACGTGATGAAGAAACTTGTGCTCGCTATTGCTGGTATCGCCATGATGACTGGCGTTGCATTTGCTGAAGATCTTGCGGCTACCGTCAAGAGCTACGATTCTAGTTCGCATCTTCTTACCCTTGACGATGGTAAGTCTTTCACGCTTGATGAACAGGTTGCCGTTCCGGAAGGCCTTGCCGCCGGCAAGAAGGTGACCATCCAGTTCGACAGCAACACGCCGACTCGCGTGCAGAACATCGTCATTACCGACAAGATGTAAAATCTCATACGTCGGATGATTTCGAAAAGCTCGCCCTTCCGGGGCGGGCTTTTTACGTTTCGGCTGCATTTTTCTTGTTCAAGAATTCTTTTATTCGATCCAGCGCACGCAGGATGTTTTCTTCCGAATTGGCATAGGACAGGCGCAGATATCCCTCGCCGAGAATGCCGAAATCGGGTCCGCCGATCAGGGCGACACCAGCATCCTCCAGCAGGGCCGATGCCAGCTTCTTCGCTTTCCAGCCGGTCTTCTCGATGTTTGGAAAGGCATAGAAAGCGCCCTTCGGCGTTATGCAACTGACCTGCGGCAAGGCATTCAGCCCTTCGACGACAAGCTTGCGGCGCCGGTCGAAGGCCTTGAGCATGTGCTCGACCTCGTCCTGCGGACCATCGATCGCGGCAATGCCCGCATACTGGCTGGGCGCGTTGACGCAGGACCAGCAATTGACGGCCAGCTTGCGCACCTTGTCGTACAGATGCGCGCCTTTCTCGCCGTTCGGCCAGATCGACCAGCCCATGCGCCAACCGGTCATCGCCCAGGTCTTCGACCAGCCGTTGAGCACGATCAGCCGATCCCTGATCTCCGGGAAGGTGAGCAGCGACGTCGCCGTCTCGCCGTCATAGGTCATGACGTCGTAGATCTCGTCGGACAGGATGGCGACGTGGGGATGCGCCTCGATGCCCTTCACCAGTTTCTCTATTTCGGCTTTCGGCGTGACGCCGCCGGTCGGGTTGGCAGGTGAGTTGAGGATCAGCAGCCGCGTTTTCGGCGTGATCAGCGAAAGCGTCTCCTCGGCCGAGAAGGCAAAGCCGTTGGCTTCGCGGATCGGCACCGGCACCGGCGTTGCGCCAGTGAATTCGATCATCGAGCGATAGATCGGGAAGCCGGGATCCGGATAGAGGATTTCCGTTCCCGGCTCGCCGAACATCAGGATAGCGGCGAACATCGTCGGCTTGCCGCCCGGCAGGATCATCACCGTTTCAGGCGAAACCTCGACGCCGGTGGTGGCAAGCGTGCGCCGCGCCACCGCCTCGCGCGTCGCCAGCAGGCCGTTGGCCGGCGTGTAGCCATGTTGGCCGTCGCGCAACGCCTTGATGGCGGCCTCGACGATGTGCTCGGGCGTGCGGAAATCCGGCTGGCCGATGCCGAGATTGACAATATCGCGGCCCTGATGGGCGAGGGCGGTGGCCCGCGCCAGCACGGCGAAGGCGTTTTCTTCGCCCAGGCGGTCGAAAGCGGAAATGGTGTGGAGCATTCTCTTGGTCCAGATTGGTGCTAATGAGGGCAGGGCGTTTTTGGAAGGGTGCGCGGCAGGTGTCAATCCAAAGGGAACCGGCGTGAGCGACGATCTCAAGAACTGGCAGAAGCGGCCGCTGCCGCAACGCAAGGTCCTCGATGGCCGGTATGTAAGGCTGGAGCCGCTGGATGCCGCCAGACACGGCGACGATCTGTTCGAGGCGTCGAGCGTTTCGGATGCGGATGGCCGTTTCCGCTGGCTGTTCGAGGAAGCGCCGCAATCGCGCGCCGCGTTTGGGCAATGGCTGGAAAAGGCCGAGGCAAGCGCGGACCCTCTCTTCTTCGCCGTCATCGACAAGGCGAGCGGCAAGGTCGCTGGCCGCCAGACACTGATGCGGCACGATCCGGCCAATGGTGTCATCGAGATCGGCAATATCTACTGGGGGCCGCTGGTTTCCCGCCGTCCCGCGGCGACAGAGGCGCAGTTCCTGTTCGCTCAATATATCTTCGATGAACTGGGCTACCGGCGCTACGAATGGAAATGCAACAACCGCAACGAGCCGTCCAAGCGCGCGGCGGAACGCTTCGGCTTCACCTTCGAGGGGATTTTCCGCCAGCACATCGTGGTCAAGGGCGAGAACCGCGACACGGCCTGGTACTCGATCATCGACAAGGAATGGCCGGCGCTCAAAAAAACTTATCAGGGCTGGCTCGACGCGGACAACTTTGATAGGGATGGCAACCAGAAACGGCGCCTCGAAGATTTCCGTAAGTGATTGGCGCGTAAGGTTATTTCGTCACATGGGTTCGCAATGACGCACGATCATGGCGCCGGCCACAGCGGGCATTCGCACGGCGTCGACGCCTACAAGGACACCAACAAGACCCGGGTTCTGATCGCGGCGGTGCTTACCGGGGGCTTCATGGTCGTCGAGGCGCTGGGCGGGGTGCTGACCGGCTCGCTGGCGCTGCTGGCCGATGCCGGGCACATGCTGACGGATTCGATCGCGCTGGTTTTGGCCTGGTATGCCTTCCATCTCGCCGAGCGGCCGGCAACAGCCCGCATGACCTACGGCTTCGGCCGGGTAAAAACCCTCGTCGCCTACACCAACGGCATCGCGATCTTCGTCATTGCGCTGTGGATCGTCTATGAGGCCTGGCGGCGGTTCCAGGATCCGCCGCAAGTGCTCGGCGGACCGATGCTCGTCGTGGCCGTCATCGGGCTGATCGTGAACATCGCCGGGTTTCTGGTGTTGCATGGCGGCGATCGCAGCAGCCTGAACATGCGTGGAGCGATCGTGCACGTGCTGGGGGACATGCTGGGCTCAGCGGCGGCGATCGTTGCCGCTTTGGTCATCCTTTATACCGGCTGGACGCCGATCGATCCTATCCTCTCCGTGCTGGTTGCCGTGCTGGTGCTTTCGACGGCGTGGGGGCTCATGCGCGATGCTGCGCACCTGCTGCTGGAAGGCGTGCCTGCCAGCCTCGACCGCGACGGCATCGCCAGGGACATCCAAAATTCGGTTCCGGGGGTGCGCGAGGTGCATCACGTGCATGTCTGGAGCCTCGACGGCACGAAGAACATGGCGACCTTGCATGCGTGTCTGGACGAGGGCGTCGATCCACATGGCGCGGTCAGCGCCATCAAGGCGCGGCTTGCAGCCAATCACGGCATCACCCACGCGACGGTGGAACCGGAATACGGCCATTGCGCCGATGCCAAAGGGCATGACCACCAACATGACCATGACCATGAGCATGGGCACGACGAAGCGGATCACGCGCATGGTGCGCCGACCGATCCCCGCCACTATCATTGAGCGCTGAGATCCGGGCGCATTGCCGGACAGTCTTATTCTCGATCGGAGCAATGTATTGGACCGCGACAGCAAGAACGCCGCCATTGCCGCGCTGTGCATCATCCTGGTCTTCGGGGTAGGGGCCTACTTCATGCCGACCCTCATGCTGGCGCTGGGCAAGGTTTCGACCGTTCTGGCCGGCGTCGTCGCGGTCGCCTTTGTGCTGGCGTTCTTCCTGCTGTTCTGGCTGCGTGGCCGCAGCCGGCGCGGCAAGGCGGACTGAATAGACGCTAAGCGCTCAGGCTGGCGGACAGCAGAAGTACCCCGAACAGGAATACGAAGGCGGCGCCGCCGATCTCGACGGCGGAGTGGATGCGGTTGCCGAGGCGACCGTCGCCGGCCATCGTCACGGCCCAGTTCTTGGCCGTCACCGCGATGGTCGCCAGCGCCGAAACGGTGATTGCGGTGCCGACCGCCATGGCGAGCACCGACAGGACGCCGCCAACCCACAGGCCGTTGAGAAAGGCGAACGACAGCACGATCAGCGCGCCCGAGCAGGGACGGATGCCGACGGCTACAACCGCCGACCATGCGGTGCGCCAGTCGAAGCGTTCGCCGGAGAGCAGCGCAGGGTCCGGCGCATGCGAATGGCCGCAGGTTTCACAGACCTCGCCGACGGCGTGCATATGATGGTGGTGAGCCGCGCCGTGGTGTGCGTGCTCGTGATGGTTATGCTCGTCGGCATGATGGGAATGCGCCTCATGCAAATGGGCATGTGCGTGGCCGGAAAGATCGTGCGCATGGTGGTCGTGTGAATGATGCCCGTGTGAATGACCGGCATGGGTCTGCGCGGCGGACAGGCTGTAGGCGGGGCCGGCGCCGAACAGGCGCAGGATCGACGGGCCGGCCTTTTTCCACAAAAGCCAGGCGCCGA
Organism: Mesorhizobium sp. Root554; assembly: GCF_001427025.1. Taxonomy (GTDB): domain Bacteria; phylum Pseudomonadota; class Alphaproteobacteria; order Rhizobiales; family Rhizobiaceae; genus Mesorhizobium. Next base: position 2,124,549 of record NZ_LMGA01000001.1, on the reverse strand, counting down.
AGGCGGTGACGAAGACATAGCTGGTGATTTCCAGGAACCAGGCCGCATCCGTCATCGAGATCGCCGTGCCGCGCAGGACGAAATAGGCCAGCGTCATCACCGCGATGGCGGTGAAGGCCTGCAGGAAGGCCGACACGAAAGACAAAAGAATGCCGCGACGCAGCGCCACTTCGTTGGCAACCATGTAGGACGAGATCACCGCCTTGCCGTGGCCGGGCCCGGCAGCATGAAAGATGCCGTAGGCGAACGACAGGCCGATCAGCAGCCATAGCTTGCTGCCGTCCTCGCGCATCGCCTTCATGGCGGTGGCCAGTGAGCGGTAGAACGCCTGCTGGTGCTGGTTGATCCAGATCATCCAGTGCGAAAACAGCCCCGTGGACGGAACGATGGCGTCGTTGGTGCCGATGCCGAGGGAACTTTGCGCATGGGCGATCCCGGCGAAGTGCGGTGCGGCAAAGCCGGCCAGCAGGAGAACGAAGGCCATACGCGATAGCGTCTTCATGCCGGTGCCTTCCTTCATGATGCCTGGCAGTTCAGTTCGAGCTTGGTGGCGAAGATCTTGCTCATGTCGGTGCCCGTCGGATCGTTGAAGAACGCTTCCGTCAGCGTCTTCTGGTTCTGCGAGATGGCCTGATCCGGGTCCGGGCGGATAACGGTCCTGGTGCAGGTCGCCGGCAGTCCGTCGACCGCCATGTTGGCGTCCTCGGTGAAGTCGATGGAGGTGTAGAAGCTCGGATCGTAGACGCCGAAATCGACCTTGCCGGCCAGCTTGATCGGCGTTTCCGGTTCGGATTCGAACAGGACGATGAGCTGGTTGTTGTCGAAGTTCGCCATGATGGAGGTCGGTGCCTTCATCTTGACGTCCTTGCCATCCACCGTGACGAGCTGGAAATAATCATATTCGGCCAGCGAGGCGAAGATGGTGTCGCCGACTTCCTTGAGTTCGGCGTCATCCAGCTTCAGGTCGGAATTCTTGTCGAATTCCATCATCACCGTGCTGGAGAACAGATCGTCGAATCGCCACAGATGCCGCAGCGCCTTGACGCTCTGGTGGTCCGGGTTGAGAACGACGTCGAGCCGCGCCTCGGCAAAGACGTGCGGATGGACCTCAGCCGGCAGCGCCGTGGCGAGGAGCCCAGCCAAGGCCAGCGACGACGTGCAGATCGATTTTCTCAAGCTCATCGTCGGTCGCGGATTCCATCGAATTCGGGCATGGCCGAAAACTACCAGAAAGCGGGCGAAATTGGGACCGCCACAGGCATGATTGCCGGCAAGCACAGGCCGTTCACGTGTTCTTGAACCATTGCACCAGGAAATCGACGAACACCCGCACCTTGGCCGGCAGGTAGCGGCGGTGCGGATAGACGGCGAAGATGCCGCCGCCGGACAGGATGCGGTCGTCCAGCACGGGCAGCAGCCTTCCGCTGGCGATCTCGGGTGCTGCGATGAAATCGGGCAGCAGGCAAAATCCCAGCCCGGCGACGGCGGCTGCGCGCGCGGCCATCGGGCTGTTGACCTCGATCGGACCGGAAACCGAGACGCTGATCGTGTCGTTCTCGTCGCCCCGGAACGGCCAGTTCGACAGCCAGCGGCCGTTGGTATCGATGATGCAGGGTGCGCGCGCCAGGTCCTGCGGCCGGACCGGCATTCCGTGCCGGGCAATCAGTTCGGGCGAACCGCAGACTTTTACGGAGAAAGGCGCCAGCTTGCGCGCGATCAGCGAGGAGTTCTCCAGCCGCGAGATGCGCACGGCAAGGTCGAAGCCTTCTTCGACCAGATCGACGAAGCGGTCGTCGAGATGGATCTCCAGAACGATCTCGGGGTGCTGTTTGGCGAAGTCGATCAGCGATTGGCCGATCGGCGCATCGCCGAAGGTGCGCGGCGCGGAGAGTTTGATGCGGCCGCGCACGTCGCCGGATGATTCGCGCACCGCGTCGGCCAGATTGTCGACTTCGCGAACGATCTCGGAGGCGCGGCGATAGTAGGTGTGGCCGGCTTCGGTCAGCGAGAACTGCCGGGTTGTGCGGTTAAGCAGCAGGGCGCCCAGCTCGTCCTCGAGCTCGCGCACATATTTGGATAACAGCGCCTTGGAGCGGCCGATCTTGCGCGCCGCGGCGGAAAACCCCTCCGCCTCGACCACGTCGATGAAGGCGCGCATGCGTGTGAGCGTGTCCATGGGGATCGATTCCTCGTCGCGAACGTCGTTCACTCGATGAATACAATAGGTTCGCCATTGTTCGCAGTCCTAAAAATTTTCCCGCGGGACGAGATTTTAATTGATTGTGAAGGCGCATGTCCCTATATCGCGCTTGCCCAAAGTCGCACGTGCCTGTGGGTGTCCGCCGATCCCTCGAATGGCGAGGAAATCGGTAAGGTAACTGGAGCTAACCCCTCCAGTCGGTTTCACGGCCAACCGCGAAATCGAGGACACCTTGAAGCAACGACGGTGCGGGCCTTTCTGGTTCTCTTCCGGTTCGTCCAAAGACCGGGGTTACTGAAGAGGCACACCATCATTGCCGGCAGTGCGGTTGGGAACTCCCATCCAAGCCAAGGCAGACAAAGCGAGCAGGAGCCGGGCAAGGCTTCAGCTCATCGCCGCGAGACGGCATTTCATGGTTCCGGGGTCTCCACCGGCTGGTTCCATGAGGGGTCGTACCGCCTTTGTCCATTCGCGAGAAGCGAGGCCGAGCGCCCGTGGATCGCAGCCTTAGTGCGCGCCGCAAGGCGCATTGGGAGAATAGCATGGCCACCCAGCGCATCCTCGATTTCCTCTCCACCCGACGTCCGTCCGGCCCCTGCCTCGTCGTCGATCTCGATGTCGTGCGCGACAATTTCGTCGCCTTCGAAAAGGCGTTGCCGGACTCCAAGATCTATTACGCGGTGAAGGCCAACCCGGCGCCGGAAATCCTGCGCCTGCTGGCCGCGATGGGCTCGTCCTTCGACACCGCGTCGGTTGCTGAAGCCGAGATGGCGATGGATGCCGGCGCGCCGGCCAGCCGCATCTCGTTCGGCAACACGATCAAGAAGGAGCGCGACATCGCCCGCGCCTACGAACTCGGCATCCGCCTGTTCGCCGTCGATTGCGTCGAGGAGGTCGAGAAGGTCGCCCGCGCGGCGCCCGGCAGCCAGGTGTTCTGCCGCGTGCTGACCGACGGCGAAGGCGCCGAGTGGCCGCTGTCGCGCAAGTTCGGCTGCGTGCCGGCGATGGCGGTCGACGTGCTGCGCCATGCGCGGAAGCTCGGCCTCGACGCGCATGGCGTGTCGTTCCATGTCGGCTCGCAGCAGTGCGACCTGTCGGCCTGGGACCGTGCGCTGGGCGACGCCAAGCAGGTGTTCGCAACGCTGGCCGAGGAAGGCATTGTGTTGAAGATGGTCAATATGGGCGGCGGCTTCCCGACGCGCTATCTGCGCGACGTGCCGGCGGCCCAGGCCTATGGCCAGGCGATCTTCTCGGCGCTGCGCAAGCATTTCGGCAACCGCATCCCGGAGACCATCATCGAGCCGGGCCGCGGCATGGTCGGCAATGCCGGCGTCATCAAGTCGGAAGTCGTGTTGATCTCGAAGAAGGCCGACAACGACAATGTGCGCTGGGTCTATCTCGACATCGGCAAGTTCGGCGGTCTGGCCGAGACGATGGACGAGGCGATCCGCTATCCGATCGTCACTGCCCGTGACGCCGACGAGAAGACCCCGTGCGTGCTCGCCGGCCCGACCTGCGATTCGGCCGACGTCATGTATGAAAAGACGCCGTATCCGCTGCCGCTGTCGCTGACCATCGGCGACGAGGTGCTGATCGAGGGCACCGGAGCCTACACCACCACCTACTCGGCGGTGGCGTTCAACGGCTTCGAGCCGCTCCGATCCTACGTGATCTGACGCTCAAAAGAGCGTCGGATCACCCCGTGCGCCGGCGTCATGCCGGCGACGGTTCGCTTGTGGACTTTCTCCGCTCGTGAAGGATCGCGGATATGGAACTTGCATACACCCTGCCGGAGGTCTCCCCGGCCTTGCTTATCGCTGCTGAAACCGCCGTCGACGTGCCGGCGCGCGAAGCGCTGCTCGACCGCGCCATGGGGCCTGGGCGCAAGCGCAAGTCGTCGGAAAAGCTGCGGCGCGGCCGCCGGCCCGCCGAGGGGCTCGCCTTCGCTGTGAAGGACGAGACTGGTTTGTTGGTTGGAACGGTTCGCCTGTGGAACGTCTCGCTGGGCGAGGGCGGTTCCGAGGCGTTGCTGCTCGGTCCGCTGGCTGTCGATCCGTCGTTGAAAAACGCCGGCTTCGGTTCGGCGCTGATGCGGCATGCGATCCAGGAGGCCGCGCGCCTCGGCCATCGCGCCATCCTGCTGGTCGGCGATGCGCCTTACTATGCGCGGTTCGGCTTCTCGGCCGACAAGACCGGACAGCTTTCGATGCCCGGTCCTTACGAGCGCCATCGCTTCCTGGCGCTGGAACTGGTCGATGGTGCGCTGGACGGCGAGCAGGGCACGCTGCGGCCCACGGGTCGCAAGGCAAGGGCCGAACGGCTTTCCCTGGCCGCCTGAGTCAGGCTGAGCCAGGCCGGACAATAAAAAGCGCCGTCTCGCGACGGCGCTTTTTTGTCCCCTGTCGCTGGCGTCAGCCGATCAGCGACGAAAGCTGCATGGCGACCGTCATGTCGCCCTCGACCTTTATCTTGCCGGTCATGAAGGCCATGGTCGGGTTGAGGTCGCCGGCGATCAGCGATTCAAGATCGTCGAGCGAAAGCTTGATGGTGCAGTCGGTCGGCGCGTCCGCGGTGGAGATGGTGGCGCCGTCGATGACGATGACGCCGTCCGAGCCGGTATCGAACTTGACCGAGCGGTCGAAGCCGGCGCTTGCGACCTGCGGCTTGAGTTTGTCGGCTATTTCCTGAACACCCATGTCGATCTCCTCGTCCGTTTGCTGTCAGCCGGAATTCCGCGCGGCTTTTGCCCGTTGCATCCATGCACTGCGCGATCCTGCGTCTCAACAGCCATATACAGTGGTTGACGTTTACGTCAACGTGATTTGGCTGGAATTCTGCCGGTCCGGGATTCGGGCTTGGCTGTCCGGCTTCCGGATTTCAAGGCCATGCCGGTCGTCATCGGCGGCTGCCGCGGCGGATCTGCTTCAATGCCCGCTAGCGGGGGTGGCGAAAGCCTTGGTCATTTCGGATGCGGTCGAAGGGCCGCTGCGCCGCCGCAGGGCATTGTCGCGGATTTCGTCCTTGGAAAGGAAATCGAGCTGATCGATCAGCACCTCGCTGACGAGATCGACGCCGACGCGCTTGTTGACGGCCTCGCGCAGCTTGGTGCGTAGTGCCTCGACATCGATCGTGTCCTGCCGGGTGAAATCGATCTGCGGGTTGGAATAGAGGTAGGAATAAATCTCGTCGGTGAAAAGCGCGTTGGCGGGAACCGACAGCTTGGCCATCTGCGCCGGCTCGACCGTATAGACGAGCTTGGCGATGAAATAGCCTTCGATCTTGGAATTGCGCATCAGCGGTATGGAAAGGGTGCCGGTGTTGACGTAGTCGAGCCCGCCCAGAAGCGGCTTGGTAGCGACTTCCTCGTTGCGGGCGCCAGTGGCCTGGAACGAATAGAACACGGCGCCGACGGTGGCGGCGCAGATCCACAGCGCGGCGACGATGAACTTGATCAAGCGCCCGCCCGCCCGAATTCGCCGGCGGAATAGGTACCGTCGGTCTCGGCGTTCTGGATGGCGTCCCGCATCAGATTGGCGACTTCGCTGACGGCGTTCAGGTGGGCCAGGATCGCGGCCTCGTTGCGCGCCAGCTTGTGGCGCAGGCGCAGCAATCCCTCACGGTGCTCTTGCAGGAAGTCGGCCTGGTTCACGCCCTTCATGGCGCGGTTGAGTTCGTAGAGGTAGCGGCTCTTGCGTGCATTCGAGGCCTTGAGGTCGAAGCCGGTGGTGGTCCGGATGCCGGCCGTTTCGTCTTCGACGGCCTCCTCGATGCGTCCCATGATGGCTGCCAGATTGCCGGGCCTGACCGCGGAAGGCGATGCTTCGGCCGTGGCGCGGGCGGGCAGGTTCGCCGTGAATTCCGAGTACTCGCTCATGCCGGACTTTCCGTTTTCGTTGCGGTGACTGCACGCTCCTCGCCCAGTGCGCGCGCGATCCTGAGCTGAATCTGCTGAACCAGCGATTCCGACAGGCTGCTCTGCTCGTCGAGTTCTGTCTTCCCCGGTCCGCCCGAAACGGGTCCGACGGGCACCTTGCGCTTGCCGTCCATGTAGTGGTCGGCGAGCATGGATTTGGCGATGCCGATGCCGCCGCGCTCGGCCATGACATCGGCCAGCCGCTCGGCAAGCTGCGATTTCCACATGTCGCCGGCCAGGCCCTTGCCGTAGACGCCTTCGGCGTCCTTGGGCAGCATGTTCTGGATGAAGGTCTGCAGGACCATCGCCTCGAAGCGCTTGAACTTGTTGTCGGCCGCCGGCGCTTCGGACTGCCGCGACAGGCCGGTCTCGCCGACCGAGAAAGTGGCGGCAGCTCCACCGGCGCGTTTCAGCAATGCGGCGCGCGCCGCCTCGACATCCTGCGGCTCCGCGGCGCGGGCTACGTCGAGTACGATGTCGCTGGGTGGTGAGATCGCCAAGAAGGACGGCCTTCTGCCATTTCGTTAGAAAGGATCATGCCGCAACAAGCTTGTGGCAGGCTTACGGGCTCGGCTTTTGCGCAGTCAGTCGCGATGACGCTTCTGCTCGATGAGTTCCAGCCGGTCGCGGTCGGACTTCTGCCGCTCGTCGTCGCGGCGTGCGCTGCGGTAGGCGCGCTCGACCATGTTGGTGCGCGCCGTCGCGGAAGCCAGCAGGCCGGCTTCCTGTTGCGCGCTTTCGAGATTTTGGGTCTGCCGGTCGGCGGCCTCGGCAATCCGGCGATGGTAAAGTTCCGGAAACAGGCTCGACAGCGAGCCTTCGGCGTCGAAGCGCTGCATCAGCTCGGCGGTTTCCTGCCCGGCCGCCGAGGCAGCCGCTAGGAAGCCGGCGCGCCGCGTTTCGTGCAGGGCCTTCAGCTGCTCCTGCACTTTCACCAGTTTCTTGAGGCGGTCCTTGCGTTCGGTCATCGTCTATCGCGCCAAGGTCAGGTCGACATAGCCGTCGACGAAGAGCGACAGCAGCGTGCCGATGGCAAAGTAGAAGATGATCAGGCCGCCGGCGATGACGAAGGGAAGGGAGATGAAATAGACCGGGATCTGCGGCGTCAGCTTGTTGACGAAGCCGATCGTCAGGTTGACCAGGATGGCATAGGCGATGAACGGGCTGCCGAGCCTGATGACGAGGAAGAAAGTTTCCGACACGGTGTCGGAGATATCGACCAAAGCCGCCTGGGGATTGAAAAAGACATTCACGGGCGCGACCGCGTAGGACGACACCAGCGCCCGGATGATCTCGTGGTGGAAGTCGAAGACGAACAGCAGAAGCAGCGCCGAGAACGAGATGATGGCGGCGAGCGCCGCTTGCGGATCCGGCTCCTCAATGGCGGGACCGCCGGCGCCGCCGTAGCCGATCAGCATGGCGATGGCCGAGCCCATGAAGCGCAGCGCTTCCATGTAGAGCCGTGTCATGGCGCCGATCAGTCCGCCGACGAGAAGCTCGGACAGGATCATCGGGACGAGGATCTGCGGCTGGGGGCTGACAAAGGGGTAGATGCGGTCCCACAGGAAGGTCAGCAGGCCAACGGTTATTGCAATCGCCAGGAACAGCCGCACCTGCAGGGGCACGCGCACGCTGGACAGGCCCGGCATGATCATGAAGCAGGCGCCGATGCGGCAGAAGGCGAGAAACGCCGCGAGGATAACGCTCTGGGAGAGGGCCGAAAGGGGGATCATATCATCACGAGATGGTGCCCAGCACCCTGATCTCGACGCCCTTGGCGATCTCCACATGGCTCAGCACCGGCAAGGTGGCGAACAGGCGTTCGATGATCATGCGCACATAGGGCCGCGCATCCGGTGCGGTGACGAGGACAAAACGTTCGCCGGCCTCAAGGTGCTTGCGGATCGCCTTGGTGGCGTCCTGGCCGAATTCCTCGAGTTGGCGCGGATCGATGTCGAACTCGCGGATTTCGCCCTTGGCGTCGCGCTTGAGGCTTTGATGGAAGGCAAGGTCCCACCGGTTGCCGAGACGCAGCACCTTCAGCACGCCGGCTTCGGTCAGGTCGCCGCAAATCTGCTGGGCCATGCGCACGCGCACATGCTCGACGATCTGCTCGGTGCGGCGCACATGCGGTGCGATCTCGGCGATGGCTTCAATGATGAGATGCAGATTGCGGATCGAGACGCGCTCGGCCAGCAGCAGTTTCAGCACCGCCTGCAGGCCAGGGTAGGAAATGTGCTGCGAGCAGATCTCGTCCGCCAGCTTGCGGTATTCGGGGTCCTGCCGTTCGAGCAGCGCCTTCATGTCCTTGTAGGACAGAAGCTGCGGCAGGTTGTTGCGGATCACCTCCGACAGATGGGTCAGCAGAACCGACATATTGTCGGCAAAAGTGAACTGTTCGCGTTTCAAATCCTCGGTGAAGGCTTCGAGAACCGAATAGGCGCGCATTCCGAAGGCCGGCTCGCGAACCTCCTCGCCGGGAATTTCCGGAACCTCGCGCGTCCCGAGCAGAACCATCAATTCGCCGACGCGCATCTGGTGCTCGGCCACCACTGTGCCGTGGATCTTGATCTGGTAGCTCTTGGGCGGAATGGCGAAATCGTCGGTGAGGCGCACCTCCGGCACGACGAAGCCATATTGCGTGGCGAACTTCTTGCGCATCTTGCCCATGCGGAAGGCGAGTTCCTGATGCGAGGTGAGCAGCTTGGTGGAAAGCTGCTTGCCGACCAGCAATTCGACCTCGGCGGTGGCGAGTGACGACTTGACGGAGTTTTTCTCTTCCTCGACCTTGGTCGCGGCTTCCTGTTTCTTTGTTTCTTCGGCTTCAGCCACGCGCCGGTTGTGGCGCATCGGGATGATGTAACCCAACGCCGCCATCGCCGCGGCAAGCGTGATGAACGGGAACATCGGCAGGCCGGGCATCAGCGACAGCAGCGTCAGCAGCGCCGCGGCGACATACAATGCGCGGGGATAAGCGCCGAGCTGTCCGAACACTGCCTGGTCCGCCGAGCCGCGCGTGCCGCCCTTCGAGACCAGCAGGCCGGCGGCGAGCGAGACGATCAACGCCGGTATCTGCGTGACCAGGCCGTCGCCGACCGACAGCTTGATGAACACGTCGGCCGCCTGGCCCATGCTCATATCATGGCGCAGATAGCCGATGGCGATGCCGCCGACGATGTTGATGGCGGTGATGATCAGGCCGGCGATGGCGTCGCCACGGACGAATTTCGAGGCGCCGTCCATGGAGCCGAAGAAGGAGGATTCCTCCTCCAGTTCGCGGCGGCGAAGCTGCGCGGTCTTGTCGTCGATCATGCCGGCTGACAGATCGGCGTCGATCGACATCTGCTTGCCGGGGATGGCATCGAGCGTAAAGCGGGCGCCGACTTCGGCGATGCGCGTCGCGCCCTTGGTGATGACGATGAAGTTCACCACGACAAGGATGAGGAAGACGATCAGGCCGATGACGAAGTCGCTCGACATGACGAGCTTGGAAAAGCCCGAAATGACGTAGCCGGCAGCGTGGGTTCCCTCATTGCCATGCGACAGGATCATGCGGGTGGTGGCGATGTTGAGCGACAGCCGCAGCATGGTCGCGATGAGCAGCACAGTCGGGAAGGACGAGAAATCGAGCGGCCGCTGGATCCACAAGGCCACCATCAGGATCAGCACGGACAGTGCGATGGAGAAGGCGAGGCCGACGTCGATCAGGAAAGCCGGGATCGGCAGGAACAGCACGGCCAGGATGACGACGATGCCGAGCGCGAAGAAGATATCGCGGCTGTTGCGCGGCAGCGGCGTCGCCGCGATGCTTTCGCTGATGGCCATTTCGTCTCCAAACGCCAGCCGGCCGCGAACGGCGACCCGAGACGCAAACCTAGCGGACCAAGCTTGCGCGAAGGTGGCACGTCCGCGGTCAATGCGGCATCGGCTGGATGGCGGATTTCAGCGGTTGCCATCGACAAATGCCGGGCGTATCAGAACATTGCGACCGAGGCAGACTTGCCTTTCCGACTGTCGATCCCTGCGAGCCGCCCGTTGCTTTCTGCTGAAAAACTGCCCGTCCACGCTCGCCGCCTGCGGGCGCTGCTGATCCGTTCCATTCCCATTCTCGAGGCGCGCGGCATCGCCGTCGTGCTCCTGGCAGGACTGGTGGGCGTGATCGCCGGCATCCTGGTCACCGCGATGAGCGCCGCCGTGCAGGGGTTGCATGGACTTCTCTTCGACGTCCAGCCGGGCGGCAGGCTGTCGGGCATGTTCTCGCTGCAGCATCCCTCGCAGGCGGCGTTGCCGGCAATCGGTGGCATCCTTTTGGGCTTGAGCATCATCTGGCTGCGCAAACACAAGTTCCGCACGCCCGTCGATCCGATCGAGGCCAACGCGCTCTATGGCGGACGCATGTCGCTGACCGATACGTTCATCATTGCAGCGCAGACCATGCTTTCCAGCGGCTTTGGCGCGTCCGTCGGCCTGGAGGCAGGATACACGCAGGTCGGTTCGGGGCTGGCCTCGCGGCTGGCGCGGTTTCTGCGCCTGCGCCGCAACGATGTCCGCATCCTTGTCGGCTGCGGCGCGGCCGGCGCCATCGCCGCCGCCTTCGACGCGCCGTTGACCGGGGCGTTCTATGGGTTCGAACTCGTCATCGGCATCTATTCGGTGGCCAATGTGGCGCCGGTGATGACGGCGGCCATCTGCGCCGCGCTGACGGCCGAGATTTTCGGCGGCGTGCCCTTTCCGCTGGAACTTGAGGGTCTGCCGGCGCTGACAGCAAGCCAGTATCTGCCATTCCTGCTGCTCGGCCTGATCGGCGGCGGCGCGTCCATCGCGATCATGCAACTGGTGTCGCTGGTCGAGCGCGGCTTCGCGCGGCTGACCATCGACGCATCCGTGCGCCCTTTCCTCGGCGGATGCCTGGTCGGGTTGCTGGGCCTGGTGACACCGCAGGTTCTGGCCAGCGGCCACGGCGCGCTGCACCGCGAATTCGCCATGAATTACGGTCTCGGCGTCGTGGCGACTGTCTTCCTGCTCAAGCTGGCGGCTTCGGCCATCTCGCTCGGCTCCGGCTTTCGCGGGGGGTTGTTTTTCGCCTCGCTGTTTCTTGGCGCCCTGCTTGGCAAACTGTTCGCCGGCATTATGGCGTTCGTGTCGCCGGCCACCGGGATCGACGCTGGCGTTGCCGCCGTCGTCGGCATGACCTCGCTGGCGGTGGGCGTCGTCGGCGGACCGCTGACGCTGACTTTCCTGGCGCTGGAATCCACCGGCGACCTGACGCTGAGCGGCGTGGTGCTGGCGGCGTCGATCATGTCGGCCATTCTGGTGCGGGAAACCTTCGGCTATTCCTTCTCCACCTGGCGCTTCCATCTGCGCGGCGAGACGATCCGCAGTGCGCACGATGTCGGCTGGATGCGCAGCCTGAATGTCGGCCTGATGATGCGCAAGGATGTCCGCACCATCGGGGCGTCGACGACGCTGGCCGAATTCCGCAAGACAGTACCCCTTGGATCGGCGCAGCGGCTCGTCGCGCTGGACGGCGAGGGGCGCTATGCCGGCGTCCTGATCGTCTCGGAGATTTACAGCGACACATCCAACCCCGAAAGCACGGTGCTGACGCTGGCGAAGTACAAGGATGCCGTGCTGGTGCCGACCATGAACGTGCAGTCCGCCGCTGAAACCTTCCAGCGCGCCGGCGCCGAGGAGCTTGCCGTCGTGGCGGACTTCACCGACCGGACCGTGGTCGGTCTTTTGACGGAAGGCCATCTCATGCGCCGCTATGCCGAGGAACTCGACAAGGCGCGGCGGGACCTTTCGGGCGAAGGCTAAGTCGCGGCCAAGGCTTAGTGTTCTTCCTGCCCTCTGGGCGACATCATTGCATGAGTCGATCGCTCGATCATGCGGCGCACGCGCGGGCGTTCGGGCCCGGCATGGAGCGCCCGAATGCGTTCCCAGATTTCCGCGTCGGCGTGCGTCATGCGCTTGTTGTGCCGGATATAGTCCAGCCAGGTCGGCGTATGGTAGGTCTCGATCCAGATTTCCGGATGCTCCAGGTCGCGCGCCAACACCCAGTTGCGGGCGCCGTCGCGGCGGCGGATGCGGCTGCGTTCCGCCATCACGGCCAGGAACTCCTTTATGTCTTCGTCCCTGATGATGTATTCGATGGTGATCGCGATGGGGCCGCTGCGCGGCTTCAGGTCGAGCGCCAGCATCGGTTCGGTCCAGCGGTCCAGCGGGTCGAGGTTGGGCATGGCGTGCTGGGGCAGCGGCAGGAGAAATCCAATCGCGCCGCCGAGCAGGAGAGCCACGCTGACGAACAGCAGGGCGGTGTCGACGCCGTTGCCGTCGGCAAATACGCCCCAGATCCAGCTCCCCAGGGCAATGCCGCCGAAAGTCGCCATCTGGTAGATGGATAGCGCGCGTCCGACGACCCAGCGTGGGGTCGACATCTGCACCGTGATATTGAAGTGCGACATCGCCAGCACCCAGCAGGCGCCGCCGACAAGCAGGCCGAGCGCGGTCTGCCAGGCCTGCGTGCTGATGCCGGCAACGAAGGCACAAACGGCGAAGCCCGCGAAGGCAAGCCTTACCAGCGTTTCGCTCGGCAGGATCTGGCGCATGCGACCGCTGATGAGCGCGCCGCCGACCGCGCCGACGCCGAAAGCGCCGAGCATGACGCCATAGGTCAGCGGACCACCCTTGACGAGATCACGCGCCACCAGAGGCAGCAGCGCCAGCACCGCGCCGGCGGTGAAGCCGAAGGCAAACCCGCGCACCAGGACCTTGCCGATGTTCGGCGACATGGCGACGTAGCGCACGCCGGCGAACATCGCCGCGCCCAATGTTTCGCGCGGCAGCGGCCGGGCCGGCTCCTCGAGTTTCCAGCGCATCAAGACGATAATGAGCGCCACATAGCTCAGTGCATTGGCGGCAAAGGCGGCCGCGGCGCCGGCCGCCGCGACGATGACGCCGCCTATGGCCGGTCCAACGCTTCGAGTCAGGTTGAAGCCCATGGAATTCAGCGCCACCGCGGCAGGCACTTTCCGGCGCGGCACCATGTCGCCGACCGACGCCTGCCAGGACGGGCTGTTCAAGGCGGTGCCGCAATCGATCAGGAACGTGAAGGCGAGCAGCAGCCATGGCGTCAAGAGGTCGAGATAGGTGAAAGCCATCAGGAAGCCTGAGACGACCAGCATGAAGGCCTGAGCGACCAGCATCACCTTGCGGCGGTTGAAACTGTCCGCGATAGCGCCGGCGACGAGGGCGAAGAGCATGATCGGAAGCGTGGTGGAAGCCTGCACCAATGCAACCTGGTAGGACGACGTAGCGATCTGGGTCATCATCCAGGCGGCGCCGACGCCCTGGATCAGGCCGCCGAGATTTGAGACGAGGCTGGCGCTCCAGACCGCACGGAAGATGCCGTGCTGGAAGGGCGAGAGGGCCGAGACGCGTTGGCCTTCCGCGTCGTCGTCGATGGCGTGTCCGCTGTGCTGCGGCATCATCTGATCTCGGGTCTTTCTGCCGTTTCGTCCGCCTGTCGGCAAACTAGACGAGTGATCGCAAAAGGCGAACGCCTTTTTGCGAAAAAATCATGGTCCACCAACAGGATAGTCAGCCGATTACGTCTACGCGGACGATCCGCGGACCGTATTCGTGACAAGGCGGCTCCAATACCTCAGAACCCGGTCTGGATGCGCTCGAAAATGACGTTGGTGAAGGCCGATATCTGTCCACCCATGAAAGGCCCGGTGAGCGCCACCACCAGCATGATGGCGACGATCTTCGGCACGAAGGTGAGCGTGATTTCCTGGATTTGGGTGAGAGCCTGGATCAGCGCGATGCCGATGCCGACCACCATGGCGACAAGCACGACCGGCGCCGACGCGGTCAGCACCGTCCACACCGCAAACTGCACGATGTCGAGCGCATCGGCCTCGTTCACCGAACCTTCTCCCCGTGACGTTTCGCGTGTTACTTGATGGTCACGCCACTGCCGATGGCGACTTCCGTGCCGTCTTCGAGAACGGCGATGAGACCGCTGCCTGCAAGACGAACTTCCTCGACCTTGCCGCTGGTCTTGCCGTCCGCCGACGCGATGGTGCGGCCGATCAGGCTGTCCGCCTGCGACAGCGCCGATGACTGCAGCAGCTGGTCGAGCTTGGAATTTGTCTGCACCGACTGTTCGACCTGCGAGAATGTGGCGAGCTGGGCGACATATTGCGTCGAGTCCATCGGCTTGGTCGGGTCCTGGTTCTTCATCTGGGCGATGAGAAGCTTCAGGAAGGACTGGTAATCGACCGCCGTCTTCGAGGTCGCCTTGGTCTGGTTGGCGCCTGCCGGCACCTGGGTCGTCATGTCCACGTTCATCAGCGTGCTCCTGCCGCCATAAGCGGCGCCGGTTGCAGGGAATCGTTTTCGTCTTCCAGCGCAAGCCGCTCCAGCGGGTATAGCGAACGGATCGCCTTCAGCGCCTCATAGACATGGTCTTCGCCGACCATGCGATCGACGTTCTTCAACGTCGCGCAAATCCGCTCGTCGTCGAAGCTCGCCAGCATAAGAGGCAGCGAGCGGCGGAACATATCGCGCGCCTCGGCCGCGCTCTGCGGATTGACCAGCATGACCTGGACGATGAAATAGAGCTGGCGCAGCGGCGTTGTCGCATCCTCGGCCTGGAGCACATGGCTCTCCAGCAGGAACTGCACGTCGTTGAGCAATTCGATCGTCACCTTTCGGTCGACCCGGACCACCGCGCCGTTGATATAGATTTTCTCGTTCGGCTTCAGCGACAGCTTGAGGGTGTTGGTCATTGGATACCGTCCCGGATGATCTGCGAGACCTCGATGAGGCCTTCGAAATTATCGGTGCGGCCCTGGCGGATGTCCTCGGCCTCGCGCAACAGCCACAGGCCGATCGAGATCAGATTGGCGCGCAGTTCCTTCGGCAGCGCGTTGTCGCTCGATCCGAGGTCGTCGACAAAGCTCGTCCACACCCGGTTGGTGAAAAGCAGCGCTTCGACCGCTTCCTGGGACTGGTGGCCAGCCACGGACGCGGCGGTCAGCATCTCGATGGAGCGGGTCAGCAACTGGCGTTCGCGGTCGCGCGCGTCGGCCACGGAGTCTGTCTGGATGTCGGCGTAGGAGAATTGATACATCGCTGGCGGGTTCCGGGGCTCAGGTGAGGAAATTCAACAGGCTCAGTTGCTGGATGCGCGCGGTGAGGGCGAAGGAGGTCTGGATATGCGAGACCAGATCGTTGACCCGATTGGCGGCCTCGTAGGGATCGACGCCTTCGAGGTCGAGAATGTGCCGTTCGAACAGGTCGACCTGCTTTTCCATGCGTTCGCTTGCGTCGGTCACGCGTTTTTCGACGATGCCGGTCTGCGCCTGCAAATGGCCAAGGCCGCTGATGACCTCGCCGGTCAATGAAAGCGCCTTCTTCGCCACGGCGCTCTTGGCGTCCTGGCTGACGTTGGAGGCAAAGAACTCCGACATGATCGTAGCGGCCATGGCCATCTTGCGCATGGGATCATTGTTGCCGCTGACGGATGTTTCGGCGGTCTCGTTCAGCGCGATGCGGCTGACGATCTGCTGGTCGGTGGCATTCGACCAGTTGGCCTCCCAGCCAGCGCCCATGAATTGGGGCATCACGTCGTTGTCTATGAAATCTTCGATATCTCCGGCCGGGATATTGGCGGCGGCAGGGTCATTCTGCGTGAAGCCGAACCGGGCGACGAAGGCCGCGTCAAACGCCACCTTCGCGGGTGAGGTCGCGGTATAGTCGTTCAACGGCCTGATGTCGGTGTTGGTGCCGGCGAACAGGTACTCGCCGTTGATGCTGGTGTTCAGCACCGAATTCAGCGCGTCCAGCGTTGCCTTGCCGCTATCGCTGGCGATGGTGTTGGATATGTCGCCTGACTGGGCGCTGGTCAGCGTCGACAGAAACGATTGCGCGGTCTCGCTGAGACTGCTCATGCCGTCCTGCGTTGATTTCAGCCGCGAGGTCACCAGCGCATTGGAATCGACGATGACGTTCAACCGGTCGAGATCGCGGGCGAAGGTTACAGACTGTGACGCGCGCGCCCCCAGCGCCAGCCCGATGTCGGCCACCCTGCCGGTGTCCATTTCCTTCTGCGCCTTGACGAGATCGACCTGCATACGCATCTGCGAATAACGCATGGCGTTCGAGATGGCGGAGGAGGAGACGGAGAAGGTCTTCATGGCGCTAACCCACCGCTTCCATGAGAGCGTCGAGCATCTGGTTGACGCTGGTCATGATCCGGGCGGAGGCCTGGTAGGTATGCTCGAGGTCGAGCAGCATCGACATTTCGGCATCGACGTTGACGCCGGTCTCGTTCGACAGCGCCTCGGCGGTGCGTGAGGCCAGGGCTTCCTTGGAGTCGGCCTTCGTGGCCGTCTGCTGGCGCACGCCCTGGAACCAGCCGATGGCGCTGGCTGAATAGCCGGTGACGCTGGCGGTGGTGACGATGCCTGCCTCCGAACTGAAGCTCATCGGCTTGTCGAGCCGGTCGCCATAGGCGATCAGCAGTTCGGCATAGGAAGCGCCGCCCCCGGTGTTCACGACATAGGCCGCACCATTGGCGCCGCCGTCGCGGAGCAATTCCGGGCTTCCACCGACGGATGGGTCCATCGCGGCGTTGACGCTGATCGAGGCAGCCAGACCATCAACGAGCGTGCCGGCGGCCGGAATGGCCGGTCCGCCCGACCAGGTGAAAAGGCCGGTGGCGCTTGGCAGTGGCGGCGCGGTTTCGGCGAACGCGGTGACGAGGCCGCGCGCGATCTCGTCGAGCTGGCTCTGCATCGTGTTGGCGACGCCGTCGCGCAACTGCAGCATGCCGGCGAGCTTGCCGTTTGCTTCGCCCTGGCCGGACAGGGGCACGTTGTCGATATAAATCGCGTTGCCGTCGGCGCCCGGCGCGTAGCCGGCGGAACCCTGGAAGGAAACGGATCGCGGGATGGTTTCGAACAGCGTGGTGCCGTCCCTGGTGGTGACGACCATGTCGTTGTCGCCGCGCGTGAAGGTCGAAACCGGCACGTATTCCGAAATCTTCTTGAGCAGGAGATCGCGGCGGTCGAGAGCATCGGACGTGTCGGCGCCGTTCCTGGTACCGATGATCACCGCCTTGTTGGCGTCTTCGAACTGGGCCAGCAGCGAGTTCAGTTCATCGACGGCGGTGCCGATCTGGCTGTCGGCATCCGTCCTGAAAGCCTGGATGGCCGCGCTGCCCTGGTTCAGGCTGTTGGTGACCTGACGCGCCGCCTCGATGACGTTGGTGGCCAGCGTCTTGTCGGAGGGCGATGTCGCGTAGAGCTGCATCGCCTCCTGCAGCTTGCCGATGGCGGTCGCCGCGGAGGAGGCGTTGTCGACGCCGTTCACGGCGAGATCCAGCCGGTCCAGCCCGCTGGAAAGCGTGCTCTGCCCGCTCCAGGCGGATAGCGCCGAAAGGTTCTGCCGGAAGAGCAGTTCGTTGGTGGCGCGCTGGATGTAGCTGGCCTTGGCGCCGGCATCCATGGACACCAGCACGGCGGTGCGGCGGGCGTAGTCGGGATTGGAAGCGTCGGCAATGTTGCGCGAGACGACGCTGGTCTGGCGTGACGTGGCCAGAAGCGAGGATTGCGCGATACTCAATGCGGACGTCAGGGACATAATTGTCTTTCAGGTGCCGCCTCGATGCGGCCTTTCTCTATCTCTTCAGGTTGACGAGGACATCCATGAGTTCCGAGCCGGTCTGGAACACCTTGGAGTTGGCGGTGTAGCTGCGCTGCGCCTCGATCATGTCGGTGAGTTCTTCGGCGATATCGACATTGGAGTTTTCCAGCGCGCCGGAGACGATGCCGCCCAGCCTGCCTTCATTGGCGAAGCCGATGCGGACGTCCCCGGAATCGGTGCCTTCCTGATAGACGTTGCCGGCAAGCGCGGTGAGACGGTCCGGGCTCTGCACGTCGGCGAGCGGAATCTTGTAGAGCGCCTTGCTCGAGCCGTCGGCATACTGCGCGTAGATTGTGCCGTCCTGGCTGATCTGGATCTTCTCGATCGAGCTCGGAGCATTGCCGTTGACGGCCGCGTCGGTAACGGTGAAGTCGGCGCCGAGCTGGCTCAGCTTGGACAGGTCGAGCGTCAGCGGCTGACCGTCGGGCACGGTGAAGGAGAGGCTGTCGACGGCGCCGGTGAGCTTGCCCGTCGTGTTGTCGAAGGTCAGCGTCGCCGAACCCAAGGCGCCGCCCGTATACGGGAACGAGGTGCCCGGCGTCGCCTTCGACTGGTCGAAGACCGCGACTTCCCAGGTGCCGGCGCCGGTCTTGGTGAAATAGGCGTCGACCAGGACCTTGTTGCCGAGGTTGTCGTAGGCGACCATCGACGATTTGGCGGTGTATTCGGCCGTCGCGCTGTTGCTCGAGGGCAGGGGGCCGGCCGGCACTTCGGCGCCGCTCGGCAGATTGCCGGTGAAGTAGCCTTCGGTGCTGGGCGTCGCGGTCATTTCCTGGTCGCTAATGACGACCGGGACGAGCCCATCGAAGCCGTTGACCGTCGCTGCCGGCACGCCGTTCTCGTAGCTGTAGGCCATGAGCTGGAAGCCGGCCGCATTGACGAGACGGCCTTCGCCATCGGGCACGAAAGCGCCGGCGCGCGTCATGTAGGGCGTGCCGCCGGCGTCCTGTACAACGAAGAACCCGCTGCCGTTCACGGCAAGGTCGGACACCGAGGTGGTGTACTGCAGCACGCCCTGCGCGCTGATCGAGGAAATGACGGCGGTGTTGACGCCGCCCGAATTGTAGTTACCGCCGGTGTTGGGAAGGACGAGCGTCGAGAATTCGGTCGAGGAGCGCTTGTAGCCGGTGGTACCGGAATTGGCGATGTTGTCGGCAACGGTGGACAGGCGGCTTGCCTGCGCATTCATGCCGGAAACGCCGGTTCGCATCATTCCATACAAGCTCATCGAAACGTCTCCTGGTTCCCCATGCGGTCGTTCATGAGGATAGACGTTCTGTCTTGCGTGAAACTGGTGGAGCCGGGGGCGGCATGGCCGTCGCGCATCAGGCGACGAGCCGGTAGCCGAGAAAACGTTTGGAATCGATCGGGTCGTGGCCCAGTTTCTCGCGCAGCTTCTTGCGCAGTTTGCTGATATGGCTTTCGACCACGTTCTCTTCGACCTCGTCGTCGAAGATGCCGTAGATGGCGTTGAAGACCTGCGTCTTGGTCACGCGACGGCCGCGGTTGCCGGCCAGATATTCGAGGATGCGCCGTTCGCGCCTTGGCAAGGGCAGCGCCTCGCCGTTGATCTCGGGATCGCGGCCATCCAGAAAGATGCGCATCGCGCCGATCTCGGTGTAGTTGGCTTCTTCCTGTGCCCGGCGGCGAATGGCGGTTATGCGGGCCAGGATCTCGCGGATGTGGACCGGCTTGCGGACGACATCGTCGACACCGGATTCGAACAGCCGCAGCGTGTTCTCGAGCGAGTTGTGCTCGCTCAGCGCAATCACCGGCGCTCCGGTGCGGTCGCGGATCTGTCGGGGCGAGACGCTGCCTTCGCGGCAATCGCCGATCAGAAAGGCGCGCACCGATCGAAGGTCATCGTCGGCCGCGGTCGAGACCCAGTCGTCAAAGTCGGTCGGTGCGAAGCCTGCACAGGCGACGCCCTCCCGGTCGAAAAGAGAGTTGTACCCCTCCGTCACGAGCTCACGCTCGTCCACGATCACGATCATCGGCCCCGCCTTCCGAATCAGTTCTAGTTTGCCCACGGAAACGGGTAGCGGCAGGCGGGAATCCTGACCAACCGTCATTTCTTGTAGCTGCTTTCTTGGGAGTCTGGAATCGCCATGGTTGCATCGGCCGAAAACGTGGCCAACAGGAGCGGGCCGCCGGGTTTTTTCAGGGGCTTCGAGGACCAGCGGCAACGCCGTTCCGCGGCGATTTCAATACAACCTGTGGATTGCAGAAACTGCGGGCGTTCGGCGTCCATTTCCCGAAGCCGACGGCGACCATGTTGGTGATGACGCGGCAGACATAGGTTTTTTGCGCCGGGTCGTTGTTGGGGCCGGCATGGTAGCGGGCGACCGCCATCGACCATGTTTCATGGCGCGCATGAAGGCTGACGAGGAAGCGCGCCGCATAGTCGACATTGCGGTGCGGGTCGAGCATGTCGGAGACGCTGGCGAATTCGCCGCCATGGTAGTGGTGGTTGATCTGCATGCAGCCGAGATCGATCAATTTCTTGCCGCTTTGCCGGGCCGTTTCGAAGGCCGCCAACGCGCCCGCGCGGCTGGCAGGAAAGACTGCTTTTCCTTCTATATTCAAAGCATTGGGCTGGAGGCTGCCCTTGTTTCCGGTCTCTGTCAGGCCGACGGCATAGAGAATGCCGGCCGGGATCCCGTAGCGATCCGCCGCCCGCAGGATTTCCGCCTCGCACGGGTTCGGCGCGGCCTTCGCCGCGACGATTGCGAGGCTAGATAAACAGATCGCCGCTGCCACGCTCGCGAACAGCCGGAGCGCTACGGGCGGCTTCCTGAGCGTCATGATTGCGGTTCCTTCCAGATTGTTGTCCGGCCGATCCCTCGCCGCGGCCGTCCGATCCGCCCGGCTGAAACGACGACTGATCGCGGCCGGCCGGGTTCATGGAGGCTGGACCGTCCGCGCGCGCGGCAGCGGTGACAGCTACCGAAGGTTGCAGGATTGTCACGCTGTCGATGTCGAACCCGAGACTGCGCAGCGACTTGGTGAGCGCTTCCGTATCGGCGGAAAGACGGCGATGCGCCTCGTGGGTTTCGGGCTTGATTTCGACCGAAAGTTGCTGGCCGGAGAGGCGCAGGCTGGCAATCACCGAACCCAGCTCGGCGGGGTGGAGCTCGATCTTCAACATGTGTGCCGGAACAGCAACGGTTTGGGTTTGCTGAAGCAGCGCCGCGTGGCTCGCGGGGGCCTGTCGCAAGCCGTTGTCCAGGGCCGTGACAAGAGCGGCGGCGGTGGTGCTGATCGGCTGCGGGGCAGGCGCGGGGAACGATTGCTGGCCCCTGACGGTGAAGTCCGCCGATGCCGCGTGTTTGTCAGCGGCGCTGCGCGGCTCCGGCGCGATTTTTCCTGAGATTGCCTCGCCGCCCAGCAACCCGGAAAGCCCTTGCCTTGTGCCGCTGGGCATTGTCTTGCCTTGTACATCAGCGGCGACAGTTTCATCCGGAGCCTGGCTGGTGTCGGGCAGGATTTGAGGCTGTACCGATTGCTCCGAATCCTGGCCGGCCACGCTGGTACGCAGATCGAGGGAGACCGGGTTTTCCTCAAGCGGCAACGTTGATGCCGCCGCCGATTGCGCCGAACGCGTCGCCGTGTCGTTGGCGGCCTTGCCCCGGCTGACCTGCTGGGCCTGGTTCGGCTGCGCCGGCAATGCGCCGAGCTGCTGCAGGGAAATCAGTTCGGGAAGTTTGTCACGCGGCTGCGGTTGTTCTTCGTGCGCGCAAGAGTCGTTGGCCTTCCGCGCCTCGGCTTCTTCGGCGATTGCCGCTTTCTTTCCGATCAGATGGATCACGGACAAGAGATCGGCATCCTCCGCCTGTTCGGCATCTGGCGGGCTCCCTGCCGCTTCGTGTTTTGCAAGTGCCGCCTTCTTGCCGTCCCCCGTGGGTTTCGCCTTGGTTGACAGCAACTCGGCAAAGCCGCCGCCGGGCTGCGGATCCTTCTCGGCGCCCGGTTCCGCGCCGTCACGGGTGAAGGCGGTCGCGGGGAAGGTCTGGCCGACGCTCATGGTCATTGAGGCGATGCTCCGAGCAACTGGTCGATGGCGTTCAGTCGGCGTTTCGTATCGGCGATCGCCTTGTCGGTCTCATCGACCAGAGCGGCCGCCTGTGGCTTCGGCAGTCCGGCGGCAAGCCGCGGGGCGGCTACCGGCTGCGGCAGTGCCGGGGGTTCGGCAGCCACGACGGTTTCAGCACCGGCTGCCGGGCGTTCGGACGCTATGCCTTCGACCGGCGGCAGATCAGAAGTGTCCCCGTCCGGCTCCACGGCTTTTTCCGCCACGGCTTTCCCGTCGGGCGCGGCAATGGCAATGGGTGGCTTGGGTGTCACGGCAAGATGCGGTTCCACCGCCGCTTTTGCCGGCGCCGTCACGATCTCATGGGTGACCGCGCGGGCCGCGTCGAACAGGTCGCGATCGCTTTGGGAAAGCTGGCTGCGGTCGATCCGGCCCAGCTTTTCGCGCAGCTCGGCCACTGATGCGGATGTCATTGAGGAAAGGCTGGCGTAAAGCAGCGCCCTCGGGTCGTCTTCATTGTCCTTGCCGTTACGGCCTTCCTCGGCCTTGCTTGCGGCGAAGGCGGACAGGTCGTTGAGGCCGTCTATGGCGGCGCGTCGCGCGATGCGCAGGTAGATCACTTTCTCCCGCTCAGGGTCCATCATCGAGACGATGTCGGCCAGCTTGTCCTGGCTGACCGCCATGTGCAGCGCGATCACCCCGGAAGCAAATGAATCCGCGAACTGGCTGGCATAGGGCGAATGGAGGAAGCGTTCGACATATTGCGTCGAGGCCAGCACGAAACGGGCCGCATCGCCTTCGGCAACGGCAATCCCGACCGAGCGGCGCAGCGCCGCTTCCTCGACAAGTGTTCCGGGACTGAGCAGGCGCGCCTGATCCAGAAGCGTCAGCGCTTCCTTCGGCTTTTCCAACGCCAGAAGCGATCCCTTGACCAGCGCGACGAAGGCGCCGAGGTCGGGCGATAGCCGCATCGGGTCCATCGGTTCAAGCAGCTTGATCGCTTCCGCCGGGCGGCCGCCGAGGTAGGCGACGATTCCGGCGGCGATATCCTTGTTCACCGCGTCGAGTTCGATGCGCGCCGTCGCGGCGCCGACCGTCGACGGGTTACCCCCGCTCATGCCGTAGACCAGCAAGGCGCGGAAATTCTTCGGATCGGCAAAATCCTGCGGACTGGCGCTGCGCATCCGGGCATCGATCAGTTCGAGGAGCTTGCCCTGCATCGGCAACGCCGCATGGTCGCCGGCGGCGATCTTGTCCTGAACCAGTTGCAGGGAGCGGACCAGCTGATAGGGCTGCAGCGGCTCGGCCGCATGGGAGGCCGTCGCAAGGCCGGCACCGCCAAGCGCGATGCCGATAGTGGCGCAGAGCCTGACCGCGCGTCTCATCCGCCGGTTTCCAGCAGGATTTCGATGCGCCGGTTGACGGCGGACATCGGGTCGGCCTTGTCTTTCGGCAGGCGGTCGGCGAACCCGGCCACTTCGCGAATGCGCTTTTCGTCAACGCCGCCGCGTACCAGCATGTAATAGGCCGAGTGCGCGCGCGCCGTCGAAAGCCGCCAATTGTCGTATGTGGCGCTGCGGAACGGCCGTGCGTCGGTGTGGCCCTGGACGGACACCACACCCTTCTGGCCATTGATGATCTTGCCGATCTTTTCCATCGCCAGGACAAGCTCACGGCGCGGCACGGCGGAACCGATCTCGAACATGCCGAAATCGAACTGGTCGGTGATGGAGATGACGACGCCCTTGTCGGTCGCCTCGACGGAAACGCCGTCATGCATCTTGTCGCCGGGCTTGAAGGCTTCGGCCAGTTGCTGCTTTACCTGTTCGGCGGCTTTCAGGGCATCCGGGGCAGGGGCCTTTTCCGCAGGGCTTTCGACAGGCTTGTCGTTTGTGGCCGCTGCTTGCACCGCGGTCTTGTCCTGCCCTTCGGCTGTTGCGGATGCGGCTGGCGGCGGCGATGCCTTGACCCGGGGCGTTGCTTCTTTCGCTTCCTCGTCGCCTGGCTTCAGCGGGTCTCCCTCGATCCGCGTCCGCTGGGCGCTGGCTTCGGCGCCGGGCGCGGTCGCCTGCTGCGACCAGAAATCCGGCGAGAAGGGATCCCGGTACGATTCTCCGCCTTGCGCCCCGCTGGAGGGTCCGGCGGTCTGCGCGCCGCCTTCGCCCTTCTGGCTGACGTTCTGCATCACGCCGGTGTCGGTGGCGATCTCGGACAGCACGGCATAGGGGTCGGCGAAAAGGTGCTCGTCGGAGTTCTGCGTTTCCTGGGACGATTTCGTCTCTTTGTTCTGCTCAAGCGTTGTGCCGGGATTACCGTTGCCGTTCTGGCCGGACCGTTCGGCGTTTTCCTGCGGCGAATCCGCGGTCAGGCCCACTTCGGCGGGACCGTCACCCAGATCCTCCAGGCCCTTTCGGCTGGCGTTACGGTCAATCAGCTTGATCGGGTTGAAGTAGCTGGCAACGGACGCTTTCGTCTGTTCATTCGCTGCATTGATCAGCCACATGACCAGAAAGAAGCACATCATCGCCGTCATGAAGTCGGCGAAGGCGATTTTCCACACGCCGCCATGATGGCCCTCATCATGATCGTCGTGGTTGCGGCGTACGATGATGATTTCGTGCCTGGGTTCGCTGCCGTTGATAACACTCATTGCAGCACCTCCGCGAGCGCAGCGGACCATTCGGCCATGCGGGTTTCGAAGACGGTGTCGTCGACGAGCAGGGAAAGATCGAAGCCGGGCGCTTCCGTGAAATGAAGGTTGTCGGCGCGCGCGCCGAGCGCGGTCTTGAGCGGCTCGAACAGCGCCAGCGGCCCACGGATTTCGATGCGCGACGCCTCGGCATCGGCCGTCGCCGCGCGCACGGCCTGAGCCAGCGCCGCCAGCGACCGTTTCTGCAGATCGTCGCTCAAGATGCCGCCGATCATGCGGGCAACGGAGTCACTCACCAGGCGCGTGACGCGCTCCTCCATGTCACCGACGCGATCAGCGACGGTGGTGCCGACATCGGCGCCCAGTGTCTCGAGAAACGCCCTTGCTTCCTCGGCATTGGCCTGCCGCTCCGCTTCCAGCTCGCTCTGGTGAGCCGCATTGAGGCGCGTTTCGAGCGCCTCTTCGGCGCGCGCGACGGCTTCGGCGATCAGGCGCGTGGTGTCCACCTGCTCGCTCGCCGCCGCTGCCGCATGGATCGGCGTCGGACTGGCTTCGGATCGCGAGGCGCGCGGCCCGAAATCCGGCAGCAGGTCGGAAAGCGCCGTTGACCGCATCAGCCTGCCGCTTCTGGCGCGGCGGCCCATTTGCGCAGGATCAGGGCGGTGCGTTCCTCGTTCAGGTCGACCATGCGGGCGAGCCGGTCCTGCGGGGCAGGCCGCAGCTTCTGGCGCAAGTCGTCAAGCGGCGTCGCGGCGCTTGGCGAGGCGCCGGTCAGCGCCGCGGGAGATGCGTCGGAAATCGCCGCCGTCTGGTCGGGGGTGGGCAACGAACGCTGCACTTCGTCGAAGCTCGGTCCGGCGATGGCAGGCCTTGCCGTCAGCGCGCTCGCCATCGGGCGAAGACCGAAGAAGGCGACCAGGAAAACCACGACGATGAAGGCGCCGGCATTGATGAGGCTGCCGGTGTAGCGGCCGAGCGATTCCAGCATGCCGGGCGCGGCAATTTCCTGGCCATCGAGGCCGTCGATGAACTCGACCGCCGACACGTCGATGATGTCGCCGCGCTTTTGGTCGAAGCCGGTGGCCGACGCCACCATCTTCTGGATGTCGGCGACGCGCGCCGCGATCTGGTCGGCGGGCGCATCCTTGCCAAGGATCGCCATCAGCCGCTGCTGGTTGACGACGACGGCGATCGACATCTTGTTGACGGAATAGCCGTTCGAAACGGTGGCGATCCGCTTGGAATTGATCTCGTAGTTGGTGATCTCTTCCTTGCGGTCGTTCTGCGAAGTCGATTGCGGGCCGTCCGTCGCGGTCGTCTGCGCTTCCGGCAGGTTCTGCTCCACGGTCGCCGGCGTCGACGCCTGCTTCTGGCTGTTGTTCTCGTTGGCGCGCACCGACTGCACCGAGCGTTCGACCCGCGAATTCGGATCGAAGATCGTTTCCTCGGTCTGACGGGTGTCCGTGTTGACGTCGGCCTTGACGCTGGCGCGGAAATTGTCCGGGCCGAGATAGGGCGACAGCGCGCGGCGGATGTTGTCCTCGATCTGCGCCTCGACCGTCTGTTCGATGCCGAGCGATCGCGCCGCGCTGGAGTTCGACGGGTCGTCGCCGGCGGCGAGCAGATTGCCGGCCGAATCCAGCACCGTCACCTTGTCGGCGGAAAGCGCCGGCACGGCGGCGGCGACGAGATGGCGGATGGACATGGCTGTCTTGTCGGCATTCATGCCGGCGAAGCGGATGACGACGGAGGCGGAAGGCTGCTGCTCGTCGCGCCGGAAGGAAGCGCGCTCGGACATGACGATATGGACGCGCGCGGCCTTGACGCCTGCAAGCGATTGAATGGTGCGGGCGATCTCGCCCTCCAGGGCCCGCACGCGGGTGATCTGCTGCATGAAGGAGGTCAGGCCGAGCGACCCGACATTGTCGAACAGCTCGTAGCCGGCGTTGGCGCTGGTCGGCAGCCCCTTTTCCGCCAGAAGCATCCGCGCCTGGGCGGTGTTGCCGGCAGCCACCAGGACGCTGGTGCCATCCGAGCCCACGTCGAAGCTGATGCCGGCCTCGCCCAGCACCATGCCGATCTGGTTTACATCGGATCGTTCCAGCCCGACGTAAAGCGTCTCGTAAGCTGGGCGGTTGAGATAGACCGAGCCGACGCCGATTACGACGAGGACCAGGGTCAGGATGCCGGCAAGGATCATCAGGCGGCGGGCGCCGAAACTCTGAAGATTGCTGACGATGCTTTGAATCTGTTTCGGCACGGATCGACGGCTCCCGCATGATTGGCCGTCGCGAGACTAGACGCCGAAGCTTGTGCGAAAATGAAATCGGGCCGCGATGAGACGCGGCCCGATGAAATTATGGAAAGTGTTGGCCGGCGGTCAGCCCTTGAAGAGCGAAAGGATCGACTGCGAGTTGCCATTGGCGATGGCCAGCGACTGGATGCCGAGCTGCTGCTGGACCTGAAGGGCCTGCAGGCGGGTCGATTCCTTGTTCATGTCGGCATCGACGAGCTGGCCGACGCCGCGCTCGATGGAGTCCATCAGCTTGCCGACGAAATCCTTCTGCAGGTCGATCCGGGCCTTGCCGGCGCCGAGTTCGGAGGCCGCCGTGGTCATCGCCGCCAGCGTCGCTTCCACATCGGTCAGCAGGTTGTCGAATTTTAGATCGTCGGTCGCCCCGGTCGCGCCGGTGAGCGTCTCGACATCGAGGTTCAGCAGCGACCGCGTCGAAGCAGTGCCGGCCTTGTCGAGAATGCCGGCGCTGGCGGCGTTGCTGTCGATCAGACGGATGTTGGCATAATCGATGTCGATGGAGCCGGTGACAACCGCGCCGGTGGCGTCGCGATTGTAGGAGGAGATGATGTTCAGCGTCGTGTCGGTGGAAGTCGAGTCGGTTTCTAGCAGGTTCGAGCCGGCATAGCTGGCACCGCCGATCGTGTCCTTCAACTGGTCCTGATAGGTCTTGATCTCGCTCTGGATCTTGGCGCGGTCCGCCGGGCTGGAGGTCTTGGCCAGCAGGACCTTCTGTTTGATCTGGTCGACGACCTCGATGGCGCTGTTCATGGCGGTGTAGGCGGTATCGACCTTGCCGGCGCCAAGGCCGAGCGCGTCCTGGACGACGGAATTGGCCTTGTTGTCGGAGCGCATGGTGGTGGCGATCGACCAGTATGCGGCATTGTCACTGGCGGTGGCGACACGGTAGCCGGTCGAGATGCGGCCCTGGGTGATGTCGAGCTGCTTGTTGGTTTCGTTCAAGCTCTGCAATGCCGTCATTGCAGATGCGTTTGTCATGATGCTCGCCACAGGTGTCGCCCCTTCTTGACTGTCCTCGGGCTGCGCGCCGGCATGCCGTTGGAGACGATCGGTTAACCATGATTAGGAGTTCATGGTTAACATCAGATTAAGGGGGAGCCGTTTGTACTCTAGGCAAACGGAAAGGCCGCGCCTCCGGAGAGGCGCGGCCTTGTTCGGTGACTGTCGGTCAGCCGAGGATTGCTGTTAGCGGAAGAGCGACAGGATCTGCTGCGAATTGCCGTTGGCGATCGACAGCGACTGGATGCCGAGCTGCTGCTGGACCTGGAGGGCCTGCAGACGGGTCGATTCCTTGTTCATGTCGGCGTCAACGAGCTGGCCGACGCCGCGCTCGATGGAGTCGCTGAGCTTGGAAACGAAGTCCTTCTGCAGATCGACGCGGGCCTTGGCGGCGCCGAGCGAGGCAGCGCCGGTCGCCATCGACTTCAAACCGGCTTCGATACCGGTCAGCATGTCGTCGAAGTCGGCCGAATCCAGCGTCGCGCCGGTTACGTTGAGGTTGAGGATCGTCGCAGTGGCTGCGCCGGCGCCGGTCGTGGTGAACTCGGTATCGAGGATGCCGGCGTTCGCGCCGCCCGAATCGATGAGACGGGTATCGGCATAGTCGACGTCGATCGTGCCGGTGGTGACCGCGCCGGTCGAGTCGCGATTGTAGGACGTCATGACCGTAAGTTTGGTGTCGGTCGTCGACGTCGAGTCCGTCTGCAAGAGGTTCGAGCCGGCGTAGTTGGCGCCGCCGATGTTGTCGGTCAGCTGCGCCTGGAGCGACGTGATTTCGGACTGGATCTTGGCGCGGTCGTCGGCGCTGGAGGTCTTGGCGAGCAGAACCTTCTGCTTGATCTGGTCGACGACCTCGATCGAGCTGTTCATCGCGGTGTAGGCGGTGTCGATCTTGGCGGCGCCGAGGCCGAGCGCGTCCTGCAGGACGGAGTTTGCCTTGTTGTCCGAACGCATGGTGGTGGCGATCGACCAGTAAGCGGCGTTGTCGCTGGCGCTGGAAACACGATAGCCAGTCGAAATGCGGGCCTGGGTGGTTTCGAGCGCTTTGTTGGTGGAGTTCAGGCTCTGCAGCGCGGTGAGCGCCGAGGCATTGGTCATGATGCTAGCCATGGATACACGTACCCTTTTACACACAAAATTTTGGGGGACATACCGGGCTGACCGGTATGACGGTACGGCATCATGCCAATGATCTTCTAAACCCGATCACCCGCCATCGAGTGGGGACTATGCCCGCCACTTCCTACCAAACAGATAAGGCGGACGGTTAACCGGAAATTTTTGCTCAAAATTTGGGCGGGGGGCGCTGGACCGCACGCGCGGCCGGGCTGGAAATCCGTGTCAGGTAAAGGAGCGCACCAGGCTCCCGACCAGCAGGTTCCAGCCGTCGATCAACACGAAGAACATGATCTTGAACGGCAGGGAAAGCACCGTTGGTGGCAGCATCATCATGCCCATGGCCATGGTGATGGTGGCGACGATCAGGTCGATGACGAGGAAGGGCAACACGATCAGGAAACCGATCTCGAAGCCGCGGCGGATTTCAGAGATCATGAAGGCGGGGACGAGGATGCGGAGGTCGACCGTCTCGCGCGAAACGGTCTGGCCCCGCTCGCGCGCCAGATCGGCGAACAGGTCGAAATCCTTGTCGCGCACGTTCTGCAGCATGAAGCCGCGGAACGGCTCGGAAATCCGCTCGAACGCCTGCGTCTGGGTGATCTGGTTGTCCATCAGCGGCTTCACGCCATTGTTCCAGGCCTGATCGAAGGTCGGCGCCATGACATAGAAGGTCATGAACAGCGACAGCGAGATCAGGATGAGGTTGGCGGGCGTGGATTGCAGGCCGATGCCGGCGCGCAAAATCGAAAAGGCGATGATGAAGCGGGTGAAGCTGGTCACCATGATGAGCAGGCCCGGCGCGACCGACAGCACGCTGATGAGCCCGAACATCTGGATGATGTAGGCGACGGTCGTGCCATTGGCCTGGGCGATGCCGCCGAGGTCGATCTGCTGCGCCGAAGCCGTCGAAACGGCGAGGGCGGCCATGGCGAGGGCGAGAAGGAAGCGTTTCATTCGAACAGCAGCGTCCTGATAAGCACGTCCTTCACATGGCCCTGGCTGCGGATCGAAGCCCGCTCCTGCAGGTCGGCCTTGAGGTGCTGATAGCCGCTGGCGCCTTCGACCTGGTGCATCTTGACGGTGCGCAGGAAGGCCAGCAGGTCCTGGTGGATGGCTTCGACCAGTTCGGGCGGCTGCGGCGCGTCCAGAACCAGCGAGGCATCGAGGCGCACCCAGATTTCAGCCGGCGCGGCGAGATTGGTGGTGAGGGGCGCGAGCTCCACCAGGACCAAGGCTCCCGGTGCGTTCGAAGCGCCATGCGCCGGAGCAGCGCCGTCCTCAGCACCGCCGGCGTGCGCCGCCCTGGGTGGGGCGGGGTTCTCCGAATTTTTCAGGTATGCCCCGGACAGCCAGCCGACAGCCAGCGCCGCGACCGTGAGGCCTGCGAACAGGCCAAGCTGAAGAACAAGGGAGGTCCCCTTCGGCGCTTCGGCGGTCTGCTCGACATTGGCCATGATCTGCTTTCCCCGGCCTAGAAAGGCAGAACCTGATCGAGGATCTGCTGGCCATAAGGCGGCTGCTGGACCTCGGTCAGGCGGCCACGGCCGCCGTAGGAAATGCGGGCTTCGGCGATGCGTTCGTAGGAGATGGTGTTCTGGCCGCCAATGTCGGACGGCCGCACGATGCCGGCGATGGTCAGCACCCTGAGTTCGGCATTGACCCGGACTTCCTGGGAACCCTTGATCATCAGGTTGCCGTTCGGCAACACGTCGGTGACGACGGCGGCCACGTTCAAGTCGATCGATTCCGAACGCTCGGTGGCGCCGGCGCCGGCCGTCGATGTCTTGGAGCCGACGCCGGCATCGAGGGCGCCGCCGGTGCCGACGCCTTCCCATTCGGCGTCGAGCGAACCGGTCAGCGTGCGGTTGGTGGTGCGGCTGCGGTCGGACTCGTTCTTGAAGCGGGCGCGGTCGTTGATCCGGATCTTGACCGTCAATATGTCGCCGGTCTGGAGGGCGCGGGGGTCGGTGAACAGACGGCTCTGCTTGTCGTCCCACAGGGAAAAGCGCTTCACCGGCGCAGCCGGCGTTTCCGGGTAGCGATAAACCGAGGTGCTGCCGTTCTCGATGCCGGAGCCGACGGGCGACAGGGACGGCTCGCGGCCGATCTCCTTCAGATTGGTGCCGCAGCCGGAAAGCGTTGCCACGGCCAGGAGGATGGCTGTTCTTCGGATCATGTCGGGTCCACCCTGCGGGCCGCGCTCGCCATGATGCCGGTGAGCATGGCGGCTGCCTTCTGGTCCATTTCGTTGAGGATGACGCCTGCCTTGCGCGAATCCAGCTTCATCAGGATCGCCGCGGCAAGGTCGGCATGGACGATGGCCAGCCGTTCGGCGGCGGCGTCAGGTTTCATGTCTGCGTAGATCTTGACGACGCCGTCCTCGGCGCGGGCGAGGAACACCTCGCGGCGCTTGAGCCATTGCTCGTATTCAGCGCGCTTTTCCTCCAGCGCCTTGATGCGATTGTCGACATCGCTCTGGAGCTGCTTCAACTCGGCGGTCTGCAAGGCGTAGCGGCGGTCGCGGGCGGCGTCGGCGATGTTGGAGCAGAAGCGCTGGATTTCGCTCTCCTCGCCGGTGGAACCGGTGATGCCGGTGGGCGAAGGCGCTGCCTCGCGCGCCAGCGTCTGCTGCTCGGGCACAGCCGGCGCACCAGGCAGGACCTGGCGCACGCTCTCGGTGCGGGCGGGTCCGATGCCGGCGATGACAGCCGCCAGCGCACAGGCCGCGAGCAGGCGCGGGTGGCGGCTACGGTTGTGGTGGGGGAAGGCGGGATGCAGCATCGTCAGAACCTATTGGAGAACCAGATCAGCCTGCAGGGCGCCGGCCGATTTGATGCCTTGCAGGATTGCGATGATGCCGTCCGGCTTGACGCCGAGCCGGTTCAGCCCCGAGACGAGCGTTTCGAGATTGGGTCCGTCGAGCACGGCGACCCGCGCGTCGGGCTGGGTCGCATCGATGGCGGTGAAGGGTTCGACAGCGGTTTCGCCGCGCGAGAACGGCTCCGGCTGGACGACGCGCGGCGCTTCGGTGATGCGGACCGTCAGCGCGCCGTGGCTGATGGCGACGCGGGAAATCCTGACCTGGTTGCCGATGACGATGGTGCCGGTGCGCTCGTCGATGACGACCTTGGCCGGCGTGTCGGACTCGACCACGAGGTTTTCGATCTCGGCGTAGAAGCGCGCGGCGGCGATGTTCTTCGGTTTCTTGATGGAGACCGTGCGGGCGTCCCGTTCGGCCGCGACGCGCGCGCCGAAACGCTGGCGCGTATAGTCGTTGATGGCGTCGGCGATACGGACCGCCGTGGAGAAATCCGGGTTGCGCAGTTGCAGGGTCAAAACCGACTGGTCGCCGAACTCGGCATCCACAGACCGCTCGACGATGGCGCCGTTCGGAACCCGGCCCGAGGTGGGCACGCCTTGCGTCAATTGCTCGGCCTGGCCCTGGGCGCTGAATCCGGAGACGATGACCGAACCCTGGCCAACGGCGTAGATCTCGCCATCCGCCGCCTTGAGCGGCGTCATGATGAGCGTGCCGCCCTGCAGCGAGGTGGCATCGCCCATGGACGAGACGTTGATGTCGATGCGCGCGCCCGACTGCACGAAGGGCGGCATGTTGGCGGTGACGATGACCGCCGCCACATTCTTGGCGCGCGCGCTGCCGCCTTCGGTGGCGATGCCGAGGTTTTCGAGCATGGCGCGGATCGACTGCTCGGTGAAGGGAGAATTCCGCAGGCTGTCGCCGGAGCCCTGGAGGCCGATCACCAGGCCGTAGCCGACAAGCTGGTTGTCGCGGGCGCTCTGGAGCTGGGCGATGTCCTTGATGCGGGATGCGACCTGTCCGGGCGGCAGCGAGGACGGGCCCGACGACACCTGGAACATGCGCGCCGATGTCTTGGGGTCGTAGTCGGGCTCGTTGAAGGCGCCGCCGTCACGCGTCGCCAGCTCGCGCTTGGCCTTGGCCGTCAGGCCATCGGCCCATGCAGGCTGTATAAGCAGCGTCGCGATGAGGGCGAGCGACAGGCCAAGCCTCATGATGCACCGACCCTGATGGTGCCGTCGGCCATGACGGTGCCGGAAAAGATCTTGCCGCTGTCGACATTGCGGACCTTGACCAGATCGCCCGCGGCTCCCGGCTGCAGCGTCACGGCGCTGGCCGAGATGGTCAATGCGCCGGCGACGAACGTCACCTGCACCGGGGCGCCCTGTTCGACCAGCCAGGCCTCGCGCAGCGCATTCGCCGGAATATAGCGGCCGGGCAGCAGCGTGCGCTTGGCGATCTTGCCGTCGAGTTCCTGCG
The DNA here is from genome assembly GCF_001427025.1 of Mesorhizobium sp. Root554. Lineage (GTDB taxonomy): Bacteria > Pseudomonadota > Alphaproteobacteria > Rhizobiales > Rhizobiaceae > Mesorhizobium. The sequence continues at coordinate 2,091,312 of NZ_LMGA01000001.1, read as the reverse complement.
CGGTCGTCGCCACGGCGTCCGGCTTGTGGCGGCCGGGCTGCAGGGTCACTTCCTTCAATGCGGCGAGCGCGATGGTCTCGCCCGGATAGATGACGCGGCTGGGGATGAGCACGATCTCCTCGGCAAACGCCTGGACGCCGCCGCAGGCGACAGCGGCGGCGAGAGCCAGGCCCCGTAAAAAGGCGCGGAGAGCGTGCGCGGCCATCGTCGTCACCTGATATTCTTGGAGACGACGGCGGCCATCTCGTCGGCGGCCTGGATGACCTTGGAGTTCATCTCATAGGCGCGCTGGGCCGAGATCAGCTCGGTGATTTCCTTGACCGGATCGACGTTGGAATTTTCCAGATAGCCCTGTTCGATGGTGGCGTAGCCCGGATCGCCCGGCACGCCGACATTGGCGGGCCCCGACGCGGTGGTTTCCTGGAAGAGATTGTCGCCGAGCGGCGCGAGGCCGGCCTCGTTGGCGAAGGTGGCAAGGGTGAGCTGGCCGAGCTGCTGCAGATCGGCCTGTCCGTCGATGCGCGCGAACACCTGCCCGGTCTTGTTGACGATCACCTCCACCGCATCGGCCGGAACCGTGATGGCGGGAACGACGCTGGCGCCGTCAACGGTGACGAGCTGGCCGGTGGCGTTGGTGTTGAAGGCGCCGGCGCGCGTGTAGAGCGTGCCGCCGTCGGCGGACTCGATCTGGAACCAGCCCTTGCCGGTCAGCGCCATGTCGAAGGCGTTGCCGGTGCTGGTCAGGCCGCCCTGGATGTGGACGTTGCGCACGGCGGAAGTCTTGACGCCGAGGCCGATCGACACGCCTTCCGGCACGATCGAGGCGTTCGAGCGGTTCGGCACGCCCTGCGTCCGGTCGACCTGATAGAGCAGGTCGGAGAATTCGGCGCGGGCGCGCTTGTAGCCGGTGGTGTTGATGTTGGCGATGTTGTTGGCGATGACTTCCAGGTTCGTCTGCTGGGCGTTCATGCCGGTGGCGGCGATGGTGAGTGCTTTCACGGGACGTTCCTCAGATGCTCATGCGGCTGATGTCGAGATAGGCGCTGACGATCTTGTCGCGGATGGCGACGGCGGTCTGCAGCGCCTGCTGCGCGCTCATCACCGCGTCCGCGACCTGGCGGGTGTCGGCGTCGCCCTGCAGCGCCTTGATCGAAACCGCTTCGGCATTCTGCATTGTATCGACCGTTTTCGTGGCGGCTCTTTCAAGCGCCTCGGTGAAGGAGGCCGGCGTGACGCCGCCGGTGGCCGGCGCCGATGGCTGCAGCAGCCCTGTCGCGGCATCGGAGCCCCCAACTGAGGGCGTGAGCTGTATAGCGCCGAGGCCGCCGATCATTACTGGTTCCTCATCAGGTCGATGGTCATGGAGATCAGGTCGCGCGCCTGCTTGATGACCTGCAGATTGGCTTCGTAGGACCGGTTGGCCTCGGTCATGTCGGCCATCTCGATCAGCACGTTGACGTTCGGCATCTTGACGTAGCCGTTCTCGTCCGCCGCCTCGTTGCCGGGCTGGAATTCGACGGGGAACTGCGACGGGTCGCGGTCGATCGAACCGACCTCGACCAGCGAGCCGCCGGAGGCGCGGTCAAGTTCGGAGACGAAGCTGATGGTCTTGCGCCGGTACGGGTCCGAGCCCGCGGCGGTGCCGGTCGACTGCGCGTTGGCCATGTTTTCCGAAACGACGCGCAGCCGTTCCGATTGCGCTCCGAGGCCGGAGGCTGCGACCTTGAGGGCGGCTGACAACGCGTCCATCAGCTCTTCACCGCCATCATCATCATCGTGTGGAAAGCCTTGACGATGGCCGTGTTGAGTTCGAAGGAGCGGCGGACTTCACCGGACTTCACCAGTTCGTCTTCCAGCACCACCGTGTTCTTGGAGGGAAGGACGACACCGTCGTTCTCCTGCTGCTTGACTGCGAAGGCGGCGCTGTCGCCGCCGCCGAGATGACCCGCCTGCGTGGCGCGCAGCGAAACCAGCGACCGGTCCAGAACCTTTTCGAAAGGCTCGACGTCGGTCGCCGTGTAGCCCGGCGTGTTGGCGTTGGCGATGTTGCCAGCGATCGACGACTGGCGCACGGCCAGCCATTGCGACTGTCTGGAAGCAAGGTCAAAAAGGTTGACGGGTCCCATCACGATCTCCGGGCATCTTCGCGGAGACTAGTGCGCCAGTCTTGCGCGGGCCTTGCGCAGGACTCTAATTGGAAATCTCGACGACGCGGTCCTTGCTCGTCACCAGCACCCATTTGCCGTTGCGCTGCTCGATGGCCGTGACCTGGCTGGAATCGGGAAGCGTCGAGCCGCGCTGGACGATCCACAGGCCGGCATCGTCCTCGATCATGGCGCGGCCATTGGCGACGTGAACCAGCCGGTATTCGACCGGCGCGGCGGGGAAGGGCTGCTGGTCCGGTCCCGGCGGCTTGTCCTTCGCCTTGTCCCTGTCCGGCAGCGTGCCGGTGGAAAACAGGTCGACGTCGCCGGCCTTTTTCTCCGGCCCCCCCGTTGGCGCCATCTCGTTCCCGGCCGAGCGCTCAACGGCGACGCGGCCGGCATTGGCGCCACGGCCGCCGAACTTGATGCCCTGGACGCCGAACTGCTCCGGGTTGAAGAAGATGTACCACGGGAAGACCGCGCAGATCAGGCCGAGCGTCACGCCCAGCGCGGCGATCATCAGGTCGCTGCGCCGGCTCTCCTTCGCCTTCGAGTATGAGGTGAATTTCGGCGCGCTCGCGGCAAAAAGCTCGTCCAATGGATCTGAAATGCCGTCGCTCTTCCGCTTCCGGCGGAAAAGCCGCGGGGTTTTGAAGCTGAAACGCGACAATGACGACGCCAATGGCTTGCGCCGGGCCGGCACCGTTTCCTCGGCCTGCTTCTGCGCCAGCATCTCGCGCAGCATGCTTTCCGCGTCCTGGCGTTCACTCTCCTGCATCGGACGTCAGCCTCTTCAGATGCCTTGCAAGGTCGGAGAAGGGGTCGGCCGACGGCCTGTCCCTCGGGGTCTGGATGAGCGCCTCGTAGATCAGCGGCACCTGGCGCACCGCCATGTCCAGTTCGGGATCGGCGCCGCCCTGATAGGCGCCGAGCAGGCGGATATCGCGCGTGTCCTCGAAGCGGGCGATCATCGACTTGAGCCGCGTCACCAGCGTTTTCTGCTCTGGCGACCAGGCCTTGCCGGCAAGCCGCGAGATCGAGGACAGCGGGTTGACCGGCGGATAGCGGCCCTGCTCGGCAATGGCGCGGTCCAGCACCACATGGCCATCGAGGATGCCGCGCACGGAATCGGCGACCGGATCGTTGTGGTCGTCGCCGTCCACCAGCACCGAGATGATGGCGGTGATCGATCCGGTTCCTTCGGCGCCGGGACCGGCCCGCTCGAGCAGTTTCGGCAGATCGGTGAAGACCGATGCCGGATAGCCGCGCGCCACCGGCGGCTCGCCGGTGCCGGTTGCGACTTCGCGCAGCGCGTGGGCGAAGCGGGTGATGGAATCGAGGATCAGCAGGACGCGATGGCCCTGGTCGCGGAAATGCTCGGCGACGCGCATAGCCGTATCGGGCGCGCGGCGGCGCATCATGGCGCTTTCGTCGCTGGTGGCGACGACGGCGACCGTCTTCGCCATGGAATGCCCGATCGTGTCTTCGAGGAACTCGCGCACCTCGCGGCCGCGTTCGCCGATGAGCGCGACGACGACGGTGTCGAAGGCGTCGGCCCCGGCGAGCATCGCCAGCAGCGTCGACTTGCCGACGCCTGAGCCGGCGAAAACGCCCAGCCGCTGGCCGAAGCAGAGCGGCGTGAAAATGTCGATGACCCGCACGCCGGTCATGAAGGAGGTGCCGACGCGCTGGCGGGCGAGCGCGCCCGGCGTCTTGTCGTTGCCGGCGGCGATGCCCCGCGCGAGCGGCGCGCCGCCATCAATGGGCCGGCCAAGGGCGTCGATGGCGCGCCCGCGCCACGATCCATGCGGGCTGACCGAAAGCGGTCCGCGCCGGAACACCGCGTCGCCGATACCGGCGTCGGCGCTGCGCTCGAAGGGCGCGATGGTCACCTCGTCGCTGCTTATCTTGACGATCTCGCCGCGGCTGTTGCTGGTGTGGCCGCGATGTTCGACGAGGTCGCCCAGACGCGCCACGTCGGAAAGCCCACGAACCTTGTAGTGGGTGGCGCTTACCTCGTTGACCCGGCCGCCGCGCTTGAGAGCGGTTGCGTCATCGGAAAAACGCCGCCAGAGCTGCTCGAGCATTTCGAGCCGGCCGGGTTGCGCTGCGCCAAGCTCCATATCGCCGGCGCGGATCAGCGACTGTCCCTCGGTCACTTCGAACCGAGCGTCTTGATGGCTTCGGTGGTGGACGATTCATTTTGCCGGATCAGCGCCGCGACATTCTCGAAGGCGCGCTGCACCTGGATGAGCCGCGTCATCTCCAGCACCGGGTTGACGTTGGACTCTTCGACGAAGCCCTGCGCCACGCCGATATCGGCGCGGTCGGTTATCGGCTCCGGCTCGCGGGCGGGAACGACGCCGGAATTGCCGTAGCGGACGAAGTTCTCGCCGGGGTCGAAGGCGAACAGCCCCATGGCGCCGACAAGCTGGTCGCCCTGCCGCAGCGAACCGTCGGCGCCGGCCGTCGGCGTGCCGTTGCGCGGGTCGAGCTGGATCGGTGCGCCGCCGGCATCGAGGACGGGATAGCCCTCGATCGACATCAGCTCGCCATTCTCGTTCATGGAGAAGCGGCCGTCGCGCGTCATCACGGTCCCGACCGGCGTCTCGATGCCGAACCAGGCATCGCCCTGGATGGCAAAGTCGAAAGGATTGCCGGTTTCCGTCAGCGCGCCATGCCCGCCCGACAGGAAGGTGTCGCCGGAGGAGGCAAAGGAAACCGCCTTGGGACCAGAGCCGGAAACCATGTCCTCGAACTTGACGCCGGTGGCCCGGAAGCCGACCGTCGAAGCATTGGCGACATTGTCGGCGATGGTGTCCAGCCGGCGCTGGAGCGCGATCTGTGAGGAAAGAGCGACATAAAGACTGTCCTGCATGGAGATCAGAACCTCAACTGCTGCATGGCCATAAGGAGGTCGGTGGAGACACCGATCGTGGTCGGCTGGGAGAACAGCACGCTGACCGATGTCTGCGCCGTGGATGTCGGGTTCTGGATCTCGTAGAGGCTGGTGAAGCGGGTCATGAACTCACCGAGTTTTTCGGGATCGGCGAAATCGGGGATGTCCATCTTTGATTCGAACAGCTTGACCTGCTTGTCGATATCGGCGCTGGCGAAGGAGTCCGACAGGCCGAAGGCGGTGCGGATCACGGTTGCCAGCGCCTTGTCGGCCAGCACTTCGTACCAGTTGGTCAGGGCGGGGGCCTTGCGCTCGAAGTAGAGCGCCAGCCGCACGCCTTCATTGGTCTTGCCGGCGTCCTCTTCCAGCGTCTGGCGCATGTATTTGTCGACGACGGGCTGGTGGCTGGCCTGATAGGTGGTGGCGTCCTCGCCATAGGCCTCGAAGTTGAAGGCGGCCGCGAGGCCCGCATAGGCCTTGTTGGCAAGCTTGTTGGCGACGCTTTCCGGGTCGCGGATGCCGCCTTCCAGCACGCTGCGAATCAGTTTCGGGTCCTGCTTGCCCGGATCGAGCCCATAGCTCGACAGGACGTAATTGTAGAGCCGCTTGTCGGCGAAGAGATCGTCGATCGATTTCACGTCGCCGACATGGGCGAGATAGTAGCTGGTTTCGGCCGCGACGTAGTCGTCGCCCGGCTTGATCAGGCCGAGCGACGATTTCGCCGTGTAAAGCCTGGTCGTGTCCTTCAGGACACTGTCCTGGCTGGTCGCCTGATCGCCAAACTCGGCGAAGTTGAAGGCGGCGGCGAACTCGGCATAGCTCTTGTCGGCGAGCTGGTTGGCCGGGCTCAACGGATCGCTGACCCCGCCCTCCAGCATCTTGCGGATCGTCTTCGGCGTCTCGGTCGAGGCGTCGAGGCCATAGGTGGCCATGGCGTAGGTCAGCAGGCGCTTGTTGGCGAGCAGGTCGGTGACGTTCCTGACCTTGCCGATATTGGCCAGGAAATAGTCCGTCTCGCCTTTGATGTACTCGGCGCTGGGCTTGATCAGGCCCATGCCGGTGGCGTTGACATAATTTTTCGGAACGCCGTCCTGGACCTCGGTGCGGGAGGTGGTGTCCGCGCCGTGCTGGGCGAAATCGAAGATCGTCACGAACGCCGCATAGCGCTTGTCGGCGAGCTGGTTGGCAGGGCTTTGCGGATCGCTGACGCCGCCTTCCAGCATCTGCCGCACCGTGGCCGCCGGCTCCGTCTCGGAATCGAGTCCGAATGTCGCCATGGCATAATCGAGAAGCCGCGGATCGTTCAACAGATCGTCGACCGACTTCACATTGCCGATGTTGGAGATGTAGTAGCTCGTCTCGGCTTCGGTGAAGGCGAAGCTCTCCTTCACCACGCCGAGATCGACCTGCAGGGCATAGTTCTTCGGCACGTCGGTCTGGGCGCCGTTATAGGTGGTGGCCGCGTCGCCCAGCTTGGCGAAATTGAAGGCCTTGACGAATTCGGCGTAGCGCTTGTCGGTCAGCTTGTTGGCGAAGCTGTCGGGATCGGTGACGCCTTCCTTCAGTGCCTTCACCATGAAAGCCTTGGCATAGGACATGTCGCCCAGCCCGAAGGCATTCATGGCGTATTTGAAAAGCCGGTCGTTCTTGACGAACTCGTCGATGCTTTTGACGTTGCCGATATTGGCCAGATAGTACTCGGTCTCGCGTTCGACGACGGGCTGGCTGCCGATCCGGTCGAGGGATTTCGGAATATCCCTGGCGATGAGCTGATAGCTCGCATAGGTGCTCAACAAGACGTGCCTCCGGCCGAAGCTAGACCATCACACTACTCCAGCTTCCTTGCGCGAAACTGAATCGGGGTTCGCCTGCGATTCAAGCCTCACACAAGGCACGAAGCGTATTCGTGCTTGAGATGTGAAGTCGGAAGGAATTTGCGTGGGCATTCTGATCGGACTCGTGGTGACGCTGGGCTGCGTGCTGGGTGGCTTCATGGCCATGGGCGGACACCTGCAGGTGCTGATGCAGCCCTGGGAAGCGGTCATCATCTGCGGCGCGGCGCTCGGAACCTTCCTGGTGGCCAATCCGATGAAAACCGTGAAGGACACCGGCAAGGGCATCATGGAGGCCTTCAAGCAGGCGGTGCCGAAGGAGCAGGACTATCTCGAAACGCTCGGCGTGCTGCACAGCCTGATGCGCGAACTGCGCACCAAATCGCGCAGCGAAGTCGAGGCCCATATCGACAACCCGGAAGAATCGGCGATCTTCCAGGCTTTCCCCACCGTGCTGAAGAACCACGATTTGACGCATTTCATCTGCGACTACTGCCGCATCATCATCATCGGCAATGCCCGTCCGCATGAGATCGAGGCGCTGATGGACGAGGAAATCCAGACCATCCGCGCCGACAAGATGAAGGCCTATCATGCGCTCGTCACCGTCGGCGACGGCCTGCCGGCGCTCGGCATTGTCGCGGCCGTGCTCGGCGTGGTGAAGGCCATGGGCGCGCTCGACCAGTCGCCCGAAATCCTCGGCGGCCTGATCGGCGCCGCGCTGGTTGGCACCTTCCTCGGCATCTTCCTTTCGTATGCCGTGGTCGGTCCCATCGCCACCAAGATCAAGACGGTGCGCGACAAGAAGAACCGCCTCTACGTGATCGTGAAGCAGACGCTGCTCGCCTACATGAACGGTTCGCTGCCCCAGGTGGCGATCGAGTTCGGGCGCAAGACGATTTCCTCGCATGACCGTCCCTCCATCGATGCCGTTGAACAAAGCACGATGAACACCGGCTCGGCCTCGGGCGAAAAGAAGGCCGCCTGACGGATGTCGCGATCCTCCAGCCGAAAGCCGCAAGCATGAGTAGCCCCGGCAACCCGGCGGAGGCGCGCGCGCTCATCATCGAGCGCCTGGTCGGCGAAAGCGGCGACGCCTCCGACGTGACGGGGGCGGCGCAGTCCCTCGCGGAGCGGGTTCTGCCGCTGCTGCAAAAGAGCCTGGCCGAAGGAATTGGAACGGCTGTCGCCGTCGATCTTTCGGCCGTCGAGGTTTCCCGCGTGGCGGACGCCCGGGCCCGGGCGGGCGAATCCTTCGCGATGACGGTGGTCGCCTCGCCATCCTCGCCAGACACGCTGACTATCGTCATGGACGCTCAGGCGATCGCCGTCATGGTGTGCCTGCTGTTCGGCGGCGATGCGGACATGCCCGCCGCACCCATCAATCGCGACCTGTCGTCCATCGAAACGGAGGTCGCGACGCTGTTGTTCCAGCAGATCGCCGAGGCTTTCAACGGCTCCGGTTCGCGCGGGCTGAACCTACGTCTGCCGGTGCCCGCGGCCCTGTCCGGGGCCGAGGCGCAGCGGCGCGTCCTGCGCGACGGTCCGGCGGCCCGCATCGTCTTTTCCCTGTCGACGCCGGCGGACAGCGGCACCATTGCCGTGACGGTTCCGCAGCGGGTGCTTCTGGCCGAGCGCGGCAACGATTCGGGTGCCGAGGCATCCACGAGTTCCACCTGGCGGCAGCGCTTTTCCGAGGAAGTGATGCGCTCGGCGGTGACGCTCGAGGCGACAATGCCTTTGGCCACGCTGACGCTCGGGCAGCTCGCCGGGCTGGAGGCGGGACAGGTGATCGAGATCGAGGAAACGGCGCAATCGCAGGCGCGGCTTTCGAGCCGCAACAAGACGCTGTTCGTCTGCGAATTCGGCAAGCTCGGGCAAAACTACACGGTCCGCATCAAGCATCCGTTCGACGCGGGCCAGGATTTTATCGACGGGCTCGTGCCGCATTGAGCGGCAGCCCTCCGGAGACGACGCATGACCAAGACCAACGCAGAGCCGGCTCTCGATGTCCAGGAAGAGCAACTCGACCGCGCCATCGAGGAATTGCGCGGCGTGCTGCGCGACGAGGAGAAGCGGCCGGACGTTCCGTTCCGCGATTCCGCCTCGCTCAACACCGGCGTCATCATGAACATACCGGTCGAGGTGCAGATCGTTCTCGGCAGCGCCCAGATGCCGGTGTCCGACCTGATGGCGCTGCAGAAGGGTTCAACGGTGGCGCTGGACCGGCGCATCGGCGAGCCGGTCGACGTGATCGTCAACGGCCGCAAGATCGCGCGCGGCGAGATCACCGTGCTGGAGAGCGATCCGTCGCGCTTTGGCATAAGGCTGACCGAAGTCACCGCCGGGAAGAACGATTGATGATGCGGCCAGCCGCCAGCGACCGGCAGGAAGGGACAAGAGCATGACGGCGCCGGTGACCCTGACGCGCGCGCAGAAAGCCGCCGCCATCCTGGTCGCGATGGGCAAGCCTTCCGCGAGCCGGCTGCTGAAATTCTTCAAGCAGGAGGAATTGAAGGCGCTCATCGAGGCCGCGCGGCTGTTGCGCACCATCCCGCAAAGCGACCTCGAGCGGATCGTGGCGGAATTCGAGGCCGAATTCACCGAAGGCGCCGGGCTGCTCGATTCCGCCGACAAGATGGATACGATCCTGGAATCGCTTTCGCCCGAGGAAGTCAGCGAGATCATGAATGGACGGCAGGTCGAAACGGCGCCGGAAGGACCGCCGCCGATCTGGCCGGAGCTCGAGAAGCTCGAACCTTCACGGCTCGGCCGTTTCCTGGCGGGCGAGCATCCGCAGACGTCGGCCATGGTTTTGTCGAAGCTGGCGCCGCAGGCGACCGCCAGCGTCCTGCTGACCATCGACAAACCGCTGCGTGGCGAAATCATGAAGCGGATGCTGACGCTTTCGACGGTGCCGGAAACGGCGACCCGCATCGTCGAGAACCAGTTGCGCACCAAGGTGCTGGCCGAGACGTCTTCGAAGGACACGTCGGCCGGACAGGCGCGCCTCGCCAGCGTCCTCAATGAGATGGACAAGGGCCAGCTCGACGAAGTGATGGACGACCTCGCCGCCGCCGGCACCCCCGATCTCGACGGGGTGCGCGCGCGCATCTTCAGTTTCGACGATATTCCGCTGCTGACGCAGAAGGCCCGCGTACAGATTTTCGACGGCTTGTCGACCGAGGTGGTGACGCTCGCCCTGCGCGGCGCGCCGCCGGCCCTGACCGAAGCAGTGCTGTCCTCCATCGGCGCGCGCGCACGGCGCATGATCGAGTCCGAGCTGAGCTCGGGTTCGGAAAATGTCGCGGCCGCGGACATAGCGCAGGCGCGCAAGACCGTCGCCACGACGACCATCCGGCTGGCGCGCGAAGGCGGGTTCGACCTTCCGGCGGCCCAGACCGCCGATGCCGCCTGATATCGTGATCGGCTGACCGCACCATGGCCGACGCGGTCGACAAGGATTCCAAAACAGAAGAAGCGACCGAGAAGAAAATCCGCGACACGGTCGAGGAAGGCAAGCTGCCGCACTCGAAGGAAGCGGCGATCTTCACATCCTTCGTCGCCATCCTGCTTTTCACCGTCTTCTACGCCAAGGACGCCGTGACGAACCTCGGCGTTTTCCTGGCGACCTTTCTGGAAAAGCCCGAAGCGTGGCCGATGGACACCGAGACCGATGTCATCACGCTTTACAAGGTGGTGCTGGCCGAGATCGGCCATGCCGTGACCAGCCTGCTCGTCCTGCTCGTCGTTGCCGGCGTCATTGCCTCCGTTTTCCAGAACCTGCCGCAGTTCGTCGCCGAGCGGATTCGGCCGCAAGCCTCGCGCATCTCGATCAGCCAGGGCTGGAAGCGGATATTCGGCGTCCAGGGCTTCGTGGAGTTCATCAAATCGCTGGCCAAACTCGGCTTCGCCATTCTGGTCCTGGTGTTCGCCCTGTCGGAAGATCACCAGCAATTGCTGGCAGGCATGATCACCAACCCGTTCGAGTTCGGGACCGTGATCCGTTCGATGGCTGTCGATATCCTCGTCGCCGTGGTGATGGTGATGGCCGCCATCGCCGCCGCCGACTTCATCTGGTCGCGCTTCCACTGGAAGCAGGATCTGCGGATGAGCAAGCAGGAGGTGAAGGACGAGCTGAAGCAGTCCGAAGGCGACCCGATCATCAAGTCGCGGCTGCGTTCGCTGGCGCGCGACCGGGCGCGGCGCCGGATGATGACGAACGTGCCCAAGGCGACGCTTGTGATCGCCAACCCGACGCACTTTTCCATCGCGCTCAAATATGTCCGCGACGAGGATTCGGCGCCCGTCGTGCTCGCCAAGGGACAGGACCTCGTCGCGCTCAAGATCCGCGAAATCGCCCGCGAAAACAACATTCCGATCTTCGAGGACGTGGCGCTTGCCCGCTCCATGTACAAGCAAGTTTCGGTCGATAGTGTCATCCCATCGCAATTCTACGAGGCCGTCGCCGAACTGGTGCGGGTCATCTACGCAAACAAAACGCAACGCCGACAGGTGTCATGAACCGCCAGCCGCACGCTCTCTCACGCGAAGCCATCGTCGCCGACGCCATCGAACAGGTGGTGCGCGAACTGCGGCTGATCGATGTCGCCGACTACATCGCGTTCATCCGGCTGGAGCATTTCGCCTGCCTGTCCGATCTGGTCGAATCGGCCAGCGAGCTGTTCTTCATGCCGGGAACGCTGCGGCTCGGCCATGGCGGTGAAGCCTATGTGGACTGGAGCGGCGCACCGCGCATCGTGCTCGACCTCGAACTCAGGCTGCCGGGCGTGACCGTTTACTTCCAGTTGACGCTGACCGAGCACGAGGCATCGGTGGTGATGAACTATGTTTCATTCCAGACGCCGCAGGACGATCCGGACGTGAACACGGCGCTGCTGAGCCGGGTGCTCGACGAAGCCAGGATCCGCCGCACCGAAAAGATCGGGTAGATACGCGCCTTCGGAAGTTTCAGACGGCTCTGCCTATTCGATCAGTCCAAGCCTCAACGCCTTCGCGACCGCCTGCATGCGGTTCACGGCGTTCAATTTCTGGGTGGACTGGGTCAGGTACTGGTTGGCGGTGTGCACCGACAGCTTCAGGACGCGCGCTATGTCTTCGCTGGTGCAACCGCTGGCGGTCAGCTTCAGGCATTCGAGCTCGCGCTTCGACATGGCCTTTATACGGCCGGCGTCACCCGGCCTGATGCGCGCCACGGCGGTGAAAAGCGAAAAGCAGCGCGCGTGGATTTCGTAGAGCGCATCCTGCGGCAGCGAAATTTGTGTGCCGGTGAAAACGATCAGGCCGCATTGCCCGCGCTCCGCCTGCACCGGGAAGGCAATTCCACCTGTGCCGGGCACCAATGCATCGGTCGGTTCCGCCCAGTGGAGATGCCGAAACACCGCGTCGGAGCCGGGCATGCCGTCGTCGGCCCACCATCTGGGCTGGGTGGAGGCGCGGCAGTGCCGGACCATGTCTTCGCCGGTCGCGCCCGACAGGAATTTCGAAGCGACGGACACACCCGGATAGTCGGAATCGAAACACGGCACCAGCCGCGGGCGCTCGGGCGAGGGGCTGGCGAAATAGAGGCCGAAACCGGTCGCGTTCAGATCGACGGCAATCCATCGGCAGCGACGGACGGCGTCGGGAATCGATACGGGATGATGCGTTTCGGAACCGATTGAAAATGCGCCGAAAGGGTTGCGGTGCTGGTCGAAAAGCGCTTCCGCGGCCTGCCTGACTTGTGCGTGTTTCAAATGATGCCGCTCCTGATCGCCGTCGCGATGGCCATCGCCCGGTTCGAGGCCGAGAATTTCTGGATGGCGTGGGTGATGTAGCTGTTGACCGTGTTGGACGACACGCCGAGGATCACCGCAACCTCGTCGGTGGTCTTGCCCTCCGACACCCAGAACAGGCATTCGCGCTCACGGTCCGACAGCGGGTCCTGCATGGTGGCCGCGGCGAGAAGCTGCGGGATCTGGGAAAGTGCATAACAGCACTTCATCTGCGCCTTCATCAATCCGGGCTGGTCGATGCTGCCGGTTTGGGCGCTTGAGAACAGGCCGAAAAGACGTTGCCGGCCGATATCGAGCCGCAACGAGTAAATCTCGGCATGGCCGAGGACTTCGAGCAGTTTCGCTTCTTCACGGTTGATCAGCGTGCCGGCGTCCGGGGATTGCGACGCCACGAAAGGGCGAGGACGCACGCCAGGGGGCGTCGCCAGCGGTCCCTGGGCGAACGCCGCGATGAGCTTCTTGCCGGCCAGCTCGACAGCATCGAAAATCCAGTTCGACGCGAGGATGCGGGCTTCGCTGCGCACGCCGTCATGGACTGTGGCCAGCAGCATATAGCTGTCGGCCCCGATTTCGGCGGCAAGCTGCATCAGGAAGGTGGTGAGGTCGCCCCGGGACGCCAGGCGCGACGCCACCGTTTCCGATGGACCGGGTGAAGGGATATTGGGTGAGGGAAGCGGAGCGGAATCGATCATTTCATCTTGAAGGCTGGAATCGATGCTCATGCCCGGCGCTAAAACGGCGCCGAACGCGAAACGCGTCACTTCACTTAGGAACACACGGCGCTGAACTGCGCCTTTGAACGGACGAATCCGTAAGGGAAACGCGAAGCCGGCCGCGCCTTGCACCCGGGAAAAGCCGGGTCATCGGACTTTTGCTGGTTCGCCGAGCCCCCCAAGGACCGGCTGATTCGGGTCTAATCTATCCCCAGAAGAATCCGACATCAAACGGGAATTGACAAAAAACGAATCTGCGGACTCGCAGCGACTCAGGAGCCACTATTTTCCGCGTTTTTCCAGCCGCTTCAGCCGCGAGGAAATGGCCGCCGCCGCCTGGCGTCCTTCGCTCAAACGATAGGCCAACAGGCAATTTCGTTTGATTTTTGCCGCCTTCCGACGGATAAGCCGCCAATCCCCAATCGCGAGGAGGCGGGTCATGGCCGGCGACAAAAACGCATTCGTCTGGAACGATCCTTTCCTGTTGGAAGACCAGTTGTCGGAAGACGAACGGATGATGCGCGACGCCGCGGCGTCGTTCGCCGCCGACAAACTGGCGCCGCGCATCGAAGCCGCCTACGCCGAGGAAAAGACCGATCCGGCGATCTTCCGCGAGATGGGCGAGGCAGGACTGCTCGGCGTGACGGTGCCGGAGGAATATGGCGGTCTTGGCAGCAGCTACGTCACCTATGGGCTGATCGCACGCGAAGTGGAGCGGGTGGATTCAGGCTACCGCTCGATGATGAGCGTGCAGTCGTCGCTGGTGATGTACCCGATCCACGCCTACGGCTCGGAGGAGCAACGCAGGAAGTATCTGCCGAAGCTGGCCTCGGGCGAATGGATCGGCTGCTTCGGCCTGACCGAACCGGATGCCGGTTCCGATCCCGGCGGCATGAAGACGCGCGCCGAGAAGACGGCGGGCGGCTACCGTATTTCCGGTTCGAAGATGTGGATTTCCAACGCGCCGATCGCCGATGTGTTCGTCGTCTGGGCCAAGCTCAAGAGCGAGGACGGCAAGGACGACATCCGTGGCTTCGTGCTCGAAAAGGGCATGAAGGGGCTCACGGCGCCGAAGATCGACGGCAAGCTGTCGCTCAGGGCCTCGATCACCGGCGAGATCGTCATGCAGGGCGTCGAGGTCGGGGCCGACGCGCTGCTGCCGAATGTCAGAGGCTTGTCCGGTCCGTTCGGCTGCCTCAACCGCGCGCGCTACGGCATCTCCTGGGGGGCGATGGGCGCGGCGGAGGATTGCTGGCATCGGGCGCGGCAGTATGGCCTCGACCGCAAGCAGTTCAACAAGCCACTTGCCGGCACGCAGCTTTACCAGAAGAAGCTTGCCGACATGCAGACGGAGATCGCCCTCGGGCTGCAGGGGTCGCTGCGGGTCGGGCGGCTGATGGACGAAGGCAAAATGGCGCCGGAGATGATCTCGCTCGTCAAGCGCAACAATTGCGGCAAGGCGCTCGATATCGCCCGCCAGGCCCGCGACATGCATGGCGGCAACGGCATCCAGATCGGCTATCACGTCATGCGCCATGCGCAGAACCTCGAGACCGTCAACACCTATGAAGGCACGCACGATGTGCATGCGCTCATCCTCGGGCGGGCGCAGACCGGACTGCAGGCGTTTTTCTAAGTTCTCCTGACCGCACGGAACCGGCGGCGCTTTCGAGGATTATCGGGGAGATTTGCACCCCGGAGACACCATGCTCGACAAGACCCGTGCCAAGGCCGCTCCGGCAGCCAATGCCGGCCGAACAAACGGCGGCGAGGCTGCGGCCGAGCGGGCATCGCTCACCTATGTCAGCGACACCGAGCCCGGCATTCGCCGCAAGGGCTCGCCCAAGCGGTTCTACTATGTCGACGCCAGGGGAAAGCACCTCGGCGAGGGCCGCGACCTCAAGCGGATCCGCGCGCTGGCGATCCCGCCTGCCTGGACGGATGTGTGGATATCGCCCTCTGCCAATGGCCACATCCAGGCCACCGGCCGCGACCTGCGCGGTCGCAAGCAATATCGCTATCATGCCGATTGGGCGGCCGAACGCGACGGCGCCAAATTCTCCAGCCTCGTCGCCTTCGCCGAAGCGTTGCCGGCTTTGCGCGAGCGCATCGACGCCGATCTGCGCCGCCACGGCCTGCCGCTGGAGCGGGTCGTCGCCTCGGTCGTCTGGCTTTTGGAAAATTCGATGATCCGGGTCGGCAACGCCGCCTATGCCCGCGACAACAAGAGCTTCGGCCTGACGACGCTGCGTGACCGCCATGTCGATATAACGGGCTCCAGCCTGCGGTTTTCGTTCAAGGGCAAGTCCGGCCAGGAGTGGAAGCTGAAGCTCACCGACCGCCGCATCGCCGGCGTCGTCCGCGGCGCGCAGGACCTGCCCGGGCAGAAGCTGTTCCAATACCTGGATGAGGACGGTGAGCGTCGCCCGGTGCGGTCGGACGACGTCAACCGCTATATCCGCGAAGCCGCCGGCGAAGCGTTCAGCTCCAAGCATTTCCGCACCTGGGGCGGCACCATCAACGCCGCCAAGCTTTTCGCGCAGACGGAGCTTCCCGAAAGCGAGGCGCAAAGGAAGCGGGTCGTGAATGCCGTCATCGACAAGGTGGCGGAGCGCCTCGGCAATACGAGGACCGTCTGCCGCCAATGCTACATCCATCCCGCCGTGATCGAGTCCTGGCTGGAAGGCAGGCTGCTGGACGAAATGACCGCCGCCAACAAGCGCAAGCGCGCCATCGCCGGGCTGGACGAGGAGGAGACGCTGGTGCTCAACTGGCTGAAGGCGCGGCAGGGCTGACATCGCCGTTCTTGGGCAGCAGCCGCTTTTAGCCGGGCCGACATTTTTATCGGCGCATTGTCGGGATATATGTCTCTCTTTCGTCCTATGACCACAGAAAGGGAAACCATGCTCTACGCCGTTCTCTGCTACGCCTCCGAAGATGTCGTCTGCGCCTGGAGCAAGGAGCAGGACGACGCCGTAATGGCGAAGCTTTCCGAGGTGCAGGATAAATATGCCAGGGCCGGCAAGCTCGGCCCGGTGGCGCGGCTCTTGCCGACCACGGCGGCGACGACGCTGCGCAAGGTCAAGGGCGAGTCAGTCATCTTCGACGGGCCGTTCGCCGAGACCAAGGAACAGTTCCTCGGCTTCTACACCATCGATTGCGCGAATCTCGACGAGGCCGTGGATTTCGCCAAGGAGCTTTCCGAGGTGAATCCGAGCGGCGGTTCCTATGAAATCCGGCCGGTGGGCATCATCAATCCAACGGGCTAGCATAATTTTCAGGCAGGCTAGAAAGCTCCCTCCATGACCGACCCGAACTGGATCGCCTCGACCATCAGCGCCGCCCGCCCGCAGGCGATGGGCGCGCTGCTGCGCTACTTCCGTGATCTCGACACGGCCGAGGAGGCTTTCCAGGATGCATGCCTGCGCGCCATCAAGAACTGGCCGCAGAACGGCCCGCCGCGCGATCCGGCGGCGTGGCTGATCTTCGTCGGCCGCAACAGCGGCATCGACGCGGTGCGCAAGCGCAGCAAGCAGGCGCCGATGCCGGAGGAAGACCAGGTCTCCGATCTGGAAGACGCCGAAAGCGACATGGCCGAACGGCTCGATGGCGCGCATTACCGCGACGACATCTTGCGGCTGCTGTTCATCTGCTGCCACCCGGACCTGCCGCAGACGCAGCAGATCGCGCTGGCGCTGCGCATCGTGTCCGGCCTTTCGGTGAAGCAGATCGCCCGTGCCTTCCTCGTCGGCGAAAGCGCCATGGAACAGCGCATTACCCGCGCCAAGGCGCGCGTCGCCGATGGCAGCGTTCCGTTCGAAACGCCGGGGCCTGTCGAACGCTCGGAGCGACTTGCGGCGGTCGCGGCGATGATCTACCTCGTCTTCAATGAGGGCTATTCCAGCAACAGCGGCGAAGCGCAGGCGCGCGCGCCGCTGTGCGAGGAGGCGATCCGGCTGGCGCGGCTTTTGCTGCGGCTCTTCCAGGCGGAGCCTGAAATCATGGGGCTGGCGGCGCTTATGCTGCTGCAGCATGCGCGCGCTCCGGCCCGCTTCGACGCCAATGGCGAGATCGTGCTGCTGGAAGACCAGGACCGCTCGTTGTGGCGCTCCAAGATGATCGAAGAAGGGCTGGCGCTGGTCGACAAGGGCCTGCGGCACCGCAAGCCCGGCCCCTATCAGGTGCAGGCGGCGATCGCGGCGCTGCATGCCCGCGCGGCGAAAGCCGAGGATACGGACTGGCAGGAAATCGACCTGCTCTATGGGTTGCTCGAACAGATGCAGCCATCGCCGGTCATCACGCTCAACCGGGCGGTCGCGGTCTCCAAGGTGCGCGGCGCGGAAGCGGCGCTGGCGATGGTCGAGCCGCTGGAAGACAAGCTGGCGGGGTATTTTCATTTCCATGGCCTGCGCGGCGGCCTGCTCATGCAACTCGGCCGGGCCGACGAAGCGCGGGAAGCCTTCGACCGCGCCATCGCGCTGGCCAACACGGCTGCCGAGGCGGCACACATCCGCACGCATATCGACCGGCTGATGAAGGAAGGCGCGCAGCGCACCATCGGCAAGGCTGGATGAGGCGATAACCCTCCCCCTTGTGGGGAGGGTGAGATCGCACCGGCCTCGTTTCGCCGGGGATGACGAAGGTGATGGCGCGCTTCGGGACGACGAAACGACATTCCGCGCAAAATTTTTGTCCCCACCCTAGGAAGCTCATCAATACTTGGCCCGCCAACAGGAGGCCGGAATGGAAGAGTGGGAGATGGATGGGAGCCGCGGGGTGCTGGAAAGCATCGCGATGCTGCTGTTCTCCCTCGCCGGGCTGGCCGAGCTTGCCGCCGGTCTTCCCGTTCTTCGCCGCCGGCATGTTCTGGGCATTCTCAGCGTCGGTGAGGCGGAGGCGCATACCTTTCTCATCGGCGCCGGTACGCCGATCTCGGCCGCGGAGCAGGATACGGCCCGCGATGCTTTGCGTCTCGCGGCGCGTTTGCGCGCGCTCGCGCTGCTGCTCGTCCTTCTCCTTTCAAGACGGTTCGTGATTCCCGGCATCGCCGGTCCGCGCGCCGACCGGGGCAGGCCTGTCGGGCCGGCGGGCGGCCGGGCGACGTTGTCCGTGCCTGACACGTCTTGAGGAAGGGCCGGCGGTGCGAGGCCCGCGCCCGCTTGCCGGCGTCGTGGCTTCTCATCCTGTTGTGCGAGCGAAGCGAGCCTCGAAAAAGACAATGGCCAGACGGCGGACAATCCGGGCGTGGCGAGGCGGAGGCGCGCGCGACGGTCGACCTCCTCCTTGTGGGGAGGTCGCGCCGCAGGCGCGGTGGATCAACGATGATCGGGAGCACCCCCACCCCGTCTCACAATCTTCGCTTCGCTGCGGCTGCTCGCCGACCCTCCTCACAAAGGGGAGGGTGGAGCGCCGCGCCCTTCGACCTGCTCTCCCCGGGATGACGAAAGTGCGTTGCTGGCGCGGAAGCCGTGCCCTGCCGGGATGTGACGACCGCTGGTTCAATCCACGGCCTGCCGGCTTGGACCATGTTCGGGTGGCGAAATCGATCCGGACGGGGTATCCCATCCTGAAAGGCGACGTGATGCGCGACAGCCGGAGCACCGCCGGCCATCCAGAGGAATTTGACATGACCATTGCCACTGAAACGGCCGACCTGCTTGCGAAACTCGGCGTGGACAAGGCGACGCTTTCGGGCGGCGACATGGACGTCCACAGCCCGGTAACGGGCGAGAAGATCGCGGCGCTGAAGTCGATCTCGGCCGCCGAGGCCGGCAAGGCGATCGACGCCGCGCACGAGGCCTTCAAGGCGTGGCGGCTGGTGCCGGGGCCGCGTCGTGGCGAACTGGTGCGGCTGCTCGGCGAGGAACTGCGCGCGCACAAGGCCGAGCTCGGACGGCTGGTGTCGATCGAGGTTGGAAAAATCCCGTCCGAAGGGTTGGGCGAAGTGCAGGAGATGATCGACATCTGCGACTTCGCCGTCGGCCTTTCCCGCCAGCTCTACGGCCTGACCATCGCCACCGAGCGCCCCGGCCACCGCATGATGGAGACCTGGCATCCGCTGGGCGTCATCGGCGTCATCTCGGCCTTCAACTTCCCGGTCGCCGTCTGGTCGTGGAACGCTGCGCTGGCGCTGGTCTGCGGCGACGCGGTGGTGTGGAAGCCGTCGGAGAAGACGCCGTTGACGGCGCTCGCCTGCGAAGCCATCTTCAAGCGCGCGGTCAAGCGGTTCGGCGCCGACGCGCCCGACAATCTCGCCCCGGTGCTGATCGGCGACCGCGCGGTCGGCGAAGTGCTGGTCGACCATCCAAGGGTGCCGCTGGTGTCCGCCACGGGCTCCACCCGCATGGGCCGTGAGGTCGGCCCGCGGCTCGCAAAACGTTTCGCCCGCGCGGTGCTGGAACTGGGCGGCAACAATGCGGGCATCGTCTGCCCGTCGGCCGATCTCGACATGGCGTTGCGCGCCATCGCCTTCGGCGCCATGGGCACCGCCGGCCAGCGCTGCACGACGCTGCGGCGGCTGTTCGTGCATGACAGCGTCTACGACCAGATCGTGCCGCGCCTGAAGAAGGCCTATGGGAGCGTTTCGGTCGGCAATCCGCTGGAAACATCGTCGCTGGTGGGGCCGCTGATCGACAAGGCTGCGTTCGAGAATATGCAGAAGGCGCTGAAGGAAGCCGTTGCCCATGGCGGCAAGGTGACTGGCGGCGCGCGTGCGGAGAACGGTCACAAGGATGCCTATTATGTGCATCCGGCGCTGGTCGAGATGCCGAAGCAGGTGTCGCCGGTGACGGAAGAAACCTTCGCGCCGATCCTCTACGTGATGAAATACAGCGATTTCGACGAGGCGCTGGAACTGCACAATGCGGTGGGCGCCGGCCTGTCATCCTCGATCTTCACCCGCGATTTGCAGGAGTCCGAGCGTTTCCTCGGCGTTGACGGTTCGGACTGCGGCATCGCCAACGTCAATATCGGCACGTCGGGCGCGGAAATCGGCGGCGCGTTCGGCGGCGAGAAGGAGACCGGCGGCGGCCGCGAGAGCGGCTCCGACGCCTGGAAGGCCTATATGCGCCGCGCCACCAACACGGTGAACTATTCCAAGGCGCTGCCGCTGGCGCAGGGCGTGTCGTTCGATATCGACTGAAGCACGTCGCGTCAAAAATGGATTCAGGTGACGTGCTTTAAGTCTTTGTTTTTATGCATGTCGTTTTCCCAAAACCGCTGCGCACTTTTGGGCGACATGCATTAGTCGAGCAGGAAGCGGTAGCCGACGCCCGGCTCCGTGACGATGATCTTCGGATCGGCGGGGTCGCGCTCGATCTTGGCGCGGAGATGGCCGATGAAGACGCGCAGATAGTGCATGTCGTCGGCATGCGCCGGTCCCCAGACCGATGTCAGCAGCGTCTTGTGGGTGACGACGCGCCCGGCATGGCGCGCCAGCAGGATCAGCAGGTCGTACTCCTTCGGCGTCAGCTTGAGCGCCGCGCCGTCGCGCTCGACGATGCGCCTGACGGTGTCGATGGTCAGGTCGTCGACGCCGATCGTCGTCAGCCCGCCTTCTGCCTTGACACGGTGGCGTAGCGCGCTGCGCATCCTTGCGGTCAGTTCGCCGATGCCGAAGGGTTTTTCGACATAGTCGTCGGCGCCGAGATCGAGGGCGGCGATCTTCTCGGTCTCGTTGTCGCGGGCCGACAGGATGATGATCGGAACCTGCGACCAGGCCCGCAGGCGCGAGATGACATCCTTGCCGTCCATGTCGGGCAGGCCGAGATCGAGGATGACCAGCGCCGGCGCCGCGGTGACAGCTGCCTTCAGCGCCTCGGCTCCGGTCGTCGCCTCGACCACGTCGTATCCTGCGGCTTCGAGCGCCAGCCGCAGGAAGCGCCGAATGCGTGGCTCGTCATCGACCACCAGGATGCGATCCATGCTCAAATGGTCTCCATGGCGGTCTCGTCCGTTTCCGCAGCGGGAAAGCGCAGAGTGACCCGGGTGCCGCGTTTGCGTACCGCCGGGCTCTCGGCCTTGATCGTTCCACCCATGGCTTCGACGAAACCCCTGGCGATTGCAAGGCCCAGGCCGGTGCCGGGCACACGTCCGTCCGGCTTGCCGCGGCGGAAGAATTTTTCGAAGATGTGGTCGAGGTCCTTTGCCGCAATGCCCTTGCCGAGATCGGTGACGGATATGACCACCTCCTGCGCCTCGCTGCGGGCGAAGATGCTGATCGGTTCGGCGCCAGCATATTTGACCGAGTTATCGACCAGATTGAACAGCACCTGTCCGAGCAGCACGCTGTCGCCGCGGATCAGCGGCAGGTCGGCGGCAATGCTTCGCTCGATGGCGCGGTCGGGAAAATAGCGGGCGGCGCGCTGCAGCGTTGCGTTGATGACATCGGCGACATCGACCCAGTCGCGCTGCGGATCGACCGAGCCCGCTTCGATCTTGGTCATGTCGAGAAGATTGGCGACGAAGCGGGTCAGCCGGTCGCTTTCCTCCTCGATGGAGGTCAGGAGGGCGGCGCGGTTGGCAGGCTTCATCTTGCTGCCCAGTTCCCGCAGCGTGGAGACGGCGCCGGTGATCGTCGCCAGCGGCGTCTTGAGGTCGTGGGAGATCGAGGACAGCAGCGCCGAGCGGAACCGTTCGCCTTCGAGCCGCGCGGCGTGGTCGAGGCTTTCCCTGGAAAGGCGCGCGCGGTCGATGGCGATGGCGGTCTGATCGAGGATGGCGCCCACCACTTTCTCCTCGCCCGCCTCGAGAGACTGGCCGGAAAGACGGAAACCGATCACGGCGGCGACGCCTGCGGGCGCGCCCAGCGGGCGGAACTGGAAGGGGCTGTTGGGCAGCGTGCCGGTGCCGTTGCCGGCGGGCTCACCCTTGTCCATTGCCCAGCGGGCGGCGGTGAAATCGGTCACGTCGAGGTCGGCGTCGGGAGGCCACGCGGCGGCCAGCGTCAAATCTCCAGCCGCAGTCGAAAGCAGGACGACGTCGCGCTTCAGCGACGCCTGCATCTGGGTGACCGCCGCCCAGGTGACGTCGTCGGCATTGACTGTACCGGAGAGTTTTCGCGAGAAGTCATAAAGCGCCTGGGTCGATGTGGCGCGCTTGCTTGCGGTCGTCGCCTGCTCGCTGACGCGTGAAGCCAGGCCGCCAGCGATCAGCGCTGCGATGATGAAGATCAGCAGGCCGAAGACCTCGTGCGGCGAGGCGATGGTGAATGTGCCGAGCGGCTGGATGAAGAAGAAATTGTAGGCCAGAGCCGAAAGGATCGCCGCCACAAGGGCCGCGGTGTAGCCGCCATAGACCGCGGACAGGAGAACGCCCAGAAGATAGAGCAGCGACACGTTGGGCAGGTTGATGAAGCGCTCGATGGTGAGGCCGAGCCAGGTGGCCGCGGCAACCAGAATGGCGGGCAGGCCGATTTCCAGCCTGGCGTTGTTGAACCTGATCCAATCCGTGCGGTGTGGAAGCCAGGAACGGCTTGGGTTCGGCTCGTCGCCGGTGACAATATGGATGCCGACGCCGGAAACCTTTTCGATCAGCGCGTCGGTCAGGGATTTGTGCAGCAGGCTGGCGAGGAAGGACTGGCGGCGACCGCCGATAACGATCTGCGTGACATGTTCGCGCCTCGCCGTCTTCAGGATCTCCTCGACGAAGTCCCGCCCGGTGATCCTGCGTGTCTCGGCCCCCAGGCTCTCGGCCAGCTTGAAGGTCGCCTCCAGCCGCTGCACCGAAGCGGGCGAGGGCGGCGAACGGTCGGCGCGCTCGGTTGTGACAACGAGCCACGGTGCGTTCAGCCCGGACGCCAGACGCGCCGCCGTGCGAACGACTTTTTCCGACAGGGCGTCCGGCCCTACGCAGACCAGCAGCCGCTCGGCGGTTCGCCACGGGCCTTCGATGGCGTTCTGGCGCAGATAGTCCACCATCTGGTCATCGACGCGGTCGGCTGTGCGCCGCAGCGCCATTTCGCGCAGCGCCGTCAGATTGCCGAGGCGAAAGAAGCTGTCGGCGGCGCGCCGGGCGTTTTCCGGCAGGTAGACCTTGCCATCCTTCAGCCGCTGGATCAGCTCGGCCGGTGCGAGATCGACGAGAAGCACATCGTCGGCGCGCTGGAGCACGGTGTCCGGCACCCGCTCGCGCACCTGCACGCCGGTGATCTGGGCGACGACGTCCGACAGGCTTTCGAGGTGCTGGACGTTGATCGCCGACCAGACGTCGATACCGGCGGCAAGCAGTTCCTCGACATCCTGATAGCGCTTCGGATGGCGGCTGTCCGGCGCGTTCGTGTGCGCAAGCTCATCGACGACCATGATGCGCGGCCGCCGCGCCAGGGCTGCGTCGAGATCGAATTCCTCGATCGCGTGGCCCTCATGGTCGATCCTCCGGCGGGGGAGGATTTCAAGGCCGTCGAGGAGGGACGACGTTTCGCCGCGGCCGTGCGTCTCCACAAGGCCGATGACGATATCGATCCCCTCGTCGCGCAGCCGGCGGGCGCGGGACAGCATGGCGTAGGTCTTGCCGACGCCGGGCGCCGCCCCCAGGAAAAGCGTCAGCTTGCCCCGCCCGTTGCCGCCGGCGAGCGCCAGCAGGGCATCGGGGTCGGGACGGGCGTCTGCGTTTCTTTCCGCCATGCGCGATCAGGATTTCAGTTGGTCAAGCGCCAGATTGAGCCGCAACACGTTGACACGCGGCTCGCCGACAATAGCCGCCAACCTGCCTTCGGTGAAGCTGTCCACCAACGCGGATACTTCCGCATCGGACAAACCGCGGGCCTTGGCGACGCGCGCCGCCTGCGCCCTGGCGAATTGTGGCGAGATGTGCGGATCGAGACCGGAGCCGGAGGCCGTCGCGGCATCCGCGGCGACCGGCGATGCGACGCCGCTGGCCTTCAGGCGCTCGACATCGGCCTGAACCCGTTTTGCAAGCGCCGCCGAAGTCGGACCGAGATTGGAGCCGGTGGAAGCGACGGCATTGTAGGGCGTGTCAGCGGTGACGGAAGGACGCGGCCAGAAGTAGCGGTCGGACGCGAAGTTCTGGCCGATGAGCGCGGAGCCGATGACGGTGTCGCCGTTGCGGATGAGGCTGCCATTGGCCTGCGCCGGAAAGGCGAGTTGCCCGATGCCGGTAACGGCCAGCGGATAGGCGAGCCCGGTCAACAGGATGAACAGGACCGTCAGGACGAGTGCGGGACGAATGTAAGTGAGCATGATCACACCAGATGAAGCGCCGAGACGGCGATGTCGATGAGTTTGATGCCGGCGAAGGGCAGGACGAGCCCGCCCAGGCCATAGACCAGCAGGTTGCGACGCAAGAGGGCGGCGGCGCCGACCGGGCGGTAGGTCACGCCCTTCAGGGCGAGCGGAATCAGCGCGATGATGATCAGCGCGTTGAAGATGACCGCCGACAGGATCGCGGATTGCGGCGAGGCGAGGCCCATGATGTTGAGCGCAGCGAGCGCCGGATAGGTGGTGACGAACAGCGCCGGGATGATGGCGAAATATTTCGCCACGTCGTTGGCGATGGAGAAGGTCGTCAGCGAGCCGCGCGTCATCAGGAGCTGCTTGCCGATCTCGACGATCTCGATCAGCTTGGTCGGGCTGGAGTCGAGGTCGACCATGTTGGCAGCCTCGCGCGCGGCCTGCGTGCCGGATTGCATGGCGACGCCAACATCGGCCTGGGCAAGGGCCGGCGCATCGTTGGTGCCGTCGCCGCACATGGCGATCAGGCGGCCGCCTTCCTGCTCCTTGCGGATATAAGCGAGCTTCTGCTCCGGCTTGGCCTCGGCGAGGAAATCGTCCACGCCGGCTTCCGAAGCGATGGCCGCGGCGGTCACCGGGTTGTCGCCGGTGACCATGACGGTGCGGATGCCCATGGCGCGCAGCGCGGCGAAGCGTTCCTTGATGTCCGGTTTGACGATATCCTTCAGGTGGATGACGCCGAGCAGGCGGCTGCCGTCCACGACAGCCAGCGGCGTGCCGCCGGTGCGGGCCACCTGATCGACCGCGCGCCGGAATTCGTCCGGTGCGTCGCCGCCGGCAATGCCAGCGAATTTCAGCGCCGCGTCGACCGCGCCCTTGCGGATGCGCCGGCCATTCAGGTCAACGCCCGATAGCCTTGTCTCCGCAGCGAAAGGCACGACCGTCTCGATGCTGCTCTGCTCTGGTGCCTTGCAGCCGAAATCCCCGGTCGCCAGCGCCACGATGGAACGCCCCTCCGGCGTATCGTCACCCATGCTGGCGAGCAGAGCCGTCTCGGCAAGATCGGACGGCGAGACGCCGTCGACCGGCAGGAAGTCGCTGGCCATGCGGTTGCCGAAGGTGATGGTGCCGGTCTTGTCGAGCAGCAGCGTGTCGACGTCGCCCGCCGCTTCCACGGCGCGGCCGGATGTTGCGATGACGTTGAAGCGCACCAGCCGGTCCATGCCGGCGATGCCGATGGCCGAGAGAAGACCGCCGATGGTGGTGGGGATCAGCGTGACCAGGAGGGCCGCCAGCACCACGACGGTCAGCACCGTGCCGGAATAGCCGGCCAGTCCCCACAGCGTGACAACGGCGATCAGGAAGATAAGCGTCAGTCCCGACAGGAGAATGGACAGCGCGATCTCGTTCGGCGTCTTCTGCCGCTCGGCGCCCTCGATGAGGGCGATCATGCGGTCGACGAAGCTCGAGCCCGGCGCCACGGTGATGCGGATCTTCAGCCAGTCGGACAGCACCTGCGTGCCGCCGGTGACGGCCGAGCGGTCGCCGCCGGATTCGCGGATCACCGGCGCCGACTCGCCGGTGATGGCGCTTTCGTTGACCGAGGCCACGCCTTCGACGACTTCGCCGTCGCCGGGGATCAGTTCTCCGGCCTCGACGATGACCATATCGCCGATCTTCAAGGCGGTCGCATCGACCTCGACGGCTTCGATGCCGTCCGGCTTGAGAAGCTTGCGCGCCATCAGTTGCGACTTGGCGCGGCGCAGGCTTTCGGCCTGGGCCTTGCCGCGTCCCTCCGCCACGGCTTCCGCGAAGGTGGCGAACAGGACTGTGAACCAGAGCCAGACCGCGATCTGGCCGGAGAAGAAGGCTTCGCTGTCGCGGATCAGCACATCGCGCAGGAAGAACAGCGTCACCAACGCCGCCACGGCTTCAGTGACGAAGATCACCGGGTTGCGCATGAGCTGACGCGGGTCGAGCTTGAGGAAGGCCTGACGGACCGCCGGCAACAGGATCGCCGGGTCGAAAAGGCTGTGGGCCATTGCGGGTGACTTGGACATGATGAGACCTCAGAACGTCTGGCCGGCCAGCATCGCGAAATGCTCGACGATGGGACCAAGGGCCAGGGCCGGGAAGAACTGCAGGCCGCCCAGGATCAGGATGATGCCGATGAGCAGGCCGACAAACAGCGGCGTGTGGGTGGGGAAGGTGCCGGCGGAAGCGGGGACGCGCGTCTTGGCCGCCAGTGAGCCGGCAATCGCCAGCACCGGCACGACGTAGGCGAAGCGTCCCAGCAACATGGCGATACCCAGCGTGGAATTGTACCAGGCGGTGTTGGCCGAGAGGCCGCCAAAGGCCGAGCCGTTGTTGCCGGCCGCGGACGTGTAGGCATAGAGAATTTCCGAAAGCCCGTGCGGTCCGCCGGTTCCGATGCTTGCGACGGCCACGGGTAGCATGGCCGCGATCGCGGTGAAGCCCAGGATGGCCAGCGGCAGGATGAGCACAGCCAGCATGGCGAATTTCATCTCGCGGCTTTCGATCTTCTTGCCGAGCAGTTCCGGCGTGCGGCCAACCATCAGGCCGGCAACGAAGACGGTCAGGATGGCGAAGACGACCATGCCGTAGAGGCCCGAGCCGACGCCGCCGGGCAGGACCTCTCCGAGCTGGATGAGGAACATCGGAACCAGTCCGCCAAGCCCGGTGAACGAGCCATGCATGCCGTTGACGCCGCCGTCGGAGAGGCCGGTGGTCACAGCGGCGTAGGCCGCGGTCATGGCCTGGCCGAAACGGACCTCCTTGCCTTCCATGTTGCCGAGCGCCGGATCGACGCCAAGCGCATGGATGATGGGGTTTCCGTAACTCTCGGCCCAGTAGATGGTGGCTGTGCCGGCGAGCAGCAAAATTGCGGTTACGGCGAGAAACGCCCAGCCCTGGCGGCGGTCGCCGACCATCTGGCCGAAGGCGTAGACGAGCGCGGCCGACACACCCAGCATGGCTACGATGTTTAGATAATTCGACAGCGCGGTGGCATTCTCGAACGGGTGCGCGGCATTGACGTTGAAGAAGCCGCCGCCATTGGTGCCGAGCTGCTTGATGGCTTCCTGGCTGGCGACGGGACCCAGCGCGATGGTCTGCTGCGCACCTTCCATGGTTGTCGCGGTAACCGATGCGTCCAGCGTCTGCGGCAGGCCCATCGCCACGAAGGCGACAGCGACCACGATCGCCAGGGGTAGCAGCACATAGAGCGTGGCGCGGGTCAGATCGACCCAGAAATTGCCGACAGTCCTCGCGCCGGAACGGGCAAAGGCGCGGGTCACGGCGAGCGCCATGGCGATGCCGGCTGCCGCCGACACGAAATTCTGCACCGTCAGCCCGGCCATCTGGCTGAAATGGCTGAGCGTTGTTTCGCCGCCGTAGGACTGCCAGTTGGTGTTGGTGACGAAGCTGACCGCCGTGTTGAAGGCGAGGTCCGGCGTCATGCCGGCGAAGCCCTGCGGGTTCAGCGGGAGATAGGATTGCAGGCGCAGGATCGCGTAGAGCGCGATGAAACCCGCTATCGAAAAGGCCAGCATGGACAGGGCGTAGGCCGGCCAGCTCTGTTCGCTTTTGGCGTCGACGCCGGCGGCACGGTAAAAGCCGCGCTCGACGGGTTCGAGCACGGGAGACAGGAGGGTGCGGCGTTCGGAAAAAACCGACGCCATATACAGGCCGAGCGGTTTGACCAGAGCCGCAACGATCAAAAACAGGAGGCCGATCTGCAGCCAGCCGACAAGTGTCATGGGAATTGCTCCAGCGTGGATCAGAACCGCTCGGGCCTGATCAGCGTGATGACGAGATAGACGCCAAGCGCGAGCGCCACGGCGAGGCCGATGAGGGGTTCGATCATGGCCGAGCGCCTCAGATGCGGCTCAGCGCCCGCGCGTAGAGCGCAAGCAGGCCGAGCGTGCCGATGCCGATGGCGAGATAGATGAGGTCAGACATGGATTTGTCTCCGAAGTGGATTGAGCTTCGGAAGATAGGTTCGGACGGCGTCAAATTACGATTGCGAAAGCCGTGCGGGGAGATCAAGAAACCGTAAAGAATGTGGTGCAAAGCGCCCAAAGCTGGACGGGCGCCGCTTCCTCGCTTCCATGACACTCTTGCTGAACAGGTTCGGCGGCGGCTGGCGGTCGCCGTCACAATCTTCGCGGCCTGATCACGCGGGGATCAGTGAGAGAGATGGTAGCGGGAAGTGGACTCGAACCACCGACCCCAGGATTATGATTCCCGTGCTCTAACCAACTGAGCTATCCCGCCAGGGAGACGAAAACCTGCAGCCCACATAGGTGGTGGATCGACGGCTTCGCCAAGGTCGCGCGGATATAAGGTTGACGGGCCGGGCCTGTCAAGCGCGTCGGGAGAGGCCATGTCTCTTTCGTTCCGCTGCCGCCCTACGGCCGGCAAACCCGATCGACGCAGGTTCTTCGACAATCTCCGCCTTGAACATCCATTCCGTCATCGGGGTTGAGTTCGAGCAGGCGCGCCGCTATGTCTCAGCCACAAAAATTCTCGAGTTTACAATAGATGAAACCGCGTATTGCAGTTCTGGGGTGCGGTTACTGGGGCTCCAACCACATTCGCACCCTCAAGGGGCTCGGCGCCCTTCATGCGGTTTCCGATGTCAATTTCGCCCGTGCCGAAGGCTTTGCCAGCGAGCAGGACTGCCTGGCCATCGAGCCGGAACAGCTTTTCGCGCGCGACGACATCGATGCCATTGTCATGGCGCTGCCGCCGCAATTCCACGCCGACATGGCGGTGCGGGCAGTGACCAACGGCAAGGACGTGCTGGTCGAAAAGCCTATCGCCCTGACGGTTCCGGACGCTGAGCGGGCAGTACAGGCGGCGAAGGACAATGGCCGCGTCTTCATGGTCGGGCACGTGCTGCGCTTCCATCCGGCGTTCGAAAAGCTGAAGTCGCTGGTCGACGAGGGCGAACTCGGCACCGTCCGCTACATCCATTCGCACCGGCTGGGCCTCGGCAAGTTCCACACCGAAAACGACGCGCTGTGGGACCTGGCGCCGCACGATCTCTCGATGATCCTGGCCATTACCGGCACCGAGCCGGTCGAGGTGCGCGGCGAAGGCGCGGCGCTGCTCGACCATCTCAGCGATTTCGCGCATCTGCATATGCGCTTTCCCAACGGTCTGCGCGGCCATCTGTTCGCGTCACGGCTCAATCCCTATCGGGAGCGGCGTTTGACGGTGGTCGGCGAAAAGGCCATGGCCGTGTTCGACGATGTCGAGCCATGGGAACGCAAGCTCGCCGTCTACCGTCACGCGGTGTGGCAGGACAGCGGCCACTGGGCGTTCACCGCCAACGAGCCGGCCTATGTGCCGGTCAGCAACGGCATGCCGCTGACGCGCGAACTGGAGCATTTCATCCAGTGCATCGAAACCCGCGCCGAACCGCGGACCGATGGCGAGGAGGCGATCCGGGTGCTGCGCATCCTGACCGCCGGCACCGTAACCCACGACCGTTTCCGGCAGGGCGAGTAGCGCTTATCCTATAGAATTATTCCGCAGGAACCTGCGGCGCACGACCGGCAAGCCGCGAAAGCATGGCTTCGGCTTCGGCGCCGCGCTCCGACCGCTCGATGAAGCCGCCGCCGAAGACGCGGGCTTCATTGTCGCTGCCGGAATAGAGTACGCAGGCCTGGCCGGGCGCGATGCCGGATTCGCCGTCGGCCAGTTCGACCCAGGTCGAACCGTTACGATGATGCAGGACGGCGGGGCGCGGCGGACGCGTCGAGCGCACCTTGGCGAAAAGCTCCATGCCGGCCGCCGCGAGATCGCCCAGAGCGCCGTCGCCCAGCCAGTTCATGTCGCGCAGATAGATCTTGTGGGTTTCCAGCGCTTCGCGCGGGCCGACGACGACGCGCGAGCGCTCGGCGTCCAGATGCACGACGTAGAGCGGCTCGCCCGATGCGATGCCGATGCCGCGGCGCTGGCCGATCGTGTAATGCAGGATGCCCTCGTGCCGTCCGAGCACGCGGCCGTCGATATGGACGATGTCGCCCGGATTGGCGGCGGCCGGCTTCAGCTTGGCGATGATGTCGGAATATTTGCCCTGCGGAACGAAGCAGATGTCCTGACTGTCCTGCTTGGCGGCGACGACAAGCCCCATCTCCTCGGCGATCGCCCGGACCTCCGGCTTGGAGAGGCCGCCGAGCGGAAAGCGCAGATAGTCGATCTGCGCCTGCGTCGTGGCGAAGAGGAAATAGCTCTGGTCGCGGTCGGCATCGACCGGCCGGTAGAGCGCGCGGTGGGCGCCGTTGGCCCGCGAGCGGATGTAGTGCCCGGTGGCGAGCGCATCGGCGCCCAGTTCCTGCGCCGTGGCGAGCAGGTCGGCGAACTTGACCGTCTGGTTGCAGGAGACGCAGGGAATGGGTGTTTCGCCAGCGACATAGCTTTCGGCGAACGGATCGATCACCGCCTTGCGGAAGCGCTCCTCGTAATCGAGCACATAGTGGGGAATGCCGAGCGTTTCGGAAACCCGGCGGGCATCGTCAATATCCTGGCCGGCACAGCAGGAACCGGCGCGATGGGTGGCCGCGCCATGATCGTAAAGCTGCAAGGTCACGCCAACGACGTCGTAGCCTTCGCGCTTCAGAATGCCCGCGACGACGGAGGAATCGACGCCGCCCGACATGGCGACGACGATGCGGGTGTCTTCCGGACGTCCGGGAAGGTCCAGGCTGTTCATTTGCTCATTCCGAAATCGTGACGGCATCAAGTCAGGACTTGATGCCAATTTTGGACAATATAGGTCAAGGTTTGCGGTCGCACCAGCATGAGCGGCCATTCCTGCCGTCGTCCGGCCCGTGCGCGCCTGTTTCAAATGCCGACGAAAAACCTAACGCGACATTCACGAACCTTACCTACCCATTAGGGACTGCTTAGGCAATTTTTAAAGCTGTGGCGGTACTGTGGCGGGGATTAGGTCTGTGAGTTTTTAGTAGAGAGTACAATGACCGATCTGGTTAGACCGCGAGTCAAGTATGTTATCGGGCCTGACGGCAGCCCGCTTACGATTGCCGACCTGCCGCCAACGAACACCCGACGCTGGGTCATCCGGCGCAAGGCGGAAGTGGTTGCTGCCGTGCGTGGCGGACTTCTCAGTCTTGAGGAGGCGTGCCAGCGCTACAAACTCACCACCGAGGAGTTTCTGTCCTGGCAGGCCTCGATCGACGAATATGGCCTGGCCGGCCTGCGCACCACGCGCATCCAGCAATACCGGCACTGATCGGTTTCCGGCATTCAATTCAAGCCGGCATTCCTATCGCAAAGCATTTAAAGGGCGCCTTTGGCGCCCTTTTCTTGATGGGGCGGGGGATAAGGTTCGCCTGTCGGCGGTTGGAAGCCATTCGCCGCCTATCGTCCTACCGATCAAAAGATGTTGCGTGTGATGTTGCTGCGCGATGCCGCCAGATGCCGGAACGTCTGTCGTTCATTCTTCGGGGCCGGGCAGATCTTCTGGTCAAGCCAGGATGATGAAGCCTACCGATCGCACATGGCGACGGAGTGGCGGGAGGGTTCCCGATCAGCCGATCATGGCGCTGCGGTTGACGATTTCAGGCTCGCGCACCTTGGTATCGCGCGATTCCAGCATTTCCGCCTTGGAAAGCTCCGCTTCAGCTTCGGCGAGTAATGATTCGGCTGCGCTTCGCTGCTGGGCGAGATCGGTTTGGGAATTCCTGATGTTGTCGCGGCGCAGGCGGGCTGCTTTGGCAAAGGTCGGATAGGCGAAATGATTCAAATCGGTGATGCCGGCCTTCTTCTCTTCGGCGACGATCTGATGTTCCAGTTCGCCCGCCATCCGTTCGAATTCGGCGATCATCATGTCGAGCTGCAGCAGTTGCCGACGCTTCTCGTTCACCTGAAACTGCTTCAGCCGAACCAGGTTTTCACGTGACTTCATGATTCGGTACTCCTGCAAACACACACTCGCACATATCGTCCCAACGGTCCTTGCGGCGCATTCCTGCCCGTATTCCCCGGGCTTTGTCCCGTTTATGGGAAACAAAATCCTAAAGTTTTTCGCGCCCGGTAACCATTCGTTTACGGGCATTGTTAATCATACAGGCGAGGACTTAAGGCCCGGTAAAAATTTCGGCTTCGGTCGAAGCGGCGGTCGGCGAGTCCCATGAGTCGGTTAGTTCAAATTCCTAATGTGATGCATTAGGAATGGAGGCTGATGATTCATCATTGGATTCAAGTCTGTGTAGAAAGGGGTTAAAAAATCTGGTATCGCTTCGTTGGCGGAATTAGGTTTTGTTAACCATTAAGTGGCAGCTTTGGTTCAGGCAATTCACTGCTCCGGTCCCGGATGGCTTTTGAGGCGGACCGGCAGCAGAAAAGGGGAATGAGATGCGCGTTCTGCTGATAGAAGACGACAGTGCAACCGCACAAAGCATCGAATTGATGCTGAAATCGGAAAGCTTCAACGTCTATACGACCGACCTCGGTGAAGAGGGTGTCGATCTGGGCAAGCTTTACGACTACGACATCATTCTCCTCGACCTGAACCTGCCGGACATGTCCGGCTACGAGGTGCTGAGGACATTGCGCCTGTCCAAGGTGAAGACGCCGATCCTGATCCTGTCCGGCATGGCCGGCATCGAGGACAAGGTGCGCGGCCTGGGCTTCGGCGCCGACGATTATATGACCAAGCCGTTCCACAAGGACGAGCTCGTCGCCCGTATTCATGCCATCGTCCGCCGCTCGAAGGGCCATGCGCAGTCGGTCATCGCCACCGGCGACCTGATCGTCAATCTCGACGCCAAGACGGTGGAGGTCGGCGGCCAGCGCGTGCACCTGACCGGCAAGGAATATCAGATGCTGGAACTGCTTTCACTGCGCAAGGGCACCACGCTGACCAAGGAAATGTTCCTGAACCACCTTTATGGCGGCATGGACGAGCCGGAACTGAAAATCATCGACGTTTTCATCTGCAAGTTGCGCAAGAAGCTCGATGCGGCTTCCGGCGGGCAGAATTATATCGAAACCGTCTGGGGCCGCGGCTATGTGCTGCGCGAGCCGGAAGAGATCCGCGAAAGCGCCTGATCCTGCTTCATCCAGGAAACAAAAACCCGGCCTTGCGCCGGGTTTTTTCTTTTCGGACGAGCAATTCGGGCGAGCGTCAGGCGGCGACGTCGAGGCTGCGAAACCGCTCCAGCAGTTGCGGACGATTGAACGGCTTGAGGAGATAACCCTGCGCGCCGGCTCGCTTGGCCCGCATGATGGCGCCGATATCGACTTCGATGACGGAAATCAGGACGCATGGCTTCACGACGCTGGGAATGGCCAGCACTTCGCGGATGAAGTCCACCGGCTGCATGTCGGGAAGCGCGATATCGACCACGATGATGTCCGGCATTTCGGCGGCGCACATGGCAAGCGCGTCGGCGCCGCTTGCGGCATCTATGACCAGCATGTCGGAGCCGCCGAGAATCCGCTTGGCCACCGTACAGATGACGTTCGAATGGTCAACGAACATGCAGCGCTTCATTACCGCTTCCCCTGACCGCCACCGGCCCAACTCACGATGTCATAATTGAGCAGACCTTATGCCGAACCGGTAAAAAAGCCGAAAAGCCGTTAGGTAAAATTTTCGGAAATACAGTTTTTCGGCGAGTTCATCTCTAAAATGAACTATGCAACCATAGCGGGCATCAGAGAAAAGAGAATGAGGGAAAGTATTTCCCAATAGACAGCCCGTTTCGACGTTTCAGGCAGCTGTCAGCACGATCTCTTCGGCGGTGGCGTGGATGGAAATGGTCATCCCGGCTTCCCGGGCCAGCAACAGCGTGTAGTAGGGCTGAACCGAATGGGCGTCGATTGGCTCCTCCGGCTTGTTGCCGGAATGAAGTTCGAGGAATTTGGGTGGCACCCGCAGCATCGGGCCGCTCGCTGAAAATGTGAAGCGCGGCTGCGTTTCCAGGTCGATGAGCGTGATCAGCAGCTTTCCGCCGCGCGGAATTGCGGCGCCCGCGACCAGTATGAGGTTCAGCAGCAGCTTCACCTTGTTCTTGGGCAGCAGGGCGCGCGTGCCGTTCCAGGTCAGCTCGGGCTTTTCGTTCTTGAAAAAGGCGATCGCCACCTGTTCGGCATCGCCGGTGTCGATCAGCATTCCGGCCGAGCCGGCAGCGCCAAAGGCGATGCGCGCAAATTGCAGCCGGGCGGACGCGTTGCGTGCGCTCTGGCGGATGAGGTTCATGGCGTCCTCGTCGGCGCCGCCCTCATCGAGCAGCTCGAGGCCGTTGTTGATGGCGCCGACCGGCGAAATGATGTCGTGGCAAACGCGGCTGCACAAAAGCGCCGCAAGATCCGTGGCGGAAAGGGTGAAGAGATCAGCCATCGACGGATTCCTGTAAAAGCCTCGATAAAATCAACGACATATCGCAACCGTGCGAATCAGACAGTTTATTGCCGGATTCTGGATACACAGCGCATAAAGCTGCGGCAACAAACCCGCGATTGTTTTCATTGCAAATCAGCAGGGTTGGGAGCTCAAATAATATGCTTTTGATGGCTGGATCGGTCATCGATCCGCCATCTTGGCGCGCGAGCTTAAGAGTAGGAAAAGGATTAGGGCATAGTTTGCCCGAAGCATCGGATGCGGCCGCCAAGAGCCGTGAGGTGCGAGGCGTCGGCGAAAGTGCTCCGTGACGGAGATTGGAAGCATGTTTTCCCGATTTTTCGACCGGACTTTGTTCCGTGTCATCGCCATGATGGCGGCTCTCGCCGGCACAATCGCATTTTCAGCCTCTGCTTCGCAGGCTGAGGAATATACGGCGCAGGAGATCGTCGATTCCGGACACCGGTTTTTCGGCTCGACCTCCGGAGGTCTTGCGACAGTGGTGGAGAAAGTCTTCGCATCCTACGGTCTGCCGAATGGCTATCTGCTGGGCGAAGAGGGCTCCGGAGCCTTGGTCGGCGGCCTGACCTATGGCGAGGGCACGCTTTACACCAAGAATGCGGGCGATCATAAGGTGTTCTGGCAGGGGCCGTCGCTTGGCTGGGATTTTGGTGGCCAGGGCTCGCGCGTGATGATGCTCGTCTACAATCTCGATGACGTCAGCGGTCTCTACACCCGGTTCGGCGGTGTCGCCGGTTCGGCCTATGTCGTGGCCGGGGCCGGGTTCAACGTGCTCAAGAACGGCAATATGCTGCTTGTTCCGATACGCACGGGTGTCGGTGCGCGGCTTGGCGTCAATCTCGGCTATCTGAAACTGACGCAGCAGGCGACCTGGAATCCGTTCTGATCCGGTTCACAACCCGACGCCGTGCGTCCCCCTTGCCGGCGCGTTGGATTTCCGTCATGCGCCGTATAGGCTGATGCCGATCAGGCGCATGTCGGCCTGCTTGGGTAGGTATTCTTGGTTCAGTCGGCTCTGTTCTTCATCCTCGGTTTCCTGTGCGCGGGCTTTCTGGCCGTGCTCTTGGGGCCCGCCATCTGGCGGCGGGCGGTGCGGCTGACTCAGCGACGGGTCGAGGCCTCGCTGCCCATGACGCTTGCCGAAATCCAGGCCGACAAGGATCGCGCAAGAGCCGACCACGCCATGGCTGTCCGCCGGCTGGAGGTCACCAACAAGGCGCTGCAGGAGAAGGCCGCCACCCAGACGGTCGAGATCGCCCGCGGCCATGAAGACCTCAAGGCATCAAAGGCGTCGCTGACAGCCAGGGAAGAGGCCGCTTCCCAGCTCGAGGCCCGGATCGCGGCACTGGAAGCGGAACTGGGCCGCCGCGAGGAACAGATACAACTCGGCTCCGAGAAGCTGGCCAAGGCCGAGCAGGCGCTCAAGCAGCGCGAAACCGCGTTAGGGGAACTGGAAAAGCTCTACGACGAGGCCAGTTTCTCATCAAGCAACCGGCAGATCGAACTGGTGGCGCGCGAATCCCAGATCGACAAGATTTCCGGCGACGTTTCCCAATTGCGCAGCCAGCGCAAGGAGGCTGACCGACGCTACCAGCTGGCGCTGGAGGAAACCCGCAGGGCACAGGAAGAGCTGAAGGCCGAGAAGACGAAAAGCGGCGAACTGGACAAGAAACTGGAGCGGCTGCTGGCGACTCTGGCCGATCGGGACGACAAGCTCGAGCGCCGCGAGAAAGATTTGCAGCGGCTGCGTGAACGGACCCCGGGTGCAAATATCATGACGAACGACGGCGGAGAGCCTGTATCGACTGCTGACGATTTCGCAGGCGTTGTTACGCCAGCGAACGACGCCGATCCGGCGCAGGCCAAAGTTGAGGCGGACCGCCGGCGGCTGGAGCAACGCCTGACGGTGCTGGCGCGCGAGAACAAGCGGCTCAGAAGCGAATTGGCGGGAGAGGGGCAGCGCGGGACGCTGGCGGGTGACGCGGAATTGCGCGAGCAGATAAGCGAACTCGCTGCCGAGATCGTGAACCTGACCATCCGACTCGAAGGCCCGGAATCGCCGGCAGCCAAGGTGGTCGGCGGTCCGGCCAAGAGTGGCGTCGATGGGTCCCCGAGCCTAGCCGACCGGATCAGGGCGCTGCGCGACGGCGCAGCCGGATGACGCCGTACTAGCGCTTAAAATCGGCGAAGCGATGAAGCGCTATGGCCGAGGCGGCGGCGACATTGAGGCTGTCGAAGCCGGCAGACATGTCGATGCGCAGGGTCTGCATCCGGCTCATCAGCTCTGCCGGCAAGCCTTCTCCCTCAGTCCCCAGATAGAGCGCCGTGTTGCCATCGCGCCGGACGTCACGGATGTTGAGGGCGCCGGCGGGCGACAGCGCGAACTGGGAGAAGCCTCTGGCGTCCAGGCGGGCGATGAAATCGGCGGCGTCGTCGAACACACTGAATGGCAGGCGTAGCGCCGCGCCGACCGAAACCCGGATCGCCTTGCGATAAAGCGGATCGCAGCAGGTTCCATCCAGAAACACGGCGTCGGCCGCGAACGCGGCTGCGTTGCGAAAGATCGCTCCCATATTGTCGTGATTGGCGATGCCGATCGGTACGACCACAAGAGCCGATTCCGGCAGCGTGTCGAGCAGGGCTGCCGTATCCGGCATTTCGCCCTTGCATCCAATTGCGAGAATGCCGCGGTGCATATGGAAGCCGGCGATCCGGTCCATGACCGCG
This sequence comes from Mesorhizobium sp. Root554, assembly GCF_001427025.1. Taxonomy (GTDB): domain Bacteria; phylum Pseudomonadota; class Alphaproteobacteria; order Rhizobiales; family Rhizobiaceae; genus Mesorhizobium. The sequence goes on along the minus strand of NZ_LMGA01000001.1, from coordinate 2,053,596 downwards.
CTGGTCACGACATGGACCGGGAGGTCGGACGCTGCGTCGCGCAAGGTTTCTTCGAGACCGGCAAGGCGGTTCTCCAGCACGAGCACCGATTCTGCCCTGAAGCGCGCCGATTTCAGCAGGGCGCCGAGCACAACCTTGCCCTCGGCAACGAACCTGTCGCGGCGCCCGACCAGATCTCGTTCGCGGATGTCGAGGAAAGACGCCACCCGCGGATCTGCGGGATCTTCGATGCGGATGAGGTTCATGCACTTGCTTAAAGGCACCCGCCACAGGGGCGTCAAGGGGCCCTATTTATTTGTTTTTTTCGCATTCCAGCCGGACACGATGCTCGGTCGGCGACGCTGCGTTTCCGTCTGCCTTCCCCCGAGGGCGCTCGCCATAGATCGACCTCAGCACATTCAAAAGGTCGGAAACGGCCGCGCAACTACAGGAATAGTAAATCGTCTGGCGTTCGCGCCTAGTCTGGACAAGGCCAACGGCCCGCAGCTTGGCCAGATGCTGCGATAACGCCGACTGGCTGAGCGATACCATCTTTGCAATCGTACCGACGGACAGCTCGTGATCGACCAGATAGGTCATGATGACGAGCCGCTTTTCATTGCCCATCACCGCCAGAAATTCAGCTGCCAAGCCAACACCCGCAATAAGCCTTGTCGAAGCAAGGGCTACCCCTCCCGGTTCGGACGCTATAGGGGCCATTGGGTGCATTTTTATATCTGCATCGTACCTACGGGTGCGTAAAAAATCTTAGAACATCTTTTCCAAATATCAAGGACAGACTTACTTCCAGTTGCAGACGGTTGGTTTATTGGCACTTATGCCGCGCGTCCGGCCTTCGCCATGGCGACCAGAACCGTCCTGAGGTCCTGCGCTGCCGAGAGCGGTTGCGGGAAAAACACCCGACCGATTCGGTCGCCGCTGGCGAGGTCCATGCCTTCGGCGTCGAAGCCGGTGAGCACCCAGCCATTGCCTTCCACCTTGGCGTAGTGGCTGGCATAGATGGCGATCGCTTCGAGATGATCGGCGTTCATATGCTCGAGCGCGGGCTGTTCCGCGGCCGCGAGTTGCGCGTTGATATCACCTTCTATCAGAAGGTCGGCGTGATCGAGCAGGTAGGCCTTGCCGAAACCGCCGTTCAGGCTGGCGCGCCGCGGCTCCAACCGGAAAAAGCTGAAGTCGCCGAGCCCGACGTAGAGCTTCGCCTTGGGATTGCGGTTCAGATAGCGTCGTTCGGCCCGCTGATGGTCCGGCGTGTCTTGGTCCAGGCGGTTGGCGGCGCAGATCAGGCTGAGGCGCGGGTGGGCCAGCGGGTCGCCTTTGCCTGGCTCGCCAAGCAGAAGCGAGCAGCGGGCATCCGCCATGAGCGCCCTGGTGTGAGCCGACAGCCCGGACACCAGGATGAGCGGCGCGCCATCCATATCGGTGGCGACGCCGACGCGGCTGACGAACGGCGCACCGGTTTCCGGCTCCAGCACCGCCAGCGCGCCGAAGCGGGCGCTGCGAACGAGCGTCCTGGCCAGCCGGATCGCCACGGCGTCCGTCTGGCGGATGACGTCTTTCTTGCCGTCTGCCGGTTCGGTCATCGTTGCAAGGCCCAGCCGGCAATCACTTCGGCGCCATGCGGATGGCTCCGTCGAGGCGGATGGTTTCGCCGTTGAGCATCTGGTTTTCGATGATATGGAGCGCCAGCGCCGCATATTCCGAAGGTTCGCCCAGCCGGGGCGGGAAGGGCACCGCCGCGCCGAGCGAATCCTGCACCTCCTGCGGCATGCCGGCCATCATCGGTGTCTTGAAGATGCCGGGCGCGATGGTGCAGACGCGGATGCCGGAGCGGGAGAGGTCGCGCGCGACGGGAAGCGTCATGCCGACGACGCCGCCCTTGGATGCGGAATAGGCCGCCTGGCCGATCTGGCCGTCGAACGCGGCGACGGAGGCGGTGTTGACGATGACGCCACGCTCGCCGCCATCGAGGGCTTCAAGTTTCGAAGCGGCGTCGGCGAAAAGCCGGATCATGTTGAAGGTGCCGATCAAGTTGATCTCAACAACCTTGCGGAACTGGTCCAGCGGGTGGGGGCCTTCCTTGCCCACGGTCTTCGATCCGATGGCGATACCGGCGCAATTCACCAATATGCGGGCCGGGCCGAGGTTCGAAGCAGTCTCTGCGACTGCCGCGGCGCCGCTTTCGGCGCTGCTCACATCGCATTTGACCGCCACGCCGCCGATCTCCTCGGCCACCTTGGCGGCGCGATCGATGCCGAGATCGAGGATGGCGACCTTGACGCCCTTGGCGGCAAGCGCGCGCGCCGTCGCCTCGCCGAGACCCGAGCCACCGCCGGTGACGATTGCAATCTGGCCGTTCGGATTCATGCGTTCCCTCCTCCTGCTGCAATTGAAGCGACCTGTCGCAGGATAAAGACGCCCCACAGCACAAATGTCGCCCGACAAATATAGAGAGCGTATTTGCGCTCCGGCCCGCAATAGGCCGCAACTTCCGCGAGCGTCAAGCCGCCTTTGTGTCGCCGGATGCGATAGCTTCCGTCCCGCCCGCATGAGCGATCTCGCCCGCTAGTTTTGCGACCGCGCCCGGCATGATCTCATGCGCCAGCAGACGGTTGAAATCCACCGGGCGCGGCATGGAAACCCGGCCGGCCGGTATCCGCTGGAACCCGAGCGGGCCGTAGTATGGCTCGTCGCCTACCAGAACCACGGCGGGCCAGCCGGCCTTGGCGGCGGCTTCCAGGCACATGGCGACAAGATGACGTCCGATGCCGAGGTTCTTGAAGGCGGGGCGCACCGCCAACGGTCCGAGCAGCAAGGCGCGGCCCTTGCCGGCGGTGATGCGCGTCATGCGTACGGAAGCGATGACGGCGCCGCCATCGACCGCGACGAAGGAAAGGTTCCGCTCATGCGGACCGCCTTCCCTGATCTTGTAGGCGGCACGCGCGAAGCGTCCCGGCCCGAAGGCTTCTTCGTTGATGATGTCGATTTCGGGATCGTGGGCCGGGCTTTCCGGCAGGTATTTAACGTCGGCAAGGCTCATGGTCTTAGCGTTCCGGATAAGAAGAAAGGTGCTGCAAACGGCAGCGTTCGCCAGTCAGCGCTTCAAGCGCGGGCGGCCTTTCGTCGTCGGTCGAACCGGACATTTGCCAGGAAATCCATCATGCGCGTTCCGCTAGCATCAAATTCGGACCCCGGCAATCGTTCTTCCGCGCATTTCGATCTGTTGACGATGCGTTCATCGCAAAAGCTTTGCACGCGAAGATTTCCGCCTACATAGAGCCAGTAGAAACGGGGACTGTACGATGGGTTTGCTTGTCGACGGAAAATGGCAGGACCGCTGGTACGACACCAAGGAAAGCGGCGGCAAGTTCGTGCGGGCGGAATCACAGTGGCGCGACTGGGTCACCGTCGATGGCCAGCCAGCTGAGGGCCGCCAGCGCGGGTTCAAGGCCGAACCCGGCCGCTACCATCTCTACGTCTCGCTTGCCTGCCCGTGGGCGCATCGCACGCTGATCTTCCGGGCGCTGAAGCGGCTGGAAGACGTCATTTCCGTTTCCGTTGTCCATCATTTCATGGGCAAGGATGGCTGGACGTTCCTCGCCGAGGATGGCGCCACCGGCGACACGCTCTATGGCCTGCAGTTCCTGCACCAGATCTATATCAAGGCCGACTCCAACTATTCGGGCCGGGTGACGGTGCCGGTGCTGTGGGACAAGCAGGAACAGACCATCGTCTCGAACGAGTCTGCCGAAATCATCCGAATGCTGAATTCGGCCTTTGACGCATGGGGCGACGCCCACGTCGATTTCTATCCGACCGCGCTGCGCGAGGAAATCGATGCGGTGAACGCGCTGGTCTATCCGGCGGTCAACAACGGTGTCTACCGCGCCGGCTTCGCGACGACACAAGCGGCCTACGAGGAAGCGTTCGGCGAGTTGTTCGCGGCGCTGGACACTCTGGACGCACGCCTGTCGCGGCAACGCTACCTTGCCGGCGACGTCATAACGGAGGCGGACTGGCGCTTGTTCACCACGCTGGTGCGTTTCGACCCGGTCTATGTCGGCCACTTCAAGTGCAATCTGCGCCGTATCGCCGACTATCCGAACCTGTCGAATTATCTGCGCGAACTCTACCAGGTGCCGGGCGTGGCCGGCACGGTCAATCTGCACCATATCAAGGCGCATTATTACGGGAGCCACGCGACCATCAACCCGACCGGGATCATCCCGGTTGGGCCGGAGATCGAGTACGCCGCCCCCCACGATCGCGCGCGTCTGGCGAAGGCTGCGTAGTTACCAGTAAGGCGAGGGAACCGCGCCGTCGAAGACTTCGGCAAGACGCCGGCGTGTCCCGGGGGTGAGCCCATCAGGCAAGGCATCGAGCGGGAAAAATCCCGCCTCGGCGATCTCATGGTCCGCCAGCTTCGGGCCGCTCTGGCGGAAGGCCTCGATCAGATAGAAGCCGACATGGTCGCGCCGGCTGGTGCCGCGGTTGAAATGTACGGATTTCAACAGGGGCGGCGCGGTAAAGACGATGTTGCCTTCCTCGGCAAGCTCGCGCTCCAGTGCCTCGCCGAGGGTTTCGCCGGTCTCGACGCCGCCGCCGGGAAGCTGCCAGCCGGGCACATAGGTATGGCGGATGAGGAAGACGGCATTGGCCTCGCGATCATGGACGAGACCGCGCACGCCCAGCGTCATCGGCCGTTTGATCACAAAGAAAAGATGGAAGAGCTTCGCCCGCAAACCGGCCCAGCCGGTCTGGCGAAACTGCCTGTCCGGGTCGGCAATGCTCATGGCGCGCCAAAGCGTGAGTGGAAAGCCGCGCAATCCTCCCGTAAGAAGAAAACATGTTCAGGCTTGCGCATATCTCCGACATCCATCTGGGGCCTCTGCCCGATGTATCCTATCGCGATCTCGCCTCCAAGCGCGTCGTCGGCTACGTGAACTGGCAGCGCAACCGCCGCCGGCACATGCATGATGTGGTGATCGATACGCTTGTCGCGGACATTCAGGCCAACGCGCCTGATCATCTGGCGGTGACCGGCGATCTGGTCAATCTGGCGCTCGACGGTGAAATCGAGATGGCGCGCCTTTGGCTGGAAACGCTGGGGCCGCCGCACGATGTATCGGTGGTGCCGGGCAATCACGACGCCTATGTGCCGGGCGCCTTCGACAAGATCTGCCGGTCGTGGGCAGCCTGGATGGCGGGCGACGGCGCCAACGCGACGGTCGGCCGCCATTCCTTCCCCTATCTGCGGGTGCGCGGCAATGTGGCGCTGATCGGCGTTTCCACCGCGCGCGCGACCGCGCCATTCATGGCCAACGGCTTCTTCGAGGACGGGCAGGCGACGCGCATGGCCAGGATTCTGGAGGAAACCGGCAGGCGCGGCCTGTTCCGCGTCGTCATGATCCACCATCCGCCGGTGCGGGGCGCGGTGCCGCAGCACAAGCGCCTGTTCGGCATCGGGCGGTTCCACAAGACAGTTGGTACGCACGGCGCTGAACTGGTGTTGCACGGCCATTCGCACCTGCCGTCGCTCTATTCGATCGGCAGCGGCAAGGCGAAGATACCGGTCGTGGGCGTCGCGGCAGCGGGCCAGGCGCCGGGCGGAAAGCATCCTCCGTCGCAGTACAATCTCATCGAGATCGAAGGCGAGCCTGAGCGTTGGCAGGTGCGGCTGACGCGCCGCGGCCTGACAGGCGCGGCCATGCCGCCGTCGGACATCGAAACGGTCGAATTGCGGTCGGATACAGCGTCGGCGCTGGTTAGAAACTGATCCTGATCGCCGAAATGCGGTCCCAGAAGAGGATCGCCGAGACCGCTAGCCCCGCGAGCGCGCCGGCGGTGATCAGTCCGAGCACCGAGAAGAAGGCAGACCAGCGGTCCGGCCGCGAGACAGCCTTTAACGGCGGCTCGGCTTCCTGGACGGCCGGGCGTTTCAAATCGACAATGGCGGGCTCGACACCGCCTTCCATCATCCGCTGGCGTTCGACGATGCGCTCGGCGACGTATTTGGTGACCTGATCGACCACCGGCTTCATGTCCGTCGATTCCGCCAGCACGACGCGGCCGATGCGAGTGTCCTTCAGGAAGCGATAGGTACGCCGGTCACGGCCCATGGCGACATGGCTGACGGCATCGATCCACAGGCGGGGCTGCAAACCGGACGATACGACGAAATCGAAACTGTCGATGTCCGCGGACACGTCGGCGAAGACCGGCGCCAGCTCAGCCGCCAGCAGGTCCAGCCGCATGCGATGCGCCTCGCGCATGTCGACGACGACGTCGTCGCGGTCGGCCAGCGCGTTCTTCACGTCCCTTATGGCGTCGGTCAGCTTCCGCGACGTGTCAGGCAGAGCTGTCGTATCGTTGGCTTCCTTCATCGGAGGCGCCCCAATTATGGTAAATACCCGGTTAACATAAACGGAAGCAGAATGCATCCGGCCTTGTCAGGGCAAGGGGCATGCGGGTCGGATGCCGGCGAGGATAAGCTCCGTCACGGTCTTGGGGGCTTCCGAGACAAGCATGTGTCCGACACCGGGAAGTCGCCTGATCTTAAAGTGCCGCGGCAGGTTTTCGGTTTGCTTGAAAGGCAGCACAGGGTCTGCGTCGCCCCAGGCGACCGTGACCGGCATGAGAAGCGCCGCCAGCATTTCGCCGGGGATGACGCCCTGCCGCCCGTCGCGCGCGATCATGCCGACGATGTCCAGCAGGATGGCGGTCTGGCCGGGTTGCCGCCGCATCTCTCGGTAGGGGTGGAGCGCGGCATCCGCGATTTGCGCTTGCGGTCCCGACATCGCGGCGAGGCACTGCCGGATTTCGTCGTCATCGACCGCAGCGGCGTAACGGCGCAACAGAGCGCCGTTGATTTCCTCACCCACGCCGCCGGGGGCCAGCAAGGTCAGCGACGCAACGCGTTCAGGTTCGGCCACGGCCATGAGGGTGGCGATGGCGCCGCCCATGGAATGACCGACCAGATGAACGTGCTGAATATCGCGGGACGCGAGGTCGGCCAGAATGGCGGCGGCGGTGCGTCGGGCGGAGCCTGCGCCGGGCCCCGTCAATGATTGGCCGTGACCCGGCAGATCGTAAGCCAGCACGCGCGCAGAGTTGGCCAAACTGCGAATGATATCGCGCCATATGGCATGGCAGCCGCCGAATCCGTGCAGCAGAACGACTGGTGGTTTGTCGGTCTGCCTGTCGCCAGTTCGGCCACTGCCGTCCTGCTCGGCGGCAAAAAGCCCGGAATTGGTTGTCGAAGGAGTGTCAGTCATTTGCGACCGCCACTGTGCTTCGGTCTTTCTTGGAAGGCAATCATCGGGTCACTGCGAATGCAAAGCTTGGGTGCCCGGCTGATCGGATTGATCAAGCCGGGCAAGCATTGCGTTCAGCTGCCAGCCTTTGCGGCTATGCGGTTGGCGGCGGACACGACCGCCTCGAGCGAAGCGGCGACAATGTTGGTGTTGATGCCGGCGCCGAACAGTTTGCCGCCGGGGTACTCCATCTCGACATAGGAGATCGCTGAGGCATTGGAGCCGCGCTGGAGGGAATGCTCGGAATAGTCGAGCACCGACATGTCGATGCCGAGATGACGGGAGAGCGCATCGACGAAGCCGTCGATCGGGCCGGTCCCGCTGCCGCTGATGGTGATCTCCTTGCCGTTGTCGAGGATGATCGCCTCGACAATGCGGCGGCCCTTCACCCCGGTGTCGGGATAGGTGTGATGGTCGAGGAACTTGAAGCGCCCGCCCGGCTGGTCGACATAGACCTCGACGAAACGGTCATGGATGCGCTTGACCGGCACTTCCTTGCCTTCGGCGTCGGTGATCGACTGGATTTCCTGGCTGAACTCGACTTGCAGGTTGCGCGGCAGGTTCAGCCCGTAGTCCGCCTGCAGTACATAGGCGATGCCGCCCTTGCCGGATTGCGAGTTGATGCGGATGATCGCCTCGTAGCTGCGTCCGACATCCTGCGGGTCGATGGGCAGGTACGGCACTTCCCAGAGTTCGGTGTTGGCCTTCTTCAGCGCCTTCATGCCCTTGTTGATGGCATCCTGATGGGAACCGGAGAACGCCGTATAGACGAGTTCGCCGACATAGGGATGGCGCTCGGGAATGCGCAGCTGGTTCGAATATTCGTAGACATCCTTCATGCGCGAGATGTCCGAGCAGTCGAGTAACGGGTCGACGCCCTGCGTGTACATGTTGAGCGCCAGCGTGACGATATCGACATTGCCGGTGCGCTCGCCATTGCCGAACAGCGTGCCTTCGACCCGGTCGGCGCCGGCCATCAGGCCGAGTTCGGTCGTCGCCACGGCGGTGCCGCGATCATTGTGCGGATGCAGGGAGACGATCAGGTTCTCGCGGTTGTCGAGGTTGCGGCACATCCATTCGATGCGGTCGGCATACGTGTTGGGCGTCGCCATCTCCACCGTGGACGGCAGGTTGACAATGAGCTTGTTGTCAGGCGTCGGCCGGACGATCTCGGCCACCGCGTTGCAGATCTCCAGCGCAACTTCCAGTTCCGTGCCGGTGAAGCTTTCCGGCGAATACTGGAAGCGGTATCCGCCGCCGGCCTTGGCCGCCATGTCGGTGATCATCTTGGCGGCGTCGGTGGCGATGCGCTTGATGCCGGCGACGTCCTTGTCGAACACGACGCGGCGCTGCAATTCGCTGGTGGAATTGTAGAAATGCACGATCGGCGTCTTCGCTCCATCGAGCGACTCGAAGGTGCGCGCGATCAATTCAGGGCGGCACTGCACCAGCACCTGCAGATCGACGTTGTCAGAAATGTTGCCTTCCTCGATGCACCAGCGGGTGAAATCGAAGTCGGTCTGCGAGGCGGACGGGAAACCGACCTCGATTTCCCGAAAACCCATGTCGAGCAGGAGCTGGAACATGCGGGCCTTGCGGTCGTGGCCCATCGGGTCGACCAGCGCCTGGTTGCCGTCGCGCAGGTCGACCGAGCACCAGACCGGCGCTTTCTCGATCCTCCGGGAGGGCCATGTGCGGTCGGACAGTCCGACCGTGGGGTAGGGCGCATATTTGCGCGGCGCGTCCGGCATGCCCTTGGCCGCGGCGGATCGTACGTCTGTTCTTGCGTTCATCGTCTCTTCTCCGGGCGCCCCGGCGGACCGCGTCGAGCGATCACGCGCCAGGCGGCGCCTCTATCCGATTGTCGTTTCCAGAATGTGTTTTGCCAAGGAGCAGGGTGCCAGCCGGCGATATCGATCGCCGGGCGCTCCTTCAGCGGGCCCGGCGATCGCCGATAAGGCCGAGAAGAAGAAGGGTCGAGGCAAGCGCGCGCAACGTCTCGCCGGCAATGCCGGACGCAGTATGTGCGGTCGAGGACGGGCGCATTTTCATGGCGGCTTTCTTACAGGAGGCGCCGAGACGTGGCAAGTCCGTCTTGCGGGGCCTCGCGCTCTTGCCGGGCCTCGCGCTTCAAGCTCTTGGCCGGCAGCTTCATTCCTTGACAGCCCGCGCAACCAGCTTGGCCAGGCTGGGGCCGAGCAGCAGCACGATCATGAAGCGCACTGTCTGCAGCGCCATGATGAAGGAGATGTCGACGTTCTGCGATGCGGCGGCGATGATGGCGATGGAATCCATGCCGCCCGGACTGGTCGCCAGATAGGCAGTCAGCGGATCGATGCCGAGCAGATGGCTGATCAGCCAAGCCATGCCGCCGCAGAAGGCGATGAGGGCGAGGATCGAGCCGACGACCTGTGGCAGGGCGCGGGCGGCGTGCAGCAGGATCGCTCGGGTGAAGTTCAGGCCGATCGACCAGCCGACCAGCGCATAGCTGAGGGCGAGCAGCCATTGCGGCAACTGAAAAGGCACGCCGGCGCCGAGATGGAGCGCAGTGCCCAGGATCATCGTGCCGAGCAGATAGGGCGAGGGGAGCCGGAGCAGGTGGCCGGCGACGCCGCCGCCCGCGATGATGGCAAGGGTGCCGGCAAATACGGGCAGATCGAGGGGTGGAAACCAGACAATGGCGGGGGGTTCGAGGCCGGTGGTGTCGACCCACATGCGGGCGATGAGGGCCGCCGCCATGGAGACGAAGATGACACGCAGATATTGCATGAAGGCGACAAGGCGCTGGTCGGCCCCGAAGGCGCCGGCCATCAGCACCATGGCGGTGGCGGCGCCGGGCGCCGACCCCCATACGGCGGTCGTGCCGGGCAGAATGCGCCAGCGACTGATCAGCCAGCCGAGAAGGCTCGATGCGGCGATGGTGGCGAAGACGGTAGCCGCGAAAAGCGGCCAGTCGGCATAGAAAACGGAAAAAATGCCGGGAGATATGGAACTCGCGATCAGGCAGCCGACCACGGACTGAGCTGCGGCGAAGGCAAGGCGTGGAACGCGGACGGTGGCGCCATTGGTGCCGGCGACGATAGCCGCGAACATGGGACCGAGCAGCAAGGCGGCGGGAAGTTCAGCGAATTCAAGCGCGCCGGAGAAAAGCAGCGAGACGACAAGGATCAAAAGCCATTGAATTGCGGGCGCAAGACGGGCCAATGGCTCGACGCGGGACGGTTCCGGCATACTATCCATCGCCGCCTGTTAGACCCGAAGCGGTAAAAAGCGAACCCTGCCGGACGAAAAAACCGATATGTCGTCGTTTTTTGCGTCCCAGACGGCGTGCCCGCTAGGCAGCGGGCAGGCCGAAGCCGCCGACCGGTTCGGTTTCGATCTGGAACTCGAAACCGGCGATCATCGGCCGCGCCCGGGTGATCGCATCCTGTACTTGCGGCATGGACAGCGACGCCTTGTGGCTTTCCCGATCGGTCCAGACCTCGGTGACCCAGATGGCTGTCGTATCGGCGGGGTCGCGCGCGATGAGATAGCTCAGGCAACCCGGCAGCGCACCGGTGGTATCCAGCAGAAGGTCGATCAGCTCGTCGCGTTTGCCGGGCAGCGCCCGCATCTTTCCGATCAGGCCGTACATTCAAAACCTCCTCTGCCGGTCCCGCCGCCTGACGACAAACTTGGCCGTTCCAGGCGCGCTGTTCAAGTCGCGAATGCGCCTAGGGCCGGAGATAGGCGTAGCCCTGCGCCTGCAATTCGGCCAGCCGCACCACGCCGCCGGCCTCGGCGCTGGCGAAACCCTCGAAAAGATCCGGCAGGCCGAGCGACATGCCATTCATGGTATTGGCGCAGGCCTGAACGGCAAGCCCCTGCTTCCTCAGCCCGGCGAAACGGCTGGAAATGGCGGCTGAAGCGCCGTTGCGCCTGAACGCCGACAGCGCCGGTCCGTGCACGACGAGCACGATGTCGACATTGCCGCCAGTGCCCTCATAGTGGTTCTTGATATTGCCCAGTACGAAACCGACCTTGGCGACCTCGTTGAGATGGTAGGCTACTTTCTGCCTCGCTGGCGCGGTCGCCGCCCGCGCAGCGCCCAGACCCAACAGCGCGCTTCCTCCGGCAAAAAGTCCACGAAACATGTCTCGACGCAGCACCGCTCCCTCCTGTTTCGGGTCATCGCCAATTGACGTGGCGCATTCGGCATTCTTAGCATAAATTCCATACAGGCAGGTCCCGTGCGGGAGAGGGCGTATGGCACTTTTCAAAGTCATTACTTTGGGACTCGGCTTGGCGGCTGTCGCCGGGATGGCGTCGGCGCAGGAGAGCGGCAAGCCAGCCGATGCCGAGGCTTGCTACGGCCGCGTCTACAGCCAGTCGCACCTGCAATCCCACCCGGACCAGAAGGTGGCGCGCATTTTCTTTTATTCCGGCAAGGACCCGGTCAGCCGGCCGAACGAAGAGCCTGTGAACAGCGATGCCGATGCAGGTTATAACGGCTTCATGACGACGACGGTTCGCGGTTCGGCAAAGCCGGAGTGGGTTAGTGGATGGTGCGGCAGCTTTGCCGAAAACAGCGACGGCGAGGTCCGCTGCGGCATGGAATGCGATCGGACCATGGCCTCGCTCAAGCTCGACGGCAAGGACCACATCATCGTCAACGATCTTTCACGCGATCTCTACCTGGATATCGGCGCTGAAGATGAGCTTGGCGCCGCCGAGTATGAGAAACGGGCGCTTGGAAGCGATGATAACGGTTTCAGGCTGGAGCGGATGCCGGCGCAGAGCTGTGTGGCGGAATTCGCCAGGATAGACCCCGTCGATCCGTCGTTGGGGGAGCCGCTGCGCGAAAGGCTGAAGCCTGACCAGCCTTTCTGCTACGGCCGCGACTATGACGACGCCCACATGAAGTCGCATGCCGACCAGATGACGCAGACCATCCGCGTTTTCCGCGGGCAGACGGAACTCGCTTCCTTTGCGTCGTCCGGAAATCCGCAATATTGGCCGAACGATGCCGACGTGTCCGTCACGGTCACGACCAAGCAGAATGCGGCCAAGGCCACGCAGACCTATTCCTGTCAGGGTGAGGGCGACCAGTGGCGCTGCTCGGCCACGGGCGGCAAGGGTGGCTCCTCCTGCGATATGTCTCAGAAGGAGATATTCCTGCGCCGCGGCGCGAATGGCACGATGATGCTGGCCAATCCGAACAGCAGCCTGCCGATCGTCGATCTTTGCTCGGCAGCGGCGGAAGGCAAGACCGCATCCGACGATGCGGTCTACCGGCTCGAACCGATGCCGCAATCCGCCTGCGCACCGTGATTCAGAGTTGAGCCTGGACTTAGTCCTCAGGCAAACGGGACAGCGGTGGTGCCCTTTGGCAGCTTCGCCTCGTCGTCGGGCTCGACATGGATGGTGACGCGCACGGAGGGGATTTCCGCCCTCAGCGCGTCTTCGATCCGGTCGCAGATGACGTGGCTTTCGCCCACCGTCATGTCGGCATCCACCACCATGTGAAACTCGATGAAGGTGGCGCGCCCGGCAATGCGCGTCTTGAGGTCGTGGACCTCCATCGCACCCTTGCAATTGGCGGAGATGATGTCGCGGATGCGGACGTGTTCGTGGATGTCCACGGCGCGGTCCATCAGTCCGTTCATGGACGACCCGATGACATGCCAGCCCTGCCAGAGGATGTTCAGCGCCACCAGAACCGCCAGCAGCGGATCGAGTATCTGCCATCCTGTCAACACGGCCCCGACCAGGCCGATAATGACGCCGACCGAGGTCACGACGTCGGTCATGATGTGCTTGCCGTCGGCGACGAGGGCTGGCGATTTTTCCGCGCGGCCGGCGCGGATCAGGGTGAACGCCCATGCGGCATTGATGAGCGAGGCGACGCCGTTGACGGCGATTCCCTGCCAAGGCTGTTCGATCGGAACAGGAGCCTGCCAGGAGCGCCAGACTTCGGCGATGATCAGCAGCGCGGCCAGCACGATCAGCACGCCTTCCAGCACAGCGGAGAAGTATTCCGCCTTGTGGTGACCGAAGGGGTGGTCGTCGTCGGCCGGCTTGTGGCTGACGCGGATCGCCCAGAAGGCGGCAAAGGCGGCGATGACGTTGACGGTCGATTCCAGCGCGTCGGAATAGAGAGCGACCGACCCGGTCATCATCCAGGCAACCGCCTTTAGGCCGAGCACCGCGAACGCGATAAAGATGGTCCACAGCGCGAGCGTTGTAACACGGCGCTTCGAGGTCGAAATTTTCGGTTGGATCGTAGTTGCCACAGCCTCGCTAAGCCGCCTTGTCCTTCGCCTTGCGCGGCAGATGCGCAACGATGTTTTCGATGATCCGCATGCCGGCGTTGTGGCCAAGCGTCATGATCGATTCCGGATGGAATTGCACGGCGGCAATGGGCTCCTTGCGATGTTCGAAGGCCATGATGACGCCATCTTCCGTTTCGGCCGTGACGATGAAGTCGTCGGGCAGCCGCACCGGGTCGGCGAAGATCGAATGATAGCGGCCAACCGTTACTTCCTTCGGCAGGCCGGAGAAGATCACGCCGGGCTTGGAGACGCGGATGCGCGAAGGCTTGCCATGCATCGGCACGTGCAACTGGCGCAACTCGCCGCCATAAGCTTCCGCCAGCGCCTGCAGGCCGAGACAGACGCCAAAGATCGGCAGGTCGCGCTGCCGCGCATTCTTGATGGTGGCGGCGCAGTCGAAATCCTTGGGCGTGCCCGGTCCCGGCGAAAGCACGACGAGGTCCGGCTTCAGGCGGTCGAATATCTCTTCCGGGACCGGCGAGCGCACGGTCGAGACATTTGCGCCGGTCTGGCGGAAATAATTCGCCAGCGTGTGGACGAAACTGTCCTCGTGGTCGACCAGCAGGATGTTCACGCCCTCGCCGACGCGGGCGGTAGCGCGTTCGACGGTGGCGGAGTTTCCAGTCTTGGCGTCGCGGATGGCGGAGAGCATGGCGGATGCCTTCAGTTCGGTTTCGGCTTCCTCTTCCTCGGGCACGGAATCGAACAGCAGCGTCGCGCCGGCGCGCACTTCGGCGATACCGTCCTTGATGCGGATGGTCCGAAGCGTCAGCCCGGTGTTCAGGTCGCCGTTGAAATTGACCATGCCGATGGCGCCGCCATACCAGGCGCGCGGCGATTTCTCGTTCTGCTCGATGAAGCGCATGGCCCACAGCTTCGGCGCGCCGGTGACGGTGACGGCCCAGGCATGGGACAGGAACGCGTCGAACGCATCCATGCCTTCGCGCAGCCGGCCTTCGATGTGATCGACGGTATGGATCAGCCGCGAATACATCTCGATCTGGCGGCGGCCGATGACGCGAACGGAGCCCGGCTCGCAAACGCGCGACTTGTCGTTGCGGTCGACGTCCGAGCACATGGTGAGTTCGGACTCGTCCTTCTTGGAATTGAGCAGCTTGAGGATCTGCTCGGAGTCGGAAATGGCGTCGTCACCGCGCTTGATGGTGCCGGAAATCGGGCACGTCTCGACGCGGCGGCCGTTGACCCGCACGAACATCTCCGGCGATGCGCCGACGAGGAATTCGCCTTCGCCAAGGTTGATGAAGAAGGAGTAGGGCGAGGGGTTTATGGACTTCAGCTTGCGCGAAATCTCGGACGGCGCCGTCTCGCAGCGTTCATAGAACATCTGGCCGGGCACGACCTCGAAGAGGTCGCCGCGCTTGAAGCTCTCCTTGGCCTTTTCGACGATCTTGGCGTATTCGCCGGGTTCGTGGTCGCCCCGCGGCGGGATGCGGTCGGCAGGCTTGAATGGCTCAGCCTCGGTTTCACGCGGCAGGCCCTCGGTGGAAAAGCCGTCGCCGGAAAAGTCGTAACGATCGGTCCAGGCCTTGGCCGAATAGTGATCGACGACAAGGATCTCGTCGGGCAGGTACAGGACCAGGTCGCGCTGGCTCTGGCTGCGCTCGAGTTTGTGGTCGACCGGATCGAACTGAAAGGCAAGGTCGTAGCCGAAAGCGCCGTAAAGGCCGATGTTGGCGTCGTCGCTCGTCTTGAACAGCGCGGTGATGGCGCGAAGCACGGTGAAAACCGAGGGAACGCGCGAGCGCTCTTCCTCGGTGAAGACGCGCCCCGGTTCGGCGACCGTCAGCGCCAGACGGCGCCTGGTCGTCTGGGTGAGCGTCACCTCATCGACGGCCAGCAGCATGCGGGCGATGGCCGGCAGCATGGCTTCGCCGCGCTGGTTCAGCGCCTCGATGCGCATGGCGCGGCCGCGCGCCGAGATGACCAGAGGCGGATCGATGATGGCGGTATCCCAACGCGTGTAGCGGCCTGGGTATTCGTAATTGGAGGAGAACACCGCGCCGCGGCGGGAGTTCAGGCCGTCGATATAAGCTTCGATGGCGCCGTCATAGGGTTTGTCGTGGCGCTCGCGCGTGATGGAAATGCCACCCGCCGTGACGAAGCGTTCGGCTCCGTTCTCCAGAATCTCCACCGTCATTGCCATCTCCTTGTTCGCCGCTCGGAGGCTGGGGCACTTCTGGAAAACAAAAGGCCGCCGGACTTCTCCTGCGGCCACTCTCTGATTTCTACGCACACGCGTTTCGAGGGGCCGCTATTCGCTGGCCCACCACCAAACGGTCTTGATCGAAAGCATGTTCATGGCGAAACCTTTAGCGACGATTGCGATGCCGCGCAACCGGATTTGCACGAAGGCTGACCGGCAGCCCGGGCAACCACCCGTCAGGCCAGCGGCTTCATTTCCTGTGCGATCGTCGGCAGAAGTTCAGCCACGTTAGGATGGATGTGCACGGCGCGCCGCAGCGTCGTCACCGGCGCCCTGGCGTACATCAGGTCGAGCACGCAGTGTACGGCCTCGTCGCCTCCGGGACCAAGAACGGAGCAGCCGAGAATCTCGCTTGTGTCGGCATCGGCCAGTATCTTCATGAAGCCCTGCGTCTCGCCCTTTTCAATAGCGCGGCCGACGCGGGTCATAGGCCGCTGCCCGACCAGCACGTTACGGCCGGATTTGCGCGCCGCCGTCTCGGTCATGCCGCAGCGTCCCAGCGGCGGGTCGATATAGAGCGCGTAGGCTTCGATGCGGTCGCTCACCCTGCGCGTGCCGCCATCCAGCAGGTTGGCGGCGACGATCTCGTAATCGTTGTAGGAGGTGTGGGTGAAGGCGCCCTTGCCGTTGCAATCGCCCAGCGCCCAGATGCCGGGCAAACTGGTGCGCAATTCGTCATCGACGGCTATGAAACCCCGCTTGTCGGTTTCGACACCGGCTTTTTCCAGTCCGAGATCCTCGGTGTTGGGCACGCGCCCAAGCGCCAGCAGCACATGCGAGCCGACAGCCGGCGACTCACCGGCGGAAAACGTCACGGCGATGTCGTTACCCTCCTTGGCGAAGCGTATGTCATCCGCGCCGAGATGAATTTTTATCCCTTCGTTTTCGAGGATGGAGAGGATTGCGGCGGATACATCCTCGTCCTCGCGGCCGATCAGGCGAGGGGACTTTTCGATGACGGTCACCTCCGAGCCGAAGCGGCGGAACATCTGCGCGAATTCGAGCGAAATGTAGCTGCCGCCGACCACGACCAGATGGCGCGGCAGCACGTCGAGGTCCATCATCGAGGAATTGGTCAGATAGTCGATGTCCTGGACGCCCGGCAGGTCCGGCACGGATGCGCGGCCACCGACATTGATGAAAATCTTTTCAGCGGTCAGAAGATCGTCGCCGACCCGGACCGTGTTCGCGTTCTCGAAGCGGGCATGGCCGCGAAACAGCGTGCAGCCCGTCATGCCGACGATCCAGCCTTCCAGGCCGGCGCGGGCGTCGTTGGAGACCTTGTCCTTGCGCGCCTTCACCGCCCTCATGTCGATGCCGACCGGGCCGGAAAGCGTCACTCCGTATTCAGCGGCGCGGCGGGCGAGGTGGGCGGCATAGGCGCTGGCGACCATCGTCTTGGTCGGCATGCAGCCGGTGTTGACGCAGGTGCCGCCGACCAGCTTGCGCTCAATCAGCGCCACCTTCATGCCGGCGGCGCTGAGCCGTCCCGCCAGCGGCGGGCCGGCCTGGCCGCAACCGATGACGATGGCGTCGAACTTTCGCGCCGTCATGCGACGGCCGCGACAATCAGCAGCGCGCCGAAGACGGCGACGGCATCCTCGACAAGCGCGGCGGGCAAATCCCGTCCGAACGCTGCTGCAAGCCGGCTGCGAATTTCAGCGCCGCCCAGCGTGCCGATAATGGCGCCGACGACGCCGCTCGCCAGTCCGCCCAGCGTCAAGCCGCCAGCCGCGCCAATGACTGCGCCGCAGAGGGCGCCAAGAAGGATGCGCGCAACGAACTGCTGCGGCACCTTGCGGCTCGGCGTCGAAGGGAGCTGGTCAGTCACGAGTTCGGCGAGGGCAAGGACTGTGAAAATGCCAACCGTCGCCCAATGACCCATGAAGCTCGCCCAGGTGCCGGCAATCGGCAGCCAGCCAAGCCAGGCGCCCCAGGCGACAGCAGCGGGCGCGGTCATCGCCCGCAGGCCGGCGATGACGCCGATCAGAAGTGCAAGCAGATAAAGCATGTTGATCCCCCTCAAGATCGGACAGCAAAGGCTGTCGGGGGCAGGCTATCACAGCGCAGTGCTTTGAACAGGTGCCAGCCGCGAAAGGGCGGCGCGCGGATGCAACGGGCATGAGCATGCGAGCGTGGCGTTGCCATGATCAAAGTGGAAAAGCCTGAAGGGGCGGAGCCTTAGAACAATCCCTCGATCTGGCCCTGCTCGTTGAGGAATATCTTTTCCGAGGAGGGCGTCTTCGGCAATCCGGGCATGGTCATCACCTCGCCGCAGATGATGACGACGAAGCCAGCGCCGGCGGCGAGACGCACCTCGCGCACCGGCACGGTGTGCCCGGTTGGCGCGCCGCGCAGGTTGGGATCGGTCGAGAACGAATACTGCGTCTTGGCCATGCACACCGGCAGATGGCCGTAACCGGCCTGCTCCCATGCGTGGAGCTGGTCGCGCACCGACTTGTCGGCAATCGCCTCGTCGCCGCGATAGATGCGCTTGACGATGGTGTTGACCTTGTCGAACAGTTTCATGTCGTCGGGATAGAGCGGCGAGAATTGCGAGGTTCCGCTCTCGGCCATTTCGACCACTTTCCTCGCCAGTTCCTCGATGCCGGCCGACCCTTGCGCCCAGTGCTTGCACAGGACCGCCTCGGCGCCCTGCGCTTCCACGAAGGCCTTCATGGCCGCTATCTCGGCATCCGTATCGGTGGTGAAATGGTTGATGGCGACGACGGCAGGCACGCCGAACTGCTTGACGTTCTCGATGTGGCGGCCAAGGTTGAGGCAACCCTTCTTCACCGCCTCGATATTCTCGCCGCCGAGGTCTTCCTTCTTGACGCCGCCATTCATCTTCATGGCGCGGACAGTGGCGACGACAACGGCGGCGGCCGGTTTCAAGCCGGCCTTGCGGCATTTGATGTCGAAGAATTTTTCGGCCCCGAGGTCGGCGCCGAAACCGGCTTCGGTGACGACGTAGTCGGCGAGCTTGAGCGCCGTCGTGGTGGCGACCACTGAATTGCAGCCATGCGCGATGTTGGCGAACGGGCCGCCATGCACGAAGGCCGGGTTGTTCTCCAGCGTCTGCACCAGGTTCGGCTGCATGGCGTCCTTCAACAGGACAGCCATCGCGCCATCGGCCTTGAGGTCGCGGGCGTAGACCGGGCTCTTGTCGCGGCGGTAGGCGACGATGATGTCGCCGAGGCGCTTTTCCAGGTCCTTCAGGTCGGTGGAAAGACACAGGATCGCCATCACTTCCGAGGCGACTGTGATGTCGAAGCCGGCCTCGCGCGGGTAGCCGTTGGCGACGCCGCCGAGCGAACAGATAATCTCGCGCAGGGCGCGGTCGTTCATGTCCATGACGCGACGCCAGACGACGCGGCGGGTGTCGATGCCGAGGTCGTTTCCCCAGTAGATGTGGTTGTCGATCAATGCCGAGAGCAGATTGTGCGCGGTGGTGATGGCGTGGAAATCGCCGGTGAAATGGAGGTTCATGTCCTCCATCGGCACGACCTGGGCGTAGCCGCCGCCGGCAGCGCCGCCCTTGACGCCGAAGTTCGGCCCGAGCGAGGCCTCGCGGATACAAACGATTGCCTTCTTGCCGATCCGGTTCAGTCCGTCGCCGAGACCCACAGTGGTGGTGGTCTTGCCTTCACCGGCGGGGGTCGGGTTGATGGCGGTGACGAGGATGAGCTTGCCGTCCTTCTTGCTCTTCACCGACTTGATGAAATCGGCCGAGACCTTCGCCTTGTCGTGGCCATAAGGCAGCAGATGCTCGGACGGAATGCCGATCCTGGCGCCGATCTCCTGGATCGGCTTCTTCTTCGCCGCGCGCGCAATCTCGATATCGGACTTGAATTCAGCCATGCCGCACTCCCATTGCTTCGATGCCTGAGCGAGGCGCATAGAAGCGCGACAGACGCCGCTTCCGCCGTCCCAAAACAGCCGCGCAATACGCGAAAAGCGACAGGGGCGCCGGAGTGCCTACGTCTATCTACTGCGCCAGCACGTTCGAGATTTCGACCATATTGGAGCGGACGCGCAGCACGTAGAAGCCCATCGTCGTCAGGTGCGTGGCGAAGATGCCGGTCTCCGAGCTGTTGGCGATCAGCCACGGCTGGATGCGCAGCGCCGAGACGAACTGATCGTCCATCGTGTCCCACAGGCTCTTCAAATTCTTCTGCTTGATGACTTCCTCGAAGTCGGCCTGCGCGGCCTTCATCAGCCCGTAATAGGCATAGAGCTGGCCATAGGCGAACCAGAAGCGGTCGTCGGCGCGCGGGTCGAAGAATCCGTAGTCGTAGTTCTCGGCGCGATCCTTCAGGATGGCCGAAGTCGAGCCGATGTCGGAAGCGATGCGATCGACATATTGCTTGAGGTTGTCGGCGCGGGCGTCGAACACCGCCTGGCAGGTTTCCAGCCGGCTGTTGAAGGCGCGCAGCTTCGTCACCGCCGAGCGGTAGTAGCTCGGCGTTGGGGTCTTCGGTCCGAACGGGCGCAGGCCGAAATACCAGGTTTCCTCGTCGAACTGCAGATTGCCGCGTGCGTCCTGCAGGTCGCCGTCGATCTGCGAGGTGGTGCGCACGCGGCCCATATTGTCGGCCAGTTCGGTCGAGGTGCGGCGCACCGCCTGATTGATGCCGCGCTGGAACGAGGCCTTGTTGTCCATGAACGGCGTGTGGTCCCAGTCGATGCCGAACAGGCCGAGCTTGTAGAGCAGGGTAGAGGATATCCAGGCGTTCTGGTTGACGTTGAGATCGGTCAGGTCGGCGGTCACCTGGGCGATGGCCGAGCGGCCGCAGGTCCTTGCCGTATCCGTTCCCGCGCCGGCGGCCACCTGCTCGCCGGCGGAGACGTTGCGGTTTTCGAACTGATAGCTCTCGACATAGTTGGGATCGAAGCCGTTCCAGACCTGCGTCATGTAGAAGAAGCGGATATAGAAGCCGACCAGCAGCAGCAGGGCCACGCCGACCACCGCCTTCAAGATCCAGCCGCGTTGCGTGTACCAGCGACCAGCCCATAGGAATGGCCACAGGATGACGCCAATGACGAGGCCGATGCCGCGGCCGATCCACTGGAAAATCCGGGTGAAGAAATTCACGATCGGATCGAGCATGGCCGTGTCATCCCCTCGTTCAGTCGGTCAGGCCATACAGGCGGGACCGCAGCGCAATCTTGTCCTTGAGATATGTGGTTTTCAGCATGTCCACAACATGCGATCGCCAGGCTTCGCTGTAGCCCTCGTAGTCCTGATAAAAACCCTGCTTGTTGAAGACATAGCGGGAGATGAAGTCCGAGGGAACGAAATCGGAAATCAGCCGGTTGGTGAGCCAGGCATCCGGGTGGTCGGGACGGGCGCGCACCAGCAGAAAACGCTGCTGCGGGAACACCTCGTCGATCCTGATCTGACCGAACTGCTTGATCTCGCGCTTGGCGGCATTGAGGAAGGGGAAGGCGCCGTCCTTGTTGATCAACTCGGCATGACCGTGGATCCAGGTCTGCAGCCAGACCTTGTCGACCTCGGTCAGGTTGCGGTCCGGTTCCGATTTCCGGATCAGGTCGCGTATGACCATCTCGGCGCGATGCTCGAGATATCCGGACGTTTCGACCCAGGAGGCGCGCGGCAGTTCGATCCTGCCGGTGCTGGCGAGGAATTTGAAGACGCTTTCGGCGTCGCGGATCGACAGATAGCTCACCTGCCATGGCCGTGAGCGGCGAAAACCCGGCGCTGACGGGTCGCTGATGACGGTGGTGACGTCGGGATCGATGAAAACATAGAGCCCGCCGAAGTGGCTGGTCCAGAAGGCGTTGTGGCGGAAGATGACCTGATCCGGCACGAGAGCGTTTTCGCGGATATCGCCGCAGACCTTGGCAAGCTCGACCATGCGATTGAGCATGGCGTCGTTGCGCCAGGCGTCCGGCTCCTGCTTCAGCCGGTCTACCAGCTTGCCGAGTTCGGCGGCCTTGCCGAGCACGTCCTCGGCCGACAGGACCTTGAACTCGACCTGGTTGATCGAAAGCAGATCCTCGATGTCGTTCACCTCAGAGACCGAATCCTCGATCTCGCCGTAGATCACGTCCTTGATCGTCAGCGCGTTGATGGCGCGCTGGTTCTTCGTCATGAACTCGAACATCAACTGGGAGGTGTTCGAAAAGGCGGTGTGGACCACCGGCAGGTCGATCTGCGACGGGGTCAGGATGATGAAGCGGCGGTTGACGCCATTGGGGTCGAGGTAGTCGTAGTCGCCGCATTCCTCCGCCACCTGCGGCGAGAAGCCGGTGCGGTCGATGTCGAAGCTCTTGAGCTTCGTCGGCTTGAGGCCGAATGCGGCCAGCGCCTTGTTGTAGCGCTCGACCAGATGCGGCTCGTCCACCGGCAGCAGGCGGCCGTAGATGAGCTCGTTGTCGCGCAGGAGGTCGGGTTTGTGGGCGGGGCTCACTATTCCTTCTCCCCGTTTACGGGGAGAATGTGCCCGAAGGGCGGATGAGGGGCGGTACTTACATTCATCATCTTTCCTCCAAAATCGTTGAAGGTAAGAATTTGACATCTGGCGCAATCATCTTTTCTGCCAGTTTTCCGTCAAGTGCCGCAAGAATCGTATCGAGCACCTCCCGTCGATGTTTCAGCACATCTGCGTGCCAGATCCTTAGCACAGACCAGCCATTACGGTTCATCGTTTCGTCACGATACAAATCAGACCTTCTCTCGGCGTGCTGGCTTCCATCAACCTCAACGACCAGATTCTTTTCTCTGCAGGCAAAGTCAGCAAAATATGGCCCGATGCGGAGCTGTCGCACGAATTTGTACCCGTTGAGTCATCTACCCCGTAGCTCATGCCAAAGTTTTTCTTCTGCCTCGTTCTCGACATGGCGCAGTTCGCGGGCTCTCGTCACCTTCTGTTCGTTGCCGCCACGCATACCGCCGCCCCTCATCCGCCCTTCGGGCACCTTCTCCCCGTAAACGGGGAGAAGGAAGATCAACTCCACAGCCCCTTCTTCTGCAATTCCGCCATCTCCCTTGCCGCGCGTTCGCGCAGGCGGGCGTCGCGCAGCAGCTTCTCGACGGCGGAGTCGTCGGACTTGTCGGAGTAGCGGAATTCGCTGTCGGCGTAGCGGTTGATTTCCTGCATGACCATGTCCATCGAGAACGGCCTGCGCAGTTCCTCGACCATCGCTTTCTTCTCGTCGTAGCTCTTGTGCATGAAGGCTTCCGGCTTTTCGAACCATTCGTCGGGAAGCTCGATGTCCATGGCGCGCATCTTGATGGCGTCGGTGACGTTCTTGATGGCGCGGCCGGTGAAGCGCGGCTCCGCCTCCTTGATCATGTGCAGGTAGGTGCCGACATCGGCCAGCGTCTTCGGCTCGCCGCTTTCCTTCATGAACCGGTCGTAGACGTTCATCAGCCCGTCTTCCTGCGGCTTCTCGTGCTCCTCGTAAGCCTCGGCGATGGCGCGCTGGATTTCCTGCGCCGCATAGAGCTGATGTTGGCCAAGCGGGATCTTGTGGTTCTTGCCGGCAAGCAGGACGAAGATGTCGATGTAGTCGTCGCGCGTCTGCGGCCCGTCGACCAGCCATCGCGCTCCGGCGCGCTGGCGCAACGCATCGTCGACGTTTTCGGGATAGTTCGAAAACATGCCGAAGGAGCAATTGCCGCGCACCACGGTGGAAGCGCCGGCGAAGGCGTCCATCAGCACGCCGGTGATTTCCTGCTGGCCAGCGGATGCGCGGTCATCGGAACGCTTGGCGGCCACTTGGTCGATGTCGTCGATGGTGCCGAAACCGATGGCGCGCGGGTTGAGCACATCGGTGATGAATTGCCGGCAGTTCTGACCGGACTTGCCCTGATAGGATGAAATCTGGTCGACGCCGAAATTCTCGTAGACGAACTGGTAGCCGGCGACCTTGCAGTAATTGTCGAGCAGTCCGGCGATCATCTGGATCAGCGTCGTCTTGCCGGTACCCGGCGCGCCGTCGCCGATGAAGGTGAACAGGAAGCCGCCCAGTTCCACGAACGGGTTCAACTGCTTGTCGAAATCGTAGGCCATCAGCATCTTGGCGAGCTTGACCGACTGGTACTTGGCGATGTGGTTGCCGACGACCTCTTCGGGCTTCTTGAAGGTCATCACCAGCGGCTTCGATTTCTTGCCCGGCGCAACGTCGAAACCGTCGAGGGTGAAATCGTCCGCGTCGATGCGGATGTGGGTGTTCTCGAAACTGCCCAGTCCGTCGAAGCGGCCCCTGCGCTGCAGCAGGCCATCGACGGCAACGCGGGCGAAGGCGCGGGACCGCAACATCAGGTCGGCGTCGTCCCTGGCGCCGGCGAGCGCAGTGTCGAGGCCGGCGACCAGCGATTTCACAGCGTCCTGCGGCGTATCGAACAGGAAGTCCGGTTCGGCGACATCATTGGGTGCCTCACCGTCGGAATCGATGAGTTGGAACAGGTAGGAGGCGAAGGAAAACGCCGCGACATAGGCCGAAGCGGACAGGAGTTTCTTGAACGCGGCCGCTTCGTCGCCTTCAAGCGGAGCGCGGGCGTTTTTCGCCTGCAGGCTTTCGAGATCGGTGCCTTCGGCGAAGGTATCGGCGATGGCCAGCGCGATCTGCGCGCCGCGACGGGCGCGATAGAGCAGCGTGTGTTGCGGAATGGTCAGCAACTGGTCGTCCGGATGGACGGCCTGCACCGTCTTGGCCAGTTCGACCTCGCGGGTGCGGCGGACCGAGCCAACGGAAACGGTGGAGACGAAGCGGCGGTTGGTGCCGGCGAGCGCCGTACCGGATTCCCGCGTCGGGTCTTCCATCACGACGACGCGGGTGACGAAGCTCTGCGCGGTGGCGCGATGCTTTTCGATCGCCGCTTCGGAAATGGTGGTCAGGCCGGTGTCCATCTATTGCCCTCGCTGATCTCACACATCGCTGATTACCTGTCCGTTCGACAGGATATGCACCTTGTAGCCCGCGAAAATCTTCTGCACTTCGCCGGCGGCGTAGAGCGCCTGGTAGGCCTCGTGCGGCACCAGGGCATGGTTCTCATAGCTCGACACGCCCTGGCGGGTGGCTTCGAGGTCGTCGGTGTTGATGTAGAATTCCTGCGTGGTTTTCTCGCTGGAAAACAGGCCGCGCCGGCCGGGCTTTTCGCCCTTGGAATAGACCTCCTGGATGGTCCAGGTCAGCAGCCAGGCATTCTCCGGCTTGCGCACCTTGGCCAGGATTTCCGTGACCGTCGAATTGTTGTCGGTGATGCCGGCGGTGTAGAAAGGCCCCAGCACCACGCGTCGCAACTGCTTGGGATGCAGTGTTTCGAAATCGCGGTCGAGATTGACGGCAATGGTCATCGGCGCCAGCGAATAGGCGGAGTTCTTCTCGGTGAAATCGTCGAAGCGGTGGGCCAGTTCCGGGTTCAGCAGCCCATCGACGGGGAGGGGAATGTCGATGTGTTCCCTGAGTTTACCTGTATCGCCATCGACGAGCTGGGCGATCATGGCTTCGCTGGAATCCTCCACCGTCACCATATAGACCAGCGGCAGGTTTGCCGTGCCATCGAAGCTCGCCCAGTGAACGAGATAATAAGGCCGGCCGGTCTTCGGATTGACGGACACCTTGGCGGTCTGCGCCAGGGTGAAAGGGCCGAAAGTCTGCTCGCCCTTGACGTCCTCCAGATAGAGCCGTTCGGCCATCGACTTCTGCAGCGCGCGCGGAAACTCCTTGTGGCGCAGGATGAAGTCGGCCATTTCCTCCCGCAGTTCGCCCGGCAGCGGGATGTTGGTCAGCCGGGCATCCGCCTGGCGGCGGTCGTTTTCGAGTTCGAGCAGGGTCTGGAAGACCGGAAAGCCGGATTCCGCCCGCGAAATCCGGAACGCATCCGTGAAGCCGAGACGGTTGCGCCAGCAGGAAAAGGACGTCTCCAAGCGGGCGATGTATTCGGCGACGATCCGGGCGACGATGCCATGCCTGTAGAGCGGCGAACGGTCGTCGCGCATGAACACTTCAAGTCCGCTCAAGGCGGACGAGATGGCGGCGAAGTAGCGGTCGGCCGCATCGGTCTCAGCGGTCATGCGATCCCACCTCGCAACACGCGAGCGTGCCCTGCATCAGCTTACGACGGCTGCACGTAGTTGGCGGAGTTGTGCTTCTTCAGCACGTCGTCGAAGCGCCGGGCGAAAGCGTCGTCGGCCAGCTTCTTGCGGCGCTGGATGTCGGCGGTGGCAACCATGTTCTTCTCGTGCATTTCAAGCAGGTCGCCGATGTGCTTCTGCGCCGCCGCGCCGATGCCGGCCATGGTTTCCTCCGCCGTGTTGTCGACCTGGCTGCCAAGCGTGTTGATCTTGTGGGCGACATCCTGCTGCGCCGCCGTCTTCAGCGAGTCTTCCAGCGCCTTGTAGAGCACGATGCGCTGCTCGGTATCGATGGTCAGCTTGTTGATCAGTGTCGCCTGCGCGGCGATCTGGTTGTTGAGCGAATCCACGAAGGTCTGGAACATGGAGGTGTAGCGCTCCAGCGTCTGGCTTTCGGCCAGCAGCTCCTGCTCCTTGGCCTGCTTCTCGTTGTACTCGGTCGCCATCTTGGTGCGCTCGCCCTCAAGCTGGGTGCGCTCCTTCTGGTTGGTCGATGAGGCGATCTTGTTCTCGATGTCGAGCAGCAGGGGGTTGAGCTCGACGATGCGCTTCTGCACCGTTTCCAGATTGGCCATCGTCGTCTTGCGACGCTCGATCACCTGCGAAAGGCTCGCCTCGGAGGTCTTGTAGCGCTGGTCGAGTACATCCTTCTGCGCCTTCAGGATGCCGACGATGGTGTCGGACTTGGTCAGCAGCTCCTGCAGATTGCCGGCAAGCGACATGTTGCGGACGCGGTCGGTGCGCATGCGCTGCTGCCGCTGTTTGGAAAACATGCCAATGAAGTTTTCCCAGCCCGTATAGTTCTTCATGCTTTCGAATTCGGCGCCGAAGACGTTGGTGGCGTCTTCCAGCCCGATGATGAGATCGGCGATATTGCCTTCCATCACCTTCTGCTGCTTGAGCACGTCGTCGATGCGGGCATTCTCGATATCGAAATTGGCGTCGCCGATCTTCTTGTCGGCCTGGGCCAGCGTGTCCAGCACGGTTCCAGACTGTTCGATCTTGGAGCGCATCTCCTCGACGACCTGCTTCGTTCTGGCAATTTCGGCATCGAAATTCTGCAATGTCGCCATAGGGAGCCCTCCTGCTTCGGCATGCGATCGCGTGTCGCGAGCAGCCGCGAATATAAGAGGCGCATCTGGGGAATGAAAGACGGAAGAAACGGGATGGAAGGAAAAGGAAACGATCGGGTTCCTGCCATGGCCTGGCGACGTGCGGAATCGCGTGGCATCCCCGTCATCAGATGAGCGAAGATGTGCCCTGTGAGAAGGAGCACATATCCCAGGCGCGCCGTCCACCATTGGAACAACCCGTTGGCGGGCGGCGCTTCAAGCAGTCAAATTCTTGAAAAAATCAACTTGCCTGGCCGGTGCCTGCGGCACTGCGCGGCGAAGCCGGGCGCGGCTTCTTGACCGGCGCGGCGATGAGGCCTTCGCGAATTGCCAGCTTGCGCGCTGCCTTGCGCGTTCTGCGCACCGCCTCTGCCTTTTCGCGGCCACGCCGCTCGGAGGGCTTTTCGTAAGCGCGCCGGGCCTTCATTTCCCGAAAGACGCCTTCGCGCTGCAATTTCTTTTTCAGGACCCTGATGGCCTGTTCGACGTTGTTGTCACGTACCAATACCTGCAATGGTCTTCCTTTGTTTTTGTTGATATTTGGGGCGAGAGGGCGGCCCGAAGCGGCCCATTTCCCCTATATAGGCTCTCTTGCCCGGCATTGACAGGGCAGGACGGCTCATCATCGGGAAGAAGACCGGTCCGGCCCTCTCGGCGCGCCGCTAGCGTGACGGTTGCGCCTGGCCCAATTTGCGGTGGGATGTTTCGCCGAACAGTGTCAGGAGCGGGCC
Organism: Mesorhizobium sp. Root554; assembly: GCF_001427025.1. GTDB lineage: Bacteria > Pseudomonadota > Alphaproteobacteria > Rhizobiales > Rhizobiaceae > Mesorhizobium. The sequence continues at coordinate 2,025,799 of NZ_LMGA01000001.1, read as the reverse complement.
GGTCATGATGGTTGTCGTAAGCGCCATGATGACAAGCATGGTGAAGATGCGTGGCGACAGGATTCCCATGTCGTAGCCGATATTGAGCGCAATCAGCTCGACAAGGCCCCGCGTGTTCATCAGCGCGCCGATCTGCAGGGACTCACGCCAGCCATTTCCCGTCAGTTTCGCAGCGATCGTGCTGGCGCCGAGTTTCCCGGCTGTGGCCACGGTTATGATGACCAGACACCACAACACGCTCGACCAGTCGTTGAGCAGGTCGACCCTGGTCCTCAGGCCGGTGAACACGAAGAAAAGCGGCAGCAGCAGAACCGAGCTGAACTTCTCAAGGCGATGATTGACATGCTTTCGAAACGAGACGGAGGACGGCATTATTGTGCCGGCAAGGAAGGCCCCGAACAGCGCGTGGATGCCGATGCTCTCGGTAAAGAAAGCAGAGGCGACAATAACCCATAGAACCAGGGCCAATGTGCCGTGCGACACCTCTCCTCCCGAGAGTTCCTGCTTGTCGATGAGGCGTGGCAGCAAATGGCGAACGCCGAAAATCATGATGACGACGAAGATGCCGACCAGCACGATAGTCATCACGACCCCGCCGAGACCGCCGGCGCTGGAAATGGCTACCACGAACGCCATGATGGTCCATGCGCTGACGTCGTCGACGGCGGCGCAGGTCAGCGCCAGGCTGCCCAGTGGTGTGTTGGTTATCCCGCGGTCCTGGAGAATGCGCGCCAGCACGGGAAACGCGGTAATGCTCATGGATATGCCCATGAACAACGCGTAGCTGGTAAAAGTGGCCTTCGGTCCTGCCGTCTCGGCATAAAGGAAGATCGCAAGGGTCACGCCCATCAGGAACGGGACGACGATGCTTGCATGGCTAACCGCCACGGCGGAGCTTGCCTTGCTGCGCAGATGGGTCATGTTCACCTCCATGCCGATCACGAACATGAAGAGACAGACGCCGATCTGGGCTAACATTTGCAGCGTAGGCAGGGACTGCGGTGGAAACACGAATGCGAAAGCGCCGGGCGCGAGGAGGCCGAAAAGCGATGGTCCGAGGAAAACACCGGCCATCATCTCGCCGATGACAGACGGAAAGCCGAGTTGCGTAAATACGCGTCCAAAAAACTGGACCGCTACGATGATCACCAGCAACTGGACGAAAAGATGCGCCAGAGGGGTGCCGAGATTAACCCCGATCGCCTGATGCAGGGCGTCCCACAGAGATGTGGTCGTGGCAATGCCAACAGGCGCATTTGGCTCAGGCGGCAACATTGTAGCGCCGACGCGCAGGACTACGATAATCGCGGCAATGGAAACCAGAACGACGAAGAAATAGGCAAGAGCTCGCTTCATCGAGTCACTATGTGTCAATCGAGATATGGCAGCAAGATTTTTTTAAGCCGTATAAAAATTTAGACGTTTGCGCTGAAAAGGTGTGAATTGTGGAGATTTTGTAACGCGCAAGAACGGATGGCATATCTAGGGCTTTGCCGGGATTAGGCGGGAATAGCCGGGAAACCACGAAAATCGGCCGGAGATCTGGGACTTTCAAGAGAGCAGACGGCCTGTCTAGGCGGGGGCCAATCTGCCAACCAAAGTTGCGCGTCGTGTCCGAGGGGCACTAGCAGAGATCGGTATGGACGCGGAAGCCATGGAAATGCTGGCAGCTCCGCGTCAAAGGTGGGAATTTGCTGAAGACTGGCACGCGTCGGTTCCCTCCACGCGTAAGGCCGCACGAATTCAAGTGTTCAAACGTCCGGACACAGGACGGCAAAAGCTCAAGGAGGGAACAGCCGACCGTCCTTGGCGATGCTAACCGGCGACGCGGATCATCTGTACAAATACGCCCATGATCTTGACGACCGTGTCGCTCGGGTCGAGCGGTATCGGGCGTGGGTCGATCGCGGGGTCGCTGGAGTGCACAAGGAGAAAAGGCGGGCGGTAGATGCGCAGAACCGTTTCGGCGCCGCCCACCTCGTCGTAAACCTGCGCGAGTACCGGCCGCCCCGGCTTCGGCTTCCTGTCCATCCGGAAGTCGACGATGTCGCCAGGTAGATAGCCAGCCAAGTCCAATGCCCGGCTCGTCACAACGCGCCTGATGCTGTTGACGCCATGTGGGGCTTCAAGCTTCGGATCGGGTCCCCGATAAGGCGCGACATCCCCTTCCGACAGCCCGGCGGGCACAGGGGCTTCCGCAACGAGTGCCGCCAGCCAAATCGAGGAGACTCCGCAGGCTTCGGCAATGCGCTTCAAGTCCTCCAAAGGCGCTTTCTTGGTTCGGCCGTTCAGGTGGTTCTTAAGTGTCTGCGGCGGGATCTCCGCAAGGCGCGCCACGGTTGCCGCGCCGCCATGATCGCCCACCACCTGCTTGAGCCGACGGCGCCATTCCTCGTCGCCTCCATCATTATCCACAGCAGGCACTCCTTATGTCCCAAACGGGTTGACTTTCAGTCCCGAATGGGACCATTTGGGAAACCAAACTGATTTGCGACCGGGGCAGCCCTTCGGCCTTCCCGCTCAAGTCAAGGACGAGCCGGTGCAAAAGCAGCACGCGACCAAATGGGACCGCCACGCGATACTCGCGGAGATCAAGCGTCGGCACGGCTCGCTGAAAGCATTCGCCGACCGCACGCCCGTCTCCGCCTCTGATATCTCAGTCGCGCTCGGTTCCTCCTACCCGAAAGCGGAGAAGGCGATTGCGACCGCACTCGGCATACCGGCACGGGACCTGTGGCCCGACCGCTATTGGCCGAACGGCAGACGGCGCTCATTTCCTAGCAGAACGCCCGGTCGGGACGCGAGTCAAAACGCTTATGCACCGGCGGACAATGAGGAGCGCAGTTAATGCCCATCCGGTCCGCAAAGCGGCGCGATGCCGACAGAAACCCTTTCTGGCCCGACCCGGCGGCGCCTTTGCCCGTGCCGAGCGTAATCTCGGCCGCCGCGCTCACAACTATCCTCGTCGCGTCGATCCTGGTTTCAGTTCTGGTGGGCTGCAATCTGCTGCTGGGCGGGGCCCTTCTTGCTTACGTTGCCGCGGCGCTCCTCACTGTTCTCCGCTGGCCGGCGCTGTTTGCATTTCCCCTGGTCCTAATCGTGGTGATCCTCGCCGGGCGGGCGCGGCCATGAGCGCGAGCGCGTCGTACCGGCGCATTGCTATCAAGCTCGTCGTCGTGCCGGAAGACCGCCTGTCGGCCGTGCGGCCGGCGCGCATCGAAACGATCGGAAAGACGTCGAAGGCGGTCGGGCAGCTGCAACCGATCAATGTCGAGGCCCAGCCGGACGGTCGCTTCAGGCTGATCGCCGGCGCCAAGCGGCTGGCGGCTCTCGATCTCGCCGGCGAAGACGAGATCGACGCCCGTGTTATACCGGCCGACACCCTCAATGCCGACAGTCGGCGGCTAATCGAGATCGTCGAAAACCTCGATCGCCAGGACCTGACGAAGCTTGAGCGTGCAGAATATCTGGCGGCGCTGAAGGAGGCGCACGAGCGGCTCTACCCCGAGGCGAAACAAGGCGGGCGGCGCGGCAACCAGCATACTGGCGGCAAGGCCCGCCAAAGCGAAATTTTTGCGTTTAGCCAAGAAGCCGCCGAAATCACCGGCTTGTCCCGCCGCGCCATCGAGGTCGCGGTCCAGATCGTTACCGAGCTGACCGTCCGAACCAAGATGCGGTTGCGCGGAACCTGGCTCGAAGATCACCAGGCCGGACTGAAGCTGCTGTCGGAACAGCCGCCGGCGTTGCAGGACAGGGTCCTCGACATGCTTTTTTCGACACCGCCCGAGGCGGCGAGCGTTTCCGACGCCCTGGCGCTGGCCGCCGGACTGCGCTTGCTCACGTCCGCCGAGAAGATGTTTGCGTCAACACTGGGAAACTGGGCGCGCTTCACCGACCGGCAAAGGGGTGAATTTCTCGACACCCAGGAACAGGCCATCCGTGCACACGCCAAGAAGCGGGGATGGTTCTGATGAGCGATTGGGGCTTCCGCGGCCACAGCGACATCAAGGGTCTGGCGCCGATGAACTGGCCGCGCCACCACGACGCCGGCAATGAAAACCGCAGCGAACCGGACCGGATGCGGGAAGCGCTCGCGCTGATCGCGGGGACCGGCGTCGAAGAGGGCGAAGCCTATTTTTCACTGCTGAACATCATTGAAGCCAAGCGGGAAATAGCCCGGTCGGCACTGACACCGCGAGGCGCGCGATGATGCGGCGCGACCACGGGACCGGGGATCTGTTCGCCTGGGAGCCGCCGAAGGTCGCTGTCGGCTTCGACGCCGGCGAGATCGCCGGCAACCGGCTGGGTTCCAAGATCAGCCGCGCCGTCGCCCTGGCGCTAAAGACGTGCGGCAAGTCGCGCACGGAGGTGGCCGCCCGCATGTCCGACGAGCTCGGCTATGCAGTCAGCGTCGACATGCTCGATGCCTACGCCTCCGAAGCCAAGGAGTCGCACCGCATTACGCTTGAGCGCTTCGTTGCGCTCGTGACGGCAACCGAATGCATGGATCTGCTGGGCTTCGTGGCTGGCCTCTTCGGACTCCTCGTCGTGCCGAGCAAATATGTTGCCATCATCGAACTTCATCTGGTCGAGGAGCAGGAAAAGAAACTCGCCCGGCACAAGGAAACGCTCGCTGCCAAGCTGAGGGCCGGTCGATGAAGTGCTGGTTCACCGCTTCGGAATTCGCCGAACACGCGCTCGCCGGAACATTCCCGGGCCTGCCAACGACCAAGCGCGGCATGAATCTCCTGATCGCGCGTGAAGGCTGGGTCAGACAGATCGGCCTTTGCCGGCCTCGCGCAGGCCGCAAGGGCGGTGGCGGCGAGGAATTCCATATCGATCTGCTGCCTTTATCGACCCGCCTCCTCTACGCCGCACGGCACTTCCACGTCGTGCCCGAGGATCTTTGGCCACCGCTGACCGAGGCGGACAGGCTGAGCCCACGCGCCAGGGCAGAGCGGGACGCCCGGCTGGTCCTGCTCAATCTCGCCGACCGTTTCCGGCGCGACCAGGGCCTTTCGACCGTCGCGGCCGACACGCTCTTTGCGGGGCTTTTCAACGCCCGTTCAATAGACGTTCCCGCATGGGTTTGCGCGCAGGTGGCACAGACCAGCGCCCGCACGTTGGCGCGGTGGCGGTCCGCCCGGGAGGTTATGGGGGCCGACGCCCTCGGCCACGACCCAGCGGCGGCCCGAAAGGGCACCGGCCAGCTTGACCGAGCCTGCGGGGGCCGGGTCAAGACGGCTGTGCTGGCTGCCATAGCCAAAAAGCCGTTCCTGTCGGCAGCGCAAGTGCGGGATTTCGTCGCCGACACTTTTGGCAGCGAGATGACCGTTCCGCCGCTGCGCACGTTCCAGCAGACGCTGAAGGCGTGGCGGCACGAATACCGCAACGAGCTCATGCTGCTCACCGATCCGGATGGCTACCGCAGCAAGGTCGAGTTCTCCGCCGTCAAGGCCACGCAGGCGGAGCGGCTGAACCAGATCTGGCAGATCGATGCGTCGCCGGCGGACGTCATGCTGTTGAGCGGTCGCCACTCCATCTATCTCGCCATCGACGCTTATGCGCGCCGCATCAAGGTGCTGGCGACGCCGACGGCCCGGGCGGCCGGCGTCGGCCTGCTTGTACGCAAATGCCTGGCCGCCTGGGGCGTTCCGGAGACGATCAAGACCGACAATGGCTCGGATTTCACTGCCAGATGGACGCAACGTCTTTTCGCCTCACTCGGTATCGAGGTCGAACTGTCAGCGCCGTACCAGCCGAAATCCAAGGGCATGGTGGAGCGCGCAATCGGCACCTTCCAACGCGGCCTGGCCGGCCTGCCCGGCTTCATCGGCCATTCCGTCGCTGATCGGAAGCGGATCGAGAACCGCAAATCATTTGCCAAACGACTCGGCGCAGACCCTGCCGAGCTGTTCGAGGTCGACATGGACCTAGCCGAGTTCCAGGCCTGGTGCGACGACTGGTCGGATACGATCTACGCTTCGACCCCGCACGAGGCGCTCGGCCGGCGCACGCCTTTCCAGGCCGCCGCCGCTTATGCGGGCTCGGTCCGGCGCATCGACAATCTGGCTGCGCTCGACATCCTGCTGGCGCCTGTTGCCGGACAGAACGGTCTTCGCAAAGTCACCAAGACCGGCGTTAGCCTCGAAGGCGCGCGCTATCTGACCGGTTCGGTCATGCCGGGCGAAACCGTGTTCTGCCGGATGGACCCGGCCGATCTCGGCCGCCTGCTACTGTTCGAGCCCAATGGCGAGCAGTTCCTTGGGGACGCGATCTGCCCGGAACTCTCGGGCCTCGATCCGGTCGAGACGATCGCGAGGGTCAAGGCGGCGCAGAAGGCGCATGTGGATGGCCGCATCAAGGATATCAGGCGCGAAATGCGCCGGATCGGCCCGCGCGCGATCGCCGACGCCATGCGCCGGGAGGGCGAGAAGCGCCTCGGCAATCTCATCGCCTTTCCTCAGCGCTCGGAACCGCATTCGACTCCTGCTCTGGGCGCCGCCGCCAAGGCCGCCGACCAGTCGAAGCCGGCTGAGATGCCGGCCGTGGCGGCCGAAATCCACGCGGCATTGCAGCGTGAAACGGCAGTCATGAAGCCTCGCCCCGAGGCGGTCGCCGTCCTGCCCGAGACGCGGGAACAGCGTTTCCGGCGCGCGCTCGACCTGGAAGACCGGCGCGCCGCCGGCGAACGGCTTCGCGATGAGGATTTGTTGTGGCTCGGCGGCTACCGCGAGGGGTCGGAGTACCGGGCAATGCGTCAGATGTACGACGAGTTCGGAGCCGAGGCCATGCGTCTGGCGTGAGCGCCGGCAAGGCAGCGGATGCAACAAACCAGGCCGCGGGCGCGGCCTTAAAGGGACCAAACAATGAACGGCAACACCCAGACTTCACGGCCGGGCTCGGTAGCCCCGCTGAAAAACGTCGCTTCCTGTCTCGCGTTGATCGACACACTCATCCACCGGCCGTCGCACCTGCCGAATATCGGCGTTTTCAGCGGGTTCTCCGGCTACGGCAAGACGATGGCGGCGCAATATTGCTGGAACCGGAAAGGCGCCATCTTCGTCGAGGTATTCGATTTCTGGACACGCAAGAAATTCTGCCAGGCCCTGCTTGCCGAGCTGGGCGTCGTCCGTACGCGCGGCACGATCGGCGACATGATGGACGAAATCATCTCGCGGCTGGGCGACGACCCGGCCCGACCGGTCATCATCGACGAGGCCGACAAGTTGGTCGACAAGGGGATGATCGAGCTGGTGCGCGACATCAACAAGGCGGCGCAGGTGCCGGTGCTGCTGGTGGGCGAGGAACTGCTGCCGCAGAAGCTGGAGCAGTATGAGCGGGTCCACAACCGCGTGCTGGAATGGGTCCTGGCACAACCATGCGACCTCGACGATGCCCGCACTCTGGCCAGCTTTCTCTACCCCAAGCTGAATATCGGCGACGAGCTGCTCGACCTCATCCGCCACCAGACCGGGGGGAAGGCGCGCAAGATCGCGACGACTCTGAACAGCGCAGCCGCTTTCGCCGCCAATCATGGCCTGGGGGAACTCACTGTCGCCAACTACCGCGGGCGTGTTTTCACCGGCGAGACGCCGAAGCGCTTCGCGTCGGCGCGGAGGGCCGCGTGATGGGCATCATCCTCAAACTAACGGTTGGGTCGACCACCGTGGTCAACAGGGGCCTCGATCACACCTGGGCGGTCATACGGCGCCTTGGCAAAGACGGCGCAACCTTCTCGGCCTGCGATGTGTGCAGGGCCAGCAACGACTCGCGCGGCACCATCAGCGAATTTTTACGCCGTCTCAGCCTAGCCGGGTTCGTTCGGCCGGCCGGGGAAACAGTGGGGCCTAAAGGCGTCAATCGAAAGCTCTGGCTGCTCATGCAGTCGCCCGCCCGCCGCCCTATCGTCACCCGGACCGGAGGGCTGAGCGATGCCGGAAAGTCGCGCCAACAGGCGTGGAATTTTATGCGAGGCCCGATGTCGCGCCAGGGCTTCACCCTGGCCGATCTGACCGTTTATGCAACGACCTCCGAGGTTGCCGTTACCCTTGCGGCGGCACGCAGTTTCGTAAGGGGCCTGAAGCAGGGCGGATATCTCGTCGATCTGGGCGGTCGGCCGAAGCAGTGGCGCCTGAAGCCGTCGATGAACACTGGCCCTTTGCCGCCGGCGGCGCTCGAATCCCAAGTCGTCTTCGACCGCAATCGAAACATGGTGTTTGGGGACATCGTAGCGCGCGAGGCCGGACAATGAACCGCGGCCCAGCACCGGGCACCGTTCGCGCCGAGCGGACGATGAGCGACAAGGCCGCCGCCGCATGGTGCACGGTGCCGGACTGGGTGGCGGAGCTGGCCGCCTGTGCCGACAGGGAGGGGCTGCGCGGCGCCGAAAAGCGCGTCGGCTATTCGGCCTCGGCGCTCTCGACCGTCATCAACAACCGCTACCCGGGCGATGTCGCCCGGGTAGAAGAAAAGGTTCGCGGCGCGCTTATGGGCGCCACTGTGACCTGCCCGGCGCTGGGGGAGATCGGTCGCGACGCCTGCCTCGACTGGCAGAAGAAGCCATTCGCGGCGACATCTTCGATCCGGGCGGCGGTCTATCGCGCCTGCCGCGCCGGCTGCCGGCACTCCTCCCTGAAAGCCAGCCAGGGGGAGAGCTGCTGATGCGCGCCGAACACCTACATGACAGCGATCGGCGCCGTCGACTGGCGGCAATGCTTGCCGACACGCTGGCGCCGTTGGTCGATGCCGAACTGGAAGCGACGCCGCCGCGCATCGTCGTGCGGCATGTTGCTGTCTATGCCGACCGCGATCTGATCCAGGCGTCTGTCCTGGTGGCTTTGGCGGTCAACGAACTGGACCAGGCTAAATATGCCGGCGGCCGCGAGGTGGCGGCGCGCATGAAGCTTGAGCGCGCGGCGCGCCGCCTCCGGACCCGTTTGCGGAAACGAGGGCTTGCCGATGTCTGACAAACTTTTTGCGGCGGCCGCCGAAATCGACGTGATGGATGCCGCCGGTGTCATCCTTGCCAACCCACGGCGCAATGCCACGGCCGCTCCGGTCGCCGTCGTGCTGGCCCTTGCCATGGCGACCGAACGCTTCTGGGAAATCTGCATCGAGGCGGAACTGCTGGTTCGAGCCCTGGAGTTTCCCGTCATAGGCACCGACGAAAACGCAAGCACGCGAAATTTCGCGATCCGGCACCAGGCCGTTCGCGTCACCCAGCTCATGACCGCGCTTCGCGGCGAACCAAATGAGGAGAAGGGCAATGGAAGCAGTCATTCTTGAGGAGCGGCCCGACACCGGGATCGTGATGGTGAACGGCAAACCCTACATGCCGGACGCCAAAGGCAGCCTGGTGCCGGTCGAGGCGATCAAGCCTACCGACAAGCTGGAAGACGAGACCGTGCGCAAGATCATCGGTCACGCCGTCGAGCTCTCTGCGCAGGTGGCGCGTTTCAAGGGCCATACATTCGACGATCTGGGTGCATTCGAGGCGCTGATCGCGCAGGAGTATGGCGCGACCAAGGGCGGCGCCAAAGGCAACAAAACTTTCATGACCTTCGACGGACTGATGAAGGTGCAGGTGCAGGTGGCCGACCTGATCGACTTCGGTGTGCAACTGCAGACGGCCAAGGGACTCATCGACGAGTGCCTGACCGAATGGGCCGCAGACAGCCGCACCGAGATCCGCGCCATCATCAACCGCGCCTTCAATGTCGACAAGGGCGGGCAAATCAACCGCACAGAGATTTTCATGCTGCTGCGCCTCGACATCGACGATGAACGCTGGCGACGCGCCATGGACGCTATCCGTGCCGCCATGCGCGTCGTCGGCTCCAAGACCTATGTCCGCTGTCATGTGCGCGCGACGCCCAACGATGAATGGCGCGCCATCACCATCGATCTCGCCAAGGCTTGAGGGGGCGACGATGAACACACTGGATGAACGTCTCGCCGCCGATCTGGCTATCGAATTCACCCTGCCGTCAAGCCCGGCCGAGGAACTTGAACGGATGGCCGATCTGCACCGCCGGGGCATGACCGGCTACATCAAGCGCTCGGCAGACGCCCGCAAGGCCTGCAGGGCAGCGGTGGCGGAATTGGAGGACGAGCGCCGGCGCCTGAAGCAGGTTCATTCCGAGGACATGCAGCGACTGGATGCCGAGGTCGCAGCGATCAAGGCGTCAACGGCCGAAGAGATCGCCATGGCCGACAAGTTGGCTGCGGTCAGCCGCGCCGCGTTGGAGGCGCTGCAATCTTGACCGCGCTCGCCGCCATCCACGTCGCCAGGAAACAGCTTGGCCTCGACGAGGACACCTACCGTGCCGTGCTTGTCCGCGTGACCGGCAAGACGTCCGCCGGCGACATGACTGAGGCAGAGCGCCAGCAGGTCCTCGGTGCGTTCCGTGAACACGGTTTCAAGCCCGCCAAAGTCGCACTTGACGGTCCGTTCGCGAAGAAGCTGCAGGCGCTCTGGATCGCCGGCTGGAACCTCGGGCTCGTGCGCGATCGGCGCGACAGCGCCATGCTTGCCTTCGTCGCCAGGGTGACCGGCATCGAGCACACACGGTTCCTGCGAAACGCGGCCGATGCTCGCAAGGCGATCGAAGCGTTGAAATCCTGGACCGCGCGCGCCGGCGTCGACTGGAGCGACGGCGAGCACATGACCGCGTGGCTGCGGGGCCCGGGAGGCAAGATCGCGCGGGCACAGTGGACGCTGCTCAATGGTGGCTTCGACTTCGCGTCCTTCAAGACCTTTGTCGAGGATCACGCCTTCAACCCGATCAATCAAATGACGGCGCGCGAATGGGCGGGCGTCATGAACACGCTCGGCGAGCGGATCAGGAAAATGGTGCCGTGAGCGACATCCACGTCAGCGACCATGCAGTGTTGCGCTACCTGGAACGGGTCGTCGGGCTCGATATCGATTCCCTGCGATCGGAGATCGCCGCGACCTGCGCCCGGTCCCAGGGTGCGCCGTGCGTGCGGACCAAGGTGGCGCGCTATCTGGTGCGGGGCCGTTATGTCGTCACCGTCTTGAACGGCAGGACTGTGCCGCATTTCGATGTGCTGGCCGACATTGTCCGCCGAAACGAGGGGCTGGAATGACCTGGCCTTTCGGCGAGCTCCGGCCCCTCTCGTTCGGCGCTATCATCGCCGATCCGCCCTGGCAGTACGACATGCGGTCGGACAAGGGCTACGGGAAGTCGCCCGAGGTGCACTACGACACCATGCCGGAAGCCGAGATCGCGGCACTGCCGGTCGGGCATCTGGCCGGCCGCGACTGTCTGCTGTTCCTCTGGTCGACCTGGCCGCATCTGCCGGTGGCGCAGCGAGTCATGGCGGCATGGGGCTTTTCCTACAAGACAGGCGGTTCCTGGACCAAGCGCGGTTCCAAAGGTGGACTCGCTTTCGGCACGGGCTACATCCTGAGATCGACCACCGAGCCGTTTCTGGTCGGAACCATCGGCGAGCCGACCGTCAGTTCGAAATCGGTGCGCAACCATATCGATGCCAAGCGTCGAGAGCACAGCCGCAAGCCGCTGGAGGCGCGGGAGATGGTGGAGAAGCTCCTGCCAAGGGCATTCGCCATCGAGCTGTTCGCGCGCGAACCCTGGGCGGGCCAGAAGGTCTGGGGCCTGGAGGCGGCTAAATTTTCAGGGCAGCAGGCCGAGCTCGGCGGCGACTTTGGCAGTCCCCTCGCAGAAGGTGCGGCGCTGCTCGACCGTCCAGTTGGAATGCTCGCGGGCCAAGAGGTTGTTGACGCGAAAAATCTCGACGGCCAGCTCGGGCTCTTCGGGCAAGAGCATGCGCCCAGCCTTGTCGAGGGCGACGCGGTCGATCGCGAGATTGCATATCTGCGGCGCGATCGAGAGGGCACCGAGGCTGTTCAGAACGACCTCGCGCGTTTCGGCGTCGATCGTCGGGTAGCTGGCTTCACCGGCATCGGCCGGCAAGGCGACAAGAACCAGCACAAGGGCGAAAACGGCGCGCATGATGTCCAGAATAGCGGTCGGGAGCCCTGATGGCCATGGCCAGCCGTGCCGACTCCGCCAAGCTCCCGCCGCCCTTGCTGGTCTGGCGCGAGCAGTCGGAGCTCGACCATCTGGAGGATGAATGCCAGGCGTTGAAGACGCGTATCGCAAGTCTCAGGCCGCACAGCCACTACCGTATCGAACTGGAGGCGCGATTGCGTGGTTTGCGTTCACGCCAGATCCGCCTCGAATGCGAGTTGCGGGGGCGCGCGTGAGCGAAAAGGACATCCGCCTGGCTGAAATGCTGTTGTGGGTGCTGGGCCCGGCCGGCCTGATCCGCCTGGCGGAAAAAAGGGGCGGGACGCGGCTCTATGTGCCGTCCGGCGAGGGCAGCAGCCTGGCGCGCGAGATCGGTTCCGAAGCAGCACGGTTGCTCGCCGATCGCTACGCCGGCTTCTACATCCGGGTGCCGCTTGCGCGCGAATTGCGGGCAAGGCACTATCGCGCCGCCGGCGCCTCGAATGCGGAAATCGCGCGGCGGCTGGGCATGAGCGAAAGCGGCATCGACCGGCTTTTCAACGCCATGCCAAGCAAGCCCGTCAAGGGTTCGCGCGATCCGCGCCAGAGCGACCTTTTCTCCAACTGATCCCCTATGCCCGCCTCAGCGGGCATGGCTCACGCTCACACCCGCGACCATGCTGCGTGCAATCTCGGCCGGCGCAAGCCCGGCCATTTTTTGCACCGGAGCGGGGATCGAATGCAGGTCAGCGACAAAGGCGAAGCCTATCTGGAAAGCCGCGAAGGCGTCGTGCTGAAAACCTACCGGGACAGCGCCGGCGTGTTGACCATCGGTGCCGGACTGACGGCATCCAGCGGTGTCATCAAGCCCAAGCTCGGCATGACCATCACTCGCGCGCAGGCAACGTCCCTGTTGCGCCAGGCGCTGGCGAAGAATTACGAGCCGCGCGTGACCAAGGCGATGCCGGGCGCGAAGCAAAACGAATTCGACGGCGGCTTGAGCTTCGATTTCAACACCGGCGCGATCGACCGCGCGACCTGGGTCAAGCAGTGGGTGACCGGGGCATCGGCGGCGTCGGTGCGCGCCAGCCTGGGCGCCTGGAACAAGGCCGGGGGCAAGGTGCTGCCTGGGCTGAAGCGACGCCGCGCCGAAGAGGCCGACATCATCCTGGCCGACAAATGGCCGGCCGATTTGCGCATCGCGCAGGCGAGCGTCGAGCCCGGCTACTATGCTGAATTTGTCGTGTCGGTGACGGCGGAAGAGATCGTCGCGATCCGCGACGGCTTCCGCAAGACGGGCTACGAACCCGGCGACGCGGCCACCAAGGTGCTGCGGTCCGCCGTCGACAAGTTCCAGGCCGATCACGGCCTCACCGTGGATGGCAAGATCGGCAAGGCGACCTTATCGACGCTGCAGCGTGAGCTGGACGCCCGATCCAAGACCAAGACGGCGGCCGGCACCGCGGCAACCGGCACGGCGGTAACGACCGGCGCGGACGTGATCACGCCGCCGCCAGCGCCGCCTTCGGTCGACTTGCCGGCCGTCGAACCCTCGACCCTCTCCGACCATGCGCTGAGCCTCGCCGGCTGGATCGGCATCGTGGCGTTGGTCGTTGGGTCCCTCTGGCTGGCCTACCTGGCCTGGCACTACCGCGACATCATCGCCGCTCGCATGGCCAAGCGTCTTCCCAAAACTGCCACCTGGCTGAGGAGTTTCTGATGCTGGCCGCGCTGATCCTTGGCTGGATGCTGGCCGTCATGCTGTTGAGCGTCGGCGTCGGAATCCTCCTCGTCGAGTTGCTGACGCAAGCCATCGGACCGCCCGGTTCAGAAAAAGCCGGCGGTGTGCTCAAGATCGCCGTTGCGGTCATGGTCACGGCAATTGTCGTCGTCTGCCTGCTGATGCTCGGCGGTCGCGCTTTTGCGCATGAAGCGCCGACGGGCTGGACATATCCGCTGTCCTGCTGCGCCTCCTACGACTGCCGCGAAACGAAGGCCGGCGAGGTGACCGAACGCCAGGACGGCTTTCACGTTCCGTCGGGGGAAGTCGTGCCGATGACGGACCGGCGCGTGAAGGACAGCCCCGACGGCGCGTTCCACTGGTGCGCCCACCAGGCCGGCCTCGACGCCGGCAAGACCATCTGCCTGTTTGTGCCGCCGAGGAGCTTTTGATGTTGGCCTTGTCCGTTCTGCTTCTCGTCGCCGGGCTTGGGTCGGGTTTTCTGGGCATGCTCCTTTGGGGCGCGCTGGCGATGCATCCGGCTCCATCCCAATCAGGCTATGTCCCGCCGACGATCTTTTGTATCTGCGCCAGCCTGATCTGCCTGGTGTTGGCGTTCATCGCCGGGCTGGTGGCGGTGCTGTTTTGAGCGCGCTGGTCACTTCCATCCTGATCGATGCGGCGGCGAAGGTCGGTGCGCCGGTGGTCAAAAGCCTGCTGGAAAAATATGTCGGCGGCGCCGCCGGCGAGATCGGCGGCATGATCATCGACACGATCGCCGGCCATGCCGGCGTCCCGGCCGACGAATTGCCCGGATTATCATCCGACCGGATCGAAGCCGCAGTGGCCGCAACCGAAGCCGAGACGCCGGAACTGCTGGTGCAGTGGAACGTCCAGCAGAAGCAGGCGATCGACCTGATGCGCGCCGAGATGGACAAGGGCGGGCCGACATGGACCTGGGCGTGGCGGCCGGCCGGCATGTGGCTCTTTCTCGGGCTGGTCGCCTGGTACGTCGCCATGATCCCGCTGGTCAACGTCGTGCTGGGCCTCGCCGGCGCCGACGAACGGCTCGGCCTGGTGGTCGATGTCTCGGTCTTCGCCACGCTGTTCGTCACCTATCTCGGACTCTACATGGGCGGCCATACGGTGAAAGACGCCATGGCAAAATGGGCGGCGAAGCCATGAGCGCATCGAACCGGGCTCTCGACCTTGCCGACCGGCGCGCCGAGGAAGAGCGCGTCGCCGGAATTGCCCGCATCCAGGCGGCAATCCGGGGCCAGCATTCGACCAGCGGTCAAAGCCCGATGATCTGCGATTGCGGCGAACCGATCGCTGCGGCCCGGCGCGCCGCGGTGCCAGGGACGCGGCTGTGCATCGACTGCGCGACATTCGAGGAACGACTGCGCAGGAGGCGCGCCTGATGGACCAAGTGAGGGAATATCTCGGGCTGATCGCGGTTCTGATCTCGATCGGCACGATCATCTACAGCTGGCTGACATCGGGGTCGAGCAAGGCACTGAAGGAACTGGACGAGCTCAAGGAAGATCTCGGCGAGGATGCCGAGGAGCTGGCGCGCGACAAGAAGACCGGCGACGCAGCCGTGATCGCCCGATTCCAGCTTGTTGAGGCACGTCTGATCAAGCTGGAAAGCGACTTCCAGCATTTGCCGGAGCGGGAGCAGGTTCATCGCATCGAATTGGCGGTAGAGCGGCTGAGCGGCGCCCTGGCGACGATGGACGAGCGCCTGAAGCCGGTGTCGGCCATTGCCGCCCGGCTACAGGACCTCGAATTCGAGAGGGCGAAATGAGCCTGGACCGCATCATCCGCGAAGAGACGCGGCTCATCATCCTGCGTGAGCTGGCGCTGCAGCCGAACGAGGCGGCGACGTCGAGCGCTTTGCGCGATCTCCTCGCCGAGATGTTCGCGATTGTGCGCGAGCGGGAATGGGTCGAGCAGGAGCTCGACTGGCTGAAGGAGATGGGCGCGGTGAGGATCACGCCGGCGGGCTCGGTCAAGATCGCCTCGCTGATGCCGCGCGGCCGCGAGCACCTGGCGCACCAGCGGTTCCTCGCCGGCGTCAAGCGCACCACTGATCCGGTGGCGTGAAAATGGTGCGCGGCCGCGGCCGGCTCTCCGGCATCGCACAACTTCCTGCGGAGGCATCGCCAATCATCGCGTGGGCCAACGATGAACTGCGCCAGACCGGCGAAGGAGCGCGGACCCAGACCGACATTTACAAGGAATTCTACCTGAGGCTGGAGGCTCTGCAAAAAGAACACCGCGGCGAGCTGGACTTCACCATCCCGTCCTTCCAGGCCTTTAACCGGCATTCAATTAAGCTGGCGACGCTGTCGCGCCGGCTCGACGAAACGCGCGCCATCACCGGCATGCTGGCGGAGAAGTTCGACGCCAAGGCATCCGACGACCTGACCATCATCGCGGCCGAGGCGATCAAGACACTGGTTTTCGAGATCATCACAGCCGCCGGCGAAGCGCGGATCGACCCGAAGGGTGCGCTCAATCTCGCCGGCGCGCTGTTCAAGGCGACGCAGGCCCAGGGCGTTTCGACCATCCGACGCGCCAAGGTGGAAAAGGAATTCGGCGAGAAGGTCGGTGAGGCGCTGGAAACGGTGCGCAAGGCCACCGGCATGTCGCAAGAGGTGTCCAACCAGATCAAGGCGCAGATCCTGGGGGTGAGGACATGAGCGTCTTTATCGAACTCACCGACCGAGACGCAGGCTGCCTGAGCAATGCCATACGGCGCGAAATTGAGAGCGTCGAGCGCCGGCGAAGGGTCGATTGCGTGCTCGACATCGATGCGCAGGAGTATCTCCGCCAGCTCGATGCCTGCCGTGAAGCCGTAGACAAGGCCTTTGAAAGATGACCGCCCCGATCAGCCAGGCCGACTGGGAGAAGCTGCGGCGCGACAGCGAGGCGAACCTCGACCACGTCATCGCTTCGGTCGGCTTGCCCAACGTGTTGCTGGGCTACCAGGCGCGAACCGTCGAATTGATGGACAGCACCGCCGTTCGCGTGCTGTTCGTCGAAAAGAGCCGCCGGATCGGCGAGACATGGGCCATTGCCTCCTATGCCGTGCTGCGCGCCGGTCGCTCGCGCCAGGCGAAGGGCATGGACGTGCTCTACATCTCCTACAAGCAGGAGATCGCCAAGGAGTTCATCGACACGTGCGGCATGTGGGCGCGTGCCTTCGCCGTCGCCGCGGCTGAAGCCGGCGAATTCCTGTTCGACGATGTGGATCCCGCAAACCCGGCCGACACCCGCAAGATCCAGGCCTACCGCATCCGTTTCGCCTCGGGCTTCGAGATCATCGCGCTGTCGTCGGCGCCGCGCACGTTGCGCGGCCACCAGGGCGACGTGATCATCGACGAGGCCGCCTTCGTCGATAGCCTGAAGGAATTGATGAAGGCCGCGCTGGCCATGCGCATGTGGGGCGGCAAGATCTTCGTCTGCTCGACGCACAACGGCGCTGAGAACGAATTCAACGTCTATATCCAGGACATCCTGGGGGGCCGTTCGAAATACAAATGGCTGAAGGTCGATTTCGACCAGGCGCTGCTCGATGGGCTGTTCAAGCGCATCTGCCTGGTCAACGGGGACGAATGGACGCCAGAATACGAGGCCGCCTGGCGCCAGGAGATCATCGACGATTACGGCGAACTGGCCGACGAGGAGCTTTTTTGTATTCCGGCCATGGGTTCCGGAGCCTGGCTTAGCGCGCCGCTGATCGAGGGGCGCATGAAGCTGTTGCCTGAGCAGGCCCCAATCCAGCGCGTGTCGTTGCCGCCAGATTATCTTCAGCGGCCGGGCCTCGAGCGCAGTCACCTGCTAAAGGCACAACTCGACGGGCTCGACGATGCGCTGAAGTTGCTCAATCCGAGATGGATGCATGCGTTAGGCTACGATCCAGCCAGGCGCAACGACCCGGCCGTGATCTTGCTGCTGGCGATTGATGGCCTGCTCCAGCGCCGGGCAGCTCTGACCGTCGAGATGCGCAATGTGCCCTTCGCCGAGCAAAAGGCGATCGCGCGGCAGATCATCCAGGCTGCGCCGCGTCTGGTCGGCACTGCGATAGATGCCACTGGAATGGGCATGAACCTCGCCGAGGATCTAGGCCGGGAATTCGGCTTCTATATTCCCAACGATGATCCGACGAAGGTCATCCATGGCTTGGTCTGGCAAGTGAATCTCTCGACGCCCTGGTATAACGAGCACATGCCGCCAGTGAAGGCGGCCTTCGAGGACGGTGCCATCGCCCTGGTGAAGGACGCCGAGCATCTTGTCGATCTGCGCCTCGTCAAGGTCATCCGCGGTGTGCCGTCGATACCACCGGAGCGTGTCGGCGAAGAAGGCAAGAAGCGCCACGGCGACTTCGCCATCGCGCTCGCGCTCGCCTTTGCTGCGGGGCGGCTGCAATGGCGTGAATACGGCTACACGCCCGTTTCAACGGGGCTTCAACAGGCCGCTGGCGGCCGCGATTTCTGGAATGCGGACGAAGCCGACCGCGACACCAGCGCGCGCGATCCATACCGGCCGCCGCTCGGCGCAGGCATCCGCGGAGGGACTTCGTGATGGCGAATGCGCAGATCCTCGATCAGTATGGACGGCCGATCCAGCGTTCGGTGCTGACCACAGAAGTCGCCGGGCCGACGCTGACCGGCGTGCGCTCGCCGATGACAGGCTATCCGGGCGACGGGCTCAATCCGCAGCGGCTGGCCATGATCCTGCGCGAGGCCGACCAGGGCGACCCGCTGCGCTACCTGGAACTGGCCGAGACGATCGAGGAGCGAGATCCGCACTATCTCGGCATTCTCGGCACCCGCAAGCGCTCGGTCTCGCAGCTGGAAATGACCGTCGAGGCTGACAAGGCGCCCGAGGCGCATTCCGAGACGGTGCGGGAATGGCTGAAGCGCGACGAGCTGCAGGGCGAACTCTTCGACATGCTGGACGCCGTCGGCAAGGGCTATTCCTTCACCGAGATCCTGTGGGACACTTCCTCCGGGCAGTGGCAGCCGAAGCGGCTGGAATGGCGCGACCCGCGTTGGTTCCGCTTCCGGCGCAACGATCTCACCACGCCGGTGCTGATCGGCGAAGGCGGCGAGGAGCTGGAGCTTGCGCCCTTCAAGTTCATCCGCGCGGTGATGAAGGCGAAATCCGGCCTGCCAATCCGCTCCGGCCTGGCGCGTGTCGCTACCTGGGCCTGGATGTTCAAGGCTTTCACGGCGCGCGACTGGGCAATCTTCACCCAGACTTACGGCCAACCGATCCGCGTCGGCAAATACGGTGCGAGCGCCACCAAGGAGGATCGGGACACGCTTTACCGCGCGGTGGCGAACATCGCCGGCGACTGCGCCGCCATCATCCCGGACGGCATGCTGATCGAATTCATCGAATCGAAGTCGATTGGCACGTCGAGCGACCTGTACGAGAAGCGCTCCGACTGGCTCGACCGGCAGCTTTCCAAGCTGGTGCTGGGACAAACGGCGACGACCGACGCGATCGCCGGCGGGCACGCCGTCGGGCAGGAACACCGCGAGGTGCAGGAGGATATCGAGCGTGCCGATGCCAAGGCGCTGTCGGCGATCATTAACGCAGATTTGGTTCGTCCGTGGATCGACCTCGAATTCGGGCCGCAAAAGGCCTATCCGCGGCTGAAGATCGGCCGGGCCGAAGAAACTGATGTGAAGCTGACGGTCGACTCCGTCGTGCGGCTGGTGCCGCTCGGGCTTCAGGTGGGCAAGGACCAGATGCGCGAGATCGTCGGCATCGGCAAACCGGCCGAGGGGGACGAACTGCTCGGCGCGGCCAAGGACGAGACCGACGAGGAAACCGACCCGAAGCCCGGCAAGCCGGCTGCCAAGGACCGGCGAGAGACGATGCACCATCAGCGCCCGGCAGGTGCGCGCTTGCCGGACGAACTGATCGGCGCCGCTGCGCTGGATCTCGCGGGGCCGGCGATCGGCGCGCTGGTCGAACGAGTGCGCGGCCTGGTGGCGCGCGCCGGTAGCCTCGACGCCGCCGAGGCTGCGCTGCGGCGGGCTGCGGCCGCGCAGGAGACGCCGGCCGACCTCATCGCCGTCATGAGACAGGCGATGCTGCTCGCCTGGCTGTCGGGCGAAGCGGTGGAGGCGGATCGTGGCGACGCCTGAGACAGGCGTCCGTTTCGAGGAGGCGATCGACTTCCTGCGCCGGCGCCTGGCGCTGCCGCAGGCCCGCTGGCTGGAGCTCATGCGGGAGGTGGATGCGGCGGCGCGCGACCGCTCTGCCGGCATGAGCGACGCGCTTGTCCAGGACATAATCGCCGAGGTGCTGGCCGCCATCGAGGACGGCAGCGGCCTGCCGGGGTTCCTTGAGGGCTGGGATGACATCACCGGCCGGCACGGTTGGACCGATGAAAGCGGCGGACGCCGCGCCGAGCTCGCGTTCCGCATCATGACGGCTCAGGCCTATGCCGCCGGGCGTTGGCAGCAAATCCAGCGGCTGAAGCGGGTGCGGCCCTATCTGCGCTATGTGCATGTCGATCCCGAGCTGCTGCAACCCAGCTCGCGGCCGGAGCATGCGCACTGGCACGGCACGGTGCTGCCGGTCGATCACGAATGGTGGCTGACGCACTACCCACCGAACGGCTGGAACTGCCGCTGCTACGTCCAGTCGCTCTCCGAGCGAGATCTCGCGCGCTATGGCTGGCAGGTGGACGCGGAGGCGCCGGCCGAACGCACCGTCATCAAATGGGTGCGTGGGCGCGCCGTCGAGACGCCGGCCGGCATCGATCCGGGCTTCGCCGTCAACTGGGGCATGGTGGGGCTGAAGTTGGCGGCGTGATGGCGCGGCTGATCGCCGAGGCTTTGGAATTTATCGCAAACAAGTCGCATGCAATTTCCTTCGACCTCCAGGAGGCGCAGGAAGCGGCCAATCGGATTACCGACAAGTAGCGAAATTAGGCTGCCTTGGCCTTTCGCTTTGTTTTTTTGGCCGAGCTGTCGATGCCTTCTTCCTTCAGGCTCTTCTTCAGCGTCTCGAAGAGATTGACGACGTTCTCCTTCGGACGCGCCGGGGCCTTGGTCGGCACCTTCTTGCCCTTGCGCTTGGCGTCGATCATGTCGGCCAGCGCTGCCTCGTAGGTGTCTTCGAAATGCGACGGATCGAACTTGGTCAGCTTCTTGTCGATGAGCAGGCCAGCGATTTCCATCAGATCCTTGTCCTGTTTGCCGGTCGGGATGCCGTCGAACACCGATTTCTCGGCGACCATGGTGTTATTGTTGCGCAGCCAAGTCAGCAACATGCCCTTGCCGTAGGGCTGGATGACAACCTCGTGGCCGTGCTGGTACATGACCACGCAGGACCTTGCCGCCATGCCGGTCTTTGCCATGGCATCGCGCAGAACTGCAAAGGATTCCGTCGCGGCGCGATCGGCAGGGATCATGTAATAGGGCTTTTCCAGATAGCGGCTGTCGATGTCCTTGATCGGAACGAATTCTTCCACGTCGAGCGTATGGTCGGAGGTCAGTTTTAACGCCTTGATCTGGTCGGGCTCGATCTCGATAAAGTCGCCCTGGTCGGCTTCATATCCCTTGACTTGCTCCTCCGTCGGCACCTCGTCATTGGTCTCTTCGTCTACATAGACGCTGCGGACCTTGTTGCCGGTCTTGCGGTTGAGGATGGAAAATCGGATTTTTTCGGCTTCGCTGACGACGCCGACGATTTTGACTCCGCAGGTGACCGACCCGATCCTGAGAAAGCCCTTCCAGGCTGCGCGCGGTGCTGACGCCATGATCGTTGCTCCTTCTGAGCGAACGAACGGCCAATCACGAGAATCGTTCCGGAACGAAACGCACTCGGCATGCCCGTATTTGCGCGGAGCAGGCCAATATCGATGCGTTGATGCTGCCTTATTCGGTGTGTTCTGGCATGTCCTTGAGCTGGTCTTTCGTCCAGGTCGTCACGGCATGAACATCGCCGTCCTCGTCGCGCATGAAATCGAGCTCGCTGGCCGCAACGGCAACAGGCTTCGCGCCGATCCCGAGGAAGCCGCCCACATCGATGACGACCTGGCTGCCATGAACATGGTCAACCGAGCCGACTTTTTCGTCGTCCGGCCCGTAGATGGTCGCGCCTTCGAGGAGGTCTGGAGTCAGCTCAGCCGGCGTAAGGCGTACATGGTTGGTGTGGTCCATCGTGGTCTCCTCTTGGGTTAGATATGCCCAACCCACGGACTTGCGGTCTGTTCCGAGGAAAACGTCACGAACGCAAAAAGTGATCGCTCCGTACTGTCACAATGGGTTCGAAAACAGCTCGACCGGCTCGATGAAGTGCGGCGCATCGTTGCGCTGCTTGTCCTTCACCGATGCATTCACGTCTCGTGAAACCCGGTGAAATTGCAGCTCGTCGTCAATGTCGTGCGACAGCACGTCCATGAGCTCGGCCGCCGGCGTTTGCGGGTTCAGCCAGGCATCGTAACAGGCCGGGTCTAGGATGACCGGCTGGCGGTCGTGCAGCTGCTTCATGGTGGCGCCGGCCGGCTCGGTGATGATGGTGCAACTGGTGACGTCGAGCGTGGCATTATACGCCCAGAGGCCGGCGAATGAGAATGGCGCGTGGCCGGGCCGGAAGATGTGCCAGGGATCGCGGCCCTTGTCGGCAGGGCTGATGGTCCACTCGTAAAAGCCATCGGCGGGGATCAGGCACCGCTTGGACTTGAGGGCATCCTTGAAAGCGCCCGACGTTGCGACCGTTTCGATCCTGGCGTTGAACATCGCCGCCTTGGGCATCTCCTTCGCCCACCATGGCACCAGCCACCATCGGCCTTCACGGAGCTTGTGGTCGCCGTCGTCGTCCCAGGTTATGAAGTCCACCGACTGAGTTGGCGCGATGTTGTAGCGAGCTTCGGTGTTTCGCCCTTCGCCTTCCGCCGGCGCCGTCAGCCGGTAGAGCCGATGGATCTCGGACCAGGAGAGATATCGGGTGTAGCGTCCGCACATGACGCAATCCTACAGTCTCAGTTCGTTGGAACAACACCAGACTACGAAAATTGCTCCGTCATCTGTCGACGGTCTTGCGCCGACGCCGGCTGGCCCTTCGGCATCCACAAGCTCCGATAATCCATCGCTCAGTTCCTCAAAAGCTCTGGCACATGCAAATCACCCAGGTCGAGAATGCGGCGATATTCGCCTTCCCGCCGCCACGCACCTTGAGTCCGGCCGCCTTCTCGGTCCTTCTTCGGATCGAAGAACTCGCCGCCAAAACGCTTTTGGAACACCCGGGCCGATTCCGCATCGGGAAAGCAGTGCAGCCGCATCTGCTCATATTTCCCGCAGGGCCATATCGCCTGGACCTGCGTTGTGAGGCAATCCAGACGCATTTCCTGCAGAAAGGCCGTGATCCGCGTCAGGTTGTGCATACAGCACAGATCATCGGGAAGCGCGATTTGATGTGGTCTCGCCTGATTGAACTTCCTGAGGCCGAAGACCGTTGTGCGAGATCCGGGCATCGCTATTCCCCGGCCTTGGCCATCGCATAGGCGTTGCGCTGTTCGGCCCGGTCCAACGACGAACCCTTGATGGCGGCGCGCCAGGCGTCCTCGACGCATTTGGCGGCGCGGCGGGCCGAAGGTTCATAGCCGGACGAGTCGCCGAAATTGCGCGAGATGTCGTAGCCATCGGCCGTCATCGACCAGAACCACTGGCCCTGGGAAGTGCCGGCTTCGTATCGGAAGATGCGGCCGACGGCGCCGGGGTAGACATTGGCAAACGCGGAATAATCAGCCTCCTGGCCTTCCCAGGTTGCCTGCCATCTGAGCGTAAGCGGTATCGAGGCATCGGCAAAAGCTTCGCCGGCCGGTGCATGGGCATGCGCCGTCATTTCTCTCTCCATGTTTTGATGAAGCCATTGTGCCGATCCGCCTTGACGCGGTCAAGGATTTTGTTCCTAGTTCGTTCTCATGCCGGAACCGTATTGGCCGAAAAAGCGAAAGGGCGAACCCTACAAGCTCTCCAAGGCGCTGGAGAACCGTTGCTTCGCGCATATCCGCTGCCGCTACTGCAAGGTGAAGCGGATTTACCTGATCGAGGATCTGATCCGGCTGCTGGGCGACATCGAATGCGACGACGTGACCGACATGCACCGCTGGCGCTGCACCAATTGCGGCGACCTCAACATTGAATGCCGGTTCAACCCGATCTCGGCGGCCGAGCGTCAGCACACGGTGTTCCGGCGCCTGGTGGAGGTCCGGTACAAGAAGATTCCGATCTGGAGCGACGAGACGGTGCCGTAGCGACGCCTAATTGATGGCCAGCAGCAGGATCGGCAGGACCACCAGACCGGCCAGCAACAGCCCGAACATGACGACTCGACGGGACCTAATATAGAGCCGGCGCAGCGGCGGTTGAGCCGCCAGGAAGCGGCGCCACTCCTCGCGCTCAGCGTCTTCGTAGGCCTTTTCCGATCGCCAGCCCATGCCGGCAGCATAAACCATTGCCGGCGCAGCGCCAGAGAGGCCACAGAAGGGCGTTGGAGGGGTTCGGATGGGCCAGCGGCGCGGCAAAGGGCGGGAGAATGGCTGGCGGCGTTCAAAACCCGTTTAATGGCTGACGTAAAATGGAAAAAGCAGCCTTGAAGAGCGCAAGCTGAAGCGGCACAACATATCTGCTAGCTCAATGAGTCTTCAACCCCAGCATCCCGGCGTTAACCAAGCATGTTTGACGTAACCGCTGATGATATCAACCTACTGAACGACCGTGATTTGAGGGAGCTCGTTGGCCGCCTTTGCGAAGCCGAGCTTTCAGATCGTGGTATCTCTCCAGCGGCTGTAACCTGGGGAGGAAATCAGACCGCACCAGATGGAGGCCTCGATGTTAGGGTTGCGGTGCCAAGCAGCACTGCAGTCGACGGTTTCGTGCCTCGCAATTCTACAGGATTTCAGGTCAAGACCCCGGATATGGGCAGGGCGGCGATCATCAGGGAAATGCGGCCAAAGGGCGTCGTACGGGATGTAATTCAGGCGTTGGCCGACGAAAACGGCGCCTACATCATCGTGAGTTCGCACGGGTCCACTGCCGACACCGCACTCAGGGACCGTCGAGATGCCATGCGGTCCGCTCTGGCTGGAGCCAAAAATTCCGATCAACTGATTGTCGACTTTTATGATCGCACACGTCTGGCTACGTGGGTTCGCCGTCATGCCGGCCTTAGTATATTCGTCAAAGAAAAAATCGGACGCGCTCAAACTGGTTGGCGCCCTTATGGTCCATGGGCGGGACCAGCAGACCAACCTGAATCGGAATATCTGCTGGACGATAAGTTGCGCCTGCAGTTCAAAAGTCGGGATGTGTCGAGTACGTCGATTGCAGATGGAATCGATCTGTTGCGAGACGAACTCGCGCAGTCCGCTAGAATGGTGCGTCTGATTGGACTTTCCGGTGTGGGCAAAACCCGCCTGGTCCAGGCATTGTTCGATGCTCGCGTCGGATCGCGTCCTTTGGCTCCGTCGTTGGCTGTATATACCAATATGAACGACGATCCCGATCCGCAACCCATAGGCTTGGCATCAGACCTCATCGCAAACCGTACCCGTGCCATTTTGATCGTCGACAACTGTACGCCGGAACTTCACGGTCGGCTGTCGGAACTTTGTTCGGCAAGCGACAGCCAAGTCAGCGTACTTACTGTCGAATATGATGTCCGCGACGATCAGAAAGAGGGAACGCAGGTCGTAAGTCTTGATACGTCCTCTCCGGAGCTCATCGAGAAACTCATCACTCGTCGCTTTCCAACGATTTCGGGAGTTGACGCGCGGACGATTGCCGAGGCCGCCGGTGGCAATGCCCGCATAGCAATCGCGTTGGCTAGCACCATCGGCCAAACCGAAACAGTTGCTGGTCTTTCAGACGAGGAGCTTTTTCAACGCCTTTTCAAGCAGCGGAATGATCCTGACGGCGCTCTCCTCAGGGCAGCTCATGTGTGCTCCTTATTGTATTCCTTTCAGGGTGAAGACACACATGGAAGCGAAGCCGAATTGCCGCGTCTGGCATTGTTGGCAGAGCAAAGCGGGCAAGAGCTTTACCGGCATGTCGGGGAGTTATATCGACGAGATATGGTGCAGAAACGGGGAGCCTGGCGTGCTGTCCTTCCGCACGCAATAGCTAGCCGTCTCGCGGCTCATGCCTTGGAAAACATTCCTTACAGCCTTATCGATCAGCAACTTGTTTCTGGAGGCACAGACCGAACGGCACGTTCATTTTCGCGACGCCTAGCATTTTTGCCTGCACACCCGACAGCTGTTTCGATTGCCACTAAATGGTTCGCGGAAGGCGGGCTACTCGGTGACCCAGCTTCTCTTAGCGAGACCGGTGCAGCAATGTTCGCGAATGCAGCGTCAATATTGCCAGACAAGGCACTCGATGTGTTGGAACGGGTAAGTGACCCAGGCATCGCCACACTCGTTTATCGAAGAAGCACTTTCCTGCTGCGTTCATTGGCATACGATCCTGCGTTGTTCGAAAGAGCGAGCGGATTGCTCATCCATGCGGCCATAAACGCTTCGGAGGAGCATGTAGCCAAAGACGTGTCAGACGTCTTTGTTTCTCTCTTTCCCGTCTATTTGTCCGGAACTCAAGCCACCATCGAACAGCGTCTAAAAGTCATTGAAAAGCTGCTCCGGTCTGATAATCGGAAACGAATTGAGCTAGGCTTGGCAGCTCTGGAGGAAGTTCTCAAGGCGTCGCACTTTAGCTCAGTCTATCAGTTCGATTTTGGATCGAGGTCGAGAGATTATGGCTATCAGCCGAAATCCAGCAGCGAGTTGCGCCGCTGGTTTTCGGCGGGCCTCTCCCTCGTTGATACCTTAGCTGTTAGGCAAGGCATCCTGAAGCAGGAACTACAGAGTCTGGTGGCCAGGTGCTTCCGTGATTTGTGGAGCGTGGCGAAGATGTTCAATGAGTTGGAATGCCTTAGCCGGACATTTAGCTCATGGGGTTTTTGGCGAGAAGGATGGGCATCCTGCCGTCAAACTTTGCGCTTTGACCGAACTCAGCTATCGCCGACCGGGCGTTCCAGATTGATAGCTTTAGAAGCCGAGTTAAGGCCAAACGATCTTGCTAGCCGCATCAGGGCTATTGTTCTTGGAGAGAGATTAGACAGCCTTGATGCACTCGACGCCGTCGCCGAAGGCAATTTCGACGACGACGTTGTGGGGCAGCTAAGCAGGATCGAGAATACCGCTAGAGAGCTAGGGCAAGAGGTGGCTAGTGACGACGCGTTGCTGTCGGAGTTAATACCTGATCTCCTTCGTGGCGGCAGTCGGGTGTTCTCATTCGGACGCGGACTTGCAGAAGCAACTGGAGCCCGCCGTGAAACCTGGGCAAAACTCGTAGCCCCGATTAGGCAAACACCTCCCGGAACATTCAGTCTCGTGGTCTTGAAAGGGTATTTGTCCGCGTTGTGGGAAACCGATCCACAAGTGGCTCAGGATCTGCTCGATGAGGTCGCCCAAAACCACGAGCAGATGGCGCAGTTTTTGCCGTTTCTCCAATCGGCACTGCCGATCGACGACAAAGGTCTTATCCGCCTCAAACGCCTATTGGATTCCGATATTGTTCCCGTCGAACAGTTCCGTTTTCTTGCTGTCGGCGGGTCCGCCTCCTCATTGGAGGCAAGCGATCTAAGGGACCTCCTACGATTGATCTTGTCGAAGCATGGTGGCTTTGAGGTAGCCTTGGAGATACTCTCGATGCGCTTCTACTCGCTAGCTTCAGAAAAGGCCCCAAATGAACCTGATCTCATCGAGGCCGGACGCGAGCTCTTACAGAACATAGTTTTTCGCAAGGGAGGTCAAAGCGACGATTTCCATTTGGCTACGGTGGCCAGTAATTGTCTGCTGGGGCCGGAGGCAGTGTCGACCGCCGCGAGTGTAGCAACGCAATTGCGACAGGCTGTGGCCGAGCATAAGACCTATGCTTTCGACAACGACGACTTGCTGAAAGCCGCCCTGCGCGCTCAGCCGATTGCAATTTTGGACGCCCTGTTCGATGGCGATGAACAACAGGTGCGGTCTGGCATCGAGGTCTTTAACCACTTGGATAACTACCGCCCTAACCCGATGGACGTGGTCTCCTCCGACATACTGTTGACGTGGTGCAACGCGGACCCCGGCATGCGTTTCGCTCCGGCTGCCTGGGTCGTCACGTATAAGTACTCGGCCAGTTCGCGCGAACCACTTGTATGGTCCCAGCAAGCACGCCTTCTCTTAGAATATGCGCCTGACCCGGTAGCCGTGATGAAAGTATTTGTAGCGCGTTTTCGGCCGACCAGTTGGAGTGGGTCGTTCGCTGCGATCCTTGAGGAAAATGCCCGGCTACTCGACAATCTAGAAGGCCCGACTCCAGAGGAGCTGGTTCTCTACATTCGCGAGGCGAAAAAGCGATTACAGCAAGACATTGCTATCGCGCGTCAAACGGAGACCGAATGGGATAGAGAACGAGACGAGCGGTTTGAATAGCCAAACCGACCTCCAACACAAGCTCTAAGCGCATGTGCTCAGCTCCCGTTGACCTTCCCCCCTTCCCATGACAGCCTGACGCCCGCCGCGCCGGCCATGCCTGCCCGCCGGCTCCTCTCTCTCACCTGACCTGATGCCCGCGCTGGCGGGCATGGTTTCGCATTGGCGGCGCAGCCAATCTGCCCGCCATGTTTCGTCACCTCGCCGAACCCGTTTCCCTGCATGCCGCCGGCTCCACCGGCGAGGTTTCGCTGTGCGCCGCGATGGCGCTCGCCGATAGCGACGGCGCGCCTGAATGGGTGCATCTCTTGCCGGCCGGAACGATCCGGACCGGCGACGGGCGCGGTCCCTACCGCATCGCCGACGTGCCGGCGCTGATGGCCGCCAGCCTCGCCGCCGGCGACAAGCTTGTCCTCGACGAGAACCACTCGACCGATCTTGCCGCACCGCGCGGCGAGGCAGCGCCGGCGCGCGGCTGGATCGTCGAGCTGCAGGGCCGCGCCGATGGCGTTTGGGGTCGGGTCGAATGGACCGAGGAAGGCACGCGCCTGGTGCGCAGCAAGGCCTATCGCGGCGTCTCGCCGGTCATCCAGCATCTGGCGGACGGCACCGTCACCGCGCTGCTACGCGCCTCGCTGGTCAACCGTCCCAATCTGCGCGGCCTGGCCGCGCTTCACCACCAGGAGAACGAAATGAACCTGCTTGAAAAGCTGTTGAAGGCGCTGGGCCTCGACGCGGCGACCACCGAGGAGGCGGCGATCGCCGCGGTCACCACGCTGCATGCCGAAAAGGCCGCGGGTTCGACCGCGCTGCAGTCGGCGCTTGACCCGATCGCCAAGACCATCGGCCTGCAGGCCGGCGCCGATGCCGCCGCAGTGCTGCTCGGCGTCCAGGGGGTCGCCGCGACAGCTGCCGGCAAGAGCGCCGACGGCCAGGTGGTCGATGGACTGCAGCAGGAACTGACCCTCGTCACCACCAGGCTCAACACGCTGGTCGAGACCGGCAAGCGCGAGAAGGCCGAGGCTTTCGTCGACGCCGCCATCAAGGCCGGCCGCGTCGGCGTCAAGCCGCAGCGGGAACGCTATGTCGCCATGCACATGGCCGATGCCGCCAATGCCGAAGCGCTGATCGGCGCCATGCCGATCCTGGGCGGCGGCCAGATCACCATGCCGGTGGCGCCGAACGCCAATGGCGAGGTCTCGCTCAATGCCGAACAGAGGCAGGCCGCCAAGCTGCTCGGCATCGATGAAAAGGCGATGGCCGAAACGCTGAAGGCGGAGCGCGAGACCGCGCTCTGACATCAAACCGCCGGCGCTGCCGGCAGCCTGCAACCGGAGACTGACCGATGACCGCCTTGACCGCCGACCGCAACACTGTCCGCCTGGAGGGCGAACTCCGCCAGGGCGGCATGGCCGCCTCCGTGCTGGTCTATGCCGGCGCGCTCGTCATGCGCAACGCCGCCGGCTATTTGACCAAGGGGGCAACCGCCACCGGCAACGTCGGCGCCGGCCGCGCCGAGGAGCGCAAGACAGGCGGCGCTGGCGCCGGCGACGTGACCCTTGGCTACCGGCCGGGCATTTACCGTTACGCCAACTCGGCCTCCACCGACCTCATCGGCATCACCGAGATCGGCAAGCCCTGCTACGTGGTCGACGACCAGACCGTCGCCAAAACGGACGGCACCGGCACCCGCTCGCTGGCCGGCTTCGTCGAGGGCGTCGATACGCTCGGCGTCTGGGTGCGCTTCGACGAGGTCGCGGCGCAGGCCTATCTCGCCGGCCTCGCCAACCCGGCCTAACCGTTTTCCGCCAACAGGAACCCGCATCCATGCTGATCAATTCCGCCAATCTCGACGCCTTGCGCGTCGGCTACAAGACCTCTTTCCAGGGTGGCCTCGGCCAGGCTCCATCGCAGTGGCAGAAGGTCGCCACCCGCGTCGCTTCCACGCTGAAGGAACAGAAGTATGGCTGGCTCGGCAAGTTCCCGCGGGTGCGGGAATGGATCGGCCCGCGCGCCGTGCAGAACCTGATGCAGCACGACTACGCCATCAAGGAAAAGAAGTGGGAAGACACGGTCAGCGTCGATCGCGACGACATCGAGACCGACAACCTCGGCATCTATCCGAACTTGTTCGAGACGCTCGGCTCGCAGGCCGGTGCGTTCCCCGACCAGCTCATTTTCGCCCTGCTTCTCGCCGGCTTTACGACCACCTGCTACGACGGCCAGTATTTCTTCGACACCGACCATCCGGTGATCGACAAGAACGGCGTCGTCCAGTCGAAGGCCAACACCGATGGCGGCTCCGGCACGCCATGGTTTCTCCTTTCCACCAACCGGCCGCTCAAGCCGCTGATCCTCCAGGTGCGCAAGGATTTCCAGTTCGTCGCCAAGGACAAGCTGACCGACGACAACGTCTTCGACAACAACGAATTCGTCTACGGCACCGACGCCCGCATGAATGTCGGCTTCGGCTTCTGGCAGCAGGCCTGGGGCTCGAAACAGACCCTCGACGCCGCGCACTACGAAACGGCCCGCGCGGCGCTGACCGGCATGACCGGCGATCACGGCAATCCGCTCGGTCTGATGCCCAATCTGTTGCTTGTTCCGCCGACGCTCGAAGGCGCCGGCCGAACGCTCCTGCAAAGCCAGCTCATCAATGGCGGCGAGACGAACAAATGGGCGAACTCCGCCGAACTGCTCGTCTGCCCCTGGCTGGCGTCGGAGGCGTAAGTCCGCGTGCGAGTGCGTCCCGCCGGCAGTTGCGCCGGCGGGTCTTTCGAGAGGGCCGGCCTGACCGACCCTGCCGCAAGACCCGGAGACGATGATGGCCAAGACCACACAGAAGACCCGCTCCAACGGCTCGCGCCTGAAGGCCGAGTTGCAGGCAGCCGCGCAGGACAGGATCGACCAGGGGAACGCCGTGGTCGCCGCGGCACGAGTGCGGCCGGACGCGGCGGCGAGCGACGAGGAACGGCAGGCCGCCCAGGCCGAGTTCGATGCGGCCTCGGCTGAGGTCGGCCGCCAACTGGCGCTGGCGACGGAGATCGCCGGCAGCGGCACAATCGCCGAGGTGATGGCGCGGCAAGCGCCGGCCGGCGAGCGCGTCGTCGTCACGGTCATCGGGCCGGCCAAGGGCCGCCGGCGCGCCGGCTACCAGTTCGGCGCCGCACCCGTGACCGTCTCGGTGACGGCCGAGGAGCTGGGGCTGATCGAAGCCGACGCGGATCTCGCGGTGACGCCGGGCGCGCTGATGGATGTTGCGCTCGAACCCGGCGCGCCGGCCGAGCGGCTGCCGGTCGAGGCATTCCTGGACGGCAAGGGCAATGTGCGCCCGGTCAAGGTCCTCGGCCCGGCCAAAGGGCGTCGGCGCGCGGGCTACGAATTTGGCGCTCAGGCGGTGACGATCGAGCCGACCAGGGACGAACTGGAATTGATCCTGGCCGACGCGGACCTTTCCGTTTCGCCGGCCTGAGGAATTCGGCGGGGTAGTTCAGCCCGGTAGAACAGGCGGCTCATAACCGCGATGTCGGAGGTTCAAATCCTTCCCCCGCAACCGGAAATTGGATGTTGGAGACGACGTGGCTTACTGCACGCTGGCGCAGCTCACCGACCGCTACTCGGAGCGCATGCTGCTCGACATTTCCGACCGTGGCGATGCCCCGGTCGAGGCGGTCGATGTGGCGCTCATCGATCGCGCCATCGCCGACGCCGATGCGCTCATCGACGGTTACCTGAAGGTCCGCTACGCCCTGCCGCTGGCCAGCGTGCCGCGCCTGGTCACCGACCTGTCGCTGCGCATCTCCATCTACTACGCCCACGCCCATGTCGCGGCCGACAAGATCAAGGCCGACTACGAGGCGGCGCTGAGGACGCTGCGCGACATCTCCACCGGCATGATCCGCCTTGACATCGAGGGCGTCGAGCCAGCGGCCTCCGGCGCTTCGGAAGTGCGTACCAACGAGCCGGAGCGGCCTTTGTCGGCCGCGACGATGAAGGGCTACATTTGATGTCCCGCGCGCTTCTTCCCATCGCCGCCGGCGTGCTGTTCCGCCCGGGCAGCCTGTGGATCGGCTTGCACTGGAGCAGGCGCAACCGCCGCCTCTGCGTCAATCTCCTGCCGTGCTGCACGCTGTGGCTGATCTGGCCGGGGGGCGTCCGGCCATGACCGGCGCCCGCATGGAGCTGAAGGGCAAGGAGGCGGTGCTCGCTGACCTCGCCGAGACGATCGGCAAGACCGAGGACAAGCGCGGCCTGTTCGACGCGATCGGCGCCAGCCTCGCTGTGTCGACCCAGCATCGTTTCGAAACCGAGACTGACCCGGAGGGCAATCCCTGGCCGGCATCGCTCAGGGCGCTGACCGAGGGCGGCCGAACGCTGACCGACACGGCGCGCCTGGTGCAGTCGATCACCCACGAGGCGACCGCCGAGGGTGTCGCTGTCGGAACCAACGTGATCTACGCCGCCATCCACCAGACCGGCGGCGTCATCAAGGCCAAGACCTCGAAGGGCCTGCGCTTTCGCGGGCCGGGCAATGGCGGCTGGGTGACGAAGCAGTCGGTCGAGATGCCGCGGCGCGCCTTCCTTGGGCTGGACGACGAGGACGAGAGCGAAATCCGCGCGCTGTGCGCCGACTGGCTGGGCGCGGCGGACGACAAGGGAGGCGCGGATGCTCGTCGCTGAGCTGGTCGAGCGCCTGGATGCAACCGTGCCGTCGCTGGCCAGGCGCGTCGAGGGCGCGGCCGAGCTCGCCGAGCTGGTGCGGCGCAAGGCGCTGCCGCAGGCCTCGCCCTTCGCCTTCGTGCTGCCGACCGGCCTGGTGGCCCGGGCCGAAGGCGATTCCGGCACCGGTGTCTTCACCCAGATGGTGGACGAAGTCTTCGCTGTCGTCCTGTTCGTCCGCGCCTCGGGCGACATCACCGGCGGCAAGGCGCTGCCAGCGATCGACGCGCTGGTCTGGGCCGTCATCGGCGCCGTCTGCGGCTGGGGACCGGAC
This sequence comes from Mesorhizobium sp. Root554, assembly GCF_001427025.1. Classification (GTDB taxonomy): domain Bacteria; phylum Pseudomonadota; class Alphaproteobacteria; order Rhizobiales; family Rhizobiaceae; genus Mesorhizobium. The sequence goes on along the minus strand of NZ_LMGA01000001.1, from coordinate 1,992,581 downwards.
GAGGCGATCGGCGTCTTCCAGCTGCGCCGCGGCCAGCTCCTGTCCGCCGAGGCCGGCGCCGTCATCTACCAGCTCGATTTCGCCCTCCAGCAACAGGTGAGGATCATCGCATGAAGAAGCCGAAGCCAGCGACCGAACCGGCTGCCACGGCCGAAACCGAGGCGGCGTTGCCGCTGCCACAGGAAGGCGGCTCCTGGATACGCCAGCCGGATGGCAGCGTCGTGCGGGAAGTCGAGCCGATTACCGGGGAGGCATCCGATGCCGATTAAATGGAAGTCGAAGATCCTGCTGGCCAAGATCGAGACCACTTATGGCGTCGATCCGGTGCCGACAGGCGCGGCCAATGCCATCCTCGCCACCAACATCGTGCTGCAGCCGATGGAAGGCCAGGACGTGTCGCGCGAGCTGGAGCTGCCCTGGCTGGCGGCGCAGGCGACCATCCCGGCCGGCCTGCATGTGCGCATGACGTTCCGCGTCGAGCTGGTGCCGTCCGGCGCCGCCGGCACCGCGCCGGCCTGGGGACCGCTGCTGCGCGCCTGCGGCGTCGCCCAGACCGTCAACGCCTCCACCTCGGTCGTCTACAATCCCGTCACCGACAGCCACGAAAGCGCGACCTTCTATTTCTGGGTCGGACTGACGCGCTACGTCATGAAGGGCACGCGCGGCAGCTGCGTGCTGCGCTTCACCGCGCAGGGCATCGCCTATCTGGAATTCTCCTTCACCGGCCTTTTCTCGCTGCCGACCGAGCAGGCGCGGGCCACGCCGACGCTGTCGGCCTTCCTCAAGCCCGATCTGGTCACCAGCGCCAACACGCCGACCTTCACCGTCGACGCCGTCGCCATGGTGATGCGCTCCTTCGCGCTCGACCTCGGCAACGATGTGCAGCCGCGCTTCCTGGTCGGCGCCGAGAACGTGCTGATCGTCGATCGCGCCGACCTGATGACCACGCAAGTCGAGGCCCTGCCGTTGTCCGGCGGCGGCTCCTGGGACCCGTTCGCCAAGGCGTCGGCGCAGACCGCCGTCGCGATCAATCTGATCCATGGCACCGTCGCTGGCCGCAAGGCAACGCTCGCCGCCGCCGGCGCCCAGGTGCAGCGCCTGCAGGGGCTGGAGAACCAGCAGAACATCAAGGAGTGGCCGCTGCGCCTGGTGCCGCTGCCGACCTCGGGCAACGACCAGTGGACGCTCACGCTCACCTGATTTCGCTCACGGGCCGCACAGCCGCCAAGCGGCTGGCCCTGCGCGGGCGCGCGAAACGGTTCGCGGCCGCCAGTCGGCGGCCAACAAGACAAGGAGAGACCCATGTACAGTCACGACCCGAACCCGTCCTTCTGGGAAACCGTCAAGGTTCGCCCGCCTGGCGAGAATGGCGCCGCCGAGACGTTCCGCGCCCGCTTCCGGGCGCTCAGCACCGAGGAATTCGGCGCTTACGATCTGGCATCGCCGGACGAGGCGCGCGCCTTCCTGGAGGACGTTCTGCAGGACGCCGACGATGTCGCGGATTCGGCAGGCAGGCCGTTGCCCTTCGACACGGCGCTGCGCGACAGCCTGATCCGCACGCCGCATGTGCGCATGGGGCTGGTGCGCGCCTATGTCGGCGCGTTCCGCGAGGCGCAATCGGGAAACTGAGGGCGGCCGCGCGGGCCTGGGCGACCGGCGGTCTCGATCAAGACAGCGCCCCGAGCGTCGAGCCGGAAGCGGTGACCGACGCCCGGCTGTGGGGATTGCCGGAGGCAGAGATCGCGGCGCTGGCGCAGCTCCTGCGCGGCGGTCGGGCGAGCGGCTTCGCCGGCGTCTGGCCACAGAACGCGACCTCGGTCAACGCCTTCCTCATCGTCGCCAGCCAGTGGCGCACCGGGGTGACGGAGGCGGACGGCCGGCTGGCGATGCTGTGGATCGGGCTCGACTATGCCGGGGTCAAGGTGGCGCTCGATGCGCGCGGGATATCTCTCACGCCCGCCCTGATGGCGGGCATCCAGGTGATGGAAATGGCGGCGCGGGACGCGATGAACGGGGCCGATGCATGACATGCATGAAAATACATAAGGAGCTGGGCCGGTGACGCTTCGCCTCGCCCTTGTCATCGATGGCGACGCCAAGGGCGCCGGCGACGCGCTGGCGAAAACCTCGCGCGCGGTCGAGGAGCTCGGCAGGAAGGCCGACGGCGCCGGCGACAAGCTCAACAAGATCACCATCCGCGAGAACAAGCGCGACAATTCCTTCGCGCCGCTGTCGAAGGAGCTGGAGGAACTTGGCAAGAAGGCCGGCCCGGCCGCCGATGCGCTGGACGAGGTCAATGCGGCCGCTCCGGGCGCGGCCGCCGGGATCGTCAATGTCGGCAACGCAGCCGGCGAGGCGGGCGGCAAGTTCGGCAGCCTCAAGGCCGCGGCGCTGGGCGCCATCGGCGGCATCGCGGCCGGCCTGGCCACGGCGGCGATCGGCGGGCTGATCGAAGCGGCTTTGGGTTCCTTCGTCTCCTATGTGCGCGAAATCGTCGATGACACACCGCGCATCAACCGCGACATCGCCTCGCACCGCGACCTGATAAAGCAGATCAAGGGTGCATATGCCGAGGCCGAGGGCGCCGCGTCCTCCTATGGCAACAAGTCGCGCGAGGTGTTGACCTTCAACACCCAGCAGGACATCGCCCGCCTGCAACGCGATTTCCAGGGCAGCCTAGCTCCCATCAGCTCGGCCGAGAACCCGCTGCGCGGCAGTTCGCCCTTCGGCGACACAATCGCGTCCTTTAACAATGATCTGAAGGACGGACTCGCCAACATCATCGAGTTCCGGCGCCGCATTTCGGAGCAGGCGGCTGGCCTGGAGGAGGATTCGCCCTGGCGCGCCTATGCCGAGCAGGTGATTCAGGCCACCGAGAAATCGGCGACATTGCAGGAAGAGCTGCAGCGCTCCATCGACCTCTACAAGGGCCTGACTGGCGATGCGGATGCCGCGGCGACGGCATTGGGCGGCTCGGCCGAGAAATTCACCCTCAACGGCGAGGCCGCCGGCAGCGCGCTGCCGATGCTGCGCGAATATGATGCGCTGCTGAAATCGATCGCCGGTACCCCGGCCGTCGCGGCGACGGCCTCGCCCGGCCTTTCGCAGACGACTCAGGGCGGGTTCGCCGCCGGCGGCTGGACCGGAGACGTCGGCACGGATCAGGTCGCCGGTGTGGTCCATGGCCGCGAGTTCGTTGTCAACGCCCGCGCCACCGCGCGACACCGGCCGCTGCTGGAGGCCATCAACGCCGGTGTGCCGGGCTACGCCGCCGGCGGCTATGTCGGCGGCTACGGCACACGACTGCGCGGGCCGGACGGCCGCTTCGTGTCCGCATCGGCCAATGTCGAGGACGGGGTCAGCGACCTTGCCCGCGACTTCGCCATGCTGCGCGGTTCGCTGTCAGGTTTTCTCGGTGAGTTGGTTCGTTCCCGCGACTTGCTCCAGGCACTGGGCGGTGTCATCCAGACGGTCTCCGACCGCTTCCTGAACTCGGTGTTCAACAAGCTTGACCAGCTGGCGTTCGGCGGCGGAGCCGGCGGCGGTTTCGGCTGGTTGGGAAACCTGTTCGGACTGGGCTCCGGACTGAACGCCTTTCCGGCGGCGCCCGGCATCGGCGTCGGGCTCTATCATGGCGGTGGCGATGTCGGCTCCATGCCGACGATGACCAGGTCTGTGCCGTCCTCGGTCTTTATCGGCGCTCCGCGGCTGCATGGCGGCGGTTGGCTGAAACCCGGCGAGCGTCCGGTGATCGCCATGGACGGCGAGGAGATCGGCTGGCCCGATCAGCTGGCGCGCAAATATGGCGGCGGCCAGACGACGATCGTCAACAACAACTTCAACGTGTCGACGCCGACGCCGCGCGCCTTCGCGGAATCGAAGGCGACGGCGGCGCGGGCCGCGGCGCGCTTCACTGGACGATTGGGGCGATACAGCTGATGGCGCTGACCCCGTTCATGGACGCCATCGTCTTCCCGATCCACGTTTCGGCTGGATCGCCGGGAGGGCCCGACTGGCCGGCCGAAATCGTCGAATTGTCCTCAGGCCGCGAGGAGCGGAACACCGCCTGGTCGTCGCCATTGCGCTATTACGACGCCAAATATGGCGTGCGCACGCCGGCCGAGCTCTACGAGGTGTTGTCGCTCTATCACGTTGCCCGCGGCCGGCTGCGCGGCTTCCGCTTCCTCGACTGGACCGATTACCGTTCCGGCGCGCCCAATGCGGGGCCGACCGCCACCGACCAGGCGCTCGGCACCGGCGACGGCGCGCGCAAGATCTGGCCGCTGGTCAAACGCTATGCCAGTGGCGGCGAAACCTTCGACCGGACCATCACCCGGCCTTACGGCACACTGCTCATCGGCGTAAACGGCGTGGCGACGCCGGCCGGCTGGACGCTCGATGCAACGACCGGCACCGTCACCTTCACCAACGCCCCGGCCAACGGTGCGACGCTCACCTGGGGCGGCACCTTCCATGTGCCGGTGCGCTTCGATTGCCGGCTCGACCAGATATCGCTGCGCACCGCTGCGATCGGCGACATTCCGTCGATCCTTTTGAGGGAGCTGCGCGAATGAAGAAGTCGCTGCCACCTTCGCTGGGCGCGACGCTCGCCTCCGGCGTCACCACGCTCTGCACCTGCTGGCGCGTCGAGCGCCTCGACGGCGCGCTGTTCGGCTTCACCGATCATGACCGGCCGCTGACCTTCGCCGGTCTGACCTACGAGCCCGCGAGCGGTTTCACCGCCTCGGACGTGGCCGTCTCGCTCGGCCTCGCCGTCGATACGATGGAGGTCGAGGGGGCGCTGTCTTCCGAGGCGATCACAGAGGCGGATATTGCTCTTGGCCTGTGGGACAATGCCAGGATCGAGATCTGGCGTGTAGACTGGTCGGATGTCGCGGACCGGGTCATCCTGCGCAAAGGGTCGATCGGCGAGATCGGCCGCGGCGAGATCGCCTTCCAGGCCGAGATGCGCGGCCTTGCCCATGAGCTCAACCAGGAGCGCGGCCGCACCTTCCAGAAGCTGTGCGACGCGGTCGTCGGCGATGCGCGTTGCGGCGTATCGCTCGCCGATCCGGATTTCGCTGGCGCCGGCGCGGTCGAGACGGCGATCGACGACCGCATCCTGCTGGTCTCCGGTCTCGATGCCTTCGAGGACGGCTGGTTCGCGCAGGGGCTGCTTGCCTGGACGTCCGGCGACAATTCCGGCGCCAGGGTCGAGGTCGCGGGTCACCTCGTCCAGGCCAGCAATTCCGTGCGGCTGCAGCTCTGGCGCCGCGCAGAGCGGCCAGTGGAGACCGGCGACGCCTTCACGATCACCGCCGGCTGCGGCAAGACCTTCGCCATCTGCCAGCAGAAGTTCGCCAACGGCGTCAATTTTCGCGGCTTTCCGCACATGCCCGGCAACGATGTCGCGCTCTCGGTCGCCAAGAAGGGTGGCGAGAATGATGGCGGGAGCCTGTTTAATGATTGAGTTTCGGCAGGCTATCGTCGCCGAGACGCGCGGCTGGATCGGCACGGTCTATCGCCACCAGGGATCGGACCGTGCCAGCGGCTGCGATTGCCTCGGCCTGGTGCGCGGCGTCTGGCGCGCGCTTTACAGCACGGAGGCCGAGACGCCGCCGGCCTATCCAGCAGCCTGGCGCATCGCCGATCCGGCTGAAACGCTGTTGAACGCCGCTTCAAGGCACATGCTGGCGGTGCCGGCTGGCGAGATGCAGGCGGGCGACCTTCTGGTGTTCCGCTGGGACAGAGGCCTGCCAGCGCGGCATTGCGGCATCCTCGTCGCGCCCGGCCGCTTGGTGCATGCCTACGACGCCGCCGGCAAGGTCGCCGAATGCAGCCTGGCGCCACAATGGCGCCGCCGCATCGCCGGCGTCTTCGCCTTCCCGGAACCGACCGCGAACGAGGACAGACCCTAATGGCGACCGTTCTGCTCGGCGTCGTCGGCGGCGCGATCGGCGGGGCGTTCGGGGCCACCGCCGCCATCATCGGGCAGGCGGTCGGCTCGATCGCCGGTTCGCTGGCTGACCGCGCCATCGTCAATGCGCTGACGCCGACCATCCGCCAGCGCGGACCGCGGCTGACCACCACCAACATCCAGGCTTCGACCGAGGGCGCCCCGATCGACCGCGTCTACGGCCGGGCGCGCATTTCCGGCCAGGTCATCTGGACGACGCGGTTCGAGGAGGTGGTGCGCAAGGACAAGTCCGGCGGCAAGGGCCTGGGAGGGCCGAAGGTCGAGACGACGACCTATTCCTATTATGGCAATTTCGCCGTTGGCCTGTGCGAAGGACCGGTCGCCGCCATCGGTCGCATCTGGGCGGACGGTGCGCTGCTCGACCAGACCCAGCACGAAATCCGCTTTCATCCGGGCACGGAAAGCCAGGAGCCGGACCCGCTCATCGAAGCCAAGGAGGGCACCGACAACGCGCCGGCCTATCGCGGCACCGCCTATATCGTCTTCGAGAACCTGGCGCTGGAGAGTTGGGGCAACCGGCTGCCGCAGATCGCCGTCGAGGTGTTCCGGCCGACCGGAGATCTCGAAGCGATGCTGCCAGGTGTCGCCATCATTTCCGGCAATGAATTCGGCTTCGATCCGCTGTCGGTGCGCGAGCGGGCCGAGACCGGCGGCGAGACGATCAACGTCTCCTCCCTGTTGTCGCTTCTGGTGCAGGGCGGCGACGGCGGCGAAAGCGGCGATCCGGACACCGATTTCACGCTGTCGATCGCCAGGCTGAAGGCGCTGGCCCCGAACGTCTCTACGGTCATGCTGGTGTTGCCCTGGTTCGGCGACGATCTGCGCTGCGGAAATTGCACCATCCGGCCGAAAGTGGACTCCGCCGAGAAGCAGACGCAGCCCTTCTCATGGCTGATAGGCGAGCTTTCGCGCGGCTCGGCCGAGGAGGTCAGCCAGTCCGACGGCATGCCGGCGTTCGGCGGCTCGCCCAACGACGCCAGCGTCATCCGCGCCATCCGCTACCTGACGGAAGCCGGGCTGAAGGTGACGCTGCTGCCGTTCATGATGATGGACATCGCCGCCGACAATGTGCTGCCCAATCCCTATTCGGCCAACGCGGCGACAGCCGGCCAGTCGGCCTACCCCTGGCGCGGCCGCATCACCTGTTCGCCGGCGCCCGGCTTTGCCGGGACAGTCGATAAAACGGCCACCGCCGCGACGCAGGTCACCGCCTTCATGGGCACGGCAGCGCCCGGCGATTTCGGCGGGTCGGGTGAGACGGTCACCTATTCCGGGCCGGCCGAATGGCGCTATCGCCGCTTTTTCCTGCACTACGCCAAGCTGGCGGCCATCGCCGGCGGCGTCGATTCCTTCCTGATCGGCTCGGAAATGGTGGCGCTGACGGCCGTTCGCTCATCGGCCTCGGCCTATCCGTTCGTTTCCGCGCTTAAGACGCTGGCGGCCGACGTGCGCAGCATCGTCGGCCCAAATGTCGAAATCGGCTATGCGGCCGACTGGTCGGAATACCATTCGCACCGTCCGGCCGACGGCAGCGGCGATGTCAATTTCCATCTCGATCCGCTGTGGAGCGACGCGGCGATCGACTTCGTCGGCATCGACAATTATTTCCCGCTGGCCGACTGGCGGGACGGCGACGAGCACCTCGATTACGATCCGGCCGGGCCGACCTCGATCTACGACCAGGACTATCTGCGGGCCAACGTCGAGGGCGGCGAATATTTCGACTGGTACTATGCCGACCAAGCCAGCCGCGACGCGCAAGCGCGACTGCCGATCACCGACGGCGCCTATGCCAAGCCATGGGTCTACCGGCAGAAGGATCTGCGCGGCTGGTGGAGCCAGCCGCACAAGAACCGGTCGGGCGGCGTTGAGGCGGTTGCTGCCACGGCCTGGACGCCGCAATCGAAGCCGATCCGCTTCGTCGAGCTCGGCTGCGCCGCCGTCGACAAGGGCGCCAACCAGCCCAATCTGTTCGTCGATCCGAAAAGCACCGAGAGCGGCTGGCCGCATTATTCCACCCGCGCCCGTGACGACGCCATGCAGCGCGCCTGGCTGGAGGCGATGCTCGGCTACTGGACTGACAACAACCCGGTCTCGGCGGCTTATGGCGGGCCGATGGTCGATCTCGGCCGCTCGACCGTCTGGTGCTGGGACGCGCGGCCGTGGCCGTCCTTCCCACTAGACCGCCGCTGGGGCGACGCCGACGCCTGGGAACAGGGTCACTGGCTGTCCGGCCGGCTGGGTGGAGCGCCGGCGGCCGAGACGGTGCGAACGATCCTCCAGGAGGCCGGCTTCGCCGATTTCGCCATCGAGCCGCTGCCGGCCATCGTCGACGGCGTCACCACCGGCGCGCTGACCTCGGCGCGCGCCATGCTGGAGGCGCTGCAGCCGCTCTACCAGTTCGACGCGGTGGAATCGGACGGCGTCATCAAGTTCATCGCCCGCGCCGGCCGGGCGCCGGTGGCGACGATCGAAGCTGCCGATCTGGTCGCGCCGGACGGCGGCGGGCCGGTATGGCGCCAGACGCGCGCCCAGGAAACCGACCTGCCGGACGCGGTCAAGCTCAGTTTCGGCGACCCGGCCAGCGACGACCAGCCGGGCGCCGTCGAAGCCCGGCGCTCGGCCGGCGGCAGCCGCCGCATCGCCGAGCTGTCGGTGCCGGTTCTGGTTTCGTCCAACATGGCAGCACTTGCGGCCGAGCGCACGCTCCACGCCGCCTGGACCGGGCGGGAGCGCGCCGAGTTCGCTCTGCCGCCCTCGATGCTGGCGCTCGACGCCGGCGACGTGATCCGATTCCGGCCGACCGGCCAGCTGCTCGGCATTGACGACATTGCCGAGCGCGGCGCCCGCACCGTCTCGGCCGGCCGCGTCGATCCGCTGGCGCTGGCGCCGGTGCGGCTGCCGTCCGCCGCCAGCGGCCGCACAGCGCGCCGGCTCTACGCCGACGCCGATGTCGCCTTCATCGACGGGCCGCTGCTGCAGGATGACGATTCCGACCACGCAGCCTATGCCGCCGGCACCATGCTGCCCTTCGGCCAGGGCATCGTGCTGTTGCGCAACGCCTCGGCCGGCGCCGAGCTTTCGGCCTTCACCACCGATTCCGTGCTGGCGTCGCCGGCAACCATGGGCGTGACGACGGCCGACTTCTATTCCGGCCCGGTCTGGCGCTGGGACAGGGTCAATGCACTGTCGGTGCGGTTGACGCGCGGCGACCTGTCCTCGGCCGAGGAGACGGCGGTGCTCAACGGCGCCAACGCCGCCGCCGTCCAGAATGCCGACGGCGAATGGGAGGTGCTGCAGTTCGCCACCGCGACGCCGACCGGCACGCGCACCTTCACGCTGACCGGCCTGCTGCGCGGCCTGCGCGGCACCGAGCACGCCATGCGCGCGCCACTGGCTACCGGCGCCCGTTTCGTGCTGCTGGACGAGGCCGTGCAGCAGACCGGCCTGCCGGCGCCGCTGGTGGGGCTGCCGCTCGCATGGCGCTGCGGCCCGGCCGACCGCCTGGCCGCTTCGAGCGCCTACATCGCCCAGACCGTCACGCTGGCCGCCAAGGCGCGCCGGCCGTTCGCGCCGGTGCATCTCGCTGCCGCCTTCGAGCCGGATGGCGACATCCATCTCTCTTGGACACGGCGCAGCCGCATCGGCGGCGACAGCTGGGAACAGGTCGAGGTGCCGCTCGGCGAGACGGAGGAGCGCTACGAGGTCGAGATCCTCGACGGCGCGACGGTGGTGCGCACCGTCACCGGCCTCGGCGCGCCAGCCTGGCTCTATCAGCTGGCCGACCAGACCGCCGATTTCGGCGCGCCCATTGCGGCCATCGCCTTCCGCGTCTGCCAGGTCAGCGCCAGCTTCGGCCGCGGCGTCATGGCGGAGTATCCCTGATGGCGGTCACCCAGCTCACCACCTCCTGGCTCGGCTATGACCAGGCGACCGAGAAAATCGCCTTCTGGGACGGCGTCAAGTACCGGCCGCTGCAGGAAGCCGCGGGTTATGCCGCCGCCGAGCATACCCACGCGATCGACGAGGTGTCCGGTCTGCCCGAGGCTTTGGATGCCAAGCTGCCGGTCGCCGGCGGGACAATCACCGGCAATCTCGGCGTCGGCGGCGCCGCGGCCGACGATACCAACCGGCTGGCGGTGACGACGCCGGCGGTGCTGTTCAACCGCGAGACCGACGACATCCGCGCCATCGTCAACAAGCAGGCTGCCGGGAACACCGCGTCCTTCCTGTTCCAGACCGGCTTTTCCGGCCGCGCCGAGATTGGCCTCACCGGCGACGACGATTTCCATTTCAAGGTCTCGCTGGACGGTTCGACCTTCCATGAGGGGCTGGTGATCGACGCCGCCACCGGCGCGGTCCGGCCACAGGCGCGCAACGTCGCCGACATGCCTTCGGCCGCCGGCCGTGACGGCTTCCTGATGCTGGTCTGGGATGGCGACGCCGGGGCGAAATGCCTGGCCGTCTCGGACGGCTCGACCTGGCGCCGCATCGCGCTCGGCGCCACCATTTCCGCAAGCTGACGAGGGAATTCGATGCCGACGCCACGCATGATCCTGCCTTACATCGCCGCCGACCAGGCGCAGAAGCACGCGACCCACAATGAGGGCCTCTTGCAGCTCGATTCGCTGCTCAATTGCTGGATACTGGATCGCGACCTGACCGCGCCGCCCGGCGGCCCTGCGGATGGCGACGCCTATGTCGTCGCCTCAGGCGCGACCGGCGACTGGATCGGCCATGATGGCAGCGTGGCAGTCTGTGTCGATGGCGACTGGCGCTTTTATCCGCCGTTCAAGGGCATGGTCGCTTTCGTCGCCGATGAGGCGGTGCTGCTCGGCTGGGACGGCGCGGCCTGGGCGGTGTTCGCCGCCGTGACCGGCATCGCCAAGAGCGCCGATGTCCAGACCTTCAACGCCAATGACACCTGGAACAAGCCTGCCGGCGCAAAAGTCGTCGAGATCATGGCGATTGGCGGCGGTGGTGGCGGCGGCGGCGGCTCGAAAGTGGCGGCATCGACCGCTGCCTCAGGCGGCGGCGGTGGCGGTGGCGGATCGTGCGCCAGATTGACTGTTCCGGCGGCGGCGCTGCCATCCACGGTCCCGGTTGTCATTGGCACGGGCGGTGCCGGAGGCGCCGGCGCGACATCGCTTGGCGACGGCGCCAACGGCAGCGGGCCGGGAGGCGACAGCTACTTCGGATCGAGCCTGGCGGCGGCCTGGGCGGCCGGTCGAGGCGGCGGCGGCGGCGGGGGTGGCGGCGCCGGACGCGCCAGCGGCGGCGGCGGCGGTTCGGGGCGCAACCAGTTTGGCGGCAACGCGAACGGCGCAACGGCCGGCGCAGCCGGTGTCGGCGGCGGCATTGTCGGTGCTAGCGGCGGATCGACCGGGGGTCACCAGAACAACAACATTGGCGGTAGCAGCGGCGGTTCCGGTCACCCTACGACAGGGGCTGCGGGCTTCGGCGGCGGAGCATTCGAAGGTGGTGCCGGTGGTGGCGCCGGCGGCGGCTTTTCTACGGTCAACACTGCTTTGGTCGGCGGTGGTACGTTAACCGACTTCACCACGGGCGGCAGCGGCGGCGGCGCGGCCTCGGGCGGCAGCGGCACGGATGGCGGTGGCGGCGGCTCGAATGTGTCCGGCAATGGCGGTGCTGGAGGCGCCGGCGTCTCGCCCGGCCAGGGCGGCGGCGGCGGCGGTGCGTCCCAATCCGGCAATGGCGGTAACGGTGGAGCGGGAGGCCCCGGCCAGGTGGTCGTCATCACCTATTTCTAGCTGACGGATGGCCGGTGCGCCTCCCGCCAAGGAGGAGCACCGGCGGCGGGTCGATCGCCAAACCAACCCCGCCCGACGATGACCAGAGATAACCGCCGCACCCGTTGCCCTGCAGGGCGGGCTGAGTGTGGCTGACCTGCGGTTAAGTCGGAATGAAGGATATCAGATGTGGCAAATGCCGGGCCTTGCTCTTTCGCGCCAGCGGCGCTACGAGCGCAATCGAGATCAAGTGCCGCCGTTGCGGCGTGATCAATCATTTGAGGCCGAACGAGCCCCAATCCGAACGCCAGGAGCGTCAGGAAAGGGATCAATCGTGTGGCTCTATATTCCCCCGGAAATGACGAACTCACCGGCATCGCCCTATGCGCCGGCGTTGGCGGCCTGGAGCTCGGCCTCCATATCGCAGAACCCGGCTACCGCACTGTCTGTTTCGTCGAGCGGGAAGCCTATGCTGCGGCCACCCTCGTGGCCCGGATGGAAGACGAGGCCATGGATCGCGCGCCTGTCTGGGACGACCTTGTCGCCTTCGACGGCCGCCCGTGGCGTGGCAAGGTTCATCTCGTCTCTGGCGGATATCCGTGCCAGCCGTTCTCGTTTTCCGGCCGCAGGCAAGGCGCGGCCGACCCACGGCACCTATGGCCGTCCATCCGTAGGATCGTCGGCGAGGTCGAACCTGAATGGTGCTTCTTCGAAAACGTCGAAGGACATCTCGATCTGGGCGCCGCCGAGGTTTGCGAAGATCTTCGGTGTATGGGCTTTGCGGTCAAAGCAGGCCTGTTCTCGGCGCTCGAAGTTGGCGCGTCCCACCTACGGCGTCGGCTCTTCATATTGGCCCACGCCGATGCGGACCCTCTATTCGAACCGAGTCCAGATCGAGCTGTCACAGGCCGGTCTGCGCTTTCGCGACGATCCGGCCGAGATCGGCAGCCAGGTGGCGCTTGGCAAGGTGGCCAAGGCCTGGAGCATGCTGTTTCTGCTGATGAAGGCCTGCGGAGCGATCCGCTTCACGGCGATGCACTACCCTTGTTCGCTCCCGCTCCATTTGAGTTTGACCGCTGGGACGCGGTACTCGCCCGGCGACCTGATCTTCAACCCGAACTTCTCGGACTGGCTGATGGGATGGCCGATCGGATGGACCGCGCCCTCGCTGCCGGCAACGGAGTGGTCAGCCTGGCTGCGGCGTATGCGTGGCGAACTCTCAAGGCTGCCCATGCCGCCGATCACCGTTGAATCGGCATGTGGCGCGCCTTCGGCAAAACTGCTTAGATGACGCCGGGCATGAGGGTTCGGGGATGGAAGATAAATCCGGCAAACGCTGGAGCTGGGGCGTGTTCGGATTCGTCCTCACGGCTCTCTATCTGCTGGTCCTCGGCATTTCCGGGCTTCTGCACGGTCCGGCCAGCCTGATCCATTGGGAAGACCCCATGTCGCCGAACGAGGCCGGCGATTTCCTCGCTGGCATCTTCGCCCCGCTCGCCTTTCTCTGGCTCTTCGTCGCCACCATGGTGCAATCGCAGGAGCTGGCGCTGCAGCGGCAGGAACTGGAGCTGACGCGCCAGGAGCTGAAGGCGACCCGGGAGGTGGCGGCCGAGCAGGCCGCGGAGGCCCGCAGCCAGGCAAAATTCATCGGCGAGCAGACGGCCATGATGCAGGCGCAGGAGGTTGATAAGGAAATTCAGACGCGATTACGATGGTTGTTCGATTTCTCCGACAACAAGCTTAAGGGTCCGATGACGTTTGGGGACGATCAAGGCAATGTAATGCAAATTCGAGCCCCCTTCGATGACATGAGAGGGATGCGGACCCTGAGGGCCATCGTTGAAGTATTTAATCGGCGCAGGCGGCAGGCGGAGAGTGCTCTTGAAAGTTATCCGAACAGGGTCGCGAGTTACGCTAATGCTGACGACTTTATCGAACTGCGACACATGGTTTTACGAATTCAAGCCATAAAGGAGTTGGCCTCCAGCTCGACACGAGCCGAGCTGCAGCAAGGCCATTTTCTTAGCCTTGCGGCAGACGTTGAGTTCTTTTTCGATCTATTGCGGCACGGCGAGACGCTGACGAGCGACGATGACTAAGGCCGTTTTAGCCGTGTTTTAGCCGTATTCTCGATTGCGGGCGAAGCAAAGGCAATTGACCTGTGCGCGTCAGGCCTAAGGAAAAGCTGCATCGTTGATGGCGATACATTCTGGTGGAAAGGCGAAAAGATCAGGATCGCCGATATCGACGCGCCGGAGAAAGACGCGCCCTGCGCTTTCGAACGCCGGCTTGCCCAGCACGCGACCGAAGGCTTGATCCGTTTGCTTCAACAGCCGTTCAAGATCACGAGAACAGGTAAAGACCGCTTCGGCCGAACCCTGGCGCTCGTGTGGGTCAACGGACGCGATGTAGGAGCCACGTTGGTCGATGCAGGCCTAGCCAGGCAATGGATCGGCCGAAAGGAACATTGGTGTAGCGGGAGAACGCAATGAACATCTTGGGCCTTGATGCATCGGTCTGGTTTCCCGTTGTCACTTTGATCCTCGGAATAGGTCTGAAAGGGCTCTTCGACTATCTCGCTGACCAGCGCAGCTCAGCGCGCGAACGCGCCTCAAGACACGAACAACGGATGGAAAGCACCAAGCTGCGTCGGATCGAGTTCCAGCGGTCCACGCTCCTGTCCTTACAGGAGTCTGCCGCCAACTACGCAAGGCTGGTCGGCAGGGCACATCACCATCATACGCTGGAAAATAGGAAATCCGGCGTCTGGGGCCGATCGATGCTCGGCGCAGATCTTGACACCGACCTGGCGACATTAATGCGCCAAATGGCGGTTTTGAAGGAGCGTGCCATGGACGACGAGCTGCGTCGGCTTGTGGACCAATATTGCATGGCGTCAGCAGGCTTTCTCATATCGCGAGAGCAAGAAGCCGGCGGGCAACACTTTTCACTTGCCATGGACGCCGGGTCGGCAGTTCAGGGGAGAATCGGCGTTGTTTTGAGAAGCCTGGACACCGATGAAGACAGCGTGCTGACGCTAAAGTCGAGCGTCTAATTGATGCCATCCGAACTTGCGCGATCATGCCAACCGATTTTGCGCGCTACAGATTTGCCTGCAGGAATTCACGCAAATCGTGTCGCTGATCGGCCAACGCACGCCGCCGTCCGCATAGCGCCGCCGCTTGAAACAACATCAAAATGGTGTTTGGCTGGCAAATAGCAAAAATAACATCATCGTCCGCCAAAAGTTCAAATGGGAGATCGTCTATGTCGCGTATGAAACTCATCGCTGCCGGCATCGGGCTGGCGAGCGTTCTCTCCACCGGCGCGGCCTTTGCCGCCGATCCTGAAAGCTGCAAGACCGTTCGCCTGTCCGATGTCGGTTGGACCGATATCCAGGCGACCACCGGCGTTGCGTCGGTCCTGCTGACGGCGATGGGCTACGAACCGCAGGTGATCCAGCTTTCCGTACCGGTGACTTATGCGTCGCTGAAGAACAAGGACCTCGATGTTTTCCTCGGCAACTGGATGCCGTCGATGACCAACGACATCAAGGACTATACCGCCGAAGGGTCGGTCGAGACCGTAAGCGAGAACCTTTCGGGCGCCGGCTATGGTCTTGTCGTGCCGGATTACGTGGCCGAAGGTGGCGTCAAGACGCTGACCGACATCGGCAAGTTCAAGGACAAGTTCGATTCCAAGATTTACGGGATCGAGGCGGGCAATGACGGCAACCGCATCATCCTCGACATGCTCACCAAGCCGGAGAACAAACTCGACGGCTTCGAACTGGTCGAGTCGTCGGAGGCCGGCATGCTGACGCAGGCCGAGCAGGCGATGAAGGACAAGCAGTGGATCGTCTTCCTCGGCTGGACCCCGCATCCGGTCATGGGCGCCATGAAGATCGCCTATCTCGACGGCATGGGCGATTCCGGCTTTGGCGCCGCGACCGTGCACACCAATGTGCGCAAGGGCTACACGACCGAATGCCCGAATGTCGGCAAGTTCATCACCAATCTGAAGTTCAATCTCGACATGGAAGGCGAGATGATGGACGCGATCCTCAAGGGCACCGACGCCAATAAAGCGGCGACCGATTGGCTGAAGAAGAATCCCGACGCCGTCACGCCATGGATCGCCGGGGTGACAACTTTCGACGGCGGCGACGCGGCGGCGGCCATCAAAACCGCACTTGGAAGCTGAGCGGTGAGCTTGGTTTGATTTCAGAGGGCAGCCCCGCAAGCGGCTGCCCTTTTGCATTCCGCGAACCAGACGCCGCAAGCGGCGCAGAGGGGTGAAATGGATCCGATTTCGAAATTCTTCACGTCCTGGAAGATTCCGATCGGAGCGTGGGGAAAAGAGTTCTTCACCTTCCTGACCGACAATTTCAACGCCTTTTTCCGCGGCCTGTCGGGCGGCCTGAACGGGTTGCTTGACGGGGTTGTCGATCTGCTGCTGGTGATCCCGCCCATTGCCCTCATCGCCCTGATCGCGTTGTTTGCCTGGTGGTTGCAGAAATCCAGAGGCCTGGCGTTCGGGGTGTTCCTCGGCCTGTTGTTCATCCTCAACCAGGGTCTCTGGAAACAGACGGTGCAAACGCTGGTGCTGGTTGTGGCGGCGACTTTCTTCTCCATGCTGATCGGCGTGCCGCTCGGCATCTGGGCCGGCCACAAGCCGAAGGTCTACCGCATCATGCAGCCGATCCTCGACCTTATGCAGACGCTGCCGACCTTCGTCTATCTGATCCCGGTGCTGACGTTGTTCGGTCT
This sequence comes from Mesorhizobium sp. Root554, assembly GCF_001427025.1. Classification (GTDB taxonomy): domain Bacteria; phylum Pseudomonadota; class Alphaproteobacteria; order Rhizobiales; family Rhizobiaceae; genus Mesorhizobium. The sequence goes on along the minus strand of NZ_LMGA01000001.1, from coordinate 1,976,085 downwards.
CGGCAACGCGCCGGGCCTGATCGTCACCATCATCTTCGTCATTCCAACGGCGGTGCGGCTCACCCATCTCGGCATCATCTCGGTGCCGAAGTCGATCATCGAGGCGGGTGAAGCTTTTGGCGCGACAAAGCGGCAGTTGCTGTGGAAGGTGGAGTTTCCCTCGGCGCTTCCGACCATCATGGCGGGGCTGACGCAATCGATCATGCTGTCGCTGTCGATGGTTGTGTTCGCGGCCCTGATCGGCGCCGGCGGCCTCGGCACGGAAATCAACCGCGCCCTCGGCTCGCGCAAGATCGATCTCGGTCTTGAAGCCGGGCTGGCGATCGTGGTTCTGGCCATCGTGCTCGACCGGATGACGCGCATCAGCGCGGGAGGCAAAAAATGAGCGTCGCTGTCGATTTCAAGAACGTCGACATCCTGTTCGGCGAAGACACGCGCGAAGCGCTGGCCATGGTGGACAAGGGCGCAAGCCGCGCCGAAATCCTGGAAAAGACGGGCAACGTGCTTGGCTGCGCCGGCGCCAACCTGACGGTTCACGAGGGCGAAATCTCTGTCCTCATGGGACTGTCGGGCTCCGGCAAATCGACGCTGCTGCGCGCCGTGAACCGGCTGAACGTGGTCACCCGGGGGCAAGTGCTGGTGCGCGACGGCGACAAATCCGTCGACGTGGTGACCTGTAACGCCGCGACGTTGAGGCGTCTGCGCCAGAAGCAGGTGGCGATGGTGTTCCAACAATTCGGCCTGCTGCCCTGGCGCACTGTCGAGGAGAATGTCGGCCTCGGATTGGAGCTTGCCGGCGTGCCGGAGGCCGAGCGCAGGGAACGGGTGCAGCGGCAGCTCAAGCTGGTCAATCTGGACCAGTGGGGCAAGAAATACGCGCATGAGCTTTCCGGCGGCATGCAGCAGCGCGTCGGCCTGGCGCGGGCCTTCGCCACCGAAGCGCCAATCCTTTTGATGGACGAGCCGTTCTCGGCGCTCGATCCGCTCATCCGCACCAAGCTGCAGGACGAGTTGCTGCAGCTTCAGGCGGAACTGAAGAAGACGATCATCTTCGTTTCGCACGACCTCGAGGAAGCGCTCAAGATCGGCACCCATATCACCATCATGGAGGGCGGGCGCATCGTCCAGACCGGCGCGCCGGAAGACATCGTGCTCAAGCCGGCCAACGCCTATGTGCGCGACTTCATCGCCAATGTGAATCCGCTGTCGGTGCTGACCGCCTGGAACGTCATGCGCGACAAGCGCGATCTCGAATCCGCCGGGGCAGGGGGCTGGATCTGGCTCGACCGCCGCGAAACCACCCGCTTCAAGATAGACAAGGACGGGCTGGTTTCCGCGGCCGAACGCGATGGCAAACCGGCGGTGTGGGTTTCATGCGCCGAAGTCGAGTCGCAGCCGGATGAAACCGGGCAGGTGTTCTGGGCCAATCCGGGAACCCCGCTGAAGACCGTGATGCTTGCCATGCACCGTTCGCAAACCGCGCCGGTGGCGCTTTTCGACGAGCAGTCGCGCTTCGTCGGCTCGATCGGCGTGCGGGATGTGCTGAGCGCGGTGTTGAGGCGGTAGCCTTTTCATCCCGTCCATGGGAAAAGCGGGCAATGCCCGATTTCCTGTTTTCCGGCCCGCCCGATGCGGACACCACGCTGCTTCTTGCCCATGGCGCCGGTTCGCCGATGGATTCCGACTGGATGAGTGCTTTGGCGGCGAGGCTGGCCGAAGCGGGACTGAGTGTCGCCCGGTTCGAATTCGCCTACATGGCGCAGCGCCGTCTGGACGGCCGCAAGCCACCGCCGTCCCGCACCGAAGCCCTCATGGACGAGTATCGAACGGCGCTGGAAATGCTGAAGCCGGCGGGACGTCTCCTCATCGGCGGTAAATCATTGGGTGGGCGCGTCGCCAGTATGATTGCGGACGAGGCTTTCGATGCCGGGACCATCCATGGTCTGGTCTGCTTCGGCTATCCTTTCCATCCGCCCGGGAAACCGGAAAGGCTGCGGACCGCGCATCTGGATACGCTGCGCTGTCCGGCGCTTGTGTTTCAGGGAACGCGCGATCCATTCGGTTCGCGCGTTGAGGCGGGAGCCTACCCGCTGTCCACCGCAATCACTCTGCACTGGCTGGAAGGGGATCACGGTTTGAAGCCGAGAGCAGGCGACCCGGTGACGCTCGATGAGAATTTGTCGCTCGCTGCCTCTTGTACGGCGGCGTGGTCGAAGGTCGGGGCGGTGGGCCACCCTCTGGCAATCGCCGCACAAAAATCTATCTGACACGGAAGCGCCGGTGATCGAAAATGCTGGCGGTTTTGAACAATCGGAATTTGGTCATGAACGATAGCGGTCCGCGAATGGCCGGAAACGGCGACAATGTCGTCAAGCCGAGAACCAGGGTCAAACCGAAGACCGAGCGGCCAAAGCTCTACAAGGTCATCCTCGTCAATGACGATTTCACGCCGCGCGAGTTCGTCGTCACCGTGTTGAAAGGCGAGTTCCGCCTCAGCGAGGATCAGGCCAATCGGGTGATGATTACGGCGCATCGAAGGGGTGTCTGCGTGGTGGCCGTGTTCACGCGCGACGTCGCTGAAACCAAAGCCACGCGCGCCATCGATGCGGCCAAGGCGAAGGGCTATCCGCTGATGTTCACGACGGAACCGGAGGAATAGGCTTTAACGGCCTTCGCGGTACCACATCGAGCCCATCGCCAGCAGCAGCAGGCCGAGGCCGAGGAAGCCGCCGAACAAGGGCACGCGCGAGACGGATTTGAGCACGCTGTCGTTGGTGGTGCGCAGGCCGATCCAGTCGTTGCCGGACGCTTCGCCGCCGGCGCGTATGGGAACGATGGACGGCACCGAGACGCCGTCGCCGAGGCCACCCAATGTCGAGCTTGCGACTCGCCGCACACTGCCGCCGGTGGCGGCGGCTGCTGGTCTTAATTTGTTCGGCGTCGAGACCACGTCGGCGAATTCCGGCGAATTGACCGGACCGACGTGGGCCAGTGCGGTCAGATTGCCGTTGCCGACCTGGTAGAGGCCGATCTCCTTTGTTTCGACAGCTCCGGTGAAAACGCCGGGCTCGGACCTGGCGAGCTTCACGGTCAGCGCCTTGCCGGAAGGGGTGATGACCTGCGCCGATCCTGGATCGTCGCTCATCGTCTGGCGGCGGATTTCGAGCGTCATGCCGCGACCGTCTGCCGTCAGCCGCTCCTCTTCCAGTTCGGGCTCCTTCATCAGCCAGTGGGCGACACGGCGGTAGAGTTGCACATGAGGGCCGCCGCCCTCGTAGCCGCGCGCCCACAGCCAGCCTTGGTCGGACAAAAGCATGCCGACGCGGCCTTCGCCCTTGCGGTCGAGGACCAGGAGTGGGCGGTCGTCGGCGCCCTTCATGACCACTTCGCCCTCCGGGTTTTCGACGCCGATGGTGCGGAACCAGCGGCTCCAGTGCGGCGGCTCCGTGCCGGACCCTTCCAGTCCGCGCGTCACGGGGTGGCGCTGGCCGAGTTCGGTGAGTCGCGGATAGAAGGCCTTGTCGATCACATTCCCATCGGGCATCGCCGGCAGCGCCGACATCAACGGGGTGCGGGCAATCGTTCTTTCGCTGGCATATTCCGGTCCGGCGGCGACCAGAACCGCGCCGCCCTTTTCGACATATTCGGCGATGTAGTCGTAGTAGAGGATCGGCATCACGTCGCTGTGCTGGTAGCGGTCGAAGATGATCAGGTCGAAATCCTTGATCTTCTCGACGAACAGCTCGCGCGTCGGAAAGGCGATCAGCGACAATTCGTTGATCGGCGTGCCGTCCTGCTTTTCCGGCGGACGCAGGATGGTGAAGTGGACAAGGTCCACTGAGGCATCCGACTTGAGCAGGTTGCGCCATGTCCGCTCGCCGGCATGCGGCTCACCCGAGACCAGCAGCACGCGCAAATTCTCGCGGATGCCGTCGATCAGCGCCACGGCCCGGTTGTTGGTGTCGGTCAGTTCGCCTTCCTGCTTGTCGATGGCCAACTCGACGATGTTGCGTCCGGCTGTCGGAAGCGTCACCTGCAGCGGCATTTCGCGGCCGATGGTGGCGCGCTCCACCGCGACCTGCTCGCCATTGACCGAAACGCGCACGTCGACAGGGTCGGCTGAATTGTCGGTGGAGATGACGCGGAAGGTCATGTCCAGCGGCTTGTCGACAAGGCCGAAGCGCGGCGCCTTGACGAACTGGATGCGCCGGTCCTTTTCCTGGTCGTTGCCGGTGATGAGGGCATGCAGCGGCGCATTGAACTCGCCGGTTCCGGAGGGAACGTCGTGGACCTGCCCGTCGGTGATGAGGATGCCGCCGGCGACGCGTGACGGCGGCACGTCATGCAAGGCGCCGTCCAGCGCCGAAAACAGCCGTGTTTCGGTACGCTCCTCGGCCGCGCCGGCCTTGCCCGCCTCGACGACGCGAACGTCAAACTGTTTGACGCGCTCGAGCCGCTGTTTCAGTTCGGCCAGCGCGGCGTCGGTCTGTTTCGTGCGCTCGCCGATCTCCTGGCTCTGGCTGCGGTCGACGACGACCGCGACGACGCTTTTCAGCGGGTCGCGCTCTTCGCTGAGGAAAACGGGATTTGCCAGCGCCGCCGCCAGCGCCACAAGGGCGGCGAACCTGAATACCGAGCCGCGTTGGCGCAGCCACAAGCCGGCCAGCGCCAGCAGCGTCAGGGGCGCCAGCACGGCGACGAGCCAGGGCAGGGACAGCAGCGGTTCGAAGGAAAGCGACCAGGTCATCCTATTGCCCCAGCCTTTCCAGCAGGGCCGGCACGTGAACCTGGTCGGACTTGTAGTTGCCGGTCAGCATGTAGATGACAATGTTGACGCCGGCGCGCATCGCGTAGACACGCTGCATCGGATCGGACGGCACGGTTGGCAGAAGCGGCTCGCCATTGGCGTCGATGGCCCAGGCGCCCGCCATGTCGTTGGCGGTGATCATGATCGGGCTGACGCCGTCGCCGGTGCGGACGGGGCGATTGTCGGTGTTGCTGGCGTCGAGAGAGGCCTCGATCCAGAGGGGGCTGCCGTTGAAGCGTCCGGGAAACTCATTGAGGATGAAGAAGGACTTCGTCAGCACATGGTCCGACGGGACCGGCTCAAGTGGCGGTACGCTCAACGTCGACAAAAGAGAGCGCAGCCGCTGCGTCGCCGGGCTGGCGGAATCAGAGCCGAAACCGGTGGAGAACTGGTCGCGGGTGTCGAACAGCACCGTACCGCCCTGCTGCATATAGGCCTCGACCCGCGCCATGGCGGCGGTATCAGGCTCCGGCGCGGCGGGATCGATCGGCCAGTAGATGAGCGGATAGAAGGACAGCTCATCCCTTGAAATATCGACGCCTGCCGGTTCGCCCGGTTCAAGCGCTGTCTTCTCGATCAGGAAGCGCCGCAGGCCTTCCAAGCCGGCGCGGCTGATGGAATCGACGCCCGGCTCGCCGGTGATGACATAGGCGATGCGCGTCTGGTTGATGGCGTCGATGGCTTCGGCGTCGCCTGGCTTGGCGTCGTTGGCGCGCGCCGTATCCACATGTCCGAACGAGATGGCGGCCATGACGAGCAGGGCGGCTGTCGTTCCCGCCATGCGCGGCCGGCGTCTCCAGCGCGAGAACAGTCCGCCGATCCAGAACACGGCAAGGGTGTCCAGCACCATCAGGAGGATGGCGGCGGCGACCAGCGGCCCCTTCAGGTCGCGGGCTTCGTCGAGCGAGTAATGCAGGTCGGCCACAGGAATGGTCAGTTGCGGCCGGACAATAGGGGTCAGCGCCTGTTCGGCCGCCAGCAGATTGTGCGCCACGACGCCTTCCTCGCTGCCATAGAGGCCGGGCGGATTGTCCACCGTCACCGCTGCTTGCCCCGCCATGAGCGGGCGAGCATCGGGGCCGGGTGGAACGATTGCGCCACTGGCATCAATCATGCGGTAGGGCGCCAGCGAGGCAGTCTGGCTCTGCGGCGCTGCCGCAACCGCGCCCTGGTTGCGCGAAAGCTGTACGATGCGGCGCAGCATCTCCACGAAAGAGCCCGATATGGGCAGGTTCGACCATGTCGCCTCGGGCGGTACGTGGAACAGCACCACCATGCCCTTGCCGCGCCTGTCGCCGGTCACCAGCGGCGTGCCGTCGGCCAGGGTCGCCCATGTATGGTCGATGAGATCGGGCGTCGGCTCGGCCAGAAGCTGCCGCGTCACCGTCACGTCGGTTGGGGCAGGCAGGCTGGAAAACGGGCCATTGGCCGGGAATTCGCCGACAGGCTGCGGCTCGGTCCAGGAAAGCGCGCCGCCAAGGCTGCGCTCGCTTCGACGCAGGATGACTGGCAGCAACTCGCTGTCGTCGCCGGCACTCAGCAGGTGGGAGCCTGCGAAGCGCAAAAGCGTGCCGCCATTTTCCATCCATTCGACCAGCGCTGTCCGGGCGGGTTCCGGCACGGTCCCGACATCGGCCATGACGATCACCGCCGGCTTTTGCTGCAGCAATTGCGGGATGGCCTCGCTTATGGCCGGGCTTGTCGGCTCGACAATGTCGGCGAAGGGCTCCATGGCGCGGCGGATGTAGTAGAGCGGCGAGAGCAGAAGCCGCGCCTCGTCCACCGGCGTTTCCGAAAGCAGGCCGATGCGGCGGCGCTTGGCGCTTTCGTCCAGCACGCGGACGGCGCCGGCGCTGGCGACGCCATCGAGCGCGATCGAAGCGAAATCGTTGCGCAGTTCGAACGGAACGACAAAATCGCCAGTGGCTATGGTCTGGCCCGGACGGAAGGCAATCGCGGCGTCGCCGATGCGGCGGCCCTTGTCGTCAAAGGCGCCGGCGCTCATGCTGGCGGGGCCGGTAGCGTTCGACGATGCGCGCACGGCGGAAATCGTCAGCCGGTCGAACCCGTTGTCCGCGGCGGTCAGTCCTATCGTATCCAGCCTTTGTGGCGTGCCCCAGATGAAGTTGGCCGGCGGCTTCGTCATCATCGCAGAAAAGGCGGCCTCGTCGCCGTCAGCCGCAAGCCCGTCGGTCAGCACGGCGACGGTCGCCGGCGGCAGGTCGCGCAAAGCCTCGCCGACGCGGGCGTAGATTTCGCGGCGATCCGCCGGCACCGGCCGCGGCTTGACCGCGTTCAGCCGGTCGCGCGCCTCGGCGGCGCTGAACGGGCCGATCTGCTGGTTGGGCTTTTCCGCGGTGAAGGCGAGCAGCACCGGTACGGAATTGCGTTCCGCATCGGCGATCAGCCGTGACGCGGTGGCGACACGGCGCTCCCAATCGTCCGCGCTCGCCCAGTCATTGTCGATGACCAGCGCCAGCGCCTCGCCCTCGGTCGACAGTTTTTCGCGTGGGTTGAAGACCGGTTCGGCAAGGGCGGCGACGATGAGCGCCGCCATCAGCAGCCGCAGCAGCGTCAGCCACCATGGGCTTTGCTGCGGCGTTTCCTCGCGCTTCAGCACGCGCGCCAGGATCCTGAGCGGCGGGAATACTTCCGTCTGCGGCTTCGGCGGCGTCAGCCTGAGCAGCCACCAGATGACGGGCAGCGCCAGCAGGCCCCACAGGACCATCGGCGCGCCGAAGGAGAGCGGCAGCCAGCTCACGCGGCGGTCCTTCTGCCGCTGGGGCCTTCGGCGGTCAAAGCCAGATGGAGTCGCACCAGCGCCTCGGAGGCGAGCCGATCTGTATGATTGACGGTATAGCTCCAGCCAAGCTGTTTGCACCATGCGGCCAGTTCGGCGCGGCGGGCGCTGTAAAGATTGCGATATTCATCGCCCAGCATTTCGGCGCGTCCTGCCGTCAGCTTTTCGCCGGTTTCAGGGTCGGTGAACTCGGTGCGCCCGGAATAGGGGAAGCTTTCCTCGGCTGGATCCGCGATCTCGACCAGATGGGCGCGCACGCCGTGGCGGGCGAGAACATCCAGCCATTGCATGGTTTCCCCGACGGGATCGAGGAAGTCGCTGGCGATGACGATATCGGAAAACCGCCTTATCGCGGAAAGGTCCGGCTTGGCCGGCAGCGCGGTGGCATGGGCAAGATGCGAGGCGATCCGCTCGGCGCCGTTGCGGGCGCTGAACGGGTCGGTGACGCCGGGCCAAGCGATGCGTTCGCCGCTGCGCGACAGCAGTTCGGCCATGGCAAGCACGATGACCAGCGCGCGCGATTGCTTCGACACGGTCGCGCCGGTGGATTTGTAGAGCATCGAAGGCGAAGGGTCGGCCCACAGCCAGACCGTATGGGCGGCTTCCCATTCGCGGTCGCGCACATAGGTGTGGTCGTCGCGCGCCGAACGCCGCCAGTCGATGTTGGCAATGGCCTCGCCTTCGACGTAGGGCCGGAACTGCCAGAAATTCTCGCCGATGCCGCGCTTGCGACGGCCGTGCCAGCCAGCCATGACGGTGTTGACGATGCGGCGCGCCTCGACCAGCAGGTCTGGCACCAGCGAAGCCCGGAGCCGGCCGCGGGCAAGCGCGTCGCGTGTGCCGACCGGTGCCTGCGCCTCGCCGATATGCGCCATCAAATACCCTTCACGAGCTTGCCCACGACGTCGCGAACGCTCATGCCTTCGGCGCGAGCGGCGAAGGTCAAAGCCATGCGATGCTGTAGAACCGGCTCGGCCAGCGCACGCACGTCATCGACCGAGGGCGCCAGCCGTCCGTCATAAAGCGCGCGGGCGCGGGAGCAAAGCATCAGCGCCTGGCTGGCGCGCGGGCCGGGACCCCATGACACGTGCTTGTCGGTGTCGGCATTGCCCTGGCCCGGACGGGCCGAGCGGACAAGGTTGAGAATGGCTTCGACAACGCTTTCCGGCACCGGCATGCGGCGGATCAGATTCTGGATGTCCTTCAGCCGGGCTGGGTCGAGAACGTTGGCGGCCCGCGCCTCATCGACGCCCGTGGTTTCCAGCAGGATGCGCCGTTCGGCTTCGAGCTCGGGATAGAGAATGTCGATCTGCATCAGGAAACGGTCGAGCTGCGCTTCCGGTAATGGATAGGTGCCTTCCTGCTCCAGCGGGTTCTGCGTTGCCAGCACATGGAAGGGCGCCGGCAGGTCGTGGCGCGCGCCGGCGACAGTGACGTGATATTCCTGCATCGACTGCAGCAGCGCCGACTGGGTGCGCGGCGAAGCGCGGTTGATCTCGTCGGCCATCAGCAGTTGCGTGAAGATAGGTCCGGAGATGAAGCGGAAGGAACGCTTGCCGTTTTCATCCTGCTCCATCACCTCGGAACCCAGGATGTCGGACGGCATCAGGTCGGGCGTGAACTGGACGCGGCTGGTGTCGAGGCCGAGCACGATGCCGAGCGTCTCGACCAGCTTCGTCTTCGCCAGGCCGGGCACGCCGACCAGCAACGCATGGCCGCCGGCCAGCAGTGCCACCAGTGTACGTTCGACGACGCTTTCCTGTCCGAAGATGACCCGGCCAACGCCGTCGCGAACCAGGGAGATGTCGGCCAGCGCTTTTTCAGCCTGCGCGATCATCTGCTTTTCGTCGATCGGGCTTTCCTTGACGATCACGCTCATGCAGGTCGATCCTCTGTGTTGGAAAATACCGGCCGCGCCGAACGCGCCGCGATTCGCACCTGGCGGCACCTTGTAGAAACTTAAATCACAGACTGCGGCTGACAAGCGCGTCAACAGTGACTATTTCGTGACCATGGCGGAAGACATCGGACATAGCAAAGACAGCCTTACCGGGGCCGGCGATGCGCGCGGACTGGAGGCGCTGATTTCGCGTGCGGCGCGCGCCGGCAAGGGCTTGCCGCCGGTCGAGCGCTGGGACCCGAAATTCTGCGGCGACATCGACATGGAAATCCGCCGGGACGGAACCTGGTTCTATATGGGCACGCCGATCAGCCGGATGCCGCTGGTGCAGCTCTTTTCGACCGTGCTGCGCAAGGATGCGGACGGAAAGACCTATCTCGTCACGCCGGTCGAGCGGGTCGGCATCCGCGTCGAGGACGCGCCGTTCATCGCTGTCGAGATGGACATTTCAGGCCGGGGTGGAGGCCAGATCATCACCTTTCGCACCAATGTCGGCGATGTGGTCGAGGCCGGGGCGGAGCATCCGCTGCGGTTCGTCGACGAGCCGGAAACTGGCGGCCTTAAGCCCTACGTGCTGGTGCGTGGTCGGCTGGAGGCGCTGCTGTCGCGGCCGGTCATGTACGAACTGGTCGAGCACGGCGAAGAGGTCGATGTCGACGGGCGGCGCATGTTCGCCGTGCGCTCGAACAACGAGGTCTACCCGATCATGCCGGCGGATCGATTGGAAAAGCTTGCCAACTGATGGACCAGAAGACCGTCATTCCATTTTCCGCCGCCGATTTCCGGGCGCGCGCCGCCGCCCAGGCCGATTTCGGCGACGACATTGAGCCTTATGGCGATCATCGGTTCAATCCGGGGCATCCGCGTCTCTTCCTGCGCGAGGGTGCGCTGCGCGACGCGGCCGTTCTCATCCCCGTGGTCGACAGCGGCGACGAAGCCAGCGTGATCCTGACCAAGCGGGCCGAAACCTTGCGCAGCCACACCGGCCAGATCGCATTTCCGGGCGGGCACATCGACGCCACCGATGCGTCGCCCGAGGCGGCCGCGCTGCGCGAGGCGCATGAGGAGATCGGGCTTGAGGCCGATTTCATCGACATAGCCGGCCGGATGCCCGACTATGTGACCGGTTCGGGCTACCGGATCGCGCCGGTGCTGGCGGTGATACGGCCCGGCTTCGTGCTCAAACTGAATGGCGACGAAGTAGAATCCGTGTTCGAGGTGCCGCTACGGTTTCTCATGGACCCGGCCAACCACAGCCGCGACAGCCGGGTCTTTCACGATCTGGAATGGTTTTTCTACGACATGCCCTATGAAGGGCGGCGCATCTGGGGCGTCACGGCGGGCATCATCCGCACCGTTTATGAAAGGCTCTATGCTTGAGCGCTCCCGTGACCCTTGCCGGCAAGGCGGACTGGCTGAACGGGCCGGACCTGCAGAAACTGCTGACGATCCTGTCGGCGGATGGCGAGCAGGCGCGCGTGGCGGGCGGCGCGGTGCGCAATGCGCTGTTGGGCGAACCGGTCGCCGATGTCGACATCGCCACCACGGCGCTGCCCAACGAGACGATGCGGCGCGCCGAAGCCGCAGGCTTCAAGGCGATCCCGACCGGCATCGAACATGGCACCGTCACCGTCGTCGCACACGGCAAGGGGTATGAGGTGACGACGCTGCGCGCCGATATCGAGACCGACGGCCGCCGGGCCAAGGTTTCCTTCGGGCGCGACTGGCAGGCCGATGCAGAGCGGCGCGATTTCACCATCAACGCGCTTTATGCCGAGGCTGACGGCACGGTCGTGGATCTGGTTGGCGGCATCGCCGATCTCGAAACCCGGCGGCTGCGCTTCATCGGCGATGCCGAGACGCGTATCCGCGAGGACTACCTGCGCATATTGCGCTTTTTCCGCTTCTTTGCCTGGTTCGGCGACGGACGCCCGGACGCGGAAGGCCTCAAGGCCTGCGCGCGGCTGAAGGAGGGCCTGGGAAGGCTTTCGGCCGAGCGGGTCTGGTCGGAGTTGAAAAAACTGCTTTCGGCGCCGGACCCGTCGCGGGCGCTGCTGTGGATGCGACAGGCCGGCGTGCTGACCAGCATCCTGCCAGAAAGCGAGAAATGGGGGATCGACGCCATCCATGGTCTGGTCAGGGCCGAGGCGGATTTCGGTTGGTCGGCAGAAGCCTTGCTGAGGCTCGAGGCCATGGTGCCGCCCGATCCGGCGCGGATGAAGGCGCTGGGAGAGCGTCTCAAGCTATCGACGGACGAGACGCAACGGCTGCAGCGCTGGGCCATGACGCCGGCGGTCGAAGCGAAATCGACCGAAACGGCTTTGGCGAAAACACTATATCTGGGAGATCGGCGGGGCGTGCTGGATCGGCTGCGTCTGTCACTTGCCGGTGCGCGCGCACGAGCGGCTGAAAACGATGCGGCGATGATGGAGGCCGGCGGCTATTCGCGGCTGCTGGCCTATGCATCAGCGTGGGAGAAGCCGATATTCCCGCTCAAGGCTGTCGATGTCGGCATGGAAGCAGGACCGAGGCTTGGGAAGGCGCTGAAGGCGCTGGAACAGGAATGGGTCGAGTCGGGGTTCGCGCTCGATCGCGGCGCGCTGATCGAGCGCGCCGCCAGATTCAGGGATTAGGCCGCGTCACGGACCTTCTCGATTCGCGAGCGGATCGCTTCGATCATCGTCTCGCGAATGATGGTTTCGCCGTGCGTTTCGCGCATATGCTCGACAGCACGGCGCATGACTTCAGCTTCGTCCTCGGCGCGGGTGTGCCACTCGCAGCCAGGGACCAGCGATCCACAGTGAAATTCCTTCATGCTTTCCTCCTTCCTCCGTCTGATTGAGGTCAAGAATAACACAGATATGCGGATTCGGTTGCCGGTTCGTGGGGTTCATCGTTCCACCGAAATGCAAATCCGCTCCATCCCGTTGTTTTGGCGCAATTTTGGACGGAGGACCGTCTCGCATTTTTATCGAACTGTCTCATGCAAAAAGGCGGAGCCGACCTGGCTCCGCCTTTGACCGGCAAGCCGAGCGCCGCTGCTACTTCAGGAGCTTCACGGTCTCGGCAACCTTGTTCTTGCCGCTCATGTCCCATGAGACGCGGACCTTCTCACCGGCGTTCAGGCCGGGGTTCTTAAAGGTCTTGGGCAGCGTGAAGGTTGTTCCGTCCTCGAGCATGAGGCTCATCGCCGTCGCGTCGTAGGTTTTGACCTTGCCGGTGGTGTGGTGCACCGCCGCGCTGGCGATGGAAACGGTGGCGAGGGTGGCAATGGCCGCAGCCGAGAAAACAAGCTTGCGCATGGCAGGCTCTCCTGATGGGAGGCGTTTCATCGGAAACGCCTCTTTCGTCATGGGCCGTCCGGTCGCGTCGGGTCGCGGTCCAAAACCGCCGGCGCTTCCCAGCCCGGCCAAAGAAATATTCCTGTTTTAACCCCGAGATATTAGACGAAAAAGAAAATTTTCTGCGGCTCTTCGGCCATAAAGCTTGCCAAAATTCTGCAATTGGGACCGAATTGGGGTTCAAATCCCGCTCACCGAAATTTTACGGCCATCTCACCTCCGGCGGCAGGCTGGACAGGATCGAGGCGATGTTGCCGCCGGTCTTCAGACCGAAGATCGTGCCACGGTCGTAGAGGAGGTTGAACTCGACGTAGCGCCCGCGCCGAATCAATTGCTCCTCACGGTCGCCTTCGGTCCAGTTGTCATTGAAGTTGGCCCGCACGAGATGCTGGTAGACGACCAGGAAGGCGCGTCCGACATCCTGCACGAAGTTGAAGTCGGCCGCCCAGCCGCCCTTTTCGGCGTCCGAATGCAGCCAGTCGAAGAAGATGCCGCCAACGCCGCGGGCTTCCTTGCGATGCGGCAGGAAGAAGTACTCGTCGCACCAGTCCTTCAGCTTCTGATGGTCTGCGACGCCGGCGTTCTTCTCGCAGGCGAAGCGCATGGCGCGGTGGAAGGCCAGCGTGTCGGGGTCGTCCTGCGTGCGCCGCCGGTCCAGAACCGGCGTCAAATCGGCGCCGCCGCCGAACCACTGCCGCGAGGTGACGACCATGCGCGTATTCATGTGGACGGCGGGCACGTTGGGGTTCCACGGATGGGCGATCAGCGAAATGCCGCTGGCCCAGAAGCGCGGGTCTTCCTCGCCGCCGGGCATCTGCTTGCGGAACTCGGGCGAGAACTCGCCATGCACCGTCGAGGTGTGGACGCCGACCTTCTCGAACACGCGGCCATGCATCATCGACATGATGCCGCCGCCGCCATTGCCCTCGTCGCGAAGCCAGGGCGTGCGCTCGAACCGGCCGGGCGACCACGAAGCCTGGGGGCCGGAAAGATCGTCCTCCAGCTTTTCGAGGCCGGCGCAGATGCGGTCGCGCAAATCCTCGAACCATGCCCTGGCCGCGGCCTTCCTGTCTTCGATGTCGGCGGGCAGGCCGGCCGGTATTTCGGGTCGTTCCAAGATGCGGTCTCCGCGCGGGCGCGGTCGGCCCGATAAATGACTCGTCTTTTACGGGCGCGATCCCTAATCTCAATAGCGCAAGGGTCAAGGAGTTCTTTCTTGCGCACGCCGGCAAGACCGCCGCTGGATGGCTTGAAGAAAAGGCTGGACCGCAGCCGCGCCGAACGCGAGCGCATGCCGCGCGATGGATTTTTGCGCGAGACCTTCGTGCTGCCACGCACCGATGCACGGCTGAAGGCCAAGGAATGGTTCGACCGTTGGCCGAAGCAGGCCTACTGGACGACAATCGAAAGCTGGTTCGAGCGCCCGGGCGACGTCATCGAGTTCACGATCAGGCGGTTGCCGGCGGCGGATTAGCCCGCCGCAAGCCGGCGTGCCCCCGGTCCATCGCAAGCCAGCCTGTCTTCGCGGTTCCGCAAAGGGCAGCGGTCGATCGACATGCAGCCACAGCCGATGCAGTCGTCCAGGCCGTCCCGCAGCTTCTTCAACCGGGTGATCCTGTTGTCGAGGTCTTTGCGCCAAGCCGTTGAAAGACGATTCCAATCTTCCCTGGTGGGGGTGCGGCCTTCAGGTAAAGAATCAAGAGCCGCGCCAATATCGGCAAGCGAAATGCCGACATCCTGGGCGACCTTGATGATGGCAACGCGCCGCAGCACCTCGCGGTCATAACGGCGCTGGTTGCCGGAGGTGCGGTGCGATCGGATCAATCCGCGTGTTTCGTAGAAATGCAGCGCCGACACGGCAACGCCGGCGCGCATCGCTACGTCGCCTACCGTCAGTTCCCTTGAAGCGACCATCAGACTTTCTCGCTTGACCTCAACTTATATTGAGGTTGTAGCGAAGGCGTCCGAACCTTGCAATGGCAGGACAAGACGATGTGCATGTTTGAAAGATTCGCCCGTTGGCAGGACGCCGTGGAGGCGCCGTGGACAGCCGGCGCGGCAGCGTTGCGGCTAGGCGAGTTGCCGGATGGCTTCACCCGCGACCATGGCCACGGACAGCGCGACGTTGAGGCTGCGCGCGGAACCTTGCATCGGAATGACGAGGCCGACATCGGCGGCATCATGGACCGGCTGCGGCACGCCGGCCGATTCGCGGCCGAACAACAGCGTGTCTCCAGGGCGGAAGGCGAAGTCCGTATAGGGCTGGACGGCCTTGGTGGACAGAAGCACCAGCCGGCGCCCCGCCGCGTGGCGGTGCTGCTCGAAGGCGTTCCAGTCGAGGTGGCGGGTGAGCGCCGCCATTTCGAGGTAGTCCATGCCGGCGCGCCGGAGGTTGCGGTCGGACAGGTCGAAGCCGGCCGGTTCGACGATATCGACGGCCAGACCCATGCAGGCGGCGAAGCGCAGGATTGTTCCGGTATTGCCGGCGATATCCGGCTGGTAGAGGGCGACGCGGAGACGGTCGTTCATTTCCACGTGCTTTTCGTGCGTGGCGGATCGGTCACACGACGTTCCTGGCTCAAGCGGTTCCTCGATATCCGGGTGGCGATTGGTTTCGAATGCGTGTATAGGGCCGGCATTGTCAACTCGAACCCACGGAGGCGGATATGGATTTCATGATGACCGTAGACATTTCACGCCCCACGCCATGGCTTGCTGCCTGAACGCGGCAACCGGTTCGACGCTTCAACTGACACAATAAGCATATTGCGAAGCATATTCGGGCAGGTCGCCAAGCCTTTGCTTTTCGAAGGTGCATGGCCGCTGTCTCGTGCAAAACCGGGCGATTTCAATCGCCCGCCGCAATCCCGATTTCAGGCGCCCCTGCGGCGTCATCCGACACAAGGTTCTAGACGATGTTCCGCTGGTTCGAAAAAAGGCTCGATCCGTTTCCGCTCGAGGAGCCGGTAGAGCCGCCGAATACGCTGCTCGGCTTTTGCTGGCATTTCACCAAGCCGGCATGGCCATTCGTGCTGCTGGCTGCGGTCCTGATGGCAATGATCGCCATGATCGAGGTCTGGATGTTCGGCTTCCTCGGCCATATCGTCGACTGGCTGTCGGTGCAGAATCGCGAGACATTCCTGCAGACGGAATGGTGGAAGCTGGCCGGCATGGTGGCGGTGATTGCCATCCTCCTGCCAACGCTGGTGGTTTTCTCATCGCTCAACACCTATCAGACGCTGTTCGGAAATTACCCGATGCGCATCCGCTGGCAGGTGCACCGCTACCTGCTCAAGCAGTCGATGATCTTTTACCAGGATGAATTTGCTGGCCGCATCGCAACCAAGCTGATGCAGACCGCGCTCGCCGTGCGCGAGACCGTCATCAAGTTCGCCGAGGTGCTGAACTATGTCGTGGTCTATTTCCTCGGCATCCTGATCATCGTCGGCTCGTCCGACTGGCGGCTGGCGGCTCCGATGGCCTTGTGGCTTGTCGGTTATCTGTTCGCTTTGCGCTATTTCATCCCGCGTCTTGGCAAGGTGTCCGAAGCGCAAGCCGACGCCCGCTCGATCATGACCGGGCGCATCGTCGACAGCTATACCAACATCCAGACCGTCAAGCTTTTCTCGCATGGCCGGCGCGAGTCGGACTATGCGCGGCAGGGCATGGCCGAATTCATGCAGACGGCCTACGCGCAAGGACGGCTGATCAGCAAGTTCTACATCGTCGTCTACGCGCTGAACTCGGCGCTGCTGCTGAGCGTTGGTGCGCTGGCCATTGGCCTGTGGCTGAACGGAACGGTGACGGTCGGCGCGGTCGCCGTGGTGATCGGCCTGGTGCTGCGTCTTTACGGCATGTCGCAGTGGATCATGTGGGAAGTTTCCGGCCTGTTCGAGAACATTGGCACCGTGCAGGACGGCATCGGTTCGATCTCACTGCCGCGCGTGGTCGAGGACATGCCCGGCGCGCCGGATATCGAAGTGGCGCAGGGCGGCATCGCCTTCGAGAATGTCCGATTTCACTATGGCAAGCAGAAGGGCGTCATCGAGGATTTGTCGCTGTCGGTGCGCCCGGGCGAGAAGGTCGGCATTGTCGGGCGTTCCGGTGCCGGCAAGTCGACGCTGGTGAACCTGCTGCTGCGCTTCTACGACATCGAATCCGGCCGCATCGTCATCGACGGGCAGGACATCGCCGCCGTCACGCAGGATTCGCTGCGCGGCGCGATAGGGATGGTCACGCAGGACACGTCGCTTCTGCATCGCTCGGTGCGGGAGAACATTCTCTACGGCCGGCCGGATGCCAGCGAGGAGATGATGCTGGAAGCGGCGCGACGGGCGGAAGCGACCGATTTCATCGCCGGGCTGGCGGATGCGAAGGGCCGCAAGGGCTTCGACGCCCATGTCGGCGAACGGGGTGTGAAGCTCTCCGGCGGGCAGCGGCAGCGCATCGCCATCGCTCGCGTTATGTTGAAGGACGCGCCGATTCTGATCCTTGACGAAGCAACCTCCGCCCTAGATTCAGAAGTCGAAGCGGCCATCCAGGAAAATCTCTACAAGCTCATGCAAGGCAAGACCGTGATCGCCATCGCGCACCGGCTCTCGACGATCGCGGCAATGGACAGGCTGATCGTCATGGATCAGGGCCGTGTTCTGGAGGAAGGAACGCACGACGCGCTCATCCAGCGCGGCGGACTTTATGCGCAGCTGTGGCAACGCCAGTCCGGCGGTTTCCTGCTGCATGACGAGCCGCACGAGCCTGCCGCCCGCATGGCGGCGGATGTGAGGGAAGAAGCCGCGGAATGATGAACGGCATCTATCGCTGGTTCGAGAACTGGGTCTATCCGTTCCGGGAACCCGCGAATCTGAGGCCGCCTTTTCCGGTTGCAGGCTTCATCTGGCACTATGTCGGCCAGGCCAAGGGCGCGTTCTTCCTGATGCTGGTCATTGGCGGGATCGCGCCGCTGATAGAGGCCGGGCTTTTCTACTTCGTCGGGCGTCTGGTCGATATACTCGACCAGCTTCCCGCCGAGCGCAGCTGGGACGCCTTGTGGGATGCCGCCGGCTGGGAAATCGTCTTCATGATCGTGGTGGTGCTGGTCCTGCGCACCATCGTGGTGACCTTGTCGGCCCTTGTCGACCAGCAGACGATCACGCCCGGATTTTCCAATCTTGTGCGTTGGCAGGCGCATCGGCATGTCTCGCGCCAGTCCTACACCTTCTTCCAGAACGATTTCGCCGGTCGTATCGCCACCAAGGTCTGGCAGGCGGGGCAAGCAACCGGCGACCTGATGGAAAGCTTCATCGAGGTCATCTGGTTCATGATCGTCTACACGGTCACCACACTGGCGCTGGTGGGTGGATTGGATATCCGTCTGGCTATCCTGGTGGTCGTGTGGATCGTCGCGTTCGCCGTGCTGGCCAAAATCTATCTGCCGGCGATCCGCAAGCACGCGGAGGCGACCGCCGAAGCGGGTTCGATGATCACCGGACGCATCATCGATTCCTACTCCAATGTTCAAACGCTGAAGCTCTTCGCAGCCGACGGCGACGACCGCTATATCCGCAGCGGCTTCGACATCTATCTCGGGGCGCTGCTTCCCTTCACGCGCCGGCTGACCGGCGTGCGCACGGCGCTGACGATCCTGTCTGGCGTGATGATCACGGCCATTGCCTGTTTCTCGGTCTATCTCTGGGTGGAGGGGCTGATCACCGTCGGCGCCGTCGCCTTCACCCTGTCGCTGGTGCTGCGGCTGAACATGCTGCTCGGACGCTTGATGATGCAACTGAACAGCATCTTGCGGAACCTTGGCGTGCTGGAAAATTCCAAGGCGCTGATCTCGCAGCCGCTCGGCCTCGTCGACAAGCCCGACGCGAAGGAACTCGACGTCGCCGGCGGGCGCATCGAGTTCAAGGACGTCACCTTCCACTACGGCAAGGGCTTCGGCGTGCTGGACGGCATCGATCTGGTCGTCCGCCCCGGCGAGAAGGTCGGGCTGGTCGGCCCCTCCGGCGCCGGCAAGACGACGCTCGCCAATCTGATCCTGCGGCTCTACGACCTCGAAGGCGGCGAGATCGTCATCGACGGACAGGATATTGCTCAGGTGACGCAGAATTCGCTGCGCGCCAATATCGGCGTGGTCAGCCAGGAAACGGCGTTGTTCCACCGCTCGCTGCGCGACAACATCAGGCTCGGCATGCAGGATGCCACGGAAACCGAGATCATGGCGGCCGCGCGCCGGGCGGAGGCGCATGAGTTCATCCTGTCGCTGCGCGACAACAACGGTCGCGCCGGCTATGACGCCTATGTCGGTGAGCGCGGCGTGAAGCTTTCCGGCGGGCAGCGGCAGCGGGTGGCGATCGCCCGCGTCTTCCTGAAGAACGCGCCCATCCTGGTGCTGGACGAGGCGACCTCGGCGCTGGATTCCGACATCGAGGCGGCCATCCAGGACAATTTGCACAAATTGATGGAAGGCAAGACCGTCATCGCCATCGCGCACCGGCTCTCCACCATCGCAGCCCTCGATCGGCTCGTGGTGCTGGACCAGGGCAGAATCGTCGAGGAAGGTACGCACGACGAACTGGTCGCGCTCGACGGTCTCTACGCGCGGCTCTGGAAGCGCCAATCCGGCGGCTTCCTGTTCAACGAGGAAAGCCCGCTCGAGGAAACGAGGCCGGCGGAGTAGGGATCGATGTCCTTTCGTCCACCATCCAATTTGTCGGGGGCTTCTGCTTCAGAGGTCGCATTCGACGCACTCGGCCACGAGATACTGGCAGAAAAGGCGGCGGCGCTGGGTTCAGCCGGGCGCAAGGCCGAGAAATGCCTGACTCGCCTGCAAGAGCATGATGGTGCGGATGCCGGTTCTTCGGCCAAAGAGGAACGAGACGCGGTCCGCAATCGGCTGCTGAAGGAGGCCGCCGATGCGGTCTACGCCTGGTTCATCCAGCGAGAACTGTGCGGCTTCCGTCGTCACGAAGGGGTAATCCGCGAGTTCGGGATTCCGCGCGAAGTCCTGATCAGGCTCGGAGCGCGCTGACTATTCCAGCCATTCGGTGACGAATTTCCCGTTCTCGTGGATATTGAGCGACTC
Organism: Mesorhizobium sp. Root554; assembly: GCF_001427025.1. GTDB lineage: Bacteria > Pseudomonadota > Alphaproteobacteria > Rhizobiales > Rhizobiaceae > Mesorhizobium. The sequence goes on along the minus strand of NZ_LMGA01000001.1, from coordinate 1,956,150 downwards.
AAGCGGACCGGGTCCAAGATTCTCGAATTTGTGCGGCGTGTCGGCGGGCGCGACGACGATTTCGCCCGCCTTCGCTTCGATCCTGCGATCACCAACGGTGAACAGCGCGACGCCGGTGCGGATGACAAAGGTTTCGGGATAGGGGTGCCTGTGCAGGCGAGGACCGCCGCCGGGCCCGTCGATTCGGCTGGCGATCACACTGATGCCGGCGCCACGGGCGCCGCCCTGCCAGGAACCACGGAATATTCCGGTGTCGTTCAGCCAGTCTTCGGCTCGGGTAATCGGGTCGGTCGAAACAGCCATCGGGGCCTCCCTGGCAACGGCTTCGACCATATTGCCGCATCATCTTCGGCCACTCAAATCCGTTGGCTGGCAACAGAGGCGCGACAATGTGCCCTCGTGCCTTCACCCGACTGGACAAAAACGGTCGTCACGCATAAACCGAAGTCCAAATGCCGGAGGAATTCGCTAGCCTGTTCGCCATGCGCTGTCGGGTCGGCGTGAGTGAGCGGGGACTAGGGCTCGCCTTCGGCACGGAAGAGGCGAAAGGACCAGGCACCCGTGAGCGAAACCGATACCCACGATCCCAATCGCCGCGATTTTCTTTATATTGCGACCGGCATGGCCGGCGCCGTCGGCGCAGCTGCTGTCGCCTGGCCGTTCATCGACCAGATGCAGCCCGATGCCTCGACGCTGGCGCTGGCCTCCATCGAGGTCGATGTCTCGTCGCTGACGCCCGGCATGTCGCTGACCGCCAAGTGGCGCGGCAAGCCTGTCTTCATTCGCAACCGCACGCCCGAGGAAATCAAGGCTGCGCAGGACGTGAAGCTGGAGGATCTCAAGGATCCGCTGGCCCGCAACGCCAATCTGGCCAGTGACGCGACTGCCACCGATGCCGACCGTTCGGGCGGCGAGGGCAAGGAAAACTGGCTGGTGATGGTTGGCGTCTGCACCCATCTCGGCTGCATTCCGCTGGGCCAGCAGGGCGAGTATGGCGGCTGGTTCTGCCCTTGCCACGGTTCGGTCTACGATACGGCCGGCCGCATCCGCGGCGGACCGGCGCCCGAGAACATGGCTGTGCCGGTGTTTTCATTCATCTCCGATACCAAGATCCGCGTCGGCTGAGGCAGGGGGAATTTCGATGAGCGAGGGACACTCCACCTATACGCCGAAGACCGGCGTCGGCCGCTGGTTCGACGCAAGGCTGCCGCTGCCGCGCCTGGTCTATGACAGCTTCATCGCCTATCCGGTGCCGCGCAATCTGAACTATGCGTGGACCTTCGGCGGCATTCTTTCCATCATGCTGGTGGCGCAGATTCTCACCGGCATCGTGCTGGCCATGCATTACACGTCCGACACGAATCTCGCCTTCAATTCGGTCGAGAAGATCATGCGCGACGTGAACGACGGCTGGATGCTGCGCTACCTGCATTCCAACGGCGCTTCGTTCTTCTTCATCGCGGTCTATGTGCACATCTTCCGCGGCCTCTATTACGGTTCCTACAAGGCGCCGCGCGAGCTGCTTTGGATACTCGGCTGCATCATCTACCTTTTGATGATGGCGACCGGCTTCATGGGCTACGTGCTGCCGTGGGGCCAGATGAGCTTCTGGGGCGCCACCGTCATCACCGGCTTCTTCACCGCCATTCCGCTGGTCGGCGACTGGATCCAGCAGCTGCTGCTCGGCGGCTTTGCGGTGGACAATCCGACGCTGAACCGCTTCTTCGCCCTGCATTACCTGCTGCCGTTCATGATCGCCGGCGTGGTCGTGCTGCATATCTGGGCGCTGCATGTGGTGGGCCAGTCGAACCCGACCGGCATCGAGGTGAAGTCGAAGACCGATACCGTGGCCTTCACGCCCTACGCGACCATCAAGGACGCGCTCGGCATGATCGTCTTCCTGCTGTTCTTCGCCTACTTCGTTTTCTATATGCCGAACTATCTCGGCCATCCGGACAATTATACGATCGCCAATCCGCTCAAGACGCCGGCGCACATCGTGCCGGAATGGTACTTCCTGCCGTTCTACGCCATCCTGCGCGCGATCACCTTCAACATCGGGCCGATCAATTCCAAGCTCGGCGGCGTGCTGGCGATGTTCGGCGCCATCGCAATGCTCTTCATCGTGCCGTGGCTGGATACCTCCAAGGTCCGCTCCGCGGTGTACCGTCCATGGTACAAGCTGTTCTTCTGGCTGTTCGCCGCCAACTGCATCATGCTCGGCTGGCTGGGCTCGCGTCCGGCCGAAGGCTCCTACGTCGTCATGGCGCAGCTATGCACGCTGTTCTATTTCGCCTTCTTCCTGATCGTCCTGCCGGTCCTCGGCCTGATCGAGACGCCAAGGCGGCTGCCCAATTCGATTACCGAAGCGGTGCTGGAAAAGAACAAGGGTGGCAGCGGGCATCCGGCGGGCGCGACGGCGTCACCGGAAACCAAGGGCTGACGGCAGAGAATCTCAGGGGATTTCAGTATGAAGAAGATTCTCACCTTGCTCGCCGCGGCCGGCGTCGTTTTCGCCGGTGCAGCAGCCTTCGCGCAGGAAGAGGGTGGCCACAGCGAAGCCAACCCGACGCACTTCCCGATCCATGAGCCGAAGCAGTCGAACTGGAGCTTCGCAGGGCCGTTCGGCACCTACGACAAAGCACAGCTGCAGCGCGGCCTGAAGGTCTACAAGGAAGTCTGCTCGGCCTGCCACTCGATGAACCTGGTGGCGTTCCGCACGCTGGAAGACCTCGGCTACTCGGAAGCCCAGATCAAGGCGCTCGCGGCCGAATACACCGTCCAGGACGGTCCGAACGACGCTGGCGACATGTTCGAGCGCCCCGGTATTCCGTCCGATCACTTCCCGGCTCCATTCCCCAACGAGGCTGCCGCTGCTGCCTCCAACGGCGGTGCGGCTCCTCCGGACATGTCGCTGCTGGCCAAGGCGCGCGGCGTCGAACGGGGCTTTCCGCAATTCATTTTCGACATCTTCACCCAGTATGCTGAAGGCGGCCCGGATTATATCCATTCGCTGCTGACCGGCTTCGACGAGAAGCCGCCGGAGGGGATGAAAATTCCGGAAGGCACGCACTACAATCCGTATTTTGTCTCGGGCGTATCATTGAAGATGGCCAAGCCGCTTTCGGATGGTCAGGTGACCTACGACGATGGCGCGCCGGCAACCGTGGAGCAGTACTCGCAGGATGTCTCGGCCTTCCTGATGTGGGCAGCGGAACCGCATCTGGAGGATCGCAAGAAGACCGGCTTCCGCGTCATCATCTTCCTGCTGCTGTTCTCGGTGCTGATGTATTTCACCAAACGTAAGGTCTGGGCCAACGTGGCGCATTGATCGCCAGCCGTCAGCCGATTGAAAAAGGCCCGCTTCGGCGGGCCTTTTTCATAGGGCGGGCGAGGCGCTCATCGCCTGTGCGATCAGCCTGAAATCGGGCTCGCCGATCTCGACTAGGCCGTGGCGGAACGGCGCGCCCCAATTGGGCCTGCCGGCGGTGAATTGGAGCCGGTTGAGCAGCGAACGGATCGGCGTTTCGCGCGCCCGCAGCCATGCGACATCGCGACGGAACGGCGTGAAGCCGCTGCCCATGTCGCCTTGATAGGGCTCGCCATCTTTCACGGTTCCGATCGCCGTGAACGACTGGAGCCCGTCGGTGACCTTCATAACCTCACTCGGCGAATAGTAGATCACATGGTCGCCGGGCCTGATGCGCTTCAACGGCGCGGCCTTGCCATGGTTCACCTGCATAAAGCCGCCTGCGACGCCCCGGCGGACATGTTCGGCCGAGGCGACGCAGATCCAGTTTCGCGTACCGTTCACTGTGGATCGTCCGCGACCGCCAGCACCCGGATCCGGTTGCCGTCGGGGTCGGCGACCACGAAGGAGCGTCCGAAAGCGAGCGTCTCCGGTTTTGCGACGATCTTCGGTTCGGCCTTCGACCATTCAGCAAAGGCGCTGTCGACCGCATCGTAATCAGCGACGCTGACCGCGGTTTCCATGCCTGGTCCGGTCATCAGGGATTCGGGGTCCTTCCAGGCCCACATGCAGAACTTGTGGCCGTCCGGCAGGACGAAAAGAACGAATTCCGGCGACGCGTATTGGGGCGTCAAGCCGAATAGACGGGAATAGAAGTCTGCGCTGGCGGTCGGGTCGTTGACATAGAGCACTGTCTGGTTGGGGGTCGCCATGGTGGTCTCCTTTGGTTGGGAGCCCGAGACTATGACGAGCTGCTGTCAGAAAATGGCAGCATCGAACCGCAATCCGGCCTACCTAACGCGTTTTTCCGGTGGGCCTGCTCAGCCTCTTTCCAGCGCTTCAAAAACACCTGTCGCTTGCCTGGATAACGCGTCTCGGTCGGGCGGAGCGACAGGATGCGGTCGGTGCGGAAATTCCGGAAATCCTGCCTCAATTCGCACCAGCTGATGAGCATGCGCACCCGCTCGAAAAAGCCGAGCGCCAGCGGCCACACGGTGCGCTCCGTCCGCTCGCCGCCGTCCACCGCATAGGCGATTTCCAGCTTGCGTTCGGCCCGGATCGCCCGGCGGATGTCGGCGAGATCGATCCTGTCCGCCGGCGCGTCGACCGACGGGCCGACCAGCAGCCCGTTGGCATCGACCTTTTCGCGCAGATCGGCCGGCAGCACGGCGGAGATTTTCGACAGCGCATTCTCCGCCGCGTCGCCTAGCCGTCGGTCGGCCCGCCGCGCCACCCAGCGCTGGCCGAGTACCAGCGCCTCCAGCTCATCTTCGGAAAACATCAGTGGCGGCAGCATGAAGCCCGGTCTCAGCACATAGCCGAGGCCCGGTTCGCCCTCAATGTCGGCCCCCTGGCCCTGAAGGGTGACGATGTCGCGATAGAGCGTGCGGATGCTGATGCCGAGCTCGTCCGCGAGGGCCTTTCCCGACACGGGCGTGCGATGGCGACGCAGCACCTGGATCAAATCGAGCAGGCGTTCGGATCGTGACACATCGGCTTCCTTCTGTGGACGACAATAGCACCACTGCTGCCAATTGATGGCAGTTATCGAGGCGCCGCATCCGAATCCGGGGCCCCAGATTTCAGTCGCCAGCCAGCATATGCTCCGGTAGATCAGATTTGGACCGTTCTGTAACACCGGGTTGAAGCGCGACATGAGACACTCCCTTGAAGAAACCCTGCTCGCGGCGATCCGCACCATCCCGGACTACCCCAAGCCCGGCATACTGTTTCGCGATATCACGACGCTGCTCGGCAATGCGCGCGCCTTCCGCCGCGCCATCGACGAGCTGGTACAACCCCATGCCGGGCAGAAGATCGACAAGATCGCCGGTATCGAGGCACGCGGTTTCATTCTGGGTGGGGCAATCGCGCACCAGCTGTCAGCCGGCTTCGTGCCGATCCGCAAGAAGGGCAAGCTGCCGCACGAGACGGTGCGTGTCGCCTACAGCCTGGAATACGGGCTGGACGAGATGGAGATGCACCGCGACGGCGTGGCGCCGGGCGAGAAGGTGATCCTGGTGGACGATCTCATCGCCACGGGCGGCACGGCGGAGGCGGCGGTCAAGCTGCTTCGCCAGATCGGCGCCGATATCGTCTCTGCCTGCTTCGTCATCGACCTGCCGGACCTTGGCGGCCGCGCCAGGCTGGAGGCGCTCGACGTGCCGGTGCACACGCTGATTGCGTTCGAGGGGCATTAGATTCAAGTGAGGCCGGCCCGCAAATGGCGGTTTCCTGCGCTTCCGGTGCGCACATACTGTAGTACGCTGCGCTCCGGTTCTCGGATCCCACCATTTTCGGCTCAGCCTGACTTTAATTCAGACCTGGCCTAGTCGGGGACCGGCATTCAGTGTGGGCGCGTTATTCCACCTTCACCAGCACGGCGCTTTCGAACTCGATGACCTTGTCGCCGGTTGAATCGAAGCCTGCGGCCTCCACCGTGAGCACGATCCAGCCGGGACGGGCGATGTTCGGGCGGATCGCAAGGGCCTTGCGGGTGAAGGTTATCGTCTCGCCGGCATAGACCGGTTTCAGCCACTTCAGGTTCTTGAACCCGGGCGAAGGGCCGAATTGCGGCTTCGGGCCGGGGCCGGACCAGTCAGGCCCGCTGCGTGACGCCAGATTGTACTTCATCCATGTCGCCGCCGTATGCCAACCGGAAGCGCACAGGCCACCCAGCGCGCTTTTCTTTGCCGCCTCTTCGTCGAGATGGAAGGCCTGCGGATCATATTTGGCGGCGAAGGCCTTGATCGCGTCCGGCTCGAATTTATGGGAACCCAGCGTGACCGTGACGCCGATGCCGAAATACTCTTCCAGGGTCATGACGCAGCTGCCTCGCGGGTCAGAAACATCGCGGTGCTCTGCATTTCATAGACGAGGTCATCGCGCTGGTTGAAAAGTTCGCCACGCATGGTGACCAGTCCCAGGCGCGGTTTGGATCGGGACTGGCGACTTCCGACGACGGTGATGCGGCCTGTGAGCATGTCGTTGGCCAGAACCGGCCGCTTCCACCGGACATAGTCGATGCCGGGCGCGCCCTGAGAGGTCGAATCCAGCATGAACCCGTCGCACATCATACGCATGAACATCGAACAGGTGTGCCACCCGGAAGCAGCCAGCCCGCCAAGCACGCTCGCCTTGCCTGCCGCTTCATCCAGATGCATCGGCTGCGCATCGAACTCGGAGGCGAACTCGACGATTTCCGGCGCGGTAACCAGCTTCTCGCCGAGGCCGATCACGGTTCCTTCGGTGAGGTCGTCGAAGGTCCATTTCATCGTGGGCTGTCCGAAATCCTGTTCAAGATTGTACGATCATGATCCAGGTGGAAATGCCGCGCAAGCCGGCAACGGTGCTAGCTGTTAGAGCCAGCCGCGCTGGCGGAAATACCAGAAGGGCAGGATCGCCGAGAGGATCATTAGACCGAGGGCGAGCGGATAACCGAACGCCCATTTCAGCTCGGGCATGAAATCGAAGTTCATGCCGTAGATCGAGGCGACAAGCGTCGGCGGCAGGAAGACCACGGCGGCAACCGAAAAGATCTTGATGATGGCGTTCTGCTCGATGCTGATCATGCCGAGCGTCGCATCGAGCAGGAAGTTGATCTTCTGCGACATGAAGGCGGCATGGTCGGCCAGCGACAGCACGTCGCGCGACAGTGTCTTGATCCGAGCTTTCGTGTCCTTGCCCATGCGGGTCTGCGTGGCGGCGTGATTCAGGAAGCCGGAGACGCGCTGCAGCGTGGTCAGGCTTTCCCGCACCGAGGAGGCAATGTCCTCCTTGCGGCCGACCGCCTTCAGCAGTGCCTGGAAGTCGCGGTTGCGCTTGGAAGCCTTGCCCTGCGGCGCCTGGAAGATGTCACGCGAAATCGTCTCGATGTCGCGTCCGGCGCGCTCCAGCACGTCGGCCAGGCGATCGACGATCGCTTCCAGCAGGCCAACGAGAATGGTGTCGCCGGCGGCACATCCGGTCGACGCCTTTTCGGCCCGCATCGGAAAGGTCATGAAGGCGCGCGGTTCATGGTAGCGCACCGTCACCAGCCGCTTGCCGGCCAGCACGAAGGTCACCGGCGACATGACCGGGTCGTCGTCGGTTTGCGAGGGAAGGTTGGCAGTCATGAAATAGGCGCCGTCCTCGACATAGAGACGGCTGGAAATCTCGATCTCCTCCATCTCCTCGCGAGTCGGCACCGCAACGCCGATCAGGGCCTCGATCTCGGTCTCTTCCTCCTTGGTGGGGGAAAGAAGATCGATCCAGACGATGTTGTCCTTGTTGTCGGCCAACTGGTCGACGCGCCGCAGGCGGTCGTTCTCCACGACGAATGCCTTGATCATCGCCGGGTCTCCTTGGTTCGAGCCTAGAAGGCGTCCGATAGACGCTTTGATCGGATTGCGCCGGCGAGCGTTCGCTGGAAGTGCTGGCCGAATGCAGCCGCCCTTAGTCCCGTGACAGAGGGGCGTCAAGCCACCCTGGAGGGCGGTCAATTACTCTTGATCGAACGTGTCGCAAACAGCGCCCGGAAAGGAAGAGAAGCGATCAGGTGTTGAACTTGAACAGCATCACGTCGCCGTCCTGCACGACATATTCCTTGCCTTCGTCGCGCGCCTTGCCAGCCTCCTTGGCCGCGACTTCGCCGCCGAGCGTGACGAAGTCGTTGTAGGCGATGGTCTGGGCGCGGATGAAGCCGCGTTCGAAGTCGGTGTGGATGACGCCGGCCGCGCCCGGCGCCTTGGTGCCACGCTCGATGGTCCAGGCGCGGGTCTCCTTCGGACCGGCGGTGAAATAGGTGATGAGGTCGAGAAGCTCGTATCCGGCACGGATCAGCTTATCGAGACCGGGCTCCTCCAGGCCCATCGAGGCAAGAAATTCGTGCTCTTCCTCGTCGGGGAGCTGGGCCACTTCCGCCTCGATCGCCGCCGAGATGATGACAGTGCGGGCGCCCTGCGGCGTCGCCATCGATTCCACCGCATTGGTGTGCTCGTTGCCGGTGGCGGCGTCAGCCTCGGCGACGTTGCAGACATAGAGCACCGGGTGGGATGTGAGCAGGTTGAGGCCGTGGAGGATCGGCAGGTCCTCGTCGGAAATATCCTGCAGCAGCACGCGCACGGGACGGCCATCCTGCAGGAGTTTCAGCGCCTTTTCCATGATCGGCAGCACGCCAAGCGCTTCCTTGTCCTTGCCCTGGGCGCGTTTGCGGATCTGCACGATGCGGCGCTCGAGGCTTTCGAGATCGGAGAGCATCAGCTCGGTTTCGACGGTCTCGGCGTCGGCGACGGGGTCGATGCGGCCTTCCACATGGGTGATGTCGTCATCCTCGAAACAACGCAGAACGTGGACGATGGCGTCTACCTCGCGGATGTTGGCGAGGAACTGGTTGCCCAGGCCTTCCCCCTTGGATGCGCCACGCACCAGTCCGGCGATGTCGACGAAGGAGATGCGGGTCGGGATGATTTCCTTCGACTTGGCGACGGCTGCGATCTTTTCGAGCCGCGGGTCCGGAACCGCCACCTCGCCGGTGTTCGGTTCGATGGTGCAGAAAGGATAGTTGGCGGCCTGCGCCGCGGCCGTTCTGGTCAGCGCATTGAAAAGCGTCGACTTGCCGACATTGGGCAGGCCGACGATGCCGCATTTGAAACCCATGATGATAAAGCCTTATCGAGAAACAGATTTGCTCAGGGCTATGGGCGAAAGCGGAGAGGATCGTCAAGCCTTTCGCTGCCGATCCCTCAATCCTTGCCGAACAGCTTCTTCAGCATGGCTGCCATGGGGCCGCTCTCTGGCAGCTTGGCCACCGGCGGCTGCGGACGCGCCTGGCGGATATGGCTCTGGGCGCCAGGTTTTTTTTTAGGCGGTGGCGCATCATCGGGACCGGTCGGCTGCAGCTTGTCGCGCAGCGCCAGCGTGATGCGGTTCATGAAGGCGCCGTCGTCGCCTTTGGCAAGCAGGTCGGCGCTATCGGCGATGGAGTCCAACAGCACGTCCAGCCATTCGCGGTCAGCTTTGGAGAAGTCACCAAGCACATGGCCATGCACCATTTCCTTGATGCCCGGATGGCCGACGCCGATGCGCACGCGCCGATAGGCATTGCCGATGTGCTGGTCGAGCGAGCGGATGCCGTTATGGCCACCGGAGCCGCCGCCGACCTTGACCCGCACCTTGCCCGCCACGAGGTCGATCTCGTCGTAGAAGACGGTAACCGCGGACGCATCGAGCTTGTAGAAGCGCAGCGCCTCGCCGACCGACTGGCCGGAGAGGTTCATGAAGGTCTGTGGCTTGATGAGGAGAACGCGCTCGCCGCCGATCTTGCCTTCGGCGATCTCGGCCTGGAACTTGCGCGACCAGGGCGAAAAGGAATGGCGGCGGGCAATCGCGTCCGCCGCCATGAAACCGACATTGTGCCTGTTGCCGGCATATTTCGTTCCCGGATTGCCGAGACCTGCGAACAGCAGCATCCGATCGGCCTCCCGTTATGCCGAAACTATTCTTTCTCTTCTTCTTCCTCGGTCTCGGCCGAAGCCTCGTCCTCGGCCGCTTCAGCTTCCGCGGTCTCCTCGGCTTCCGGCTTCATCGCCGAAGAACCGGCAATGGTGGCGATGGTGAAGTCGCGGTCGGAAATGACCGGCTTCACGCCTTCTGGCAGCTTCACAGCCGAGATGTGGAACGAGTCGCCAATCTCGGCGCCGGCCACATCGATGGTGATGAATTCCGGGATTGCGTTGGCCGGGCAGTGGAATTCCACTTCGTGACGAACGATGTTCAGCACGCCGCCACGCTTGATGCCGGGGGACTTCTCTTCATTGATGAAGTGAACCGGCACGTTGACGTTGACTTCGGTGTTCTTGCCGACACGCAGGAAATCGACATGCATCGGGAAGTCTTTGACCGGGTCCAGCTGGTAGTCCTTCGGCAGAACCTGGATTTTCTTGCCGCCGACATCGATGGTCGCGATGGTGGTCAGGAAACCGCCGCCGTGAATCTTGTAGTAGATTTCCTTGTACGACAGAGCGATCGCCAGGGGAGGCTGCTTTTCGCCGTAGATAACTGCAGGCACTTTACCATCGCGGCGAACTGCACGGGCGGACCCCTTACCGACCTGTTCGCGCGCTTCGGCTTTCAGCTCATAAGCGTCGTGGCTCATGGCATTTCCTTTCGCGTGTTACTGGAGCATTTCCGGGCGCCGGATGCCGGGTTCCGAAAATGTCGAAAGCCGCGGTATCCGCGGCTCCCGTCCGCGTTGCCTCCAAGGGTGTCTACGCGGGTGGCGGCTCTATAGCCGAAGGCAGCCGGCTCTGCAAGCCGGACGCCGGGTCTCAGGCCGTTACTTCCTTGGGCTCCCGGATGTTCGGCAGGAAGATCGTCAAGAGACCGATCAGCGGCAGGTAGGAGCAGAGCTTGAAGACGAACTCGATGCCCTTGGCGTCGGCGACGACGCCGAGCACCGCAGCCGCGATGCCGCCGATGCCGAAGGCGAAGCCGAAGAAGATTCCGGCGATCATGCCGACGCGGCCCGGCACCAGTTCCTGTGCGAACACGACGATGTTCGAGAAGGCCGAAGACAGGATCAGGCCGATAATGACGGTCAGGATCATGGTCCATTCGAGGTTGGCGTAAGGCAGGGCCAGCGTGAAGGGCAGGACGCCGACGATCGAAAACCAGATCATGGTTTTCTGGCCATAGCGATCGCCGAAGGGACCGCCAAGCAGGATGCCCAGCGCGGCCGACCCCAGGAAGAGGAACAGCATGACCTGCGACATCTGCACGGAAACGCCGAACTTCTCGATGGAGTAGAAGGTGTAGTAGCTCGATATGCTGGAGATGTAGGCGTTCTTGCTGCACACCAGTATGGCCAGCACGGCGAGCGTCGCGAGAATGCGGTTGCGCGAGAAGGTCCGTGCGGCGGGATGTCTGGCGGCCTTGGGCGCATTGGCGCGGCGCCGGCTGTACCAGCCTCCGACCTGCCAGAGAATGACGATACCAGCGAGCGAGGCGACAGAAAACCAGGCGAGGCTCTGCTGCCCCATCGGCACGACGATGAAGGCCGCCAGCAACGGGCCGAGAGACTGGCCGAAATTGCCGCCGACCTGGAACAGCGACTGCGCCAAGCCGAAGCGGCCGCCGGACGCGAAGCGGGCGATGCGCGAGGATTCCGGATGGAAGATGGCCGAGCCGATGCCGATCAGCGACGCGCCGATCAGCAGCAGCCAGTAGTGTCCGGCATAGGCCAGAACGATCAGGCCGATCAGCGACGCAGCCATGCCATAGGGGAGCGAATAAGGCATCGGCCGCTTGTCGGTGATCGCGCCGATGGCCGGCTGCAGCAGCGAGGCCGTGAGCTGGAATGTGAAGGTGAGCAGGCCGATCTGCCAGAAATCGAGCTGGTAGTTCGTCTTCAGCAACGGGTAGATGGCGGCCAGAAGCGACTGCATGATGTCGTTGATGCAATGGCAAAGGCTCACGGCCAGGATGATGGCGAAGGTGGTCGCTTCGGCCTGGCTGCGTCCCGCTGTCGTCGTCGTACTCACTTTGGTCTCCGGTCTTCTGGCGTCACTGTGCCGCGCCGCGCTTATAATCCGGTTGCGATGCTACTTCTTTCGTGGTTTGGTCCATTTATTACGCGAGTGGGCCATGTCTTCGACGCAGTGGATTTCTTTTCTTGAGGGTCCTTCGACCAATCTGGTGCGCCAGCATTCCGACAGGCTGGCGTGGCTGGAGCAGGTCGAGGGTCCGATCGTCGGCTTGCCGTCGGAATATCCGGATGGCTATGAGGTGCCGGAACACCGCCACAGCCGCAGCCAGTTGCTTCATGCGTTGACCGGGGTCGTTCTGGTCAAGACCCGCTATGGGAGTTGGATGGTCCCCCCCGATCACGCCATGTGGATACCGGCCGGTATCGCTCACACGGTGAACATGCTGGGCCGGGTCTCCATGCGGTCGCTCTATGTCGATCCCGAAGCCATCGAAGGGCTGCCGTCCGGGCTGAGGGTCGTCGGCGTCAGCGCCCTGATGCGCAGCCTGATCATCGAGGCGGTGGCGCTTCCGGATGAGGAGCCTTCGGCGCGCAACACACTTCTGTTGACGCTGATGCTGCACGAGATCCCGACCATGCCCGAACGCCCGCTCGGGCTGCCGTTTCCGGCCGATGCGCGCATCGCGGCGCTGTGCCGGCGCTTCGTGGCGTCGCCATCGCCCCACGCGACGATCCACGAATGGGCGGAAGCCGTCGGCATGAGCCGCCGCACATTCACCCGGGTCTTCCACCGGCAGACCGGATTGTCGCTGTCGACATGGCGCCAGCAGGCGTTGCTTTTCGCCGCCCTGCCACGCCTCGCCGACGGCGAACCGGTGACGCGCGTGGCCCTCGACCTCGGCTATGACAGCGTGCCCGCCTTCACCACCATGTTCAAGCGGATGCTGGGAACCTCGCCGCGGGCGTATCTGCGCGGCAAGGGCGAGGCGGTGTAGGCATCGACCAGCCCGTAATGGGCGTCGGTCACTTCCGAGGCAGCAACCTTTCCACCGCTTCCCGGACAAGGGCAGGAACTGCCTTGGCGTCGTCCAGATAGGCGCTCTCCAGAAGGCCGTCTGAAACCGCCACGAGAAGAGCCGCCGTCACCGGAGGGCTGGGATCGCCGTCCTCGGCAAGCAGGCGCCGGAGGGTGCCGTGATACCATGTGCGGCGCGCCTCGATGGCCCGTCGCACCGGGCTGGCCGGATCGGGATACTCGGCCGCCGCGTTGAGGAATGGACAGCCCCGCCAAGGCCCCGCCACAACCGCCTCGCCAATGCGGCCTATGATGGCGGCGATCATCTGCCTTGGAGGCTGTTTCGGGAGGGATGCGACGGCCGTCCGTCCGAGCCGGTCCTGCTCCTCGATGTAGGCGAGGACAAGTTCATCCTTCGACGGAAAATGGTTGTAGAAAGTCGCCTTGGCCACGCCGGCCTCCGCGATGATGCGATCGATGCCGATGGCGTGGATGCCTCCCTCATAGAAGAGGCGGGTCGCGGTATCGAGCAGCCGACGTCGTGGTGGCGTCGTTTCGGTGGCAGTCCCGGAGATTTTTCGCTTCATGCTTGACGCTAACAGACAGGTCTGTATATTGCAATTGACAGACAGACCTGTCTGTCCATTGTTTGGAGGAAATCATGCAGACGAAAGAGACATCTGAAATTATGCGTCGGTTCAATCAGGCGTTCCTTGAACACAATCCCGCCATCCTCGAAGACCTGGTCGCGCCGGATTGCGTGATGGAGTCGATCCAGCCGGCGCCCAACGGTACGCGCTACGAAGGCTACGACGTCTGTCTGGCTTTCTGGCAGGCGCTCGTGGCCGACAGCGTTTCCTATTTCGAGGTGGAAGACACGGTGGCGATGGATGACCGGGCCATCATTCGTTGGCGCTTCAATTTCGGCGACGGCGGGTCGGTTCGCGGCGTCAATCTGATGCGCGTTCGTGACGGCCGGATCGTAGAAGCCCTGGGCTATTCCAAATCGCCGGGTCAGGCCGCGCCCCTGCCTGCGTGACCGTGCAACGCTTCATCGCCCTGCGGTTCTCCGCAGGGTGCTGCGACAGATCAATGCACGGAAGGAGGAGGGATCATGATCATCATTGCTGGATACTCGCGCACCAGAGCGGCAAACGCGACGCTGCCGTGGCAGCGTTCGCCGCCATGGTCGGAAGAGCGAGACAGCAGGAAGGCTGCCTCGACCTGTCGATCAGTGCGGACCCGGTCGATCCGGAACGGATCAACCTTTTCGAATGCTGGCGTGACCAGGAATCCTGGCAGGCCTGGCGCAAAATCGCGAAGGGGCCGCGGATTACCCTGCGGGATTCTCACGTCAAGCTCTACCGGAGCGACAAAGCGGAACGTCCAGTCTAAGCGGTCGGGCGTCGCCATTTATGCGAGGTTGGACCACGACGGGAGCATCGGAGATGCCTCGCTCATGACCCGCGCGGCGCTTAGTCGAACAGGCTGGAAACCGACTCTTCCGTCGCGGTGCGGGAGATTGCCTCGCCCATCAGGTCGGCGATGGATACGACGCGAATATTGTGGGCGTCGAGGACCGCCTGGGTCGGCTGGATGGAATCGGTGATCACCAGCTCCTGCAGCTTGGAGCCGGCGATGCGCGCGGTGGCGCCGCCGGACAGAACGCCGTGGGTGATGTAGGCGGTGACGCTGGTGGCACCCTTTTCCAGCAGCGCGTCGGCTGCGTTGCAAAGCGTGCCGCCGGAATCGACGATGTCGTCGATGAGCAGGCAATCCTTGCCATGCACGTCGCCGATGATGTTCATCACTTCCGATTCGCCGGCGCGCTCGCGGCGCTTGTCGACAATGGACAATTGCGCATCGATGCGCTTGGCCAGCGAACGGGCGCGGACAACGCCGCCGACATCGGGCGAGACGACCATGACATTGGCAAGCTGCTTGTACTTGGCCTTTACGTCGCGGGCCATGACCGGCACGGAGAAGAGGTTGTCGGTCGGAATGTCGAAGAAGCCCTGGATCTGGCCGGCGTGCAGGTCGAGCGTCAGTACGCGGTTGACGCCGGCGCGGGCGATCATGTTGGCCACCAGCTTGGCCGAGATGGGCGTGCGGCCGGAGGCGCGGCGGTCCTGTCGCGCATAGCCGAAATAGGGCACCACGGCGGTGATGCGGCGGGCCGAAGAGCGCATGAAGGCATCGACCATGATGAGAAGTTCCATCAGGTGGTCGTTGGTGGGAAAGGATGTTGACTGGAGGACGAAAACATCCTCGCCGCGCACATTTTCCTGGATTTCGACGAAGATTTCCTGGTCGGCGAAACGGCGGACGGTGGCTTTTCCCAGTGGGATGTTGAGATAACGAGCGACACCTTCAGCCAGCACCCGATTGGAATTGCCCGCGAAAAGTTTCATGCACCGATCCCGATAGAAGGATTTTCAAGGCGCTTTTAGCTGGCTTGGTCGGTATTGCAAGCACCGCGATGCGGATTCACGCGGGAATCCAAATATAAGGTGTATCGGCGCGCCCTGGTCAGCCGACGGTGCCGGCCAGCCAGGTGCTCAACTGATCTATGGTGGAGTCGGCGATTGTCTGCATGACGGCGGGCGATACCGCGGTCCAACCCTCCGCGCCGTTGGCAGAAGGGGTCTTTTGCTGGCCGCTTATGCGGTGCAAGCGATTTCCCGCCGGGTCATAAACATCCCAGACGTAGATGACCGTCGTGTTCTTGCCTTCGCTGAGGACGGAGAAATAACCCTTCAGCGCATGCGTCGCCGAACGGTCGGAGCCGCCGACAAGCTGGATGCCGCGCTCGCGGGCGCGCGCCGCCAGGCGTTCGGTGAGCGGCGTCGCCGCTTCCACCGATGCGCCGACAATGGGGGCAATCTGCAGCTTTACCCTGGTCAGGGAGGCGACTTTCGGCGCCGTGGCAGGGCTTGTTGCCGGGGGCGAAGCAGTGGGATTTGCAGAGGTCGCCGGCGCGACGGGGGTCGCCTGCGTCGATGGAACGGGAGTCGTCGAGGCGGACGGTGGCGGAGGCAACTGGGCCGACTGCGTGGTCGTCGGAGAGGGCTGGAGCACGTCGTTGGCGCTGTTGCACGCCGATAGTGAAATCACCGCGAGCAAGGACATGGCTGCCGCGTGCGATCGCCTCATCTGCCCGGTTGCTCCTGACTCTGGACGCCCTCGCATCCTTACCAACACGGATTCACCGCACGATCAAGTCTACATCATGGCGGGAGAGGGGTTTGGGCTGGGATTCGGTGGTGAGGTAAGTGCGGCCAAGCGTCATGGCCGTTTCGGCCTCGGAATCCAGGATGATCATATGCGCGAACAGCGTCATGTTTGGCGCGATCGGCTCCGGATTGTCCTGGTAGAACATTGGCAAATCCATCCAGGATGGCGCAAAACGAGCGCCCAGCGAATAGCCGCAGGCATTCAGCCTGTGGCGAGTCAGTCCGTGAGCTTCCATGGTGCGGGCATGCGCATCGAACACGTCGCCGAAGGTGTTGCCGGGCGTCATCGCCTTTTCCACCGCGGCGAGCGCATCACGCGCCGCATCGAACAATTCCTGATGGCGTTTGGACACCTTGCCGGTCAGCGCCGTGGACATCATGGCGGCGTGGTAGTGATGGAACACGCCGGCCCATTCGAGCGTCAGCTGGTCGTTCTTGTTCAGCTTGCGGCGGCCCGCTTTGTAGCGGCAGAGGAGGGCGTCCACGCCTGAACCGATGACGAATTCGTTCGCCGGATAGTCACCACCGCCGGCAAGGACCGCGCCTTGCATGGCGGCCAGGATGGCGGCCTCGTCG
This sequence comes from Mesorhizobium sp. Root554, assembly GCF_001427025.1. Classification (GTDB taxonomy): domain Bacteria; phylum Pseudomonadota; class Alphaproteobacteria; order Rhizobiales; family Rhizobiaceae; genus Mesorhizobium. The sequence continues at coordinate 1,939,393 of NZ_LMGA01000001.1, read as the reverse complement.
GCACCCTGCTTGATCAGCTTGAGCGCGGCATCGAGCGCGTCGTCGGCAAGGGCGGCTGCCTTCTCCGCCTTGACGATTTCGGCCGGGCTCTTGAACAGCCGCAGCCGGCTGACCATGCCGGAGGCATCGGCGATCTGGCCGAAGGTCTGCAACTGCTCGTCAAGGCGACGACCGTTGAGGGCGGTCAGCCCATGCGTGTCGTATTCGACGCCGATGCGCGCACCGAGCAGGTCGAGTTCGTTCAAAAGGTTGCGCAGGTCGATGGCCGGATTGGCGTCGGCGCGATCGGTCCAGACGACGATGTTCTCGATGGTCGAGGTGTGGCGCGCCTGGCGCAGATCGGCCGAACGGGTCAACAGCACCATCGACCCGTCCGCCTTCATCACCAGGCACTGGAAGAAGCAGAAGCCGAACGTGTCGTAGCCGGTCAGCCAGTACATGCTTTCCTGCGCAAACAGCAGGATGGCGTCGAGCTTCTTGTCGGCCATCTCGATCATCAGCCGGTCGCGGCGGGCGTCGAACTCCGACTTTTCGAAATGCAGCGCCATGGTCAGTCCTCCAATGCGATGGCCGATATCTGGCGGCCATAATCCGGTTCACGGCGGTGGGTGGTGCGGCGGTAGGAATAGAACAAATCCTCCTCCGCATAGGTGCAGCGGTTCAGCGCTTGCGCCATCACGCCTGCCTTTACGAGACGGTCCACCGTATAGCGGTTGAGATCGAACATGGCATGACCGGTCTTCGCCGACGGCACGAAATAGGCCTGGTTGCGCGCATCCGCCTCGACGAAGCGTGCGACGAACTCGGCGCCGACTTCATAATTGTCGGGACCGATGGTCGGGCCAAGCACGGCCACGATGTTTTCGCGGCGAGCGCCGATGCTTTCCATGGCCGCCACGGTGTTTTCCAGCACGCCGGTCAGCGCGCCCTTCCAGCCGGCATGGGCGGCTGCCACGACGCGCGCCTTGGCATCGGCGAACAGGACCGGTCCGCAATCGGCGCTGGATGCGCCGACGGCGATGCCTGGGCGATCGGTGACGATCGCATCGACCTGTGGCCGCTCAGTGAAAGGCTCGCGGACGATGACGACGTCGGGCGAATGGATTTGGTAGGCGCTCAGGAGATGGCTTGCGGGCACGCCCATCCATTCGGCGACACGACGGCGATTTTCCCCTACCAACTGCGGGTCGTCGGCCGAACCGATGCCTGTATTCAGGCCACTGTAGATGCCGTTCGATACGCCACCCACGCGCGTGAAATAGCCATGGCGGATGCCTTCTGCCCTGGCCTTTTCGAGCAAATCGGAGCGAACCGGGTCCGGCTTGGTTTGATTCGACATTGCCGCTTTGTTGTTCCCCAAAGCTGTTTCGTCAAGCATGGCATCGACCCGTTTGCGGTGGGCGACAGTGCGGCAGGGCGGCGCGAAAAGTCAATTTCAAAGGACAGAAGGATCGATCAGGGACGGGAAGGGCGGGACGCCGACGCCGCGCGGCAGCACGGCGAGAACCTTGAACAGGTCGCCCATTGCGTCAGGTCCGGCAAGGCGTTCGACTTCGCCGGAAATGCGTTCCCGAACGGCGTCGTCAGCCGAGGCGCCAAGCTGGCCGGCGCGCTCCAGCAGCCCCATGGCGAGCAGGAATTCGCCCTGTGTCATGGCACGGGGATCGAGCCCGCAAGTGCGTGCGACGGATGCCAAGGCGGCGAAATCGACATGGGCGGTCAGGTCGGCCTCGCCGGGACTGGCGAGCACGTCCTCCGGCGCATGCCTGCGGACGGCCTGCAGCGTGTCGCCAACGGCCGGGTGCAGATAGCCATAATCGATGAAGAGGCCGGCGCCGCCGTCCGCGGCGATCCGCTCGGCGATCTTCTGCATCAGCGCCGACCGGGCTGGTGCGAGTTCGACGATGGCGCCCGTTGGGGCGGTGGCCGCGTCGTAAGGCAGCAAGGTTGGGTCGACCGAGCCCGCGCCGGCAAAGAAGGCGAGGTCATCGTCGTCATTCAAACTGACCACGCGTTCGCGCCAGCCCTTTTCGGTGCGGACATACTGGCGGAGCTGCAGGGCGTCGAAAAGCTCGTTGCCGACGATAAGCAGCGGCTGGCGCGGCAGGTCCGAAATGTCCCTATGCCATTCGAAACGGCCAGCCGAGCCTTCCAACGTGCGCGCCTGAACCTGCGATAGTCTCTCGCTGGTTTCGACCAGCGTGAAGCGGGCGGAGGCGGCAAGATCGGGTTCGATCTTCGCCAACGTGCGGGCAATGTCCTTGGTCAGAGTGCCGCGGCCAGGGCCGATCTCGACGATGAGCGCATCGGCGGGACTGCCGAGCGCGCGCCAGGCGGACGCCAGCCAGACGCCGATCAGTTCGCCGAACATCTGGCTGATTTCGGGCGCGGTGATGAAATCCCCGCCGCGACCGAAGGGTTCGCGGGTCATGTAGTAGCCGTCCTGCGGGTCAGACAGGCAAAGCGCCATGTATTCGCTGATCGGGATGGGGCCCAGCGCCTCGATCAGTTCGACGATGCGGCGTTTAAGCCGTGTCATGCCGATTGCGGGTCGGCCCGCTGCTGCTGGGTGACAGGCCGGGCGGTCGCCATCGCCCATATGCCGGCCAGAACCATCGGCGTCGACAGCACCATGCCCATGGTCAGCCAGCCGGTGCCGAGAAGGTATCCCAACTGGGCATCCGGCTCGCGGAAGAACTCGACGAAGATGCGTGACAGGCCGTAGCCGCAGATGAAAGCCCCGCCGACGAAGCGCGGCGTGCCGAGCTTGAGACGCGAATGGGTGAGCAGCCGCAGCACCAGGAACAGGACGAGCCCTTCCAGCAGCGCCTCGTAGATCTGACTGGGGTGCCGGGGGAAGGGGCCGCCATTCGGGAATTCCACCGCCCACGGCACGTCGGTGACGCGGCCCCAGAGTTCGTCGTTGATGAAGTTCGCGACGCGCACGAGGCCAAGCCCGACCGGCACGCCGGCTGCGACGACGTCGAGGAGCGACCAGGCATGGATGCCGCGCGAGCGGGCAAACAGCACCATCGCCAGGGTGGTTCCGAGCATGCCGCCATGGAAGGACATGCCGCCCTGCCAGACGGCGAAAATATCGAGCGGATTGGCGAGATAGCGGGGCAGGTCGTAGAACAGGATATAGCCGGTGCGGCCACCGACAACGACGCCGACGGCGGCCCAAACGATGAAATCGTCGAGGTCTTCCGGCTTCATCGGCAGGATTCCCTGTGGCCATAGCCGCGTGTTGGTGATGAGCCGCTTGGCATACCACCACGCAAACAGGATGCCGACGATATAGCCGACACCGTACCAATGGATCGCCAGCGGCCCGATCTGGACGATGACCGGATCGATCTGCGGAAAGGGCAGCGCGGCAAGCGGCAGAAGCAGATATTCGCTCAAGATGGTCTCCGGGCGGGCGTTCGGCGCGGACCATGCGGCAGGCTTTTGGCGCGGTCAAGGCACGCGGAACTTGCAATCCGGCCCGCTGGCTACTAGGTCATTTCCATCAAGCGAGGATTTGCCATGTCGACCGGACCGAACCGCATTCTCGATGAATTCGCCAAGCTGGTTATCGACGCGGCAGGCGCCGCGCAAGGTGTGAGGCGGGAAGTCGAAACCGCCGTCAGGGCACAGGCAGAACGCATCCTTGGCTCAATGGATGTTGTGCAGCGCGAAGAGTTCGAGGCGGTGCGCGACATGGCGACGAAGGCGCGTGAGGAAAACGCCAAGCTGGCGGCCCGCATCGAAGCCTTGGAAGCGCGGCCCGCAGGGCAAGCTGGAACGGCCGAAAAGACCAGCGCCACGGGCTCGCCGAAACCACGCGCCAAAAAATAATCCTTAAACTTTTCCACAAAGCCCGATCCTGAAAAGCGCTTTCGGCTGAATCGCTTAGACCTGTTGCGTGAATCTCCGCCGCAGCGGTTTCCACACGTGAATTGCACCATGCGAAAAATTGGGCTGGTCACGCGACTCCCGATCAATAGACTGAATTTGCTGCATGATTCGAAGCGCGGATCATGCACCGGGCGGTGGGATCGATCTGGGGTTGATGCGTCGAGCAGTCAGTCCATGCCGTCCGAGTTCAGGAATTTTGTTCGTCGTGTGCCTTCCACGGAGCGTGGCGGCGCTCCACTCGAACGACAGAAAGCATTTCATGGAACTTCTCGAACTCGAATTTTCCCGCGAGATCCATCCGGTGGACGTCATCGAGCAGGTGGCGCACAACAACGACTGGTCGTTCGAGCGCGCCGGCGACGACGAGATTTCGATTTCGGTGGCCGGTACCTGGACCGAATATCAAGTCTCCTTCTCCTGGATGGAGGACTTCGAGGCCCTGCATCTGGCCTGCGCCTTCGACATCAAGGTGCCCGAAGCGCGTGCTCTCGAAGTGATGCGGCTTCTGTCGCTTATCAACGAACAGATGCTGTTCGGTCATTTCGACCTGTGGGAACAGGAAGGCGCGATCATGTTCCGGCAGTCCTTGTTGCTGGCCGGAGGCGTCGAGCCTTCAAGCCAACAGGTCGAGGTGCTGCTGTCATCGGCGCTCGAGGCCTGCGAATGCTATTTTCAGGCGTTCCAGTTCGTCGTCTGGTCCGGGACGTCGGCCAAGGACGCGCTGGCCGGTGTCTTGTTCGAGACGCACGGCAACGCCTGAAAGCCTGCGCTGAGACGGGTGATGCCGGGCTGCAAATGGCATTTCCCTGCGCTCCGGTGTTCACGTACTTCATGTACGCTCCGCTCCGGTGCTCGGCCAATTCCATTTTCGCCCCGGCCTGAGCCGTTTCAGGGCAGGCTTGCAGTGTTCCAAAGAGGTGATCCGCATGAGTTCGGACAGCCAGCCCAAGACCGAGATCAGTTTAGCGGATTTCGACAAGGTCGACATCCGCGCCGGCACCATCGTCGAAGCGGAGCCGTTTCCCGAGGCACGCAAGCCGGCAATCAAGCTGAAGATCGATTTCGGCCCGATCATAGGCGTCAAGAAATCCTCGGCGCAGATCACCAAACACTACAAGCCGGAGGAACTCATCGGCCGTCAGGTTTTCGCGGTGGTGAACTTTCCGCCGCGCCAGATCGGGCCGGTCATGTCCGAGGTGCTTACGCTCGGCTTTCCGGACGACGAGGGGGCGGTCGTGCTCGGCGCCATCGATCTCAAGGTGCCGAACGGCGGGCGGCTGTTCTAACCGATTTCGTGATCTTTGACGGGTTCTAACCTGCCGATTGCACCAACGGGCGGTCTGTGTTCCGGAGGTGCTCTTCCGCTCCGGTTGCCAGGGCCTCGTGAACCGTCGCCATGAACATTTCGGCGCAGGTTTTCCACGAATAGCGCAGGGCGCGCTCGCGCGCTTCGCCGCGGTCAACGTCCAGCGCTGCAAGCGCGGCCGCCCGAAGGTCATCCGACACAACCCCTCCAATCCCGTCGCCGACGATGTCGATGGGGCCGGTTACCGGATAGGCCGCGACCGGCGTACCACTGGCGAGTGCCTCGATGATGACGTTGCCGAAGGTGTCGGTCCGGCTCGGGAACACGAAGACGTCGGCGGACGCATAAATCTCCGCCAATCGGGCGCTCGGCTGATGACCGAGGAAATGGGCGCCGGGATATTTTGCCTTCAGCCTGGCGAATTCGGGTCCGTCACCGACGATGACCTTGCTGCCTGGCAGATCCAAGTCAAGAAAAGCCGGCAGGTTCTTCTCGACGGCGACACGGCCGACACAAAGGAAGATCGGTCCGGGGAAACCCAGATCGCGGCGCTTTTCCGGTTTGAAATGCTCGATATCGACGCCGCGCGTCCATGGCCTCAGCTTGTTGAAGCCTTTCTCGGCGAGATCGTCGGCCAGCGATTGCGTGGCGACCAGCGTGCCCTGCCCGGAATTGTGGAAGTTGCGCAACCACCCATAGGCCCAGGCTTCCGGGACCGGCAGGCGGGCGCTCAGATATTCCGGGAAGCGGGTGTGGTAGCTGGTCGTGAACGGCCGGCCTACCTTGCGGCAATAGCGGCGCGCCATCAGGCCGAGGGGGCCTTCGGTGACGATATGGATATGATCGGCAGCGGCCCTTTCGATGAGACGCGCGACGTTGCCGGGCGTCGTCAATGCCAGCCGGATGTCGGGATAGGTCGGCAAAGGCAAGGTGCGGAAGATGTTCGGGGTCAGGAACTCGGTTTCGATGCCGAGCCCCTGGAGCGTCTCCGACAGGCGCTCCAGCGTGTGAACCACGCCGTTTACCTGCGGTTTCCAGGCATCGGTGACCATCAGTATGCGCATGACAACCGTCTCCTGTCGGATCGGCACGCGAATCGTGGAGATTCAGCGCTGCATGTGCGCTGTTCATCATGCTTTCATGACGGGCGGATGAAACCGGCGTGACGGATCAGGCCGGGACCTTGATCAGCGCGCGCAGGCCGCCCAGAGGGCTGTCCTCAAGGGTTATGTCACCGCCATGGCTGCGCGCGATGTCGCGGGCGATGGAAAGACCGAGGCCGGTTCCGCTGGCGTCGAGATTGCGCGCCTCGTCCAGCCGCACGAAGGGTTTGAAGACTTCGTCGCGCCTGTTCGCGGGAATGCCGGGGCCATTGTCATCGACGGTGACGGTGAGCGTGCCGCCGCTGTGATCGGCGTGAATGTCGATCTTTTCGGCATAACGGAAGGCGTTGCCGGCGACGTTGCCGAGAAGCCGGGAAAAGGCATGCGGGCGCACATGGACCTTGCGATCGCCCTTGACGGATGTCGACAGCTTGCGGCCGTGGAGCTTGGCCTCCTCGCCGAGTTTCTGGAAATAAACGCCGAGATCGAACTCGCCAGTGTCTTCCGACGCTTCGCCGCGCGCGAAATCCAGATAACCCTGCAGCATCGACTGCATGTCGTCGATATCCTGGTTGAGCGCCTTGGCATCCGCCTTGCTGCCGCTCAGCGCCAGTTGCAGCTTGAAGCGCGTCAGGATGGTGCGCAGATCGTGGCTGACGCCGGTCAGCATGGCCGTGCGCTGCTCGATCTGCCGCTCGATGCGTTCGCGCATCTGGATGAAGGCAAAGCCGGCCCTGCGAACCTCCTCGGCGCCGCGCGGGCGGAAGTTCTGCGGCATCGGCCGGCCCTTGCCGAAGCTTTCCGCGGCCTCGGTGAGCGCCAGGATCGGCCTTATCTGGTTGCGCAGGAAGGGAATGGCGATGAACAGCAGGACAAGCGACGTACCGACCATCCAGATCAGGAAGATGTGCGTGTTGGAGGCGTAGGCCTGGCTGCGCCGGACGAAGACGCGCAGCACCTTGTTCTCCAGCTGGATACGAACCTCGACGATGTTAGAATTGCCGACGGTGTCGATCCAGAAAGGCCGGTTGATCTGCCGGGTTATCTCGGCCGACATGGTCTGGTCGAGGATGGAGAAAAACGGCTTTGGACCTGGCGCAGGCAGGGGATCCGGCGGCAACAGATCGACCTTCATCTGCATGCGGTCCTGGGCGATGCGGATGATGTTGGCGTAGTCGGCATCGTGCGGATAGGTTTCGACCAGGTCGATGACGGCGGCGATATCGCGCGTGACGGCCTGCGACAGGCGTTGCGTCACTGTCTGCCAGTGCTTTTCCATGAAGACGAAGGCGATGACCGATTGCAGCAGGATCATCGGCGCGATGACGATGATGAGCGAGCGCGCGTAAAGCCGCTTCGGCATATAGAGCGAAACGAGCCGCCAGAAGCGGCTCCAGTTGCGCGGCAGGCCCTTCACCGCACGCATGATGCGTGCGCCGAGGTCGGTCGGCTGCGGGCCCTGCAATTCGCTTGTCGCCATTGTCCTACCGTTGGCGGAACATCCGCCGGGAAGGCGGTGGGTCTATTCTATTCCACGCTGAGGCGATACCCAATACCGCGCACGGTCTGCAGCCAGACGGGGTTGGACGGGTCGCGCTCGATCTTGCGGCGCAAGCGGTTGATCTGGACGTCGATGGTCCGCTCGCCGACCTCGGAATCGTCGCCGACCAGCTCATGGCGGGGTATGGTTTCCCCGGCCCGGGCGGCGAATATCGCCAGGATTTCCTGCTCCCGGTCGGTCAGTTTCAGGGCCTCTCCGCCACGCTTGAGCTCGCGCTTGGCGATCTGGAACGTGTAGGGCCCGAAAACAAGCTGCTCGACCTTCGGCGTCGCCGCCGGTCCGCCGCGGCGCAGGATGCTGTTTATGCGCAGGATCAGCTCACGGGGATCGAAAGGCTTCGGCAGATAGTCGTCGGCCCCGGCCTCCAGTCCGGTGATGCGATTGTCCGTCTCGGAAAGCGCCGTCAGCATCAGGATGGGGACGTTCTTTTCCGTCCGCAGCGACTTGGTCAGGTCGACGCCGCTTTCGCCCGGCATCATGACGTCCAGCACCAGCAGGTCGAAGTCGAGCCCGACGAGCTTGCGTCGCGCGTCCTCCGCATTGCCGGCGACGGTGACGCGGAAGCCGTTCTCGCTGAGATACTGCTTCAGAAGATTGCGGATACGGGTATCGTCATCGACCACGAGCAGATGCGGCGCGTCGTCGTCAGGCATTGACGGATGCTCGATCCTGTCATTGCTTTCCATCGTTTCGTCCTGATCCTGCATTTCAACCTGCATTCTTCGGCACAATGTCGATCTGGGCTCTTAGTTCTGGATTGACCATAGCTTTGAGGAAGCGCTCGATCGAGTCCCTCTGTCCGGCACTCGCCTCCTTCAATGCAGCATGGATGCGGCGCGACTGTGGCTTTGCCAGCACCAGGGCCAGCGCCCTGCCCTTGGCGGTAGGGTAGAGTTCACGCTGGCGGCGGTCCTTGGGACCTTGCAACTGGACGACATGTCCGGTGTCGATCAACTCCTTCAGGACGCGCGCCAGGGACTGCTTGGTTATCTTCAGCACATCCAGGAGCTCGGCTACCGTCAGCCCAGGCCGGCGGTTGACGAAGTGAAGCACCCGGTGATGGGCGCGGCCAAAGCCATAATCCGTGAGGATTTCGTCGGGGTCGGACGTGAAGTCGCGATAGGCGAAGAAAAACAGCTCTATGAGGGTGAAATCGATTCCGTCGTCGTCGGCTACCGCTGTCCTGATCGGGGTGGCAACTGCGTCTGTTTGGTCGCTCATGGGTTTCCTGCGGCACAAAATATGTCAGCATTATTGACATATTTTTCGGGCACTGGTAATTTTCGTCAAGCTTTAGGGCCGATTGCGAACGAAAAGGCAAGCCAGCGTTGCTTTTTCAGAACATCGTGAGGTTCCGTTTCGCCGCCTGTCCTTGTGCTTGGCCAGCCGCGCAGGCGACTGAATCGAAACCGGGAAAATGCGGGCGGCGCCCGCGGGAGGGTTATCATGGCAACAGGCTTCGACCAGCGCGAAGGCTTCATCTGGATGAACGGTGAGTTCGTCAAATGGGCCGACGCCAAGATCCACGTTCTCACGCACGGGCTTCACTACGCCAGCGCGGTGTTCGAGGGCGAACGGGCCTATGGCGGGGAAATTTTCAAGCTGAATGAGCATTCGGAACGCCTGCATGAGTCAGCCCGTATCCTCGGCTTTGAGATTCCGTATTCGGTCACCGAACTGAATGACGCCTGCAGCGAACTGGTGCGCAAGCAGGGACTGCGGAACGCCTATGTGAGGCCGATCGCCTGGCGCGGCAGCGAACAACTGGGCGTCGCGGCGCAGGAGACGCGCATCAACTGCGCCGTCGCCGCCTGGGAATGGTCCAGCTATTTCGACCCGGCGCAGAAGCTGAAAGGCATAAGGCTCTGCATGGCGGAGTATCGCCGTCCGGATCCTCTCACCGCGCCCTCCCGGTCGAAGGCCTGCGGCCTCTATACGATCTGCACCATCTCCAAACATGCGGCGGAAGCGAAAGGCTACGCGGACGCCTTGATGCTGGATTGGCGCGGCCAGGTCGCAGAAGCAACCGGAGCGAACATCTTCTTCGTCAAGGATGGGCAACTGCATACGCCGACGGCGGATTGCTTCCTTGACGGCATCACCCGCCGGACCATCATGGGATTGGCCCGCGATCGGGGGATAGAAGTCCACGAGCGCGCCATCATGCCGGAGGAACTGGAAGGTTTCGAGCAGTGCTTCCTGTCGGGAACCGCCGCCGAGGTCACCCCTGTGTCGGAGATCGGTCCGCATCGATTCGTCGTGGGTGAAATCGCCAAGACTTTGATGAACGATTACTATGCCATCGTGCAACCCAAGCATGCGGTAGCTGCGGAATAGCACAAATCCGCCATTTTTCGCGGTTTTTGGCGGCCTTTCGGCCGCCTGCTTTTCTTGTCCACTTCTGTATTTGACTTTCGTCGAATTCGGCGTCTCATGTGCGCACCGGCCGAGCCGGCTGGTGGCTATGGAGGGACTACTGAAATGGACATGAATACGCTTCTTCCGATCATCGTGCAGATCATCACGGGTGTCATTGGTGGTCAGGCCGTGGGCGCCGCGATCAAACAGGCGGCCATGGGCCAGCTTCCCAAGATTCTCAGCGGTGCGATCGGCGGTGTGGGCGGCGCTGCAATCCTCGGCAGCCTGCTTGGCGGCGGCGGTGTCGATCCGGCCGCGGTTGCCGCGGCAACGGACGGCATTGGCAGTGCCCTGAACCTGAACAATATCGTCGGTGGCGTTGGCGGCGGCGCGATCCTGACCGGCATCGTCGGCGCGATCATGAACGCGATGAAGAAATAATCCTACAGGTTTCCGGATTGAAATGGGCGGCTTCGGCCGCCCATTTCGTTTCCATCCAACCCTGAACCGCTCTAAATGACGAAAGACGCAAACGAGAGGTTTTCATGGGTCAGCTCAATGCCGGTATCGTTCCGGTGACGCTCTTCCAGCAGAACTGTACGATCCTGTTCGATCAGGACGAGAAGACCGGGGTCGTTGTCGATCCGGGCGGGGATCTGGACAGGATTCTGCCGGTGCTGGAAGAAAACGGCATCAAGGTGGAGGCGATCTGGATCACGCATGGACATATCGACCATGCCGGGGGGGCGATGGAACTGAAGCGGTTGCTTGGAGTCGATATTATCGGACCACACAAGGCCGATACGTTCCTGCTGGATACGCTCGAGGACGACGCCAAGCGCTATGGCGTGCAAGGCCGCATACTCAACTGCGTACCGGACCGTTTCCTTGTCGAAGGCGACACGGTCTCTTTCGGCGACCATGTTTTCGAAGTTCTGCACTGCCCGGGCCATTCACCCGGCCATGTCGTGTTTTACAACCGTGCGGCCAAGTTCGCCCATGTCGGAGACGTGCTGTTTCGGGGTTCGATCGGACGCACGGACTTTGAGGGCGGCAATCACGCCGACCTGATTCATTCCATCAAGGAAAAGCTGCTGCCGCTTGGAGACGACATCGGTTTCCTCTGCGGACATGGACCGGGCGGCCGTTTCGGTGAAGAGCGCCGCACCAATCCGTTCCTGCTCTAAACGGCAAAGCGCCGCCTGGCGGCGACGCTTTGCGAGCTGAAATCCTGCTTCGGGAGCGGATCGGTCAGTTGGCGACGCAGAAATGCTGGGCGCCGTCATAACCGGTGAAGGTGCCGCTGCGCGCGTTGAAGCTGCGATAGCGGTCCGAGCAGTAGTCATACCATTCGGGGCTCCAGGGCTCGAGCGTGCCGGCGTAGGACGTCGGGTAATATTGACGCGCGGGAGCGCGGCGCACCACATAACGCGGTTCGTAGTAGTCGGCGCGCGGCTCGTAATAGTCGGGCGACGGCCGGCTCAGGGCGCTGCCGATCAACGCGCCGGCCGCAAGGCCGACGACGCCGGCGGCGAGGGCATCACCGCCGCCGCGATGCGAATGGCTATGCCGGCGCCAGTCGCGAGCGTTGGCGGCGGAAAGCGGTGCCAGGACCGTCGCTCCGACGGCGACGGAAAGAATGGCGGTCTTCAAGTATCGGTTCATCACAATCTCCTTCGTCCCGACGCGCCACTTGCGAAGAGGAGGCGGTTTCGGGTTGATGACGAGAACTATTAGGCGACCGTGGCTGAACGGTGGCTGAACAAAATTGCCGCTTCGTTCAAAGCATTTAACAGACCGACATTGTCCTTCACCCCTTCGGGGTGTTCGGGCGGTTGAACGCCAAAGATCGACTGACCGGCGAGAACCGGGACGATGCTTTGCTCAGCCGACCGAGAGATTGACCGCCTTGGGGCCCTTGCCGCGCTTGTCCGGTTCGGTGTCGAAAGACACCTTCTGTCCATCCTCAAGGCCGGTAAGGCCCGAGGCCTGCACGGCGGAGATATGGACGAAAACATCCTTGGCCCCATCGTCAGGCGTGATGAAGCCGAAACCTTTGGCATGATTGAAGAATTTGACAGTGCCGGTCTGCGGCATGGGAAGCTCCTCTGATCCCATCGGTCGTATTTGTCGGGCCGGCAAATGCCCGAAGGGGAAATTTGTCCTTTATTTTAGCGCTATCGGCAAGCGAAACTTTTTGCGGGGTTCGGAGCGTTTTCATCGAGCGCCAAACGGCTCCAAGGCCTGCCATCCGCGCTGCACGGCCGTTTCGTCAGCCCTGCATCTGCACAAAAGGAAGGGCGCGGCGAAATTCGCCGCGCCCTTCAAACTTTGTCGGTAGCCTCAGCCTTTTCAGGCAGCGCTCAGATTGACCGCCTTCGGGCCCTTGCCCATGCGGTCCGGCTCGACGTCGAAGCTGACCTTCTGGCCATCGACGAGGGTGCGCATGCCGGAAGCCTCGATGGCGGAAATGTGGACGAAAACGTCCTTCGCGCCGCCATCAGGCGTGATGAAGCCGAAGCCTTTGGTTGCATTGAAGAATTTGACGGTGCCGGTCTGGGGCATTGGGGAACTCCTTCACCCGTTCAGTCTTTGGCCCTGGCCGCCGGCTGGCTCCGGCGAAAAGGTCCGGTGGTTTCCTTCGGCGATCATGCCTCGAAGCATGACTAAACCCCCCGCCGAAGAACGGGGCGTCAGAGATTCAGACTATCGGGGAAAGGGTCGTGCAAAACGTTCCAGTCTCCGGGTCACAAATGCCCGAACTGGAAAATATATCGCACGAAAATGTGATTGTTGCAAGAGAACGGCGCGGGTCGCGATTCACGCGCGCACCCACGTCGCGGGTCGGGTACGCCCGCACAGCAGAAAGGTCATCGGCCACAGAGCCGCAAGCATAGGTACAGCGATCCTGAATGGGCAGGTGCGGCTGTTGCATTTGCAGGCGGAATGGGGAGGATCGAGCCAAGGCGTGGAGGGAACGCCGGGGGAAGGGGCAGTTTGGAGAGAGACTCATGAAACTGTTCGGCATTCTATTGTCGCGGCATGGCGTGGCAGCACTGTTTTTGTCGATGCTGCTTGCCGCCTGTACGGTCGTCGTGGATGACGGTCCGCGTCCGCGCCCACCGAGGCCAGATTCGCAATTCTGCACACGGGAATATCAACCGGTTTGCGCGCGCCGGGGCGGCGACCGCCAGACCTTCGCCAATCCATGCCTGGCGGACAGGGCCGGTTACCGTGTCGTCAGCCCCGGCCAATGCAGGGATGGAGGCGGTGGCGGCGGGCCAGCGTTCTGTACGCGTGAATATGCGCCGGTCTGCGCGACACGGCGCGGTTCGGCGCGCACATTCCCGAACGCCTGCGAGGCACGCGCCGCGAACTGGCGTATTGTCGACAACGAGCCCTGCTGATCGATCCAGGCCCCGGTTCGCACCCGGGGCCTATTCGCTGACGCCGGGATAGTTTTGTTTGAGCAACTTCGCGAGATGCGCTGCGTTCGACGCCGCCATCTTCACCATCGACGCCACGGCTTTCGGGGTGCCCGGCAGGTCGACATAGTTGACGTCGCCCATTGCTTCCCCGACCCAATAGAGGCCGCCATTGGCCGGGATGGTGAAGCCGACATCGTTCAGGGCCTGGAAGCATTCGGCGTGGCAGTGATGTGCGCCATCCTCATTGCCGACGATCGCGACCAGCGCCACCTTGCCGGCTGCCGGCATACGCCCCTTGTCGTCCGTTTCGGCCAGGAAGGCGTCCATGCGCTCCAGCACCCGTTTGGCAACGCTTGAAGGCTGGCCCATCCAGATCGGCAGGCCGAGGACGAAGATGTCCGCCGCCACGATCTTCTGGCGAAGGTCCGGCCATTGGTCGCCGTCACCGACGTCGGACAGCACGCCGGGTTTGATGTCGTGGTCGAGCGCGCGCACGATCTCGCCAACGACGCCGTGCGGCTTCAACGCGGCCAGCACGTCGGCAAGCAGCCGGTCCGTCGAGGATTTCTCCTCGTCATCGGACGATTTCAGGGTGCAATTGAGGGCAAACGCTTTGAGTGGCACGAGCTGGCTCCTGTCTTGGCTGTACAGGAGCAACGGCGCAGCGATGCGGAGGTTGCAGGCCGCCGCGCCGATGCGCGGCAGCCACATCGGTCAAAGCTCCAGGAAGCTTTCGAAACCACCGAAAATCATGCGCTTGCCGTCGAAGGGCATGGATGCCATGTCCATCGAAAGCCGCGGGTCCTCCATGACCTTCTTCATGATTTCGTCGCGATCCTGCCGCGATTTGTAGGTGATCCAGGAAAATATGACGACCTCGTCGTCCTTGGCCTGAACCGCGCGGGGAAACGAGGTCAACTCGCCATAAGGCACGTCGTCCCCAATGCATTCGACATAGGAGAGAGCGCCATGCGACATCCAGACGTCGCCGCCGGTGCGAGCCATCGCCTTGTACTCGTCAATCCTGTCCTTCGGCACGGCGAGGACAAAACCATCCACGTAGGGCATCTGGACCTCCCTATTTCGCTACGGGCGCATTCATTGCCCAATGCACGCCGAAGGGATCCTTCACCGCGCCCCATCGATCGCCCCAGAACATCACCTGAAGCGGCGTCGTAACTTCGCAACCGGCATCCACGGCGCGCTGGAACCAGTCTTCGATCTCGCTGTCTTTCAGATGAAGCTGAAGCGTGTAGCCGGCAGCCGGCTGGTGCGGATGGCCATGTTCAGGAAACGGATCGCCGATCATCAGCGTCGAGCCGTTGATGTACAGATGAATGTGCATGGTCCGCCCCTGCTCGTCAGGCGGATAGGCGAAGACCTGTTCGGCATCGAACGCCTTCCGGTAGAATTCGGCTGCCTTGGCCGCGCCTTCCACTTCCAGATAGGGCGTCAGTCCGCCAAGCACTTTCGGGGCCGGCTGGGCATTGGTCTGTTCGGTCATCGCAAGTCCTCCTCAATTTAAACTGACAGGTTACGTGCCAAGGACGTCCGAGGCATGGCCTTGCCGACAAGCCCTCGGAAAAATTTTCCGCCTTTCACCGGACGCTTCTGGATCCGGTCGCGGGTCATCGCTGCGGGGTGCCGATTCAGCAGAAGATTTCGGGGCGGCGGTTGCTGGTCTCATCGGTGGCTTCGAGCCAGCCGATATCCTTGCGCAACTCAATTGGCAGCGAACGCAGGATGCGTTCGGTCCGGTAGCGTGCGCGCGTGGCCGAGTATCGGGTCGCGATGCGACCGATGGATGACAGGATCGACATGGTGCATTCTCCCTTGAGTGGCGGCAGCATCATTGCGCCGACACCCCAAGGACGGGCGAAGCAAAGCGGAGCCGACAGAGGAAAGAAAATTATCTGCGTGCGCGGGGCTGCGATCGAGAGCCGCTATTTCCTGCCTTGCGGATAGATCGTCTCACCGCGCTTCAGCATGTCGACAAACATCGCGATCTTCTTGCCGCGGCCCGCCTCGGTTTTCATGTTGTGCGTGCGGAACGCCAGCGCGAAGCGGTTCTGCGCGCTCAGCCTTGCCAGCATCGCCTTTGCTGCCGGCTCGGCGTCGATCGCGGCCTGCAAATCGTCCGGGATCTTCATTTCCTTGCCGCTCTTGTAGGCGCGGTCCCAGCGGCCATCCGCTTTGGCGGCCTCGACCTGCCGCAAGCCGTGTTCGGTCATGCGGCCTTCCTCGATCAGTCGGGCGACATTGTCGACGTTGATCTGGCTCCAGGTGCTTTTCCTGCCGCGCGGGGTGTAGCGCTGCAGAAAGCTCTTGTCGTCATGCCCCTTGCGGATGGCATCGATCCAGCCCCAGCACAGCACCACCTCGATCGCTTCGGACGGCGTGATGGATTTGAGCCCCGAATTCACCTTGTGGACTTTGATCCAGACCTCGTCCTCGCTGTCATGATGCCGGCCGAGCCAGGCATAGAACGCAGAGGCGTCGGCGAATTCATGGACTTTCGCGGGATCGACTTTGACAGGCGCCATGGGCGAAGGCTTTCAACGCGGATGGATTATTTTCCCGGCCGGCCAGTCTTGCCCGGGCGGCGTTTCTGGCGGGCCTGATCGGCAGGGTCTTCATAAGAGCCAATGCCGGCACGCTCGCGCACGATCGGCTTCACCTCGTCCGGCTTTGCCGGCTTGGCGCCTTCGACCGGCTTCTCGGTGCGGCGCACCGTCATCTCGTCGAGCGAGTTCTTGCGAAACAGCGTTTTCTCGTTCTCGCCGGGCAGGCCGAAGTCCGATCCATGCGCCTCCTGCGCGGACTGCTTCCTGAACAGCGACCGATCCACTGCCTTTGCCGGCGTGGCGAAATCGCCGGAGCGGCCCATATCGTCGAGAGCCGGCTTGGCGAACAGGTTCGGCCGCGCGGCCTTTGCGGCGTCCTCCTCGGCGCGGGCGGCGTCGAGCTTGCGGAACCGCTCCTGTTCCTCGGCCGTCCGGTGTTTCGCCACACCCTTGTTGTGCTTGCCCTTCTCGCGGCCCGAAGCCGGACTTTCCATGTCGGCATATTTCGCCAGCGGATCGTCGGAAATCGCCAACTCCATCTCGCGCAGCCGCTTGATCTCGTCGCGCACGCGGGCCGCTTTCTCGAAGTCGAGATTGGCGGCGGAATCACGCATCTGCTTTTCCAGTGCGTCGAGATGCGCCTTGAGATTGTTGCCCATCATGGCGCCGGCGCCGTCGGTGAACTGCGAGATGTCGGCGCGGACGTGGTCTTTCTCGTAGACCGAATCCAGAATGTCCGAGATGCGTGACTTGACGCTTTCCGGCGTGATGCCGTTGGCCTGGTTGTATTCAAGCTGCTTCTCGCGGCGGCGGTTGGTCTCCGCCATAGCGCGCTCCATCGAACCGGTGATCTGGTCGGCGTAGAGGATAACCTTGCCATCGACGTTACGCGCGGCGCGGCCGATGGTCTGGATCAGCGACGTTTCGGAGCGGAGGAATCCTTCCTTGTCGGCATCGAGGATGGCGACGAAGCCGCATTCGGGAATGTCGAGGCCTTCGCGCAGCAGGTTGATGCCGACCAGCACGTCGAAAGCGCCGAGGCGCAGGTCGCGCAGGATTTCGATGCGCTCCAGGGTGTCGATGTCGGAGTGCATGTAGCGGACGCGGATGCCTTGCTCGTGCAGGTATTCGGTGAGGTCCTCGGCCATCCGTTTGGTCAGCACGGTGCAGAGCGTGCGATAGCCCTTGGCGGTCGTTTCGCGGATTTCGCCGACGACGTCGTCGACCTGGTTCTTGGCCGGGCGGACCTCGACGGGCGGGTCGATCAGGCCGGTGGGGCGGATGACCTGTTCGGCGAAAACGCCGCCGGACTGCTCCATCTCCCAACCGCCCGGCGTTGCCGAAACAGCAACGGAGAGTGGTCGCATCGCGTCCCATTCCTCGAAACGCAGCGGCCGGTTGTCCATGCAGGAAGGCAACCGAAAGCCGTATTCCGCCAGCGTTGCCTTGCGGCGGAAGTCGCCGCGATACATGCCGCCGATCTGCGGAATGGTGACATGGCTTTCGTCGACGAAGACCAAGGCATTGTCGGGCACGTATTCGAACAGCGTGGGCGGCGGTTCGCCTGGCGCACGGCCGGTGAGGTAGCGGGAATAGTTCTCGATGCCGGCGCAGGAGCCGGTTGCCTCCAGCATTTCCAGATCGAAGCGCGTGCGCTGTTCAAGCCGCTGGGCTTCCAGCAAGCGGCCAGCCTTTTCAAGCTCTTGCAGGCGATGCTGCAGTTCCGACTTGATGGACTTCATGGCTTGATTCAACGTCGGGCGCGGCGTGACGTAGTGCGAATTGGCGTAGATCTTGACGCTTTTCAGGTCGCCGGTCTTGTTGCCGGTCAGCGGGTCGAACTCGGTGATGGACTCGATCTCGTCGCCGAAAAGCGAAATGCGCCATGCCCGGTCCTCGAGGTGGGCCGGGAAGATTTCGATCGTGTCGCCCCGCACGCGGAACGAGCCGCGGACGAAGTTGATGTCCTGGCGCTTGTACTGCTGGGCAACGAGATCGGCGAGCAGCTGGCGTTGGTCGAGGCGGTCGCCGATCTGCATCTGGAAGGTCATGGCCGTATAGGTTTCGACCGAACCGATACCGTAGATGCAGGAGACAGACGCAACGATGATGACGTCGTCGCGCTCCAGCAGCGAGCGCGTCGCCGAGTGGCGCATGCGGTCGATCTGCTCGTTGATCGAGGATTCCTTCTCGATGTAGGTGTCCGTGCGCGGAACGTAGGCTTCCGGCTGGTAGTAGTCGTAATAGGAGACGAAATACTCCACCGCATTGTCGGGGAAGAATTTCTTGAACTCGGAATAGAGCTGGGCTGCGAGCGTCTTGTTCGGGGCCAGGATCAGGGCAGGGCGTTGAGTCTCCTCGATTACCTTTGCCATGGTGAAGGTTTTTCCGGACCCGGTGACGCCGAGCAGGACCTGCGTGCGGTCGCTGTTTCCGACGCCCTCGACCAGATCCTTGATCGCCGTCGGCTGGTCGCCAGCCGGCTCGAAATCCGACACCATCTTGATGGCGATGCCGCCTTCGGACTTTTCAGGCCGGGCCGGACGGTGCGGCGTCCAGAGCTGGCCGTCCTTGTGCAGCGGATTGCCGCTCTCGATCAGCGCCGACAGCGCGGCAACGGTTGCCGTGACGCCGCTGTTGTTCAGCGTCTCGGCATCCTCCAGCGAAATGTCGAGACCGGCGACCGGGTTGAGGCCCGCCGCCGTTCGTTCCTTGGCCGACGCCGCGCCGCCCATGGAGGTGCCACGCGCGGTGCGGGTGGGCGAGGCGGAGCGCTCAGGCACCTTTTTCGATGCCTTCGCGGCCTTGCCTTCGCCCCTGGCGACCTCGCGTCCTTCCTGTTCGGCCTCGCGCGAAATCTGCTCGGCCCAATCCGAGACCGAGCCGCTCAAGGGCGTGCCGGTAAATTCAGCCTGTGGCGCCTCTTCAAAGCCGGCACCATGCAAAGGCTCGGAGGCGTCGAGGAAATCGGTCAGAGGACTACGGCGCTTCGGCGCCGAAGCGCGGTCGTCGCTCGCCGGCGCGGACGGCGCTCTTTTCTCCGGGGTTTTGGCCATGTGTCGAATATGGGCAAAGTCCGTCCAAATATAAAGACCCCGGAGGCGGAAAGCCCGCCTCCGGGGCCGGTCGGTTGCGGCCTGCTGACATCAGGCTGTCAGGAGGTGGTCAGCGCGGGCAATGGAAGCCGGGTGCGATCTTGCAGTTGCCGCCTGGACGCGGCGGACGCGGCTTGGGCGGGCGCGGCCGGTGTGGCGGTCGATTCCAGTGCGGCGGACGGTTCCAATGCGGCGGACGCACGACGATCCGCGGCTGGATGACGACCGCCGGCGGGCGGCCGACATAGTTGGTCAAATAGTTCGCGGACACCCAGCCGCCGAGGCCGGCGCCGCGGACATTGCACCAATTGTCCTCGCAGCCGCGCAGGTCGACCCGAGTGCCGGCGGGCAGCGTGCCGACGCGGGCATAGCCGGTTCCGGGACCTGTGCGCACATTCACGTCGCCCGTGGTGCGGGCACTCGCGGCCATTGCCGGCGCGGCAAATGCTAGCCCCGTCAGCAGAGCGGCCGCCGCCAAAAGTTTCCCAAGCATCTTCAGAATCCTCCGTGTCGCGCTGAGAACAACGAAAGAATAAAGCATGCTTTACCCGCATCACCAGCGCCGTCTGCCGGTATCGTATATGCCATGATAACGAAGACCACCGATTTTTCCCTTTGCAAATGCGAACTTACCCGTGTTTCCACGGCATCCGCCGGACGGGGCGTCCGATGCGAGCGGCAATATACGCTGGTCGCGACACGCCGGTAGAAATCGCTATCATGGGCCGCCTGTGCAGCGGAGGGTGGCGATGGATACTGCGGATTTCATGCCGGACGCGGCGGTGGTCGCCGGCATCCAGTCGGACCTGCAGTCCTACGAGGCCAGGCGCGCCGCCGTTCAAAGGCAGGTCCGGTGGCGGGTGCCGCTGTTCATCGGCCTGGTGCTGATCGCGACGCTCTTGCTGGCGCTGCTTTTCAACAGTTTCGCCGATCCCTACGAACAGTGGTTTTCGACGCCGCACGTGTTTCTCTACATCGTTGGAATCGTCGCAGCTGTTTTCGCCTATTTTTCGGCGGTGAAACCCGCCACCGACCTGCGGCAATCGTTTCGCGACAGGCTGTTGCCCGTCATCTTCGGCTTCATCGAGGGCGTCAGCTATCGCCGTGGCGAAAAGCCCGATTCCTTCGACAGGCTGCCGGCGGAGACGATCGGTTCGTTCGATCGCGAATATTTCGACGACGCGATCTCAGGGCGGTATGAGGGATTTTCGTTCGAACTCTACGAGGCGCGGCTGGAGCAAAAGATGAGCAAGACGGTATCCTCGGTCTTCAAGGGAATCGTCATCGCTTTCGAAACCATGACGCCGTTCCCGGGCGTGCTGATCGCGACGCGCAGGACAAACAAGGTCATGGGGTTCTTCCAGGGCATTTTCGGCAGCCGGATGGAGGAAGTGCCGAGCGGGATACCGGCGTTGGACGAGGACTATGAATTCCGCACCGACAATGTCGAGGCCGCCCGTCCGCTGGTGACCGGGCGGCTGGCCAAGGCGCTGCAATGGCTGGGCGAGGCATGGCCAGACGAGCCGGCGCGTGTGGCACTGACCGGAAGCGAAGGTTTCCTCCTGCTGCCGCATGACAGGAACTTCTTCGAATTGCCGGATATCGACCAGCCATTGGACTACAAGGTCCATGTCGAGCCGATGATCGCCGATCTTGCGTCATTGCTGGCGACGGCGTCGCTGGTGCGCAAGGCGGGTGCGGGCGGCGAAACTGGAACGACGGGGATGCCCGATCAGCAGTCGTAACCATAATTGGTCCGGTAATTGTCGGCTTCTTCCTTCAGCATCTTCTTGAACAAGACGCAGACCGTATAGCTGCCGACCTGACGGCCGTTTCGGGTATAGCCCCAATCAGAGATGTCGTCGCGGCTGAATGTGATGTTCTGACCGTTCACGACGTTGTGGACGGATTGCGGCTCGTTCGCCAGGACACCCTAGAAACCGTCAGCAGTCCTGTAAAACGGCATGACCCAGAAATGCTCTTCGGCGTCACCATCGCGGACTATGACTTTTAATCTGAAATCGTCCGTGTCGGCCGGCGGCGTATCCTGGCTGGCAGTCTGCGCAGCGGCTAAGATCGGAGCGAGCGAGAATGTGCAGGCAAGCAGCCAACCAGACCAGAATTTCATGCCGCGGCTCCCCACATGACCCAGCGCCATGGAGGTTGCACGTTTTCAGCCGTAGCGCAATTTCAGGCCGACGATGGTGGCGATGAACAGGAACGACACCGTGTTCGCCATGATGACGGGCAGCGAGCCGATGGCGATGCCGTAGACGATCCACAGGAACACACCCGAGGCCAGGGCGGCCGTGGTGACGAGGGAGATGTCGCGGGCCTGACGCTCGCGCAGGATTTTCATGATCTGCGGCAACCAGGCAAAAGTGGTGATGCACGCGGCGACCGAGCCGACGATTTCGAAAAGGGGATGCAAGGCGGCAACTTTCTGAGAACGCACATTGTGCGGTGCGAGATATGCCAGATTTGCCAGCGGCTGTGAAGCGGCATCGCGTCGCTGGCCCGGCAAGGAGAAGGCCCGGCTTGGTCCAGCCGTTTTCTCCGACCGCCGGCCGTTCTGCGATGCGCGCCGTGGCGAGGTTCCGAAAACAGTCGGCGCCGGGATTTCTCCCAGCGCCTCCCTGTCAGATCAGGACCTGGTCGCGGCGGCAACGTCCCTAGAGATGTCGCGCCATGCCAGCCTTGATTTTGACGGTCCTGCCAGTCATTGCCCGAGGGCAACGTCCGTTCCAGACCACACCTGTCCCACCCTCACGGGCTTTTCAAGTGCGCCACCGAAGGACTTGTCCGGCTTTCATGGCTGCATCGGCCCGCCGTTGGCGTTCGCACGCTTTCCGCGGCCCCGTAGGTCTCGGCATCCTTCTCTTCCGGCGGCAAGCCGCTGTCGATCCGGGCCGTACGGGCCTCAGGAGTTCCGCGTGGTCGTCTCGTCTTTCGACGGGGGCGATCCGTGGCCGCCTGAGATGGGTTAAACATAGGCCTGAACGGCCCCGAACGGAACCGCCGAGGCCCTGTGGATACCGGGGTTATCGGGTATATCGGGTGGCAAGGATGGTTTTTTCGGTTAACAAGGCCGGTTCGCATCGGGCCGCTTGAGTAGCAAACATTCGGCTTGTCCGGGGAGCCTGCGCACGCTTCAATGAAAGGGTGGATTCGAAACCGCGTATCGGGGGAGGGCGCAGGTTTGAAGGTCGGCGTGATCCTCAATCCTGTTGCCGGCGGCGGCAGGCTCAAGCAGCACTGGCCCGAAGTGGCGGCCGGGCTGACGCGGCATTTCGGTGAATTCGAGCTGCGCGAAACCCTGGCTGAAGGCGATGCCGAGAGACTGGCGCTGGAATTTGCGCTCGATGGTTTCGGGTTGGTCATTGCCGCCGGGGGCGACGGCACCGCCAGCGAGGCGGCGGACGGGCTGCTGCAGGCGCGGGACGAGGGCGCCGGGGCAGTGGAGCTGGCGCTGCTCCCTTGCGGCACGGGAATCGATTTCGCGCGCGGTCTCGACCTGCCGCGCGATTTCGACCTGCTGCTGGAACGCATCGCCACGGCGAAGGCGCGCAAGGTCGATGCAGGGCGCATTTCCTATGTCGGCGACGACGGGGCGCTCGCCAGCCGCCATTTCATCAACATTGCAAGCCTTGGCCTTTCCGGCGCGACCGACCGGGCAGTGAATGCCGACAAGCGCAAAGGCCGCGTTTCGGCAAAGGCGCTGTTCTTCTGGAGAACGGTGCGAGAGTTCATCCGTTACCGGTTCCAGACAGTACGCGTCAGCGTGGACGACGCCCCGCCGTTCGAGGCGCGCATCGCGCTGGTCGCCGTCGCCAATGGCCGCTTCTTCGGCGGCGGCATGATGATCGCGCCCGATGCCGCCCTGGACGATGGCGTCTTCGACATCGTCGTCCTGCGCGCTGCCGGCAAGCTGGGGCTGATCCGGGACCTGCGGCTGCTCTATGGCGGGCGACACCGCAATCATCCGGCAATCACGATCCTGCGGGGGCGGAAGGTAACGGTCGAGCCGGTCAGCGGCGCGGACGCCGCGCTGGTGGATATAGACGGAGAGTCGCCCGGCCGGATCCCGGCTGTGTTCGAGATACTGCCGGGCGCGCTGACGCTCAGATATTGAGTCAGGATATTGACGGATTGATTCCGGCCATGTCGCCAAACTACTGATTTGTAATTTATTTGTGACTCGAACGACGCGCAATAAAACTCTTCAGGGAAGCAGCGGCTCCTGCTTCATCTCCAGGTGCAGGTCCATGCCTTTCCAGGGGTGCGCTTCGCAGACGGCCTCGTCGAGTTCCACGCCGATGCCGGGTTCCTTCGACGGGATCACATAGCCGTCCTGCCATTCGATCTTCTTCTTCAGAAGCGTGGCGTGGAAGCCATCCCACTGCTTGAGGGATTCGAGGATCAGGAAATTCGGCAGCGTCGCCGCGAGCTGGATGTTGGCGGCGCCGACGATCGGGCCGCAATAGCAATGCGGTGCTATCTGGATGTGCCAGGCCTCGGCCATGGCGGCGATCTTCTTCGTCTCCAGGATGCCGCCCGAGCGCCCGAGGTTGGGCTGCAGGATAGAGGCGGCGCGCTGCTCGATGACGCGGGCAAACTCGAATTTGGTCGTCAGCCGTTCGCCGGTGGCGATTGGTATCTTCGTACCGCGCGCCACTTCGGCCATCACTTCCGGCATGTCGGGAGGAACCGGCTCCTCGAACCAGAGCGGGTCATAAGGCTCGATGGCCCTGGCCATGCGCAGCGCGCCGGAGGCGGTGAACTGACCGTGCGTGCCGAACAGGATGTCGGCTTTCGCACCCACCGCCGCGCGGATCGCCTTCATCATGCGGGCCGACAGATCGATGTCGGCAAGGCGCGGCTGGTGCCCGTCATAGACAGTGTAAGGCCCGGCGGGATCGAGCTTCACGGCGGTAAAGCCCTGGGCGACATAGGAAGCGGCGCATTCGGCCGCCATGTCCGGGTCGTTGTAGACGTTTCTCGGCGCCACATCGCTGGTGTGGACGCTGCCCTCTTCGGGATAGAGGTAGGTGTAGGTGCGCAGGCGCTCATGCACCTGCCCGCCGAGCAGCTTGTAGACAGGCTGGCCGGCTTCCTTGCCGATAATGTCCCAGCAGGCGATTTCGAGCGCAGAGAAACAGCCCATGGCCGAGACGTCCGGGCGCTGCGTGAAGCCCGACGCGTAGCAGCGGCGGAATAGCGTCTCGATGTCGTGCGGATCGGTGCCGATAAGGTAGCGTTCCGCCATGTCCTCGATCATCCGGGCGGTAATGTGGGCGGAGAAGGTGGCGCTGTAGGCCTCGCCATAGCCGACAACATTGGAATCCGTCGTCAGCCGGACGAAGATGAAATAGCGCCCCCCAATACCGGGCGGCGGGTTGCCGACGACCCAGGTTTTGACGTCGGTAATTTTCATGCCTGTTCCTCCAGCACCATCTCCGCGCCCTTCCAGCCGGTCATGATCGACGCGGCGTTGGTGTTGCCCGAGATATTATCCGGGAAAATGGAAGCGTCGATCACGCGCAACCCATCGATCCCATGCACCCTTAATCGGGCATCAACGACAGAGCGTGCGGGGTCCGGGCCCATGCGGCAGGTCGAGACCGGGTGATAGACAGTGCCGCTGCGGCGGCGGAAGTCGGAGATCAGGTCGTTATCGGACTGGATCGACGGACCGGGCAGGATTTCCTGCTCTATGAATTCGGCCATGGCAGGCATGGAGGCGATCCTGCGCACGAACTTCACCGCCGCCAGCATTTCCGCCACGTCGGCATCGGTGGAGAGGGCGTTGGCGACGATGCGCGGATGCTCGTGAGGACTGGCCGAGCGGATCATGATCTCGCCCCGGCTGGCTGGGCGGCAGTTCGAAAGGCCGATGGAAAAACCCGGCCATGGATCGGGCGTCAGGATCGGCCGCTCGCCATTGCGCGGAATGACGGTGGAGAATGCCTGGAAGTAAAGCTGCATGTTGGGCAGTGGCAGCGACGGATCGGTGCGGAAGAAGCCGCCGGCATTGTTCATGGACAGCGAGAGCGGGCCGGAGCGCAGCAGGAGATAGCGCGCGCCGACCCATGCCTTGCCCCACCAGGGGCGGAGGATCTGGTTCAGCGTCGCCTCGCGACCCCTGAACGTATAGTTGATGCCCACATGGTCCTGCAAATTGGCGCCGACATTGGCGTTGTCGCGGACCACAGGAATGCCGTGCTGCCGCAGCAAGGAAGCCGGGCCTATCCCGGACAGCTGCAGAAGTTGCGGCGAATTGACCGAACCGGCCGATACGACGATTTCTCGTGCTGCGCGCGCGGTTCGGTTTTGTCCATCTTGCAAATATTCGATGCCGATGGCGCGAGTGCCGTCGAACAGGATCTTCGTCGCCAGCGCGTTCGTCTCGACCCGGACGTTGGGGCGTTTCATAGCCGGCCGCAGGAACGCGCGAGCGGCGGACATGCGCCTGCCGTTCTTCGTTGAAATCTGGTAGATGCCGACGCCTTCCTGGCGTTCGCCGTTGAAGTCGGAATTGAACGGCAAGCCGGCCTGCTGCGCGGCGGCGAGGTAGCGCTTCGTCAGCGGATGGACGGCAGCCGAACAGTCGGAGACATGCAGCGGCCCGCCGGTTCCGCGCCATTGGTCCGCGCCAGCTTGGTTGTCCTCGATCGCCCTGAAGGCGGGGACCACGTCCTCATAGCTCCAGCCGGGATTGCCAGCTGCCGCCCAGGCGTCGAAATCCTCCTTCGCGCCGCGCACCCAGACCATGGCGTTGATTGAGCTCGAGCCGCCCAGCACCTTGCCGCGCGGCCAGTGATCGGCATTGCCGGCAAGGCCGGGGTCCGGCTCGGTGCGGTAGTTCCAGTTCACGGCGGGATCATAGAAGGTCTTGCCGTAGCCGAGCGGCATCTGGACGAAGAAGCGGCGGTCGCTGCCGCCGGCTTCCAGCACCAGGACGGAAAACCGGCCGGAAGCGGAAAGCCGCTCCGCCACAACCGAGCCGGCCGAGCCGGAGCCGACGACGATGAAATCATAGGTCTGCATGGCGGAAAGATGCGGTCCTCGAACTCCAGACGCAGCCTAGACGCGCGCGGAGCCGGCGTCACCGCAGCTTCCGGCATGGCTTGTGAAAAAAGCGACCGGGTTCGTCGTTTGGATCCGGACCAACGGGCAGACCGGATCGTTGACGCCATCCTGGCATGAGGATAGGCCTTTGAGTCAGGTATGGGGAGCTATGCATGGTGCAATATGCGGACGGAAAGAAGCCGCTCGGCGAACTGACCTTGCGGACGCTCGCCATGCCTTCGGACGCCAATGCGGCAGGCGACATTTTCGGCGGCTGGGTGATGGCGCAGATGGATCTGGCCTGCGGCATCCGCGCCGCCGAGCGCGCGAAGGGCCGGGTCGTGACTGCCGCGGTGAAGGAAATGTCCTTCGCGAAACCGATGAAAATCGGCGACACCTTGTGCATATATTCGCACATCGAACGCGTCGGACGGACCTCAATGACCTTGAAGGTCGAGGCCTGGGCGCAGCGTTATCTTTCCGACCTGATGGAAAAAGTCACTCATGCCGACTTCATCATGGTTGCACTGGACAGCGATGGCAAACCCAAGGCCGTGCCGCCGGAATCCTGAACTGTCAGGAAATCCGGTCGGCGTCGAAGCGCTGGCGCGCCTCGTTGACGCGGGCGATATTGTTGATCGCCCAGTCTGACAAGCCTTTGACGGGACACAGCAATTCCTTGCCGAGCGGCGTAAGCTCGTAGTCGACCCGTGGCGGGATGGTGGGAAAAACGGTGCGGGTGACGAAGCCGTCGCGTTCAAGCGTGCGCAGCGTCGTCGTCAGCATCTTTTGCGATATGCCGCCGATGGCGTAGCGCAGTTCGTTGAAGCGCATGGGACCGCCGCCCAGCCGGCTGACCACCAGGACGGACCACTTGTCGCCGATGCGCTGGAGGATTTCGCTGACGGCGCGGCAATCCTCGCTGGCATGCAGGTGCCTCGGTTTCAAAAAAGTGCCTCCTTGCAAACGGCAAACCCAGTCTCTCATATAGCGCAGGTATCCAATCGATACCATAAGTTTTCAAGGAGAGACCAATGTCCAAACCCAAGATCGCGATTGTTGTCGGCTCGACGCGCGCGGCGCGCTTCGCCGACAAGCCGGTCGAATGGATCGCCAGGATCGCCCGCCAGCATGCGGATATCGATGTCGAGGTCGTCGATCTTCGCGATTTCCCCCTGCCTTTCTTCGATGAGGTTGCTTCATCGGCCTGGGTGCCCTCGCAGAACGAAGTTGCGCAGCGCTGGCAAAGGAAGGTCGCCGAGTTCGACGGCTTCATCTTCACCGCCGCCGAATACAATCATGGCCCAACGGCCGTGCTGAAGAATGCAATCGACTACGCCTCCAACGAATGGAACAAGAAGCCGGCCGGCTTCGTCGGTTATGGCGGTGTCGGTGGTGCGCGCGCCGTCGAGCAGCTGCGCATGCATGCCGTCGAACTGCAGATGGCGCCGGTGAAGTCCGCCGTCCACATCACCTGGGGCGACTTACTGGCTGTCCGCGAGGGCCAGAAGAAGCTCGACGACCTCGAGCATCTGAACCAGGCCGCGCAGGCGCTCATCAACGATGTCGCATGGTGGGCCAAGGCTTTGAAGAAAGCCCGCGAGGCAGACATCGCCGAGGAAGAAATCAGAGCGGCGTAGAAATCACGGAAATCCTGCGAGAAACAGGATGGGGCGGCCTCCGGGCCGCCCCTTTTATTAAAGATGCTAGCGGACGATCTCGCGGTGCGCGCCGGGCAGGCGGGCGGCGATGACCTTGTCGATGCGCCGTCCGTCCATGTCGACAACCTCGAAACGCCAGCCTTGGGCATCGACCGTCTCGCCGGTGGACGGCAGATGGGCGAGATGCGACAGCACGTAACCGGCGACCGTCTCGTAGTCACGGTTTTCCGGCAGGACGATGCCGAGAACGTCGCCCATCTCGTCGGCAGGCATATAGCCGGCGAGCAGCCAGGAGCCGTCATCGCGCTGCACGGCGCTTTCGTTTTCGTCGCCGGCATCGAGATCCGAACGGAAGACGCCGGTTATTGCCTCCAAGATGTCCGCTGGTGTCACGACGCCTTCGAAGTGACCGTACTCGTCATGGACCAGCGCCATCGGGACATCGGATTCCTTCAGCCGCGCCAGAACGTCGAGCGCATCGGCCTGGTCATGGACGATCGGGGCATTGCGCACATATTTGCGCGGATCGAGCGTGCGGCCACCGAGCAGCGCCGCCAGCACGTCGCGCGTCTGCACCACGCCGATCATGGCGTCGACGCCGTCGCCGGCGGGCAGGCGCGAATGCTGGGTCTCCATCAGCAGTTTGCGGATGGTGGCGTCATCGGCCTGGAGGTTGATCCAGTCGACATCGGTGCGCGGGGTCATCACGGCGCGCACGGCGCGGTCGCCCAGCCGCATGACGCCGGCGATCATGCGCCGTTCGTCGGATTCGATGGTGCCATGATGCTCGGCCTCGGCCACCAGCATCTTGATCTCCTCGTCGGTGACCTTGTCGTCGCTTTTGCCACGCTGGCCGAGCAGCCACAGGATGAAACGGCCGGAAATATCGAGCAGGAAGACAAGCGGCAGCGCCACCTTGGCGAGAATGGTCATGGCAGGCGCGACGCGCACCGCCACGCCTTCGGGATCGCGCAGGGCGATCTGCTTGGGAACCAGTTCGCCGATGATAAGCGAGCCATAGGTAATGACGGCGACAACGATGCCGACGCCCAAAAGGTCGGCGACCCGCTGGCTGACGCCGGCGGCAGCCAGCGCGGTGGCCAGGCGGTCGCCCAGCGTTGCTCCCGAGAAAGCACCGGAAAGCACGCCGACGAGCGTAATGCCGATCTGCACCGAAGACAGGAACTTGCCAGGGTTGGAGCCGAGCATCAACGCGCTGGCCGCACCTCGCACCCCACGGTCGATCATGCCCTTGAGACGGGCCGGACGGGAAGAAACGATGGCAAGTTCGGACATCGCCAGAAGGCCGTTCACACAGATGAGCACGACCACAATGGCTATTTCAATGTAAAGCATCGGCGTTCAATAGCATCCGGGATGCAAGGTCGGAAGGCGCGATTTACACCTTTGCAAACACACTTGCCCACAGCATCCGCCGCGCGTCAGGTCGCCGGCCGCAGCATTCCGACCGTCGCCTTGCCGTCGGTAAAGTAGGGATCGCCGCCGCCGTTGCGACCATTTTCGGTGGCACCCACACCCTCTATCTGCATGGATGATTCGAGCATGCCGGCCTCTGAGAGGCTTTTGATGAGATAGCCGCGTTCGGCATCGATATCCGGGCCGATGTGGTGGGTGACGGCGCCTGTGTCGTGGCTGACGCCGACGCCCATGTCGAAGCTGGCGGAACCCAGCCACATCAGGCGGCCGTCGGTGCCGACTTCGGCCGTGCGCCACAGCCGCACATGGTGACGCCTGTCGGCGCTGTCGCCCACCGGCTGCTCGAATGCGAGGTCCTGCGGTCGCCCCTGAAAGAGCAAGCGGCTTACCGGGGCGTCGGGGTAGGGGCGATCGAAAAGGACGCTTTCACCGATCTCGATGGCCGTCCTGAGCGTCACGGCGTCGGCTGTGTCCCATTTGGCGATGGCGAAGGCGTGGAGTACGTCCTTCTCGGTGCCGACAAGCCCGATATTGATGGGATCGCCCGCTATTCCCTGCGGGGTGCGCGTCAACATAGTGCCCTTGGAGGCAGCGCCGCGGTCGCGCAGCGTCCACAATTCCGGCGCGATGAAATAGGCGACGCCGAGATAGGCGCCGCAGAACAGGGCGAACCAATGTCCGGCGCGCCGCGTAAGGCTTCGTTCACTCATGTGCCACCGCCAAAACCCCGTGCGATTCTAGCCGTCGCTTGGCGGTCGCGCTAGCGGCAGGCGCGGTAGCCGTTCTTGCGGCTCTTGATATCGAAGTGGAAGTGATTGCGGTGGTCGTAGTTGTAGCCGGGCCCGAGAACCGTGGTGAAATACTCGCAGCCGTCGGCGCGCACCGTATCGAGGAAGCCGCGGGCACGGAACGAGAACAGGCCCTGCTTGCGCACGTCGATGTCCTTGCCGTTGTTCAGTTCGATGCTCATGACATCGAGCGCGTTGCCCTTGCCGTGCTCGGAGAGCACCCCTTCACCGGCGATCTTGCGGCAGGAATAGCTCGAGCCCTGATGGATCGCCTTGACGCCGGACATGTAGCGCCAGCGGGCGGCGGGAACGAGTTCGCGTTTGGACCAGCCTGCGAATGTCGCGGCCATGTTGCAGGTGAGCGTGGCGGCCGGCTTCATGGCGATGCTGCCGATAGAACTGACCTTGACCGGATAGGTGATGCCGCACTGGCCGCCTTCGCCTATGGGCGCGAGGTCGGTATAGGAAACGCCGAGACGGCGCAGTTCCTGCCTGCATTCGATCTCTTCCGCCGGCATCTGTTCGGCCGGCGAGGACATCGGCTCATCCATGCGGGGATAGGCCGCCGTGGTCAGATAAGGATCGGAAGGAACCAGCTTCTGCATGCCGCTATAGGCGGGCACCGCGGCAGTCTGCGTGCCGACATCGACTGCCGGCTGCAGCGCGAACACGTCGCCGGTGTTGCAGGCCGATAATGCGGCAAGGGAAAGCAGGCCGCCAACCTGGATGGCTGCAAGACTGGACTGCCGCCGGCGCGGCCTGGCGGCATTTGCGGTGCGAAGGCTGGTTGCCATCGGACTATCCCTGTCCCTCGAAGAAACAGAGTTTAGTGCCTAACAGTAAAGGAAAAATCAGCGCCGTCGTTTACAGCTGCGGCCAAATTGAGGCACGGCTTCCCGCGCTTTGGTATGGGCAGGGAATCATTGGCAGAAGGTGCCGCCGTTGCGTCGCGGTTCGAGGTCGAAGTGGAGATGCAGGGCGTGATCCGGGTCGCTGCCCGGTCCCAGCACCGTCTTGAACGGGCCGCATGCGGCCTTGCGAACGGCCTGCAGAAATTTCTCCTGCTTCTCCGGCGGGGCGGGCTTCACATCGACCTCGGTTCCATCGGCTAATGTGAAACGGGCGATGTCCAGCGCATTGCCGAAGGCGTGCTCCGAAATCTTCTGGCCATTATGGCGCGGACGGCAGACATAGGCCGATGCCTGGTTGATCGATTTGATCTCCGATCCCAATTCGGCCTTCGCAGCCGGCGACGCCACATCAGTCATGAATTTCGCCGCGGCTTCGGCCATGCCGCAATTCAATTCGGCTTCGGGAGCGAGGTCTATGGTCCTGGTCAGTTTTTTCATCATGAGCGGATATGGAATGGAACAGCCGATATCCGCGTCATGCTCGGCCTTGCGGTTCTCGAATTCAGCTCCCATCGCCTGCAAGCGCTGGCGGCAAGCGATTTCTTCGGCCGGCAACTTGTCCTGCGGGACGACGTTGACGCGCGGATCGAGCGGCCGCTTCGGTGGCTTCTTTTCCGTGTCTTCAGGGTTCCCGGTCTGCCGACCGGTTGCCGGCTTTTCCGCCGCCCCAGCATCCGCAGGCTTTGCAGGCGGTTTGGGCGCAATGGGCGGCGGCTGCGGTTCGGAGTTTTCCGATTTGCCGGCATCTTTCGCCTCGGCCGGTTTCGGCGCATCTGCGGGCCGCATTTCAGGCACGGGCGGCTTGGCGGGTGCGACGGGCTCGGCCTCCCGTTGCAATTCGGGAAGCGGCGCGGTTCGCGGCAATTCGGGTCTGGCTTCAGGGGATTTCGCAAGGAGCGGTCCTGCGGCCAGCAAGGCCGCCACCGATGCCAATCCAACAAGACGAGAAAATCTGCCTGCCCTCATGGTGCGATAACGGCAACAAGGCAGGGGAGGTTGCCTCGAGGCGAAACGGGGCGCTTCACAATGCGTTACGCCGTTGTCACGCGCCACTGACGCGCTGGTTGCAATGGCGTCAGGCGCCGATGGCTTCCAGTCCGTCCTCCAGCCAGTCGGCCAGCATCGGCATGCCGAGAAGATATTTCGCGGTACGCTTGCCGGTGCGTTCCCGCGCCGCTGTCACGGCGTCGGTCCATTCGGATGCCTCGTAGTCGCCGCGCCCGATCCAGGCCAGGGCGATGAGATCGGATGCCTCATCGACATTGAGGTCGGCGATCAGCTCGCGCAGTTCCACCTCGGTGAGGTTTTCGCTTTCTTCTTCGGCCAGACCGTCATGGTGATGCGTGTCCTTGCGGTCGCCGTCGAACTCGACCTCGTGCTCGGCGCCGTCGGCATAGTCCTCGTTGATTGCGGCGGTGAGTGTCTTGGCCTTTTCGATGAACAGGCGCACGGTGTCGGGGCCGATCGAAAGCTCCCATTCCCTGTCCTCATGCCGCTTCACCGGCGATCCCTCCGTTGGCGCCTGCGGATGATAACGGATTTGGTGTGGCTGTCACGCCATGCGCCGCGCCGACGATTGACAGACGAGAAAGCTGGCATGAAATGGTGTCTCCCTCCTTCGATCGGTTCCCCCAATGATGACGATTTTATCCTCGCCCAGGATACTGCCAATCCTGATGCTGATTGCCTCCAACGTATTCATGACGTTCGCGTGGTACGGCCACCTGAAATTCAAGGCGTCGCCGATCTGGCTGGCCGTGATGGCCAGCTGGATGATCGCGTTTTTCGAGTACTGGCTGGCGGTGCCGGCCAACCGCATCGGCAGCCAAGTCTACTCGGCAGCGGAACTGAAGACCATGCAGGAGGTCATTACCCTGTCGGTTTTTGCTGTGTTCTCAGTGTTTTACCTGAAGGAAGCTCTCACTTTGAATCATGTACTCGGCTTCGCGCTGATCGCCGGTGGGGCAGCGCTTATCTTCCGCGGTTAGGTCTTTGATTTTTCCAGGATGAATTTTGCCTCCGGCAGCGTTAGTCTCTTATCGTCTTGCGGAGGAGAATTTCGATGCACAAAGGATTCCCGGTTCATTTGATGTCAGCGTTGGTCGCTCTGCCGATGCTCGCACTACCTGCCTATGCGGCTGGTGACGGCGGCAGCGGCGCCAGCACGCCCAGCTGTGCCAAGGGCGAAGTCTATGACGATGCCCAGAAGAAGTGCGTGGCGCCCAAGCAAGGAATGCTGAAGGACGACAATATCTACGAGCAGGGCCGGGCGCTCGCGATGGCCGGACGCTACGATGAAGCAATTGCCGTGCTCAGCCTTGCCGCCGACAAGACGGATCCGCGCATCCTCAACTATCTCGGCTACTCGCACCGCAAGTCCGGCCGCGTCGTCGTCGGTCTGGGATACTACGAGGAAGCGCTGAGGAACGATCCGGGCTACACGCTGGTGCGCGAATATATGGGCGAAGCCCACCTGCAGCTCGGCAATCTCGCGGCGGCGCGCGAGCAGCTTGACCAGATCGAGAAACGGGCGGGCAAGAGCTCGCGCGAATATGGCATGCTTTCCGAACAGATCGACCGCTTCATGCGGAGCTGACCGAAGGCGCTTTTGCGACAATCGCGACGGACGCGGCTGTCGCCTTTTTCACATGGCGGAGGTGCGTCTGCATTTTTGTCGTGAAAAACGCGCAGAGCTTGCTATATTTCGATAATCCGAGGTGAGACGGTTCCGTCAGTCCCAAGCTGCCGGGCCGTTTTCTTTTTGTACCCAACGAAAGGGCCGTCCCCGAAAAGACGGGGCTGGCGGCACGAAAGGTTATGCTATGAACAAGGTGCCGATGACAGGCGAAGGATTTGCTGCGTTGAAGGAGGAGCTGCGCTGGCGCCAGCAAGAAGAGCGGCCGCGCATCATCGAGGCGATCTCCGAGGCCCGTTCGCATGGCGACCTTTCCGAAAACGCCGAATACCACGCCGCCAAGGAGTCGCAGAGTTTGAACGAGGGCCGCGTCGGCGAGCTTGAGGATCTGATTGCGCGCGCCGAGGTGATCGACATTTCGAAACTGTCGGGCGAGAAGATCAAGTTTGGCGCCACTGTCGTTCTTGTCGATGAGGACACCGAGGAAAAGAAGACCTACAAGATCGTTGGCGATCAGGAGGCGGACGTGAAGTCGGGCCGCATCTCGATCTCGTCGCCGATCGCACGGGCGCTGATCGGCAAGGAAGTTGGCGACGCCATCGAGGTCAATGCGCCCGGCGGCGCGCGCGGCTACGAAATCGTGCAGGTCCAGTTCATCTGAGTGGCCGGTTAGCCGGATCGGTCGCAGCCATGACAAGGGCGCCTTATCTCGATCCTGATGAAGTCGAGGTGATCGCGCCGAACTTCAAGCGGCGGCTCTCCGGCGTCACCTCGACCATCATCCAGCTTGTGCCGATGCAGCGCAGTCTGGGGCTCGGCATCGCCGTGCTGGGGCCGGGCCTGCCGTCCAGCCTTCCCCGGATACGATCACGTGACCTTTGGAAGCTGTGGCGGCGGCTGCCGGACGGCAGACCCCGCGTGTGGCACGCGCGCCGCAATGTCGAGATGCTTGGCGGATTGGTGCTCCGCTCGCTGGGCGCTCCGCTCAAGCTGGTCTTCACCTCCGCCTCGCAACGCCAGCACAAGGGGTGGACGCGTTTCCTGATCCGGCGGATGGATCACGTCATCGCAACCAGCCAAAGGACTGCCGCCTATCTCACTGTGCCGCACAGCGTGGTGATGCATGGGATAGACACGGCCAAATTCTCGCCCTCTGCAGACCCTGCCGCGGCGAAGGCGGCGCTCGGCCTCGACCCGGCGCAGCATTATGCCGGGTGCTTCGGCCGGGTCCGGCATCAGAAGGGCACGGACGTCTTCGTCGATGCCATGATCGCGCTGTTGCCGGCCCATCCCGGCTGGTCTGCCATCATAGCTGGCCGCGCCACCGCGCAGCATGAAGGTTTCGAACGCGATTTGAAGCAACGCGTCGCCGATGCGGGGCTGGCGGACCGCATCCTCTTCGCCGGCGAGCACACGGATATCGAACGCTGGTACCGGGTTCTGTCGCTGTTCGTCGCGCCGCAGCGCTGGGAAGGTTTTGGCCTGACTCCCCTGGAAGCCATGGCCACCGGCGTGCCGGTCGTCGCCACCGATGTCGGGGCTTTTCCGGAACTTGTCGAGGAAGGGGTTACAGGGGCGATCATCCCGCGCGGCGATGTCCAGGCGATGGTCGACGCGGCGAGGGGGTACATGGCGGATGACGCGGTGCGCGGTGTTGCGGGCCAAGCGGCACTGGGTCATGCCCAGGCAAATTTTCCGCTCGAACGGGAAGCCAGGCAGCTCATCGAGATTTATGCCAGGCTTACCCAGCAGTCTCGATCAGTGTGAAGCCTCAAGGCGGGTCCTCGCGCTCAGCATGATCGTCTTGTGCTCATGCACATGCGGCTCGAACCCCTTGTCCTTCAGCGCCGCCATCATGGCCGCCACCTGTTCTTCGCCGGTGATATGCGGGTGGATTTCCACGATGATATGCTTGACGCCTGCCAGAGTTGAGCCGCTGAGCAGGCCGATTTCGGCGCCTTCGACATCCATGATGACGACGTCGGGCCTGTGCGTGGCCAATACATTGTCGAAACGGTCGCTTTCCACCTTTACTTTTTCCACATCACCCCCTCGCTCCAGGGTCGAGGAGGAAACAACATTGTCATTTCGAAAAAAGGTGATCGGATTTCCGTCCACGGTTATCGCGCGCATGTGCAAATTGGGGGTCAGCCCGTTAAGCGCATAATTTGAACGGATGATAGGTTCGAGGCGAAGGTTTGCCTCGTAGGAGAGGACTTTTTCAGCGCCGCAAATCCTGGCGCAGACCAGCGAGACCAACCCGATGCCAGTACCGATTTCCAGAACACGGTGCTCCGGCTTGAGAAAGCGCCGCACAATCTTGCGCTCGTGGCTTTCGTATGTGCCCTTGAACAAGGCGGACCGAACCGAGCGTGGCGTCGTCTGCGAATCTGTGGAAATGCGAACCCCGTCCAAGGTGATCTGGCGCGTATCCGCAATGCGATGCCAATTCAGCATCAGGCCGCGGAACGGATTCTTCATAAGCCGACCTCTGTCACTTCGTCGCGGTGATAAAATATCCCATCGCTACGCCGCAAATGCGTTCACCCCGTTTGCCTGAATAAAGGCCCTCGTTACGGGAGAATGCGATCCTTGCATAGATCAGGTCCGCGAGATGGGAGAGATGGAACTGCGTGCGCTTGAACAGGCCGCGATAGCCACGAATGCTTGCGGCGCTGGTATAGCGGCCCCAGACCAGCGGCTGCAAACTCACCTGGGAAAATCCGGCGCGTTTCAACGTTTCCCGCCACCAGCTTGGTGTTGCCCTGAAGAAGTCGTCCGGATGGCCGTGGATGCGGAAAATGAACGGCACCGTTATGTAGACAAGGCCACCGGGCGCCAGGACCCGGTGGATTTCGTCAATCACAAATTTCGCATCGTAGATGTGCTCGAGTGTATTGAGGCATAGACAGGTAGCATAGTGATTGTCTTGGACAGGAAAGGTTCCGTCCGGCTGGACCAGATGCGTTGGTTCGATGCTCGGATCTATGTTGACGGATTCATAGCCGACATGGCCCGGGAGCAGATCTTTGTAGAGAGAATTGCGACCGCCACCCACATCGAGCAACGGTGCGGCAAGCGGCACTTGGCCAAGCTTTTCGTACTCCATGGCCCGAAGGCAGCTGATGCCCTTTTTCCAGGCATAGAGATGTCTCCAGCGTGCAAGCGAAGGCAACGGTGGTGAAACGTAAGTATAATGCAAGGAAACCGCCTCCAGCCAAGCAAGTCCAGTCCTATCAGGCGTTCCGCGTTTTCCTGACGATGAAAATCCAGATCTTGAGGCCATGAGGCTTGGTATGTGGAGGTTCCAGAATGTCCATCACGGCGTATTCGCCGGCGCCCCATTTCGCGATCAGATACGGGAAGATTTTTGCATCGACACCGAAGGGGTCCAGTTGAGACGTCCCGGACGGCGTATGACCCGGTGTATGTTCAAGCACGACTGCTCCACCCGGCTTAAGCTGGCGTACCCATGTGTCGAGGGCCTTCTTCGGGTCATATGCGTGGTCATGGGAGTTGGTGTAGACAAAATCGAACGCGCCTACCCATTCCGGGTTTTCCTCGTGAAAAT
Organism: Mesorhizobium sp. Root554; assembly: GCF_001427025.1. Taxonomy (GTDB): domain Bacteria; phylum Pseudomonadota; class Alphaproteobacteria; order Rhizobiales; family Rhizobiaceae; genus Mesorhizobium. The sequence continues at coordinate 1,902,007 of NZ_LMGA01000001.1, read as the reverse complement.
CCCACTGCACCGTGTTCGGAAATTGCGTCGCGGTTTCGGAAATATCCGTGCCGATTGCGTCAACGCCGAGGGTCTCGGAAAACCATTGTTGTTCAAGACCCCGGCGCACTCCGTGACAGATGCCACGATTCTGAGAAGAGTTCGTTTTATTTAGATATTCAGAAATGAATTTTATTGTTTCTTCGTCAGCCCATACGTTGTTTATTTTTTTCTTGTTACCGTCTTCTTGGATAGTCCTATATTTTTCGTAATCGAAGCTGCCGTCTGGCCTTGTGTATTTAAACAATGTGTATTCGTCGTTCTGGTTTTTTACGCCGGGTACGTAATATCCTTTTGCCCGCAGGTATCTCCGCGCGAGTTCGTCAACGATATTCATGTCAATTTAGCTCCCCCAAGCAATTTACAGATAAACGAAACTGCTGCGGGGTGAAAGGGCCTACTTGCGGCGCGGATTGCATTTCCGCCGACGGGATTCTAATGCTCCGGCTGACGATCTGCGGGTAGGGTACTGCGGTTTGTGAACCGCGCGGCGGAAGGGATCCCGGCTTGGCTACAGAGGTTTCAAGAGCGGAAGGCGCGCTTGCCCTGTCGGCGTTCATCATCTGCCTGAACGAGGAAGCCTATCTCGGCAACTGCATTGAAAGCCTCGATGCTTGCCGTGACATCATCATTGTGGACTCCGGCTCCACCGATGGCACGCTGTCCCTGATCCAGTCCTATATCGATCGAGGCTGGCCTATCCGGCTGTTCTCCGAACCATGGCGCGGCTATGCCGGCCAGAAGCAGTTCGCCCTGGAGCAATGCCGGGAGGACTGGTGCTTCAACATCGATGCGGATGAGCGGTTCGATGAGCCGCTCAAGGAAGTGCTGCCGCGGTTGCTGAAGGCCGAACCCGGTATCGTCGGGTGGCGCATCGCGCGGCGTCCTTACCTGATCGGCTACGGTTACACGCCGCGGCGGGCGCATGAACGGCGCAATCTGCGCCTTATCCGCCGAGGTCGTGGGAGCTACGATCTCTCGCAGAAAGTCCATGAAGGGATCCGGCCAGACGGACGGGTCGAAAACGCCCTTCAGGGAAGCCTTCTGCATTTCCGCCCATTGGTCATGGACGAGCAGATATTGAAAGAGAACAAATATTCGTCGTTGAAGGCAGACCAACTGGTCGCGGCGGGGACGAAGCCCCGCAGGATCAAGCTTCTGTTCAATCCGCCGGTGTATTTTTTGCGGCTCTATCTGCGCAACGGTCTTTGGCGGTGCGGCTTTCCCGGGTTTATCGAGGCCATGACAGGGGCGGTCTATTCATTCCTCACCGAGGCCAAAATATACCAGCGCAACGCTTTGCGGGATCGGCCGTCGATGGACACGATGGACCACGCCGACAAGCCCGGACCGAAGGCAGGCGCATGAAGGTTCTGCATTTCCATTTCGGCAAGGACGGCGGCGCCGAGCGGTTTTTCGTTCATCTCCTCAACGGCTTCGCTGAACGTGGGGTCGAGCAGAAGGTCATCATCCGCCCGGATCGGACGTGGAAACCGCTGATAGATGGCTCGGTCGAGGTAATGGAGAGCCATTTCCGCACCTTTTCGCTCGACCGTATCGTGCTGCCGCTGCGCGTCAGCGCGCTGATAAGGCAGTGGAAGCCCGATTGCGTCTTCGGCTGGATGCCCAAGGGGGCAAAGCTGGTGCCGGCAAATCCGGAGCCACTGCGGCTGGTTCGACTTGGGGATTATCCGACCACGCTGAGCAAATTCCGCAACATCGATACGGTGGTCTGCAACACGCCGGGGATAGCTCGCCATGTCCGCGAAATGGGCTGGAAGCGGGGCGTGGAAGTCATCTCCAATTTTACCAGCATGGAACGTGTGGCGCCGTTCGACCGCGCCACACTCGACACGCCACGGGATGCATTCCTTATCGCCTCCATGGGCCGTTTCGTTCCGCGCAAGGGATTCGATGTGCTGGTGCGCGCGCTCGCGCTGCGGCCCGACGCCTATCTCTGGCTGATCGGGAATGGCGAACAAGAAGCCAATCTGCGCGATCTCGCGTCGCAATTGAACGTTCTGGAGCGGGTTCGCTTTCTGGGCTGGCAGAAGGATCCAAGGCCCTATGTCGCGGCCAGCAATTGCTTTGCCATGGCGTCAAGCCATGAACCGCTGGGCAATGTCGTTCTGGAGGCGTGGGCGCAAAGCGTTCCCGTCGTTTCAACACGGTCGGAAGGCCCGGCATGGTTCATGCGGGACGGTGAGAACGGATTGCTCGTCGACATCGGCGATCATGAAGGGTTTGCCGCAGGCTTTGCCCGGATCGAGAAAGAGGACGGTCTTGCCGGAAAGATCATAGACGGCGGTCTTCAAACCCTGCAGACGACGTTTTCGCGCGAAGCCGTTGTCCAGGCCTATCTGGATTTGTTCGCGTCGCGAGCTACGGGCGCAGCCGGCGGCAACATCAAATCACCACCAGCCCCTCGTCCTTGACCCGGCGGATGGTGAGCGCGGTCCGCACCGTATCGACGTTCGGCGCCGAGGCCAGTTCCTCGATGACGAAGTTCTGGAAGCTGCCAAGGTCACGCGTCACGCAATGGAGAAGGAAGTCGGATTCGCCCGACACCATCCACGCGTCGCGGACGATCGGCCACAAGCGGGTCCGTTCGGCGAAAATCTTGAGTTCGGCGTCGGACTGGTGGTTGAGGCCGACCAGGCAGAAGGCGACCACGTCCATTCCGAGCGCCGGGGCGTTCAGCAGCGCCCGGTATTTGCGGATGATTCCGGTTTCCTCCAGCCGCCTGACCCGCCGCAGGCAGGGCGGCGCGGAAATGCCAACACGCCGCGACAATTCGACATTCGTCATGCGGCCGTCGTCCTGCAGTTCCTTGAGGATCTTCCAGTCGATGGCGTCGAGGTCGGCCTTGACGGGCATATGCGTTTTTCCGCGGCGTGAGTCTGCTTTTAATTAAACGAGTTTTGGCGCTGCGCCACCCGTCACAGGCACAATTCGCCGGAACGGGCGGTTGACCTCACATTGCCGGCGGCAGCTTTCCGGGGACACTTCTCAACTGTCCTTGCTGGGTTCGCGGCCAGCACTTACATTACGCGGGCATCGATCTTGTCTGGCGCCATGGCGGCGCTTCTGCAAAGGCTGTTCCATGACGGTAAAGCATGCCCCTGTCCTGATTATCGGTTCCGGCCCGGCGGGCTACACGGCTGCGATCTACGCGGCGCGCGCCATGCTGAAGCCGATGCTGGTGGCCGGCCTGCAGCAGGGCGGCCAGCTGATGATCACCACGGATGTCGAGAACTATCCGGGATTCGCCGACCCCATACAGGGGCCGTGGCTGATGGACGAGATGCTCAAGCAGGCCGTGCATGTCGGCACCGACATCGTCAACGACATCATCGTCGAGGTTGACGTGAACGTCCGGCCATTTGTCGCCAAGGGCGATTCCGGCACGGTCTATACGGCCGATACGCTCATCATAGCGACGGGAGCGCAGGCCAAATGGCTTGGCATCCCGTCCGAACAGACGTTCATGGGTTTCGGCGTTTCCGCCTGCGCGACCTGCGACGGCTTTTTCTATCGCGGCAAGGATGTCGCGGTCGTCGGCGGCGGCAATTCCGCGGTCGAGGAGGCGCTCTATCTGTCCAATCTGGCCAGGACGGTCACCGTCATCCATCGCCGCAACGATTTCCGCGCCGAACGCATCCTGCGCGAGCGCCTGCTGGCCAAGGAAAACGTCAAGGTGATCTGGGACACGGTGGTCGACGAAGTTACCGGCCGTCCGGGCAAGACGCCGCTGCCGCCTTCGGTCGAAGGGCTGAAATTGAAGAACGTCGTCACCGGCCAGGAATCCAGTCTCGAGGTCGATGGGGTGTTTGTCGCGATCGGCCACGCTCCGGCGGTCGAACTGTTCGTCGGCAAGCTCAAGCAGAAGCCGAATGGCTATCTGTGGACGGCGCCGGATTCGACGCGCACCGACGTGCCCGGCGTGTTCGCGGCGGGCGACGTGACGGACGACATTTACCGGCAGGCGGTGACGGCGGCGGGAATGGGCTGTATGGCTGCGCTTGAGGCGGAAAAGTATCTGGCCGGGGTAGAGGTGCATCGGGAAGCGGCGGAATAAGCCGTAAAATACCCAAATTTGTTGTTCAAACGCCAACCAAACGAGGGGAATCAATGGCGTTGGATTGGGACAAGCTTCGCGTGTTTCACGCGGCGGCTGAGGCTGGGTCATTCACCCATGCCGCGGAGACACTGCATCTGTCGCAATCGGCGATCTCGCGGCAGGTGAGCGCGCTCGAGCATGATGTCGGGGTTCCGCTGTTCAACCGTCATGCCCGCGGCCTGGTGCTGACCGAACAGGGCGAGATGCTGTTCCGCACCGCGCATGACGTGCTGATGAAGCTGGAAACGATCAAGACCCAGCTGCGCGAAACCAAGGATCGTCCTTCCGGCGTCCTTCGGGTAACCACAACCGTTGGTCTCGGAACCGGCTGGCTGACCGAACGGGCCAAGGAATTTCTCGATCTTTATCCGGAAATCAATCTCCAGCTGGTGCTGACGAACGAGGAACTGGACCTGACCATGCGGCAGGCGGACTGCGCCGTGCGGCTTCGCCTTCCACAGCAGCCCGACCTGATCCAGCGGCGGCTGTTTACCGTGCATCTGCACGCCTTCGCAGCGCAATCTTATCTCGACAAGCATGGCGTGCCGAAATCGGTCGCCGATCTCGACGGGCACCGCATCGTTACCTTTGGCGAGCCGGTGCCATCCTATCTTGCTGGTCTCAATGCGCTTGAAACCGTCGGCCGGCCCGAGGGCGACAAGCGCCCGACGGTGCTGCAGATCAACGATCTGATGTCGGTGCGAAGGGCCGTTCGGCGCGGCATCGGCATCGCCATGCTGCCCGGCTATATGGCCGACAACGATTCCGGCCTGGTGCCGATCCTGCCGGAGCTCGAAGGGCCGTCTTTCGACACGTTCTTCGTCTACCCGGAAGCGATGAAGAACCAGGCCAAGCTGAAGGCATTCCGCGACTTCATGTTCGCCAAGGCGCGTAACTGGTCCTACTGACGGGCTGGCGTCAACAACTCGGGTGGACGCCCCTGCCGGGGCGGCCCGGCTGCTGATTTCGGCGCCATAAGAGGCGAGGCGATCCAGACCGCTAAACCCTTTCATTGCAGCGTAAATCGGCAAACTGCCTACAAGCTAATCGATTTTTCCCGCATTTGTGGCCCTATTGGCGTCAGTTTGCCTTTGGACCACAGCCTTTGTCTTTTTGCATGCGTGCGATGCAAAATCGATGCTTGTTTATTGGGCAGCCGGCGCTCATATTCGGGTCATCTCCTGGATGCGTTCTCCTCCCATTAGCATCCTGGAGTGTTCCCCTCTGGAGGTTCAGCCCTAACGGGCGCTTCCAACAAACTCAGCCGGGTCTTCTTGATCCGGCTTTTTTGTTTTTGGGACAGCCTCCTGCGTTGGCTTTCTCTTCATTGGAATGCAAAAGCGGCGCCTTGAAAGACGCCGCTTTCTTGCTTCCCGTGCCGGTCGCTGCCTTCGTCAGGCCGCCTTGCCACGACCGTTCAACGCCTCGTCGGCCAGCCGCCCAGCCAGTTCGGCCATATGGTCGAAGCTGGCGCGATAGGTAGCGACACCGGCGGTGGCTGAGCGAAGCTCGATGATGAGATCGCCGATCTCGGATTGCGGCATCGTCGCCTCCACGACATCCCAGCCGGGCCAGTCCGGTCTGGCGTCGTAACCCAGGATCTGGCCGCGCCTCTGCGGCACCAGGGCGATGATGCGCGCGGTTGCGTCCGACGGCGTGAAGATCTCCACTTTCATCACCGGTTCGAGCAAAGTCGGCGAGCACGCGGCCACGCCCTCTTTCATGGCCAGCTTAGCCGCCATCTGGAACGCCATGTCGGAAGAATCGACCGCGTGATATGAACCGTCCGACAGGTTGACGGCGATGTCGACGACGGGGAAGCCCAGCGGCCCGGACTTGAGATAGTCGCGGACGCCGGTTTCCACCGACTGGATGTAGGTCTTGGGCACCACGCCGCCGGTAATGGTGTCGGTGAACTGGAAGCCCGAACCGCGCGGCAACGGTTTGATCTGCAGCACGACATCGCCGAACTGGCCATGACCTCCCGACTGCTTCTTGTGGCGGCCGCGCTGCTCCACCGACTTGCGGATCGTCTCGCGATAAGGAACGGCCGGCGCATAGCCTTCGACGGCGATCTGGTTCCTTCCCTCGAGCCGCTCGCGCACGACGCGCAGGTGCATCTCGCCATTTCCGGAGAGGACGGTTTCGGCCGAATCCTGATTGTGGGTGAGGGACAGCGAGGGGTCCTCGTCGGCCAGCCGGTGGATCGCCGCGGACATCTTCACGTCGTCCTTGCGCTCCTTCGGCCTTAAAGCAAAGGCGTAGACCGGCTGCGGCGGTGCCAGATCAACAAGCGGCTTCAGGCCGCCCTTGGCCGAGGTCAAGGTCTGGCCCGTCCTCGTTTCATCAAGCTTGCCCAATGCTACAGTATCGCCGGCCTTGGCGGAGGTCTGCTTGATCTGGTCCTTGCCGAGCAGCTTGTAGATTCCCGACACCTTGACCGTATTTCCGTCCGGCAAATAGAGATCCGAACCGTCGGCAATCTGGCCCGAAAGGATGCGCGAGACCGAAAGCTTGCCGCCATGCGGCGTGTGGAAGGTCTTCATCACCTGAACGACTGTGGCGTTTCCGTCGGGGGCGCCGAGGCGCTTGCGGGTTTCCTCGACGTCCGGGGCGTCGTGGCGGATCGCCTTGAGCAGCCGCAGGACGCCGTTGCCTCTCTCGGCGGTACCGATCAGGACTGGCGTGACAACGCCGCCGCGCAAATCGGCTGCGAGATCGTCGAACACCTCGTCCTTGGGTGGCTCGATCTCCTCCAGCAACTGCTCCATGAGCTGGTCATCATGGTCGGCAAGCGTTTCCAGCATGGAAAAGCGCGCCTCGGTCTCGCGGGCTTTCTCGTCGCCGGGAATCTCGATGATCTCGCTTTCGGCGTATTCGCGATAGACGTAGGCGCGCTCCAGCGCCAGATCGATGGAACCGATGACCACGCCATCCTTGCGCAGCGGAATCTGGCGCAGCAGCAATGGCACGGAGCTGGCAGGCTGCAGCAGCTTCAGCGTATCGCGCACGCCGGCCGAGCTCTTGTCGATCTTATTCAGGAACAGGACGCGCGGCATGCCGAGGTCGTCGAGCTTGCGCATGATGAGCTGCAGCGCCGGGATTTTCTTCTCGTCGGCTTCGGCGACGACGACGGCCAGGTCACAGCCGGCGAGCGCCGGCTCGGCCTCGAAGGAAAATTCGATCGAGCCGGGGCAGTCGACGAATGTCATCGCGTCGCCCATGAACTCGGTGGTGGCGAAGGTCGCCTCGACGCTCATGGCGTGGGCTCTCGCTTCGGGCGAATTGTCGGAAACCGTATTGCCGGAAGAAACGGCCTGCTGGCGGGGGATTGCGCCCGTGCGGGCGAGAATGGCTTCGAGAAGTGTCGTCTTACCGCTTGCGAAGGGACCGACTATGGCGATGCATTTCGGTCCCGTGCGTCGTCCTCCGGCGCGATTGCCCATGGCTTGCCTCCACTCGCGTTGTTATCGAGAGCGATCAGCAAGTGGACTGCGGTTTCGCCGATCGCACTCTGAGCTTCTGGGAGCGGCGGCCGGCCTGCGGCCGTCGCGGGCAGGCTTGCCAGTCTGCCGATCGCATCGTCACACGGGTTCGGGGGCAGGGCAAGAAAAATAGCACCGGCTCTTGCGAAGCGGGACGCGCTGGCCAAGTGTGCCCGACAACGGAGAACAAAATCATGAAAATCATTCCCGTCGGCAGCGTCGCCAGCGTCATCGCACCGGAGAGCTATTTTACCGGCAGGGTGGTGCAGACGCCGCTGATCAGTACCGAGGCGCCCGCGCGGCTCGCCTCGACGCTGGTGAATTTCGAGCCCGGCGCACGAACGGTCTGGCACACGCATCCGCTCGGCCAGACGCTCTACGTCGTTTCCGGCGCCGGTCGCGTGCAGAGCTGGGGTGGTCCGATCCGCGAGATCAGGGCCGGCGACGTGGTGTTCTTCGAGCCGGGCGAAAAGCACTGGCATGGCGCCGGGCCGAGTTCGGCCATGGCGCATGTGGCGATGCAGGAAGGCCTTGAAGGCCGCTATGTCGACTGGCTGGAGAAGGTCAGCGACGAACAGTATGCTGGTTGAGCGATTGAAAAAGACCGGTATCGGAGCGGTGCAAACAATGGGCATTTTTTCACTGTACCCGGCGAAATGATGATGCTCGACAATCCCGTCTCCCGCTATGTGCAAACGCTGCGGCAGTCACAGTGGGCATCGGTGGAAGACCTCCAGGAAATGCAGCGGTCGCTTCTGGAAAGGCTGCTTTCGCATGCGATCGAGGAGACGGACGCCTATCCCGCGCGATTGACGCCGGTAACCAATGCACAAGGCCGCATCGATCTTGCCCGCTGGTCCGAGGTTCCTTTTCTACAGCGCTCCGATTTACAGAATAGGCAGGATGTCTTCCGTGCCCGAACGGTTCCGGAGGCGACTGGCAGCATTGTGCCGTTCTCAACCTCCGGCTCGACCGGCAGGCCCATTCACTTCGTTAAAAGCGCGCTGCTGACGCATTCTTCCCGCGCCATCGTCGAGCGCGCGCATGACTGGGCAGATGCAGACCGCGATCTGCCTTATGTGACGATTTCCGTAGACCGGCGGGAAATAGGCCCGCCGCCCGACGGCCAGTTGCGCGCGCGCTGGTCGCATCTCGGGGGCGAAGGGCGGCATGGTTTTCTCTCGATCTCCGCACCAATAAGCGTGCAGGTGGATTTTCTGAACCGCATGCGTCCTGCCTATCTGAAAACCTATCCGACCAACATCGCGGCTCTTGCCAGATATGCTTCAGGGCTCCCCTGGCATTCCAACCTGCGGCACGTGTTCACCTTTGCCGAAACGTTGGCGGATGATCAGGTCGATATTGTGCGAGAGAAACTGGGCGTGGAAATCACTGATTTCTATGCCAGTGAAGAATCGGGCCAGATGGCGACACGATGTCCTCATTCCAACATGTATCATGTTGCCGCGGAATCGAACCTGGTGGAAGTGCTCAAGGACGACAACACGCCGTGTGGCCCTGGCGAAAGCGGGCGTGTCGTGGTGACGCCTTTCTATAATTATGCGTTGCCTCTCATCCGCTATGAACAGAACGACATAGCCGAGCTTCCGACGCAGCCATGTGGATGTGGGCGCAGCTTGCCCACTATAAAACGCATACTCGGGCGAACCCGGGATATGTTCGTGCTGCCCGACGGAGATCGGGTCTGGCCGCAACTGCGGCCTCCTGCTGTGATGAAATTCCTTCCAGCCCGGCAGTGGCAGGCCGTACAGATCGCCCGGGATCACATCGAGGTGCGCTATGTCGATGATGGTTCGGGCCGGGAACCGGATCAGCCGGCATTTCAAGACTATGTGCACGAGAAATTCGCGCCTGAGATTGCCTTGACGCTGGTTCAGGTGGATAAGATCGAGAGATCGGCGGGCGGAAAATTCCGGGAGTTCATCTCCTTGGTCGAATAATCCCGGCGTGAAACGAAAAACCCGGTGCTCAATTCAAGCCACCGGGTTTTTCCTTGTCAGTTACGCAACAGGCAAAAATTCAGCCAGGAGGCGTTGTGCGTCCTGCGTATCAGGTAGGGGCTCCGCCACCTTCCTCAGAACCACCGCCGCCTTCTTCCGATCCGCCACCTTCCTCAGAACCGCCACCGACCGAAGGCGTATTGAAGGCGCCGCCAAGCGCGAAGAAGTCGAGCAAGCGTGTCCGCGGATCGTCTTCGCGGTGTCGAGCGAGAAGCGATTTGCCGCTTTCGCCGAAATAGATGCGCAGACCGGCGCGGTACGTCTGGTAATCGCTGCCGAAATTACCGTCGGCGAAGAGCGCGACGTTGTTGGAGGCGAAGGGAAGCATGGCTTCCGCGCCCACCTTGCCAAAGGTCTCATTGAACTGATGGCCGATGCCGCCGCTGATGCGGAAATTGTCGGTCGCATAGAACGCCGCCGTGAAGTCACCGGAGAAATAGGTCTCGTTGTCCGACGAGCCATCGACAATGTCGGCACCGGCGAACCCTTCGAGGCTGACTCGGTCCAGGTAGATTTCGCCCTCAGCTCCGAGCCGGAAAATATTGGCGTCCGGACCACCGGATGACAGGCGGGAATATTGCGCGTAGCCGCCCAGAAGACCACGATCCGGGTCGCGCCAGAAGCCGTGCGCGGCAATACCTGCGAGTGTCACATCGACCGCGCTGTCCAGACGCGCAAGGCCCGCGTCGACCTGTATGCCGAACTGGTCGCCAAGCGGCGCCGAAAAGGAGCCGACGCCGTATGCGCCATCCGCGTCGTCACCAGAATCGATGTCGGTGTTGATGTAACCAAACTCGATCTTTCCGTTGAAGCCGGAAACTGCTGGCTTAGTCCCCTCGAATTTCTCCTGGAAGTCAGCCGCACTTGCGGCGCCGCCCATCGCCAATGCAATGGCCGTCGTGGCCAATAATCTATTTCGCATAAAAACCCCCGGCGCCAATCTTTGCGAATTGGTATCTGGAGTCTTCAGGACCGCAATAGCGCCTTGCTTGTGCCGTCGATAAACTGTGGCTTTACGTTACGGAATCTTCCATGGAGTGGCTGCAATGTCACACCAGCCGCTATTTCACTCAGCTCAGGCTGGCGGTGAAGCGTTGGATGCGGGTGCAGGCTTCTTCCAGGTTCGCTTCCGACGTGGCGTAGGAAATTCGGAAGTTCGGTCCTAGCCCGAAGGCGCCGCCGAACACGACCGCGACGCCTTCCGCTTCCAGCAACGCGCCGCAGAAGGTCTTGTCGCTGTCGATGACGGCGCCTTCCCTGGTCTTCTTACCGATCAGCGCCTCGCAGGACGGATAGACGTAGAAGGCGCCTTCGGGCGAAGGGCAAGTGATGCCGCGCGCCTGGTTGAGCATCGAGACGACGAGGTCGCGGCGGCCTTGGAAGATCGCCTTGTTCTTTTTGACGAAATCCTGCGGGCCGTTCAGCGCCTCGACCGAGGCCCACTGCGCCATGGTGCAGGCGCCGGAGGTCTGCTGACCCTGCAGCACGTCCATCGCCTTGATGAGTTCCAGCGGGCCGGCCGCGTAGCCGATGCGCCAGCCGGTCATGGCGTAGGCCTTGGAGACGCCGTTCATGGTCAGCGTGCGCTCATAGAGGCGCGGCTCGACCTCGGCGATGGTGCGGAAGACGAAATCGCCATAGGTCAGGTGCTCGTACATGTCGTCGGTCAGAATCCAGACCTGCGGATGCTTGAGCAAGACATCACCCAGCGCCTTCAGCTCGGCCTCGGTGTAGGCGGCGCCCGACGGGTTGGACGGGGAATTCATGATCAGCCATTTGGTCTTCGGCGTGATCGCCTTTTCCAGGGCCTGCGGCGTCAGCTTGAAGCCGTCGGCGATCGAGGTTTCCGCGAACACCGATGTGCCGCCGCAGATCGCCACCATTTCCGGATAGCTGACCCAGTAGGGGCGGGGGATGATGACCTCGTCACCGGCATTGACCGTCGCCATCAGCGCGTTGAACAGGATCTGCTTGCCGCCGGTGCCGACAATGGTCTGGGCAGGCGTGTAGTCGAGGTTGTTCTCGCGCTTGAACTTCTGCGCGATCGCCTCGCGCAGCGGCACGATGCCGGAGACCGGCGGGTAGTTGGTCTCGCCGCGACGAATGGCGTCGATGGCTGCGTTCTTGATGTTGTCCGGCGTGTCGAAATCCGGTTCGCCGACGCTCAGGTCGATGATGTCGCGTCCGGCCTTTTTCAGTTCGCGCGCCTTTTGCGTCATCGCGATTGTCGCGGAGGGTTTCACGCGCGAAAGGGCATCGGAAAGAAAGGCCATGGCAGGGGATCTCCGGGTCGAGAACTGGTCGCGGCGTTTCTATTGTCCCATTGCCCTGCCGAGCGCAAGCATCGTCGAATGGACCAGCTCCGTAAAACGCCAGGCTGCCCATTAACGGGCGGTAAAACGTTCGCTGGTTAGATGCGCCGTTGGCCGGTATGCAGTGAGGAGCCGTGGCGCGCAGTACAGGGCTTGCCCATATTATTCGTCAGGACGACGGCACCTCCACCGGTGTGTGGGGACTCTATACGCTTAAGAGCGCCTTCCAGCCGATTTTCGCCTTCCATAACGGCAAGCTTTCGGTGGCCGCTTTCGAGGGGCTGATACGCCCTTTCCGCGACGGCGAACCGCAGTCGCCCGGAACCTTCTTCAACACCTGTCCCGCCGTCGATCGGCTGCATATCGAGGCGCTGACCCGCACGCTGCATCTGCTCAATGCCGGTGCCTGCCTGCCGCAGGAAGCGTCTATCTTCGTCAATTTCGATCCATCGGTGTTCACGACCCGCGAAATCTCCGATTCGGCCCTGCGCGAAATGCGGCTTGTGCTGCACGAGGCGGGGATCGATCCGCGCCGTGTCGTCTGCGAGGTGACGGAGCAGCGCACCGCATCTGAAGAGGTGCTTTACCAATTCGTCGAGGCGCTGCGCGGCAACGGCTTCCGAATTGCGGTCGACGACTACGGCGCCGACGATTCCGACATCAACCGGATCAAGGAACTGCGGCCCGACATCGTCAAGTTCGATGCCCAGTGGATTACGCATCTGATGGATTCTGGCGCGGGTTTCGCCTTGCTCAAGACGATGGTCTCCAGCTTCGAGGAACAGGGCATCCGCACCGTCTTTGAAGGCATCGAGGAGAGCTGGCAGCTCGACCTCGCCGAGCAGTCCGGCGCTTCGATGGTGCAGGGCTATGTGCTGGCGCGGCCGGAACTCGCTCCGACAAGCTTCCGGGTGTTCAGCACGCCGCGCCCGGTCAATTCGGTCGAGACCGGCGCCGGCGGCATGGCAAGCGAACCGGTGGTGCAGCCGCCCTTGCGGTCCGGCCGCCCGGTCAAGGCCTTCGGCCGGCGGGCGTCGCAATGACGAAGGGTGTGGAGCGCCGGCGCAACGTCCATGACGCCATATTCGCCGACGAAATTGGCATAGAATATGGCGTCGTTGGGGACCACCGTCTGTGGACGGCCTATCAACCCATCTTCGCGCCGCGCGACGCCGTGCTCGATCCGGTCGCCGTCGAAGCCCTGATGCAGCCGCGGCTCTCCGGGGAAGTGGTCCCGGTCGACACCTTCCTGGCCGGTCTGGCCGCTGAAGACAGGCTGTTTGTCGAAACCCTGTCGCGGACACTGCATATCCGGAACTTCCGCAATCTCGACGCCCAAGGCTTGCAGCTGTTCTTCAACTACGACCCTTGCGTCAACGATCATCCGGGGCGGGTATTGGCCGATCTTGCCAATTTGCGCGAGCAGATCGAGGAATGCGCAATGGACCCAGCGGATCTCGTCTGCGAGATCATCGAGAAGGAGGCCGCGGACGACGATCTTCTGGCCGAGATCGTGCAGGAAATGCGCCGCCTCGGTCTGCGGGTCGCGATCGATGATTTTGGCTCCGATCACTCGACAGAGGATCGTTTGCGGCTGCTGCAACCGGATATCGTCAAGATCGACGGCGGCTGGTTCGCGGAACTGTGCCGCCATACGGCGGCGGAACGGCTGTTCCGGGCGCTTCTTTCATTGCTGCACGAGCGGGGGGCCAAGGTTTTGGTCGAGGGGATCGAGCAGCCGCTGCACCTGCGTGTCGCGCTCGATGGCGGCGCCGATATGCTGCAAGGATTTCTGCTTGGCCGTGCCGCGCCTGCCGGAGCGATCTTCGACGAGACGCCGCTCGAACTGGACAGGCTGCTTTATCAGGGCAGCAATGTGATTTCGTTGTTCGGCTAGGTGCGCGCCTGATCCATCAGCAAGGTTGATCCTCGCACAAGAACAAATCACTGGATTGCGACCCTCTCATGCGGCAATGCTCATGCCTCTTTGAGGGGAGTGCGCATGACCACGCTTTATGGAATGGCCGACAGCGGCAACTGCTACAAGCCCCGGCTGCTGATGGCCAAACTGGGCATTCCTTTCACCAATGTGGAGGTCAGTTCGCACACCGGCGATACCCGCAAACCGGACTATGTGGCGAAGAATCCGAACGCCATGGTGCCGCTGCTGGAACTGGATGACGGCAGACGCCTGGCAGAATCCAACGCGATTCTCCTCTACCTTGCCGAAGGAACGCGCTTTCTGCCCTCCGACAGGTTTGAGCGGGCGCTGGCCTACCAATGGCTGTTCTTCGAGCAATACAGCCATGAGCCGTATATCGCCGTGAGGCGGGCGCTGCTGACTTTCCCCGAACGCGCCAGGGACGCCACGCCGGAACGGCTGGCGACGACGCTTGAGCGGGGCAACAAGGCGCTGGGCGTGATGGAACAGCGCCTGGCGGCGAGCCCGTTCTTCGCCGGCGGTTACAGCGTCGCCGATATTGCGCTCTATGCTTACACGCATGATGCGGGAGCAGGCGGCTTCGATCTTGGCGCCTATCCGGCTGTCTCGGCCTGGCTGAAGCGGGTCGAGACCGATCCGGGCCACGTGCCGATGGACTGGCTGCCATGAGCTTCCGTCGGCTATGTCAAGGAGATCTCCTGTGATCCTGATCGGACAATATGATTCATCGTTCGTCCGCCGGGTTGGCATCGCGCTGACGCTTTACGACCTGCCGTTCGAGCACCGGCCCTGGTCCACCTTCGGCGATGCGGACAAGATCCGGCCGTACAACCCGCTGACGAGAGTGCCGACTCTGGTGCTGGACGATGGCGACGTGCTGATCGAGAGCCATCTGATCATCGAGCATATCGACCGGCTGGTCGGACCGGAGCAGGCGATGTATCCGGCGGCGGAGCCGCAGCGCCATCGGGCGGTGAAAATCGCGGCGCTGGTGATGGGCATGGCGGACAAGGCCGTCAGCCTGTTCTACGAGATGCGGCTGCACAGCCACGTTTCCGACCAGTGGGTGGCACGGTGCAAGGCGCAGATCGACGGCGTTCTGGCGGTTCTGGAAGAGGATCGCGCGGCGCGCGGCACGGACTACTGGTTCGGGGAGCGGATCGGCCATGCCGACATCGCCGTTGCGGTCGCCCTGAGGCATCTCAACGATTCGCATCCGGGGCTCGTCGACATGACAGCCTATCCGGCGCTTACGGCGCACGCGGCGCAGCTTGAGGCCATGCCGGTGTTCCAGTCGGTGTCGCAGCCCTTCATCGCGCCATCGTAAGGCGGCACTGCTTTTCGTCGCACCAAACCGACCGCTTTGGGCGGCATGCACCAGGCAAACAAAAAGGCGGGCATAGCCCGCCTTCCATTGTCAGGTAGCCTGACCGGGAGTTTTTTGACCGATGCCGGCGGCAATCTGCCGCTTCGGCTTTTCGGACCTTCCACTCCGGCGCGCTTCTCGCGCGGCCATCAGTACATCCGTGACCTGCCGTGCGCCCCGAGCCTTCGCCCGGCGCGCGCCTTGCAGATCAGGCTGCCTTGCTCAGAGACCCAGCGGACGACTTGCCGGTGCGGCGGTCCTGCTCGATCTCGAAGTTGATCTTCTGACCTTCGACGAGCGTCGAAAGACCAGCCCGCTCAACGGCGGAGATATGAACGAAAACGTCGGCGCCGCCGTTATCGGGCTGGATGAAACCATAACCCTTGGTGGCGTTGAACCATTTTACCGTTCCAGTTGCCATGCGATTTTTCCTTACAGTTCGCTTGCTTTGCTTTGACCGAATGAATTCCCGGTCGATTGTATCGAGATTTTGGAGAAAGACGTCAGCAAACGCGAAAATCGCGAGGCGCGGGTCAATCGGCCCGAAATATCAACGCCGTCCATATAAGCGGCTTTAGCGGTAAAAACAAGATAGCGTGATCGAACGGGCGCTTCCAAGACCGCAAACCACGTCCAATGCGACGCAGGCCGCAGCCATGAAACTCTTGCGGCATGGCGTGCGTTGTAGTCGATTGCCGATCGGGCACAGATGCAGCCCGCTGCTGGAGAATGCCGATGAAGACCGTCTTGTTCACTGTTTGCCTTTCGCTGGTAGCGGTGCAGGCACATGCAATCTCACGCTATAATCCCACCCAGATGAGTTGCGACCGGGTGCAGTCAACCGTCGATCGTCAAGGCGCGGTGATCCTGCGCTACACGTCGCCCCGTTCGGGCGTGCCGCTGTACGATCGGTACGTGCGCGACAGTCGCTTTTGTCCCAACGGGCAGATACGAAACCAGGTCTTTGTGCCCAGTGCCGATATCAAGTCCTGCCCGGTTTATAACTGCAAAGAGCAGGAGCGGGACCGTCGTTTCCCTTGGCTCCTTGACGACTAGGCTCCTTTAGGGATTAGCCGGTCACGCTGGAAGTCAGAAACCGAATGATTTCTGCGCCACGGGAGGCGGGCCTAGCCGCACGCCTTCCAGCGCCAGCATCTTTTCCTTGGTGACCGCGCCGCCCGGAGCGGAAAAGCCGCCAATCTTGCCGCCGGCCGCCGTTATGCGGTGGCAGGGTATGACCAGCGGGACGGGATTGGCGCCCAGCGCGGCGCCCGTTTCGCGCGGAAGACCGGCATGGCCGGCGCGCTTCGCCAATTCGCCATAGGTCGTGGTTTCGCCGAACCGCAGCTTCCTGGCTTCGTCGTAGATGGCGAGCCGAAACCCATCCACGTCCGACAAATCCACCGGTACGTCGGAGAAATCCACGATTTCTCCGACGGCGTAGGCCTTGATCGCGTTGACCGCAGCGGCGATCCAGTCCGGCAGGTGACCCTGGCCGGAATCCGTGAAGCCGAGACGCGATAGCCGATGCTCGACCGCGCTTCGGCTGGATTGCGGCAGGCACAGACGTGTCAGCCCCGAGGTGCTCCACGCAATGCCCATGAAACCCATGGCGGTTTCGAAAACCATATGACCGGAGGATGCTATGGCTGTCATGGCCTGCTCCTTGAAATCGTGTACAAATCAGGAACAGAATTGCATTTTCCGCCTGTTCGCACCACCCGAAACTTGCAGAAGGCACGGATTGCGGGGCGAGGGAAGCTGCTGTAAGGAAAACTTAACGTCCGATCAACGGAACCAGACGGCGCTTGGCTTCCTCTCCGATCCTTCTGGCAGTCGCTGCGCGATTGCGCCCACAGCCGCTCTTGGCCATTTTCCTGCTCGCCTGCGGGAGCGTTTCCGGATGCTCAACGACTTCACAGGTCGCGCAGGCGCCGAGCATGGCGCAAACAGCAGGCGCCGCTGCCGGAACGGATGCAGGCTATCCCGTGCTGCCGGAGACGGTTTCGGTTCTGCCTCAACCGTCCAACCCCGCCTATGCGGGTGGTGACAACGTTGCCGGCGTCGCCGTTCAGGGCCAGATGGTTGCAACCGCGTCCGCGCAGGGCGGCGCGCCCGCGGTGGCGGCGCAGACGGCGGCTTTTGCCGGCCCGACGCCACAGGCTGTGCAGCCTGCCGGCGCACCGATCACGGCACCGGCCGGTCTGGCGGTTGCCATGGTCGTGCCGGAGGCTCCGAGCAAGCTTGGCGTGCGGGGCGAGATCGACAAGCTGATCGACAAATATGCCGCTGTTTATGAAGTGCCGGTCGATCTGGTGCGCCATGTGGTCAATCGTGAAAGCACGTTCAATCCCCGCGCCTACAATCGCGGCCATTGGGGGCTGATGCAGATCAAGCACGCCACGGCGCGCGGCATGGGCTATGGCGGGCCGGCGAGCGGCCTGTTCGACGCGGAAACCAATCTGAAATACGCAGTCAAGTATCTGCGCGGCGCCTGGCTGGTGTCTGACGGCAATCCCAAGCGGGCGGACCGGCTCTACCAGACCGGTTATTACTACGAAGCCAAGCGCAAGGGCATGCTGGAGGCGACGGGCCTCGGCATCGACCGCAAGCGCCGGCAACGCGGACCGGCGCCGGCAATTCCGTCTGCGGAACCGGAAGCCTGATCGCGGCGAAACGCTCGCGCCATCCCGGATTCTAACTGCTTTCTGAAAACCTCCCGGCCCTACCGGCTAGCCCAGCGCGATCCGTTCGCCGTGGCGGTACAGCGCCAACGATCCTGCAAGAACCAGGAACGTGATCCCGCACAAGCGATCCAGCCAGACGGCGCCTGGCTTTTTCAGGAACCGGACGATCTGCGAGCCGAAACCGGCATAGGCCAGCATCGCCACGATATCGACGATCGCCACGATCAGGGACATTTCCAGATATTGACGGCTTTGCGGACGGCCCGGATCGATGAACTGCGGCAGCAGCGCCGCGAAGAAGAGATAGTTCTTCGGGTTGCTGACCGCGATCAGAACGCCCTTGAGGAAGATCGATTCCGAGCGTTCGGATGCCCGGTTCTCCACGGACGACAATTCATCGCTCAGCCCGCCCGACGCCAGCAATCGGATGCCAAGGAAAGCCAGATAGCAAACGCCGGCCCATTTGAAGATCGAGAACAGAAGTTCCGAGGCGACAAACAGGGCGCCGAAACCGGCGGCGACGACGGCGATCAATATCAGGTCCGCCAGGATAACCCCGGCCATACCGATGCAGGCGCGGCGCACGCCGAAGCGTGATCCGTTGGAGAGGGCAAGCAACATGTCCGGTCCGGGGGATGCGATGCTGATCATGGTAACCAGCGTGAACGCAACCAGGGTCGCGTCATCCATGGCAATCCTCCACATCCATGCGGTTTGCCGGCTTAGCCGCCGATCCGCCTCCTCGCGGTCGACAACCAGACATGACGTCACGTCATATCAGGGACATCGCATTCTGCGAAAGATTAAGTTGGAAAAGTAGTCTCTGCAATAGGAAATGTCGCTGAAAAAAAATTGTTGACGCATATCTTCAGCTTTGCAAGATTTGTCTCAAAATCAAGACGGTCTACCTCGAGTGTGTTTTCTTAGACGCGAAAGGGCTTTCGAACATGACCAAGGTTTCAGCAACAGAACTTGACAATCCGGCCCGCAAGATCGCTTTGGATCATCTGCAAGCCCAAGGCTATACGCGGCAGGGTCTTCCATTGGACCAGGACGTGGCGCAGGCTTTTGCTCAACTCGCCAACGGCGCCTGGGAACTTCCCATCGACGTCTACTACAAGCCGGGCAACCGCCGGCGTACCATCAACCGCTACCGGGCGGTGGTGACGGAAGACGGCATCGAGATTTCGTCGGCCGAAGACGGCACGCCTTACTTCCAGGACAAGAAATACAACACCACGCTGGGCGGCATGGGCCGGGAATATCCGCCCCTGCCGGCGGCTCTTTCGTCCAGCCCAGGCCTGCACAAGGCAATCGCGCACCATCTGGCAAGGCTTCCGCTGTCGGTGCCGGGCCAGCAGTATGACGTGAATTTGCACGTGATGCGGTACTCGGCCCTGCCGGACAAGCCCTGCGACACGAGCCCCTCGGGCTTCCACAAGGACGGCGAGAAATACATCGCCGTCACCCTCTTGGCCTTCTGCGGCGTTTCCGGCGGGGAGGTGGCCATCGCCAACAACGACAAGGTGCAGCAGGACAGCTTTGTCATGCGCGAGATCGGCGAGACCTACACGATCGACGACGAGAAGGTCTGGCACAAAATGTCGCCCGTGCATGTCGCCCCGCACAACGGCTTCGCCTACCGCGACATCCTGCTGTTCGATTTCATTCCGGTAGGCTGGACGGCGACGTACTGAAGAATCTCATTTTCCTTTCCTCAAGATCATCGGCGGGCTCATCATGGATGTTTTCACTTATCTGGAACCCGACAATTACGAGATGGAGGAATGGTCCCGGCCCGACGAGATGGGCATGTTCCAGGGCTTCTGGATGCATGCGCAGGCCGAGCTGGATAGCCTGCGCAAGGCCAGGATCGCGGATTTGTGCTGTGGCACCGGCATGTCCCTGCTTGGAATGGCGTCGCACCCCAACATCGCATCGGCGGTTGGCGTCGATATCGAGGAACGGAACATCGCGTTCTGCCGGTCGCGGTTCCAGACATACAGCAAGGTCAGCTTTGTTCTGGCCGACGTGCTGAAATGGCTGGCGACGGAAAAAGACTATGATCTGCTGACCTTGTCCTCGGCGTTCCACCATATCGACCATCCGCGCCAGCAGCATTTCGCCGACCTGATCTGCGGTGCGCTGAAACCGGGCGCCAAGGCGATCTTCGCCGAAAACATCGTGGCGCCGTTCGAGAAGGCGCTAACGCCGGGCTACATGAAGTCGGTCACGGCGTTTTATGACGCGGTCCATGACGCGGCCGTGCAGAGCCGTCCGAACATTCCCAACCGGATCAAGAAGCTGATCAAGGAAAATGTCACGCTTGCCGAGCGTGGCGAGGTGGAATTCAAGGTGTGCCGGCCTCACTTCGTGAAGAACATGGAAAACGCCGGAATGAAGCTGCTCTACGAAGACAAGTGCTGGCCCATGGGCCGGACGCTGCCGGGCAATGCCGGCAACTTCGTCTTCGTCTTCGAGAAGCTGTAAGGGGCGGACAGGGAACCGGATTCGCCTGCCACTACCAGGACCCGGTTCTAGAAATAGTCCTGCAGGGGCCGGACCTCGAGGCTGCCGGCTTTCAGCGCGGCAATCGCCTCCGCCACCGCTTCGGCGCCCCACAGCGTCGTGTAGTAGGGCACTTTCTGCATCAGCGCGGCGCGGCGCAGCGATTTCGAATCCGATCCGAGCTTGTTGCGGTCGGTGGTGTTGAAGACGATGTGGACCTGCCGGTTGCGGATGGCGTCCTCGATGTGCGGCCGTCCTTCCTGCACCTTGTTGATTTTTTCCGCGTCGACGCCTTTTTCCTGCAGAAAACGAGCTGTCCCGGAGCTGCCGAGGACCTTGAAACCAAGATCTGCAAGCCGCTTGACGGTGGGCAGGATGCCGTCCTTGTCCTCGTCGCGCACCGAGACGAACAGGGTGCCGGACCGGGGCAGGTCGATGTTGACGCCGAGCTGGCTCTTGGCGAAGGCCATGGCGAAATCGCGGTCCAGCCCCATGGCCTCGCCGGTCGATTTCATTTCCGGCCCGAGCAGGATGTCCACGCCGGGGAACCGGGCAAAGGGGAACGCCGCTTCCTTGACCGCCACATGGCCGGGATTGCGAGGGTCCGGCATGGCGCCGTAGTGGGCGAAAGCGTCTTCCAGCTTTTCGCCCGCCATGATGCGGGCCGCGATCTTGGCGATGGGGCGGCCAATCGTCTTGGCGACGAAGGGCACGGTGCGGGAGGCGCGCGGATTCACTTCGAGCACATAGATGATGCCGTCCTTGATGGCGTACTGGACGTTCATCAGGCCGCCGACATGCAACGCGCGGGCAAGAGCCGACGTCTGCCGTTCCAGTTCATCGACCATCTCGCCCGAAAGCGAGTGGACCGGCAACGAGCAGGCGCTGTCGCCGGAATGGATGCCGGCTTCCTCGATGTGCTCCATGATGCCGGAGATGAAGGTGGTCTTGCCGTCGCTGAGGCAATCGACATCGACTTCGACCGCGCCCGACAGGTAGGTGTCGAAAAGGAGCGGATTCTTGCCGAGCAGGGTGTTGATCTGACCGGTCTTGTCGTTCGGGTATTTCTGCTTGATGTCTTCGGGTACCAGACCCGGCACGGTGTCGAGAAGATAGGACTGGAGCTGGCTCTCGTCGTGGATGATCTGCATGGCGCGGCCGCCCAGCACATAGGACGGGCGCACAACGAGCGGAAAACCGAGTTCGCCCGCGACAAGGCGCGCCTGTTCAACCGAATAGGCGATGCCGTTCTTCGGCTGGGTGAGCGACAGTTTCTGCAAGAGCTTCTGGAAACGGTCGCGATCCTCGGCCAGGTCGATCATGTCGGGCGATGTGCCGAGGATCGGGATGCCTGCCTTTTCGAGGGCCTCGGCCAGTTTGAGCGGCGTCTGCCCGCCGAACTGCACGATGACGCCGACCAGCGTGCCGGCCGTCTGCTCGACGCGCAGGATTTCCAGCACGTCTTCGGGCGTCAGCGGTTCGAAGTAGAGACGGTCCGACGTGTCATAGTCGGTCGAGACCGTTTCGGGGTTGCAGTTGACCATGATCGCCTCGAAGCCTGCGTCGCGCAGTGCAAAGGCCGCATGGCAGCAGCAATAGTCGAACTCGATGCCCTGGCCGATGCGGTTCGGGCCGCCGCCGAGGATGACGACCTTCTTGCGCGTCGATACCATCGCCTCGTCGGCCAGCTTGCCGGCGAAGGGAACCTCGTAGGTCGAATACATATAGGCCGTGGGCGAGGCGAACTCGGCGGCACAGGTGTCGATGCGCTTGTAAACCGGATGAACGCCGGCCTTTTCACGAATCTTCTGAATCTCTTGCGTGTCTTTCTTTACGAGTGATGCGAGGCGTGCGTCCGAGAAGCCCATGGCCTTCAGCATGCGCAGATTGGCAGCGTCCTCGGGCAGGCCGTGCTCGCGCACGCGCGCTTCCATGGCGACGATCCCGGCGATCTGTTCCAGGAACCAGGGGTCGATCCGGCACATCGCATGGACGTCTTCGAGCGAAACGCCCATGCGGATCGCCTGCGCCACCATGCGCAGCCGATCGGGCGTCGGCGTTGCAAGCGCGCCGCGGATGGCATTGCGGTGATCATCCGCGTCGCCCTGACCGACGCCGGGTATCTCGATCTCGTCCAGACCGCTAAGGCCCGTCTCCAAACCGCGCAGCGCCTTCTGCAGGGATTCCTGAAAAGTCCTGCCGATGGCCATGACTTCGCCGACCGATTTCATGGCGGTGGTCAGGGTGGTTTCGGCGCCGGGGAATTTCTCGAAGGCGAAGCGCGGGATCTTGGTGACGACATAGTCGATGGACGGTTCGAACGAGGCCGGGGTGGCGCCGCCGGTGATGTCATTTTCCAACTCGTCCAGCGTGTAGCCGACGGAAAGCTTCGCGGCGATCTTGGCGATAGGGAAACCCGTCGCCTTGGAGGCGAGCGCGGAGGAACGCGAGACGCGCGGGTTCATCTCGATGACGACGAGCCGGCCGTCGGCGGGATTGACCGCGAACTGCACGTTGGAGCCGCCGGTCTCGACGCCGATCTCGCGCAGCACCGCGATCGAGGCGTTGCGCATGATCTGGTATTCCTTGTCGGTCAGCGTCAGCGCCGGCGCGACGGTGATGGAGTCGCCGGTGTGGACGCCCATCGGGTCGATGTTTTCGATCGAGCATATGATGATGCAATTGTCCGCCCTGTCGCGGACAACCTCCATCTCATACTCCTTCCAGCCGAGGACGGATTCTTCGATCAGAACCTCTGTCGTGGGGGAGGCATCGAGACCGGACTGGACGATGTCGTAGAATTCGGCGCGGTTGTAGGCGATGCCGCCGCCGGTGCCGCCCATGGTGAAGGACGGACGGATGATCGCCGGCAGGCCGACATGATCGAGCGCCTGCGCGGCAATGGCCATGCCGTGGCTGATATAGCGCTGCTTGCGGTCGCCTTCGCCCAGGTTCCATTGTGTTTCCAGCGCGTCGAGCGCCGTATCCAGATCGGCGGGCGCCTCGGCTTTCAGCGCGGCGCGCTGGGCCTCGTGCTTCTTTCGATCCTCGTCTTTGACGGCCGACGCATTGGCCAGCATCGAACGGGGTGTTTCCAGCCCGATCTTCGCCATGGCTTCGCGAAAGAGCGAGCGGTCCTCGGCCTTGTCGATGGCTTGGGCGTCAGCGCCGATCATCTCGACGCCGTAGCGCTCCAGAACGCCCATGCGACGAAGCGACAGCGCTGTGTTGAGTGCGGTCTGGCCGCCCATTGTCGGAAGCAGCGCGTCGGGCCGCTCCTTGGCGATGATCTTGGCCACCACTTCCGGCGTGATCGGCTCGATGTAGGTGGCGTCGGCCAGTTCGGGATCGGTCATGATCGTGGCCGGATTCGAATTGACCAGGATGACGCGAAAGCCTTCCTCCCGCAGCGCCTTGCAGGCCTGGGTGCCGGAATAGTCGAACTCGCAGGCTTGGCCGATGACAATGGGGCCGGCCCCGATGATCAGGATCGACTTGATGTCGGTGCGTCTTGGCATGGGTGGCGGTCCGTCCGGGCAGTGGCTTGCGCAAAAAGCCGGGCGGAGGTTCTCCGTTTCGCGCGCTAACGCGCCGCGGGGCCGACCGGTGCACAAGGGTCTAGATCAAGGCTAGACCGGGCTTATAGGGGAGGTTGAGCCACTATGTAACCCCCAAAAATGCGACCTTCTGGTCTCCCCGCGCAGGGCGGGGTTTGCGGCGATTTCAGGCGCTTTGAGCGTTCCCGGCTTTTTCCACAGCAGGCGAAGCGAGGTCGCCGGTGCCGGCAAGAACGGAATCCAGCAGACCTGGAAAGCGCCTGTCGAGGTCGGCGCGGCGCAGGGTGGTGAAGCGGCTGGTGCCGGAGGCTTCGGTATGGGTCACGCCGGACTCCCGCAGCTTGGCCAAATGGTAGCTCAGATTGGTCTTGGAGCAGATGTCCAGGAAATGACTGCAGGTCACCGGTCCGTCGTCCTTGCGCGCCAGTTCAGCGACGATGGCCAGCCGCGTCGGATCCCCCAGCACGGAGAGCACGTTGGGAAGGCTGATCTGGTCGGTCTGGGGGTGCGGAAGATACATGGGCTGAAATTAAGAACCTTTGCCTGCCTGTTCAACGTGAACGCAATCGCCTGTTTGCCGCGATGCCATCGCCCTCGTGACATCAGGCTGTCAGGAAGGTTGTGGCATAGAATTGACAAAAGGCCAAGCAAGGTCCAATTGTTCAATGAATTTTGAACTAAGGACATTTCCATGGACAAGCGCCTTATCTGGCTGGCGGTCGGATCGTTCACGATTGCGACCGAAGGCTTCGTCATTTCCAGCCTGCTTCCCGACATTGCCCATGACGCGGGCATCTCCATCCCACTGGCCGGATCGCTCATCACGGCTTTCGCGTTCGCTTATGCGTTGGGTACGCCGATCCTGGCGACGTTGACCGGCGACTGGGACCGGCGCCGCGTCATCTTGTGGACGCTGGCGTTTTTCGTGCTCGGCAATCTGATAGCGGCGCTCAGTTCCTCCTTCGAAGTACTGCTCGCCGCACGCATCGTGATGGCGCTGGCTTCCGGCCTGTTTGCTTCCACCGCGCAATCGACGGCGGTCGCACTGGTCGATCAACATCATCGGGCGCGGGCGATCGCCGTCGTCGTCGGCGGCACCACGGTCGCCGTCGCGGTCGGCGCGCCATTCGGCGCGCTTATCGCGGCGATGGTGGGTTGGCGCGGTACGTTCTATGCCATAGCCGGGCTCGGTGCGCTGGCCGGAGCGATCCTGGCGTGGCGACTGCCGCGCGGCATTCCGGGCACCCGGCTCTCGCTGCAGGAGCGGCTTGCCGCCGCTTTCCGGCCAGGAGTACCGGCGATCCTGCTGACGACTGTCCTGGCGCTGATGGGCGCGTTCACCGTCTTCTCCTATATTGCGCCATTGGCGGCGGATACCGGGCTCGGCGCGATGGCGCTGCCGGCGATCTTGCTCGGGTTCGGCGTCGGCGCAGTGATCGGCAACATTGCCGGTGGTCAGGCTGCGGATCGGTTCGGCGCCTCGCGCACGGTCGCCTGGTCAATGGGACTGTCCACCGTGGTCCTGCTTTTGCTGGCGGCGATCCCGGGCCTGCTGCCGGATCGTCTCGCCGGCCCGGCGCTGATCGCCATCATGGTGCCGTGGGGCATTGTCGGCTGGGCATTTCCGCCGGCGCAGGCCAGCCGCATCGTCAAGCTGGCGCCGGATGCCGCGCCGATCGTGCTGTCGCTGAATGCGTCCGCGCTCTATCTCGGCGTGGCGCTAGGCGCTCTGCTCGGCGGTGCCGTCCTCAATTACGGCACGCCGACCGATCTCGGCCTGGTCGGCGCGGTGTTCTCATTCGCCTGTCTGGCGGTGATCCTGGTCAGCGGCCGTCGCGAGGCCCGGCTGGCCGCAGTGCCCGCGGAGTGAACAAGGCCAGTGTTTGAAGGTTGGCCCAACCACTAAAGTCCGACGAAGGTGTCGTAGAGCAGCTTGAAGTTCAGGCTGAGGATCAGCGCCGCTACAATCCACGCCAGGACGACGATGCCGCGTGAGACGGCGAAGTTCCCCATCTTCTTCTTGTCCGAGACGAAGTGGACCAGCGGGATGACGGCGAAGGGCAGTTGCATTGACAGGACGACCTGCGACAGCACCAGGAGTTCGGCCGTGCCCCTTTCGCCATAAATCCAGGTGACGACGACGACCGGGACGATGGCGATGCCGCGCGTCAGCAGGCGGCGGGCCCATTGCGGGATGCGCAGATGGAGAAAGCCTTCCATGACGATCTGGCCGGCGAGTGTCGCCGTCACGGTGGAGTTCAGGCCCGAAGCGAGCAGCGCCACCGCAAACAGGGTTGAGGCGATGCCGAGGCCGAGCAGCGGCGACAGCAACTCGTAGGCCTGGCCGATCTCGGCCACGTCCTGATTGCCGGTGCCGTGGAAGGCGACCGCCGAAACGATGAGGATGGCCGAGTTGACGAAAAGCGCCAGCATCAGCGCGATTGTCGAATCCACTGTCGCCCATTTGATGGCGTCGCGCTTGCCGGCGTCAGTGCGCTCATAGGCGCGGGTCTGCACGATCGATGAGTGCAGGTAGAGATTGTGCGGCATCACGGTGGCGCCGATGATGCCGATGGCGATGTAGAGCATCGCCGGATTTGTGACGATTTCCGAAGAGGGCACGAACATCGAGTGCAGGATCGAGCCGGCCGGCGGGGCGGCGGCGAAGATCTGGATGGCGAAGCAGCCGAAGATGATGATCAGAAGCGCGATGACGAAAGCCTCGAGATAGCGGAAGCCCTTGTTCATCAGCAGCAGCACCAGGAAGGCGTCGAGCGCGGTGATCAGCGCACCGCCAATCAACGGGATGCCGAACAGGAGGTTCAGCGCGATCGCCGTGCCTATGACCTCGGCGAGGTCGCAGGCGATGATGGCAAGCTCGCAGGCGACCCACAATGCGTAGGCGACCGGGCGCGGATAGTAAGCGCGACAGGCCTGGGCGAGGTCCCGGCTGGTGGCGATGCCCAGCCGCGCGGCCAATGCCTGCAGCAGGATCGCCATCAGGTTGGAGAGCATGATGACGAAGAGCAGCGTGTAACCGAACTGCGCGCCGCCGGCGAGGTCGGTCGCCCAATTGCCGGGATCCATATAGCCGACCGAAACCATGTAGCCCGGGCCCATGAAGGCGAAGAGCCGTCGGAACCACATACCGGTGCTCGGCACGGGCACGGAGGCGTTGACCTCCGGCAGGCTCGGCAGGGCATCGCCAGTCCGGCGGAAAAAACGCCATTCTTCCTGCAGCGCGGCGAGGGTCTTCGTATCCGACATAGGTTTATCCTGCTGAATGCAATCCGTTCGCAGCCAATGTATGCTGAGGCTGAACATTATGCAATATGCTATATTTCATTGTCTTTGCTTTTTATCGTTGATGCGGCCGGCGTGATTTTTGTTGCAGTTCCACGTTGCATCGGCATAAGCCGTGCCGCCGACCCGTGTATAAATCGCCACGAAGAATCAAAGCACGTGCTATAAAAGGAATTGGTTCTGTCAGCGGCTTGAGGGAGATCGGTTTGGCATCCAGAAAACCAGTGCTGCGAGACGAGCCTCTGCCGGACGCCGAAGTGCACTCGGAAGGTTTCCGCCAGACGCGGGAAGCCCGCCGCAGTGCATTGGTCGAGGACTATGTCGAACTGATCGCCGACCTGATCGAGGACGGCAACGAGGCGCGGCAGGTCGATATTGCTGCAAGGCTCGGCGTGGCGCAGCCGACAGTGGCCAAGATGCTGACCCGGCTCTGCGCCGACGGATTGGTGTCGCGAAAGCCGTACCGGGGCGTTTTCCTCACGGAAGCGGGCCGCAAGATGGCCGAGGAAAGCCGTGTCCGTCACCAAACGGTGGAAGCGTTTTTGCGTTCGCTCGGCGTCAGCGCCGAGACGGCCCGCATCGACGCCGAGGGTATCGAGCATCATGTCAGCGGCGAGACGCTGGAGGCATTCCGGCGCGCGATGGCCCACCGGACCTGACGTTTTCCAAGCTTGTTGCGCATCTTCCATCGGTTGGCGGAACCGCTGGCGGTGGGCCGGCGTTGCACCGATGTCCGCGAGAGACCGCGGCGACAAGGGAGGAATAGCCATGGGCGTCGAACAAGCACCTACTGCCAAAGGCAAGAAGGCGGCACAAGGATTGCGGCAGTCCGCCGCAAAAAACGAGCGCGAAACGGAA
Source organism: Mesorhizobium sp. Root554 (assembly GCF_001427025.1). Lineage (GTDB taxonomy): Bacteria > Pseudomonadota > Alphaproteobacteria > Rhizobiales > Rhizobiaceae > Mesorhizobium. The sequence goes on along the minus strand of NZ_LMGA01000001.1, from coordinate 1,873,809 downwards.
GCCGATATGGGCAAGCCGCTGAAGAAGGGCGCCGCACGCTTCGATGAGCGCGCCAGAAGCTCCGATGGCAAGAGCGCCGGAGCCAAGCAGAAAGACTGATCTCAGCCGCTCTTTTTCGCGTCTGTCGTCGAAGCCGGCTTTTCCGAGCAAATGTCGCGAACGATGCCGCGCAGCCAGCGGTGTGCCGGATCGGCGTCCATGCGTGGATGCCAGAGCAGCGATATGGTGATGTTGTCCTTTACAAAGGGCAGCGCAAAGCTTGCCATGCCGTCACGCAGATTTCCCGTATAGCGCTCGGGAACCGTGGCGATCAGGTCCGATGCGCGGGCCAGCGCCAGCGCCTCTGAAAAGCCGCCGACGACGGTGACGATAGTACGCTTCAGTCCGAGCGACTCGAGCAGATCGTCGATACGCGCCAGATCCCGCGGCAGGCTCTCCTTGCTTTGGATGATGACATGCCGCGCCGCGGCATAGGTTTCCGGCGTCGCCGGCGCGCCGGCGAGCGAATGCCCGGCCCGCACCACGCCGACAATGCGGTCGCGGAACAGCGCCTGGGTGCGGATTTCCGGTCCCATCGCGTCAATGACGACCCCGGTTTCCATATCGACCGAGCCATCGCGCAGCGGAGAGCTCTCCCTGCCCAATTTTGGCAGGAAGACCAGCCGCACGCCGGGCGCTTCCGCTTCGACCCGCGCTATCAGGCCAGGCCCGAAATTCTCGACAAAACCGTCCCGCGAGCGCAGCGTGAACGTCCTTGTCAGCTTGGCAAGGTCCAGCGCCTGCGCCGGGCGGAGGACGGCTTCGGCTTCCTTGACCAGAGCGCCAACGCGACCGACAAGCTCGATCGCCCTTGGCGTCGGCACAAGACCGCGTCCAGCCCGCACGAGCAGCGGGTCGCCGGTCGTTTCGCGAAGGCGCGACAGGGCCCGGCTCATCGCTGACGGGCTGAGGCGCAGTTTCCTGGCCGCGCGAGCAACGCTGCCTTCCACCAGCAGGACATCAAGTGTGACCAGGAGATTCAGATCGGGGCGCGTCATGCCTTCAACCTAGCATGAACTTGTTCACAAGACATGGCGTCGTGCGCACGAATAGAGTGCAAATGCTGCGTGTTCCGCAATCTTGCTGGAAGGCGTAGGTCTCCGGCAATCAGTTCGGAGCCCGATATGCCAAGTTCTCCAGATATCTCGACCTTGACGCCACATGCGCCCAACGTTGGAAAACCGGCTTCGCGTAGAGGCGCACTGGTCAGTCTATCCCTCGCCATGGGACTGTCTTCGCTGAGCGCGAGCATCGCGACGATTGCGTTGCCCGCGCTGACGCAGGCTTTTGCAGCGCCGTTCCAGCACGTGCAGTGGATCGTCATCGCTTATCTACTCGCCATCACGGCAGCTATCGTCAGCGTTGGGCGGCTCGGCGACATCGTCGGGCGCCGGAAGCTGCTTCTTGCTGGCCTTGCCTTGTTCACGGGGGCTTCCGCCGCCTGCGCAATGGCGCCGACATTGTGGCTGCTGGTGGCGGCGCGCGGTGCGCAGGGTCTGGGCGCCGCGGTGATGATGGCTCTGACGATGGCGATGATCAGCGAGAATGTGCCGAAGGACAGAACGGGCAGCGCGATGGGCCTGCTCGGCACCATGTCGGCCATCGGCACCGGGCTCGGTCCGTCGCTCGGCGGACTGTTGCTTGCCTGGGCAGGATGGCGGGCGATATTTCTGGTCAACGTGCCGGTTGGCATTCTCGCGCTTTGGATGACCGCCCGCTTCCTGCCAGCCGACAGAATGAGCGCCAGACAAGCCGGCCAGCGTTTCGATATTGAGGGCACGTTGCTTCTTGCCGCAACGCTTGCCGCTTTCACCCTGGCGATGACGGTGGGCAAGGGGCATTTCGGCGGGGTTAACTTGGTGCTGTTGATCGCGGCGTTCGTCGGTATGGGCCTGTTCCTGGCTGTCGAGGGCCGGGTCTCTTCACCGCTGATCCGCCTGTCGGTTTTCGCCGATCTGGAATTCAGCGCCGGCTTGGCGGCGACCGCCGCCTCGATGGTAGCCATGATGACGACGATGATCGTCGGGCCTTTCTATCTGGCAGTGGGGCTTGGACTGGGCGCTGTCGCAATCGGCCTCATCATGTCGGTTGGGCCGGCGATCAGCATGGCGGGCGGGGTCTTTGCCGGTCGAATCGTGGATGCCGTCGGCGCAAGCCTCATTGTTCTCGTCGGCCTGACGGCGATGGCCAGCGGATCTGTCCTGATGTGCATCCTGCCCCTTGTTTTCGGTGTCGCGGGTTATGTCGGCGCGACATTCATATTGTCTTCCGGCTACATCCTTTTCCAGGCCGCCAACAATGCGGCTATCATGTCGGATGTCGCAGCAGGCGAGCGGGGCGTCATTTCGGGCATGCTTTCCCTGTCGCGAAACCTCGGCCTGATTGCAGGAGCATCCGTGATGGGCGCGCTTTTCGCCCATGCCGTCGGCGCCGTTGAGATAGCGACCGCGGCGCCCGCGGCGGTGGCCGCCGGGATGCGGCTGACATTCGGCGTCGTCGCGGCGCTTCTTGTCGTCGCGGTCGCCTCGGTCCTGGCCGCCCGCCGGTTGGCCCACCGGCAGACGGAACTGAAGACATTGGTTTGAAGTCGAAAAATCTTGTGACTTGCAGCAACCCTTGCGCTAACTGTTGGTTAAAGGCAGACGCTTGAAGCGACGGAACACGAGGAACGCACCATGCTTTGGAAAGGCCGCCGTCAAAGTGACAATGTCGAGGACCAGCGCGGCAGCGGGGGCGGTTTCGGCGGCGGCTTCGGGCGACAGCCCGGACAGTTCCGCATTCCTATCGGTGGCCGGGCGGGCGGCGGCGGTCTCTCGACCATCGTCATCCTGGTGGTGCTTTTCTTCGCGCTGAAGGCATGCGGCATCGATCCGATGCAGATCCTTGCAGGTGGCGGTGGCGGCGAGATTGCTCCCGGCGGCGGGCAGATCACCGACAACAGCGCCCGTACCGCTCCGCAGACGGACGACGAGATGAAGCAATTCGTTTCCACCGTCCTGGCGGAGACGGAGGACGTCTGGACGGGCGTGTTCCAGGCCAACGGCCTCACCTACGAGCAGCCGAAGCTGGTCCTGTTCAGCGGGCAGATACGCTCCGCTTGCGGATTCGCTTCGGCGGCATCGGGTCCGTTCTATTGTCCGAATGACCAGAAGGTCTACCTGGACACCGATTTCTTCCAGCAGCTTTCGCGCCAGTTCGGAGCATCAGGCGATTTTGCCGAGGCTTACGTCGTCGCGCATGAGGTGGGCCACCACGTCCAGAACCTCACCGGCATCCTCCCCAAGTTCAACCAGATGCGGCAGCGGATGAGCGAGGCGGATTCCAACCACATGTCGATGCAGGTCGAGTTGCAGGCCGATTGCTTTGCCGGTGTGTGGGGCCATTTCACGGCGCAGAAAGGTATCCTTGAGCAGGGCGACCTGGAAGAAGCGCTCAACGCCGCCCAGCAGATCGGCGACGACACGCTGCAGAAGAAAACGCAGGGCTATGTCGTTCCCGAGAGTTTCAACCATGGCACCTCGCAGCAGCGGCAGACGTGGTTTGCCCGGGGCTTCAAGAGCGGCAAGTTGTCGGACTGCGATACGTTCAACAATCCAATCTGATCATGATGCGCTGGCGCGTTGCAACCAAAGAGTAAATATCAAGCGTAAAATTAGGCATTGCTCATAGGCCAATGCCGAAACGAATTGTTGCTAGCTTACCCGGGAATTTTGGGGTGGCAGGCTGACAATGTATAAGACCGTCAAGCGCTTTTCAGGCGATCGCGCAGGCAATTTCGCTATCCTCGCCGGGGTTCTCTCCCTGCCGTTGCTTCTGGGCGTCGGCATGGCGCTGGATTATTCGACCATTTCGCGAACGCGCTCAAATCTGCAGAACAGTCTCGATACCGCCGTGCTGGCCATCGCCAGGGAAGGCGAACACATCACCGACGATCGCGCCAAGGAACTGGCCGGGCTTTTCGCCCGTGAGAACACTGACTGGAACGTCAAGAACCTGCAGGTCACCCATGTCGGCACGTCCTTCAAGGTGGAAGGCACGGTCGATGCGCCAATCGCCTTCGGTCCGCTCTTCGGCTACAAGCAGTGGCCGGTGACCGCGTCGTCGACTGCGGACATCGCCTACGCCTCCTATGAGGTCGGCTTGGTGCTCGATACCACGGGCTCGATGGCGGGCGGCAAGCTCGCCGCCATGAAGGATGCGGTCGACGCCCTCGTTACCGACATGTCCGACCAGGTCAGCAACAAGGAAAAGCTGAAATTCGCGATCGTGCCGTTCTCATCCTTCGTCAATGTCGGACCCGGGTTCGGGCCGTCATTCGACAAGAAGGGTAAGCAGATCGCCGGAACCGGCGCCAATTGGCTGGATTTGAAGGGCGCCAGCAATATCCCGCAATCCGAACTGTCGGCTGGCGCCAGCCGGTTCCAGCTTTATGAAAATCTCGGCCAGAAGTGGTCGGGCTGTGTGGAGACACGCGACAGCACCGACGCCGCGGCCGATCCCTCCAAGCCCGGGACGTTGTTCGTGCCGGCTTTCGCGATCGATGAGCCCGACACTGGCGGTTACTTCAACAGCTACATAGAGTCCGACGCGAAGATCAAAGACAACAGCGTCAAGGAAAAGAAAGCGCGCTGGAAAAAGTACGGCGTGAAACCCGACGGCTCCGGAAATCCAACGAACGGTGGGTTGCTCTACGCACTACTGTCGCCAGTCATAAGCCTGCTTGGCGGAAACACCCACCCGACTGTGCCGATCGATGTCCGTACCGTAGGCGGTTACGGCAAGACCGGCCCTGGTTTCGCCTGCCTCACCGAGCCGATCATGGCGCTGTCCAATGATTACAGCACGATCAAGACCAAGGTCGAAGCGCTGACGGCGAATGGCAACACCAACATCATGGAAGGCGTGGCCTGGGGCATGCGCGTGCTTTCGCCCGGCGAGCCGTTCGCCCAGGGCAAGCCCGTGGCGCCTGGCCTGCAGAAGATCATGGTCGTCCTGACCGACGGCAGCAACGTCATGGGAAATGCCTCGAACGCGCTCGGCTCCAGTTATTCGGCGCTTGGTTATCTTGTCGATGGCAGGGTGGGTATCAGTGTCGGCGGCTCCGGCGCCACCAACGCGGCGATGAACACCAAGACGCTGGAAGCCTGCACCAATGCCAAGGCGCAGGGCATCGAGATCTACACGATCAGGCTTGAGGAGCCGAACGTCGCCACCGGCACCATGCTGAAGGAGTGCGCGAGCTCGCCGGAGAACTTCATCGACGTGCCCTCGCGTGCGCAACTCGACGAAGCGTTCAGCAAGATCAAGGACCGGATCTTCACGGTGCGCATCTCGTCCTGATGCGACGCCGGTGAACCACGGCATCGAGCAGCATCACCATACTGCGCCACCGGTCGCCATGCGGCCGGTGGCGACTGATGTCAGGATGATCCGTGGTCCAGCGTTCAGGCGTTGTTGCCGCAACAGGGCTCGCCTATAACCGTCGCCCGTCCGTGCCGCCTCTGACCAACGGCCCGGGCAAGCGAACGGAACATGGCCATGATCGACGCCAGGACCACCAAGCGCGGCCTCGTGCTTGTCTTCACGACGCTGCTTCTCGATGTCATCGGCTTCGGCATTATCATGCCGGTTCTGCCGGCCTATCTGCGCGAACTGACCGGCGAAAGCATCAGCGGCGCGGCGATCGAAGGCGGCTGGCTGTTCTTCGTCTATGCGGCGATGCAGTTCGTATTCGCGCCGGTAATCGGCAACCTCAGCGACCGTTTCGGACGCCGGCCGGTGCTGCTCGCATCGGTGTTCACCTTCGCCATCGACAATCTGATCTGCGCCATCGCGTGGTCGTACCCCATGCTGTTCATCGGGCGCGTGCTGGCCGGTATCAGCGGCGCCAGTTATTCGACGACTTCGGCGTTCATCGCCGATGTCAGCAACGATGATAACCGGGCGAAGAATTTCGGCCTGCTTGGCATCGCCTTCGGCGTCGGATTCGTCATCGGCCCGGTGCTGGGGGGCTTGCTCGGCACGTTGGGGCCGCGGGTGCCGTTCTATTTCGCCGCCGGGCTTGCCTTCCTCAATTTCGCGGTCGGCTATTTTCTGCTGCCGGAAACGCTGGAACCGCACAACAGGCGGAAATTCGAGTGGAAGCGCGCCAATCCGCTCGGGGCACTGAAACAGATGCGCAACTACCAGGGCATCCGCCCGATCCTGGTTGTCTTCTTCCTGATGACGCTCGGCCACATGATGTATCCGGCGGTTTGGTCGTTCGTCTCCAGCTACCGCTACGGCTGGAGCGAGCAGCAGATCGGCTTTTCGCTCGGCGCGTTCGGCCTGTGTGGCGCTTTCGTGATGGCGGTGATCCTGCCGCGGATCGTCCCGAAGATCGGCGAATGGAGGACGGCTGCCATCGGCCTTGCCTTCACCGCGATGAGCGCTTTCGGCTATGCCTTTGCATGGCAGGGCTGGATGATCTACGCGGTGATCGTCGCCGGTTGCCTTGAGGCGCTGGCCGATCCGCCGCTGCGCAGCCTCGCCGCCGCCAAGGTGCCGCCCTCGGCGCAAGGCGAGTTGCAGGGCGCGATGACCTCGATCTTTTCGATCACGTCGATCATCACGCCGCTGCTCTATACGGCCATCTTCTCATGGTTCACCGGCCCGAATGCGCCGGCCGTCTTCGCCGGCGCGCCCTATGTGGTGGGCGGCGTCTTCCTGGCGCTGTCGCTGCTGGTCTTCATCATGACGGTGGTCAAGCCGACGCCCAAGGAGGTCGAGCGGATGGATGAGGCTGAAGCGGCCGGCGCCGGCGGGCATTGAGGGTTTTTATCCTCCCCTTTATGGGAAGGAGTTGACGCGGAGCGTCGGGGTGGGGGGCGGAGAGCCAGATGTGGTCCTCATGCTCCCGTTTTCGCAATCTCCGCTACGCTTCAATTGCTCCACGACCTCCCCACAAGGAGGAGTAAAGACCCTTAAGCCCGCTCGGCCAGCGCCGGTTCGCCGCGTTTTGCACGGATCAGATTGACGAAGCGGCGGAAGAGGTAGTGCGAATCCTGCGGGCCGGGCGAGGCTTCCGGGTGATGCTGGACCGAGAACACCGGGCGTCCGGTCAGCGCGATGCCGCAATTCGAACCGTCGAACAGGGAAACGTGCGTTTCCTCGACCGTGTCGGGCAAGGATTCGCTGTCGACCGAGAAGCCATGGTTCATGGAAACGATTTCGACCTTGCCGGTGGTGTGATCCTTGACCGGATGGTTGGCGCCGTGGTGGCCCTGGTGCATCTTCTGGGTCTTGCCGCCGACGGCCAACGCCAGCATCTGGTGGCCGAGGCAGATGCCGAAGACCGGAATATCTGTCTTCAATATATCCTGGATGACCGGCACGGCATATTCGCCGGTCGCGGCCGGATCGCCCGGGCCGTTCGACAGGAAGATGCCATCGGGTTTCATCGCCAGGATCTCGTCGGCGCCGGTTTTCGCCGGCACCACGGTCACCTTGGCGCCGAGACCGGCGAGCAGGCGCAATATGTTGCGCTTGACGCCGTAGTCGATGGCGACGACGTGCATCGTCGGTTCCTGCTGTTCGCCATAGCCCTCATCCCACACCCACGGCGTTTCCTTCCACACCGAGGACTGGCCGGACGTGACGTCCTTCGCCAGGTCGAGACCGACAAGGCCGGACCAGGCCGCCGCCTGCCGTTTAAGATCGTCCACATCGAACTTGCCGTCCGGCGCATGGGCGATCACTGCGTTCGGCATGCCCTTTTCGCGGATCAGGCCGGTCAGGGCACGCGTATCGATGCCGCAAAGGGCGACGATGCCGCGCCGCTTCAGCCAGGCGTCGAGATGCTCCTTCGCCCGATAGCTGGACGGGTCGGTGACGTCCGCCTTGAAGATGGCGCCGACTGCACCGGAGCGGGCCGCGGGGTTCAGGTCTTCGATGTCCTCGTCATTGGCGCCGATATTGCCGATATGCGGGAAGGTGAAGGTGACGATCTGGCCGGCATAGGAGGGATCGGTGAGGATCTCCTCATAGCCGGTGAGGGCCGTGTTGAAGCACACTTCCGCGACGGCCGAACCGGTGGCGCCAAGGCCTCGCCCTTCGATCACCGTGCCATCGGCAAGGACGAGCAGGGCGGTCGGGACTTCGGTTGCCCAAGGGGCGGTCGTGGCCATGGCGGCACTCCATCGATACATTGCTGCGTCGATCTCCGCGGGGAGTTTTGCGCAGCAAAAGACACCGGGCGATACCGCCCGTGCCATTCCTGTAACCAAGTGTGGTTGCAAGGCCTTCACATAGGGGAAGGCAAGCACAGCGTCAATCAGGCCGTCCGTTCCGGCAAGCCTGTGACGCTGCGTTGTAGTTGGAGAGTTATACTTGAGCCGTGCGCCTATTCGTTGATTTCCGGCTCGACGAGCTTGGCTAAATTCCGCAAGGACTCCTGCCAGCCGAGGTAGCAGGCCTCTTCAGGGATGACGTCCGGTATGCCTGCCTGCTCAATGTTGATCTCGGTGCCGCACGAAACCTTCTTCAGCGTCACGGTCACCAGCATCTCGCCCGGCAGGTTGGCATCGTCGAACTTGTCAGTATAACGCAAGCGTTCGCCGGAAACGAGTTCGACATAGTCGCCGCCAAACGAATGGCTGTTGCCTGTGGTGAAGTTGCGGAACGACATTTTGAACGTGCCCCCGACCTTTGCTTCCAGATGATGAACGGTGCAGGTAAAACCGTTGGGCGGAAGCCATTTGGCAAGCGCATCCGCCTCGGTGAAGGCGCGATAGAGCTTCTCCGGGCTGGTTGTCAGGACGCGGTGCAGGCGGACAGTACTGGGCATCTGGTTCATCCTTTTGATTGACTGAGTGAATGCTCCAAGGACGAACACAGTCTCGGCCATCCGACATCCGCTTGCAAATTTTCCTCTCAAGGGCGGAGCGTCCCGTCCGCCCTTGAGGTTTGCGCCAAAATGCCCTTTATCCATTCGGGGATCAGCAGGAGCAGCGCCAATGCGCGAGAAACTCACCGACGAAGTCAAAACCGCCATGAAGGCGGGCGACAGATCCCGCCTTTCGACGCTCAGGCTCATCCAATCGGCCATCACCGATCGCGATATCGCCAATCGCGGTACGGGCAAGGATGCGGCCAGCGACGACGACATTCTTCAGATACTGGCCAAAATGGTGAAGCAGCGCGAGGAGTCGGCCAAGGCCTTCGAGGATGGCGGTCGCCCCGAACTCGCAGCCAACGAGCGGGCCGAAATCGGCATCATCCGCGGATTCCTGCCCAGGCAGATGGATGAGGCCGAGACCGAAGCGGCCATCCGCGGCGCAATAACCCAGACCGGCGCCGCCGGCGTCAAGGACATGGGCAAGGTGATGGCGGCGCTGCGCGAGGCCTATACCGGCCAGATGGATTTCGGCAAGGCGAGCAGCACGGTCAAGTCGCTTCTCCAATAAGCCCTGGACTTTACCTAGCCGCGCGGCGTTAATTTTTCTGGTAGCGGCGCGGGCTGCCGTCCGAACGGGATTTTCAGCCAGGCGCGTTCGTGCAGGTAGTAAAGCAGCGATTTGGTGAAGACCTCGGTCACGCCTATCGCCGCCGCGAGTTTCACGCTGCCCGTCACCACCAGAGAAATGATGACCGTATCGACGGTGCCGGTGAGGCGCCAGGAGAGAGCCTTGGCGAAACTGCGTGAATGAGTGTCCATGGCCGTCCTCCCGATCCAAGGCCTGGCATTGGTAGCCAACCCGTCGGCGTTGGGCAAAGTCGATTTTTCGATTGGCTGGGTCGCCACCGCAATGAGGTGTCTTTAGTCCTCGAGAGAGGCTGTTGTCTATGACGCTGAGGCTGGGGCAGGCGGCCGCGCGCCGCTGCGTTGTTCCCAGGCATAGGACAGGGCCGCTGCGACCACGGCGACGACCATCGCCACAATGCCGGCAAGCGGCAGGCTGCGATAGCCGTAGCCGGCATTGAGCATGGCGGCCCCGAGAGAAGCGGCCAGCGCGATGCCGATGTTGAACCCCGAGGGAATGAGCGACGAAGCAAGGTTCGATGCATCCGCCGTCCAGGTGAGGATGCGGGTCTGGACCGGCGCCCCAATGGAGAAGTTCAGCGCGCCCCAGAGCGTGATCGCGATGACCATGGGCACGGGATAGGGGCTGACGGCATAGATCACCGCGAGCAGCACGCCCTGCAGCGCCAGCATGGCGATCAGCGACGGCATCAGCTTCCAGTCGGCCAGCTTGCCGCCGACGAAGACGCCGATCGTGGCGCCGACACCGTTGAGCAGCAGCACCCAGGGAATGAAACGCGCTTCGATCCCGGTTACCTCCAGCAGGAAAGGGGTGATGTAGGTGTAGAGGCAGAACTGGCCGATCATCAGCATCAGCATGAGGATCAGCGAGGTCCAGACCTGCTGACGGCTGAGGGCGCGGACTTCATCCGCCAGATTGCTGGACCGTTTCTTTTCCGTCCGACCGCTGGGCAACAGGATGGCGATGGCGATCAGCGCCGCGATACCCAGCGCGCACATCACCCAGAATGTCGCCCGCCAACCCCAAATGTTTCCGATGGCCGTGCCGGCCGGTACGCCGACAATGTTGGAGACGGTGAGGCCGGAGAGGATCAGCGCGACGGCCATGCCGCGCTGCCGTTCCGGCACGAGGCCGACCGCCACCACCATGGCGACGCCGAAATAGGCGCCATGCGCCACGGCGACCGCGACGCGTAGCGCCAGCATGGCGGGGAAATCCTGCGCCATTGCGCAGGCGGCCTGGCCGATGGTGAAGGCGACGGTTAATCCCAGCAACAGCGTCTTGCGGGAAATCCTGGCGGTGGCCAGCGTCAGCAGCGGGCCGCCAACGGCGATGCCGATCGCATAGCCGGAGACGAGATAGCCGGCGGTGGGAATTTCGACGCCGAGCCCTTCGGCAACCTCCGGCAAGACCCCGGCTATGACGAATTCGGTAGTACCGAAAGCGAAGGCGGCAAGAAACAGGGCGATCAGGGGAAGCGGCATGCGGCGGAATTTCTCGTTGGTTTGGCTTCCAAGCACGGATCGCGCTATGGCGGCAATCGAGAAATTGTCGATCAGGCTTCAGTTTTATTTCGGCCTGTCAGCTGGCCTTGAGGCGCGAACCCCTGAGCAGGCCTTGTTCCTCAAGCACCGGATAGGCCATTGAGGCCAGCAGCGAGTTGATCTGCTTCAGATCGCGGATGGTGTCGAGGTGAATGGAACTCGTCTCGATGCTTCGCGCCGATCCGTCGCGCAGGCGCAGGAAATGGCTCTGGCTGGTCTCCTTTTCGCGATCGCGCAGCCTGTCCTTTTCCAGCACGAGCTGGCGCGCGGTCTCGGCGTCACGCGAGACCAGCACATTGAAGGCCAGCCGCGCATTGGCGAGCACCGAGGCATGGAAGGCAAGAAGCTCCCGCCATCCTTCCTCGGTGAAGTTGAGGCCATGCTCCAGCTTCTTGCGGACGTGCACCAGAAGGTTGCGCACGATGATGTCGCCGACCTGTTCGAGCTTGACGCAGGCGCCGATCAACTCCTGGCAACGCAGCGCCTCGGCCTCCGTCAGCGGGTTTTTGGTGACTTTCGCGAGATAGAGTTTGATGGCGGCGTGCTTGCGGTCGACACGGTCGTCCAGCGAGGCCAGCGCCTTGATCTTGTCGACGTCGGCATCCTCGTAAAGCTCGATGATGCGCTTGAGCATGATTTCGACGGTCTCGCAGACGCGCACCACTTCGCGGGTGGCGTTGGCGAGAGCCTGGGATGGAACATCCAGCGCCGCGTCGTTGAGCGCGGAAAGCTCGGCTACCTGCAGGGAGTCGGCGGATCCAGCTTTTGTCCCCAAGGCCACGATCTTTTCCGAGGCACGGTAAACCAGGCCAGCCAGCGGAAGTCCGGCGAGGAGAATGATGACGTTGAAGAGGATGTGAGCGTTGACAATCTGGTCGGATGCGGTCGCCCCGAGGAAATTGACCTGGGGCCTGACGCTCATGAACAGAACGAGCATGACCAGTGAGCCGACGCCGCGCATCAGCAAATTGCCGATCGGGACGACGCGCACGCCGGGCTCGGCATTTCTGGTCAACATAGGCGCAATGATGGACGATCCGAGATTGACGCCGAGCACCAGCACGACGCCAAGTTCGGGGGTTATGAGGCCACGGCCGGCCAGCGTCGCCATCAACAGCACCGCCGCGATCGATGACTGGAACAGCCAGGTGATGAGCGCCGCAAGCAGGAATGCGGTCAGCGGATCGCTGGAGAAGTAATTGATGATCACCGGCAGGAGCTGGCTTTCCCGCAATGGCTCGGAGGCCTGGCCGATCATTTCCAGCGACAGGATCAAGAGGCCGATACCGACGAGAATGCGGCCGATCTGACGCCAGTCGCGCCGCTCGGTGGCCATGAACATGACGGTGCCGGCAATGAGGCAAAGCGGAACCAGCAGCGTGAGATCGAAGGTGAGCAGCTTGGTGACAATGGCCGAGCCGATTTCGGCGCCGCGTACGGCAAGCTGGCCGGCGGCGCCCGAGACGATGCCTGCGCCCGCGAAAGAGCCGACCAGCAGCGTCACCGCGGTGGAGCTTTGCAGGGCGATGGCAAGGCCCGTGCCGGCAAGGACGGCCATGAAGGGATTGCGCATGGTGGCGCGCAGCCTGTGGCGCAGCACGTCGCCATAGGCGCGCTCGACGCCCGTCTTGACCATGCGGGTCGCAAACAGCATCAGCGCGACGGCGCCGGCCAGGTGAATTAGGACGACCGATCCGCTCATCGCAAAACCTGCACAGGGCCGGGCGCGCCAAGAGGATACCGCGAACGGCGAACCGCTCGCGCGCCATGCATGGCCAAGGGATGGTTTCTAGGGCGAATCATCGACGTCATAGTTGGTGGGATGCTACTTTACACTTTAGCCGGTTAATAAGTTTTGTCCAAATTTCCCTGCGGTGCAATCGTGTGCAGCGCTTCTGGAACATGGATCAGCCGTGCGCCGGTTGCAAGGCCCCCAACGGACCCGGCCCCGTTCCGAAGCAGGCATGGCCGGGATCTTCGCCGGCGACGCGCATTAGGCTGGCAAGATCTGAGGTTTCTTCTCTAAGCGCCTATACCCATTAGAAAATTCATTACAAAAATGTAATCCGGCCATTCAGTTTCGGTTCATGGATCGGGCGCTACTTCTGCGGTCATACCAACCAAGGAGTACCTCCATGAAACGTCTTGTTCTCATCGCCGCCGCCTTTTCGATGCTGGCCGGGACGACCCTGCAGGGTCAGGCCGCACAGCTCGGACCAAGCGTCAAAACCGTTCAGGTCGACTGGAAGAAGCCGGTGCACCGCGACGTCAAGAAGCGCGTGATCGTGAAGCGAAACGGCAATGTGGTCGTCAAGAAGAAGGTCGTCGTTCGCCAGCCCAGGTGGAAGCGCGGCCAGCGCTATGCCGACTGGCGCCGTCACCAGCAGGTTCGCGACTGGCAGCGTCACCATCTGCACCGTCCGGCCCGTGGTCAGGAATGGATCCGCGTCGGCAATGACTACATTCTGGTCAGCATCGCGTCTGGCGTGATCGCCGGCATCATCGCCGCCAACAACTAGGCGGACACGAAGCAAGCAGAAAGGCGGCCAGGCGGCCGCCTTTTTCTTGCCTCCCGCCGCTGCCAGCCCTGCGGCTGGCGCCGGGCCCTGTGAAAACCGGGTATCGCCATCTTTAAGAGTCGTGCGCTGGCGCGTGCATGATTATATGAACGGCAAACGAGCCGTACCCAATGCGCTTCCCGCCCACCTTCCTCGACGAGATACGCGACCGCGTGCCGATTTCCTCGGTGATCGGGGCTCGTTTGGCGTGGGATCGCAGGAAGACCAATGCCCCGCGTGGCGATTACTGGGCCTGCTGTCCGTTCCACGGCGAGAAAAGCCCGTCTTTTCACTGCGAGGACAAGAAGGGTCGTTACCACTGCTTCGGCTGCGGCGTTTCCGGCGATCATTTTCGCTTCCTCACCGAACTGGATGGATTGAGTTTTCCCGAGGCCGTCGAGCGCATCGCCGACATGGCCGGCGTGCCGATGCCAGCGCGCGACGAGCAGGCAGAGGCGCGCGAGAAGCAGCGCGCCAGCCTGACCGATGTGATGGAGATGGCGACGGCATTTTTCCAGGAGCGCCTGCAGAGCAGCGAGGGCGCAAAAGCGCGCGCCTATCTGCGCGACCGTGGCCTGACCTCGGCAACCCAGCAGTCATTCAGGCTGGGTTTCGCACCCGATAGCCGCAACGCGCTGAAGGAGCATCTGGCGGCGAAGGGAATCGAGAAGGCGCAGATGGAAGCCTGCGGCCTGACCGTGTTCGAGGACGTGCCGGTTTCCTACGACCGTTTTCGCGATCGCATCATGTTCCCGATCCCGGATTCGCGCGGCAGGATCATCGCTTTCGGCGGCCGGGCGATGTCCCCCGACATCTCAGCCAAATACCTGAATTCCCCTGAGACGGAGCTCTTCCACAAGGGCAACGTACTCTACAACTTCGCCCGCGCTCGCAAGGCGCTGGGCAAGGGTGGGGCGGTCATCGCCGTCGAAGGTTACATGGACGTGATCGCGTTGGCGCAGGCCGGTTTCGAGAATGTCGTGGCGCCGCTGGGCACGGCGTTGACCGAGAACCAGATGGAGCTTTTGTGGCGGGTTTCGGGCGAGCCGGTGCTGTGCTTCGACGGTGACCAGGCCGGGCTGAAAGCGGCATGGCGGGCGGCGGACCTCATCCTGCCTTCTGTCCAGCCGGGACGGACGGCGCGGTTCGCGCTGTTGCCGGAGGGCAAGGACCCGGACGATCTCGTGAAAGCGGATGGACCGGACGCTTTCCGCGCCGTGATCGCGGAGGCGCGGCCGCTCGCCGAACTTCTTTGGACGCGCGAGACAGCGGGCGGCGTCTTCGAGACGCCGGAACGCCGCGCGGAGCTGGAAAAGACTCTCAGAGAACTTACAAACCGCATTCGCGACGAGAGTGTCCGCTTCCACTACAGCCAGGAGATGCGCGAACGGGTGCTGAACTTCTTCGGTGCGCGGCAGCGATCGGGCGACCGGGGGCAGGGCCGCAGTCCCCGCAAGCAGGGCGGCGGCGCCTGGCCGCGCGGTGCCGCCCCACGCGGCGCCATCACCGAGAGCCTTGGACGTTCGTCTCTCGTGAGGCGCGCCGGCGAGGTCATGTCGGTCGGCGAAGCCAGCATCCTGGTGGCGCTGGTCAATCATCCGGCGCTGATCGACGAGAATTTCGCACATGTCGAGTTTCTCGACCTCGCCAACAGCGATCTCAGGAAACTGCATGGGGTGCTGCTCGATGCACTGGCCCATGATCTCGCCACCGATCGTGGAGCGGTCATCGCGGCGATCGAGCGCGCCGGCTGCGGCGACATCTGGGAACGGGCGGTGGCGCTGATCCGGCGGGTGCGGCAATGGCCGGCGCTTGAAAGCGCGGCTATTGAGGATGCACGCGATGCCTTCAGCCAGGCCCTGCACTTGCACCGCAGTGCCCGCACACTACATAGGGAACTGAAGCAGGCAGAGGCCGCTCTCGCCAACGACCCCACCGACGAGAACTATCGGCATCTGGTCGAAATCCAGGCGCAGTTCCGTGACGTCCAGGCAACGGAAGCGCTGATCGAAGGTTTCGGCGTTTCCTCGGGGCGCGCCGGGCGGGCTTGATCCCTGCAGGCAGTGGCGGGATGGTTCCGGCGGCTAATTGATTCGCTTTTTGGACACGAATCATGCGAGAGGCGCTTGACCTTCTGCCAGAATAGCGGAATCAGGACGATTCGAAACAGCAAGCCGCATCCAAAATGGCCGAAAAACACGGGATGCAGGCGTACTGAAGACTGGACGGGCTAGAAATCCGCCACAGATATCAGGGTTAATCTGGACTTAACGCAGATGCGGATAATGGCTTGGCAGAGCGCGGTTTTCGGCTAACGCGCGTGATGTGCCGGTTCGGCAGCTATGCGGCTTTGGCCGCCTGGAGACAATAAAGAATGGCGACGAAGGAAAAGGAAGAGGTCGAAACCGAACGCGAGGGCACAACCGATGGTCCCCTGCTCGACCTTTCCGATGATGCTGTCAAGAAGATGATCAAGGCTGCCAAGAAGCGCGGCTATGTGACCATGGACGAACTCAACTCGGTGCTGCCTTCGGAGGAAGTGACCTCGGAGCAGATCGAGGACACGATGGCCATGCTTTCCGACATGGGCATTAATGTCGTCGAGGATGGCGAGAACGAAGAGACGGAAGCCGGCGAGACCCAGGCCGATGCCGAGGACGACGCGAACGAGCTTGCAGAGCAGACGGGCACCGCCGTCGCCGCCGTCGCCAAGAAGGAGCCGACCGACCGCACCGACGATCCGGTCCGCATGTATCTGCGCGAGATGGGCTCGGTGGAGCTTCTGTCGCGCGAAGGCGAAATCGCCATCGCCAAGCGCATCGAGGCCGGCCGCGAGACGATGATCGCCGGACTGTGCGAAAGCCCGCTGACCTTTCAGGCCATTATCATCTGGCGTGACGACCTCAATGAAGGCAAGGGCCTGCTGCGCGAGATCATCGATCTCGAGGCGACCTATGCGGGGCCGGAAGCCAAGCAGGCGCCCGTCGTCGTTCATGTCGAGGAAGACAAGCCGAAGGACGATCCGCGCGCGGCCAGACGCCAGTCACGCGACGAAGAAGACGATATCACCAATGTCGGCGGCGAAAGCCGCGTCGATGACGACGAGGACGACGAGGACGAGGCGAGCCTTTCGCTTGCGGCCATGGAAGCGGAACTGCGCCCGCAGGTGATGGAGACGCTCGACGTCATCGCAGACACCTACAAGAAATTGCGCAAGCTGCAGGACCAGCAGGTCGAGAACCGCCTGGCCGCGGCCGGCACGCTATCGCCCAGCCAGGACCGCCGCCTGAAGGAGTTGAAGGACCAACTCATCACGGCGGTGAAGTCGCTGTCGCTCAACACCGCCCGCATCGAGGCGCTGGTGGAACAGCTTTACGACATCAACAAGCGCCTGGTTCAGAACGAAGGCAGGTTGCTGCGGCTCGCCGAAAGCTACGGTGTGCGGCGCGAGGAATTCCTGAAGGAATATCAGGGCTCCGAGCTCGATCCGAACTGGACCCGTTCCATCGCCAACCTGACATCGCGCGGCTGGAAGGAATTCACCAAGAACGAGAAAGATGCGATCAGGGACCTGCGCGCCGAGATCCAGAATCTTGCCACCGAGACCGCGATCTCGATCCAGGAATTCCGCAAGATCGTCAATCAGGTGCAGAAGGGCGAGCGCGAAGCCGCCATCGCCAAGAAGGAAATGGTGGAAGCCAATCTGCGCCTCGTCATCTCCATTGCCAAGAAGTACACCAACCGCGGCTTGCAGTTCCTCGATCTGATCCAGGAAGGCAATATCGGCCTGATGAAGGCGGTGGACAAATTCGAGTACCGCCGGGGCTACAAGTTCTCGACCTACGCGACGTGGTGGATCCGGCAGGCGATCACCCGTTCGATCGCCGATCAGGCGCGCACGATCCGCATTCCGGTGCACATGATCGAGACGATCAACAAGATCGTGCGCACCTCGCGCCAGATGCTGCACGAGATCGGCCGCGAGCCGACACCGGAAGAACTGGCCGAAAAGCTCGCCATGCCGCTCGAAAAGGTGCGCAAGGTTCTGAAGATCGCCAAGGAGCCGATCTCGCTCGAAACGCCTGTCGGCGACGAGGAGGATTCGCATCTCGGCGATTTCATCGAGGACAAGATGGCGATCCTGCCGATCGACGCGGCGATCCAGGCCAATCTGCGGGAGACGACGACGCGTGTGCTCGCCTCGCTGACGCCGCGCGAGGAGCGCGTGCTGCGCATGCGCTTCGGCATCGGCATGAACACCGACCACACGCTGGAGGAAGTCGGCCAGCAGTTCTCGGTGACGCGCGAGCGCATCCGCCAGATCGAAGCCAAGGCGCTGCGCAAGCTCAAGCACCCAAGCCGCTCGCGCAAGCTGAGAAGCTTCCTCGACAGCTAGCGTCCGAAGCGGGACTTCTGGAACTGAATCGAAAAACCCGGCCAAGTGATTGGCCAGGTTTTTCTTTTTGTCGTTATTCTGCGCTTTTCGGGAAAGCCGGCAGCTTGGCGATGTCGTCGGCGTCGTGCTGGACGACCAGAGTTGCCTTCAGGCCCTTGGCGATTTTTTGCAGGCGATCCATCGAGGCCAGCGTTTCAGCGCGGTCCGTGTTGAAGGGCGGTACGCCGCTCGTTTCGAACTGTTCTTCGAAATGAACGACATCGCCGCTCAACAAAACCGGTCCTTTTTTTGCCAGCCTGACAAGAAGCGCGTGACTGCCGGGCGTATGTCCGGGTGTCGCCAGCATGACGACCGAACCGTCGCCGAAAATATCCTTGTCCCCGGCCACCGTCTCAACCGGCGCCTTGCCGTCGAGCCACGGCTTGACCAGATCGGGCTGTGCGCCGAAAGGCAGCGGATCGGCCTTGAAGGCGTCCATGTCCGCAGCGCCGATCATCAGTTTCGCCGTCGGGAAATCGGCGGCCTGGCCGACATGGTCGAAGTGGTAATGGCTGATGCCGACCGTTTCGATCTTGGCCACGTCAACGCCTATTTCCTTCAACTGGTCTGGCAATGTGCGGGCGAGCGTCGGCGCCATGGGCGCATCCGCGGGCTGCGGGGCGTTGAGCAACGCGGCGGGCAGACCCGTGTCCCAGATCATGTAGCTGGCGTCATGACGGATGAGGTAGCAGCTGTCGGTCAGCACCTTCTTTTTTCCGGCGTAACTAAAGGTGTCGGAAAACTGGGAGAGATCGTTGACGGCGATGGCGCCGCAGTCGAGGCGCCATAATTCCACATCCGCTGCAAACGCGGGAGAAGCCGCCGCTGACAGAACGGCGGCGGTCAAAAGGGTCTTCAAAGTCATGAACTGCTCCTGCAAAAGTGAAGGCCATAGGCGGCCATCCGTTGCCGGTCTAACGGTTGAGAGCGACGAATGCGGGCCGGAGTGGATCGCATTTTGTGCCCGAAACGCTCAATCGGTTGCGCAGGTCCAGTCTTCCGGCTAGTCTCGCCGGCATGTCCTATACTTCGCAAACTCTCGCCCGGCAGTTGTTGCAGGCATTGCGCCCCTTCGCACACGACCGGAAGGAAGGCGACAGCCGCGCCGGCGTGCGCCCGCATGGAAAGCAATTGTTCAGCTATTGCTGTTTCGAGACGGAACGGCTGGCCCGTGTCTCGAACGGGAAGCCGGTCATCGGTATCGTTCTCAGCGGCGCCAAGGAATTCTGGCTGGGCGATGCCGGCCAACGCTTCGTCGCCGGCGACGTCTTCATTTTCCCGGCGGGGGTAGAGGTCGACGTGGTGAACGTGCCAGGCGAAGGCAATGGCATCTACGAATCGCTGCTGGTCGAGGTCGACAGCGTGCCGGAAGCGATCCGGCAGTTGCGGCCGGCCGGCTCATTCCCGCGCCAGGGGCTCGATATGCGCGTGCCGCTGACATCCGAACTGGTCGAGGCGCTGACCCATGCTGCCGCCGTGCTTGCGGCATCCGACCATGCGACGGCGCTCGCGCAGCATCGTCTGGCCGAAGTGCTGCTCCTGCTCCGGGCGGTGCCCGCTGCCGCATGCCTCTACGACATGTCGCTGGCCGACCGGGTGGCCTGGGTCGTTCTACAAGCTCCGGCGCAGCGCTGGACCGCACAAGACATAGGCCGCGCGCTGGGCATGGGCGCATCGACGCTGCGGAGACGGCTGAACGGCGAGGGCACTTCGCTGCGTGATGTGCTGGCCTCGACGCGCATGAAGATCGCGCACGAGATCCTCACCCGTGGCGATGGAAATGTCACGGCTGCCGCGGGTGCCGCCGGCTATTCGTCACGCTCGCATTTCGGCCGGCAATTCCGTAACGTGTACGGCACGTCGCCGAGTGCGGTGCGCGACCGGGCTGGGTAATTCTCCAGGATTTCAATGAAGGGACGCACATGTCGATCGAGTTCCTGCTGACCACGCTGATCATTGTCGCATCGCCCGGAACGGGCGTCGTCTATACGCTCGCGGCAGGGCTATCGCGCGGCGGCCGCGCCAGCGTACTGGCGGCTTTCGCCTGTACGCTGGGAATCGTGCCGCATCTGATCGCGGCGCTGACGGGGCTGGCGGCCCTGCTGCATACCAGCGCGCTGGCCTTCGAGATCGTCAAATATGCCGGCGTCGCCTATCTGCTCTACATGGCGTGGCAGAGCCTGCGCGAGCATGGGGCGCTGAAGGTGGAGGAGAAGGCCGATCCGCGCAGCGCCCGGCAGGTGGTCATGGATGGCATCCTGCTCAACCTTCTCAATCCGAAGCTGTCGATCTTCTTCGTCGCGTTCCTGCCGCAGTTCATCGCGCCGACCGAGCCGAACGTGCTGGGGCGCATGCTGGAGCTTTCCGGCATCTTCATGCTGGTGACATTCGTCATCTTCTCGATCTACGGCCTGTGCGCGGCGGCGATGCGCGACCGCGTCGTCGGCAATCCGCGCGTGATGGCCTGGATGCGCCGCACCTTCGCCGCCGCCTTCGTGCTGCTCGGCGCGCGGCTTGCCTTGCAGCAGCAGTAGAGGGCAGGGAGCTGGCCGGCCGGCAGACCGTTCTGACGCTCGCCACACGCGGCGCCGGGCTCTATGAGTTCACCGAGCAGGCGTCAGCGTTCGTGCGCCAGAGCGGCGAAGAAACGGGCCTGCTGACGGTCTTCGTGCGCCACACTTCCTGTTCGCTGCTCATCCAGGAGAATGCCGACCCGGACGTCCGCCGCGACCTGGATGCGTTCTTCGCCCGTTTGGTGCCCTCGGCGGACGATCCGTCGATGGATTATCTGGTCCATCGCGACGAGGGTCCGGACGACATGCCGGCCCACATCAAGGCTGCGCTTACCGCAGTATCCGTTTCCATCCCTGTGATGGCGGGCCGGCTGACGCTTGGCACCTGGCAGGGCATCTACCTGTTCGAGCACCGCGAACGGCCGCACCGGCGCGAAATCATCCTCCACCTGAGCTGATCACCTGGTTTCCTTCGAAGGGCAACCACACTCGGCATCACGATACATCGTAAGATATATCTTGACTCCGACGACCGATGCTCCTAATTGAGATATATCGTAAGACATATCACAGGAGTTTTCATGTTTGGACACAGACACACTTTTCGTAGCGAGCATTCCTTCATGCACATGGCCGGCCGCTTCGGCGGACGCGGCGGTTTCGGCCCGTTCGGCGGCCATGGCCCTGGCGGGCGCGGCGGCCGCGGCGGCCCCGCCGACATGCTGCGCGCCGGCCGGATGCTTGCCGATGGCGATCTCAAGCTGATCACGCTTGCATTGCTTTCAGAAGCGCCGCGCCACGGCTACGACATCATCAAGGCGTTGGAAGAGCGCACCAGCGGCATTTATACGCCGAGCCCCGGCGTGGTCTATCCGACGCTGACCTTCCTCGAAGAGGCAGGCTATGCCGTGTCGGCGACCGAGGGCGCCAAGAAGGTGTTTTCCATCACAGAGGATGGTGAGGCGCACCTGGCCGAGAACCGTGAATTGGTGGACCGCGTGCTGGACCAGCTCGAGCGCTTCGGCCGCAAGATGGCCAAGGCGCGCGAATGGTTCGGCTGGGACGATGACAGCCAGGGCGGACGCCACGACCATGGCAAAGCCCATCCCGACCTGCGGGCGGTGCGGCACAAGTTGCGCGCGGCCTTGGCCGAAATACTCGACGGACCGGCGGAAAAGCACCAGCAGGCGATCGATATCCTGCAGGACACGGTAGATGCGCTGCAGGCGCTGTCGAAGCGGCAAGACTAGCTGCATTGCCGGGCCACGAGTTCGGTTGTGGCCAGCCGCCTCTTGCTCCATCGCGTTAGGCCCAATACTGACAGTCGTTCGGCGGTGGGATCGCCAACGATTGTCAGGGAGGTCTTCCATGTCGTTCCTCAAGCGTCTTTTCGGCGGCGGCGGTTCTTCGGAAGCACCGGCGGAAGCCGCTTCGGTCAAGCAGGTCGAGCACAAGGGCTTCCTGGTCCGCGCCACGCCCTACAAGACCGATGGCCAATATCAGACCTGCGGAACCGTCTCGAAAGAAATCGGCGGCGAGATGAAGGAACACAAGTTCATTCGCGCCGACCGTTTCGCCAATGTAGACGATGCGGCGGACGTGGCGATCCGCAAGGGCATCCAGATGGTGGACGAGCAGGGCGACAGGATTTTCGGCTAGGCCCTGACCCCTGGTTGTTGCGGCGAAGGCCGGTTGTTTTCAATCAGACCGTCGATCAGCGCCGCCAGAACTGCGCGGCAGTCCCGCGGCGATTCTCCCGCGTCGATGGCAAGCGCTGCGCGGTCGAAGGCCGCCGCCAGCAATGATGTGAGCGCGTCCGGCGGCAGCTTGCGTATTGCGCCCGACCGCATCGCCGCCACCAGACCCTCGCGCAGGGTGCGGTTCCCATGCCGGCTGTCGATCTCGTCCATGCCGGCGCGGCCGAGAACTGCGGGTCCATCGAGCAGCAGCAGGCGGGTGCGACCGGGCGCCCGCATGGCGTCGAGATAGGCGTCCGATCCGGCCAGCAGCGCGTCGCGCGGAGACTGCGCATCAGGCGGCGCGGCTCGCTCGATCTCGGCGGCCACCGCTTCGGCTTCCTGTTCCGCGACCGCCCAAAACAGCGCCTGCTTGTCCTTGAAGTGATGATAGAGCGCGCCGCGCGTGACGCCGGCCCGCGCCACGATTTCCGGCGTTCCGGTCTCGGAATAGGATTTTTCCGTAAAAAGCTGCCGGGCCGCGGCAATCAGATCGGCGCGTGTGGCGTCCGTCCGGTCGCGGTTCGAGCGGCGTTCGCTTTTCTGTTGCATACATACAGCCTGTATGTTAAATCCACTTACATGCAGACTGTATGTTAATTGCAAGGAGTTGCAAAGCCATGAAAACAACCAGTTACTATCCGGTGTTGATGACGGGCGATGTCGCCACGACGACTGCGTTTTATGTCGATCATTTCCGTTTCGCGCCGCTGTTCGAAAGCGACTGGTACGTGCATCTGCAGTCGACCGAGGACAAGCGGGTCAATCTCGGCATCGTGCAGGGCGATCACGAGACGATCCCGGAAGCCGGACGGGGCAGGGCCGGCGGCCTGCTGATCAATTTCGAGGTTAAGGATGTCGACGCCGTCTATGAGCGCGTGGTCGATGCCGGCCTGCCGGTGTTGCGCAGCCTGCGGGACGAGGCGTTCGGCCAGCGCCATTTCATCACCAGCGACCCGAACGGCGTGCTGATCGACGTCATCAAGCCGATCCCGCCGAGCGCGGAGTTCCTGGCGCAGTTCGCGCCGGAAGCGGTCGGCAGATAACACCCGTCTGCCGGCGTCTTTGCGATGCGATGACGACGGGTCCGTTGAGGCGCGGGCTTGCCATCGACAAAGCGGCAGGCAAGGATCGTTCCGGCAAATCCAGGGAGGTCTTCATGTCGCTCAAGGGCAAGACGCTTTTCATCTCGGGCGGCTCGCGCGGCATCGGCCTCGCCATCGCGCTCAGGGCGGCGAGGGACGGCGCCAATGTCACCATCGCGGCCAAGACCGCCGAGCCGCACCCGAAGCTGCCGGGCACGATCTACACGGCGGCGCAGGAGATCGAGGCCGCCGGCGGCAAGGCGCTGCCGGTGCTGTGCGATATCCGCGAGGAAAGCCAGGTCGGCGAGGCGGTTGCCAGGACCATCGCCGCTTTTGGCGGCATTGACATCTGCGTCAACAATGCTTCCGCCATCCAGCTCACGGGCACGCTGGAAACGGATATGAAGCGCTACGACCTGATGCACCAGATCAACACGCGCGGCACCTTCCTCGTCTCCAAAATGTGCATTCCGCATCTGAAGTTAGCCGCAAACCCTCACATTCTGAATCTGGCGCCGCCTCTCGACATGCAAGCCAAGTGGTTCAAGAACCACGTTGCCTACACGATGGCGAAGTTCGGCATGTCGATGTGCACGCTGGGGATGAGCGCCGAGTTCGCGCGCGACGGGATCGCAGTCAATTCGCTGTGGCCGCTGACGGCGATCGATACGGCCGCGGTGCGTAATCTGCTCGGCGGCGGCACGGTGGCGGCGATGAGCCGATCGCCGGAGATCATGGCCGACGCCGCCCATGCGATCGTCAACCGGCCTTCGCGCGAAGCCACCGGCAATTTCTATATCGACGAGGAAGTTCTGAAGGCCGAGGGCGTGACCGATTTCTCGCACTATGCGCCCGGCGCCAAGGGAGCGCTTGCCGGTGATTTCTTCGTACCGGACGAGGCGTTCCAGCGCAGCGACACCGAGGTCACAGGCTTGTTCTGAAGGGAGAACCCCCCTGAACGGCATCACAAATCCGGGCCGCCTGCCTTCTTTTCGGATTTTCCCATCACCATGATCCGGTCGATATAGGCGAGCAACAGCGCCGAAACCACGAATGCCAGATGCATGATGGTCAGCCACATCAACTGGCCTTCCGTATAGCTGGCGTGATTGAGGAATATCTGCAGCAGGTGGATCGACGATATCGCCACGATGGTGGAGGCGACTTTCACCTTGAGCGAGCCGACATCGATCGTTCCCAGCCAATGCACCTTGTCTTCATTGTCGAAACGGCTGACGAAGTTTTCGTATCCGGAGATGATGACCATCACCACCAGCGAAGCGACCAGCGCGGCGTCGATAAGGCCGAGTATCTTGAGGATCGTCTCGGTGTCTTCCAGCACGAAGACCGTCGAGGTGAACTCCAGCAGTTTCTTGGCGAAGGAAACCGCGTAGACGGCGAGCGCCAAGGCGAGCCCGACATAGAAGACCACCAGCAGCCAGCGCGAGGCGAGAATCACAGATTCGACGGCAAGTTCGAGGCGTTTCATTCAAGGCTCCTTCTTCGTCCCGGTTTTGCGGCAGGCGGGATTTCTTGGCAAGAGCCGTCAGGCGCATGAGGACATCACAGCATGCAAAAGCCCGGCCGGGAGAACCCGGCCGGGCTTCGTTTTTTGTGAACGCAACGCTATTGCGCGCTGGCTACGGGAGCAACCAGAGGCGTGATGCGGCGGATGGCGACGCGCCTGTTTTCACGTTCGGGGCCCGAGGAATCCACTTTCAGGTAGCTTTCGCCATAACCCTGGGTGGTCAGGTTTTCCGGCGGGATTTCGAACGAGTTGGTCAGTGCCGAAGCGACTGCCTCCGCGCGTTCGTCCGAAAGAGCCAGATTGGCGTTGTCGGAGCCGACAGCATCGGTATGGCCTTCGATGAGGAAGGTTTCAGCCGGGTTCTTCTCCAACAATTTCTGCATGGCGTCTGCCACACCCTGCAGTTTTTCCACCTCGCTGTCCGGTATCGATGCCGATCCGAACTCGAAGTTCAGCGTGTCCAGATCGATCCGACGTGCAATGTCACGGACACGAGCCGAGCGCTTCACTTCATCGACGGAATAAAGGCGTGTGACCTTCTCCACCGGAGGCTGTTCGAGGAACTCGTAGTAGTCCGCCGGTTCCTCAACCGATTCCGAATCGAGAATGTACTCTGCGCGCGGGATGCTCAAGCGCAACGGAGGCAGGTCCTCGCCCGGATCACGCCATTCGCGAACGTTGTCGTAGTAGCTTTCATCGACGTAGTTGAGCACATATTCGCGCCCGCTATCGTCAATGCGCGAACGGCGGATGATGTCGCCATTCGCATTGCGGATGGTTATCACCTTGACGCCATTGGGGCGTTCGATGATCTCGCGGGTACGGCCACGCGGAAGATCCTCGTAATAGACGTCTCGCGCGCCTCTGGTCATGCGCGGCCGCTCATTGCTTTCAACGATCGTCTGATTGTTGAACTGGATGATCAGCCTGTCGCCGATTTCCTTGACGACATCGGCGCCGCGCGGACGTTCGCGATCGCGAATGTCACGGGGACGTTCACGCCGCTCGCCCTTTTCCTCCGTCACCGGAACGATCTTTTCCGGCTGGATGGCTTCCTGCGCGGCTTTGTCATCGGTTGGCGGCGGACCCTGTTCGACAGGTGCTGCAGGCTGTTGCGCATGGTCTGCCGGCGCTGGCGTCTGGCCACCCTGTTCGCCGGCCTGGCCGCCCTTGCCGCGTTCGCCTTTTCCGCGACGCTCCTTCTGGCTGTCGAGGAGGGGAGGAGCGTTCGGGTCCTGAGCCGGAGCCTGCCCCTGGACGCCGCCCTCGGCGGGCTGCTGACCCTGCGCGGGCTGTTCGCCCTGTGCAGGCTGCTGACTTGGTGCGGGCTGTTCCGCCGGTTGTTGACCCTCGGCGGGTTTTTCGGCCGGCTTTAGCAGCTCAGGCTGCGCGGCAGGCTTTTCGCCAGCGGGCGCCGCGCTTTCAGGTTTGGGTGCGCCTTCCTGCAATGTCTGGCCGGGCGCTGGCTGCTCAGGCTTGGCCTCGGGTTTGGGCGCGGCTTCTTCGGCAGCAGCCGGCTTCTCGGCAGGCTTGGGTGCCGCTTCAGGGGCGGGCACAGGCTTTTCAGCCGGTTCGACCTGTTCCTTTTTCTGGCGCAGCAGCTTGCGCGGCTGCTCCTGGGCGGGCGCG